>CBFHMK010000001.1:0-85166 GCA_965656965.1 uncultured Porticoccaceae bacterium
CATTACTCACCCGTCCGCCGCTCTACTCACACCGAAGTGCTTTCGCGCTCGACTTGCATGTGTTAGGCCTGCCGCCAGCGTTCAATCTGAGCCATGATCAAACTCTTCAGTTTAATCGTTTAACCTCTCCAATTAAGTCGAGGAAATGGTTACGCAAAACTTGCTTTACCATTCAAAATCTCAGTTTCATAAGTTTGAACTTATCACATTCATAAATGAATCGATGAGTCACTTGCCTATGATATATATGTATCCAATATCAACTAGCAAGTGCCCACACGCATTGCTTGATTATATTTTTAAAGAACGATTCGCTCATCTGAGCGGGGGGCGTATTCTATAGAACGCCGACCCTTTGTCAACAGTCGAAAGTGATTTATTTAACTTAATTTTCACTCTCTGTTCGTAACGCTTATTTCGTGTCTCAACATTGCTGTTGGGAGCGCGCATTCTAGCGTCGCGAATCAACTTGTCAACAACTAACAGAAAATAAATATAAACAGTCTTTTTCGTTAGTTTTTGCCGGCTTTCCTAGAGCGGCTCACCCGGTTGGGAGCGCGCATTCTACAGACAGGCCGCAGACTGTCAACAAGTATTTCGGTTTATTTTTGCTGAGCGGTTAAAGGCGCCTGAATCCCTGCTAAACGAGCTCAAAAAGATGGTATTTCTTCTTGCCCAACCGGACCATAAAGTAACGGCCGTAAAGCGCGTTTTTGGAGTCAAAGTTTTGTGGGGTGTTCATATTGTCTGCTGGGCCCTTAGCCTCGCCATTAATAAACACGGAATTACGCCCCAGCGCATCTTTTACTTCGCGACCCGCTTTAACCATACCGCAGTTTGTTAACAGAAGAGTGAGGGGCGTATCTTGGAGCCCATCAGTAGTCAGCTCTGAAGAAGGCAAGCCGTCCTGAGATAGCTGCTCAAAATCCTGCTCGGACAAATCTTTTATATCCCCACTGAATAATGCATCAGTGATTCGCAGCGCTGCATCTAGGCCCGGCTCACCATGTACTAATCGAGTAACCTCTCGCGCCAGAATACTCTGCGCCTGAGGGCGACCCTCAGCGGCATCGTCCTCCGCCTTGATTTTCTCAATCTCGGCCAGAGGCAGGAACGTAAAGTAACTTAGAAACTTATAGGCATCCGCATCGGCAACATTAAGCCAGAACTGGTAGAAGCTATAGGGCGAGGTTTTCTTGGGGTCCAGCCAGACAGCGCCAGCTTCAGTCTTACCAAACTTGGTGCCATCAGCTTTGGTAATTAGGGGCACAGTTAGACCAAAGCACTTAGCTTGGTTTTGGCGTCGACTTAAATCAATGCCACCTACTATGTTGCCCCATTGATCACTACCACCCACTTGCAGAGTGCAATCATAGCGTCGATTGAGCTCAGCAAAATCTAACCCCTGCAATAGAGAGTATGAGAATTCGGTAAAAGAGATGCCTGAGCCCTCGCGATCGATACGCTGCTTTACAGACTCTTTATTTATCATGGCATTAACAGAGAAATGCTTACCCACATCACGCAGGAAGTCCAGCGCGCTCATCTTAGCAGTCCAGTCGAGATTATTAGCAACGATTGCAGCGTTATCTGCAGAATCGAAATCAATAAACTGGCTCACCTGATTTCTAATTTTATCTGCCCAGCCGGCAATAACTTCCGGAGTATTGAGCTTGCGCTCATCAGCTTTAAAGCTTGGATCTCCAATCATGCCCGTGGCGCCGCCGACCAATGCGATGGGGGTGTGCCCAGCTTCTTGGAAGCGCTTGAGCACAAGCAAAGGAACTAGATGCCCCAGGTGTAGGCTGTCAGCTGTAGGATCAAAGCCACAGTATAGGGTTTGAGGCTGATCTAAGTGCCCCTCGAGTTCCGCATCACCAGATATCTGCGCAACCAGACCACGATCGCGCAATTGCTCTATTAATTGCTTACCACTTTGCTTCATTCTTCCAATTTCACTGCTGAGTTACAAGGATCGCCAACTCTACAGATTGGTGAGCCAAATACAAGAATTTCATACGGCTGTTATGTCGCAGACTTACACCCAGCTAGCCCCATTCTGTGCGGTACTCCTGATAAAGAAGTTGGCCCGCGTTGTAACTTATTAATAAATCGAGCTAAACTTGCGCGAATTCAACAATGTTGGCGCTTATCAACAATGGACAACTTGCAAAAATTCGCTGGTTTTTTGCTGTCAGTATTTCGTGAGTTTCCACGACGTAATCTTATTCTCGTCTCATTATTAGCCGTTAGCCCGATAGCCCTGACCCTGTATCCTGATAGCGGTGTCGAACCAAGACGCCAGATCGCGGAACCCTTAGCAATCGACTTAGAGAGTGCAGCAACAGAAACTCCTGCTCCAGCGATAAGAGATTTTGAACTTAACTGGAAAGAACAGGCCGTGGGGGCGGGAGATAACCTTTCTACCTTATTTTTGCGCGCCAATTTAAGCCCCAAAGATGTCTATCAAGTCTCTTCCTCCAAAGATGGTAAGTCGCTGCGCAATTTATATCCCGGCGAAAAATTTCGCTTTGGCACTGATGAAAAAGGACAGCTAGTCGAACTACATTATGTTGTGTCGCCCCTGGAGAGCCTTGTTTTTAACTACAACGATGGCAGCTACAGTGCCGTGAAAAAGCTGCGCGAACCCGATGTCTTAATTAGCTACAGAGAAGGTGTTATTCAGGACTCTCTTTATCTTTCGGCTAAGAAAGCCAATTTACCTGACAAGCTAATTATGGAGCTGGCCAATATCTTCGGCTGGGATGTCGACTTTGTTTTCGACATTCGCCAGGGTGACTCTTTTTCTCTCATCTTTGAAGACAAATATCTTGAGGGCGAAAAGTTTGGTGTTGGCAATATCCTTGCCGCTTCATTTACCAATCGTGGCAAAACCTATAAAGCGGTGCGCTTCACCAACAGTCAGGGACTCAGTAATTACTACACCCCCGAAGGCCTGAGTATGCGCAAAGCTTTTTTGCGTACTCCACTGGATATATTTCGTATTAGCTCAGGCTTTAATCTGCGCAGAAAACATCCGATTCACAAAAAAATAAAAGCTCACCGAGGCGTTGACTATGCAGCACCAAGGGGCACGCCAGTATACGCGGCCGGTGATGGTAAAGTAGTTGAAACCGGCTATAGTAAAGCGAACGGCAACTATGTTTTTGTGCAGCACGGCCAGACCTATACCACCAAGTACCTGCATCTCAATCGCAAAAAGGTTCGTAAGGGCCAGACTGTAAGTCAGCGTCAACTCATAGGTACCGTAGGCTCAACCGGATATGCCACCGGACCGCACCTGCACTATGAATTTCTCGTCAATGGAGTTCACCGCAATCCGCGCACCGTAAAGCTGCCACAGGCGCGCCCGATTGCCGATGCAGATAAGGTCGCCTTTCTGGCCGCCACCGCACCTAAACTTATCCAATTGGCAGAGTACCAGCAGCCTACTCAGCTTGCTGCAACGAAAAACGGCGGCAACTTAAATGCCAATTAGTCACGCCTGATGGCCAATATCTATATAGGCCTTATGTCAGGCACTAGCATCGATAGTATTGATGCTGCAGCCCTGAGCTTTGATAGCCAGCAGTTCAGCCTCATTGGCTGCCATTCTCATTCTATTCCAGGTGATTTGAAGCGCGCCATCTACAGCCTCTGCCAACCCGGTGATGACAGCGTTGAACTCTTAGCTGAGACAGATAATCGTCTCGGCGCGCTTTTTGCGGAAGCTGCGCTAGCACTGATGACGCAGCAAAACATTAGCCCTGATCAGATCATTGCGATAGGTAGCCATGGTCAGACCGTGCGCCACTCTGCACCAGAGGCCGGAAAAATTGCCTTTACTCAACAAATTGGTGATGCCAATTTAATAGCAGCCCGAACCGGCTGCGCAGTAGTTGCGGATTTTCGTCGCAAAGATATGGCTCTGGGTGGTCAGGGCGCACCATTGGTGCCGGCCTTTCACCGCCAACTATTTACTCATAGCCAACACAATCGGGTTATCCTCAATATTGGTGGCATTGCCAATATCACAGTGCTACCTGCCGGTAGCCCAGAACAACTCAGTGGCTGCATTGGATTCGACACGGGCCCCGGAAATCTTCTTCTCGATGGCTGGTGCCACAGACACCTCAACCAGAATTATGATGATAACGGTGCCTGGGGTGCCACCGGGTCGGTCAATGACGAGCTTCTTGCCTTACTAAAATCCCATCAGTTTTTCGCTGCTAAGGCGCCTAAAAGTACCGGGCGCGAGACGTTTAACCTTGCCTGGCTTGATAATCAGCTCAACCGATTGCCCATGATTGTGCCTCAGGATGTGCAGGCGACATTGGTGCGTCTGACCGCCGAAACTATTGCCACTGAAATTATTAATCTCAGTCTGAAGGTCAAGCAGGTATTTGTCTGTGGCGGGGGTGCCTTTAATGGGGCTCTCATGACTGAGTTGGCAGAGGTACTTCCGACAACAATAGAGACGACATCGGCATTGGGTCTGGACCCAAATTGGGTAGAGGCCTGCGCTTTTGCCTGGCTGGCCAAGCAGCGAATAGAGCTTAAAACAGGCAATCTCCCGGCTGTCACAGGAGCCAAAAAGGCGGCAATATTAGGCGGCATCTATCTACCTAACTAAAAGTAGTTGTATTTTTCCGTTTGCACTAGTCTTGTAACTTCATCTGGGCCGAAAGGCACAGTGGTGACAAAAGGCAGTAAGTTACTGCTGTCCAAGCCCTCAGCCTGATAACTAAATTCGCAGACCTTAACATCAATAATATTGAGAGCGACCAGGCGAGCGGCGAGGTCAATAATCTGCTTATTGCTGCGATAGTTGTCTTTGAAAAAGATCGCCACCGGGGGACCAAAAATCACGAAGGCTACCGGAGGATGATCGACACCAAAACCTACCTGTTGATGATAGGCCTCTACCCTTCTCAACGCCTCAATCACTTCATCCGCCTGTTCAAGATCTATGCGCGCAATAAGCCCAGAATCAAAAGCAATATCCGTTGTAGTTATGGGGCTGGCTGGCTCAGTAGGTAGAGCCTGAGCTAGCAGTGGAAAGAGAAAAGTAATCAGTATGAAAATCTTTTTCATTGGCTTATATCCTTATTAAATCGAGAAAGACGCCCCGCAACCGCAAGTGGTGGAAGCATTGGGATTGGTAATAATAAATCGAGACCCCATGAGCCCCTCTTCATAGTCCACCGTTGACCCCGCAAGATATTGAAAACTCAGGGAATCCACCAACACAGTAACGCCATCTCGTGACACTGGCGTATCATCCTCGGCCATTGCCTCTTCGAACGAAAAACCATATTGGAACCCTGAACAGCCACCGCCGGTCACATAGACCCGCAATTTGAGCTCACTGTTATCTTCTTCTGCCTTGAGGCTTTTCACTTTGGCCACAGCACTGTCTGTAACATCTAATGCTGTTGGTGTGAATGTTTGGATACCTGACATTTTTACTCCATGTCCTCTGACCAAAACGGCTGGTCAGTCAAAAAATACTAAAGCGGCGGCTGCTTAGTCTTGCCTGCAGATTCGGACACCTCAGAGGTGAGATTCTCTTTAGGGAATTCGCTGATATTAGTCGGCAGCGCCGCATGCACGAGATTGCCGATAATTTCTGCGCCGCTTTCCATCTCAATAATGCTGTAATGGACATTGCCCTCAACCCTGGCCTGCGCAATTAACTGAGCTTTGGTGCCCGCGTAAATATTACCCTTAACCCTACCATTAATCACCACATTGGCAGCACGAATCTCTCCTTCCACAGAGCCACCGGGCAATACTCTGACACGAGCATTTTCATCATCTGAAACTACATTGCCAAAAATTTTGCCCTCGATCTCCAGATGGCCAGTGAAGACCAGAGTGCCCTGCAGCTCTGTTTCTGCCGCGATCAACGTGGTCGAACCCACAGGAAATGCGCCAGCATTGTTACCCGTTTTTGTACCAAACATAGTCTAACTCTCCAAGATCCAATCAAACTTCTGATCGGATTGTATCCTGTCCATCCAAGTATATCTCAATGTAATCTGCACCTGCTCTGGAATAAAGCCCGGGGGCAGCTGCAATATACCCTGATTAATTGAAAAGTACTTAAAGTCCAGCTTAATCGGCAATTGCTCAATCTGATCGTCCAGATCAGCAATAGACAGCTTAACCAGCTCACCCTCTTGAGTACCAAGAACCCACATTGCCGCATAGACACTGAGAGTTTTCATTTTGGCTGTTTTTTGCCGGGCGACCCAGCGGTATCTTATACGCCCATCGTCCATCGCCACTAGGTTGATATCTCCCACTGAGAGGCCGCTGGGTTGTTTACTGTCCTGAAGCAACTCTCTATATAGGCGCAGCTCTTCGTCACGCTGATATATCTTGCGCTGCAGGCCAATCATTTCCTGGCGGCTGCTTTCCAAGGCCGCAGCATCTACATTAGAGCTCAGAGAAAAACGGCTCAACTCGACATTCTGCTCGGCAAGTTTAGCTTCGAGGGTAGCTACCTGAATTTCCAGAGACGCCTTTTCTAACAGCTCTCTATTTGAGATTTCGTTGCCCCAGAATTTTCCGAGAACCAGGACCGCCAACAGCACGGCTATCACGGCCGCAATTATCCAGTATTTCTGAGCGGGGCTGTAGCTAATAACTACCGGCTTGCCCTCAGCCATTAGGGCATCATTCCCGGCATGCTAAGACCAGCAGTTTCGGGAAGTCCAAACATCAGATTCATACATTGTATAGCCTGTCCCGACGCGCCTTTGGTTAAATTGTCCTCAACCACCAGAACAATAACTTTATTGCCATTACCAGGACGATGCACAGCTATACGGCAGTAATTGGAGCCACGGACAGTTCTAGTCTCGGGATGACTGCCCGCCGGTAGCACATCGACAAAGGGCTCATCGGCATAACGCTGCTCAAAGAGCGCCTGCACATCAATATCTTTATCCAGCAAGTTCGCATATAAAGTGGTATGTATACCGCGATTAATTGGCAGTAGATGGGGCACAAACGTTAGTCCAACTTCCCTGCCAGCCATATCCGATAGACCCTGCTCAATTTCGGGCTGATGCCGATGCCCTGCAGCCCCATAGGCTTTAAAACTATCGCTCACCTCAGACAGAAGATTGGCAACATTTGCCTGCCTACCTGCACCGCTAACGCCTGAAGCTGAATTGGCTATCAGGTCATCTGTCTCAATACTCGACGATTCCAGTAATGGCAAAAAGCCTAACTGCACACTGGTGGGATAGCAGCCCGGACAGGCCACTAGATGGGCACCTTGAATCGCCTCACGATTGAACTCTGGCAGGCCATAGACTGCGTCAGCTATTAAGTCCGGCGCAGCATGGGCCTGGCCATACCATTTTTCCCACAGGGCAATATCTCTAATTCTAAAGTCTGCAGATAGATCTATCACCTTAGTACCAGCAGCCAAAATAGCAGGCACCGTGCTTTGCGCTACACCGTGGGGCGTGGCGAAAAACACCAGATCGCATTCGGCCAAGCTAGCAACATCTGGCGCTGAAAATGCTAGATCTACGATACCTCTAAGATTGGGGTACAGATTTGCAACAGGCACGCCCTGCTCGCTGCGCGAAGTAATCAAGGTGACCTTAGCATTTGGGTGCCCGGCCAAGAGGCGCAGTAATTCTGCCCCTGTGTAGCCTGTTCCTCCTACAATACCAACTTTCACCACCAGTGCCTCGCTTTTGAATATCCAGAATCGTTCCGACCGCATATAATACCCGAAAGTCAGTCAACCAACTATGCCAATACTAAAGGCGCGGCTGTAAACTTTGCTCAGTGGAGACGCAAATGTACAAATGGGTATTAGCTTTTCATGTAATCGCGGTTATCTGCTGGTTTGCGGCGCTGTTTTATTTGCCTAGACTTTTTGTCTACCACGCCATGTCCGAGGATCGAATTAGTATCGAGCGCTTTAAGATTATGCAGCGCAAACTTTACTCAGGTATCGCCAACCCATCCATGGTTGCCACTGTTCTGCTGGGAGTATGGCTGGTCTCTATGGCCCCTGAAAGCTATCTAAGTCAGACTTGGTTTCAGCTCAAGGCAGCACTGGTCGTGCTATTAATTGGCTACCATTATCTGTGTCGGGGGCATATGAAAAAACTGGCAGAGGATAGCAGCGATAAAAGTCATGTTTACTTCCGAGTATTTAATGAGGTACCAGTGCTCTTCTTGGTCGCAATTGTTATCCTGGTGATCGTTCAGCCATTTTAGTTAGCTGCACCAGTTAGTGATTCTAAAAACCACTGCCCGGAGTATTCAGGTATTTGGTTTCCTCTTCAGTATCCATTCGCCCTAAAATACGATTACGATGTGGATAGCGACCAAACTTCTTAATTACATCGCGATGACTCTCCGCATAGCGATAAAACTCCTCAAAGTCTCCATCTCGGGACACCCCCTGAATCTTTATACTGTCATCCAGCAACTCAGCAAATTTCTGACAGGACAGATTCTGCATAGCAAGTTCCTCGGAGTGCTCCAGAGGCAAATAGAAAAATACTCGCTGAATGGGTGCAAGTTCCAAATCCTGCTGTCTCTCCATTCCCTCAAGACACCATGTTAGGGCCAGGCTATCCTGAGTAAATGCCTGGCATGTATCACGGTATATATTTCGTGAAAACTGGTCCAGAACAATGATCGCCGCCAATCTACCCTGGGCGGTTTGCAACCAGTCTTTATGCTTGCCAGACATCAGATTCTGTAATCCGACTTCAAATTTCTGTCGTATCCTTTGGTCTACTTCTGGCTGCTTACTCCACCAGAGCCTTGCTTGATTTTTGGGGGTTTTAACGGTTATTTTTGGGCCAAACCAGAAGTGTAAAACCTGTTTAATATCCATAACAAATCGCTGTGCTAATTCCTGATGGGTTAATTGGGCGCTTAAATAGCTTCCAGCCTGTTAATTTAGGATAATACATAGTCCCAATTCGGCAACATCATTTATTCCCTAGGATCGTTTAATGTCAGACACAGCTGCAGATTCAAACCCAAGCTCACAACGCCTGTTCCAGGCGGCCCAGCAACATATTCCCGGCGGCGTTAATTCACCCGTGCGTGCCTTTCGAGCGGTCGGTGGCACCCCGATTTTCTTTGATCGTGCCAGCGGCCCCTATATGTTTGATGCTGATGGCAAGCGCTATATAGACTACGTGCTGTCCTGGGGGCCCATGCTGCTGGGCCATGGTCACGAAACAGTCTTACAGGCGATTCGCACTCAGCTGGAAAAAGCCATGACCTTTGGGACCCCTACTGAGCTCGAGATTAAGCTGGCCGATAAAATCTGCTCGATTGTCCCAGGTATGGAGATGATTCGCATGGTTAACTCTGGTACCGAAGCTACCATGAGTGCTATTCGGCTAGCCAGAGGTTATACAGGTCGTGACAAGATTATTAAATTTGAGGGCTGTTATCACGGCCATTCCGATTCATTGTTGGTTAAGGCTGGCTCTGGTGCCCTGACACTGGGTGTACCCAGTTCGCCAGGCGTGCCGGACTGCTTAGCCGATCATACAGTCACCCTGAACTACAATGATATAGAGCAGGTTAAACAGGCCTTCGCTGAAATTGGCGATCAGGTTGCCTGTATTATCGTTGAGCCAGTAGTTGGCAATATGAACTGTGTACCTCCTATCCCAGGATTTCTCGAGGCACTTCGCGAGTGCTGCACGGCCCATGGGGCGCTACTGATTATCGATGAGGTGATGACCGGTTTCCGAATTAGCCAGCAGGGAGCAATTGGTCATTATGGTATTGATGCTGACTTGATCTGCCTAGGAAAGGTAATTGGCGGCGGTATGCCAGTTGGCGCATTTGGTGGTAAGCGAGAAATCATGCAACAGATTGCTCCACTAGGTCCCGTCTATCAGGCCGGCACTCTATCGGGTAATCCCGTGGCAATGGCCGCCGGTCTAGCTACCTTGGAGCTGATCTCACAGCCAGGCTTTTTAGAGCCGGTTATCGAACGCACTGATCGTCTGGTTAATGGCCTGGTTGAGCGCGCTAGAGCAGCGGGTATCGCAATGACCAGCAATCATGTGGGTACCATGTGGGGCCTATTCTTTTCCGAGGAAGAGAAAATCATTAACTACAGTCAAGTTATGGCCTGTGATACCGATCGTTTCGCAAAATTTTTCCACGGCATGCTTGAAGAGGGCGTATATCTGGCGCCTGCGTCTTATGAAGCCGGGTTTATGTCCGCAGCGCACAGTGACCAGGATATTGAAGACACCCTGGCTGCAGCAGAAAGAGTTTTTGCGCGTATTTAATTGCGAGGCCTAATAACGAGTGATAGCGGTAGCCCTGATTTTTTCAGTATCATAGGTGCCGCTATTAGAAAGCGGCCAGAATCCATGGCCGCTGTGCGGGAGATAAAATGAGTTTTAAAACTAATCGTGGGCCCTACCCTTACACTCGTATGCGTCGCAATCGCGCCATGGATTTCTCACGGCGCCTGACCAGCGAAAATAGACTTTCGGCCAATGACCTGATCCTACCCATGTTTGTTGTAGAGGGCACAGAACAGATAGAGGTCATCGCCTCTATGCCAGGTGTCAACCGGCTCTCAGTAGATCTGCTGGTAAAAGAAGCGGTTGAAATTGCCGCCCTGGGTATCCCTGCCATCGCGCTGTTTCCTGTGGTGAACCAGGAGAGTAAGTCATTACTAGCGGAAGAAGCCTACAATCCTGAAGGGCTTGCCCAGCGCGCAGTGAAGGCTATTAAGCAAGTGGTCCCCGAGTTGGGAGTCATTACCGATATTGCTCTGGACCCGTTTACCAGCCATGGCCAAGATGGCATTATCGACCCTGACACTGGCTACGTGCTCAATGACATTACCAATGAAATCCTGGTGAAACAGGCCCTATCTCACGCCCAGGCAGGCGCAGATATTGTTGCGCCCTCAGATATGATGGACGGACGTATTGGCGAGATTCGCGAAGCACTTGAGGAACAGGGCTTCGTCAATACACAGATTATGGCCTACTCAGCCAAATATGCCTCTAGCTACTATGGACCATTTAGAGACGCAGTGGGGTCAGCGAGCAACATTAAAGGTGGTGACAAAAAGACCTACCAAATGGACCCAGCCAATACAGATGAAGCTCTCCACGAATGCGCCCTGGACCTAGACGAAGGCGCAGATATGATTATGGTGAAGCCTGGCATGCCCTATCTGGATGTTGTGCGCCGCGTTAAAGATGAATTAAAAGCGCCCACCTTTGCTTATCAGGTGAGCGGCGAGTACGCCATGCACTGTGCAGCTTTTGACCATGGCTGGCTTGATCGCGACCAGGTGATTCTGGAATCTCTTCTCGCCTTTAAACGAGCCGGAGCCGATGGCATCCTGACCTACTTTGCCAAAGAGGCGGCCCAACTGCTCGCCAAAATGGATGTCCAATAGTCTTGCGCCTTGATAAATACTTAAGCAATGCTACAGACCTTTCGCGCACGGATGCCAAGCGCCTGATTAAAAATGGTCTGGTTAGCATTGACGATGAGATAGCCGGCAATCCCGCACAAAAAATTTCTGCTGATCAGGTAGTGGCCATTGAAGGCTCCCCCATCAGCCAGGCTAAAAGTCGCTACTTTATGATGAATAAGCCCGCCGGTGTGGTGTCAGTTACCAAAGATCACAATAATCCCACCGCTATCGGCCTGATGTTTGAGCACCGTAGCGAGGAGCTGCAGATAGCTGGGCGCTTGGACATAGACACCACAGGCCTGTTATTGATTACCGACGATGGGCAGTGGAATCATCGCCTGACATCGCCGAGGTCTGACTGTGCCAAAATTTATAGGGTGGGTTTGGCCGAGCCTATAGGCCCGGACTATACTGCAAGACTTACCGAGGGTGTGCTGCTGGAGGGAGAGAAACATCGCTGCCTGCCCGCCAGCATGGATCAAATTGATGAACACCATCTCAATTTAAAAATAGCCGAAGGCAAATATCATCAGGTTAAACGTATGTTTGCAGCACTGGGCAATCATGTGGTGAGCCTGCATAGATTTCAGGTCGGTGAGATTGTCTTAGACAGAGATCTCGAGCCTGGCGATTATCGGCCGCTCACGGAATATGAAGTCAAATCCATATAATGAAAACTAAGCTAGGGGTAGAGGACGGAAGCGTTGCGTTGCTAATGCAGCAACTGCAAAGTCTCAGCGGCCAGTGCCTGTTGATTGCCGATGAGAATTGGCCTAACACCAGCTGGACAAAAATCAAAAACCTAACCCATTGCACTATCAGCCTAGTTAGCAACAGATTTGATGTAGCGCGCAGTGCAACCGCCGCTGGGCTCGAATGCCAATTCAATGATTGGGATTTTTCAGCTTACCCAGATCATAGTTTTGATGCGCTGTTATTTCGGGTATCCAAAGAACGAGCCAGTAGCCACCATATTATCAACCAGGCAGTGCGGCTACTTAAACCCCGAGGCACTCTGTTGCTGACCGGTGAAAAAAATGACGGCATCAAGTCCTATGTCAAACAGGCCTGTAAACTATTTGGCGATCGCAGCCTGGGAGAAAAGCAAGGCAATTGCTATCTGGGCCAGATTTGCCTGCAGAGTCTCGGCGGCGAGCGATTAGACGATAAAGACTACGCTCGGCTAAGAACCCTCAAATCTGCTAGTGAGCATGCCTATATCAGCAAGCCCGGGATTTTTGGCTGGGACAAAATCGATCGCGGCAGTGCTTTTTTGATCGAACATCTGGCGGAATTTTTTCAGAGCTTTGATCATCCACCTGAGACAGTCCTGGATCTTGGCTGTGGCTATGGGTATCTCGCCTGCGAGGCAAGCCGCCATGGCTTCAATAAGGTCAGCGCAACCGATAACAATGCCGCGGCACTGTCTGCGGTAGCAGCAAATTTTGCCTCGCAGCTTAATATCGACTACGCCGTGATTGCTGGTGATGCTGGTGATATGGTGGAAGGCCGCTTTGATAGCCTGCTGTGCAACCCGCCATTTCATCAGGGTTTTTCCATCGATGGCGGCCTGACAAACAAATTTCTCGAGGGCTCCAAAAGACTGCTAAACCCGATGGGTAGGGCACTGTTTGTGGTGAATACCTTTATCCCCCTGGAGCAAAAAGCCAAACAATACTTCAACAGGGTTGAGGTCCTGGCCAACAATGGCTCTTTTAAGTTGATCGCTCTTGACAATAGCAGGTAAGGATTGCCATGCCAGCTACTTCGGGAATGACTAGAGTCCCATAGCTAACTTAATAAGCTGATTTTTTACCGCAGTAAAATCATTTAACTTAGACATACCCATATTTCGCAACAAACGCACCGGCAACTGGTCTGCTGCAAACAGACGTTTGAACCCTTCCATGGCGGCCATAGTCGCAAGGTTGTCTGGTTTTCGACGTCGCTGATAGCGACGCAAGGTGCTTAGATCACCGACATCCACACCCCGCTCTAGCGCGCGCACTATCTCTTCAACCAATACCTGAACATCGGCAAAACCCAGATTCACTCCCTGGCCGGCCAGAGGGTGGATGGTATGGGCAGCATCTCCGATCAGAGCCACACGGTGAGCCACATAGTCAACCGCATGGCGCTGACGCAGGGGAATGGCAAACCGTTTCTCTACCGATCTCACCTGCCCCAGGCAGAACTCACTAGCGCGAGACAATTCAGCACAGAACTCGGCGTCATCCAAAGCCATGAGTAGCTGCGCCACCTCAGTTTCCTGAGACCAGACAATCGAGCACTGCTGAGCATTCCCAGTACTATCAAGCGGTAAAAAGGCCAGGGGGCCAGTAGGCATGAAACGCTGCCAGGCGGTTTTCTGATTGGGCTGTTCGGTTGTTACTGTGGTCACAATCGCCTGATGACCGTAATCCCACTCTTTAAGAGGGAAATTAAAATAGTCGCGAATAGCCGAGTTGGCGCCATCTGCAGCCACCAATAAGCTAGCACTGAGTTCGGTACCATCATCAAGAACAATACTGACAGTGCTGTCGGAGGATTCATAATTACTGATCACCGCAGGGCAATAGAAATCGACACTGTCGAGTGTTTCAATCTCGCTAAGCAATGCCTCTACCAGCGCAGAATTCTCTACAATATGGCCCAAATTTGGCTGATGGAGATCATGACAGTCAAATTGGATTCTACCTGTGCCCTCTGCATCCCAGACTTCCATGGCCTCATAGGGGCTTACTCGTTTTGCGACAACCTGCTTCCAGACACCGGACTCATCGAGAACTTGACGGGACTTTTCGGTAAGTGCCGCCACTCTGGGGTCATAATAATCGGGGTTAAATGACGGTGCTTTACGGGCCTCTAGCAAAGCTATTTTTAAGGGGCCTACACTGGCGGCACGACTGGCCTTGGCCAGCAAGCAGGCGCTGGCAGCACCGACCATTCCGGCACCAACAACAATGATATCGTACTGATTAATCGCCATTCTATTTATAGCTCGCCTCCCGGGTTGCCATGCCCATGCCAAAGCGGGCAAAGCCGCCGCGCAAAGCCGGAATAAGGTCCATTGCCACCAATCCCGAGTTGCGGCCCAGGGCGGCTACGGACGAGGACAGGCCAAATAGCTTGGGCAACCTGTCGCTAAATATTAATGTATTGCGCTGATCTACAGACTGCTTGTGCTGATACTGTTGCAGAGTCTCCAAGTCTCCAAGCTGATTACTAGTCACCTCCGACAGACAGGTGGCCAGCGTAGCCGCATCACGTAGGGAGAGATTAAAGCCCTGACCTGCAACTGGGTGGAGACTATGGGCCGCATTGCCCATAACCACTAAATTGCGGCGTACCTGTTCAGAGGATGTCGTGAGAGCCAGGGGGTAGGAAATTCGGTCCCCTACCTGCTGGAAGCGCCCCAACCTATGGCCAAAACGCTGCTGCAATTGATCGAGAAAACTTTGGTCATCTGCAGACATTAGAGATTCAGCTTCATCGTTGGGCTGAGTCCAGACCAGAGCACTGCGCGGCCGGCCATCAAAATTACTGAGCGGCAGCAGTGCCATTGGACCCTGATCGGTAAAGCGCTCATAGGCCACACCAGCATGGGGCTTTTGCAAGCCTATATTGGCGATAATACCAGTCTGGCCATAATCTGTGCGCTGGGTCTGGATGCCTAATTTCTGCGCTGTGCTAGAGCCCGCACCATCTGCAATCACTACCAGCCTAGCGTTTATCACTTGCTGCCCAATACTTAGCTGCATACCTCTGGCTAAGGGCTTAATGCTGTTTATACAAACTGCATCGCGAACTTCAATATTAGTTGCGCTCAATTGGTTAAGCAGCACTGACCCAAGCCAACGATTCTCTACCACATAACCCAGGGCCTCTACGCCGGCCTCTTTGGCATCAATCCTAGTCAGCCCCATGTGACTGCGGTCGCTAACATGAATCTGGGCAATCGCTGATAGCTGAGCCTCAAGCTCAGGCCAGACTCCTATCGACTGGTAAATTTTGCGGCTACTCCAAGACAGTGCTGTCGAGCGCGCATCAAAGCTTGGACTATAGCCAGCTCCCTGTGCAGAATTAATCGGCTGAGCCTCGACCAACAGAATCTTCCAGGGCTTTTGACCCTTAGGTTTCTGGGCCCAACTATTGAGCAGTAGTGCTAGGCTAATACCCACCATACCGCCGCCTACGATAACAATATCGTAATCGGAGTCTGTATTAGTTTCACCAACTGTCATCTAAGCACTCTGTTTGCCAGCCATTAAGGCCTCTATCTGCACACGAGTTTTGGGCACCATAGAGGTCAAATCTTCACAGCCAGTTCTGGTTACCAGTACATCGTCTTCTATGCGCACGGCAATACCGCGCCACTGTTCGTCCACTCTGATATTGTCTGGAGAAATATAAATCCCAGGCTCCACAGTGACCACCATCCCGGGCTCATAAATACGCCATTGGTTGTCAATTTTGTAATCGCCCACATCATGCACATCCATGCCCAGCCAGTGCCCGGCATTGTGCATATAAAAATCTCGGTGGGCACCCTGCTCTATAAGAACGTCCAAATCGCCACTGAGAATACCCAGCTCCACTAACCCCTGAGTAATAACTCGCACTGTGGCGTCATTGGCCAGATTATATTCCAACCCTGGCGCTATCATCTCGATGGCCGCGGCCTGAGCCGCCAGCACAATGTCATAGATAGCAGCCTGCTGTGGGCTGAACCTGCCATTCACCGGAAAGGTTCTAGTAATATCAGCGGCATAATCCTGATATTCACAGCCCGCATCAATCAACACCAGATCGCCGGCATTAAGCTTTTCTCGGTTTTCAATATAATGCAGTACGCAGCCGTTTTTACCACCACCCACAATACTAGTATACGCAGGGCCAGCGGCTCCGGAGCGCATAAACTCGTGCTCAATCTCGGCCTGCAGCTGATATTCAAAAAGCCCTGGCCGACAGATTTGCATTGCACGGCAATGAGCTCTGGCGGAAATTTCTCCAGCTTTGCGCATCAACTTTATTTCCGCTGCAGATTTGATCAAGCGCATCTCATTCACCAGGTGATCAAGATCAACAAACTCTCCAGGGGGCACCGCATCACTGCCCCTTTTGTCTTTCACATCATGGACCCAGGCCATAAGTTGCTTGTCGAAGTCGGGATCTTTGCCAATGGCATAATAGACGCGATCCTTACCCTCCAACATGCCAGGCAATATCTCGTCTATATCATCAATAGGAAAGGCGTCATCAGCCCCGAAATTAGCAACAGTCCCAGCAGGGCCTTGACGAAAGCCATCCCAGGTTTCTCGCAATGGATCTTTGTCGCGACAGAAAAACACCACCTCGCCCTGCTCGCGACCGGGTATTAGAAGCATTACCGATCCGGGTTCGGGAAAACCAGACAAATAACCAAGGGTGGTGCTCTGCTTGTAGGGATAATGCGTATCGTTGGAGCGAATTCTCTCCGGCGCAGCGGCAATAACAGCAATACTATTGCTCTGCATCATCGCCATTAGATCGCTGCGCCTGGACGCATAGTCTTTTTGTGAAATCATTAATGGTGCCCTTCTAGCCTAAGCCTAATGAATGGTTGGCTCGGCCTCAGCATCCAGCTCCGGATGGAGATCTGAGAACACCAGCTGTACTGCTATGCGGATATATTCCACTAGCTCGGCATAGTCGCGTTCGCCGTCTTCATCGGACTCAAAGTCTGTGGAGATTTGGCCAATAGCTGCAAGGTCTTCTAACGCCTCTTTGCCGTCCACCGAGATCTCAAACTCAGCACCCATGCCATCACCTAACCCAGAAATATAATTGCTACACCAGTCACCAACAGCCACCAGCCGCTCGTTAAGCGGCAGCTCATCGTCCGGCAATAGCGGTTGAAACAGAAAACTTAGATCTTGCAGATTACTCAGCGCCGATTCATAAAATTCTTCAAGTGCATTTTCTGCAGCCTCGGTCTGCTCTTCGGCCAGCGCCAACCACTTTGTCGATGCTTGGATCAGGTCCTGCGTGTTGACAGGGCCGCAGCTTAACCTTCCACAGAGAAAGCCATGAAAAGCCGATGGATTAGCGGAAATTTTTAGCGCAAAAAACAGGTCTTCGAGTTGTTCAAAAGTCACAGTATCACCTCGTGCAATTAACCCGCATCCTAACATCCTTAAAATACTGCTGCATCCCGGATTAGCCTGCATAGAGAGTAATTTGGGCTACTCCTGCCGTGACAATTGACCGAGCCTTATACAATGCCTATAGTTATGCCGCTAGAACCTAACATAGTAACCATGGCAATTTCTGTACTGATGACTGATTCAGATAAGTTTGAAGAAAAGCTGGACCGGCTAATTGAGCTTTGTCAGCAGCTTAAGCGAGAAAACCAAACCCTGCGTGAGCGGGAAGCTGGGCTCGTTGGCGAACGCAGCCAATTGATTGAGAAAAATGAAATGGCGCGACAGAAGATAGAGACCATGATTAATCGCCTGCGCAACCTCAGTGCGGAGCAGTAGCTATGTCGGCAACGTCTATCAAAATTCGTATTCTCGATAAAGAGTATCAGGTCAACTGCCAGCCCGAAGAACGTGAAGCCCTGGAGTACTCGGCGCAGGTTCTCAATGAGAAGATGGAAGAAATTCGGCGCGGCTCACATATAATTGGATCAGAGCGGATTGCGGTCATGGCAGCCCTCAATCTGGCCCATGATTTAATCCGCAGCGAAGAAACCTCTAAACAAAGTAGTCAGGCAGCAAATCTGCTGCAGTCGATGGACATCAAATTGGATTCAGTGCTTACTGATCTCTCCAATTGAGTCGCAATCTAACCCAGTATTTCGGCAGCTGACAGGGATTTTTCTGGTCTTGCTCTGCTATACTAGGGTCTCCTGGGGTGTTTGCCAGCCAAGAAGTCCCTGAGCCGATAATTATTACCCGGCCTCTCTCCGCCAACAATGTTGTGCAATTCCGTGCGTCGGAAAGCCTGATTTGTTGCGAGGGTCGCCACCTTGAACTCTTCGGTTCAAGGCCACGTTGGCAGCGGCACTCTGGGATCTAATTATATGCGGCTTAAACCATGACCCCTGGTGATACTCGACAGCAACTTCGCGCTAGACGTCGCGCGCTGACATCTGATCAGCAGCGTAGCTGTGCAGAGCAACTGGCTTCCATAATTAGCAAAGAAAGTTTTTTCCTGCGCGCGAAGCGTATTGGTATCTATCTGGCTAATGATGGCGAAATAGACCCCAGCATACTGACGGATATAGCTCTAAAGGCGGGCAAAAGCTGCTTTTTGCCCATACTTCACCCGCTGAAAATAAATCGTCTCTATTTTGGACAATACAGCCGTAGCACTGAACTGCTGCCAAATCGTTTTGGTATCCCGGAACCCAGGCTGGATCAATCAAAAATTGCCCCTGCCTGGAGCCTGGATATTATATTTATGCCTCTGGTCGGCTTTGATCGCCAGGGTAATCGTATGGGTATGGGTGGGGGATTTTATGACCACAGCCTAGCCTTTATGAACCGGAGTAATCGCCTAAAACCCAAGCTTGTTGGCCTGGCTCATGGCTGCCAAGAAGTAACCAGTCTGTCCCAGCAGAGCTGGGATATTCCTGTACACCTAATAGCAACTGACCACGAGATAATATGCGCAAAACAAAAATCATCTGCACCATAGGCCCGGCCACTGAATCCATCGAAATGCTAGAGAAGCTAGCCAACGCAGGGATGAATGTCGCGCGACTGAATATGTCCCATGGAAACCATGAGTCCCATGCCAAAATTATTCAGGCTATCCATAGCTTAAATAAA
Source organism: uncultured Porticoccaceae bacterium (assembly GCA_965656965.1). Classification (GTDB taxonomy): domain Bacteria; phylum Pseudomonadota; class Gammaproteobacteria; order Pseudomonadales; family Porticoccaceae; genus HTCC2207. The sequence goes on from CBFHMK010000001.1 coordinate 19,276, forward strand.
AAGCTTAACCACCCAATAGCCATACTTTTGGACACTCAGGGCCCAGAAATTCGCACTGGGGATATGGATAATGATCTGCATCTTAATGAGGGCGATGTTATTTCAATTGTTGCCCGCGGTGCAGAAGATGTTGAGTCATCGTCTATTCATATTAATTACGATGACCTGATTAATGATGTGGATATTGATGACATCATTACCGTCGACAACGGCTTGATCAATCTGCAGGTGCTTAATAAAGAAGACCGCGTAATGCAGGTAAAAGTAATTGATGGCGGGCTGCTAAAAAGTAAGCGTCACGTCAATCTGCCTGGCATTCGCGTTAACTTGCCTGCCATTACAGACAAAGATCGCCGCGATATCGCCTTTGGTATGGAGCAGGGTGTCGACTTTATTGCGCTATCTTTTGTGCGGCAGGCCGCTGATATCGAAGAGCTGCGAGAACTGCTTGGTGAAAAAGCCGATCAAGTTAAGGTCATTGCCAAGCTTGAAGATCAGGAATCGATTACTAATATGGTGGAAATTATCGCCGCTGCAGATGGCATTATGGTGGCCCGCGGCGATCTGGGTGTCGAGGTTCCCCTTGAAGTATTGCCCCGAATTCAACGACGTATTATTCGTACCTGTGCCGAGATGGGCAAGCGCGTTATCGTTGCCACTCACATGCTTGAATCCATGATTGAGAATCCTATTCCGACGCGGGCTGAGGTGACTGATGTGGCCAACGCCGTCTATGAAGAAGCTGACGCCATCATGCTCTCCGGCGAGACCACCGTGGGCAAGTATCCGGTCAAGTGCGTTGAAATTCTCGACCGTATTGCGCGGTCAACTGAGAGCAGCCGCGGCCTGCGTTTTACCGATAATCTTATTCTCCAAAATGATAAGCAGCATATCGCCAAAGCGGCTGTAGATTTGGCAACCTCAATTTCAGCAAAAGCGATTATTGTGCCCACAAAGCGCGGCCGCATGGCCAATCGCATCACTAACTGTCATCCAGAATCTATTGTTTGTGCCTTTACTAACAACAGTCGCACCAGACGGCAGCTAGTCATCAATCGCAACGTACTGAGCTATCAGATTGAAATGGATGATGACTCAGAGAAAACCCTAGCCGCTGCTGCCACCATCATGGTTAAGCGGGACGAATTTTCTCCCGATGATCAGGTCGTGGTTATTTCCGATGCCTTGGCAGGCTCTGGCTTTGAGGCTCTACAAATTCGTAAAATATCGGATTTGCTATAAGTCGCTTTACTGCCTTCCAAGGAAAAACTTATAGGCTTCGTTGTCAGTTTCTTCAGTATAGCGATAGCCTAATTCATCTAAGAACTGCATCAGCTCAGCGCGATCTTTTTTCGATGCCTGCAAGCCCACCAGAACTCGGCCAAAAGCCGAGCCATGGTTGCGGTAGTGGAACATGGAGATGTTAAAACGGCCGCCAAGCTGCACCAAGAAACTCATAAGAGCACCGGGCCGCTCAGGGAATTCAAATCGGAACACCTGCTCCTCACCGACCTGGGGAGCATGACCACCAACCATATGTCGGATATGTAACTTAGCTGTTTCATTGTCGGTCATATCAGATACCTGATAGCCTTTTGCCATCAGTTCGGCAATCAGCTGTTGTCGATCATAATCCGAGCTAACTTTCACGCCTACAAATATCTGCGCCTGACTATCATCGCTATAACGATAGTTAAACTCAGAGATATTGCGCCGGTGCAGTGCCTGACAGAACGCCTGAAAACTTCCCGGTTTCTCTTCAATAGTCACAGCTAATACGGCCTCGCGTTTTTCACCAGTCTCAGTGCGCTCAGAGATATAACGCAGGCGATCGAAGTCAATGTTAGCTCCGCATTGAATAGCCAATAAGGTCTGACCTTCCACCCCATGGGCTTCCACGTATTTTTTAAGGCCAGCGGTACCCAGGGCTCCCGAGGGTTCACAGATAGCTCGAGTATCGTTATAGACATCTTTGATCGCCGCACATATCTCGTCAGTGCTGACCGTAATAACTTCATCAACAAGATCCTTAAGAAGTCTAAAGGTCTCTTTGCCAATCTGCGCCACTGCGGTGCCATCGGCAAAAATGCCGACTTCTTTGAGGCGCACAGGATGGCCTGCCTTCATAGCAGCATCGAGGCAGGCTGCATCATCGGATTCGACAGCGATAATTTTTATATCTGGGCGCAGATTTTTTACATAGGCAGCGACGCCAGCGCAGAGGCCACCTCCACCGACGGCGATAAAGATAGCATCTAGGTCACTAGGGATCTGGCGCAGGATTTCCATGCCTATGGTGCCCTGACCAGCAATAATTTCTGGGTCATCAAAGGGATGAATATAGGTCATCCCCCGCTCCTCAACTAGCTGATTTGCATGGGCGGCTGCCACGTCATAGCTATCGCCAATCAATACCACCTCAGCACCACGAGCTCTCACTGCGTCCACCTTGATTGCCGGTGTAGTCTGTGGCATTACGATCGTAGCGTTTACTCCCATTTTTTTAGCTGCCAGAGCCAAGCCCTGAGCATGGTTTCCCGCAGAGGCAGCCACAACACCGGTAGCTAACTGTTCTTCTGAAAGGTGGCGAAGCTTGTTATAGGCTCCACGCAACTTAAATGAAAAAACTGGCTGTAAATCTTCACGCTTCAGGAGCACCTGGTTATTTAACCTGTGGGAAAGCAATGGCGCGGCATCAACCGGCGTCTCGATAGCTAAGTCATAGATGCGAGCGTCAAGAATTTTTTTCACGTACTGTTGAGACATGGAGATTCCAGAAAAACGAGCTTAGAGGCAATGGTAGTTTGATAAGGTTTTTTTAGCCAGTCCATCCTGTTACTAATCTTTTCAAGCAGGCGATTTTTGTACCCCTTTTCTCTGTGGATAATCGTATAATCTCCCACTGTGTTTTTAACTTTTTATTTTGGGGTGCGCGGTGGATCAGAATCAGCTTAAACAGGCAGTAGCTCAAGCCGCAGTAGATTACACTTTAGAGAGAATTGAAGACGACAGTATTGTGGGCATAGGCACAGGTTCAACCGCAAACTGCTTTATCGATCTGATTGCCCAACATAAGCACAGATTTCAGGGCACGGTGGCCAGCTCTGAAGCCTCGGCGGAAAGACTTCGCAGCCACGGTATTCAGGTATTTGAACTCAATGCAGTGACTGAGGTGCATATCTATATCGACGGTGCTGATGAAGCCAACCCCCGCCTGGAATTAATTAAAGGTGGCGGTGCTGCACTGACTCGCGAAAAAATTGTTACCGCTGTTGCCAACGAATTTGTGTGCATCGCTGATGAAAGTAAATGGGTAGATTACCTGGGTACTTTCCCTCTACCTGTAGAAGTGATCCCCATGGCTCGAAGCCATGTGGCCAGAGAGCTAGTTAAGCTGGGCGGCGACCCAGTGTGGCGTGAAAATGTAGTTACCGACAATGGTAACCTTATTTTGGATGTGCACCATCTTTACCCCATGGGGTCAGCCTGTGATCTGGAAGAAAAAATTAATCAGATTACCGGCGTTGTAACTAACGGATTATTTGCCATTAAACCAGCGGATATACTTTTCTTAGCCACGCAGCAGGGTATCGTCACCCACAGCGCAAAGTCCTGAGGTTAGGTAACCGTGAAGAATTATCATGTCTATGGCCTGGGCAATGCTTTGGTTGATACAGAAATCCAGGTCTCGGATACCGATCTCAGTCGCCTGAAAATTGAGAAGGGGCTGATGACCTTGGTCGATGAAGAGCGCCAGACCTTCCTTATAGATAACCTTAGAGACCATCTCACCCTATCCAAGCGCGCCTGTGGTGGCTCAGCCGCCAATACTATCATTGCGCTAACCCAGTTCGGCAGCGCCGGCTATATGGCTTGCAAAGTGGCTGATGATGATAATGGGCAATTCTATCTGCAAGACTTAATCGATAACGGCGTTGACCACAGTGGTACCGAGCAGTTGGAATCTGGTATTACTGGGAAATGTCTGGTTATGGTGACTCCAGACGCCGAGCGCACTATGAACTCCTATCTGGGAATTGGCGAACAGCTGAGCCCTAAGGATATAGATGCAGCCGCGGTTAGTCGCTCAGAATATATCTATATCGAAGGCTATTTAGTCACCAGCCCAACCGGGCGAGCCGCCGCCATAAAAGCGCGCGAATTAGCTGAGCAGCATTCTGTCAAAGTCGCTATTAGTCTTTCAGACCCGGGTATTGTTGAGCACTTTAAAGAGGGCTTACAGGAAATGATTGGGTCCGGTGTTGACCTGCTATTTTGTAATAAACAAGAAGCCCTGAGCTGGTGTGAAACGGATGATCTGGATATTGCCCTGGCAATGCTCCAGCAAACTGCCAAACAGTTTGCTATTACTCTGGGTGACGAAGGGGCCATTATCTTTGATGGCTTCAGCTTCCAGCGCGCGGCGGGGCAGCCGGTTACTGCTGTAGACACTAATGGCGCTGGGGATATGTTTGCAGGAGCCTATCTCTACGGTATTACTCAGGGGAAAAGCTGCCTGGATGCTGCTATTTTTGCCAACCGAGCGGCCAGTGCGGTGGTTGGACAGTATGGGCCACGCCTGCACAGTTCAGAATACAACGGCCTGAAAATCGCCTAACTTTTACAGCAAAATTTTATCTAAAGGCCGGGGGTGCTGAACCAAAAAGCCCTGAATATAGTCAACGCCAATTTTTTCTAACAGCTTACGTTGCTTCTTATTCTCTACCCCCTCAGCCACAGTGGACACCCCCATGATATGACCCAGGTGGTTGATAGTACTAACCACTGAATAGTCCACTTCACTGTTGTCCATGGTCTGAATAAAGCTCGAATCAATTTTGAGGCAGTCAATGGGTAGCTCTTTCAGATAGGCAAAAGAGGATAGTCCGCTACCAAAATCGTCCAGAGCAAAAGAGACTCCGACTGAGCGCAGAGTGGCGATTAGCTGCTTGGCTTCAGGTAGATGCTTTACAGCCGCTGTCTCAGTGATTTCAAACTGAATATGTTTGGGCGCTATGCCGGTGTCACTGAAGCCAGCCAGGATATAGTCAATCGCATTCTCATCGCCCACTGTGGCACCTGAGAGATTCACGGCTAGAGTTGGCAAGGGACTTCCCTTAAGCTGAAGTTTTCGCAAAAATTTTAGCGCATTACTAAAGACCCATTTATCCAAATCATCAATTAAGGAAAAATGTTCTGCCACAGGAATAAACTCCGAAGGTGGAACTATGGTGCCATCGCTGTCACGCATGCGCACCAGAATTTCATAATACCTGGGCAGTGCTACATTTTTATTGAGTGAGACTATAGGCTGCGCAAATAGGGTAAAACGATTTTCATCCAGCGCGGAAACCACTTTCGGCATGCTGGTGGCGAGGCTGCGGCGCTTACTGACCTCTTCGTTAAAAGACTGAAAATGTATCTTATTGCGACCCCTATCTCGTGCAGCAGCACAAGAAGAGCCCGCAGAAATCATAAGATCGATATCAGACAGAGCATCTTTATCAATCATAATGCCACCAATGCTAGCGCCAACCCGCAGGGTTTCACCCTCCCAGGGGATGCTAAATCGCTTAATAACCTCCAACACCTGTTCAGCCATCGCCATGGCTTTGTCATAGTTAATGCAGTGCAACAACAGGGCAAATTCGTCATTGCCAATACGTGCTGCAATATCACTGGGGCCAGCAGTTTTAAGCAGTAGTCGACCAAACTGGATAAGCATTTCGTCGCCTGCCATATGGCCGCTGGTATCATTTATAACCGAGAAATTATAGAGATCTATATAAAGCAATGCATGGATAGACCCCTCGCGCTTGGCGCTTTCAATAGCGCGCTGAATACGCTCTGCTAATGACTTCCTATTGGGCAGGCCGGTCAAGGTGTCGTGCTTAGACTGCCAGCGCAGGCGACTGGAAACTCGCCGCGCCTCGCTGAGAGGGCGAAAAATCACTAAACATGTTTCAACCCTGTTCATTGGGTCACGTATGGGAAACACTGACACCGCTACGGACATGGGCTCCGCCCCACGTACCTTGAGTAATAGCGACTGGCTGACTTCGATGTTTCTGTCCTTGGTGAGAGCCTCATGGACAGGCGACACTCGAACGCCGGTCTCTTCATTGGACAGGGGCATCACCTGCTGAATTTGTGCGGCCTTTGACCTGTCCAGCTCAAAACCTAGTAACTGCTCAGCAATCGGATTCATCTCAAGCACAAAACCCTCGCTATCAACCACCAGCACCGCATCAGCAACGCTTTTCGATGTGCAATCAAACAGGCGTCCACGATTGCCCAACACCTCGGCAGCCATACCCATCTCTGTGCAATCGCGACAAAGCAGTATCAGCTCTCCACTATCGTCGGCACAGTGTAAGATACTGATATCCAGACGCCTCGGCTGACCTTCTGAGGTTGCGGCCAGAATATGACCCTGATGATTTTCTGCCGATAGACTAGCGAGACTCACCGCAATATCTTTCACCTCACCACCATTGAGGCCAGGAAATAAAAGACGTACGGAGCTACCTTTTAGCAGGTCGTGGCCATAACCGAATAGCTCCTCGGCACCCGGACTGATTGCATTGATAAAACCATAGCAGTCGACGACAATCGCTGCGGCGTCCTCGAAATAAAGCTGGCGAACTATTGCATTGGGCTCCGCAATCGACTGACTGTCACTAGCCTCTTGTATACCTGATACGGTCAGAGGCTGATACCTATCAAGACAGACCTGATGGGCAGATAAGTTAATCTGAATAAGCCCATACACATTGGTGCCGTCGCAGTAGGCTGCTATCTCAATAGCTTCCACCGAGGCCGCCTCATCTATCAGACTACCTTTGAAAGCGTCGGAAAACTGATCCAAGAGGGCATTTTCGCTGGGTCTGGAACAGCAGACCGAAGCCTCGGTGATAAGCACCTGATGAAGCTCTGAGGCGAATAGGCTGCCTAACAGGCCAGGAAATAATGAATAAAACTTTTTGCCCTGAGATTGGCCTGGAGAGAGACCACAGAAATGTGCAGCTTTGCGATCGATCATCACCACTTTAAAGTTGTGATCAACCACCATAACCCCGCCTTTCAAGCGCGCGGCCACAAGGTCACGACTCAGATCCTGATTAAAGACCGCGCTTAACTCAGACGTTAATTCATCATGTGATCCGCCTGACAACGCAGTATCAGACTCCTCTGTCCCAGAACCAACTCCGTCTGTGTTCAAGACATCTGTCATGGACCTCTATCCTTGAGAGAGTAACTCCCTTAAATCAATAATTGCCGCATTTGCCCGGCTAATATAGGAGGCCATCACCAGAGAGTGATTAGCCAGCACACCGAAGCCCTCACCATTTACTATCAGCGGCGCATTGACCGGCTGCTGAGTCATTTCCAATTCTCGTACAATTTGACGCACACTGGTAAGCGCATTTTTCTTTGCCAGAACGTCGGCAAAGTCTATTTCGATAGCCTTGAGAAAGTGCAGCAGAGCATATGAGGTGCCGCGTGCTTCGTAAAAAACATTGTCGATCAGCAGCCAATCGGTCTTAACGCTGATTTCATCAGGAGAATTAGTTGACTGCCTGGCGCCAGCGCTGCCAGACAGGTCTGTATTGATACGGCGCTGACCAACACTGGCAGAAAGTCGCTGTGACAGGCTGCCCAATCTGGTTTCAACCGTGCTTAACCAGTAGCGCAAATTGTCTGCGCGGGCATAGAACTGGGCATCAAATTCCTGCTCGTCGCTGAGCCGCAGCAAATAGCTGTGTAGATAGTCTCGACCATCTGCGTACTCACGCTCTGGCCAGGGCACAGCCCAGCTAAAATGATCGACATTAAACCTAGGTTCCGCCAATGCGAGATCGCGGTCCTCCGTGGACTGAGATTGTGAGCGACTGAAAGATTCACGCATGGCTTTGCTTAGATCACGCACCTGCACCAGCACACCAAACTCCCAACTGGGAACATTATCTAACCACAGGCTCGGCGGAGTGACATCATTGGCCAGGTAGCCCCCGGGCTTTTCCAGCAGTATATCCACAACATGGATCAGGGTAGAGGTGGTAACGGAACCAATGACGGGCGGCTCGGCACCTGTCATCTGGGCATTGACCGCCTGCACATCAAAGGTCTCCGGCTCACTACTCCAATACCAGCCCAGCAGTAATAAAAGCACTAGCACAATCAAACTGGCCAGCAGACTGTAGCGCAGTCCCTTGGGGGCCTGGTCGCCTACATAATCCGCTGACAGCGTTTCACTTAAGTCTGTATAGGAGCGGCCCCATCTGGCCTTTAATCCTTTAAATAACTTCATTAATGATGCATCCCACCCATAGGCTTATCTAGGAGACTGCGGATTTCTGTAGTGAATTTGACGGTCCCACAATGATCTGTGTTGAACTGGAGCTGCGTAACCCCACCAACGTCGATATCGGCAGCGACATTAAACAGCATGATATGCAGGCCGCCAGGCTGGAACATAACAGTCTGGCCTGCAGGTACAATGACACCGTCCGGCAGCGGTCGCATACGCATCATGCCATCCATATGCTGATGCTCGTGAAATTCCACTCGATCGGACACAGAGGATTCGGCAGTCAGCAGTAGGCAATCAGTTTGGCCATTGTTACTGATAGTGAGAAAGCCAGCAGTCGTTGTGCGACCTGGGGGCATAGTGCGGATATAGGCGTCTGCCACCTTCAGGGTCGGCGCAACTTTTGACTCAGCCTGAGCTGTGCCCGACTGGAAAACAAACTGGGTAATGCTGGTGAGAATTAGAACAACAATGGTTTTCATAGAGAGCCTCTGAGAAACTATAGCATGAGCCTAACCAGGATGGCTGGCTAAACAATATATTTTTACCCTAGCAGGGCCGCCAAAATGTTAAAATTTTTTTCTAAAATCTACGCTGGGTTTTGGCTTACAACCGGTCATACGCAATTAAATGATCACAGGACGACAACGGAACAGAATTATGCATAAACTGCTGAAGAAAAGCTTGTTAGTCATGCTCTCACTGATTGGACTAACCGCTCTGCCTGCTGTTAGTCAAAATACCCTGTTAGTCGATGGTAGCAATCATAACAGCATCGCCAGTCTTCAGCCCTTATCTGCACCTTTTTTGCCCGTTGACCAGGCCTATCAACTTGATGTGGCAGTCGAAGACCAGCAGATAATTTTTAATTGGGCAATCACTGAGGGCTACTACCTTTATCGTGATCGCTTTAAGTTTAATGCTGTGAACCCCAGTTCGCAGCTACAGTCCCCGCAATTTGAAACCGGCAAGCGCAAGTGGGATGAGTTCTTCGAAGAGGAGCTGGAAGTTTATTATGGCAGCACTAGGGTTACTGTTCCCTACAACTCCAGCAGCCAGCAGCTAGAACTGCAGATCGAATCTCAAGGCTGTGCTGATGCGGGACTCTGCTACCCACCCTACAAGCAGTGGCTGTCGATCGATCTTGGTAGCGGTACTATCGAAATCAGTAGCACCATGTCCGCCGCAGCCAAAGAACAGATGGGAGGTTCGGGTCAGGATGCTGCTGGCAACCAAACACAGTTCTCTCTGGGCTTAATTATGATCTTCGCCCTGGCGGGAGGCATGATTTTAAATCTAATGCCCTGTGTATTTCCGGTGCTGTCAATCAAGGCGCTTAGCTTTACCCGCAGCCACCAGAGCGATAGGAGCAAACGGATACATGGGCTGGCTTATACCGCCGGCGTAATCTCATGCTTTGTGGCTATTGCCGTGGTTATGCTTTCTCTGCGTGCGGCCGGCGAGGCTATAGGCTGGGGATTTCAGCTGCAATCTCCGCTATTTGTTATCTTCTTAATCTACCTTTTCTTTGTTATGGGCCTGGCATTTTCAGGGTATCTAGAAATTGGTACAGGCCTGATGTCGGTTGGCCAGTCTAAGGGCAGCGATGAAAGTCTTAAATCGTCGTTTATGACCGGGGTATTGGCAACCACGGTGGCCAGTCCATGCACAGCACCCTTTATGGGTCCAGCTCTGGGTTTCGCTATCTCGCAACCCAATTGCATCGCCCTGCTGGTTTTCGCCCTCTTGGGCCTGGGCATGGCGCTGCCATTTATACTGCTGACTTGGATTCCTGGAATTAGCCAGAAACTCCCAAAGCCTGGCCAGTGGATGGATACCTTTAAACAGTTTTTGGCTTTCCCTCTCTATCTCACCGCAGTCTGGCTGCTCTGGGTAGCAGGCCGTCAAACTAGTATAGACCTCGCTGCAGTGGTTGTTATTGGTTTGGTTTTGATTGCCATGGCAATCTGGCTATGGAAACTGGATCAGGCGTCGGGTTCTGAAAACTCTAAATTCAGCCTAAGTAAACTACTAGCCGCCGCCTGTGTCGCAGGTGCCATTGCGGCGCCCAGCCTAAGTCTCTCAGAGCCTGACCAGGAGCCTAAATGGCAGGCCTATAGTCCTGAGAAACTCAACGATCTGCGCAGCGCAGGTAAGCCGGTATTTATTAATCTAACCGCCGACTGGTGCATTACCTGCCTGGTAAATGAACGGGTAGCTCTGGGGTCAGATGAGTTTTATCAGGCCCTAGAAGAAAACAATGTAGCCTATCTTAAAGGTGACTGGACCAACAACGACCCGCAAATTACCGAGCTGCTAAATCAGTACCAACGCAGTGGCGTCCCCCTCTATCTGCTCTTCCCGGAAGGTCTTGGCGAAGCAGAAGTTTTGCCGCAGATTTTACTGCAACCTATGGTGTTAGAAGCCATTAAGCGCACAAAGCGCTAATTTTTGGCATTTTAGCCTTATTTTAAATTCAATTAGGCGAAGTTAGCCGATCTTCGGGGTTTTTAGTCTATTCTGCAGCCATTGTGCTCCGAAAATCGGCAAGTCTGCAGAAAACGCCGGGCGAAGAAAGAATAAATCCGAGGAAAAATCAATAAAGTATCGGTAAATTCTGCTAATTTCGCCGAAAATGTAGTTTCAAGCTGTATTTATGGACAGCCTAAAGGTTTTAGGGCAGACTGATGCTCTGTTCCGCACCTTTTGAGAAGGTAACTATGGCGACCATACTGCTTTTACACGGCCCCAACCTGAATTTACTGGGTTCTCGCGAGCCCGAAATCTACGGCGCCGACTCGCTTGAGCAAATTAACCAAAAGATGATGGATAGGGCCATATCCGCGGGCCATCATCTGCTAGCCCTGCAGAGTAATGCCGAATACGAATTAATTCAGCGTATTCATGATGCCAGAACGGAAGGGGTCAACTTTATTATCATTAACCCCGGCGCCTTTACCCATACAAGCGTAGCGCTCCGCGACGCGCTGCTTGGCGTGGAGATCCCCTTTATAGAAGTACATCTCTCGAATGTTCATGCTAGAGAAGATTTCCGCCGACACTCCTATTTTTCCGATATTGCTGAAGGCGTTATTTGCGGCTTCGGCGCGCAAAGCTATGAGCTTGCTCTGCACGCAGCACTGAGCAAGATTGATCAATAATTAAAGACTGAGAGACCAACATGGACATTCGCAAAGTTAAGAAGCTAATCGAGCTACTTGAAGAATCAAACATCAATGAGCTAGAAATCACTGAAGGTGAAGAATCTGTGCGCATTAGCCGTGGCGCTGTTGCCTATGCTGCAGCTCCTGCTCCTGTAGCAGCTGCTCCAGTGGCAGCAGCACCCGCTGCCGTTGCTGCGCCAGCACCAGCTCCGCAGACGACTCCCGCGGCAGATGAGTTGGCAGGACATGTGGTGCGCTCACCCATGGTGGGAAGCTTCTACAGCGCGTCTGCGCCGGGCGCCGCTGCATTTGTCACTGTGGGTCAGACTGTAGCACCAGGGGATGTGCTCTGCATTATTGAAGCCATGAAAATGATGAATCAGATTGAAGCCGATAAGGCCGGCACCATTGGCGCTATTTTGCTAGAAGATGGTGCGCCAGTTGAGTTTGATCAACCCATGTTTACCATTGTTTAAAGCTTGCTAGGAACTAAATCATGCTCGAAAAAGTGCTTATCGCCAATCGTGGTGAAATTGCCTTAAGAATTCTGCGCGCCTGCAAAGAATTAGATATCAAAACAGTTGCAGTGCACTCAAAAGTCGACGCTGCGCTCAAGCATGTGAAACTGGCTGACGAGGCCATCTGTATTGGCCCAAACCCATCGCCACAGAGCTATCTCAATGTACCCGCCCTTATTAGCGCCATGGAAATTACCGGCGCCCAGGCCGTGCATCCCGGCTATGGTTTTTTGGCAGAAAATGCGGACTTTGCGGAGCAGGTAGAGAATAGCGGCTTTGTGTTTGTTGGACCCACGGCAGACGTTATTCGGATTATGGGTGACAAGGTAGCGGCTATTAAGGCTATGAAAGCTGCCGGCGTACCCACAGTGCCGGGCTCCGATGGCCCCCTTTCCGATGATCCCGCAGAGCTGCGCGCTACGGCACAACGCATCGGTTACCCCGTTATTATCAAGGCGGCAGCCGGTGGTGGCGGTCGCGGTATGCGCGTGGTCGAAAATGAGCAGAGCCTGGTGAATGCTATTAATATCACCAAAACTGAAGCCGTAGCTGCCTTTGGTGACGGCACAGTTTATATGGAGAAATTCCTTCTCAACCCACGTCATGTCGAGGTTCAGGTGCTATCAGACGGCCAAGGCAGCGCTATTCACCTGGGTGATCGCGACTGTTCTCTACAGCGCCGTCACCAAAAAGTGATCGAGGAAGCGCCAGCCCCGGGGATTCCTGAGGAAGCGCGCCAGGCAGTTTTTGAGAGCTGTGTTAACGCCTGCATTCAAATTAATTACCGCGGCGCTGGCACCTTCGAATTTCTTTATGAGGATGGAAATTATTATTTTATCGAAATGAACACTAGGGTTCAGGTGGAGCATCCAGTCTCCGAAATGATCACCGGCGTGGACATAGTTAAAGAGCAGTTGTTAATTGCCAGCGGCCGACCTCTGAGCTTTAAGCAGGAGAATATTATTTTTCGGGGTCACTCCTTCGAGTGCCGTATTAACGCCGAAGACCCTGTGACTTTTATGCCGCAGCCCGGCACTATTAAGGCCTATCACGCGCCCGGTGGCAATGGTGTGCGCGTAGATTCGCATATCTATAATGGCTACCGAGTCCCACCAAACTACGACTCACTGATTGGCAAAATAATTACCTATGGACGCGATAGAGATTCGGCTCTCTCGAGAATGCGTAATGCGCTGGACGAGATGATGATTGACGGCATCAAGACCAATATCGACCTCCATGCCAACCTAGTGCGCGATACTGAATTTAAAAAAGGTGGTGTCAACATCCATTATCTCGAGAAAAAGCTCGGGCTTTGATTAATAGGGATCGCCTTGGGATTGAAGCTCAAGGCAATTCACATCTCAAAATCCTACAATAGGTCCGGCCAGCGTATGTCTTCTACCAGATGGATTCAGCTCAATACTGAAGTAGCCCGAGAGTACAGCGAAATTGCCGAGGATGCTCTCTTAGAGGCGGGCGCCCTGTCTGTTACGCTTCAGGATGCTGCTGATCAACCCATATTAGAGCCCGGTGTTGGTGAGACGCCTCTTTGGGACCACTGTATTCTCCGGGCGCTATTCCCATCAACAGTAAATACTGACGAAATTTCTGCACAGATTCATATCAGCATAAATCCATCTCCAGTCTGGCGCTGGGAACTGCTTGAAGATAAAGACTGGTCTCAGGAATGGAAGAAATATTTTAAGCCAGTCAACTGTGGTGAACGCCTGTGGATTTGCCCTAGCTGGACTGCCGCACCAGACCCTGAGGGCATTAACCTTAGTCTTGATCCAGGGCTGGCCTTTGGCACTGGCAGCCACCCCACCACCCATCTCTGCCTACGCTGGCTGGATTCTCAGGATCTGCAAGGCAAAACAATTGTAGATTATGGCTGCGGCTCGGGCATTCTTGGCATTGCAGCCCTGCTGCTTGGAGCCAAAAAAGTTATTGCCATAGATAATGACCCCCAGGCCCTTTTGGCAACCAGGGACAATGCGCAACGCAATCAGATTGCCAATGAAAATCTGCTGACCTGTCTACCTGATGCGATTCCAGCCGATACCATCGCCGAGGTAATGGTTGCCAACATTTTAGCTGCACCTCTAATTCAGCTGGCGCCTGAGATTAGCAAACTAACGGCGGCTAATGGCCTGCTCTGCCTGTCGGGACTTTTAGAGTCTCAGATCTCCGATGTATCTGCACCCTATCTAGCTGAATTTGATTTTGACACAGCAAGTATTGAAGATGATTGGGCTCAACTAGCCGCGCGAAAAACTCGCTAGTCAGCGAGGTTTAAAGCCTTCAATCGCTGCAGATCCTCAATGGTATCAATATCCATAGCGGCCCCTGGCATGGCCAGGGTAAGCAGACTGTCTTGTATAGACTGAAGAAGGACCTTGGCTCCCGAATCGGCAGTGAGCGCCATCAGGGCGGCAAACATCTGCGGCGGAAATATCGCTGGGACTCCAACACTGCCTTCATAGCTGGCACAGACTGCTTGGCTGCCATCAAATAGACTCAACATCGCCGCCAGCTCTTCGCACCCCAAAGCAGGCTGATCGGCCAGAACAAACATCAGCCCCTGACAATCTGGCATGCGACCAGTAATCTCAGAAGTGGCTAACGCGATCGAGCTACCCAGACCCTGCTGCCAATTGGTGTTAACCAGTACTGTGGTATTGGAAATTTTATCAGCTATTGTCTGCCAGGCGTGCCCCAGAACAGTGTATGTAGAGCCAGGAGCTAGCTCATAACCCCGATCTATTCCATGCTGAAGCATGGGCTTGCCATTGATATTAGCTAACTGCTTGGGGCCCTGCCCACCTGAGTTCCTGTATCTGGACCCAGCTCCCGCCGCTAAAATAACCACAGCTATATCAGGCATTGTCAGTCGACCTGAAAAAATGGCTGAGCATCAGCATCATGCAGCACCGCGTGACACTGCGCCAGAATCGATAGCGCCAGGGACTCAGGCAACTCACCGCCAAGGTTCAAACCTGCTGGGCCAGCGACGGGTAACCTCAGTTGAGCCGAACTTAATCCTGCCAACTCCATCACTGTTGCCTTGCGAGAATCTGGACCTAAGAGCGCTAAATACTCTAGCTGGGATGACTGCAAACTGATTAGAGCTTCGGCATCCATCTGCAAGTTGTGGGACATTAGAATCGCTGCGTTAAAACTTGGATAAAGTGGATGCTCCGGCAGCTGCTGCAGGGGGCAATCGAGAACATTATCTGCATCCAGAAAATGTTCGCGTCGGGCATTCGCTGGCCGCGGGTCGCAGATTGAGACTTCCCAACCTAAATGGCTGGCCATGCTGACCAATGGGCGAGCATCCACACCGCCGCCGACTACGAGCAGATGGATGGATGGCTTTATAACAGTGGCCAGATAGTCGCCCCGCTGTCTACCTATCTTGATATTCAGCAGCCTGCTTTTGGCACCCTCAAGCTGCTCGGCCACCTGCCGGTAGTCCTCAGCAGATTCGGCATTTGCAAACAGACATACTGTCTCATCGCTGGGGGCTTTATTGGAAATTTTTTGTAGATAAATACAATGCTGACGCTTCTCCAGCCCGGCTGCTAACTGATTAAACTGTAGAAAATTGTTCTCAGCACGAATAGGCTGCAACAGTATATAAACAGTACCACCACAGCCTATACCAAACTGGAAGGAAATATCGTCTTCATCGCTGCCATCATAGCTGACCGTTAGGGACTCTCCGCTCGCCATAACAGCCTTGGCATGCCGTTGAATATCAGACTCTAAACAACCACCACTAAGCAAGCCGAACTGCTGACCCAGACTGTTAAACAGCATAAATGCACCAGCCTTGCGATAGGTGGGGCCGGTGGTCTTATAAACTGTGCCTAAAACCCAGTCATGCTCGTCAGATTGCTGCGACCAGTATTTTAAAAGTTGAGGAAAATCGTTCGCCTGCTTCATATAATTATTCTTTGGGAATATCTACACAGAATCATAAGCCAGAATTACCCTCCGCAGTAGTATAAAAACCCTGCCCTGCAAATTGCCTCGTGGCGAGCTACAAAAAGGCGCTTTTTTTGATTGATCACTTTTTAATCAGTTGGCTACAGGGTAGAATGGCGTCCGGTGCTGTTAGCACCAATCCTTTGGCACCAACAGTAGAGATTCCCTTGTTTAATATCGGCCCCTATCAGATTGACCGCAGAACTATTCTAGCCCCTATGGCTGGCGTAACAGATCTGCCATTCCGGCAGCTCTGCCGCGAAATGGGTGCCGGCCTGGTGGTATCGGAGATGGTCGCCGCTGATCCCAGTACCTGGGATACAAGAAAGTCTCGTCTGCGTATTCAATTCGGTGATGAACCCTCTCCCAAGTCGGTTCAGATTGCAGGTTATGACCCGGAAATGATGGCTGTCGCCGCGCGCTTCAATGTCGAGCAAGGTGCTGAGATTATTGATATCAATATGGGTTGCCCAGCAAAAAAAGTCTGTAAACGTGCTGCTGGTTCAGCACTGCTGCAAGACCCACAGCTCGTTGAGAATATTTTGCAGGCCGTGGTCACCGCAGTCGACGTTCCTGTCACCTTAAAGATTCGCACTGGCTGGGATCGTCAAAATCGCAATGGGGTAACCATTGCTAAAATCGCTGAACAGGCAGGTATTGCAGCGCTGGCTGTTCATGGGCGTACCCGCGCCTGTCGTTTTGTCGGTGAAGTCGAATATGACACCATTGCGGGGATAGTCGACGCCCTGTCCATACCTGTGATCGCCAATGGGGATATTACCTGTCCCGAGCAGGCTGCCAGCGTGCTGGCAAAAACTGGCGCAGTGGCCGTTATGATTGGCCGCGGCGCCCAGGGTAACCCCTGGATATTTAATCAAATCAATCAGTTTCTCGACACCGGGGAGCGGCTCCCAGCGCCAACCTTTAAAGAGGTCGGGAGCATGATGGTCAGACATCTTCAATCCCTCCATGACTTCTATGGTGAAGTAGGTGGCGTGAGAATCTCAAGAAAACATATTGGCTGGTACAGCAGTGGCCTGCCAGGCGGTAAAGCGTTCACTCAACAATTTAATAAGCTCGACAGCAGGATACAGCAACAGGAATTTCTCCAGCAGTTTTTCCTCAACTCCACTAATCAGGTGCAAGCCGCATGAGCTCTGCAGATAAACAAGAAACGGTGGACCAAACAGCCACAACAGAATCCCATAGCAGCCAGTCGCTTCGCTACAGCGTTGCTGAGGCAATGCAGCGCTATTTTTCCGATCTTGGCGGCCAGGACACCAGAGATCTCTATGAGCTAGTGATGGCAGAGGTAGAGCCACCACTACTCAGCGCAGCAATGAACTATACAAGGCAGAATCAAAGCAAAACCGCGGAGATACTGGGCCTTAATCGCGGCACCCTACGTAAGAAATTAAAACAATACGACCTTCTGTAATAACCTTTTACACCCTAACTTGAGGACTCCATGAGCGATCTAAGAAAAATCTCCCGCGCGCTGATTAGCGTTTCTGACAAAACAGGCATCGTTGAATTTGCTCGCACACTGACTGAAATGGATGTCGAGATCCTGTCTACAGGCGGCACCTTTCGTCTGCTGCGAGACAACGATATTGCCGTCACTGAAGTATCAGACTACACCGGTTTTCCCGAGATGATGGATGGGCGAGTAAAGACTTTACATCCCAAGGTTCACGGTGGGATTTTGGGTCGTCGTGGCACTGATGACGGCGTGATGCAGGAGCATGGAATCAAGCCGATTGATATGGTGGTAGTTAATCTCTATCCCTTCGCAGCCACGGTTGCGGACCCTCACTGTGATCTGCCAACAGCTATCGAGAATATTGATATTGGCGGACCAACCATGGTGCGCTCAGCGGCCAAAAACCATAAAGATGTCGCCATTGTGGTTAATGCCAGTGACTATCAGTCTGTGCTGAACGAGATGCAGACCAATGATGGGCAACTAAAGTATGACAGTAGATATCAGCTGATGGTGAAAGCCTTTGAACATACTGCAGGCTACGACGGTATGATCGCCAATCACTTTGGCGCTAGAAATACCGCCAATGAGAGACGTGATTTTTCTGACACCTACAATGTTCAGTACTTTAAAACTCAGGAAATGCGTTACGGCGAAAACCCTCACCAGAAAGCGGCGTTCTACACCGAAGCTAACCCAACAGAGGCTAGTGTTTCCACTGCAGTTCAACTTCAGGGTAAAGAGCTCTCTTTCAATAATATTGCCGACACTGATGCAGCACTGGAATGTGTAAAGCAGTTCGATCAGCCTGCCTGTGTGATTGTTAAGCATGCCAACCCCTGCGGTGTTGCCGTAGCTATAGATATTGCTACCGCTTATGACCTGGCCTTTGCAACAGACCCTGAATCGGCTTTCGGCGGCATTATTGCCTTTAACCGCGAGTTAGATGCCGAGACCGCCGCAAAAATCTGTGAAAAACAATTTGTTGAGGTCATTATCGCCCCCTCTGTTTCCACCGATGCAGTCGCCGTCGTGGCCGCTAAGAAAAACGTCAGACTCCTAGAATGTGGTACCTGGGGGACTGAGCGCCCACAAGACTTTGACTATAAGCGTGTCAACGGTGGTCTGCTTATTCAGGATCGCGACAATGGCATGATTACCGAGCAGAATTTAAAAGTGGTTACAGAGCGCGTTCCCTCGCAAGCTGAAATGACGGATATGCTGTTTGCCTGGAAAGTCGCCAAGATGGTTAAGTCCAATGCCATTATCTATGCCAAGAACAACCAAACCATCGGTGTGGGGGCTGGGCAGATGAGCCGCATTAACTCCGCGCGTATTGCAGGCATTAAAGCTGAACATGCGGGGCTTGAGGTGGTAGGCGCCGTGATGGCCTCAGATGCTTTCTTCCCATTCCGCGATGGTATCGATAATGCGGGTCAAGCTGGGATCAGCTGTATTATTCAGCCCGGCGGCTCAATGCGCGATGATGAGGTTATTGCCGCAGCCAATGAGCATGGCATGGCTATGGTGTTCACCGGAATGCGCCATTTCCGTCACTAAATAAGGCCAGGATTTAAGCTGACTACAGGGCCTCCACCTTGGTCAGCTTAAAGGCGGCAAGGGCTCTCTCCCGAGACTCTTTGATATCAACGATGGGCGCCGGGTAATTGGCGCCTATCTCTACACCAGCGGCACTGAGCACTTCAGCGGGTGCCAACCAGGGTGCATGGATATATTTTGCCGGCAGCTTAGCGAGCTCGGGCACATAGCGACGGATATAATCGCCCTGCTTATCAAACTTCTCACTCTGGGTAATCGGATTAAAGATTCTAAAGAACGGTGCGGCGTCAGCGCCGCATCCTGCGATCCACTGCCAGCTTGCACTGTTAGCCGCCAAATCAGCATCCACTAAACAGTCCCAAAACCAATCTTCACCACGGTGCCAGTGGATCAACAGATTTTTTACCAAAAATGAGCCTACCACCATGCGCACACGATTGTGCATATAGCCTGTACTGTAGAGTTCGCGCATGCCAGCATCTACCAGGGGATACCCGGTGCACCCCTGCTGCCAGGCTTTTAAGTCCTCGTCTGTGTCGCCCGCCCAGGGGAAAACATCAAATCTTGATTGTAAGTTATCTCTGGGTAACTGAGGAAAGTGGTACAGCAGATAATGGCTAAATTCCCGCCAGCCCAGCTCACTGAGAAAGGTGTCTATACTGGCTTCATTTTTTACCAGAGCCGCTGCTTCTGAAGCTCTATACCATGCTGTATTGACGGATATCTGGCCAAAGTGCAGATACGCAGAGAGCCTAGACACATTCGCTTTGTTGGGGAAATTACGCCCTTCCCGGTAGTCTTCTAGTTCATCCATAACAAACTCATCGAGTCGGTCCTGAGCGGCCGTTTCGGTGATATCCCAGCGCGCCTCCATCTCGGCGTACCAATTAATAGTCGGCAGTAATGCCAACTTTTCCAAGGCCGAGGAGTCTTTGCTTTTATCATGAATCTGGAGATTTACGGGGCTGGGTAAGGGCTTGCGTGGTGCAGTTTTGGAAAGACAGCCACGACGGTAATAAGGGGTGAAAACTTTGTAGGGGGTGCCGTCATTCTTCAGCACTTGCCAGGGCTCCCAGAGCAGGGAGCCATTAAAACTATGGGCCTGAATAGCGGCCTCTTTAAGCGCGGCTTTAATCTTGCCATCACGGCTAATCCGCCAGGGTTCATAACAGCGGTTCCAGAACACAGCGCCCGCAGACGTCTGCTCAGCCAGGTTACTCAGAATCGTTAGGGGCTCGCCTTGAAATATATTCAACTTACCCTGCAGGGACTGGTTTAACGACTCTAGCGCGTGGTGCAGCCACCAGCGACTAGCGCCACCCATGGCCCAGTCGCCAGGGTTAGTTGTATCTAAAATATAGACGGGGATAATCTCACCCTCTTCACAGGCGGCCTGCAGGGCCGGATTATCGGCAAGTCGCAAGTCTTGACGAAACCAGATAATCGAGGGTCGCTTAGAGTCTGAGATATGCATATCCTTAATTGTTTTTATTAACACTTCGTACGGGAAGGACTGTAATTTAGATTGTCACAAAGCAGCATCATGACTCGCATATAGACGCATTTTTCAGTGAGTTTTTATTCGTCCTGTAAATACGTTATCAACACAGTCTGTTATAATTTCGGCATAATTTTTACAGCTGGAATACTTTTGATGAATGTACTGGTTATTGGCTCTGGTGGACGCGAACATGCTCTGGCTTGGAAGGCTGCCCAGTCTCTGCATGTAAACAGGGTGTTTGTTGCGCCAGGCAATGCAGGTACCGCGATGGAAGCCAATATTGAAAACCTGGCAATTAAGGTGGACGATTTTGTCGGGCTCGCAGATTTTGCTGCGGCCAACCAGGTGGGCTTGACCATTGTAGGCCCGGAGCAGCCTCTGGTTGAAGGAGTTGTCGATTTCTTTAATGCTCGCGGCCTTCCCATTTTTGGTCCTTCTCAGGGAGCGGCTCAGCTAGAGGGTTCGAAGGCCTTCACCAAGGATTTTCTAGATCGTCACAAGATTCCCACGGCAGGCTACGGAAACTTTACAGATATGGACAAGGC
Source organism: uncultured Porticoccaceae bacterium (assembly GCA_965656965.1). Lineage (GTDB taxonomy): Bacteria > Pseudomonadota > Gammaproteobacteria > Pseudomonadales > Porticoccaceae > HTCC2207. The sequence goes on from CBFHMK010000001.1 coordinate 40,348, forward strand.
CATGGCCTATCTGCAGCAGGTTGGCGCGCCGATTGTTATTAAGGCCGATGGTCTGGCTGCAGGCAAAGGCGTGATAGTCGCTATGACCATGGCAGAAGCCGAAGATGCAGTGCGTGATATGTTAGCCGGAAATGCCTTTGGTGAAGCAGGGCATCGCGTGGTTATTGAAGAATTCCTTGATGGTGAAGAAGCCAGCTTTATTGTGATGGTCGATGGAAAAAATGTCCTGCCTATGGCCACTAGCCAAGACCACAAGCGCGCAGGCAATGGAGACACAGGGCCGAATACGGGTGGAATGGGGGCCTATTCTCCAGCACCAGTGGTTGACCAGGCAATTTATCAGCGGATTATGGATGAAGTGATTCACCCAACGGTGAAAGGCATGGCCGATGAGGGTAATGATTACACCGGCTTTCTCTATGCTGGCCTGATGATTATGGCCGATGGCACGCCCAAGGTGATTGAGTACAATTGTCGCTTTGGCGACCCAGAGACTCAGCCAATTTTATTGCGCCTGCAATCAGACCTAGTGGCTCATTGCCTAGCGGCATTAGATGGCAACCTGGATAACCAATCGGCTCAATGGGACTCTCGGCCCTCAGTAGGCGTAGTGCTTGCGGCAGGAGGATATCCCGGAGCCTACAGTGGCGGCGATGTAATTAGCGGCCTGCCCACAACAGATAACTGCCAGTTAGATGCCAAGGTTTTTCATGCGGGCACGGCCCAGAGTGGTGATAACGTGGTGACTAGCGGCGGGCGCGTTTTATGCGCCACTGCTATGGGAGACTCAGTATCTGAGGCCCAAGAGAAAGCCTATAATTTGGCTAACAAAATTCATTGGAATGACATCTATTTTAGGGATGATATCGCCTGGCGCGCCATTCAGCGTGAAAAAACCAATTAGATAGCGTAATTCTGTACTGCCTATCTATATTAGGGGGTAATTATGGATCATCCTTTTTTTAGTTTTGACATTCCCTTTGAGTCTTTCGGTGATTCCCACTATCTGACTCTCGCTGTCTTTTTATTACTGCTGCTATTGGTGGTTAGAATTGGCAGATCCTTAACCGCAGAGCAGAATTTATGGTTAGGTAGAGGCTTTTCAATTTTCCTCTCGCTCACAGTGTTGCTTTTTTCTTGGATTCACTCCGCCAATGGATTATTCGATTACAGGGTAGATCTGCCTCTCTCGATCTGTAATCTCTTTGCCCTGAGTGCACCACTGTTATTCTGGAACCCCAGTTACCGGCGTTTTGAGGTTATCTATTTTATGGTTCTCAGCGGCACTTTTCAGGCCATGCTCACACCAGATCTCTATGCAGGCTTTCCTAGCTATGGGTTCTTTAAGTATTGGATAGTGCACGGCGGGCTTGTTCTTATGGTGGCGCATTACCTGCTTAGCTTTAATCTTATTCCAGAACCTCGGAGCATGGTTCGCACATTTATGTGGCTAAATATCTACCTACTAGCATTGGTACCAGTAAACCTATTGCTTGGGTCCAATTACTTTTACATGATGCAGAAACCTATCAATCCGTCTATTTTAGATTACTTTGGTCCCTGGCCGATTTATATCCTGGTCTGTGAGGTATTGGCAATGGCCTTTTTTGCTCTGGCCTACGTACCAATTTTTGTAGCCAAGAAATACTTTTGGAATCCGGCTACAATTACCTCAGACGAATAGACTTACATCAGCAGAACTATGGCACAACGAAAGCTCACAGCAATAGATCACCTCCTGACTCAACTGGATCAGGGCCTGAGAACCGTTCTGGGTAATGCGCCTAGTCCTCAGCGCCACTCGCCCGCTATTGATATTCAGGATACTGAACTATCAGACCAGGAACGCAAACACGCCATAGGTCTGATGCGCGTTAATCACGCAGGGGAAGTCTGTGCCCAGGCGCTGTATCAGGGGCAGGCTCTTACGGCTAAGCTACCCGAAGTCGGTGCGCAGATGGAACATGCTGCGGAGGAAGAGATTGATCATCTGGCCTGGTGTGAAGAACGTATCCATCAATTGGGTGGCCATACCAGCGCGCTAAACCCTGTCTGGTATGCCATGTCGTTTGGAATTGGTGCTGGTGCTGGGTTAATCAGTGACCGACTCAGTCTAGGTTTTGTCGCGGCTACGGAAGATCAGGTCTGTGATCACCTGCAAACTCATCTGCAAGATCTGCCGGCCAACGACAGCAAGAGTCGCGCGATTGTGGAGCAAATGCTAATAGATGAAGAGCGCCATGCTGAGGCCGCATTGGATGCCGGCGGCCATCGTTTTCCGCCGCCAGTGAAGAAAGTCATGACCTTTGTCTCAGCAGCTATGACGCGTAGTAGCTACCGGATTTAACTGCGCCTTTATTCATTAGCGGCATTCGGGTTAATGTCTGTCTTTGGGTCCTGAATCAATCCCACAATAATATCTGATAACCATCGGTGTATGCCCGAACCTGATGTCCGCTTGTGCTGCAGCAGCACCAATGAGATGGTGCCTTCATGAGGCAACTCTGCTGGGTATGGCTTGCGCACGATACGGTACATTTCACGCTCCATAGTAAGACCGTATTTGGCCGCTACCATCAGGCAGTCAGTATCACAAACTGTTTCCATAGCGGTCATAAGCTGATTTGTTACCAGCGCTTTTTTACGCTTTCGCCCCATATCACGCAGTACGCGGTCGAATCGTGCATCAGTTCTGGCGCTCACTTTCTTGTAGATCAGTAGATAATATTGGACAAAGGGGTACTCGAGAATCTCGTCTAATGTAACTTGGGGCTTATGGGCCAGAGGGTGATCCTCGCGCATCCATATTGAAGGCGTGAAGATAGCCAGACTTCGAGAGCTGATATCTTCAGTAATGGTTTTTTCAATATCGATCGCAAAGTCGAGGCCGCCCTCAGCCAACTCGCCCTCTACAGAGTCTGTTTCACTAGAAATGGACAGCACAACGCCAGGCGCATGTTGGGTAACGACCTTGGTCAACTCTGAAATCAATGAGATCGCCACGAATTCAGGTACCGCGATGGTGATCTCACCCTCATAGGTAGCTGGATCAAATTCCCCCTCACTCACTATTTCCAATATGCTATCCAACAGTCTTGGCAGACGTGCTTGAAGCTCTCGTGCCTTGGGTGTCGGCACCAGCTCATTGCCAGTGCGGGTGAACAGTGGGTCATCAAGCTGATGCCTCAAGCGCTGAAGCACCCGACTCATTGCTGGCTGAGTAATAAATAGACGTTCAGCCGCCCTAGTGACGCTCTTTTCTTCCAACAGCGCCTGCAGAGACACCAAGAGATTAAGGTCAAGCCGAGAAAGTTTTTGCAGATTCATCTAGACGCCCCAGGTCATTACCAAAATGCATACAAATAATGCAAACAATGCATTGGAAGTATGACATGTAACTCACTATATTGTCACCCATAGAGCAATGACGCTCAAATTTACCCATAGGAGATACTGATGACACTCGTTTATTTAATGCTAGGTTTTACTGGCCTTACGGGTGCTGCAATTGCGAAAGATAGTTTCGTTAAGTTGGAAGCACCTTCACTAGAGGCTTCTAAGAAATAAGACTCAGGGAAATTCAGAGTTTTATCGACAGACTTACCCGTTTTGTTGTTTTAATGTTTTACCCCTCTTAATCCTTGCTATAGGATTTTTTCACGGGACCTACCTCAGGTCCCGTTTTTTTTGCCCGCTAATTTTTCACCCTTTTGGCATTTCGACGGTATTACAAAAACGCATAACGATAATGCAAATAATGCATTGGAATTATAGGTCGTGGATTCTTAAAATTCGCGCCTTGTTCAGAAGTACTGTTTTCCGAGAGATAGCTGGTTGCGATTTCTCAAAATGTGTTACCCCTAACCCCTCTTTGTGATTCATCCAAAGAATTTTTTTAGGAGCCTTTCTTAGGCTCCTTTTTTTTGCCTCGAATTTATCCTTGGCTCTTATGAGGCCACCTGTTAATCGGTCGACTCCAGACTGTAGCTGTGGGAGATATCAACTCCCGCGGCTTCCAGCATTATCGAAGCAGAACAGTATTTCTCTGCGGAGAGCTCGACGGCGCGCTTGACCTGTGTCTCTTTCAAATCTGTACCGCTAACCACAAAATTTAAATGAATCTTGCTAAATACCGCAGGCACGGCATCCGCTCTCTCCGCCTGCAACTCAACTCGGCAGTCAGCTACCTGCTGGCGACCCTTTCTCAGTATGGTCATCACATCAAAGGAGGCACAGCCGCCAAGGCCTAACAGCAACATCTCCATGGGCCGGACGCCTATATTTCGCCCTCCCTGATCTGGAGCTCCATCCATAACGACCGAATGGCCGCTACCGGACTCACCCACAAACATTACACCATCAACCCACTTCACTGTTGCCTGCATGATTTTCCTCAGTTCTTAATTTGCCACAGCAGCTGAATTTCTGCACAACTTAGTCGAGAAGATTAGCACAGTTGGCGTACCAAAATTTACGCGCATCGAGATATTTTTTACTACTATTAGTCACAGGGGTCGCAAATAACTGTTGTATGTAGTGGTGAAAATCGCGGCTTAGGAAAACCACATAAGGAGATACACATTGGCGCCTGCACCTCTTACCCCACATATCGACAATGTCGAAGAATTTCTGTCACATTGTCACCGTCGTCGATACCCCGCAAAGAGTACTATTATTTATGCTGGCGATCAGGGTGATACGCTTTATTACATAATCAAAGGGTCTGTCACCGTTGTTATCGAAGACGATAGCGACGGTAAAGAAATGATTCTTGCCTATCTAAACCCCGGTGATTTCGTGGGTGAAATGGGCCTCTTTGACCAGGAGCATCGCAGTGCCTGGATTCGTACAAAAACAGAATGTGAAGTCGGCGAAATTAGCTATAACAAGTTTATTGAACTCAGTCATCAACATCCAGAGTTTCTATTTGCTATAAGCAAGCAGATTGCTCAGCGCCTAAGAGATACAACACGTAAAGTGAGCGATCTTGCATTTCTTGATGTTACGGGCCGTGTAGCTAGGACCTTGCTTGATCTCTGCAAGGAACCAGACGCTATGACTCATCCAGATGGTATGCAAATCAAAATCACACGCCAGGAGATTGGCCGGATTGTTGGCTGTTCAAGAGAGATGGTGGGACGGGTACTTAAGGATTTAGAAGAGCGAGAACTGGTCTCTGTAGCTGGCAAGACGATGGTTGTATTTGGCACCCGGTAAAACGGGAACAGGCTGATCACTTAGCAAAAAACTCTCTAAGTCGTTCGCCCGGCTGCTCGCTGCGCATAAATGCTTCACCCACAAGGAAAGCATTGACTGATTTTTCACGCATAGCGGCAACATCTTCTCTGCTGTGAATGCCGCTTTCGGTAATGACAATTTTCCCGGCTGGAATCTGTGCCAGTAGTTGGTAAGTGTTATCCAGAGAGACTTCAAAACTGTGTAAGTTGCGGTTATTAATACCGACCATGGGATTGTCGAGTTTTAGCGCAATAGCCAACTCAGCTTGATCATGTACCTCTATCAGCACGTCCATAGAAAGAGACAGAGCCACCTGATGGAGATGAATGAGCTGATCTTCAGTGAGGGCGCTGACAATCAGTAAAATACAGTCAGCATCCATGGCGCGAGCTTCGTAGATTTGATATTCGTCGATAATAAAGTCTTTACGAATTACCGGCAGGTCGCAGGCGGCTCTTGCCTGCTGAAGATACTGATCTGCCCCCTGAAAAAAATCAACATCAGTTAGGACCGAGAGGCAAGCTGCGCCGCCCTCAGCATAACTTACCGCAATAGATTGCGCGTCAAAGTCCGCTCGAATAACACCTTTGCTGGGCGAGGCTTTTTTAATTTCAGCAATCACTGCAGAGTCACCATTCGCTAGCTTTGCTGCCAAAGCAGCAGCAAAACCGCGGGGCTCTGAAGCCAAAACCGCTTGCTGTTTAAGCTGCTCCAATGGTACCTGAGCACTGCGCTCGGCAATCTCCTCAACCTTGCGTGCGAGAATCTTTTTTAAAATAGTTGGCGTATCTGCGTTTGTCATAACTGTCTCTTAAAACTGGTTTTACCCGTCTAACTGAGCCTGAGTAAAGATGGCTAAGTCATTAATTTTAGCTTTGGCCAAACCGCTACCAATAGCATCCTGAGCCAACTCAACACCCTGAGCCATATCAACGGCACAGCCAGCAACATAGAGCGCCGCTCCAGAATTGATAGCAATTAAATCAGCAGCTTTATCGGCATATGGAGAAGATTTTTTACCCAAAGCATCAATAATCAGCGCCAGAGATTGCTTGGCATCACCTACGCCCAAACCCTCAAGGCTCTGACGCTCGCCAAGATAGTCCTCTGGATTGATCTGATATTCAGTAACCACGCCATCGCGGTACTCTGCCACATAGGTCTCTGCAGCAATACTAATTTCATCTAAACCATCGGCCGAATGGACGACCATGATATGTTCTGCCCCTAAGCGCCCTAGCACCTCGGCCATGGGCTTACAGAGCTCTTGTTTATATACGCCAATAAGCTGGCGACCCACGCCTGCAGGATTAGTCATTGGGCCAAGGATATTGAAGATCGTGCGCAGGCCCAGAGCTTTCCGTGGCCCAATAGCATGTTTCATTGCGCTGTGGTGAGCGGGCGCAAACATAAAGCCCACACCTAGTTCCTGAACGCAGAGAGCCACCTGCTCTGGGCTTAAATTGAGGTTAACCCCAGCCGCTTCAAGAACATCAGCAGCCCCACTATTGCTGCTTACTGAGCGATTTCCATGTTTAGCCACCTGACCACCGGCTGCGGCAACCACAAAGCTAGAAGCAGTAGACACATTAAATAAATTAGATTCATCGCCGCCTGTGCCTACGATATCTACCAGATTGTCTCCAGAGACATCAACACCAGTTGCCAGTTCGCGCATGACTTCAACCGCACCGGCGATCTCATCAAGGCTCTCACCCTTGATACGCAGAGCTACCAGAAATGCGCCAATCTGCGCCTCATTGGCTTTACCCGTCATAATTTGACGCATTACATCGCGCATCTCTGAAGAGCTTAGGCTGCGGCCGTTAACCACAGCCTCTAGGGCTGTTTTAATATCCATTAATCAAGACTCCAGAAAATTCTGCAACAGGTCATGGCCGTGCTGGGTAAGTATAGATTCTGGATGAAACTGGACGCCATCAATGGCCAGTTCTGTATGGCGCACGCCCATAATTTCGTCCAGCGAACCATCATCGTTCTGAGTCCATGCATTGACTTCGAGGCAGCTTGGTAGGGAAGACTGCTCGATCACCAAAGAATGGTACCTCGTTGCCTCAAACGGATTACTCAGACCTTTAAACACGCCGGTATTATTATGGTAAATCATTGAGGTTTTGCCATGCATCACCTGTTTGGCACGAATAATTTTGCCACCAAAACTCTGGCCAATACTCTGATGGCCAAGGCAGATCCCTAGAATGGGGATGCGCCCAGCGAAGGTTTTGATGCATTCTACGCTGATACCCGCCTCGTTTGGCGTACAGGGGCCAGGTGAAATAACAATTTTGTCCGGCGCTAATTCTTCAATTTCAGACAGCGTGATTTCGTCATTCCTAAATACCTTCACATCGGCATTTAGCTCAGCGAGGTACTGCACCACGTTATAAGTAAACGAGTCGTAATTATCGATCATTAATATCATTTTGACTCTCCGCTTGCTGCACTACAGACCATCGCCGCCGCACGCATTAGGGCGCGGGCTTTGTTCATTGTCTCCTCCCATTCCAACTCGGGAACAGAATCTGCAACTACTCCGGCTCCAGCCTGCACATGCAGCATGCCGTCTTTTATAACCGCTGTACGAATAGCAATTGCGGTATCCATATTGCCACTCCAACCAATATAGCCAACCGCGCCGCCATAGATGCCACGCTTGATCGGCTCTAGCTCATCAATAATTTCCATGGCGCGAATCTTTGGCGCGCCACTCAAGGTTCCCGCTGGCAATGTTGCCTTAAGTACTTCCAGCGAACCCATCCCCTCATTGACAGTCCCCACCACGTTGGAAGTGATGTGCATAACATGGGAATAGCGTTCAACCACCATTTTCTCAGTCACTTCTACAGTGCCAGTTTGACTAATACGGCCCACATCATTGCGACCTAAATCAATCAACATTAGGTGCTCGGCAATCTCTTTGGGGTCAGCCAGCATCTCTTGCTCTAATGCCAGGTCTTCCTCGGCATTTTTTCCGCGCCTTCTGGTGCCAGCTATTGGCCTAACAGTAACTTGCTCATCTTCTAAGCGCGCCAATACCTCTGGAGATGAGCCGACAATATGAATGTCATCCAAATCCAAGAAGTACATATAGGGGGAAGGGTTAAGACGACGCAATGCCCGGTACAGATTAATCGGCTCAGCATCGAAGGGGGCTGACAGCCGCTGTGAGGGAACTACCTGCATAACATCCCCAGCTAGAACATAGTCTTTGACTCTGTCGACAGCAGTCATAAAGTCCTGCTTCCCAAAACTGGAGGTGAACGCCTGCTCAGAGAGACCGCCTCCCTGCATATCCATAGGGGGCAGCTCGGGTGCCGGCTGTGCCAACCTGTCTTCTAACTGATCAAGGCGGGCTTCAGCTTTTTGAAGCGCCCTGGGCTCAGCCGCATCTACATGCACCACCAGCATAATAGTGCCGGAGAGATTGTCGAAGATCGCTACCTCATCTGAGGCTAACAGAAGTATATCCGGCGCGCCCATGCCATCTTCAGGCGTAGACTTGGCTAGCCGCGGCTCGACATATCGCACAGTGTCATAGCCAAAGTAGCCTACTAGGCCACCTGTGAATCTTGGCAATTCCGGCAGATTGGGCATGCTAAACATCTGACGGAACCGCTCGACCTCGGCCAGGGGGTCTCTGGCTGTTCGACTGACCATCGGCTTACCGTCTCGGGTAATTTCAAGACGATTTCCATATACCTTTAAAACTGTGGATGTCTGCAGGCCAATCAGAGAGTAACGACCCCATTTTTCTCCGCCCTGAACAGACTCAAAGAGATAAGAATTGGGACCATAGGCAAGTTTGAGATAAACGCTTAATGGGGTTTCAAGATCAGCCAACACTTCTCGTGTCACCGGTATTCGGTTGAAGTTTTGGCCTGCCAGTTCGGCAAATTTTTCAGGGGTCATGATGTTTTCCTTGTGCAGTATGATTATTACAGGCGCTCAAAACGCCGCGGCGAGACTAGCTGCGCCAACGCCACCGCCGGTGGCTAAAATCACACTGTACAAAACTGCTACTTTCCAAGACCCGTCTCCCGAAGTGAGGCTTTATTGTAATCAAATAAGGGGTTTCAGTAAATTAGCTAACCGAAGCAAGCTGCTCGCGCATCTCAGTAATAACTGCGGCATAATCCGGCTGACTAAAAATAGCTGAACCAGCAACAAAAGTATCTGCTCCCGCCGCCGCGACTTCTGCAATATTGTTGACTCCAACGCCACCATCAACCTCTAGACGGATATCATAGCCACTGGCATTGATAAGCTGTCGCGCCTCTTTCAGCTTATCCAGAGTAGAAGGAATAAATTTTTGCCCGCCAAAGCCTGGGTTAACTGACATTAACAAAAGCATATCCATTTTATCCATTACCCATTTTGCTACATCTAGGCCAGTACCCGGATTTAGCACCAGACCCGCTTTACAACCCAGATCACGAACAAGCTGCAAGGAGCGATCTATGTGGTTGGATGCTTCCGGATGGAAGGTAATATAGGTGGCTCCAGCATCGGCAAACATGCGGATTAAGTCGTCCACAGGCTGTACCATTAAGTGCACATCAATAGGGGCAGTCACACCATGGTTTCTAAGCGCTTTGCAGACCATGGGTCCAATGGTGAGATTGGGTACATAATGATTGTCCATAACATCAAAATGAACAATATCGGCGCCGGCTTCAAGGACATTATCGACTTCTTGGCCCAATCGGGCAAAGTCGGCGGCGAGAATAGATGGGGCAATCAAAAAGTCAGTCATAAAACACCATGAATTAGTTCAGGCGCAATGATGCGCGAGTTCCACGGTTGGTGCAAATTATTTGCCAGACATGCAGCGATTCTGCAATGCAATAAAAATGGCCACTCCTAGGAGTGGCCATTGGTTGTCACACAGAAAGAAAGCTCACTTGGCCCGATCTGGATGTACATGACCCTCAAGTCGCTTGCCACGCTTCTCCTTCATTTTGGCCTTTGCCTCAGCCCTTGTCACTAAGCCATCGCCGTCGGCATCCATGGCCATAAATCGTGCGCGCCTCTTCTCAACCATACTGGCAATAGCTGCCTCATGCTCTTCCATGGAGATACTGCCATCTCCATTAAGGTCAACACGCTTGAACATCCCGGCCTTGTGTGAATCCCGCCCAGCTTTATGATGATCGCCCACAGCCCAAAATGAGAGTGACGCAAGCAAGCCAAAAATTATTACTTTTTTCATAAATACCACCCTTTAAGTTCCGTCTGACCAACAACGCCGGGGAACGACTTTCGTTGACTAGAATTATGAATATTCGTAATCAGCAAATGTCTCACGAAGGTCCTTCTTGCTGACTTTGCCTGTAGCAGTGTGGGGAATCTCATCGACAAACACGCAGTCCTCTGGAATCCACCAGCTAGCAATTTTCCCTTTGAGTGAATTAAGGACATCCTGCTTATCTAGTGAAGCCCCGGCAATTGGGATAACAATTAACAGAGGTCGTTCGGTCCACTTTGGGTGAGGCACTCCAATCACTGCGGCTTCCTGAACATCTGGATGGGCCATAGCAGCATTCTCAACCTCAATGGAGCTAATCCACTCACCTCCAGACTTAATTACATCTTTAACACGGTCGGTGATGGTGACATAACCATACTCGTCAATGGAGGCCATATCGCCAGTGTCAAACCAGCCATCTGCATCAAGGGCAGGCTTATCTTCGAGACGATAGTAACCCTGACATACCCAGGGCCCTTTAACTAGTAGCAGCCCAGAAGCGATCCCATCCCAAGGCAAGTCATTGTGTTCGGAGTCGACAATTTTCATCTCAACTCCGTAGACTATACGGCCCGCCCTTATACGATAAGCATTTTTCTCTTCTTCCGAGCATTCTGTCATCCAGGCTAGGGGCTTGTTATAAGAACCCAGCGGACTCATTTCCGTCATACCCCAGCCAACATGCATATAGATGCCGTGTTTATCCATAGCCTGCATCAGTGACAATGGACAAGCCGAGCCGCCAGCAACGACCTTTTTCAGGCTATCTACGCGGTTCCCGGTTTTATTGAGATAGTCTACTAATGCAAGCCAAACAGTGGGAACGCCCAGAGAATAATTTACCTTCTCAGCATTAATCAGCCTAGTTAATGTCTCGCCATCGGCCATTTTGGGCCCAGGGAATACTAGTTTCGCGCCTACCATAGGGCCATTGTAGGCCGTGCCCCAGGCGTTTACATGGAACATGGGGACAATGGGCATAATGACATCGGAATTAGATAGATTCATCACATCGGGTAATGAGCCAACAATGGAGTGCAAAACTGTACTGCGATGGCTATAGACCACACCTTTGGGGTTGCCTGTAGTGCCCGATGTGTAGCACATGGAGCTGGCGGTATTTTCCGCCAATTCAGGCCAGTCAAATGTGTCGGGCTGCCCCTCGATAAAGGTCTCATAGCAATGAGTATTATCCAGTGACGTCTCAGGCATATGCTCGGCGCTAGTCATTATCACGTAACCGCGGACCGTGGGCAGCTTGTCTTTTAGTGCCTCTAGTAGAGGGACAAACATCGGATCTGTAAATACCCACTGATCTTCCGCATGATTGATAATAAACTCTATCTGCTCAGGGAATAGTCTTGGGTTGATGGTATGGCAGATATGACCAGCGCATGAAATGGCGTAATACAGCTCAAAGTGGCGATAATCGTTCCACGCCAAAGTCGCAATGCGATCACCCTGCTTGAAACCAACTTTGTCTAGCGCATTGGCCATCTGTCGCACACGTCGGAATGCATCTCTATAGGTATATTTATGGTGAGGATTATCCGCGGTAAAAGAGACAATTTCACTACTGCCATTAATACGCTCCGCATGCTTCATTATCGAGGTGATAGTGAGCTGGGAGTCCATCATCAAACCGTTCATACTTACCCCTTTGTTCTTTTATTTATTTATAGGGCAAGACTACCATCTGTTGATCGGCTAACAAAATTAAAAACTTCGGCTTACGGGTCACGAAGTCAGCAAAGAGCCGCTCTGCGGACTATACCCAGAGTTTAAACTAGACCATGAACAGATGCCGAATTCTAGAGCCTAGTAGTAAAGAGGGATTTTCTTAAGATAAGTCTCAATTGCATCAAAGTCAGGCAATGCGTAGCTGAAATCATCCATTGTCAGTTTGATTTTGATACAGGGATCTGGCGCATCCGGTGTTTCGCCTAAGAGCTGAGCATCCTCCTCCACTGATAATGTGTGCGGGAATCCCTTGGTCATAATCGCGTAGTACCTGTGGCTATGGCCGTCGACACAGCTATTTAGTACAAGAATTCTGGTTGCCGAATCGAAAGTAGTCGCGGGGCTCTCGGTCTGCATAGCTGCGAAATCAATCAGGGGAATATAGAGATGACGCCATTCAATCCAGCCGGCTACCCAATCTGGCAACTCCTGGCTTAGGGTCGGATTTTGACTGTGAATTATTTCAGCCACGGCGGGCATAGGAATAATTAGTTGCGATCGTCCAACATTGACCGCTAGACAATCAATTTTTTTGATTGGATCTTGCTTATCTAAGAAGAATAAACTCATTGGCTACAGGCCTCCATTTGTTCCATATCCATGCGCATCTTGTTTGCCAGCTGACTAACGGTGCCAATAAAATCTACCTTACTACTCTGCATAATGGCGCTGGGCATGGCTGGCGCAGTGCAGTCTTTTGGGTCCTGGACCCAAACCGCCCCTCCCCGATCCACAATTGTTTGACAACCTTTTATGCCGTCATCTCCCATGCCAGTAAAAATAATTACCCCACAGTTATCCTTGTATACCAGTGCTAACCCTCCAGCTAAGCGATCGATAGAGGGCGCATATTGACTGCTCCAATGGGAGTTAAGGCGCAATAGCCAGCCCCTTTTACAAAATCTGGTGTCAAATCGTGGAGAAATTATGGTGACGCTACCGGGCGCTATCACCTGGCCTGTCGAGGCCAGGCGCACTGGCCAACCAGTCTGAGTTTTGATTATTCTCAATACGGTGTCCATCTGCTGCTCAGCGATATGCTGCACATAGATAAAGGCGATTTCGGGACTGACTGGCACTCCAGATAGGAATTCCTTAACCACCTCCAAGCCCCCTGTAGAGGCCCCTAGCAACCAGACTTTTTTTGCCGAGGGACGATTCAAATAAGACATGCTTAGTCACTCCCAACAACGAGCAGTTGGTCGATAGCATGCAGAAGCTGTTCTTCTTGATATGGCTTCCCCATATATTGATTAACACCAAGCTCCATGGCTCGCTGACGGTGTTTGTCCCCAGTTCTAGAGGTAATCATAATAATGGGTATATGGTTAAGGTCTGCACTGGCGCGGACCCGCATCGCTACTTCAAACCCGTCCATGCGGGGCATTTCAATGTCCAGCAACATTAGCTGAGGCTTCTTATCCTGCAGACTACGCAGGGCTTCAACACCGTCTTTTGCAGTCGCCACTCTGTAGCCATGCCGCTTGAGGATACGACTGGTCACCTTTCTCACGGTTACTGAATCATCAATAACTAATATATAGGGGAACTCATCACTTTCCGCTTCACTGTTATCCATTACAGCTATCTGATTATCATCCAATGTAGGAGGATCACTTTTGTCGGATAACTCACCATCGCTAATCGCCACTCGGGCCAGTTCATTGAGATCTACGATAACCACTACACGGCCATCACTGAGTATGGTTGCCCCTCCTAAACCGGGCACGACAGAAAATTGAGCACCCAGATTTTTAACCACAATCTCCTGGGTGCCAATAATTTCGTCAACCTGGGCGGCAAAGTAGCGGCTGTCAGAGTGAAACAGCACCAAGGCGACGGACTCTGCCAGATGATCATTATCCGCCTGAGGGGAAATATCGTGATCGAGCAATGATGCTAGCGAAAGCATTTCATAGCGCCTGCCCGCGTACTCAATACCGATGCCCTCACTCGTCAGGGCTCGAAGCTTTTGTGGGGTAATAAAGTGCACCCCGTCAATACTATTGAGCGACAGTGCATAATGATCGCCTGCTACTTCAATCATAAGTGCTCTGTTGACCGCAAGAGTAAAAGGCAAGACGACCGTAAACTCAGTACCCCGCCCCGCAGATGATTTTATATCGACGGATCCTCCCAGTTGCTTCACTTCACTGCTGACAACGTCCATACCCACGCCGCGCCCTGATATTTCGGATACGGACTCCGTGGTGGTAAGCCCAGGGTGAAAGATAAATTGTGCAATTTCATAATCAGACAATTGAGCGCTCTCAGCTATTAGCTGCTTTTCAATCGCGAGCTCTCTTATGCGTGCCAGATCCAAACCTGCGCCATCGTCAGCTATATGAATCAGTATATCGCCGCCCTGGCGGTAACTCGTAATCGAGATAGTGCCTTTTGCGGACTTGCCCGCAGATAGCCGCTGCTCTTTATTCTCTATGCCATGATCCACAGCATTACGGATCATGTGCTCAAGCGGAGCGACCATGCGATCCAGCACCGAGCGATCCATCTCACCCTGGATATTATCCATAGCCAAGGCTACGTCCTTGCCCAACTCCAAACCAACCTGTCGGACAATACGTCGCAAGCGCGGTACAATTCGCGAGAAGGGCACCATACGGGTTTGCATCAGACCTTCCTGCAAATCCACATTAATTCGCGACTGATGCATTAGCAGGCTTTCAGTGCCTACCAGCTTATCTAATAATGTCTCCTTTAGGTCGGACAGATCTGAGGCTGACTCCACCAATGACCCTGATAACTGTTGCAAATGAGAGTAGCGGTCCATCTCCAGCGCATCAAAGCTGGTCTCCTCTCCAGAAGCCTGAATCTGCTCTCTCCTATGATCAATCTGTGCCTCTGTTTCGGTGCCCAGTCGCCGAATCTGCTCCCGGAGGCGAACTATGGTGGCGTCCATCTCATCTAGCGAATGATTGAACTCACTAACCTGTTCCTCAACCCGGCCCCGAAAAATAATATTTTCTCCCGACAGATTCACCAATGTGTCCAATGTTTCGGAACCAATGCGAACCACCTCTCTTACTCTGGCCATGGTGTTAAGCGGTTTTGAGATACTGGTGCTGGAAGCTTCGGATGGGAGAATAGGTCGAGTTGGCCCTGATTCTGTTTGCGGGCTACCCTCAGCAGATTCAGCCGTCTTGTGGTGGCCCAGGGTTATTTGCCCAGGGTATCTTTCTAATAACTTAGCAATCTCATTGTCAATTTCAGTTGAACTCTGACCCTGAGCAACCGAGCGAGCGATCTCATAGCCGGCCACTAATCTCTCAAGCTGAGTCTCAACCAGGATAAAAAATTCTTTACCCAGAGTATCTGCGTTTATAACTGCCGTCTCAAATTCATGGCTGTATTGCCCCAGGGCACCAAAGCCGGCCATCCTCGCCCCGCCTTTTAAGGTGTGCAAATCACGCTTCAACTGATCAGCGAAGTCTAAATTCTCAGGGGCATTTGCCCATCCCTGAACGGCCTCTTCAAGGTGACTGACGATATCCTCAGCCTCCTCGACAAAAACCCCGGCAATTTCTTTGTCCAAGTCAGCCTCCATCCAATGGGGACTGCCTGAGGGCGGATGGCTAGTCACTGTCTGCTGCTCTGGCTTCGCCATGTCCTCTTTTGTTGAGGAGCCAGCTCCTGTGGATCCCTCTACTTGTTGTGACGCACTTGCCGCAGCAATCTGTGCCCCTAGATTCTTGAGGTCCTGATGCTGATCATCTTGCGGCATCGGCAAATCCTGATCCGCGGCCAACATATCAAATAAACTTAACAGTGATTCATGGCTTTGCTCTAACAGTGTCACCGCAGCTGGGCTCAGAGGCATTATCGAGCCCGAAAGGTCTTGATATATGCCCAGCAACTGATTACTTAGATCCGTCAATGCATCTATATCACTGACCTCAACGACATCTTTGAGATCAGCAATGATCTTTGCGCAGATGCTAGGTCTGTATTTATCTACTGTCTTGAGGTCTAACAATAGTTCTGGGTAGTCCTGCAGCGCATAAAGACCAGTGGCCATTAGGTTTTTAATGGCTAGCAATGCTTCAGATCGTTCTCTACCCTCCTCGGAGCGCAAAAGGCCGCCGACCAATTTTTCTTGCAACTCATTGAGCCGCTGGTAAAACAACTTTAAACCACTAGGTTCATCTAAAATTTCACTAGCGTCTTCGGCTACACAAACTTGATTTAACAAATCTCTAAAAAACGTAGACATGTCATTAATAAGAAAAATAATATCTTCATCAATATTAATTTGATGGTTAACTAATTCTTTAACGAAATCATCTACAGGAGAGACCAGCATACTGAGGTTGGAACGCTCTGCCATATCTGCAGCGCCTTTTAATGTATGCAAAGCTCTCTGCAAAACAAATGTCGGCGGCTGGTAATCAGGTGCTAGAGCACGAGCTTGGATTAAATAATGGTCTATTGTGCGCAAATGAACTTTTGCTTCTTTTAAAAAAATATCACGAATTATTTTTTCGCTTTTTTCGAAAGACTGTTTTTCTTTATTTTTGCTTGAATATTTTGTGTATTTTGGTTTTTTTTCTAGTAAATACCTAGAATTTTCATATTCGATATATGTGAACTTTATGAAATCTAAAACCGGACTATTCTGAGCTAATAATGCCTCGATTTTCTGCTCTTTTTTAAGCGCGCGTGGAGTCTGTTTTATCTGTCCTATATTGCTGGATTTATCGAGTTTATTTAGATTATTACTAGTCCATTCTTCGGCTTTTTCATAGACTCCCTGGATCTCTTGAATTTTGGTTATATCTGCACCTTTCGCCAGCTCTTCAGAATTGAAGCTTATTTTTAAACATAGCGTTTTTGTATTTTTATTTATCTCGTTTGGAAAGTCTTCTATTAATGTTGGCAAAATAGCTATTGCACTTTTAACCAAATCAATTATTTGGCTATTAATTGATATTCTACCGTCAAGCAATCTGTTGAGCATATTCTCAACTGCCCAGGATAGATCGCCGATATATTTTGCGGAAACCATGCGGCCACTTCCTTTTAAGGTATGAAAAGATCGCCGAATGATTGCCAGAGACTCTATGGCTTCTGAGTTGTTTTCCCAAACCGCAAAATTGGAGCGCAGCACACTCATCACTTCATTTGCTTCCTCTAAAAATATTTCTAAAATATCATTTTCTATTTCTCTATCTTGCAATTTTATTTCTTCGGAAGCCTGGTGCACTTCCTGGGTGCTAGTGATCTTAGAGATAGTTTTTTTATCTTGACTCTCTACTGTAGCTTCTCCAGCCTCAAGCTCCGAATCTAGCCTAGTGGAACCGGGTGATGCGGCTTCCAATAGCCCCACTATGCCCTCCTCAGCAGCATCAAGAATCGCGTCCTGATCCACATGAGTAGCCGAGCAGATCTGCTCAAGATAATATTCAACAATGCTGATAGTGTCGGCAAAGACATCTAGAGATTGCCATTCGACCTGAGCGGCCTGATTGATCAAATGCTGTTGAACATAGATGCCGCACCCATCAATGATGGCAGCTGCCCGCTCGAACTCCATCATCTTTAATCCACCCGACAGCTCATAAAAAAGATCAGGTAGGGGCCTTATTAAGTCTAGGCTCCACCGAGAATTAATATAGTCCACCACTAACTCTTTAATGCGCTCGATGCCTGTACGAGACTCTGACAGGAGCGCCTCTCGAGCGGTCTCTAGCTCGTACATCGCCTGATTTTCGCCTAAAGTGATTTCTTCGGGGAATCGCTCTGGATAAGCTGCCCAGGCGCTTAATGTAGCGCCCACTTCAGTTAGCTGTTGCACAGCTTCGTTGATCCGGTTGTCATCAATAGCCGCATCAGAGTTAAAAATATTCTGCAAGCTTCGATCTATGTCTCCTACAGCATCGCGTAGCCTGCCCTGACCTACTAGCGCCAGTGAATCCGACATGCTCGCTAGGACGGGTAAGGTTTGCCGAACGTCTTCCGATGACAGACCCCCGTCTAAGGTGAATTGGTCTAGCGCACAGCGAACCCCATTAAGCTCAGCCTGTATAGCAGTGACCAGAGAGCGAATAACGCCAGCGTCGTAGCGGGGAATAAATCGACTAGAATCAAGATCAATTGCGCCAGATGGGAGGGCTTGCGCTAATTTATAAACGTGCCAGAGCTGTTGTTGTGATTCGGTTTCTGGCTTTACCAGCATCAAGTAATACAGTAGGTTTTTTAGCAGGTTAGCATCCATGGCTGATGCTCGATCGGCCTGCGCATCCTTCAAACAACACTTTAGCTGTGTATCAAGGATACGGAACAGCTTCTTGAGAGCGATGCTGAAATCTATGCGACGCCGAGCCACAAGCCCTAGTACCTGCTCCGCAATAATCCATAGATCATGTCGCCAGGTGCCTGCGCAGAGCCGCTGCAGGCGCTGAAAGACTTTTTCTAGGTTGGCATACTGCTTATCGGATCGCTCGTCTTTTATTAGCTTGATCAGCGATACCTGGTATATCTGTCGAAGCCTCGTGAGCAATTCAAGGTAGGCGGTAATATCAGACCCTGATTGCAGCTTACTGGCCGGTCTGCTCTCTATTTCCGAAAGGTCTGGAGTAAAAAATAGCCCCTCAGATAAGAGACCCTTGCCCTGAGCGGCTCTTAAGTCATTGAGTAAAAGTAAGAGTGCTTCAGGCTGATCTACCCGAGTCACAAGCACCTGCCTTAGATAGGCAGGCAATCGAATAATAGCCTGTGCCACAATTTCACAGGCTTCAGGGACATTAGATACTTGGCGGTCTATTATCGACTGGGTCAGAGCCTCCATTTCTTCGGCCAAAAGAATCATGCCTTGGCACTGGAGAATTTTGAAAGGCCCAGAAATCTGGTGCAAATATCCCAGGCAAAAGTGTATTTTAGTCTCATCGGCGGGCTCTTTGGTAAACGCCTCAAGTTCGTTAAATGCCGAGGTTAGATTGCGCTCAATCTCATCGACCAGCCACTCCAGCCCTTTGTATATCTGAGCTTGCTGGCGCATAGGCTCTTGCATCTGCTGGTTAGTCATTTAGCACCTCCTCATGGCCGAATCTATGGCCTGCATATCTGCTGCACTGGCAACTGATACCTGGTTATTGGCTGAGGTATTTTTACAATAGGCTTGCACAGTCCCAGGAACTGCACGAGTCAATTGGGGAGGCATCCAGGCGCCCAATTCTCCCAGCCCTAGGATCATACGACCCTCATCTGGCATCTCCGCAACCAGCTGATTGACGATTTCACGGCGCTGCCAACGGCGAAAATACACCAGCAGGTTCTGACAAAAAATAAGGTCTATCTTGGGCCCAACAAGCGGATTTTTTTGCTCTAAAATATTGCTGGTTAAAAAACAGATATGACTGCGCAGGCCGGCATTGACACGAAAACTGTCAGGGCCTATCTGATCGAAATACTTTTCTCTTAGACCGACATCTACAGCCTGAAGCTGGCGGCGGGGGTAGACGCCCAAGCGCGCCTTGCTTATAGCCTCGGCGCTGATATCTGTCGCCAAAATGCCAAACTTGAAAGGTTTGTTTTGCTTCTCAATTGTTTGCCGAACAGTGATGGCTAAGGAGTAGGCCTCTTCTCCAGATGAACATCCTAGGCTCCATATCCATAGCGGCTGCTGCGATTTTCGAGCCTTGATAAGCTGTGCAACCCAGCGCGCAACGTAGTCCAATGACGGCTGGTGCCGGAAGAAACGGGTTTCCTTTATAAGCAGATTGTCCAATAGCCAAGACCATTCTTCTGCACCTTTAAAATCGTCTAACGAATTAGCAAAGTACTGCTTGATGTCGTCATACTGCAGTTTTTGCAGGCGCCGGTTCAGCAAGTTGATTAGGGCCTGCTCACGATCAGGGGTAATGCGCACACCAGTGCGCTGCTCCAGCGCTTTCTTCCATATCCAGAAAGATTGCTGGTCCCTGCGGTTACTAACTTTGCTCCCTGATAGCGATGCCATTATTGCGTTCTCTGGTAAATACTCCGATTTACTGGCGCTGCTTCTGGGTGTCCGTTAGCAAGGCCTCTATTTCAGCCTCAAACTGGGCCAGATGGAAGGGGTCTTCAGGGTCCTCTATATCAGAACTATCTATATCGTCTGATTCAGAGAAACCATCCCTACCCGCTGGATTCGTCTCTCCACCTAGGGAATCTAGATTAAAGTCTTCTCCCGCCTCGATATCCGTACTGTCTATTTGAATATAGCTAGCAAGCTCCTCTTCCGGATCCTGGTCCTGATCCTGGTCCTGGTCCTGGTCCTGGTCCTGGTCCTGGTCCTGGTCCTCACCTAGGGTTTCAGAATGCTCGTCCAACTCATTGATAGAATCGTCAGAGATGGAGTTGGGTAAAATAAAGCCACTAACCGACTCTCTCATTTCAACCGCCATATCGGCCAGATCACCAATAGATGCGGCTGTCTTGTTGGTTCCAGAAAGAGTTTGAGATGTGATTTCCTGAATAACGTTCATAGTGTTTGAGATATGCGAGGAAGTGGTAGCCTGATGCTTAGCCGCCTCGGAGATATCCTGAATTAGTTCGGCCAGGTTGGTTGATACGGTTTCAATTTCCTCCAGCGCTATACCTGCACTGTTAGCCAATTCTGCTCCCTTTACCACTTCCGCGGTGGTCTGCTCCATTGAGGCAACCGCCTCATGAGTATCGCTCTGAATAGTTTTCACTAGGCCAGCAATCTGCTTGGTAGCTGTGGTAGAACGCTCCGCAAGACGCTGCACCTCATCGGCTACTACAGCGAAACCGCGCCCAGCTTCACCGGCCATAGCTGCCTGAATAGCAGCATTTAGAGCCAGAATATTAGTCTGATCAGCAATCTCATTGATCAGGGAAACTATATCGCCAATCTCTTGAGAGCTTTCTCCAAGACGCTTAATCCGTTTTGAGGTGTCCTGGATCTGTTCGCGAATAGTATCCATCCCCTCAATGGTGTTACGCACTACCGATGCACCGTTTTTTGCTATTGATACTGATCGCTCGGCCACTGCAGCAGACTCCGCTGAATTGGACGACACCTGATCAATAGTGATGGCCATTTCATTAATAGCGGCAGAGGCTCCGGCAATTTCCTGAGCCTGATGCTCTGCACTTTCTGCGAGCTGCAGTGAGGTAGCCTTGGTGGCATCGGTAGAGCTAGAGACTTTTTCAGAGGTACTTGCCACGTTTTGAACCAGGCTGCGTAACTCGGCGATGGCAAAGTTAATGGAGTCGGCAATGGTACCTGTGAAATCCTCTGTAACGGTGGCTTCAGCGGTGAGATCACCATCGGCTAAATCCGAAATATCGTCCAGCAGGGTGAGGATAGCCTGCTGATTTTTGTCCTTTGTTTTCTCGGCCTCAACAAGATTGCGCCTTGTAGTAGTGTAGATAATCAGCCCCAGCAACACGAGAGCAGCCAAAAAACCTGAGGCTGCAATTAGCGTTGTGCTGCTATCAAACATGCGGTGGCCAGACTGCTTGATACCACGAACAATGCCCTCTAACTGATCGAGGCTACTAAGTAGAGCGGGCGCATTGCTGACCAGATCGCCCGCAGAGCGCTGTGCCGTTGAGAGCTCATCTGCGGACTCATGGATGCGCTCGATTTCATTGGAGACGATATTAAAAGACTGCTCGATTTCATTGATGCTGGCAATTGCATCTCTGTCGGTAACCTTGGAAATACCAAGAATTAAATTACCATTTTTCATCGCATCTAATGTATCGCGGAAGATATTGGAATCGTTCTTAAACTGATCGGCCGCGACATTGGCATCTTCTCGGCCCACAATAATTTTGTCTATATTTCGGCCAATGCGCTCAATTAGCCAAAGTTGCTCTTGAGCAATGGTGATCTGACCCGTCGGAGCAGAATTACTGACGAGTACATCGACTACCTGTTCAGAGTTGTCCTGTAGCAAAGGCAACTTTGCATTGAGCTCGTGGGCAACCGTCGACACAAACAAAACTGCCTCCCTGTTGTCACCCAGAGACTGGAGATTTTTACCAACCAGATTCCAACTATCTGAGACTGAATTAAGCTGAGCCCCTGATATCTCACCCTGCTTACTGAGCCGACTCTTTAGACTCAACCAATTATCATTCATCTGTTTGTTTAGTGAGCTGAGATTGTTAAAGGCGGGCTCATTACCGGCAATAGCATCTCTGGCTAACTGGGTAATTCGCAGTGCCTTGACCCTAAGGTTAGCTATGCTCTGAAGATTTCGCTGGTCTTCACGAGCGCTGCTGTTGACCTCGAGGCCACTGTAGCCAGCCACGGCCATGCAACCAATACCCAGCAAAATGATTAAATTGCGGAAAAATGTGCGCTTCCCTGTTCCCTTATCCATAACATCCTCCAAATTGATGCTTTTTTACCGCCAATAGACTCTCAAATAGCCACAGTCATGAAGTGTTCGTCCTCAATAAGCCTGCAAGGACGGAACAATCCATATGTCTCTGCTCTATCCACATACTTGCCATCAATAAATCTGCCCAATGGCCCCTTGTCGCTAAACGGCTGATAGCGGCTAATAGGCAGAGATCGGATCCCACAAACCTGATCGATAATGAGGCCTATATAGGTGCCGGCAATTTCAAATACCAAAACTCGCTGCGCTCGTGCAGGGCCCTGGAGCCGGTAACCAAGAAAACCTGCAAAATCTATTACCGGCAATAGGCGCCCCCGTACATTGGCCACACCCACAACCCAGGGTTGCACGCCAGGTAGTTTGGCGCACTTGGGGACTTCTAGAACTTCACTGATTTCAGATAGCGCAATAACATACTCAGCATCCAGTAATGAAAAACCGATTAACTTCTGAGTCTCAACAATTTCTTTTTGCGCCGGAAGACCATACTCAGAGCGATGAAACTGTTTAACAACGCTGCTGATAGTGGAAAAAATACTGTCGTCTTGAGACATCGACCTAAGCCCCTAAGTCAGCACGTCATCAATTGCCGTCATAAGTCGTTTCTCGTCTATGGGTTTAACCAAATAGGCCTTGGCGCCCTGGCGCTCACCCCAAATTTGATCTGCCTGTTGGTTTTTAGCGGTGACTATAATCACTGGGATATGTTTGGTTTCATTGCCGCGACTCAGTTGCCGAGTAGCCTGAAAACCATTGAGGCCAGGCATCACGATATCCATTAAGACGAGGTCAGGCTGTTCCGTTTTAGCTAAACCAACACCCTGCTCGCCCGTCTGCGCGGACAGTACTGAATGGTCATTTCTCTCCAGAATACTGGTTAATTTATAGGTTTCCGTGGGAGAGTCATCCACGATTAATATTTTTGCCATCTAGTCCAACCCCTTGTCAGATCTGTTGATTGATATCCCTACCTTGAATTTTAGGCAGATTGTAAAGTTAGCTCGCTACATACCGCTCAAGTGCATCAAGCAATTCAGCTCGGCCAAAAGGCTTGGTCAGATAGTCATCTGCCCCCACAACACGACCCTTGGCCTTATCAAAGAGACCATCTTTGCTAGAGAGCATAATCACTGGAGTCGATTTGAATTCTGCGTTGTTCTTGATCAGGGCGCAGGTTTGGTAGCCATCGAGACGAGGCATCATGATGTCAATAAATATGATATCTGGTTTGATATCGACAATTTTGGCTAGAGAATCGAAGCCATCAGAGGCCGTAGCCACATCGCAGCCTGCTTTAGCCAGCAAGGTCTCAGCGGTACGCCGAATCGTATTGCTATCGTCAATGACGAGCACTTTAAGGCCCTGAACATCCATTTTTGTCACCACTCTTAAAACCACTTAACGTCTTAAGTACAGCCAATTTCACTCAAGTTGCGGAATTTTAAACACAGTTGTAATGTATAATCTACAACCCTTTATTTTTACTAATATTTTTGCTCGCTAGCTCACAGATTTTAATGGCGTTTCACATGTAGCTGATTGCCATAGATAGTTATAGTGCAAAAATCACCACAAGGCTGTCATTTATGGGCAAATCACTTGGGGTCGTCATGGACCCGATTCACGCCATCAACTTTAGCAAGGACACGACGCTCTCTCTGCTACTTGCGGCGCAAAACCAGGGGTATCACCTATTTTATATGGAGCAGAGTCATCTGTTTTTAGAAAATGGTAATCCTCGCGCAGAAATGCGTCCTTTGACGGTTTTTGATGATTCCGGAAAATGGTATGAATTGGGCGGGGCTAGTTCAGTCCCCTTAGAAGAACTCGACGTGGTGCTTATGCGAAAAGACCCGCCGTTTGATGCAGAATTCATCTACTCCACCTACATTCTTGAGGCAGCGGAAAGACGCGGCACTCTGATCATCAATAAGCCCCAGAGTCTGAGAGACTGTAATGAGAAAGTATTCGCCACCCAATTCCCCCAATGCACTCCGCCCCTGATTGTAAGTCGCGATCAGAAGCGCCTAAAAAGTTTTATTGTCGACCAGGGTGATGTGGTGGTTAAGCCTCTGGATGGTATGGGTGGAACCTCAATATTCCGAGTTCAACAGGGCGATCAAAACCTCAATGTCATTCTTGAGACACTTACCCAGTTCGGTACAGAAACTATTATGGCGCAGAAATATCTGCCGGAAATTAATAGCGGCGATAAACGCATTCTGGTGGTAGATGGGCAGGTTGTGCCCTTCTGTCTGGCGCGTATACCCGCCTCTGGAGAATTCCGCGGTAATCTCGCCGCAGGCGGTCAGGGGGTGGTCCAGCCGCTAAGCGATCGCGACCACTGGATCGCAGAGCAAATTGCCCCGACATTAATAGAGAAAGGACTAATTTTTGTCGGCCTGGATGTGATTGGCGATTATCTGACCGAGATCAATGTCACTAGCCCTACCTGCGTTCGAGAAATTGATAATGCTCAGAACACGGGAATCGGGATGCTATTGATGGACGCCATTAATGCGCGCCTAAACAACACCTAAGTTGAAACCTGAAGTCCTATGGAAAAGCTTATCAACAGCTCCTGGAATAAAAGCAGTGATCGGCTCAAAGGGTCGTTCTCTGCGGCCCTGGGCCTGCATTTGGCACTGCTGCTGGGTCTTGGTTTTGTGCTGACGCCGGCCTCGGCACCGGAGACTTCATTAGAGGTCACACTAACGCAGGATACGCAGCAGGATAAGCCAGAGGATCCAAAGTATATTGCCCAGGCAAACCAGCTGGGTATTGATATGCAGACTCCGATTTTAGAGCCTAGTGACAGGGTGGCTGGACCACTCCAAGAGGAGACTCAGGCCAGTGAAGCGCTGCTGGCGAATCAACATTGGCAGGAGCAGTCAGAGCAAGCCATACGCGCAAAATTTAACCACCTACAGCAGTCGTATAAGCGTTTACCGAATATCGCACGCATGACTTCAGTATCTACCAAGTCGGCACCGGAAGCCGCCTATATGCATTATTTTGAGCAGACCATAGAAACCATCGGCAATCTCAACTACCCCAAAAAAGCTAGGGATAATCAGCTCTCTGGCAAGGTCCAGTTAGTGGTAGTTCTAGCACCTAGCGGTGTGGTAAAACAGGTATCCATTTCTAGCAGCTCTGGTTCTAACATTCTCGATCAAGCTGCCGTGCGCTCAGTACAGCTGGCATCACCTTTCCGCGCATTCCCCGAGCAGCTCAGAGATCGCGACGAGATACATATTATTCGCACCTGGCGATACCAGACAGATAATCGCTTAACCACCAGGTGAAATAAAGCCTGCAATCCGTCGACAAACCTTGAGTTTAGTTACTGAAACCCGCATATTGAGATCTATGAGCGACTCAGCTAAAAAAACCATCTCAAGCCTAAAGAACCATTTTTTACTGGCCATGCCCCGCCTCAGCGATCCTAATTTTTCCCAGTCTGTGGTTTACATCTGTGAGCATAGTGTTGATGGTGCCATGGGGCTCATTATTAACCATCAGCTGGATATCCCCGTCAAAGCCATATTTGATCAGCTCGAGCTGCAATATGATGATCAGTATGGCAACTCACTAATCTTTGATGGTGGCCCAGTGCAACGCGACCGTGGATTTATCCTCCACAGAAGCTGTGAGCGACAATGGGAGTCTACCCTGACCATCGCCGACGACATCAGTCTCACCGCATCTAAAGATATTCTCAGCGATATAGCTCTCGGCAATGGCCCAGAGGAGGCGCTTATTACTCTGGGTTATTCAAGCTGGGAGCCGGGGCAGCTGGAAGAGGAGCTTACCCAAAATAGCTGGCTAACCATCCCTGCAGATTCCGCGATTATCTTCAATACCGACTGTGACAACCGTGCTGGAGCAGCAGCCTCTTCCATTGGTGTCGATATTGATATGCTTGCCCTTGATGCCGGCCATGCCTGAATCCTCCGCACCCAAAACGCTGCTCTGCTTCGATTTTGGTCTCAAGCAAATCGGTGTAGCCTATGGCCAAACATTAACCGGTGCAGCTCGAGGCCTGGCGATAATTAAAGCCAGCGACGGTGCGCCCGACTGGCCTAAGGTAGCCAAGCTGCTCGATGAGTGGAAACCAGATCTGCTCTTGGTCGGCCTGCCCCTCAACATGGATGACACCGAAAGTGAACTCAGCCAACGTGCGCGCAGGTTTGCCCGCAGGCTGCAGGGTAGATTTAATCTTGAGGTAGCCATGGTTGATGAACGACTGACCAGCCGCGAAGCCAAGTCAATGCTGCGTGAACAGCAACGCAGTGGTGGCCGCCAAAGCAAGTTATCTGACCTAACCAGAATTGATCATGTTGCAGCAGCTCTGATATTACAGAGTTGGCTGGAAAATCCTCAGTTGGGGATGAAGCCCTAGGTAGTGCTACCAGCGCAACTTCTCTGAAGACTCGTCCTCTATGGTCAAATTATCTAGGCTTCTCGCAGACTCACTGAGCTGATCTTCTGACTGCATTTTGATCATCAGCCTGAGATCGTTTTTCGAGTCGGCGTGGGCAATTGCATTTTCGTAACTAATCTCGCCATCTTTGTAGAGCTCATATAAAGCCTTATCAAAGGTCTGCATGCCATGCTCTGTTGAACTGGACATAATCTCTTTGATTTTGTGTACCTTGCCCTTGCGAATAGTATCTGCCACCAATGGCGTATTCAGCAATATTTCTATCGCGGCGCGTCGACTTTTGCCATCGACGGTTGGTACCAGCTGCTGAGCCACAATCCCGCGCAAGTTCAGTGACAGATCCATCCATAGCTGACTGTGGCGATCCGCTTCAAAAAAGTGGTTAATGCGATCCAATGCCTGATTGGCATTATTGGCATGCAGAGTAGCCAGCACCAGATGGCCCGTTTCCGCAAAGGTTATCGCATGCTGCATGGTTTCTCTGGTACGAATTTCACCAATAAGAATGACATCAGGAGCCTGGCGCAGGGTGTTTTTCAAGGCCACCTCAAACGAATCTGTATCTACACCAACCTCTCGCTGAGTAATGATGCAGCCCTGATGTTCGTGGATAAACTCAATTGGATCTTCGATAGACACGATATGTCCTCGACTAGTTTTGTTGCGATGCCCTATCAGGGCGGCAAGTGAGGTAGATTTACCGGTGCCTGTGGCCCCCACAAAGATCACCACACCGCGGCGGTTCATGACCAACTCTTTTAGTACCGGTGGCAATAGCAGTGCCTCCGGCGTAGGTATCTGAGTTTCTATGCGCCTCAGCACGATGCCAATCTCACCCCGCTGGTAGAAGGCGCTGGCCCGAAATCGTCCCGATTGCTCACTGATAACAGCAAAATTGAGCTCCTTATTTAGATGAAATTCTCGCCGCTGCTCTTCTGACATTATGCTTAACACCAGCTCCTCGCAGCGTCTCTGGCTAAGCTTGTCTTTGCCAATAGGCACCACAGAACCATTTAACTTGATACAGGGTGGCAAGCCGACAGTTAAAAACAGGTCCGAGGCCTTCTGCTCAGCCATGGTTTTAACTAGGTTTTCAAAGGTATCAGTCACTGCCATAGTTCCCTCTAGAAGTTTTCCGGTAATTTGGCTTTTTCCTTGGCAATCTCTGCACTGACAAAACGCTGATCAACCAGGTGCTGTAGGCATTGATCTAAAGTTTGCATACCCACTGCCCCACCGGTTTGGATAGCGGAGTACATTTGCGCTACCTTATCTTCGCGAATCAGATTGCGGATAGCTGGGGTGCCAATCAAAATCTCATGGGCAGCGACACGCCCACCACCAATCTTCTTTAACAGGCTTTGAGAAATCACCGCCTGCAGAGACTCAGACAGCATTGAGCGAACCATGGGTTTTTCTCCGGCGGGAAACACATCCACCACTCGGTCGATGGTTTTGGCGGCTGAGGTGGTATGTAAGGTCCCAAAAACCAGATGGCCCGTTTCTGCGGCAGTCAGCGCCAGTCGAATAGTCTCCAGATCACGCAACTCTCCCACCAGTATGACATCTGGATCTTCTCGCAGCGCCGAGCGCAGGGCTTCATCAAAGCCCATCGTATCGCGATGAATTTCGCGCTGATTTATCAGACATTTTTTACTCTGATGCACAAATTCAATAGGGTCTTCTATGGTCAGGATATGGTCATAGCGATTTTCGTTAATATAGTCGACCATCGCAGCCAATGTAGTTGATTTACCAGATCCTGTGGGGCCAGTGACCAAGACTAGCCCCCGGGGAAGTAGTGAAATTTTCCTAAATATATCTCCCATCCCTAACTGCTCAAGAGTCAGCACCTTGGATGGAATGGTTCGGAAAACCGCTGCTGCACCACGGTTTTGATTAAATACATTGACCCGGAAACGGGCTATGCCGGGAACATCGAACGAGAAGTCAGTTTCCAGACGCTCTTCGTAATCCCTTCTCTGCTTGTCATTCATTATTTCGTAGATCAAACTATGGACCTGTCGGTGCTCCATAGGCGGCAGATTGATGCGGCGCACATCGCCATCGATCCTTATAATGGGAGGAAGGCCAGCAGAAATATGTAAGTCTGAAGCGCCCTCTTTTGCACTAAAAGCTAATAACTCGGTGATATCCATTGTTGTGTCTCGCTTATTCCTTTAAGACTCTGCAACTGCAACTGCCAGTGCCCGCCAACTTTGCCTCTTTGCAAGTGGCCTACAAACTACATCTGGTGCCTTAAGACTATGCCAAATATTGATAACAACATTACCCAGGTGCAGAGACGCCTGCAACAGGCGGCCCGTGACGCAGGCCGCAATCCTGAGGATGTCCTGTTGCTGGCAGTGAGCAAGACGAGAAGTAGTACGCAGCTCATCTCGGCCATCGATTCAGGCATAAAGAGCTTTGGCGAAAACTATTTACAGGAAGCAGCGACAAAAATAGCCGAGTTAGATGAGCATTCGCTGGATTGGCATTTTATAGGCCCCCTGCAATCCAACAAGACCAGACAGGTAGCAGAGCAGTTTAGCTGGGTGCATACAGTGGATCGTTTAAAAATTGCGCAACGGCTTAGCTCCCAGCGGCCAGAAAGCATGGCTCCGCTAAATATCTGCCTGCAAATAAATATCGATCATGAGCCTAGTAAATCCGGGTTTATCCCGGAGGAGGCTGCCAAGCTCGCAGTTGCTATAGCCCAGTTGCCCATGCTGAAGTTGCGAGGGCTTATGGCTATTCCGAAGGCGAGACAGGGCATTGCTGGGCAGCGGGCAGCTTTTGCAAAGCTGCGCAAGCTGGGCGAAGAGATTAATAGTCTGCTGGACAATTCCCAGAAACTGGATACCCTCTCCATGGGTATGTCCGGTGACTTAGAAGCGGCAATTTATGAAGGCGCAACTATTGTTAGAGTGGGGACTGATATTTTTGGTCCGCGAGACTGAGATAGTCAACAATCATTAAAAGGTGTGTAAAGAAACATGAGTTCAATCGCATTTATTGGCGGCGGCAATATGGCCTCCTGCATTATCGGCGGCATGATCACCAATGGTTATAGCCCTGGGCAGATTTTGGTGGGTACCCCCAGCGAAGGCACTAGACAAAAACTAGAGTCCACCTATGGCGTCTCAACCTTTGCCGATAACCATGCGGCTGCAGCCGCAGCTGATCTAGTTGTACTTGCTGTAAAGCCGCAAATGATGCGTTCAGTGGTTACAGCGCTGGCCCCGGCACTGAGCCATAAGCCAATTATGGTTTCCGTGGCAGCTGGCATTCCTGTTGCCGCTCTGGCCGATTGGCTGACTGAGGATATGTCCATTGTGCGCGCCATGCCAAACACACCCTCGATGCTCCAATCAGGCGCCACGGGGCTGTTTACAAATCAGCCACTCAGCATCGCCAATCAGCAGCTAGTCGATAGTATTTTCCAGGCTGTGGGCTACAGCTGCTGGGTCAATAATGAAGCGCTGATTGACGCAGTAATCGCAGTTTCTGGTAGCGGGCCCGCCTATTTTTATTTGGTGATGGAAATTATGCAAAAGATCGGTGAGGAATTAGGTCTGCCGACAAAAACAGCACAGGAGCTCTGCCTGCAAACGGCATTAGGCGCCGCCCGCATGGCGACAGAGGCTGGTATATCCCCCAGTGAACTGCGCGCCCAGGTCACCTCTCCCGGTGGCACTACCCAGGCAGCGATCAGCCGCTTTCAAGAACAGGGCCTGGAAGATGTTTTCCGTCAGGCTATGAAAACCGCCGTTGGCCGTGCCCAAGAAATGTCTAAGGATTATTCCTCATGAGTGGAACTCTGTTTTTTATTCTTCGATCAGCCATCGACATCTACGCGTCGCTGCTATTAATCAGACTGCTGTTACAGTGGGTTCGAGCTGACTTTTACAACCCAGTATCCCAGACAATTTTTAGACTATGCGGGCCGGTTGTCGAGCCTCTGCAACGGGTATGTCCCACCTTTGGGTCGTTTAATTCCGGCGCTCTGGTAGCCGCCATTCTAGTGAAGTGGTCTTTTTATCTACTGATGATGGCGCTCGGCGCAGTAGCTACTTCAGAAATTTTAGCCTATCTGCTAGTCGCCATTTTCGGGCTGCTGAGCTCGGTGATAGAGATTTATTTCTGGGGAATCTTTATTATTATCCTATCCAGTTGGTTTGGGGCTACTCAGCATCCTACAGTGGCCTTGGTTTCTCAGGTTATTGAGCCCTATATGCGACCCTTCAGAAATTTTATTCCTCCTATAGGTATGATTGATCTATCACCTATGGCTGCTCTTCTAACTCTGATGATTGTTCGTGCCAACCTGTTGCCAGCGCTCGGCCGCCTGATACAGCCTCTGCTGGGCTAGCGGCGTTTTATTTTGGTAGTTGAACATAGGCAGGGTTTGCGCAAGCTGCACCGGACTGACATCTGGAAACAGCTTGCAGTAAATCGCCCAGTTAGGGAGCAGGATCAGGATACTGATTGTGAATAGCTTCAATTTCAGCCATTACTTCCTTAGAGAGTTCTAGATCAACAGCGGCGATATTCTCGCTCAGTTGCTGCATATTAGTGGCGCCTATCAGGCAACTAGTCACAAAGGGCTGTTGGCAAACAAAGGCCAGGGACATTTGCGCCAGCGTCATGCCATGCTTGTCGGCAATTGTTTTATAAGCCTCTGTAGCAGCCTCTGATTGGGCACTACCGTAGCGAGCAAATCGTTCAAATAGCTTCAACCTTGAGCCAGCGGGCATTTTTCCCCCCAGATACTTGCCACTTAAAACGCCAAAAGCCATAGGCGAATAGGCCAACAGACCCACCTGCTCACGAATAGCCATTTCGGCCAAACCGGTCTCAAACTGACGGCTCAGCAGGTTATAAACGTTTTGAATGCTCACCACCTTGGCCATGCCACGCTCCGATGCAAGACGCAGGTATTCCATTACACCCCAGGGCGTTTCATTAGAGAGGCCCACATGCTTAACTAGACCCTCGTCAACTAGCTCAGACAGCGCGTCCAGCGTTTCTTCGATCGCAATACCATCGCCGGCAGGATAGTGGACATAGCCACGCATACCAAAGAAGTTGGTGGCGCGCTCTGGCCAGTGGACCTGGTAGAGGTCGACATAGTCTGTCTGCAGGCGCTCTAGTGAACCCTCTATTGCGCGACGAATATGGTCGCGATTCAGGCGCGGCCCACCACGAATATGCTTCCAGTCAGGCCTAGTATCGGCACGTCCAGCCACCTTAGTTGCCAGTGTCACCTCCGAGCGCTTGCCAGACTGTGCTAACCATTGGCCTATGCAGCGCTCAGTATCCCCTGCGGTTTCTGCTCGCGGTGGTACTGGGTACATTTCCGCAGCATCAAAGAAATTAACCCCTTTTGAAAGCGCATAATCCATCTGCTCGCAGGTCTGCTCCAGAGTGTTTTGCTCGCCCCAGGTCATGGTACCTAAGCCAATTAATGGTACATCTATGTCTGTGTTACCTAACTTTCTATACTTCAAACCCCACTCCTTAAATGTTTATTGACACACCTCTTTGGGTACGTTGTTTGTAACTTCAAATAAGTCTAACCCCAAATACATAGCCGTAGCCAACAGTCTATGGACTATTAGTTAGAAAAAAACAATCATCATTCTGTTGCGTTAGCTAGAACGCCCTCTTAGACTTAACAGGTACTCGCCAATCTGACACGCTATGTTGCACGACAACTTGCCACACAACTCTATAGGCATGGTCACCAGCCAAACTGTGACTATTAAGCAGCCGCTTAAACTCGCCTGCGGTGTGGTGCTGCCAACCCATGATCTGACCTACGAAACCTATGGTGAACTCAACAGGCAGCGCAGTAATGCAATTTTAATCTGTCACGCTTTGAGCGGCGATCATCATGCGGCAGGCTATTATGAGACAGATGAGAGACCCGGCTGGTGGGACCACTATATTGGCCCGGGCAAGGCGATCGATACTGACAGATTCTTTATTGTCAGTCTCAATAACATAGGCAGCTGCTTTGGCAGCACTGGTCCAATGTCTATTAACCCCCAGACTGGCGAACCCTGGGGAGCAAGCTTTCCTTCGCTGCGCGCGCGTGACTGGGTAGAGTCACAAAAGCTATTAATGGAATATCTCAGTATTGAGTGCTGGGCAGCGGTAATTGGTGGCAGCCTGGGAGGTATGCAGGCCATGCGCTGGTCTCTGGAGCATCCAGATAAGCTGCTCAATGCGGTGGTTATAGCCTCATCCATGAAGCTGACCGCCCAGAATATTGCCTTTAATGAGATTGCTCGACGGGCGATCAAGTCTGATCCAGATTTTTGCGACGGCAGCTATCTACAGCAGCATAAAGTACCTATGCGCGGGCTGGCACTGGCGCGCATGATTGGTCATGTCACCTATTTGTCCGATGAGCTGATGGGCCAGAAATTCGGCCGTGAGCTGCGTATAGGTGATCTGGTAGACCGCAATGCAGACCCAGTGGAGTTTCAAGTCGAGAGCTACCTCAACTATCAGGGCGACAAATTCTCTGATAGTTTTGACGCTAATTCTTATATTTTAATTACCAAGATGCTCGACTACTTTGACCTGTCGAGGGAATACGGAAATGACCCAGTAGCGGCCTTTGGCCATGCACACTGCAATTTCCTGGTTATCTCTTTTAGTAGTGACTGGCGGTTTGCTCCGGAACGCTCTCGTGAAATTACTGATGCACTGCTGGCTGCTGGCAAGCCGGTGTCCTACGTCGAAATTGAATCAGACAAAGGCCATGATGCATTCTTATTGCCCAATGAACGCTATGAGCTTGCCCTCAAGGGCTACCTGTCCAGAGTGGCAGAGCATCTGGCAGGTGATGTGCGATGAACCAGGATTTTAGTTTTATCACCCAATGGATAACCCCTGAATCGAAGGTTTTAGATCTCGGCTGTGGCGATGGCTCACTGCTTTTAGATCTCCAGCGCCAGCACGGCATCCTGGGCTACGGCCTAGAGATTGATCCGGATTCGATTAATCAGTGTATTAGCAATGGCATCAATGTGATTGAGCAGGACCTCAACAAAGGCCTGACTAATTTCACGGATGGAAGCTTTGATACCGTAGTGATGACCCAGGCACTACAGGCGATGCGCTTCCCCCACCTTGTGCTTGACGAAATGCTGCGGATTGGTCGGCAATGCATCATTACTTTTCCGAACTTTGGCTACTGGCGCACCCGGGCCTACCTAAATTTTCGTGGCCGTATGCCGGTGACTAAACAGTTGGCCTATCAGTGGTATGACACGCCCAATATTCACTTTTTTACGTATAAGGATTTTGAGGCTCTGTGCAATGAGCGGCAGATTAAAATTGTCCATCGCCAATGTCTGGCAGAAAGTTTTGTCGACAAAAAACTTAAAGCTCTGTGGCCTAATTTATTTACACAGACCGCGGTCTACCATCTCAGCCGATAACCTTCAGGCTACAAGAAACCGGAAGCTATAAATGATGAAACCAATAATCCTTTCCCTCGGGCTACTGTTGACAGGACTTAGCCATGGTGTCGAAGAGAAGCTGTACAAACAGCACGGTGATTACAAGCTGTTCTTTAGTGCTTTCAACAGCTCTTTTATCGCACCGGATATAGCTGTCGCCAATAATATTGTGCGCGGCAAAGATAAGGGGATCGTTAATATTGCACTGGTCAGGGAACTGGGCAAAGGGGTTGAAGGCAATGTAACAGGCACCGTCTCAAATATTTTGCAACAGAGTCAGACATTAGAGTTTGTCGCCGTGCATGAGCAAAACACAGTTTACTATTTGGCGCCTTTTGAATTTGATAATGAAGATTTTTTGACCTTCAAAATTCGTGTGCTACCTGAGGGAAAGGGTACGCAACCAGTCTATCCCTACGACTTTAAGTTCCAGAAAAAAATGTATCTGGATTAATTTGGGTTACAACAAAACATTGAGAATAACTTTGAGCACTGATCAAAAGCTTGTGTTAGCAAGCGCTAACCCGGGGAAAATAAAAGAGCTGCAACAGATGTTGGGCGGCCTCGGGTTTACCATAGTCCCACAGACTAGCTTGGGTATTCCTGATATCGAGGAGACAGGGCTCAGCTTTGTCGAAAACTCTATTCTTAAAGCTCGTAATGCAGCTTCGCTATCTAAGTTACCCGCGGTAGCGGATGACAGTGGTTTAGAAGTCGATTTTCTTAAAGGAGCGCCTGGTATCTATTCGGCACGCTTTGCGGGGCCGGAGGCAACAGATGCAACTAATCGAGAAAAGCTTCTAACCTTGATGAGAGATGTCCCCGTTGAACAACGTGGCGCGCGCTATCAGACGGTGATTGTTTACATGCGCCACGCAGATGACCCAACACCGTTAATTTGCCAGGGCACCTGGGAAGGCAGCATAGCTTTTGAAGAGAGAGGCGACGGTGGATTTGGTTATGATTCTATTTTTGAGGTCAGCGATACCAACTGTCGAGCAGCAGAACTGGACAAGCAGACAAAAAACAAACTAAGCCATCGCGGTAAAGCCATCGCCAATTTGCTGCTGCAACTTCAGAATCACTAAGCTGTGTTACAACTTCCACCGCTATCGCTGTATGTCCACATCCCATGGTGTGTCCGCAAATGTCCCTACTGTGATTTCAATTCCCATCAAGCTAGTGACAGCATTCCTGAGCAGGACTATGTAAAGGCGCTGATAGAGGATCTTAAAGCAGACCAGTCCTGGAGCCAGGGCCGTAGGTTACATTCAATTTTTTTTGGTGGTGGCACACCAAGTCTGTTTTCTGGTGCGGCAATTGGCAACATACTAAATGCCGCCGAGCAACTGATTGGTTTTCAGTCGGATATTGAAATTACACTTGAGGCAAATCCTGGCACCTTTGAGCAGAAAAAATTTGCCGACTTTTATCATGCAGGCGTCAATCGTCTATCCATAGGCGTGCAGAGTTTTGATAATGGTCATCTAAAACGTCTAGGTAGAATTCATGACAGTGATCAGGCGCTAAAAGCGATTTCGGCGGCTCAGACGGCGGGCATTGACAGCTTTAATATAGATCTTATGCATGGCCTACCAGAACAAACGCTGGATCAGGCGCAGTCTGATATCCAGCTCGCCACTAATAGCGGCGCTCAGCATATATCCTGGTATCAACTAACCATTGAGCCCAATACTGAATTCTTTTCTCGTCCGCCGCCGCTCCCCAATGATGATCGGCTTGCAGATATACAGCTAATGGGTATGTCACTGTTGTTTGAAAAGGGGTTCGAGCAGTATGAGGTTTCCGCTTTCGCGAAAAATGGCAACAGCGCTAAACACAATATCAACTACTGGCAGTTTGGCGATTACATAGGAATAGGCGCCGGTGCTCACGGCAAAGTCACCATGCCAGAACAAAACCGAATTATGCGCACCAGCAAAACTCGCCAGCCAGACAAATATCTGGCCCGAAAAGCCTCTTTTATCGCCAATAATTCTGCTATCGCTAACGACCAGATAGCACTGGAGTTTATGATGAATGCGCTGCGGCTAAAGCAGGGGATCCCCAGAGACTACTTTGCACAACGTACCGGCATGGATACAACCCATATCGACAAACAGGTAGCTGAGCTTCAAAAGAAGGGCCTAATGGAATATAGCGACCAGCACTATGTTACTACACAACTTGGCTACCAATTTTTGAACAGCGTACTACAAGATTTCTAGCCTCCTAAAGCCCGTCTTCAGGAGACTCGGTTAATTTGTTAAACTGCAACCAGCAGATAACCAGACAGCCATCATGACAATACCCCAAGCTCAACCCACAGCCCCTGAAGAGACCGCAAAACTTTTGCGGCTGGCAACCTACGCCTCAATCTCGGTAGCCCTGATACTGATTGTCTCTAAATTAATTGCCTGGGGCCTTTCAGATTCTGTGAGCCTGTTAGCGACGCTGATTGATTCAGTACTGGATGCGCTGGCCTCACTTATTAATTTAATTGCAGTGCGCCACGCGCTGACCCCCGCGGACAAAGAGCATCGATTTGGTCACGGCAAAGCTGAGGCGCTGGCTGGGCTGAGCCAGTCAATGTTTATTGCCGGGTCCGCAGGTTTTCTGCTGCTTGAGGCAGGGCGTAGACTGATCAATCCAATCGCTGTCGAGCAGGCCGGAATAGGCATTAGCGTGATGGTCTTTTCAATTGTCGCCACCCTCTTGCTACTCGGTTTTCAGGGCCATGTTATCAAGAAAACCAATTCAACCGCGATCAAGGCAGATGCTCTGCACTACCGCACCGATGTGCTGGTTAATGGTAGTGTGATCCTCGCACTCTGGCTATCTGTTCAGGGCTGGGAAGGTTTTGATGCGCTGTTTGCCTGCGGTATTGGTATTTATATCCTTTACAGCGCCTGGGAGATTATCAGTGTTTCCTACGACCATCTTATGGATAGAGAGCTGCCAGACGAACAGCGCGAACAGATCAAACAACTAGTTCTACAACATAAAAGCGCCCGTGGTCTTCATGATCTCCGGTCGAGACATTCTGGCACCATGACCTTTATCCAGCTGCATCTAGAGCTCGACGATGATCTGTCACTATTGGCAGCCCATAAAATCTCTGATGAGGTTGAGATGAGGTTACTGGAAGCCTTTCCCGGTTCGGAGATTATTATTCATATAGACCCCCAGTCGGTGGTTGGGCATGAGCCAATGGTAAATTTCGACTAGCCTCGGCGCTTCCATCGGTAATATTTCTCAACCCAGTGCAGTAAGCGATGCGGAATATGCTTGCGCTTCCATTCTCCGGCGACATATTTGTTGGCCTCACTCAGCGTGGGGTAGCTATGGATGGTAGCCAACAGCTTGTTTAGGCCCAGCTTATATTTCATGGCGATAACAAACTCGGTCAGTAGCTCGCCAGCCTGGGGGCCCAAAATCGTTGCACCAAGAATTCGATCGGAGCCCGGTGCGGTCAAAACCTTGACTACTCCCTTGGCACTGCCATCGACGATAGCACGATCTAACTCAGACAAATCGTAGCTGGTAACTTCCACCTCAATGCCCTGCTCAGCCGCTTCTCGCTCATTGAGCCCAACACGGGCCAACTGTGGATCTGTGTAGATCGTTTGAGGCATTACCCGATAATCAGCGGCAAACTTTTTGAACTGTCCAAATAATGCGTTAACTCCAGCAAACCAGGCCTGATGCCCAGCCGCATGGGTCAGCTGATAGGGCCCAGTCACATCACCGCAGGCAAAAATAGTTGGGCAGCTAGTGCGTAAATAGCGATCTACCTTGAGGGTACCATTAGCATTAAGTGCCAGACCCAACTCCTCCAGACCAAAGCCTGCAGTATTCGCCTGCCGACCCACGGCCACTAAAACTCTATCGAACTGGACCTGGCTAGGTTGGGCGCCAGTCGTGCTGAGCTCAGCCGAATACCCAGCGTCTGTAGTAGCAAATGAGACGACATCCTGGCCTGTGAGTACCTGCACCCCCTCATGCAATAAAGTCTGGGTCAGGCGCTCGGCGATATCGGCATCTTCCCTAGGCATTAACTGAGGCATGGCCTCCACCAGAGTCACCTGGGCTCCCAGGCGCTGAAAAGCCTGAGCCAACTCGCAGCCTATGGCTCCGCCACCGATCAGTAGTAGCCGCTCAGGCAATGTCTCTAGCTGCCAAAGGTTTTCCGAGGTTAGGGGTTCAACCTCTTCTATGCCAGGAATAGCCGGAATTATTGGCCTGGCACCGCTGGCTAGAATAATCTTTTCGGCCCGGATCTGGCGCCCATCTACATCTACCTGCCAAGGGCTAACCAATTTGGCATTGCCCTGAATGCAGTCAACGCCCAGCTGGGTAAATCTCTCAACCGAATCATGGGGCTCAATCTCCCTGACCACTTGCTGAATACGTCTCATTACCTGAGCAAAATCTACGTTGAGCCTGTCCACCTGAATACCAAACTGACCCGCAGTTTCAATATCCTTGACTGATTTAGCCGCCCGAATCAGGGCTTTGCTGGGCACGCAGCCGGTGTTCAGACAGTCGCCGCCCATTTTATCTTTTTCAACTAAGATCACTTTGGCTTTGACCGTGGCAGCAATATAGGCGCTGACCAATCCAGCACTGCCCGCCCCTATCACCAGCAAATTCGCGTCAACCTTTTTTGGGCGCTTGAATCCCTGCAAGCCTTTTCGCCGTTGCGCCCAGGCCAAGAGATAACGCACAACAAAGGGAAAGAGGGCCAGCAGTACAAAGGAAAAAATTAATTGGGGGGTAAAAATACCTGCTGCAGAAAACTCATCCACCGCGCCAAGGCTAGCGCCCGCATTCACATATACTGCGGTGCCTGCCAACATGCCTAGCTGACTGACCCAGTAAAAAGTGCGTGGGCGAATCGGCATAAGGCCCATAACTAGGTTAATCACCCAAAATGGGAACAGAGGAATTAATCGCAGACTAAACAGATAAAAGGCCCCATCTTTTTCGATACCACGATTGATCACTGTCAGGTAGCTAGCGAATTTACTTTGCACCCAGTCCTTTAAGATAAATCGCGAGACCAAAAAAGAGAGAGTTGCACCCAGCGTACTAGCAAACGACACCAGCAGCAGCGCCACCCAAAACCCAAAGATCATGCCCCCGATAAGAGTCAGCAAAGTGGCGCCGGGCAGAGAGAGGCCGGTTAGGATTATATAGATGGCAAAGTACACCAGCGCGGTTAATAGCGGCTCCTGCTGATACAGCCCCTGAAATAGAGTCAGAGATAGATATTGCTGCCCATCAAATGCCATGTAGGCCACTATGGCAATACTGATTAACACTAAAACCGCAGCTTTAAGGATCGTCATATTTTATCCTGCTGGTTGATTATCAGGTTAGATGAGCCAACCCCTGGTTCCATAGCCTAAATCTTTTAACGTGATTGAGTATAACGTTTGTTGCAACCACGGGGCTGATGCTATCATGCTCGCAAACAAATTCCTGTAATTAACAACTGTTTCCTGGAGACCCTTTCTGATGAGCGAAAATATTGTTCATGTTACCGACGCAAGCTTTGAAACTGACGTTCTGCAATCTGATATACCAGCGCTGGTAGATTTTTGGGCAGAATGGTGTGGCCCCTGCAAAATGATTGGACCCATCCTTGATGAGATTTCCTCTGAGTATGCGGGCAAAGTCAAAATCTGTAAGGTTGATGTAGACAGCAACCCAGAGACCGCGGCCAAGTTCAATGTTCGTGGTATCCCAACGCTGTTGGTCTTTAAGAATGGCGCTGTTGAAGCCACCAAAGTCGGAGCACTCTCCAAGAGTCAACTGACCGAGTTCGTCGACAGCCAGATCTAAGTATCACCGTGGCCCTGATCACAGGGCCACAGAATTTTCTTGCGCTTTGCTCAAGCAGCGCTATACTTCAAATATTAAGTCCTGAATTTGCTGTTCTGACGCTCCAACTATTCTTTTTGCGCCACACTCGGCTTTTAAAAAACCAAACCTTTTTCAACTGTGTTAAGTCACATCCATTCAATCCTATAGTAATGTAAACCCACCTCTATGAATCTATCAGAATTAAAACAAAAACCTATTGACGAACTATTGGAAATGACCGCTTCTGCTGGTCTAGACAATCTAGCTCGTTCTCGCAAACAAGATATTATCTTTGCCCTACTTAAGAAACATGCAAAAAGTGGCGAAGATATTTATGGTGAAGGTGTATTAGAAATCCTTCCAGATGGTTTTGGCTTCCTGCGTTCCGCGGGCGCCTCATACCTTGCAGGCCCAGATGATATTTATGTGTCACCCAGCCAGATCAGACGCTTTAATTTGCGCACTGGCGACGGTATTGCCGGTAAAATCAGACCGCCAAAAGACGGCGAGCGCTACTTTGCCATGCTCAAGGTTGATGAAATCAACTTTGACGCCCCAGAAAATGCCCGCAATAAAATTCTCTTTGAAAACCTGACTCCACTATTCCCTGACCAGCCACTGCGACTGGAAGCAGGCAATGGTTCAACCGAAGATTTAACTGGCCGTATCATTGATTTGGTATCGCCCATCGGTAAAGGCCAGCGCGGCCTAATTGTAGCGCCGCCTAAAGCCGGTAAGACTATTATGATGCAGAATATCGCACAGTCTATTATCCGCAATAATCCCGAGTGTCATATTATTGTATTGCTGATTGATGAGCGTCCAGAAGAAGTGACAGAGATGCAGCGCACCGTGCGCGGCGAAGTGATTGCCTCAACGTTTGATGAGCCGCCAAATCGCCACGTTCAGGTGGCCGAAATGGTTATCGAGAAAGCCAAGCGCCTGGTAGAACACAAAAAAGACGTGGTAATTTTACTCGATTCTATCACCCGTTTAGCACGCGCTTACAACACTGTGATTCCGTCATCAGGTAAAGTACTAACTGGTGGTGTCGATGCCCACGCGCTGGAAAAACCTAAGCGTTTCTTCGGAGCTGCACGAAATATCGAACATGGTGGCAGCCTGAGCATCATCGCTACAGCACTGGTTGAAACCGGCTCTAAGATGGATGAAGTGATCTACGAAGAATTTAAAGGCACAGGTAATATGGAGCTTATTCTGGATCGTAAGATCGCAGAAAAACGCGTCTACCCCGCCATTAATGTTCGACGCTCAGGTACTCGTCGTGAAGACTTGCTGATGGATGAGGCAGAGCTGCAACGCGTATGGATTCTGCGTAAGCTGCTGCATGATATGGAAGACCTTAGCGCCGCTGAATTTATGATTGAGAAGCTAAAAGGCTTTAAAAACAATGCTGAATTCTTTGGTGCAATGAAGCGTAAATAAAATTTGCGCCAAACCTAGCAAAGTCTGCGTATCATTAGTCCCAGCGCAATGACTTAGGCTAACGTCCTATGAAATATTCCGATCTTCGCGAATTTATAGCTTTCCTCGAGCAACGAGGAGAGCTAATTCGTATTTCTCAAGAAGTTGACCCCAACCTTGAGATGACTGAAATCAGCGACCGCACGTTGCGCGCCAAAGGGCCCGCGCTGCTGTTCGAAAATCCCAAAGGTTACAGCACTCCAGTGCTTTGCAATCTTTTTGGCACACCGGAGCGTGTTGCCATGGGCATGGGCCAAGAGAGCGTCACCGCGCTGCGCGATGTCGGGACCTTACTGGCGTTCCTAAAGGAGCCAGAGCCACCCAAAGGGTTGCGTGATCTTTGGGAAAAACGGCACGATTTTAAACAGGTGCTCAATATGCCTGTTAAAGAAATTAAAAAGGCGCCCTGCCAGGAAGTTATTCTCGAAGGCGAGCAAGTTGATCTCGACCAGTTACCGATTCAAACCTGTTGGCCCGGCGATGCCGCTCCCCTAGTGACCTGGGCGCTCGCCATTACCCGCGGCCCTGAAAAAGAGCGCCAGAACCTCGGCATCTACCGCATGCAGAAGGTCGCCAAAAACAAATTAATTATGCGTTGGCTCGCCCATCGAGGCGGTGCATTGGACTATCGCGAGTTCCAGAAAAAACATCCCGGCAAACCCTACCCTGTCGCTATTGCTCTGGGAGCAGATCCAGCTACAACATTGGGGGCTGTAACGCCGGTACCAGATACATTATCGGAATATGCCTTTGCCGGCCTGTTAAGAGGCGAGAAAACGCAGGTCGCAAAATGCATTGGCAGCGATCTGCAAGTCCCCGCCAGCGCAGAATATATTCTCGAAGGATTTTTGCATCCCGGCGAGGAGGCTGAAGAAGGCCCCTTTGGCGATCACACTGGTTATTATAACGAAGTGGAAACCTTCCCGGTTTTTACTATTGACCGTATTACCCATCGCAAAGAGCCTATTTATCACAGCACCTATACCGGCCGGCCGCCCGATGAACCTGCAATTTTAGGTGTGGCACTCAACGAAGTATTTGTGCCCATACTGCAGAAACAGTTTCCAGAAATTGTCGATTTCTATCTGCCGCCAGAGGGCTGTTCCTATCGCATGGCCGTGGTCAGCATGAAGAAGCAATACCCAGGTCATGCCAAGCGTGTGATGATGGGCGTCTGGTCCTTTCTGCGCCAATTTATGTACACCAAGTTTGTGATTGTCACCGATGATGATGTTGATGTTCGCAACTGGGAAGATGT
This sequence comes from uncultured Porticoccaceae bacterium, assembly GCA_965656965.1. Taxonomy (GTDB): domain Bacteria; phylum Pseudomonadota; class Gammaproteobacteria; order Pseudomonadales; family Porticoccaceae; genus HTCC2207. Next base: position 83,498 of record CBFHMK010000001.1, read on the forward strand.
GATCTGGGCCATGACCACCAGAATGGACCCCACGCGGGATACCGTGCTGATCGATAACACCCCGATCGACTATCTCGACTTTGCCTCGCCGGTCTCCGGCCTGGGCTCAAAGATGGGAATGGATGCCACCAATAAAATGCCCGGCGAAACCAACCGGGAGTGGGGTGAACCCATAGAGATGGATGCGGCGGTTAAACAACGAATTGATGCGCTTTGGGATGAGTTAGGGATTCCAGCTAAATAGGTTTCTTTTACCAGTACACTCCGACTTTTGGTCTCAGCAGTTAACTTTCCCAACCACAGGGCTTGAGGATGATCACATATCGCAATGCGCTTACTGAGGAGCACCCCTATCTGGCAGACTTCCTGCTCGACCATGGCGCTAATCCCTGGAATCATCTGCCTAAAGATGGGGTTATGGAAAGTTTTTCCACTGCTGCCCAGGGTGATGGCGAGGTCCTTTTGGCCTGTGATAAGAGCATCATTGTTGGGCTGTGTATTTTCTTTTATGCCAGGGCTCTGCCGGATAAGTATCAGCAATATGCTAAGTCTCGTTCGGCAGTTTATGTCTCTGAGGTTACTGTGCACCGGGATTATGCTGGTCAAGGCATTGGGTCGGAGCTACTCCGTCAGACTATTGCCCGAGCCAAGTCGCTGCAGGCATTGGTGGTATTGATTGATCGCCATGAGGAAAACCTGGCGTCGGCGGGCATGATGAGCAAGTCAGGCTTTGCTGAACTGCGAACCTTTTTAGATCTTGAACGACGGGATTATGGGAGCCGAAAAACTTCGGTTATGGGCTACCAGTTAAAGCCGGACTAACTGCGCCTAGTCCTGCTATGATGCCATCTAACAATTATAATTAATCGCTAGCAATGGTAAAAATATGTCTCAGTCACCCAGCTATTTGTGCAGGATCCTCAGCCATCTAATTATTACAGGGGCATAGTGGTGGAACGGCCCGCAACTCAGCCTGAGGTTAGAAGTCAGTTTCACCTATTTTCTCAACGGCGCTTTTTACCGTTTTTTATTACCCAATTTCTGGGCGCTCTCAACGATAATTTATTTAAAAATGCGCTATTGGTGATTGTTGTCAGCAGCGCTGTAGCCGGCTCGGATAGCAATACTAACTTTATTACCAATCTGGCTGCTGGGCTATTTATTCTGCCCTACTTCCTATTTTCAACTACCGCGGGTCAGCTGGCAGACCGGTTTGATAAAGCCATGCTTATCCGGCGCATCAAATTTGTAGAGATCATTTTGATGCTCGCAGGTTGCTATGCGCTATGGCGCGGAGATGTGACCTGGATGTTGGCGATTCTGTTTGCCCTTGGAGTGCAGTCAGCCTTTTTTGGTCCCATAAAATACTCCATCATTCCTCAGCATCTGAGTAGTGATGAACTATTGGCGGGCAACGCTCAGGTTGGTATGGGGACCTTTGTGTCTATTTTGATAGGTACATTGATTGGCGGCTGGTTAGTAACAGCACAGCAGGGGCCAATCTATGTGGGTGCTCTTGCCACAGCACTGGCTATTGTTGGTTGGCTGAGCAGCCGGCAAATTCCCAGTGCACCTCCTGCCCTGTCCGCACAACAGGGTAAGTTTAATATCAACCCGCTAAGAGAAACCTCCCGCAACTTTCAAATGGCCCGAGAAAACCCCACCGTAC
>CBFHMK010000001.1:85264-417776 GCA_965656965.1 uncultured Porticoccaceae bacterium
CTTTACTGCATTATTGGCATTTCCTGGTTCTGGCTTTTCGGAGGAAGCTTTCTTACCCAGGTGCCAAACTATGCCGTGACCGTGCTCAATGGGCACCCTACCCTAATCTCGGTACTGCTAGGCGCGTTTATTGTCGGCGTCGCCATCGGCTCATTACTCTGTCATCGCTTTTCAAAGGGACAGGTTGAACCCGGGTTAGTACCCATGGGCGCCATTGGACTCAGCATATTTGCCACAGACCTTTTCTTTGCCTCTGGCACCTACCAGTCTGCCAATCAGCTATCTTCAGCAGTCCTAGCTGGGGAATTTATAACACTGACTGCCGGCATCCATATTATGCTGGATTTAATGTTTATCGGTATGTTTGGTGGCATGCTCGTGGTACCGCTATATTCGATGATTCAGCAACGTACTGAGGGGGATAAGCGCGCCAGAGTGATCTCGGTTAATAATATCTTCAATGCGATCTTTATGGTTGCGGGGGCTCTCCTAGGGATGCTGTTTCTCAGCGTGCTGGATTGGACCATTCCAGAATTTTTTCTAGGGGTTGCGACGCTGAATACGCTGTTTCTAGGGACTATCTTTATTCTCGACCCTATTTTTATACGCCGCTTTGTTATCTGGATATCAAGGGCTCGCGATTAGAATAAGAGCCCATATGTTGAGGGTTAACTCTCTAGTAGTAGGCGGTTGCTGAGGTAGTCAACACCATGGGTGAACCCACCTCTTCACGCTTAACCAGACCACAGAGCTGCTCAACCAGTTCCAGAGCAAAATCCAGTGATGTGCCGGGACCCTGACTGGTGATGCAATTGCCGTCTACCACTACCCGGGATTCGCTATTGAGTTCTTTAGCTTCAAGATTTTGTTGAAACATAGGGTGGCCTGTGGCGGTCTTTTCCTGCAGTAAGCCTTTACTGCCTAGCACCAGTGCTGGAGCAGCACAGATAGCCGCGTATAATTTTCCCTCTGCAACCTGAGCTCTAAGCAACTTATCCAATACCGGATCAACCGCCAAATTCTCTGCCCCGGGTATGCCGCCAGGCACCGCAATTAAATCCCAGTCTGAGCCAGCGCAGTCATCGATATTGCAATCAGCCATTAACTGGATATTCTGAGCACCACTAACCTGTAGGGCCCGTGAAGAGTTTACACTGGCAATTTTGACCTCAACACCGGCTCTTCGCAACACGTCAATAATAGTGATCGCTTCAATTTCTTCGGTACCGTCTGCTATGGGCACTAGAGCTTGTTTTGTCATGTGATTTCCCCTTTTTCTCAATCATGGGTATAGGGTACACTGTGCCGGAATTCAACGGAGCTGTCACGGGATTGAGATGAAAATTTATATTTTGCAGGCGCAAGATAAACGCATTCTGAATAAAGATTTAGAGTGGAGCTCTGAAGCAAATCTCAATGGTATTTTTAACACTCCACACCGCGATATCGCCCTCAATCAACTGATCGAATTGAACGCAAAAGATATAGATTTGCGCGCCACATTAGTCGAATGCGAGTCTGATGCCAAGGGTCGCCCAGTGCTCTGCTCTAGGCTTGAGGCAAGCAATAGCGAGCCTGGAAAACTAGATCAACCCAGTGCAGCTTGAGACATATTTTGTCTTTAAATAGCAAACTCGCGCTGTTATCCAGCCCTGAAAAATCAGCCCTGCTCACTGGTATTGTGAGAGGGATTGAAAAAGAGGGTCTGCGTGTGGATCCCTCTGGGAAGCTGGCCAAAACGCCTCACCCAGAGGCACTGGGATCAGCGCTTACGCACCCGTCAATTACCACTGATTACTCAGAAGCACTGCTTGAATTTATTACTGCGCCCTCCTCTTCCATTGATGAGGTGCTGTTGGAGCTTGATGAAATCCATCGCTTTACTTACCAGCATATGGGTGACGAATTATTGTGGGTTAGCAGCATGCCGTGCCAGCTGGGAGACGACAGTAGTATTCCTGTCGGCAAATATGGCAGCTCAAATATAGGCACCATGAAACAGGTCTACCGGATTGGGCTGGGACATCGCTATGGGCGGCTGATGCAAACCATTGCTGGTATTCACTACAATTTTTCTGTTCCCGACGAACTCTGGCTGGAGCTGCAGCAAGCCAGCGGCGATCAACAGAGTCTGCAAGACTTCAAAACCCAGGGCTATTTCGCCACTATTCGTAACTTCCGACGCTACTCTTGGTTATTGCTGTATCTACTTGGCGCAGCACCAGCAGTATGTAGAAGTTTTGTTCGGGGTCGTGAGCATCAACTAGAGCCAATTGGTGACGATAGCCACAGCCTACATAGCCCCTACGCGACCTCACTGCGTATGGGTGATCTGGGTTATCAGAGTGCGGCACAGAGTTCACTAGTGGTCTGCTACAACGACCTTGAACAGTACGCAAAAACACTGCGCTCAGCACTGGAGCAACCCTATCCAGCCTATGACGAGATTGGCCTCAAAGATTCCCAGGGCAACTATCGGCAATTGAGCACCGCGCTACTGCAGATCGAAAACGAATTCTATAGCTCTATCAGGCCCAAACGCACGGCCAAGCCTGGCGAAACTCCTTTACAGGCGCTTGAGAACCGCGGCGTGGAGTATATTGAGGTGCGCTGTGTGGATCTCAATCCACTGGTGCCCAACGGCATAGATGCTGAAACCATTCGCTTTTTGGACACCTTTTTGCTGTTCTGCCTGCTACAGGATAGCCCCGAGACTAATAACCAGGAATACGCGCGTATACCTGAGAACATCATCCGTACTGTCTATCATGGCCGCAATCCAGAAACTAAATTACTGCAAGGAGAGCAGGAGGTTGCTCTGCGTGACTGGGGCCAGTCTCTGGTCAGTGCAATGGCTCCTGTGGCCAAGCGCCTGGATGCTGCGCACCAAAGTACTGACTACGGCCTTGCTCTAGAAACCATGCAGGAGCGCCTGGATGATCAGGAAAAAACGCCGGCTGCGACTTTGCTGCGAGAAATAGGAGAGCATAACGAAACCTATTACGCCATGGCCATGCGCAAATCCTCTGAGCAGAGAGAGTACTTTTGCAAGCAGCCGCCCAGCCCGGAGACTCTGACCAAATACGATCATCTGGCTCAGCAATCAATGCAGCGCCAAGCTGAAATAGAAGCCAGCGATACACTGTCTTTTGACGAGTTTCTGGCCGCTCAGTAGCGCGACCTAAGTAATGAACTATCTCGCCCATATCGCACTTGCAGGTGAAAATCCCGAGCATCAGGTGGGCGGTTTACTGGGCGATTTTGTACGCGGGCCTCTTAGAGGTGAGTTCTCAGCGGGGGTAGAAACGGGAATTCTGGCGCACCGTAAACTAGATGTTTTTGTCGACCAACAGCCCGAAGTGCGGAGTTTTTTGCAGCGCTTCAGTAGCCCTATGCGTCGCTATGCGGGTATTGTTGCAGATGTATTTTACGATCACTTGCTGGCTTGCAACTGGCACAGTTATTACCAACAGCCACTGAACAGTTTTTGCGAGAATTTTTATGGGCATTTGCAGGCCTACGAACATCAGCTGCCGCTGAGAGCACAGATCTTTTTGCGGCGCGCACCCTCAATAGGCTGGCTGCAATCCTATGCTGAGGAAGATCATCTACCAGTGATTTTGCAGAATATCGGGGAGCGCCTGAGGCGACCGGTGGCTTTGCAAGAAGCGCTGCCGGTTATTGAACAACATAGGGCGGGCATCAGGGAAGAATTTGTCCAGCTGTATCCCAGATTACAGGCCTTTGTCAGCACCACTTTGCATGAAATTAATTTAAACTAGGGGTTCTAGCCGGCCTGTTTACCAGGATCGGACTAAAATTTAAGGAGTCTACTTGTGATTTTACCCAGTTACCGGATTATCAATTTTGTCCAGGCGGTCGGCAGTGCGGGATTAATTGTTATCGCCATCGCTTACTTCCAGAACTTCCTGGGTCTAGAGCCCTGCTATCTTTGCGTTACCCAACGTGTCTTCGTGATTACCATAGGGGTGATCTGTGGTATCGCGGCACTACACAACCCTCAGTCGCAGGGGCAGCGTTGGTATGCAGGCGCGTCTGTGTTGGCAGCACTGCTCGGGGGATATTTCTCTGGAAAACAGCTCTGGTTGCAAAGCCTTCCTGAAGATCAGGTCCCTGCCTGTGGCGTACCTGTAGACTATCTCTTCGATAGCTTTTCAGCCTCAGAGGCAATAACCATGTTGCTGCGCGGTGATGGCAACTGTGCCGAAGTACAGTGGCAACTGCTTGGTCTGAGCATGCCGGGCTGGGTAATGGTCACATTCGTTGGCTTCGCTGCCCTTGGTATAATGCAATTCTTACGCAAATCTTAAAGTTTTTTCTCGCTCTCTCAATACTGGTGCTATTCCAGTATCTGGGCGAGCTATGCGCAAATCTTGGCCTGATTAGTCTGCCGGGACCTCTGCTCGGTATGTTGATGCTACTGATAGTATTAACCCTCTATGGGCGGCCTATAGAGTCTTTAGATTACGCCAGCAACCTATTAATCCAGAACCTGTCGCTGTTGTTTATTCCGCCATCAGTGGGAGCGTTTTTCCTTGGCTCTCAGATTTATCAACAGTTCCCACTTCTGCTCGCTACTATTTTGGTGAGCACTGGGATAGCAATGATATTTATGGCCGTGCTAATTCGGAAGCTGACCAGCGCACCGTCGGATAGCCTGCAATAATGGATTTTCTGGCCTCCCAATGGCAACAACTGATGCTTAGCTCCTGGGTTATAATTCTGTCGGTTCTCGGGTTTATTGTGGGCCTTTGGGTGTATAAACGCAGCGGCGGTAATGCGGTCTTACATCCTCTCTTGATAGGCACGCCTCTGGTTGCAGGAGTGCTATACCTGATCAATATGGACTTCGATAGCTACTATGCTGGCAATGGTATTCTCAATTGGCTGCTGGGCCCTACAACAGTGGCCCTGGCAGTACCCCTTTCCAAGCAAATGCGGCAACTGCCACCGCTGTTAGTGACTGTAATAACTACCGTTTTTGTGGGCGGCTTTTTTGCCACTGCCTGCGCTCTGGCAATCGGACAGATGTTCGGTGTAGACCAGTTGGTGATGCTGTCCCTGGCCGCCAAATCAGTCACTACACCCATTGCTGTGGGAATTACTGAACAGATCGGCGGCCTGGTGACTCTGATTGTGATGGTTGTGCTGCTTACAGGGATCGCCGGGATTCTTGCCGCACAGGCAATCTTTCGCTATACCAATGTTAACGATGATCGCTGGCAGGGTCTGATTCTGGGTATCGCTGCCCATGCCATTGGCACAGCCAAAGCCTTCGAGAAAAGCCCCCGCTGTGGTGCCTTTGCCACATTGGGAATGGGCTTAAATGGTATATGGACCTCCGCTTTTCTGCCCCTATTAATCCCATACTTTCTGCTCTGAATAGTTATTATCCTGTAGAAAAACAGGTAAACTAGATTCTCCAAAGGAGTGATTAAGTAGAGGATCTTATGTTAGAAAATTGCCAATCGTTACAGCAACACTGGGGCGGCGTCAGCGAAGTTATAGACCGCTGGCTGGAAGAACGCAGAGAATTGCTGGTCTTATATTGTGAGCTCAGTGAAGTCAAACACTTTGATGGTGCCAACGACAGCCATGGCAGCAAGCTACAGAATTTCTGTGAGCTGATGGTCGACTATGTTTCTGTAGGCCATTTTGAAGTCTTTGAACAGCTGGCCGGCGAAGGTAAAGCCTTCAGCGATAAGGATGGCCTTAAGCAGGGCGCAGAGCTCATGGAGATAATCCAGCCTTCCACTGAGATCATCCTAGATTTTAACGACAAATATCTGGCCACCGATGATCTGGACACCCTGACGACTGATTTATCTAATATTGGCGAGACCCTAGCACAGCGTTTCGAATCAGAAGATAAAATGATCGAAGTCCTGCACAACTCACATGTCAGGCTATTGCTTGAAGAGTCGGGCTCTGATTGAAGTCAGAATGCAGGTAAATGAAAGCGTACAAAAAAGCCCCGACTAATCGGGGCTTTTTTTGGGCTACTAAATTGTATGGCTGATTTAAACCTTAGTCTGTGGCGACATTGGCCTGCAGCAATTCAACTTCAAAGATCAATGTTGCATTAGGTCCGATTGGGCCTGTGCCACCGGGGCCGTAGGCCAGATTTGCAGGGATATAGAGTTCCCACTTTGCGCCTTCGGACATCAGCTGAAGAGCCTCTGTCCAGCCGGCAATAACCTGGGTTACACCAAACTGAGCAGGAACGCCGCGCTTGATTGAGCTATCAAATTCAGTGCCATCGAGAAGGCGCCCTGCATAATGGACCTCGACCATGCTGTCTAAGCTTGGTTTGTCCCCGGTACCAGCAACCAGCACTCTGTACTGCAAGCCAGATGAGGTAGTGGTCACGCCCTCTTTAGCCCCATTCTCTGCCAAAAATGCGCTACCCTCTTGCAGATTGCCTTCAGCTTGCATCTGCGTTGCCTGCTGTTCTGCCTGTTGCATCTCGTCACGCTTGGCCGTCATCATGGCTTCAAAAGCTTGAATAGTCGCGGCTATGTCTTCTTCTGTGAGCTGTGGCTCGGCATTGGATAGGCCATCACTAAAACCCTGCTGGAATGACTGAGTATCAATTTCAATGCCGATAGTCTGAATGTTTTTACCATTATCCATTCCAAGTAGATAACTAATTTTTTGGTCTTGAGTTTGCAAATCCGCCTCCTGAGGCTGGTTATTCATAGAGTCACAGCCAGCCAAAGCAAATAGCGCGGTCAATGAAAGAAGTTTAAGTCGGTTCATGTTTTATCCTGTTTTTACCTGTTTTAAATTTGAGATACTCTGGCTAGTTTAGGCCATTTTATGTATCCAGTTAATCAATTTTCCTGTAGATCAGATCCCAAACGCCATGCCCTAGACGCTCACCACGTTTCTCAAATTTCGTTAGCGGGCGGTAGCCTGGTCGTTCAGAGTAATGGCCTCGGCCTGCAGTGTTTTCAAAACCCTCCGCCTCATCCAAAGTCTCGAGCATCTGTTCTGCGTAATGCTGCCAGTCGGTAGCCATATGCAAAACGCCACCAGGGCGTAGTTTTTCTCGCACTAACTGGACGAACTCTGGCTGGACTATGCGGCGCTTATTATGCTTCTTCTTGTGCCAGGGATCCGGAAAATAAAGCTGCAACCGATCAATACTTTGGGGCGCAAAACATTCCTCTAAAACATCGTTCGCATCGGCCAGATAAACGCGCAGGTTTCCAATATTCTGAGCTATTGCACCATTGATCAAAGTGCCAACTCCAGGCGGATGTACCTCAATGCCAATAAAATCTGTGTCCGGCTCTGCGGCAGCCATCTGCAGCAGGGAGTCTCCCATACCAAAACCGATCTCCAGCACCTTGGTGCCCGCGCGGCTAAATACGCTGTCTGTATCAATCAGTCCATCAGCTAGTTTCAGGCCATAGTCTGACCAGCCAGTATCATAGGCTTTGCGCTGCGCTTCGGTCATACGGCCAGCGCGCACTACGTAGCTGCGGATTGATTTTTTTCGGTACTCGGGTCTTATGTCCATCTAACTCGGTCTTGTGGTTGCAGTGAAAAGTAGCAGCCAGCCAATAATAAAGGCCAGTCCACCCAGCGGAGTAATCATGCCAAGGGCACTAAAACCCGTAAAAACCAGGGCATAGAGCGACCCTGAAAACAGAACTATACCGAGCAACAGGCTTTTTGCTGCCAATACCTGCCGCGGCATATGCAGCAGATTATCGGGCAAGCTGACAATGCCCAACAATGCCAGAGTATGCAAGAACTGGTAGAGAACCGCCGTGCGAAAAGTGGCCATATACTTTGCTGAGAGGTTGTCTTCCAGGCCATGGGCCGCAAAGGCGCCCAGAGCGACACAGAGTGCAGCACTTAGAGCAATAATCTTAATCCAAAGGAGCTTATTCATAGCCATAAAAAAGCCGCAGTGGAGATAACCAGTGCGGCTTACAGAGTTCTCTTGTTAGGTCATACTTCCATTGCAGTGCGAACTTTCTTCATAGCGTTTTTTTCCAGCTGACGAATCCGCTCAGCAGAAACACCATATTCAGCCGCCAACTGATGCAGTGTGGCTTTCTTATCATCCAACCAGCGGCGCTGCAGAATGTTCTGGCTACGCTCATCCAGACTTTGGACCGCCTGGCTGAGACGCTGATTATTATCGTCTTCGTAATCTTGGTTTTCGACCTGTTGTGCAGGGTCGGCAGCTCTGTCTTCCAAGAAGTAGACCGGAGCATAACTTACCTTATCATCGTCATCATCAGATGGCGCATCAAAGGCTGCATCGCGGGCAGTGAGGCGCATTTCCATTTCCATGACGTCTTTAACTTCTACCCCAAGATCCTCTGCTACGGCCTGTGCCTCGTCAGCGCTCAACCACTGCAACTGTTTTTTGGCGCTACGCAGATTAAAAAACAGCTTGCGCTGCGACTTAGTAGTAGCAATTTTTACGATGCGCCAGTTGCGCAGAATAAATTCATGAATCTCCGCTTTGATCCAGTGCACAGCAAAGGACACCAGGCGCACACCTTTTTCAGGGTTAAAGCGTCGCACGGCCTTCATTAGACCCACATTACCCTCTTGGATAAGGTCTGCCAGTGGCAAGCCATAGCCGTTGTAAGAGCGAGCAATATGCACAACAAAACGCAGGTGAGACATTACCATACGTCGAGCAGCGTCGAGATCTTCTTCATAGTATAGAGCCTCGCCTAGAGACTTCTCTTCCTCGACAGAAAGAATAGGCACAGTAGCAGTGCCCTGAATGTAAGCATTCAGGTTAGCGCCTGGGGTCATCCAATCCATTGTTTGAAGAGCTTTACTCATATCTCACTCGTTACGTAGCTGGTCGATAATTTTAGCATTAAAAGATTAGTCGTTCCTAGCCCCTAAAGGTTCAATAGTACAGGGGGTTTCAAAGGATTTTACGCACCGACAGGCTATTTTGGCTCAATATCACGCAGATGCTTGCTAACCGCTATCCAAGCACCTACCAAACCCAGCGAGCTGCCAAGGCCAATAAGGACCGAAGAACCCAGTGCGCCTAGCCCCTGCACTCGATATTGACTCTGGTAGAGATCGGCAAGGCTGACCACAGAGCTACTAATCCACAGCAGACAGGCATAGAGCATAATTAAGGCAAGCATTGCCCCGAATAGCCCTAGCAGCAGACCAGTGTAGAGGAAAGGTCGTCGCACATAGGCATTGGTGCCTCCCACTAGTTTAACCACAACAATCTCATCGCGGCGACTCTGAATCGCCAGACGAATAGCATTGCCAATAACCAGCAGTACCCCTAGAGCCAAGGTGGCACCCAATGCCACCACTATTTTGCGGCCAATCTCGGTCAGACTATAGAGGCGCTGCAGCCAGGCCATATCAATCTGCACATCATCAACAGCGGCTAGCTCCTGTATTTTTCCCATCAGCCTCTGAATTTGACCAAAATTAATAGGATCAGAAGTGATCGGCTTGATAAGAAAGACCGGCGGCAATGGGTTATCTTCGAGGTGGCGCAATGCGGCGCCAAACCCTGAGAGCGCCTTAAACTCCAAAAGCGCCTGTTCGGCTGAAATATAATCAATGGAGACTACCCCCGGAAGAGCCTCTAGTTGTGCACTGAGATTGTCTATCGCCTCTGGCTTGGCAGATTTTTTAACAAATACGGTAACCTGTGCTGAGGATTCAAAGCTGCCACCCAACTGCCTTACATTTTCTACCGCAACATAGAGGGCCGTCGGCAGGGCTAGCGCAATAGCAATCACCATCACAGTCATCAGAGTCTGTAATGGCTCGCTCAGCATATTAGCCAGGCTAAGGCGAATAGTGGCACGATGGTGAGCCCTGTAGCCTTGCCAGCGATCGTTGAGCTTTATGCTTTGGCCACTGGCGCCACGCTGTGCGCTGTCGCGGCTAGCTCTGTCATTAGCCGCCATGATCTGCTCCGTCATCCATTAGCTGACCCTCATTAAGACGCATAATTCTTAACTGCATCTGATTGATCAAATTAAGATCATGAGTGGCTATTAATACGGTGACACCAACCTTTTGAAAGCGACTAAATAACGCCATAATTTCGCTGGATAACTGAGGGTCTAGGTTGCCAGTGGGCTCATCGGCCAGAAGAATACGAGGCTTGTGCACCACAGCCCTGGCGATACCAACCCGCTGCTGCTCACCACCGGATAAGGCAATCGGTTTTTGTTGCTCTTTGTCCAATAGGCCAACACCGTCCAGTGCAGCGCGTACCCGCCGACCAATTTCAGTTCGCGGATAGCCAGAGACCTGCAATGGTAGAGCTACGTTATCGAAAACCGTGCGCTCCAATAGCAACTGGTGATTTTGAAAAACTACACCTACCTGGCGGCGGTAAATGGGTATCTGTGATTTGGATAGGCGGTTGATATTCTGGCCATTAATCAGCAGATTTCCCGAGCTCGGGCGCTCCATCAACATCAGCAACTTCAATAATGTACTTTTACCTGCACCAGAATGGCCAGTCAAAAATGCCATCTCACCCACGTCCATTTCGAAGCTAATATTGTTCAGGGCTTCGAAACCACCGGGATAACGCTTGCTGATATTATCGAAACGAATCATGTTGGCTACTCATCGCTCCCAGCACTCAATAGCGCCTCAACAAAATCATGGGCATCAAAAGGCTGCAAATCTTCCTGGCCTTCACCCACACCTATATAGCGAACTGGCACTGAGAATTTATCCGCCAGGGCAAAGATTACCCCGCCTTTGGCGGTGCCATCTAGTTTGGTCAGGGCGATGCCGGTTACCCCAACGACCTGATTAAACTCAGCCATCTGTGAGATCGCATTTTGACCGGTACCCGCGTCCAAAACCAACAACACCTCATGGGGAGCCGTTTCATCAAGCTTACCCGCCACGCGCTTAACCTTTTTAAGCTCTTCCATTAAATTACTTTTGTTGTGCAAGCGGCCCGCTGTATCGGCAATAATCACATCGATACCTCGAGACTTGGCAGCCTGGACTGCATCAAAAATCACCGAAGCACTGTCAGCCCCTGTGTGCTGGGCAATCACCGAGACATTGTTGCGCTCTCCCCAAACTTGCAACTGCTCAACCGCAGCCGCTCTGAAAGTATCACCAGCTGCCAGCATAACCGACTTGCCCTGCTGTTGGAGGCGGGTAGCAATTTTGCCAATGGTAGTAGTTTTACCCACACCATTAACCCCGACCACCAAAATTACATAGGGCTCTTCGGGGCCACTGAGATCGAGCGGCGCCTCACAGGGCTCCAATTTTGCCTGCAGAATTTCAGCCAATGCGCTCTTTAGCGCCATGCCATCTTTTAATGACTTTCTATTTAAGCGGTCAGTAATCTCGGCGAGGATATCGGCGGTAGCATCAATACCAACATCGGACATCAATAATAGGGTTTCAAGCTCCTCTAGCAGCTCATCATCTATTGCCTTGCCTCCGAGAAATAAACTGCCTATGCCCTCTCCCGTGCGTGACAGTGCCTGGCGCATTCGTTGACTAAAGCTTAACTTGGGCTGATTTTTGTCCAAAGGGGTTTCAATGGAATCATCTTGCTCAGGGCTGTCGACTGCGGATGAACCCAGCCTAAAACGATCTAAAAATGATCTTTTTTTTCCTGCGACTGGGGCGCTGTTATCTGAAGGTGAATCCATTGGGGTTCTTAATGTTCCGGTTAGTAAAATCTAGTGTATCCTACCATCTAGCCTAGAAGAAGTATCCAAAACTCACTGCTCAGGAGCCTCCTTTTGCCTCGCCACAAAAGCCAACAGCAACGGCCGCAAAAGCTAAGAATTATCGGCGGTCAATGGCGCAGCCGGCAGATTCCGTTTGTCTCTGCACCAGGACTGCGGCCCACAGGTGACCGCATTCGTGAGACCTTATTTAACTGGTTGGCTGCAGATATCTCCGGAGCACGCTGCCTAGACCTTTTCGCCGGTTCTGGAGCGCTCTGTTTTGAAGCACTTTCAAGGGGTGCCACCAGCTGTACCGCTTTAGAATTAGACACTAGGGCAACACTACAGCTGCGGGAAAATCAGGCTCTTTTGCAGGCTGATAATCTCAGTATAGTCCAGACCGATGCCAACCATTATTTGCAGCATAATGCGCCCGAGCAGCCCTATCATATTGTTTTTGTCGACCCGCCCTTTGACGCTGAGCTACATGGCACAGTTTGCCAAGTATTGAACAACAGCTCTTGGCTGGCACCTGGCGCCCTTATTTACTGTGAGCTACCTGTTGTCGACTGTGCATTTGTAGCGCCGGCAAACTGGCGCCTACTGCAGGAAAAGCGCGCTGGCGAAGTGAAATATAGTCTCTACTCATGCATTGAGCCCATGGCTTAATTTAAGTACTATGCTGGCCCTTCACCTTAATTGGGACACCGAGCATGAAGACCATTGTCTATCCTGGTACCTTTGATCCTATTACCAATGGGCATATCGACCTTGTTGAGCGAGCGGCCAAGCTTTTTGACAAAGTCGTGATTGGCATCGCTAGTAGCCAACGCAAAAGTCCGCTGTTCAGTATTGATGAGCGAATCAGTCTAGCTGCTGATGCGCTCGCTCATGTCCCCAATATTGAAATACGTGGTTTCGATTATTTGCTGGTTAATTTTGTTAACGACTGCAAAGCGGATGCAATATTGCGTGGGCTGAGAGCTGTCTCTGATTTTGAGTATGAATTCCAGCTGGCTAATATGAACCGCGCTCTGTCTCCTGACCTAGAGAGTATCTTTCTAACACCGGCTGAACGCTTTTCTTATATTTCTTCTTCGCTGGTACGCGAGATATCCTCTCTGGATGGCGATGTCTCAAAATTTGTGCCAGCCAATGTGGTCGAGGCATTGGGTCAAAAGTTTAGCAAGTAAGTTAGTTCCCTATCTCTGGCAGCGCGGGCAAAAAACTGAGCTACGCTGCCCTAGCCTTATCTCTTTCAATACTGTCTTGCAGCCAACACAGGGCTGACCTGCTCGACCATAGACAGCCAGCGTCTGCTGAAAGTAACCAGGCTCACCATTGCCGTTAACAAAATCCCGTAGCGTGGTGCCACCCTGCTCTATGGCCGCCTCTAAAACTGTTTTTATATGGCCCGCAAGCACATGATAACGCTTTAGAGAAATATTGCCTGCACCACGATCCGGCCTGATACCACTCCTAAATAGCGCCTCTGATGCATAGATATTGCCCACGCCAACCACTGTGTTGTTATCCATAATAAAGGGCTTTACTCCAACCTTGCGCCTGCGCGACAAATGATACAACCGATCGCCATCAAACTCAGCCGATAGCGGCTCTGGCCCCAAGCGGGACAACTGAGAATGTTCTGTCGCAGACCAAAGCCAGCAACCAAATCGGCGGGGATCATGGTAGCGCAGCACTGACCCATTACTCATACGCATTTCAATGTGATCATGCTTGCGCATCTCGGCACCGGCTTCAACAAGCCGCAAGCTGCCGCTCATACCCAAATGAACAAGCATGGAGCCCTGTTCAAGCTGAATAATGAGGTACTTGGCGCGCCGTCGGACAGCAAGAATTCTCTTCCCTTTTACAAGAGCAGACAATCCAGCAGTTACAGGCCAGCGCAAAGAACCTTGCCTTACAGATAATTGATTGATGGTTTGCTGAGTGAGCCAAGGCTCTATCCCTCTGAGGGTAGTCTCTACTTCCGGTAATTCCGGCATAATTCATCCTAATCCCGACATTTTTGACCTAAGTTTGAATCATTTCTGGCACACTGCATGCAGAGGCGGCAGAATAGCACAGTTGGCAAAAACGCCACGCAATAGTGTAACTAGCTTTTTCTATAAAAATCAGTAGAATGCCGGTTCCCTGAGAACAGTAGTAGCGAAAAAGGTACATCGCAAAATGGCGCTAGGCAAAAGACGTAAAGAAGAAGAGGAATCACAGATAGACATGACGCCTATGCTAGACGTCGTTTTCATCATGCTGATTTTCTTTATTGTGACCGCTTCCTTTGTTAACGAATCAGGGCTTGGTGTGAACCGACCTCCGACCTCTGATCAGCCACCACCAGACTCAGAAAACACCAATATTGTATTCCGCATCTCCGAGACTAATGAACTTACTCTTGAAGGCCGTCGCATTGATGTTCGTGCCGTGCGTGCCAATGTGGAAAGGATGCATGCTGAAAAGCCGGAAGCCAAGGTTGTTATCAGCTCTCACCCCAAGGCTAAGACTGAGTTATTTGTGCAAATATCTGACCAGGCTCGCGAAGCTGGCGTTTACGATATCTCTCTGTCGACCGACGAATAAAATATGGCGTTGGCTCTGCCCAACGCCTCCTCACAGTAGATTACAACCTGTGACTTAACCTGGCATAGAGGAATCTGCCGGTCGAGTCATGGGTTCTGGCATCAAAATTATCGTTAAATGCTGTCCCCAGAAAAGGCGGCATCTGCTCAAAAATATTTTCTACCCCAAGAGTCACCAGAGACTCTCCCGAGTTAAAGTGGTAATTAAGCTGCACATCTTCTCGAGACCAAGAGCCAGACTTTCTGGCACGATTCTCAGCGACAAAATACTCGGTCAACCCGGATACATGCAGCGAGGATACAGAGAATTCCCAGCGGCCAAACTGCCAGAATAGATTAAGCCGAGACTTCCATTCAGGTATTGAACCATTGCCTCCCGCGGCCTTGTCAACAAAGGTACCTGCCAAATCTATGCCAGAGACATTCGAGCCCAACCTAAACTCATAGGAATCAATATAGGCCCCACCCATATTGACACCAAATGTTCCCCACTTGGCAATAAATAGCCGCCAGGCAAGATCGAGGTCAGCACCCCGGATTTCGCGCGACCCAAAGTTTCGATTGTTGGCCAAGATCTGAATAATTTCACCCTGTTCATCGCGGATGATCTGAGTCTGAAAAAGGTTTTTTGCCGCATTTTGATCCACTAAATACTGGCTGCTGGCACCTATTACCTGATCTACCTCAATAGCGAAGAAGTCTATGCCTAAGGTAAAATTTTGTAACCCTTGGGGCTGATAGACAAAACCCATTGAAACATTCTGCGATTTTTCTGGCTGCAATTCAGAATTGCCACCGGTAACCACCCAATACTGGTTACGCAAAGAATCTGTGGTGGCTATGCAGCCTGGTAAATTGCCGCTTCCGCTTCCAGAGCAGGGGTCATAAACAAATGTCTGGCTTCCACTCTGAGACTGGTAGAGTTCAAATAGAGAGGGTGCTCGAAACCCTTTAGACACACTGGCGCGGAAGACCAAGTCTTCGATGGGCCTGTAACGCAGGGCTAACTTTGGATTGGCGCGAACACCAAAGCTATTGGAATGGGTCAATCGAAAAGAGGCATTGGCCTCTAAGCTGTAAATACCTGGCGCCGACTTAGCCAGAGGGACCAAAGACTCAAAATACATCTCAATCGCGTTCTGGCTTCCAGCGCTACTGGCAAATTGACCGCCGGAAAGCTCATTCGCCTGCACTCTGGGATCTGCCTGAGTGCGCAGCTTTTCCCGGCGAAACTCAATACCAGAGGCCAGCTCAACATCCCCTGCCCGCACAACATCTACCCGCTGAGAGAGATCCAGATTAATGGATAACAGCTCAGACTGACCTCTATGTATAGCCTCAGCATCTATATAGCCGAGCTGATCCTCGGGCATCAACTGAGCTGGCGCAAAGGCGTTAATGGGTACGCAATCGGCGCTAGTAGCGCAGCTCTGATCGCTCCCCAGACCCAAGGCCAGATGCTGCAAATCAACCAGATTTTGCCAGTGCTCCTGGGCCTCGGTCTGGCTCCAATTAACAGTAAATTGCCACTCGCCATCATGTAAATTGCCCATTAAACGGCCATTGGCCCGAACCGTTTGCGCCTTGTTTTCCTTTAGCCTTGGCCCTAGCCCGAGAAATCTAATTCGGGCATCGTCGATCGCTTGGCCAAAGGGGTTATAGCGATTGTCCGCCGCTATGCTGACAGGGTTGGCTGCGAAGGCTGTCATCACTGGACTGGGTGCCAAGGTAATCTGTGCAGTGCTATCGACATAGGTGATATCAAAAGCGGCATCTAATGAACCCAGGCCTTTAAGCTCACCTACCAGATGCATTGAACTACGCTCTGCCGGCGCTAAAGAGGAACTGTAAGCCTGGAAGTCGAACAGATTATTAGCCGAGGCCTGACTAAAGTCCGTTATCGATTGGCCCCTCAGATTATCTGCTGCCAATGTCAGTACCTGGTCTCCTACTAGCAATCGCGCATTAGGGGTAGCACTGGACCTGTTGTCCCTGCCACCCAGCTGGCGACCATCGGCACTGGCCGATATTGCCCGGTCACGGCTAAAGATACCGTCCTGTTGGTAATGGGATGCCGTCATCATTAGATCCAGCCTGTCAAGACTGATGCCAGCCACAAAATCATAGCGTTGTGTCGCATTGTCGCCAGCACCTGCTCCCCCATAGAAGGCATTGATCAGCGCCCCTTGAAAGCGCTTTTTGAGTATCACATTCACAACCCCGGCAATCGCGTCAGAGCCATAGATTGAGGAGCCGCTATCTTTTAGTATTTCTATGCGATCCACTGCCGCCAGCGGAATACTATTTAAGTCTACAAAACTGCCATCCAGTGCATTGCTTGCGATACGCTGACCATTAACTAAAACCAGGGTATTGTTGGCGGGCAATCCTCGCAGAGTCACGCTGGCCATTCCATTGCCACCATTACTCACAGCAGTGTTCGTGGAATTACCCACCACCTCTGGCGTAAAGCGCATCAACTCAGCCATAGTTTGTGCGCCAGTTAAGCGAATCTCAGTCGATGTCAAAATCTCAACCGGTGTAAAGCCATTGGCATTGAGCTGCTTAAATCTTGATCCCGTTACCGATTCACCACGGACAATTAATTCTTCAATCACTGGGTATTGCTGCATCGAGAAGCCCAGTTCCTCATGCATGGCTCGGCAGGATCTAGCCGCATAACAGCGGGGCAGTACTACCAGCGTTTGCGGGCCCACAACCAGATACTCCAAATCCCGGCCCTCAATTAACTGCTCCAAAACCTCCAGCGCGGTAAAGCGCCCGCGCACTTCAGGGCTGGCCTGGTTAGGCATCTCTGAGGAAAATATAATTGAAACCTGAGTTTGCCGGCCTAGATCAATTAGCGATCTATGCAGCCTGTTTGGGCCGAGATTTATATCGTAAGCATCTGTGACAATAGCCAGAGCTGGGCTGGTAAATACAGGGGTAAGGGACAGGCAAAAAGAGAAAAAGGCGTAATAGAAGACAATAGCAAGGCGTCGCCCTAATAGTCCCAGCCGGCGGCAAACATTCAATTGTTTAGCAGGAAAATTTCCTGAGTCCATAGACGCACAGCTGCAAGCAGCTCATAAATCTTTTGAAAGTCTATTAAACCCTATGGTTTGGGCTGAGACAACAGCCAATTTTTGTCCTGATGGGAGACTTCTAGATCAAAGGCCTGGGCTACAGCAACCAGTGTTTCCTGACGTTCACGGGAGGAAAAAATCCCCGAGACTCGGTGACCGGACAGGGTGCCTCCAACTAGCACAATCTTTTCCCCTGAGTAGCGGTTAAGTACTGCTATAGCCTCCGCTAGAGATGCGTCCTCAAAGATTATCTGCCCTTTCCGCCAAGCCGTGGCCTGCTCGGCACTCGGCTTGGATACTTCAGCCAGACCCTGACTATCACTAAAAACCACGGCCTGATCAGCCAGCAATACTTTGGTCTCTGGGGCGACCACTGCCGAGCCCTGGGTCTCAGAGACTCTCACAACACCCTCAGTGACTGTGACTGTTACCTGATTCTGAGCCTGTCGATAGATATTAAAGGCGGTACCCAGAGCCTGAACATTAACCTCGCCAACCCGGACAACAAAGGGTTTTTGCCTGTCTGGGGCTACTGTAAAAAAGGCCTCCCCTGCAAGCAGCTCAATCTCTCGGCTGTATTCGGAAATTGTTACAGCGATCTGACTATCTGTATTGAGTTCAACAACGCTGCCATCCTCAAGGCTGACTTGCCGATATTCACCCAGCCCCGAGGAATAATCCTGCGTCGCTGGCTGACTGGCAAAGAACAGAGACAGCACTATGGCGACAGAAGCCGAAGCCGCCGCCAACGATTTCCATGCACCGGTCAACCATTTCATTTTGACCAAGCCAAAAATCCAATGGTTTTTGCTAGCGGTCGGATTGTCCATCAGCAGATCATCTAACGGCATATGGGACAGCACGCCCATGCTCTCCCATGTATCTAAAGCATATTCCCAGGCCTGCTGATGGCTGTCAGTAGCCGTCAGCCAGTCTGCAAAGTCCGACAGGTCTGCCTCACAAACCGTTTCCGCACGCAGGCGTACAACCCAGGCTAGAGCCTGGTCAATCGCTGGGTTGCTAATGTCTGTCCCTAATAAATCATTCCCTTTTAACATCGTCTTAATTAAGCGCCATACCGCGCTTTTCTCCCCATGTTGTTTAGCTAACTAACTGTTAGACGGTTAAGTCACCAAAGTCCCCATAGTTTTATTTTTTAACGCCAACATCTCATTACTCAATACTTTCAACGGCTCCCCGGAGATGTTTTAGCGCTTCCAGAATATATTTCTCTACGCTACTTACAGAAACTCCCATTTGCTTGGCAATCTGGCTGTAGGTCCAGCCTTTAGAGCGGCTTAGGATAAAGGCCTGACGGATATTCTGCGGCAATTCAGCTAGCGAGCTATGGACCTGCCGCAATGTCTCTTTGGCCTGTAGTTCTCTTTCCAGAGATATGCCCTCAGATGCCATAGTAGCCATGGCGCTGAGATCACGAGGTACCTTGGAAACCTCGCGGTCTATATAGTTTTTATGCAGCACCTCGCGACGCATTTGGTCGATCGACATATTGGCCGCCACCTGAAAGAGAAACGCCTTAGCATTGGAAAGGTGGTCGACACTATCTAGGGTGTAAAGCCGCAAAAAGGTTGCCTGAGCAATATCCTCTGCATCTTCGCGACTTTTCATACGGCGCGTTAAAAACCGCAACAGTGCTGAACTATGCTGTTTGACTAAGTCATCGACAAGATCTTTATTCTTGTAATTCATTACCAATCTGACAAGATACTGGGGAGGTGGCAGAAGTGCTGAGCCAGGCTCCAACCATAATATAATTTGGAATAGTCTATGCGGGATTTAAAGGCAACTCTGGATCAATCTGTGATCGCCAGATTACGCGAGCATCTACCCCGCTGTAGCGCTGAAATTCCTCTGGTTCAGGGCACCAACCCAGAACTAAGGCAGTATCTCAACTTCTATCAGCTCCCTATTCCCCATAACTGTCTCAACCTCTATGCAGGGACAATCAGCGTACAGCAGCAGCAAATTGTCACCATGGCCTGGGAGCCAGAAAACTGCCTTGGCTCCGTTATCGTCGTGCATGGCTACACTGATCATACTGGGCTGTTTAATCATCTGATCCAGCATTTACTAGATCTGCAGCTGAGAGTGATCTGTTTTGATCTGCCCGGTCATGGACTATCAACGGGTGAGCCTGGTTTTATTTTAGACTACGCAGACTATGTGCGTGTACTAAAGCGCGTTATAGGCATCAGCCAGACCATGTTCGATGGCCCCCTGCATGCGGTAGGCCAGAGTATGGGCGGCGCCATATTGCTAAAACAACTATTCGAGCAAGAAAGCTCCCTGTCTTATCCCTTTTCCAGTCTCAACCTCTTGGCTCCCCTGCTGCAGCCAAAAAACTGGGGTATCAACCGCTGGCTTTTTTTGCTCACCAGGCCGTTTCGCAAAACACTCAAACGAGTGTTGCGCCCCAGCTCATTTGATCAGGAATTTTTAACCTTTTTACGCGATCGGGATCCGTTCCAGCCCCGGGTATTACCCAGTGAATGGGTGACCGCTTTAGACAGATGGGTACAGGAATGCAAGCGCAGCAACGGTAGTGATTTTGCCGTTAATGTTATTCAGGGTAGTGGCGATAAGACTCTGGACTGGGCTTACAATATATCAGTCTTCAAGACCCTGTTGCCCAATATGAGCCTACATATTATCGACAGCGCCAACCATCATATGGTCAATGAGATAGAGCCCCTACGGACCAAGATTTTTGCCGCCTTACAGCTCAATAACCCAGGCTAGCTGCTGGGGATAGTTCGAGTTTTACCCTGTTCATCAATCGCCACAAACACAAACTCACCCTCGGTCACCTTGCAGGGCTCAGACTTGTAGTCATCGCTAATCCAAACCTCAATAGTAATTTTAATTGAGCTAGTACCCACTGCAGTAGTGTTGGCATAGCAACCCACCACAGCGCCCACAGGCACAGGGTTAAGAAAAGACATGCTACTAATAGCCACAGTGGCAACCCGACCTTTAGCAATACGTCCGGCCAAAATCGCACCCGCCAAATCCATTTGACTCAATAGCCAGCCGCCAAAAATATCGCCATTGGCATTGGTTTCTCTAGGCATGGCGATGGTTTGCGAAATTAGTTTTCCGGCGGGTGTAGGCGGTTCATTAATATTTTGCATAGGGATTTGCTCTCATCCTTTAGTAATTACTATCGCTAATTATAAATTAATCCGGGTAGCCAGGTGGCCAGCTGGGGCCAGATGGACAGCATCATCAATAGCATCAGCTGCATCATGATAAAAGGCATAACGCCGCGATACATGTCTGAGGTCTCCACCGAGTCTGGTGCTACGCCACGTAAATAGAATAGCGCAAACCCAAAAGGTGGCGTCAAAAATGAAGTCTGCAGATTAATGGCAATCATAACGCCCAGCCACACTGGATCTAGCCCCATAGCTAATAGTACCGGGCCTACAATGGGAACCACTACAAAGGTAATTTCAATAAAGTCGAGGATAAAGCCCAACAAGAAAATCACCAGCATTACTAGCAATGTCGCCGCAACAATGCCACCGGGCAGGTTGTTAAAGAACTGTTCTACCACCTCTTCGCCGCCAAAGCCCCTAAACACCAGCGAAAATATCGCCGCACCAATTAGAATTAAAAACACCATAGCGGTTACTTCAGTGGTACTTTGAGCTACCGCACGTAACTTTGAAATACTGAGCTGGCCCTTTAGAGCCGCTAACAGGGTGGCGCCAAAGGCACCCACACCCGCAGCCTCGGTAGGCGTAGCGGCGCCCGTTAAAATTGACCCTAGAACGGTGATAATCAGAAATACCGGCGGCAACAAATTGCGCATGGCTCGCGAGAGAGTTTTGGTTGCAGGCTTGGCGTCCGCTGCAAATTGGCCCTCAGGGCGGGCAAAAATAATCACATATAATAAATACATCAATACTAAAATCAGGCCAGGGATTATGGCACCGACAAATAAATCCCCGATCGACACCGTTTTCGGTGTAAAAATACCCATATTTAACTGCGCCTGCTGATAGGCGCTAGACAATGTATCCCCCAACAATACCAGGGCAATAGAGGGCGGAATTATCTGCCCCAATGTTCCTGTCGCCGCAATTACCCCAGTAGCCTGAGCCGAGGAATAGCCCCGCTTAAGCATAGTTGGCAGCGACATCAAACCCATGGTTACCACCGTGGCGCCAACAATACCAGTGCTCGCAGCCAGCAGGGCTCCTACTAGCACAACAGAGATCGCCAGCCCACTACGAAAGCCCCCCAACAGGTCCGCCATGCTCTCCAGGAGATCTTCAGACAGGCGCGACTTTTCTAGCATCACCCCCATCAAAATAAACAGCGGCACCGCAATTAAGGTGGTGTTTTCTATGGTGCCAAATAGTCGGTTAGGCAGGGCCTGTAAAAAGGCCATATCAAAATGGCCTGTCACCGCTCCCACCAGGGCGAACAGCAGAGCCGTTCCCGCTAAGGAAAACGCGACCGGATAGCCCGCCATAAGGACCAGGCAGACGGTCAAAAACATTAAAAAGGGAATAAATTCAGCCATTAGAGTAGCGGCTCAATATTGTCATCGTCTAGGACAGGACTGCGGCCAGCAAGGGTCAGCGCATTTTTTGCCACCTCGGCAATACCCTGTAGCAATAAAGTCACCGGCATCAGTAGCATCAGGGTTTTTAATAGATACACAAAGGGCAATCCGTTGTTTTCAGAAGAGGTCTCCCGAATCGACCAGCTGGCGGCCACATAATCCCAACTCATCAAAAAGATCAGCAGCGCCACCGGGATCAAAAAAAACAGCCCTCCCAACAGGTCAACTAAGGCCTTGCCTCGCGCGGAAAAGTTGCGATAAAAAATATCAACCCGCACATGTCCGCCGCGCTTGAGGGTGAAGGCAATACCTAACAAAAATACCAAAGCATGCACATAGGTAACCATTTCTTGCAGCGCTATTGAGCCGGCTTCAAGGAAATAACGCATCACCACAACAACGACAACCAGAGCCACCATCAGCATCGTCAGCCAGGAAATAAGACGCCCGGTATACTCTGTAACCCCGTCTATTACATCAATGCTGTTGCTTATTATTTGCATAGGATATGCTTTTTGCCTGTAACTCAATACTGAGTAAGAATTAAATTTTTATTAGTATACCCTTCCCATCCCCGGGCTCATAGCCGAGATCAAGGCTGCTATTTTGGTGCTAGACATAAATGTAAAAACTATTACATCTGCACACCAGAGGCAGCAGACTTCTAGGTCAATAATGGTAAATTGATGTTCTTCTTGCAGCGACCTGCACCTATAATGGCGCCATAAATATCCATAACGTTTAGGCTTGACGAGGCACCCCATGCGCAATGTCCGAGGCGCTCTTTTAGAAGTTACCATTATCCTCTGCATTGGTGGATTAATCGGCGCTGCGCTGGCTGTTGTCTCCAACTGTTTTATTATCGGGGCAGAGTATCTGGGTAGCCAGCGTGAAAACAGCAGAGTGCTGAGCCTAAGCTATGGCGATCAGTCTATTTCCCTGTCCAGCCTCCTCTTTCTGTGGGTCGCAGCCGCGGCTGTATTTTTAATCAAGAAAGGTCTGAAGATTGCCTCTTGGACTGGGCCCGCTGACGCCATTTACGCCGCCCATCAGGCTCACCAGCCTCTGGATATTAAACAGGGTTTTGCCTCAACCCTAGCGGCGTTTGCCTCAGCGGGAGGCGGAGCCTCGGTAGGTCAATATGGACCTATAGTGCACTTTGGCGCCACCATGGGAGTCTGGCTTAAACGCTTTATTTCCAGCCGCTTAAGCTATGAGATCTATCTCGGCTGCGGTGTGGCAGCGGCAATTTCCGCTGGCTTTAACGCACCTATCGCGGGGGTGATCTTTGCCCATGAAGCTATCTTGCGACGCTTCTCTGTAACTGCCATTGCGCCGATTACTGTGGCCTCTATTTCAGCCAGCTCTCTGAGCAATCTCTGGTTCCCCAATACCACCACCTTTGAAATAAGCGCGGCGGTGCCAAGCCTTTCTGAAGTGGTCCCTTTTCTTATGATGCTGGCGCCGGTTTTTTCGATGATCGCGATTGCCTTCATGCTGACCCTTCGATATTGCAGCAACTGGGCAGAACGCACCAAAATCTCACCCACGGTCCTGCTGTTTGCCGGAGCTACAGCTTGCGGGCTGGCAGGGATCTGGATACCTCAGATATTAGGTTTAGGTATCTCTAGCATGAATCAGATGCTCGCTGGAGACTATGCTCTAACATTACTGATGATAGTTCTAGTGGCCAAGATTCTTATCACGGCTATCTGTCTAAGCAGTGGTCTATTTGGCGGCGTCTTTTCGCCGGCACTGTTTATTGGTGTTGCCTCCGGAGCCTTGGCTGGGCAGTTGCTCAGCATTCTAGGTTTTAATGATGTGGCCACAGTAATCACTCTGTCTGCAATGGCGGCGGTAAGCTCTGCCGTGATTGGCGCCCCACTAACTGCCGTAATGATTGTGTTGGAACTGACCCATTCCTATGAGTATGCCGTCGCTGCCATGATGGCTGTGACTCTCTGCAGCCTGATAACCAATCGCCTGTTTGGACTTTCTTTTTATGATCGCCAGCTCTTGGACAGGGGAATTGATTTAACCACAGGTCGCGACGCACTGGCTCTTAATCAAGAACTGATCGGCGACCTGGCCAGCTCGGACTATGTTCAGGTGACTCTAGACACCAGTGGTAACGAACTCTATGAGGCCCTGCAAGCCCGCGGGCACACCGAGGCCTATGTGGTTTCAGAGGGTCAGCTGCAAGGCAAGGTCAATATCTATGGGGCGTTAAAAACTGCTGCGGGCCCAGTATCTGCAGCTATGGATGCATATCCCGTGAGCCTTTATACTGATCAATCCTTGGACTATGCAATGCAAAAAGTCAGTGCGTTTGTGGGGGAAAGCCTGCCGGTAGTTGACAGGGCAACGGGCAAGCTGTGTGGGAGCCTGACTGAGGGGGCATTATTTCAGGCCATCATTGCCTTACAGCGGCAAGCTCGCAATCCAGAGTGAAGTCATTTTCACAATAATAATAAAGGTGAAGCCCGTGAAAAATTACCTGCAAAGTACCTTTCTTTGTTGCTGGTTGGTATCTGGAACAGTCTTGGCGGATGTCTTTGAAGCCGGCATAGCCGCTTTGCATCGAGGGCATTACGAAACTGCTTTGCGTGCCCTGCTGCCGCTGGCTGAATCCGGGATGGCCAGGGCTCAAAATAATGTTGGCCATTTCTATGAGAAGGGTCTTGGCGTTTCTCAAAGTTATCCAAAGGCTCTCAGCTGGTATATAAAAGCGGGAGATCAGGGTCTGGCAAAGGCCCAGCACAATGCTGGCATGATTTACTACCACGGAGCCGGTGTGATTAGAGACTATGCGGAGGCTTTTGCCTGGTTTAAATTGGCCGCCTCTCAGGGCGTGCCAGAGGCTCAATATATGTTGGGCCTTAGCGAGTATCAGGGTAAAGGACGCGACATCAACCAAGGTGCCGCACGGTCCTGGTTTTATAAATCTGCGCAACTGGGCTATGCGAATGCTCAGTTTATGTATGCCTATATGCTTCAATCTGGGGACGGTGGAGATTCAGAACCCATCAAGGCAATGGTATGGGCTGGTGTTGCAGGCCACAATGGTATGTCTGGAGTAGCTGCCATCACCTCGGTTGCTGCGATGCAAATGAGTGACGCTGAGCTGGATGCCGTTGAGGCCATGATCGCGCAATGTCTGGCTACAAACTATATTGACTGCCCTGAGTAGCTAGATAACTTATTAGCCTTGTTACTTTTATTGCTAATGAAATCGTGGCGCCTGGAGCCAATGCCGATATTAGTTCACACCTAGCTCGCTATAACTGGGTCACTGTTGCTGACAGCACATTAACCCGGTAATTAGTTGTGGCGCTTACGATGGGTCCAACCCCTGTATTGATGGTTATTGACCTACCTGCTGGCAACAGTTGTTCCAACTTAAATAATTTTGCCTGCCCCGCCGCAGATAGGCGTAACTGGATATTGGTCATGTCGGCTGGGCTGCTATTAAAGGTGCTGATTAATAGATAACCCTGATCTGACAGACTGAGCTTGGCGCTTAAAAATAATTCAGGCTGCAATTGTAGCTGAGCCGATGTTAGGCCTTGCTGCGCGCGCTGAGTTAAATCGCCACCGGCTGCAGCCGCCTGCTTAAAATAGGCTGCGGCCTGAGCATATTGCTGCTCGGTCATGGCTGCATCACCCAGATAGTAACTAGCCTCTGGGGTTGGTAGTATTTCGTAGCTGCGCCTTATATCTGCCAAACCCTGGCTTTTTTGTCCTAGCTCATGACGCAGTAAGCCCCTGGCCAGATAGGGGCTAAAGTAATCGGGGTTCTTGGCAATGGCTGTGGTGAATGCTTTATCTGCATTGCTGAAATTATCTTGCATCTTCCAACCATGGCCCCGCAACTCCCAAAAAGACCCCTCCTGCGGCTGCAGTGCAATGGCTTTGTCCAACAGCGCTATTGCCTGTTTCCCCTGATTTTTATTAAGGGCTGCGGTAGCTTCCTGAGCAGCTTTATAAGCAGGTGCGTCTTTTTTAAGCTGAGCTATGGCGGCTTGATAACGCTGTATATGACGCTGGCCACTAGGCAGTGTTTTCGCTCTAACCAGATTAGCCTCTACACGACGGGCTGAGGGCGGGTGGCTGGCAAATAGACCAGTTAAAAAACTGGACTGCTTACCCTCACTAAGTTTGACAAAGGTGCGTTGCAGCTCGACGGCGCCCTTGGGCTCGTAGCCGGCACGGGACATATAGAGCATGCCATAGTAGTCAGACTCAAGCTCATCATCACGGCCATATTTAGCCATCCATGCGGCCGCTCCTAACTCTGATGCCAAGCCATAGAGCTTGGCGCCCTCTTGGCTCTGAGTACCAACACCTACCGCAAGCAGACCAAGACTGGCTAGCCTGCCTCGGCTCATTTGGGAGGCGCCGTGACGGGCTGCAGCGTGAACTATTTCATGGGCTAGTACGGCGGCCAACTGCGACTCGTCCTCTAAATAGTTTAGCAGCCCGCGATTAATCGCTATTTTACCGCCGGGCAATGCCCAGGCATTGGGTACTGAGTTATTGAGCACCACAAAGCTGTACGGTAGCTCTGGCTTGTCACTGACCGCTGCCAGCCTGTTGCCTACTCTGGCCACATAGCGCTGTAGTTCAGGATCCAGATAATAGTCTCCGCCCTGCGCTTGGCGCGAAGGCTGGTAGTTTTTTTCGCCCAGGGTAATTTCTTGCTGGGGCGATATTAATGACAGCTCATTTTTGCCGGTCACCGGGTTGATCGTGCAACCGACAAGGGACAGAACCGCTACTAAAGCTGCTGCGTAATAGCTTGGTATTCTAGGCTTCATTTAATTACTCCCTGATTCTCAGCGACCACCATAGGTTGCTATAATGACAGCACTAAATGCACTGGATTTCCATAAAACGGCGAATTTAAATGATGTTAACAATTATTTCTCCCGCTAAAAAACTCGACTATAGCAGCCCAGTCGCTACCGTATCCCATACTCAGCCTGAGCTTCTGGAGCATTCTGAGGAGCTGTTGTCTGGGTTAAAAACCCTCAGCCCCCAGGGTGTTAGTGCCCTTATGGGGCTGAGTGACAAGCTGGGCGCACTAAATTATGAGCGCTTTCAGGAATGGGGCACGCCATTTACGGCAGAGAATGCAAGGCCTGCGGTTCTGGCATTTAAGGGTGACGTCTATCAGGGTCTGGCTGCGGACAGTATGACGGACAGTGAATTGATCTGGGCGCAGGATAATCTACGCATACTGTCGGGTCTCTATGGCCTGCTGCGTCCATTGGATCTTATGCAGCCCTATCGCTTGGAAATGGGGACGAAATTTGGCAACGACCGCGGCGCTGATCTGTATCAATTTTGGGGTGACATCATTACTAATCAGATTAACAGCCTTTTGGCCTCGGCGCCTAATGCTGTGCTACTGAACCTTGCTTCCAATGAGTACTTTAAATCGGTCAAGCAAAAAGATATTAAGGGTCGTATTGTGACCCCGGTGTTTATGGATAAAAAGACGGATAAATTCAAAATTATCAGCTTTTTTGCGAAAAAAGCTCGGGGCCTAATGAGCGCCTATATAATCAAGAACAAGGTCACCAACGTTGAGGACATTAAAGGTTTTGATGTCGATGGTTACCGCTTTAACTCTGCCATGAGCGAAGGCGACAAATGGGTGTTTACCCGAGAGCAATAGCAGGTAGTAGCGCTTCATGAATATGCCTTTTTCTCAGGCCTGTGAAAATAATCGCGCGCCGATTCTGGCGCGGCTCCAGCCGCTGCTTGCAGAGACAAAATCCATTCTGGAAATTGGCAGTGGTACTGGACAGCATGCGGTCTGGTTTGCCAGACATCTGCCCCATATCAAGTGGCAAACCAGTGACCTAAGGCAAAACCATGCTGGCATTAACCATTGGCTTGAAGCCTCTCCAGCGCAGAATCTGATGCCGCCGATTGAATTGGATTTGATGACAACGAACTGGCCAGAGGGCTACTTTGACGCGGTCTATTCAGCTAACACTGCGCATATAATGCCCTGGGAGGCAGTGGTTAACCTATTTGAAAAACTAGGCCAGCAGCTGCCATATCGAGGGCTGTTTTGCCTCTATGGCCCAATGGCCTATCAGGGGGTTATCGAACCTCAGAGCAATATACAGTTTGATCGTCAACTGCGTCAGCGCGCAGCCCATCAGGGTATTCGGGATTTCCACGACCTCAATCGACTGGCCCGGGACGCTGGGCTACTTTTGCTGGATGACTATGCTATGCCCGCAAATAATCGCCTACTAGTCTGGCAAAAAACTGAGAAGTGAAACCGGCTCAGCGCTCAACTGATAATCCAGAGCCAGACCAATAAAGATCACCATGCCAACGCGATGGTTATTTAGAAAGGCTTTAAAGCAACCGTCGCGTTCTCGACTTCTGGCCTGCAGATGTTGTCCGACAAAATAGAGCGCTGCCGCACCTAACCCGAGCATATAAAACCATCCGCGACCAAACAGGACGCCCGCAAACCATAACAGTAGCAATGTTGTTAGCTGCAATAGAGCGATAACCCTGAGATCATATTGACCGAATAAAATTGCCGTAGACTTGATGCCAATTTGTAAATCGTCCTCTCGATCAACCATCGCATAATAGGTATCAAAGGCCACTGTCCACAAAATCACCGCTCCAAAGACCAACCAAAGTGCGGCTGGCAGGGCCTGCTGTTCTGCCGCAAAAGCCATGGGCACGGCCCAGGCCCAGGCGGCACCCAAGCCTAGCTGGGGTAAATGAGTAAAACGCTTGAGAAATGGATAGGTGGCCGCCAGTAATAAGCCACCGATAGAGAGCACAACAGTCATGGCGTTGGTCATTAAAACCAAAACCAACGCAATTAATAGTAATGTGAAAAACAGTCTTAGGGCCTGCTTAGCCTCTATTTCTCCCATGGGTAATGGCCGCAGCTTGGTTCTCTCAACGGCACCATCGACATGGCGATCAGCGTAGTCATTGATGACGCAGCCTGCGGCTCGCATCACCACCACACCCATGGTGAAAATAAACAGATTAGCAACAGAGGGCACCCCCTCGGCGGCGAACCATAGAGCCCAGTAAGTCGGCCATAATAATAGGTAGGTGCCAATGGGCCGATCAAGGCGCATTAGCCGCAGCCATCGGTTGGCAGGTTTAATTGCTTCTGTGCTCATGGCTTGGGCAGATATCCAAAACAAAGCTTTTGATTGTACGGCTTAAATCCTGGTAGGAATACCTCGCTGACTAACAGAGGTTTTTGGTCTAAACGAAATACCGAGCGCCGCCCCCACAGTGGTGATCCTCTCACTCCTAAACTGCTTGGCAACTGAGTGTTAGCATGGGTGTGGCACGCAACTTCCACCGGCTCCCGACACATACTGGGGTCTTCAAATAGCAGCGCTCCCAGAGGTCTGTTATCAAGATGGCGCAACCGCCTCAGGCGTCCGGTCAATGTGCTTAATGGGATAACGCTTCTAGCATAAACCCAGGGCACGGCGTCTCCTAACAGAATTACTTCACGAATCAATGCTACCCGTCTCGCCGCTAGACCCAGAACGCGACGCTCTGATAGTCGGGGGGTATCAAGTTGCTGCCGCAGCACCTGAACTGCGAATTTGCCATCGCTGGCATGGATAAGCCTTTGAGTAAGAGAGCCTGTATCCAACAGCCAATCTCGCCACTGTTTTGGCACTGACTGATCAGACCCTGAGGTAATCTGACGCCAGGCGGGCTCTTGATGTAGGCGAAAATTGTAGAATCTGGCGCTTGGCAAGGGACTCAACTGCCTTTTGGGTAAATTTCAGGAAAGCCGTCGGGGCGGGCTCGAAATCGCTTGTATTCCCACTGGTATTGGCTAGGTGCCAAGGAGACAATGGATTCAACATCGCGATTAAGCGCATCCAGGCTAGTTTGTTGGTCAGCGCTATAGATAGCCTCGCTAGCAGGCTCAAAGTGCAACTGCCAACCACCGGGAGCACGAAGCGCGGCGCAGAACAACACCTGGCTACCAGACTTTTGAATTAAGTTATGCACCAGTGTCATGGTTTGGGCCGGCACACCAAAAATAGGTGCGAAATCTCCGCTACTGGGAGGGGGTTGCTGGTCGGGAAGAATTGCCGTCGTTTCCCCTCGGCGCAAAGCTTTAAGCAGCGCCGCTACGCCGCGCACATTAGTGGGTACTAATGTAGCACCGGACCGCTCCCTGGATGATTTAACCCAGTTCTCCAGTTCAATCATTTTGGGCGGTTCGTAGAGCGAGGTCATGATCGTCTGCTTGGCCACCCAGAGACCCAGAACTTCCCAGTTGCCCTGATGGGGTATCAGTAAAATGGTGCCACGCTCATTGTCCAGTGCAGACTGCAAGGTCTCTTGACCCTCAATACTCACGATTTTTCTCGACAACCACTGTGAAGGCCGGCGCCATAGCCTGGGGGTTTCAAAGAAAGCCTGGCCAAGCTGGGACATTCTCTGTTTAGCAAGGCGGTCAATTGCGTTAGCGCTAAGATTGGGATAGCAGAGTGCCAGATTGATCTGCGTGACACGATAAGCGCGCGAATTGGTACAGCGCAAAATCACACCAAGAACGTTACCAAGGCGCCTGGACACCGCCAATGGTATCCGGGCAATCAAACTTAGTAGTAATAAAATAAATCTATTTTTCAAAGCTTTCCAGGTAACTCGTTTTTGAGATAGGCACGCAAATCCTCACCAATTTCAGCGTGCTCAAGGCCCAGCTCAATATTGGCTTTCAGTAGACCCATCTTGCTACCGCAGTCGTAGCGGACACCCTCGTATTCGTAGGCCAATACCTGCTCTTCGGCAAGCAGGGTCTGTATGGCATCAGTCAACTGATACTCTCCACCGGCACCTGGCTTAAGGCGCGCTAAATGGCCAAACAGTTGTGGGGTAAAAACGTAGCGCCCGGTAACACCCATATCTGAAGGAGCATCTTCTAGGGCTGGCTTCTCCACAATCTCATCTAGAAGGTAGACACGATCACTTTGCTTGGTACCGCTAACCACACCGTAGGAAGAAATTTCAGGGCCAGGTACTTTTTGAACTGCAATCACAGAACTTTTGTAAAAATCATAGAGCTCTACCATCTGTTTGACAGCGCCCTTTTTGTGATGGATCAGATCGTCCGCAAGAATAACTGCAAATGGCTCATCACCAACCAGATGCGCGGCCGTCGAGACGGCATGCCCTAAACCCAAGGCTTCGTTCTGGCGGATATAGGTACAGCTTACGCCCTTGGGCACGACATTTTGCGCGATGGCCAGCAGCTCTTTTTTACCACGCTGTTCCAACTGGTGCTCTAGCTCGTAGGCTTTGTCAAAATGATCCGCAATACTACGTTTGGTACGGCCAGTAACAAAAATCATTTCGGTAATGCCGGCTTCAACCGCTTCTTCAACCGCGTATTGAATAAGCGGTTTATCAACGACTGGCATCATTTCTTTTGGGCTGGCCTTGGTTGCCGGCAAAAACCTTGTGCCCATGCCTGCAACAGGAAAAACTGCTTTGCGGACTTTTTCTCCGTGTCTGATATGCACCATTTACTACTCCCTAAGCTAAATCAATAGTTATCCAACGGGCATTATATCCATAACTGATTGTCTCTAGGCCATTAAATCCAGCCTTTAGCTAAGTATTTCCCTATCTTTCTGGCAATGCGGGTTTATAATTGTGCCTTCTGTATTTCGCATAAAATATTTGTAGGTGATATTCGTGGGCAATCTGTGCGCTCCTCCTGATACTTTTCAGGAACTTATAGCAAGACTTCAAGAATACTGGGCTGATAAAGGCTGTGTGATTATGCAGCCATTGGATATGGAAGTAGGCGCTGGCACCTTTCACCCAGCGACTTTCCTACGCTCGATAGGCCCAGAGGTTTGGAACAGTGCCTATGTGCAGCCCTCTCGCCGTCCCACAGATGGCCGCTATGGGGAAAACCCCAATCGCCTGCAACATTATTATCAATTTCAGGTGGTGATGAAGCCGTCACCTGCTGACTTTCAAGAGCTGTATTTAGGGTCTCTGCGCCACCTAGGGATAGACACTCTGGTTCATGATGTACGCTTTGTAGAAGATAACTGGGAGTCACCGACTCTGGGTGCCTGGGGGCTCGGCTGGGAAATTTGGCTAAATGGCATGGAGGTCTCACAGTTCACCTATTTCCAGCAGGTGGGTGGCCTTGAATGCTATCCCGTCACCGGCGAAATTACCTATGGCCTAGAGCGTATCGCTATGTACCTGCAGTCCGTAGATAGTATCTATGATTTAGTGTGGGCTCATGGCCCTCACGGCGATGTGAGTTATGGTGATGTATTTCTGCAAAACGAGCGAGAGATGTCTACTTATAACTTTGAACATGCCGACGTTGACTTTCTGTTTGGCGCCTTTGATCAGTATGAAAAACATGCCAATCGGCTAATTGAAGAGAAACTGCCGTTGCCTGCCTATGAAATGGTAATGAAGGCATCGCATACCTTTAATCTACTAGATGCGCGCAAAGCTATCTCTGTAACGGAGCGTCAGCGTTATATTCTTCGTGTCCGCACCTTGGCTCGAGGCGTCGCTCAGGGTTACTTCGACTCTCGTATGGCCGCCGGCTTCCCTCTAGCAGACAAAACCATTGCCGCAGAAGTTATTGCCAAACAGTCAGGGGAATCATAATGAGCGCAGATTTTCTTGTTGAACTAGGCACCGAAGAGTTACCGCCAAAAGCATTATTGGCACTGTCAAAAGCCTTTACCTCTGGGATAGTTGATGGCTTCAAGGCTGAAAAACTGTCTTTTGGGGAGGTCACCTCCTATGCTGCGCCGCGCAGATTGGCTGTGGTCATTAATGCCCTGGA
Organism: uncultured Porticoccaceae bacterium; assembly: GCA_965656965.1. GTDB lineage: Bacteria > Pseudomonadota > Gammaproteobacteria > Pseudomonadales > Porticoccaceae > HTCC2207. The sequence continues at coordinate 118,102 of CBFHMK010000001.1, forward strand.
TACCCAAGCGCCAGATGCCCAGCTTGTTGCCTGGGGGCCGCCTGCCAAAGTCGCCTTCGACACAGAAGGGCAGCCCACAAGGGCAGCAGAAGCGTTTGCTAAGAAAAATAATATTGCACTGACCGACCTCAAGGCCCATTGCGAAAATGATGGTCAACAGGACAAACTCTGCGTGCGTCATACTAAAACTGGGGTTAAAACACGCCAGCTGTTGGCAGATGTTATTAATAACTCTCTGGCAGCGCTGCCTATCCCCAAGCGTATGCGCTGGGGCAGTAACAAAGAAGAGTTTGTGCGCCCAGTACAATGGGCTGTTCTGTTATTTGATGGCCAGGTCTGCGGTGAGGAAATCCTGGGTATTCAGGCCAGCAATGTAAGTCGTGGCCATCGATTCCATAGTGAAGGGGATATTCTTATTGAAGCTCCAGCAACCTATGCCGATCAGTTGCACGACGCCTATGTAATTGCAGATTTTGCCAAACGCCGAGATATTATTCGCGCAGGGGTCACTAAACTGGCAAAAGGCATTCAGGGGACGGCTATCATCGACGAAGATCTTCTCGACGAAGTTAGTGCACTCAATGAATGGCCTGTACCTCTGATGGGTCGCTTTGACGAGCACTTTTTATCGGTACCGGCACAGGCGTTGGTCTCATCTATGAAAGAGCATCAAAAATACTTTCATCTGGTAGATAGCGACAATAACCTGATGGCCGCATTTATTACCGTAGCCAATATCGAAAGCACCGACCCTGCACAGATTATCGATGGCAATGAAAGAGTGATACGTCCGCGTTTGGCGGATGCGGCATTCTTTTATAAGAACGACAAAAAAAGTTCGCTCGAGAGCCGTCGCCAAGCACTTAAAAAAGTAGTTTTTCAGGCTAAGTTAGGTTCGGTATTTGAGAAGACCGAACGGGTCGCTGATTTGGCAGAAAGGTTGGCACTGACTACTGGCGCCGACGCCGCGTTGGCGCGTCGCGCAGCGCAGCTGAGTAAGTCAGATTTGGTGACCGACATGGTGGGAGAATTTGACGACCTCCAGGGAACTATGGGCCGTGACTACGCATTAAACGATGGCGAAAATGCTGAGGTTGCCGAAGCGCAATATGAGCAATATCTGCCTCGCTTTGCTGGAGACATGGTACCAAGCACAGCCACGGGTGCGACTCTAGCCTTAGCAGACCGCCTTGATAGTTTGGTTGGGATATTTAGTATTGGCCAGCAACCATCCGGGTCGCGAGACCCCTTTGCCCTGCGTCGCGCCAGTCTAGGGATATTGCGCATTATTATTGAGCGCAAAATAGACCTGGACCTTCGCAGCGCTATTGGTAGTGCTGCTGAAGCATTCGCAGGAAATAGCCATGCCAAGCTACCCAATAATGTGCTGTGTGAGTTAGTACTTACTTATATTATAGAGCGCTTTAAATCTTGGTATAAGGAAGAAGGAGTGCGCCCAGAGGTGTTTTTAGCTGTGGCCTCACTGGAACTTTCTAATCCCCTGGATATTAATGCTAGAGTCCAGGCCGTGCATCGATTTTCACTGTTGCCAGAGGCCGCCGCCTTGGCTGCTGCGAATAAGCGCGTCGCCAATATTCTAGCCAAGCAGCTAGGCGATAATACCCCAGCTGCTGTTAATCCAGAATTGCTGCAAGAAGCGGCAGAACAGAGTCTATATCGAGAGATAGACTCGTTAGCCAGGGTGGTGGCACCCATGGTTGAACAACGAGACTACAATGCTGTACTCAGTCAATTAGCCATGCTGCGCGAGACTGTGGATAGATTTTTTGAGGATGTTATGGTGATGACTGATGACAGCGCACTGCGTGAGAATCGTCTGGCATTACTGCACAGACTGCGCAGTCTGTTTGTCAACGTAGCTGATATTTCACAGTTGGCTCCGGCAAAATAACTAGGGCTTTTAAATGGGGTTAGTTAAACAAGCCTACTGGGCTTTCAGATCACTAATCTTTTACTCTGGCTTTGTGGCAATAGTGGCGGTGATGAGCACCTTAGCCTGCCTGCTGTTTTTTGTACCCTTTCGTCCGCGCCAGCGTATTGCGACCTTTGGCAACCATCTTGTAATGGTTTGGTTAGCTTTTAGCTGCAACATAAAAATCACGGTCAGCGGCACCGAGAATATTCCTGAGGGGCCCTGTGTTATTTTGAGTAATCATCAGAGCACCTGGGAGACCTTTTATCTTCAATGGTACTTTCAACCAGCCAGTGTCATTCTCAAACATAGCCTAATGTGGGTACCTTTGTTCGGCTGGGGCCTGGCATTAATGCAGCCCATTGCTATTAAGCGCTCACAGCCTGCTAAAGCGATCAGATATGTCTTAAAGCAGGGTATGCGGCGCATCGCTGGGGGTAACAGAATCATTATTTACCCAGAGGGTACCAGGGTAACTCCAGAGCAGCTGGGACCTTTCAAAACCAGCGGCGCTGCGCTGGCCAAAAAGGCTGGCGTTGCGATTTTGCCTGTGGCTCACAATGCCGGTGAGCACTGGGCCCCAGATAGTTTCATCAAAAGACCCGGCACCATTCTTATGCAAATCGGTCCCGCTATAGATAGTCAAACTGGAGATCCTCGCCAGTTGACTGACCAGGCGCGAGACTGGATTCAAGGCGCACTCTAACTGCAAACCCCGTCACAAAGCCAAGTTTTCAATATCTATACAATTCAACCCTGTATCGCGAACAGGAAGAGTCTGTAATAGCTATCAATGATAGGATATAGAGAAATGGCTGCAAAAAATCCCCATCAACGCCCTGCGCCTATAGAAAAGCGCAAGAAGAACCGCCGAGTTCTAGTAGATCGAAGGGAAGAAGTGCGATTTGAACCCCTAAAAGAAAATCGCCGCCAAAATCTCGGGCGGCGATCATCTGATAGAGACATATGGAAACCTATTGATCAATGAGCTCTAATAGATTTCGCGTATTTTAGACGTCTAAATTTACGACTGACAGGGCGTTGGTCTCAATAAAGTCACGACGCGGCTCTACATGGTCTCCCATAAGCGTTGTAAACATTTGATCTGCCGCTATGGCATCCTCAATAGTAACGATCAACATGCGCCTGGTCTCAGGGTCCATGGTAGTTTCCCAGAGCTGCTCTGGATTCATTTCTCCCAACCCTTTATAGCGCTGAGTATTGATACCGCGGCGAGATTCAGCCATCAGCCAATCTAACGCTTCCTTGAAGTCGGTTACTGACTGTTTGCGCTCCCCTCGCTGAACATAGGCGCCCTCTTCAATCAGACCCTGTAGAGTTTTGCCGAGATCAACCATGGCCGCATACTCACTGGAAGCAAAGAAATCACGACCCAGAAGATGATAATGAGGCACGCCATGGGCAGTAATTTCAATATTTGGTAAAAAGACATTACGCTCTTTATCCTCTTTAACGGTGACCTGATACCTATGGGTTCCACTATCGGACTCCATAAGCTTAGTCTGGAGTTCGCTACACCAGGCCTCAAGATCGCCGCTTTTTTGCAGCAGATCGCCGCTTAAGCCGGAGGTGTACACAAGCGCTTCTAGCACCTCGGTAGGGTACACCAGTGACATACGGTTGATTAAATCTCCAACACGCCTAAATTGAGCCACCAGGGTTTCGAGAGCAGGCCCCTTAATTGCTGGCGCAGTAGGGTTAACATATAGGCTAGCTTCTTCAAGGGCTTTTTGTGTCAAATAGACCAGCAGGGCCGCATCATCCTTCACATATTGCTCAGATTTGCCCTTGCTGACTTTATAGAGAGGCGGCTGGGCAATGTATATATGCCCATTCTCAACCAACTCCCGCATTTGGCGGAAGAAAAAGGTCAATAGCAGAGTACGAATATGAGAGCCATCCACATCGGCGTCCGTCATAATTACTATGGTGTGGTAGCGCAGCTTTGCTAAATCAAACTCTTCAGTACCTATGCCGCAACCAAGTGCCGTGATTAGTGTTCCAACCTCTGCGCTAGAAAGCATTTTGTCAAAACGCGCCTTCTCGACATTGAGAATCTTGCCCTTGAGGGGCAGTATCGCCTGGGTTTTGCGAGCACGCCCCTGCTTGGCCGATCCACCAGCTGAGTCGCCCTCCACCAGATACAATTCCGATAACGCAGGGTCTTTCTCTTGGCAATCAGCCAGCTTACCGGGCAGGCCAGCTATGTCTAGAGCCCCTTTTCGCCTCGTCATTTCGCGCGCTTTGCGGGCGGCCTCACGAGCACGGGCTGCGTCGATCATTTTATTAACAATGGCGCGCGATTCCTGGGGGAACTCCATCAGATAATCACTAAATTTTTCGCCCATCTCCTGCTCAACAGCAGTCTTAACTTCAGAGCTGACCAGCTTATCTTTGGTCTGAGAAGAAAATTTAGGGTCTGGAACTTTAACAGAGACGATGCCAGTTAAGCCCTCTCGAGCATCATCTCCGGTGGTATTTACCTTGCTTTTGCCGTTTATACCCTCTTTCTCTATGTAGCTATTAAGACCTCTGGTTAGCGCAGAGCGGAAACCCGCCAAGTGGGTACCTCCATCACGCTGAGGGATATTATTGGTGTAGCAGAGAATATTTTCCTGAAAGCCGTCGTTCCACTGCAATGCAACCTCTACGCTAATGCCGTCCTCGCGCTCAGCAGTGAAATGCATAATCTTATTGATAGTACTTTTGTTGGTATTGAGAAAATCTACAAACGCACTGAGCCCGCCATCATACGCGTAGGTTTCTTCTTTAGCCGTACGCTCGTCATGCAGAACCACGCGAACGCCAGAGTTTAGGAAGGAAAGCTCCCTTAGACGCTTGGCTAGCTGATCAAAATGAAACTGAATATTGGTAAAGGTTTCTTCAGATGGCTCAAAATAGACCTCCGTACCGGTTTCTTGGGTATCACCGACGATCTCCAATGGACCCTGAGGCACGCCATGGGCATAGGTTTGCTCATGGACCTTACCACCACGACGGATGGTTAAGCGCATTTTCTTTGAGAGAGCGTTAACTACTGAAACGCCCACGCCGTGCAGCCCGCCGGATACCTTGTAGCTATTATCGTCAAACTTACCCCCAGCATGGAGCACCGTCATAATAACTTCGGCCGCAGATACACCCTCATCATGCATCTCAGTAGGAATACCTCGGCCATTATCCGACACAGTAATGGCTTCATTGGGATGAATAGTTATACGGATTTCAGAGCAATGCCCCGCGAGCGCCTCATCGATAGAGTTATCGACCACCTCAAAAACCATATGGTGCAGACCAGTGCCATCGTCTGTGTCGCCGATATACATACCTGGGCGCTTACGAACTGCATCCAGTCCTTTAAGCACCTTAATACTCGAAGAGTCATAATTCGCTTCTTCACTCATAGCTTTTTAATTTCCCGTTATTCAACCATCTGAAGCTACACCATGTTCCATGTGGAACATTTGGTGTGCCATTCCCTCTACCAACAGCTCAAAATCTTTGCGGTCCACACCCGTCATAAAATACTGGCAACCCAGGCTATTCAAACAGGCCACAACCTGCGCCCTATGCTCATAATCCAGCTCTGCTGGTAAATCATCCAACAGAAACAAACAGGACTGGCCAGCCTTTTGCTGATAATGGGTCGCTTGCGCAAGTTTAAGCGCATAAACCAACAGCTTAGTTTGGCCTCGAGATAAACAATCTGCGGCGACCGTACCATCAACCTTTATTCTAATATCTGCCTTATGAGCACCCCTATTGGTGGTACCCGTGGTTATATCTCTCGATCGATCCGATTCAAATACCTCAGCCAGACTGCGATCATCAGCCCACCCCTGATAGTACTCAAGCTCTAGAAGACCTAAACCATCAAACGCCTTTGCCACCTCTCGCACAATCTCAACGAGTTCCTTGAGGTACTGCCGGCGAAAAACCGTAACCTGCTCACTTAACGGGATCAATTCCGCCGTCCAGGCGCGCAAAGAATCTTCGTCCATTCTACCATGCCGAAGTAGTTGATTCCGCTGTTTTAATGCTTTTTGAAAGCGACGCCAAAGGCTTGTGTATCCATGTTCCACATGGAACACTCCCCAATCCAAAAACTGCCGCCTCTGTAAGGGACCCCCCTCTAATAACGTAAAACTATGGGCATCAATTAGCTGTAATGGTAGCTCCCCAACCAGCTGCACGGCGGACTGCAACGAGCGTCCGTCGAGTCGCGCCTCAAAACGGCCCTGCGCAGTTCGTTTAATACCTAATTGGTAGCCACCTAGTGGATTGGTGCGCTCTATGCGAGCGGACACCACAAGCTCCTCAGCCTGATGATTAATCACCACCCGCAAGTCGCGATGTTTGAAAGAGCGACCGCGACCGAGTAGATAAATAGCTTCTAGAAGGCTAGTTTTTCCTGAGCCGTTGCCGCCATAGATCACATTGGCATTTGGGTGGCAGGAGATCTGGATATTCTTCAGGTTTCTTACCTCAAGAATATCCAGTCGAGAAAGGTGCATATAAGTAAATACTTATCAGGTGATAGGCGGCTTAGACCCTAAAGCCGCATTGGCATAACAACATAGACAGCAGAGCCATCTGCTGCATCTTCTACCAAAGCACTACTATTTGAATCAGACAGGGTAAGACGAACCTCGGCGCCCTTGAGAACATTCAAAACGTCCAGCAGATAGCTTACATTAAAGCCTATCTCCAGATCGTCCCCGGCATAGTTCACAGTAACCTCTTCCTCCGCCTCTTCTTGCTCCGGATTATTAGCCACCATCTTAATAACACCATTGGACAGCAAGATACGAACGCCGCGATACTTTTCATTGGACAGAATCGCAGTACGGCTAAAGGCTTGCTTGAGCTCAGCACGATCACCAACCACCAGCTTATCGCCACCCTTAGGCAATACGCGGTCGTAATCCGGATAGGCGCCATCAACAAGCTTAGAGGTAAAGCAATAGTCTGCCCCTGTGATCCGTATATGGTTGGAGCCCATAGTCACCGTGACGTCCTCATCACCCAGCAGTCGTGACAACTCCATAATGCCTTTGCGAGGCAGTATCGCGGCCATCGAGCTCTCAACACTAACCTCACAGGCCGCATCACACAGAGCCATGCGGTGCCCATCAGTGGCAACAGCCCTTAGTTTATTGGTCGACAGCTCCCAGAGCATCCCATTTAAGTAGTACCTCACATCCTGCTGAGCCATGGCGAAGGATGTTGCCTCGATAAGCCCTTTGAGAACGCTAGCCTGAACAATAAACTCAATGTTTCTCTCCCCCTCATCCACAGAGGGAAACTCATTAGCAGGTAGTGTGGCTAAGGTGAACTTACTTCGGCCGCTTTTTAATTGTGCCTTGCCGTCACTACTAGAAAAATCCACCTGCGCACCCTCAGGTAACGAGCGGCAAATATCCAAGAACTTACGGGCAGACACTGTCACCTCTCCACCCTCGTCAGCAGACGAAACCTGGGTCGAACCAACAATCTCTACTTCGAGATCCGTACCAGTTAGTGAGAGCCTATCGCCCTGCAGGCTCAGCAACACGTTGGACAGAATAGGCAGAGTCTGGCGGCGCTCTACAACGCCAACCACTAACTGCAAGGGGTTTAATAATGCTTCACGGGAAAGGCTGAATTTCATGGTAACTTGTATTCTCCAACACTTTTAAATTCGTTAAACGCAATCAGGTAGACAGCGTTCTATATAGGTTTTTAAGGTCGCGCTGCACTTCCCTATCGATACTCTCAAGCTCCTTAACCTTCCGGCATGCATGGAGAACCGTGGTGTGGTCTCTACCACCAAATGATTCTCCAATCTCCGGCAGACTGTGGTTTGTCAGCTCTTTAGCAATAGACATAGCGACCTGCCTTGGCCGCGCAACAGATCGACTGCGGCGCTTAGACAGCAGGTCCGACATCTTTAATTTATAGTAGTCTGCAACCACCCTCTGGATATTGTCTATGGTAACTAGCTTATCCTGCAGTGCCAATAAGTCTTTCAGGGATTCTCTAATTAAATCTATATCAATTGCTCGGCCAGTAAACTGAGCATGGGCCATAACCCGCTTTAAAGCCCCTTCTAGCTCACGAACATTGGAGCGGATGCGCTGAGCTATAAAGAACGCGGCATCCTTAGAGAGCGCCATGCCCACCTGCTCAGCCTTATTCATCAAAATCGCGGCTCGAGTCTCCAGCTCTGGCGGCTCAACTGCAACGGTTAGACCCCAACCAAACCTGGACTTTAAACGCTCTTCAACACCATCAATTTCCTTAGGATAACGATCGCAGGTGAGAATCATCTGCTGGCCGCCCTCAAGGAGAGCGTTATAGGTATGGAAAAACTCCTCCTGAGATCTCTCCTTGCCGGCAAAAAACTGAATATCATCAATAAGCAGGGCGTCTACAGAGCGATAAAAGCGCTTAAACTCATCGATTGCCTTAAGCTGGAGAGCCTTGACCATATCGGCTACAAAGCGCTCAGAATGCAGGTAAACAATCTTTGCATCGGGTTTCTTTGCCTTGAGCGCATTGCCCACCGCATGCATTAGGTGTGTCTTACCCAACCCAACGCCACCATAGATAAACAAAGGATTGTAGGAGCCACCAGGGTTTTCAGCTACCTGCTGAGCCGCAGCAAACGCCAACTGATTGGACTTACCTTCCACAAAGCTGTCAAAGGTAAAGTTATTGTTTAGATTAGTTTTTAGGCTACTTTCAGCTGCCGACTTAATAATGGCGGGGGCATCAACAATAATGCGTGAATCCCCAACAAACCCGTTTTCCCCTAGACTTTCAGCCAACGCTTCCGGCAGAGGTTCAAACTGGTTAGTTTTTGCTTCTCCTTGAAAGCGCGCCGGAGCAGGAGATTTCGCTGAAACACCCAAAGAGATTGGGTGACCACCCAACTGAGCAAACAACTCTTGGATACGAGAGAAAAATTTGTTCTTTACCCAGTCTTCGATAAAGCGATTTGGAGCCATTAGCTGAACCGCAACCTCACCACCATTAAGGTCGTCCGCCGCTCTAACAGTCAGCGGACGTATCCAGGTGTTGTATTGCTGTTCAGGCAGCTCATTACGCAGCTGACTCTGACACTGAGACCATACCGATTCAGGCACATCTATCCCCATTATTAAAACCCTTAACCACCTTTGAGATTAGCCAGAGGAAATGAAGCGCGAACCAGCCACCAGAGCGGATTGAAACCATCATTTTCAACCTGAAAAACCATTTTTCGTATTGTTATAATTTTTTTACTAAGCTGGCAAGAGTCTATACCCTCTATTCGGAATTATCCACACCACAAAAAACATGCCTTTTTTTAGTATTTTTAAAAAAACGATGTTTATCAGCGACTTAAATAAACACAATGTTTTTTTTATCAACAGAGTGAAAAAATAAACTGGCTAAAATATAACCAATATCTGTGGATAACCTGTGTGTATACAGTGTAGAACCAGTGTTTAAATGCTTGAAAGGGGGGTTTTTTAGGCCCCCATTATAATTTTTATTTCGGAACGTGACCGGTGGTAAATTGTTGGTCACTTTCCAATACAGAAGGAAGAAAAGATGCGCCCTAGCAGGTCGTCAGAAGTAAACTGGCCAGTGATTTCAGAGAGATGGTGCTGGGCTTGTCGCAGGTCCTCAGCCAGCAACTCGCCGGCCCCGGCAGTTTCAAGCTGCTCAACTCCGGTTCTAACCAAATCTAATGCCTTGGTAAGTGCCTCAAGATGACGGCGTCGTGCCGAGAAAAGACCCTCAGACTGCCCCTGATAACCAGCCATGTTCTGCAGATAATTGACTAACTCAGGAAAACCATTTTTAGTTTTTACTGATAAGGCAAACGTAGCTTCCCGCCCAACTATAGGTCCGGGCTCATGGTCGCAGCGATCAATCTTATTTAACACCAGGGTGACTGCACGACCGGCATCGGGGTAGCGCAGAAAATACTCAGGCCAGATACTGGTCAGATCTGGATTGTCCGTTTCAGTAATATCTGCAACAAATAATACTAGATCGGCTTTTTCAATTTCATTCCAGGCTCGGCGTACTCCTTCCCTTTCAATCTCATCATTGGTATCTCGTAAACCCGCCGTATCTACAATATTAAGTGGTAACCCATTAAGGTTTATCCTTTCACGCAAAACATCTCTGGTAGTACCAGCCACAGGGGTAACAATGGCAGAGTCGCTGCCGGCCAGCGCGTTTAACAGACTCGACTTACCCGCATTTGGCTTACCGGCCAAAACCAGTGTCATACCCTCACGAAGCAGCGCACCCTGCTGAGCTCTGTGTAAAATATCTCGAAGATCTGCCTGCAGTCCATGCAGACGTGTTCGCAAATTTGTATCGGCAAGGAAGTCAATTTCCTCTTCCGGAAAATCAATAGCTGCCTCCACATAGATTCTTAACTGAATCATGTTTTCGACTAACTGATTGACCAACAATGAGAACTCACCCTGCATGGAGCGGACTGCAGATCGTGCAGCCTGACTAGATGATGCATCAATTAGATCGGCAATCGCCTCAGCCTGGGCAAGATCCATTTTATCATTCAGAAAGGCTCGCTCACTAAACTCACCAGGCCGAGCCAACCTAGCGCCCAGCTCAATACAGCGCTGCACCAACCTATCCAAGACGACGGCACCACCATGGCCCTGAAGCTCAATAACATTCTCGCCGGTAAATGAATGGGGTGACGGAAAAGCAATGGCGACCCCCTGATCGATAATATCGCCATCTGCATCAAGGAAATTACTGTAGGTTGCGAGCCTTGGCTTGAGGGTTTTTCCAGCGCCAAGTAACCCTTCAATATAAACTCCAGGTTCACCACCAGATAGGCGCACTATACCCACACCACCGCGGCCTGGCGCAGTGGCAACAGCTACAATGCTGTCTCTGCTGTTTTGGAGGGGACTTTGGCCGCTGATATCTTGGTTATTCTGTGCCATAGGGTATGCCCGAGAAAAAAGGCCCCTTTAGGAGCCTTCTAAATTTTTCCTACCTCTTTTTTGCTGTCTTCAACTGGTTGTTCACAAACCACTGCTGAAGCATAGATAGTAGGTTGTTAACTGTCCAATACAGCACCAATCCAGCCGGGAAGATCATAAAGAAGAAGGTAAACATAACCGGCATTAGCTGCATCACCTTAGCCTGCATAGGGTCTGTGGGCATTGGCTGCATTTTTTGCATCAAAAGCATGCTAGCGCCCATCACCAGAGGCAGAATAAAGTACGGATCCTTAGTAGAGAGATCCTCGATCCAGAAAATCCAGGGCATATGACGAATCTCAACTGACTCAAGCAGCACCCAGTAGAGCGCAAGAAATACGGGCATCTGCAGCAGCATGGGGAAGCAGCCACCGGCCGGATTTACTTTTTCTTTCTTATAAAGGCCCATTAACTCTTGAGACATCTTTTGACGGTCATCGCCGTAGAGCTCTTTCAATCGAGTCATCTCTGGCTGGAGGTTGCGCATCTTAGCCATAGACTTCAGGCTGGCGGCAGATAGGGGATAAAGCAGAATTTTTATGACCACTGTGAGTAGGATTATCGACCACCCCCAGTTACCTACCAATCCATAGATCCATTTCATGGCAGCAAAAATAGGCTTGGCTACCATCCACAAGAAGCCATAATCCACCGTGAGATCAAGATAGTCTGCTAGGGCACTCAGGGTCTCCTGATCTTTGGGACCCACATAAAACTGCGCCTGATATTCAGCATAGCCGCCAGCGGGGATAGAAAGGTTTCTACCGGTATACCCCATAAGAAAAATATCTTGGCCAGATAGCTTGCGCAGGCTAAACGAATTATTATCCTCGCGGGGCGGCACCCAGGCGCTCACAAAGTAGTGCTGGACCATAGCCACCCAGCCACCCTGAATACTGGTCTTTACTGACTCATCTGCCATGTCAGAAAAATCATATTTAGCATAGTTCTTTTCTGTTTCGCGAAGAGCTGCGCCCAGATAGGGGGCTACACCACCACTAGACTCCACCAAAGGCTCATGGGAATCTCTCTTAATCTGCCCATAAAAGGTAGCCTGCCAGGGCTCGTAGCTGAGATTATTAATTAGATATTGCACGCCAATCGTATAATCAGAGCTATTAAACTGAAATCGTTTTACGATTTTTACGCCGTTTTGATTTAGTGTTAGATCAACATTCAGTTGATCTTCGCCATCTACCAGTTGGTAGCTATTACTGGCCACAGCAAACACCGGTCGACCCTCTGCGGTGTCGGTACCATTTTTTCCGATGAGCCCACTCTGCGCTATATATTGATTGACATTGCTTCTGGTTAAAAGCTCAAAGGGAACCCCGCCATCCTCAGGCATCGCTGTAAGATGCTGCAACAGCCGCACCTGAACCAAATCTCCACCCAATGTATCTATGGTTACCTCAAAAACATCAGTAGTAACCTTAACTAAACGACCATTACCCACCTCATCGCTTACCACTGAGGCAACAGGCATTTCTGAAGCAAGTTTGGGTAATTCATCAACGTTAGCCTCAGCCTGAACAGCAGGTAATTCCGCGATATTAGGAATTGTTTGCTGCGGTTGCGAAGCCGATGCCAAGACTGCATCAGCGCCATCAAACTGATCCCATTGAATAATTAACAACCATGCAACAACGCCAATGGCGACTAAGTTCAGTGTTTTTTGCCAATCCATACTATTTATTACTCTGTGTGATTATTGTTGCGGGTGGTTTGTTTTTCTGCCTCAGCCTGTTTAACAACAGGGTCATATCCACCAGGATGAAAAGGGTGGCATTTTATAAGCCTTAGCGCAGTAAGATAACCCCCTTTAAGGAAACCATAGCGATTAAATGCTTCTTCCGCATAACAGGAACAACTTGGGTGAAACCTACAGTTATTACCCATCATTGGGCTTATAGCGTACTGATAAAACTTTATCAGCCCAACAGCCAGTCTACGCATTGTTTTCTTCCAAGGTATGACAGCGCTGCAGTAGTCTGCCCCAAGATTGCACTAACAACAAGCTGAGCTCTTTTTGGCTTAGTTTGTCGGCATCTTTGCGGGCCAAAAAAATAATATCTAAGGGCGCGGGAAACTCTATTTGTCGAAAGGTATCGCGTACAACACGCTTAACACGATTTCTACCTACAGCAGTTGGGATATTTTTCTTGCCAATCACCAAACCCAGTCTCGACTGAGCACAGTCGCTCGGCTTGGCTAATATAAGAAGTTTGGGATGCGCGACTTTGATCCTATTACTGTCAAAAACCTCCTGGAATTCGGAGGCTTTGAGTAGGCGTCGGTTTTTACTGAAGGCGTAACTGGGCACTGGGCCCACAAACCTTATGCTGCCAGGCGCTTGCGGCCTTTGGCACGACGACGGTTTAATACTGCGCGGCCGCCTTTAGTGGCCATACGTGATCTAAAGCCGTGAGTGCGCTTGCGCTTTAAGTTGCTGGGTTGAAATGTTCTTTTCATGGCGTCAAATCCAAATATTTTTACAGTACTAATTTAAGGCGGGCGATTCTAATGAAATTACCCCGCTATATCAATGATTTATTGATTAAAATTCATTTATTCTAATAAAACCTAGTTAAGCTGGGGCCAAGACTCAAAACACCACAGCTAAACCACAGATTATCCCCAATTTACTCAGATAATAGCGTTGTTTTTGAGCTTAACAAAAACTTCCTGTAGAAAACCTATGCATAATTCGGCAAGTTACTCAGCCAATATGGCCTGTTATCCCAGAAAGATTAATTGCCAGAAAATTTAATACATATTGAAACACAGGTACCCACAACCATTGATCAAGTTTTTGCACCAGGTTGTACAGGCTAAAAACACCCATAACCTATTGAAAAAAATGGGTTTTTAAAAGTTACTCACAAAAAAGTGAAGCCCTAATAACAACAATAAACAACTAAATAACATATTTAATAAATAATATTACTTATATAACAAACAACAATAGAGAGATTAGCCACTCATAAAATCAGCTCGATAAAACTACTTAATATTTGCTCGTACACCCGTATAATGGGCGACCGATTTATACCTAGTAACTAAATGCTATGCAGTACCCTGATATTTTTGACGTTATCGTAATTGGTGGTGGCCATGCTGGAACAGAGGCTTGCCTGGCTTCTGCTCGCATGGGTTGTAGCACTTTGCTGCTGACGCACAATATCGAAACCCTGGGTCAGATGTCCTGTAACCCTGCGATAGGAGGCATCGGCAAAAGCCACCTAGTCAAAGAAGTTGATGCGCTCGGCGGCGCCATGGCTAGGGCCACTGATCTTGGTGGTATTCAGTTTCGCGTGCTTAATTCACGAAAAGGTCCAGCAGTAAGAGCGACAAGAGCGCAGGCCGATCGGGTGCGCTACAAAGCTGCGATCAGGGGCATTCTTGAGAATCAGCCGAACCTCACCATTTTTCAGCAGGCCGTTGATGATCTTCTTTTGGATGGAGATCGGGTGACAGGAGTCGTGACCCAGATAGGCTTGCAGTTCAGGGCGAAAACCGTGGTTGTTACTGCGGGAACCTTTCTGGCGGGCAAGGTACATATCGGTTTGGAGAATCATTCTGCAGGCCGTGCCGGTGATCCTCCCGCCGAAAAACTGGCGAAAAAATTACGCGAACTCCCTTTCCGGGTTGAGCGCCTAAAAACTGGCACACCACCTAGAATTGATGCCAGAACAGTTGATTTTAGCAATCTACAGGAACAGTGGGGCGATAAGCCTGAGCCAGTTATGTCCTATCTTGGTAAGCAGGAGGATCATCCTGAGCAAACCTGTTGTTGGATAACTTACACAAACAGCAGTACTCACGATATTATCCGCGGCGGTATGGACAGGTCCCCCATGTACACAGGGGTAATCGACGGTGTCGGCCCCAGATATTGCCCATCTATTGAAGATAAGGTGGTGCGCTTTGCTGACAAAGATCAGCACCAGATATTTGTTGAGCCTGAGGGATTGGATACCCATGAACTTTACCCCAACGGAATCTCCACCAGCCTCCCCTTTGATGTGCAGTTAAATCTTGTGAGATCTATTGTGGGTTTTGAAAACGCCCATATAACCCGCCCTGGCTACGCCATTGAGTATGATTACTTCAATCCACAGGATCTTAAATACAGCCTAGAAACTAAATCTGTCAACGGCTTGTTCTTTGCGGGGCAAATTAATGGCACCACAGGTTACGAAGAAGCTGCAGCCCAGGGGTTGTTGGCAGGTACCAACGCGGCGCTTCAAGTTCAGGACAAAGACAGCTGGTGTCCGGGAAGAGACAAAGCCTATATCGGTGTATTGGTGGATGACCTTATCAGTATGGGGACGGCAGAACCTTATCGCATGTTTACTAGCCGTGCAGAATATCGCCTCCTGCTGCGAGAGGACAATGCAGACCTCAGGCTTACAGAGAAAGGCAGAGCGTTGGGGCTGGTAGATGATGACCGTTGGCAACAGTTCAGTGAGAAACAGGAAGCTATAGAACTGGAGCTTCAGCGTCTTAAAAGCACCTGGATTCAACCAGGTTCCGTGGCGGCTGAGAAACTTGCCAGCCACATTGAGAACAAATTATCCCATGAATATAATCTGTTTGATCTACTGAAGCGTCCCGAGCTTAACTACGAAGTTATTGGGTCTCTAAACTCAACAGAGAGCTTACCGCTTGATAAAAAAGTCTCGGAGCAGGTTGAAATTGAAGCCAAATACTCCGGTTATATAAATCGCCAACAGGATGAGGTGGATCGACTGCAGCGCCATGAAAACACACCTATACCTGAAAGCTTTGAATACCAGCATATCAAAGGGCTTTCTAACGAGGTCGTACAAAAGTTAAGTGCTGCCAAACCTGAAACCCTAGCGCGAGCTGCCCGTGTACCCGGTGTCACACCAGCAGCTATTTCACTTCTCTTGGTGTCCCTTAAAAAACATGCAGCCTAAGTCTGATAGCCCCTACGGCAAGGGACAACAGCCTGCAAAGAAATCAAGACTGCAATCCGGCGTTGATCTGCTGGGCATTGAGTGTCAGGTAGATCAAATTCATAAGCTGCTGGATTATTTGGACATGCTGGAGCGTTGGAATAAAGCCTACAATCTGACTGCTATTCGCGATCCCATGCAGATGATCGACCTCCATCTGCTAGACAGTCTGGCAATACTCAGCCATATCCAAGACTCTAAGGCTATTATCGATGTGGGCACCGGGCCGGGATTGCCTGGCATTCCATTGGCGATTATGAACCCTGAAAAGTCATTTACCCTGCTTGATAGCAACGGCAAAAAAACGCGCTTTTTGTTTCAGGTAGTTGCCCATCTGGGGCTAGACAATGTCACTGAGATCAATACCAGGGTTGAACAGTTTAAACCTGAGGCGTTATTTGACACTGTACTTAGTCGCGCCTTCAGCTCTATTCCAGATATGCTTCATAACTGCGGCCACCTTGTTTCAGATACAGGCTGTTTTTTGGCGATGAAAGGCAAAAACCCCCAATCGGAGTTGAGCCAGGTAGAGAAAGCCTATAAGGTCCTAGAGTTGTATAGATTGAACGTACCCGGTGTCGATGGCGAACGGCATTTGGTAAAAATAATAAAAAACCTTCAATCGCCAATTTTAGAAACCTAAAGGTAAGTACGTTGGCCCGGATACTCTCAATAGCAAATCAAAAAGGCGGAGTGGGTAAAACCACGACCAGCGTCAACCTTGCAGCATCACTTGCTGCCTACAAAAAGCGTGTTTTGCTGATTGATATGGATCCCCAGGGTAACGCCACCATGGGCTCTGGAATTAATAAAGCGGAGTGCGAACGCAGTGTTTATCATGTGTTAACAGAAAAAAACACCATAGAGGAAGTTGTGGTGGTCTCTGAACAGGGTAAATATCACCTATTGCCCTGCAATGGCGATCTAGTCGCCGCAGAGGTTGAGCTAATGCAAGAGATTGGTCGCGAGAGTCGCTTGCGCCATGCCTTAAAGCCCGTAAAAGATAGCTATGACTATGTGATTATTGACTGCCCACCCTCCCTTAATATGCTGACCGTTAATTCACTGGTTGCCAGCGATGGTGTGCTTATTCCCATGCAGTGCGAGTACTACGCGCTAGAGGGTTTGTCGGCACTCAATAATACAATTCGTCAAATTGCCAAGCTTATTAACCCCAAGCTCCGTATTGAGGGAATTCTACGCACCATGTATGACCCGCGCAGCAGTCTCACTAACGCAGTTTCGGCGCAGCTTAGAAAATATTTTGGCGATCGCGTATATCGCGTTAGTATTCCTCGCAATGTCCGTCTTGCTGAGGCTCCAAGCCACGGCTTGCCGGCATTGGTCTATGATAGGAATTCTAAAGGGTCGGTTGCCTATCTGGCTCTGGCTGGCGAAATACTCCGTCAAGAAAAAGCGGCCCAGGCGCAAAAAACACAACTACCAGGAAGTTAAAGTATGGCTACAAAACGACAGAGTCTTGGTAAAGGGTTAGATGCACTACTGGGTCTTTCTGATGAAAACCAGCAATTAACCGAACAGCCAACGGTTCAGTCCGGTGACAACACCAAGCTTGCTACCGACGGCACGCTTCGAGAGCTACCTGTTGAGTTTTTGCAGCGTGGTAAATATCAGCCTCGCCGGGATATAAATCCAGAAGCCATTCAGGAGCTTGCCGACTCGATTGCAGCTCAGGGTGTTATGCAGCCCATAGTCGTGCGTCCCGTAGCAGAAGAAAAATACGAAATTATCGCTGGTGAGCGCCGTTGGCGTGCCGCCCAGCAAGCTGGTCTAGACAGCATTCCAGCGATTATCCGCGATGTCTCGGACGAGGCAACCATCGCGATGGCGCTGATTGAGAATATTCAGCGCGAAGATCTCAACCCCATGGAAGAAAGCCTGGCGATGATTCGCCTCCAGAACGAGTTTAATTTGACTCAACAACAGGTTGCAGATGCAGTGGGTAAATCCCGCAGCGCGGTAACTAACCTTATGCGCCTTGCCACATTAGAGCCATCGGTGCAGCAGCAGTTAGAGCGCGGTGAATTAGAGTTGGGCCATGCAAAGTGCTTGTTGGGGCTCGCGGGTAACGCGCAGATCAATGCGGCACGTTCAGTTGCCGCCAATGCTATGACGGTTCGTCAAACGGAGGCATTGGTTAAAAAGCTACAGAGACCTGACCAGGCCGGTCAAACCTCTGCTAGCGCTAGTCCAGATATTACCCGCCTACAAGAAGAGTTGTCGGAAAAACTAGGCGCTGCTGTCAGTATTCAGCACAGCGCTAAGGGCGCCGGTAAGCTAATTTTTAAATATAATAGTGTGGATGAATTAGAAGGTATTCTGGCCCACTTAAAGTAACTTAGTTTAACTGTAATATTAGGCTGGTAGATTCCCGCAATATACCTAATCAGGCTGGTTGAATATCACTAACACTATACCTATAATGCCGATCCGTTCGAGGCGGCTCCAATTCGCCTCGTTGAGGATTCGGACTCAAGCAGAAAAAGGTGGTCACAATATGTCTACCATTTCTACTCCGCCCCTATATAAGGTTGCGTTGTTGCAGCTGATTGGCCTGCTAGTTAGCTGTGCCCTCGTTATGGTGCTGGATCGTCCCTGGGCGAGCTCGTTGTTGGTGGGGGGTCTTATCCAAATCTGCCCCCAGGCATGGTTTGCGCGGCAGGCCTTCAGGTACTCGGGAGCTCGGCAGATAGATAAGATAGTGCGAGCTATGTATTGGGGAGAGTCTGGGAAGGTTGTGCTAACGGCAGCATTATTCGTTACTACCTTCCTGTTATGGCCGCAGTTAAATTATTTGGCCGTTTTTGGTGCGTTTATCGTAATGATCCCTGTGCAGTGGGTGATTACCTTAAAGATTTTGAAATATTAGTGATCAGCTTCGGCAGTTACTAATTAGAGGTTGGGGCTGCTAGAGTTTAGTTAGTCCAAATTTTAAGCAAAGATTTAACAAGAGTTGAAATACATGGCAGGCGACAATCCCGCAAGCACTACAGACTATATTCAGCACCATCTAACCAATCTGGTCTATGGAAACCACCCAGAGAACGGTTGGGGGTTCGCTAATGGCGCCCAGGAAGCAGCTGAAATGGGCTTTATGGCAATTCATGTGGATTCCATGGGCTGGTCTATTGGTTTGGGGTTATTGTTTTGCTGGCTGTTTCGAGCTGCAGCGGTTAGAGCAACCACTGGCGTCCCCACCGGGCTATTAAACTTTGTTGAGCTTATTATTGAGTTTATTGATGGTGCTGTAAAAGACAGTTTCCATGGTCATAACAAAATGGTTGCGCCATTGGCGCTAACCATTTTTGTGTGGATCTTTTTGATGAACTTGATGGATCTTCTCCCTGTCGACCTGGTGCCCGAGCTGTTAATGCTGGTTGGCGTCTCCTACCAGAAAATTGTTCCTTCAACTGATCCTAACATCACGCTGGGAATGGCATTGGGTGTATTTATCCTCATGCTGTACTACTCCATTAAAATTAAGGGTACTGGTTTTATCAGTGAGCTAACCATGCATCCTTTTAATCACTGGGCGTTTATTCCGATTAACCTGTTTATGGAAACTGTTGGCCTTTTGGCCAAGCCGTTCTCGCTCGGTCTGCGGTTATTCGGCAACATGTATGCTGGTGAAATGATATTTATCCTGATTGCAACCATGTTTGCGGCAGGTGCAGGCGCTGGGCTAATCGGTGGCGGTCTGCATGCACAAATCTTTGGGGAACATACCAGTGCGCTATTTTGGCTGGCAGTTTTTGTTCTGGTTTGCACTACTTGCGGCCTTAACCTCAAAGGAAAAATCTCCACGGGTAAAACAGTCCTTCTGTGTATGGTCTTTATGGCTATTGGCGGTGGTCTGACAGCCTTGGGTGGTGGGTTAATGCAATGGGGTTGGGCGGTATTCCATATTCTGGTTATCACCCTGCAAGCATTTATTTTCATGGTTCTGACTGTCGTCTATCTAAGCATGGCGCACGAAGACCACTAATTTTACTTTTATTTATAACTACTGAAATCGGGAGTCTACGATGGAACTTGTAATCATTGCTGCGGCAATTATGCTCGGATTGGGCGCACTAGGGGCAGCTGTTGGTATGGGTCTGCTGGGCGGAAAACTTATTGAAGGAACTGCTCGTCAACCAGAGCTGGGCCCTATGCTCCAGGGCAAAATGTTCCTGCTTGCTGGTCTGATCGATGCTGTGCCAATTATTGGTGTTGGTATCGCGATGTACCTGATCTTTGTTGTTGCTCCAAGTGTTGGCGCGTAACAAACATAAATGATTTTTAACTCATCTATTAATGAGGTAATGGCGTGAATATTAATTTAACGCTTTTTGGTCAGATGGTGACCTTTGCATTCTTTGTGTGGTTTTGCATGAAGTTTGTGTGGCCGGTCATCATCGAGGCTATGGAAGAGCGCCAGAAAAAAATCGCTGATGGTCTTGATGCGGCCGACCGTGCCCTGCGTGATCTTGAACTGGCTCAGAACAAAGCGACTGACCAGATGAAAGAAGCCAAGCAGGAAGCGGCTGGCATTATCGATCAAGCTAATAAGCGAGCTAATCAAATCATTGATGAAGCGAAGCAGCAGGCTACAGCTGAGGGCGATCGCCTGAAAGCTGCGGCTCAAGCAGATATCGAGCAGGAAATTAACCGTGCTAAAGAAGAGTTGCGAGCCAATGTGGCTGGTCTGGCTCTTGCAGGTGCGGAAAAAGTGCTCGAAGCATCAATTGATGAGAAGTCTAATCGCGCGCTAGTAGACAAACTGGCAGCACAGCTGTAACCGAGGTTTAACATGGCAGAATTGAGCACATTAGCTCGGCCCTACGCAAAAGCAGCGTTTGAATTTGCTGCAGATGCCGGGGACCTGCAGGGGTGGTCTAAGAGCCTATCCCTTGCGGGAGCTGTTGCACAGCAACCGGCTGTTGTTAAGCTTTTGAGCTCGCCGAGTTCAACAGCAGCGCAGCAGGCGTTGGCCGTGACTGATATCTGTGGTGATGAATTGGGTGAGACTGGGCAGAATTTTATTAAGATTCTGTCGGAAAATCGCCGATTGCAGTTACTGCCGCAGATCTCCCATCAGTTTGAAACCATGAAAGCCAACCGTGAAAAAGCGGTTGATGTTGACGTGGTTGCAGCGCATGAGATGGATGCTGAGCAACAGCAAAGTCTCAGCGATGCACTGAGCGCAAAATTAGAACGCAAAATTAACATGCAGGTTAGTTTAGACAAGAGCCTGCTGGGTGGTGCGGTAATACGCGCCGGGGATACCGTTATAGACGGGTCCATTCGTGGTCGTTTGACCAAACTCGCCGAATCACTAAATTCCTAAGGATTGAGGCCAAAGCATGCAGCAACTGAATCCATCAGAAATCAGCGAAATTATTAAGAGTCGTATTGACAACCTTAATGTTTCATCTGAAGCCCAAAATGAGGGCACCATTGTTTCCGTATCGGACGGTATCATTCGTATTCATGGTCTAGCAGACGTGATGTACGGCGAAATGATCGAATTCGATGGCGGTGTTTACGGTATGGCACTTAACCTCGAGCGCGACTCAGTCGGCGCCGTGGTACTGGGTGACTACCAGGCACTGGCCGAAGGACAAAAAGCCCGATGCACCGGACGTGTATTGGAAGTACCAGTAGGTCCCGAGCTAGAAGGTCGCGTTGTCGACGCTCTGGGTAACCCTATTGACGGTAAGGGACCGGTTAACGCCGCCCTCACCGATGCCATTGAAAAGGTTGCTCCTGGCGTAATTGAGCGTCAATCAGTTGATCAGCCAGTGCAAATTGGTTTGAAAGCGGTTGATACCATGGTGCCAATTGGCCGTGGCCAGCGCGAACTAATTATTGGTGACCGTCAAATCGGTAAGTCAGCCATTGCGGTTGACGCTATCATCAACCAGAAAGGCTCAGGTATTAAATGTATCTATGTAGCCGTTGGTCAAAAAGCTGCCTCCGTTGCTGCCGTTGTGCGCAAACTGGAAGAGCACGGCGCAATGGAACACACCATTGTTGTTGCTGCCACAGCTTCTGATCCAGCTGCCATGCAGTTCCTGGCTCCTTTTGCTGGTTGTTCAATGGGTGAGTACTATCGCGACCGCGGTCAAGATGCCCTTATCATCTATGATGATTTGACCAAGCAGGCCTGGGCCTACCGTCAAATCTCACTACTATTGAAGCGCCCTCCGGGCCGTGAAGCTTACCCTGGTGATGTCTTCTATTTGCACTCCCGTCTATTGGAGCGCGCGGCGCGTGTTAACGCCGATTATGTAGAAAAGTTCACTAATGGTGAGGTTAAAGGCCAGACAGGTTCATTGACTGCATTGCCAGTGATTGAAACTCAGGCGGGTGACGTATCTGCCTTTGTACCAACCAACGTGATTTCGATTACAGACGGTCAGATCTTCCTAGAAGCTGATATGTTTAACTCTGGTATTCGTCCTGCAATGAACGCCGGTATCTCGGTTTCTCGAGTGGGTGGTGCAGCGCAGACTAAAATCATTAAGAAACTGTCCGGTGGTATTCGTACCGCACTGGCACAGTATCGTGAACTGGCGGCATTCTCTCAGTTTGCCTCTGACCTTGATGATGCAACCAAAGCTCAGCTAGACCATGGTGAGCGCGTAACCGAGCTAATGAAGCAAAAGCAATATACGCCTCAAAGCATCGCCGAAATGGGCGTAATGGTTTATGCCGCTGACAACGGTTACCTACAGGCAGTCGAAGTTAACAAGATTGGTGATTTTGAAGGCGCCCTGCTCTCCTTTATGAAAGCTGAGCACGGCGACCTGATGGAGCAAATCAATCAGTCAGGGGATTACAACGACGATATCGGAGCTGGTTTTAAAGCTGCTCTGGATAAGTTTGTTGCAACCCAAACCTGGTAAGTCAGAGTAATCGGACAGGCATAAAGCATGGCAATCGGAAAAGAAGTCAAAACCAAAATTGCTAGTATTGGCAGTACGCAGAAAATCACTAGCGCCATGGAAATGGTTGCGGCGAGTAAAATGCGTCGCGCTCAGGATCGCATGGCATTGGGTAAGCCCTATGCCCAGCGTATCCGAGACGTGGTCAGCCATATCGCCAATGCGGTTTCTGAATATAAGCATCAGTATTTGGAAGAGCGTGAAGTAAAGCGCGTGGCCTATGTGGTGATCTCAACAGATCGAGGTCTCTGTGGCGGTTTGAATATCAATCTGTTCAAAGCGGCCCTCAAGTCCATGAAAGAATGGTCTGACCAGGGTGTTGAGGTTGATATCTGCGTTGTTGGCAATAAGGCAGCAGGTTTTTTTGGTACTGTCGGCGGCAACATAGTTGCAGCAGTTAAAGATGTTGGTGATGAACCAAACGCAGCAGACCTGATTGGTGGTGTAAAAGTGATGTTGGACGCCTTTGATGAAGGCCGTATCGACAAACTGTTTGTGGTCAGCAATGAATTTGTTAACACGATGACCCAGACACCTACAGTTGAGCAATTATTGCCACTGGCAGCCAGCGACGATAAAAGTCTCAGCCACCATTGGGACTATATTTACGAGCCAGACGCAAAAGAAATACTCGATGGAATGTTGATTCGTTATATCGAATCACAGGTCTTCCAGGGCGTTGTTGAAAACAAAGCCTGCGAGCAAGCAGCTCGAATGCTGGCAATGAAAAATGCCACCGACAATGCCGGTGACATGATTGATGAATTACAACTGCTTTATAACAAAGCGCGTCAGGCAGCTATTACCCAAGAGCTGTCAGAAATTGTAAGTGGCGCAGCGGCCGTATAAAGCCAAACGAATTTTAAAGGTTTAGTTAAGAGGAACCGGACATGAGTAGTGGACGTATCGTACAAATTATTGGCGCCGTGATCGATGTGGAATTTCCCCGCGATCTGGTACCCAACGTCTATGACGCACTAGTTGTCGATGACAAAGGTCTGACATTGGAAGTGCAACAGCAGTTGGGCGATGGCGTAGTGCGAACTATTGCTATGGGCTCCTCTGAAGGCATTAGCCGTGGCCTGGGTGTAAATAACACCGCTGCGCCAATTTCAGTTCCCGTAGGCACTGAAACTCTCGGCCGCATCATGGATGTATTAGGCAACCCAATCGATGAGAAGGGTCCGATTGGCGAAAAAGAGCGCATGGCTATTCACCGCAAGCCCCCAGCCTATGACGAGCTGGCCGCTTCCGACGATCTGCTGGAAACCGGTATTAAAGTAATCGATCTAGTCTGTCCTTTTGCCAAAGGTGGTAAGGTTGGTCTGTTCGGTGGTGCCGGTGTTGGTAAGACCGTAAACATGATGGAGCTGATCAACAATATCGCGACCGAGCACAGTGGTCTGTCGGTATTTGCTGGTGTTGGTGAGCGTACTCGTGAAGGTAATGACTTCTACTACGAGATGCAGGAATCCGGTGTTGTAAATATCGAAACCCCAAGCGACTCAAAAGTAGCCATGGTATATGGCCAGATGAATGAGCCACCCGGAAACAGACTGCGTGTAGCACTGACCGGTCTGACCATGGCAGAAAAATTCCGTGACGAAGGTAAAGATGTACTGTTGTTCGTTGACAATATCTACCGTTACACATTGGCAGGTACTGAGGTATCAGCACTGTTGGGCCGTATGCCTTCAGCTGTGGGTTACCAGCCTACTCTGGCTGAAGAAATGGGTGTTCTCCAGGAGCGTATTACTTCAACCAAAACCGGTTCTATTACCTCGGTTCAGGCAGTATATGTACCAGCGGATGATTTGACCGATCCATCTCCTGCGACCACCTTTGCTCACTTGGACTCCACTGTTGTACTGAGCCGTGATATTGCCTCTAAAGGTATCTACCCTGCGGTAGACCCACTGGATTCAACTTCACGTCAGCTGGATCCGCTGATTATTGGTACCGAGCATTATGAAGTTGCCCGTGGTGTGCAGTCAGTACTGCAGCGCTACAAAGAGCTGAAAGACATTATTGCGATTCTGGGTATGGATGAGCTGTCAGAAGAAGACAAAATGGCGGTAGCCCGTGCTCGTAAGATCGAACGCTTCCTGTCGCAGCCATTCCACGTTGCTGAAATCTTCACTGGGTCTCCAGGAAAGTATGTTTCTCTTAAAGACACCATTGCTGGTTTCCAGGGTATTCTTGCTGGTCAGTACGATGATCTCCCAGAGCAGGCGTTCTATATGGTTGGCTCTATAGACGAAGCGGTAGAAAAAGCGAAAAAGCTTTAAATCTATAAACGTATAAATTGCAGCAAGCAAAGGCAATAAAGAAATGGCTATAACAGTTCATTGTGACATTGTAAGTGCAGACGAATCCCTGTTCTCCGGGCTGGTCGAGATGGTTGTTGCCACTGGATCACTGGGTGAGCTGGGTATTACCGCTGGACATGCGCCGCTGTTGAGCGACCTGCGTCCTGGGCCTGTGCGCCTGGTTAAACAGAATAGTGAAGAAGAGATTTACTATCTCTCAGGTGGCTATTTAGAAGTACAGCCAAACAGCATCTCAATACTAGCGGACACAGCTGTGCGCGCAGATGATATTGATGAAGCTGCAGCAGCCGAAGCTGTGAAAGACGCTGAAACAGCTCTAGCCAATCAGTCTGGCGAGATTGAGTACTCCAAGGCGGCGGCAATGCTGGCAGAATCTGCAGCGCAACTTCGCACCGTGCAAACCCTGCGTAAAAAGCTTGGCGGCTAATGTATCTAGCAGCTAGGAAAAAAGGGTGGCTTAGCCACCCTTTTTTTTACCTCGGTAATAGCATCTAAACCCTGTGATACTTGTGTTGCCACCCAATTGGCAGTAACGTAAACAACACAAAACTGATTATTCTAACTAGCATAATTTAGCTCTGGAAGTAATAAGATGAACAGTACGGATATTGTTATTCTCGCCGCCGGCAAGGGCACACGCATGCAGTCTGCCCTGCCCAAGGTATTGCATAAGCTTGCTGGCAAGCCATTACTTGGTCATGTCTTAGATGCCGCCGATAGCCTTGGCAATGGGCAAAAAATTGTGGTCACTGGCCATGGTAGTCAGCAAGTGCAGAACAGCTTTGCAGGGAGCGACTGCATTTTTGTGCAACAGAGCAAACAGCTAGGCACTGCTCATGCAGTCCAGATGGCCCTCCCTCACCTGCGAGAAAAGGCCACCGTTCTAATACTCTATGGCGATGTACCATTGATAACCCCAGGCACTCTGAGTGAAATGCTGGATGCTGTGTCAGATCAACAGATCAGTTTGCTCACGATTAACCTACAAGATCCTGCGGGATATGGCCGAATAGTTCGCAGCCAAGAGGGTGAGATTGAATCTATTATTGAGCAAAAGGATGCGAGTGCCGAACAGCTAGCGATCAGTGAAATCAATACCGGCGTTCTCGCTCTGGGGGCCGAACAGCTGCATGCATGGCTGCCCCTTATTAATAACAACAATGCTCAGGGCGAATATTATTTAACTGATCTTATTGCCCTGGCGCGAAGCCAGGGGTACCTTGTGAAAAGCATACAGCCTAAGTCGGCCACCGAGGTAGAGGGCGTGAATAATAGAGTGCAACTCAGTCAATTAGAGCGAGCCCATCAATTGGCGCAGGCTGAGAAGCTAATGCTCTCGGGAACCAGTCTGGCTGATCCCAATCGTTTTGATCAGAGAGGTGAGCTAACAGCTGGCTCAGATAACTTTATCGATGTGAACTGTATTTTCGAAGGTGAGGTCAGTATTGGGTCCGGTGTGCATATAGGTCCCAATTGCCATATTACCAATAGCCGTATTGGCGATGGTGTCGAAATTAAAGCCAATACAGTAATCGAGCAGTCACAGATTGGTGATAATGCGACTCTTGGACCCTTTGCTAGAATTAGGCCCGGCACTGTACTGGGGAAAAACACCAAAGTCGGTAATTTTGTTGAGACCAAAAAAGCCCTTGTTGGCGATGGTAGCAAAATTAATCATCTGAGCTACATCGGGGATGCAGAATTGGGCTCCGGCGTAAATGTAGGTGCCGGCACCATTACCTGTAATTATGATGGTGTTAATAAGCATAAAACCACGTTGGGTGATGATGTGTTTGTTGGGTCCAACAGCACCCTGATTGCCCCAGTGACCATTAGTGATAGAGGGTTTGTTGCCGCAGGTTCAACGCTTACTCAGGCTGTTCCCTCTGATACCTTGGCAGTCAGCAGAACAAAACAACGCAATATTGAAGGCTGGAAACGCCCAACTAAAAAGGAAGACTAAATTATGTGCGGAATTGTTGGCGCAGTGACACAGAGAAACGTCTATAAAATTTTAATAGAAGGTCTCCACCGCCTAGAGTATCGCGGCTATGACTCTGCTGGCCTTTCAATGATTGATCAAGAGTCAAAACTCCAAACTCGCAAAAATATTGGCAAGGTTGCAGAGCTTGAAGCTGTCGCCGAGAAAAACCCCATTGCGGGCTATACTGGTATTGCACATACTCGCTGGGCCACTCATGGAGAGCCCAGTACATTGAACTCGCATCCTCATACTTCCGGAGGCGTGGCTATTGTCCATAATGGCATTATTGAAAACCACGACGCCCTAAGACAGGAACTGACAGCCGCTGGTTATGAGTTTGCATCAACCACGGATTCTGAAGTCATTGCCCATCTGGTTAATTATCACCTTAAGACAGCGATGAATCTGCGTGAAGCAGTAAACAAAACTATAGGGCGTTTAGAGGGGGCCTATGCTCTCGCGGTCATTGCGGACGATCAGCCCAGCAGCCTGATTGCCGCTCGCAGTGGCAGCCCTCTGGTTATAGGTCTTGGTATTGATGAGCATTATGTTGCCTCAGACCAAATGGCCCTGCGGCAGGTAACGGATCGCTTTATATTTCTGGAAGAAGGCGATCTCGTTGAGCTAAGCCATCAAGCCTACAGCATTTTCGATAGCTCAGGGCAGCCTGTGGAGCGTCCACAACAGGAGCTGCTGGATCAGGATCAGATTGCCGAGAAGGGCGAATATCGCCACTTTATGCAAAAAGAAATCTTTGAGCAGCCCAAAGTATTGGCTGATACCTTTGCTGGTCGGATTGCAGACAGCCATATCCGCGAAGCGATCTTCGGCTATCAGGCAGAAGAGCTATTTAAACAGGCTAATGCGGTACATATTATCGCCTGTGGCACTAGCTTTCACTCTGGGCTGGTAGCCAAATACTGGTTGGAGCAATATGCCGGCATCCCCTGCCAGGTAGAGGTCGCCAGCGAATACCGCTATCGAACCGTTGCTGTGCCACAAGGGACATTATTTGTCACCATCTCCCAGTCCGGTGAGACGGCAGATACACTAGCCGCGCTCCGCAAAGCCAAAGAAGCGGGGTATCTTGGTTTTTTAGCGATCTGTAATGTTGCCAATAGCTCGTTAGTGCGGGAATCAAATATCTCATTAATGACCATGGCTGGGCCCGAGATTGGCGTAGCGTCTACCAAGGCGTTTACCACCCAGCTAGTGGCGCTTCAGCTGCTTGCTTTGTCAGTGGCAAAGCACAGAGGTCTGGATTCCGAGGCTGAACAGCAGCTGGTGCAAGATCTCCACAAACTTCCAGAACTCTGTGCCACCGTTTTACAGTTGGATTCTGTTATTGAAACTATGTCGGAGTCCTTTGCCAATAAGCACCATGCGTTGTTTTTAGGTCGTGGTGAACAATATCCGATCGCCCTTGAGGGTGCGCTTAAGCTAAAAGAAATCTCCTATATTCATGCTGAGGCCTACCCCTCTGGTGAGCTAAAGCATGGGCCCTTGGCTCTGGTCGACGAAGATATGCCTGTCGTAACCGTGGCCCCCAATAACGAACTGCTCGAAAAATTAAAATCAAATTTGCATGAAGTTCGAGCCAGAGGCGGCCAATTATTTGTATTTGCTGACCGGGATTCCGGGTTTGTCGACGAGCCAGGTATCACCGTCATCCATATGCCCCATGTGCCTGCAAGCTTGGAAGCTATTATTTATACCCTGCCATTGCAGATGCTGTCTTATCATGTGGCTCTACTCAAAGGAACCGATGTAGATCAGCCAAGAAACTTGGCTAAGTCTGTTACGGTGGAGTAGTTTCGAACAGAGAATTAAAAAGGGCAACTTATGAATAAAAAAATAATTATCTCACAATCAATTATGTGGGCAGCAGCAATTCTTGTTGTTTCAATTGTTGAAGAAAAACAGTTTGCTGTATTGATGCTTGTAATGTTGGCAACCACTTCCTTGATTAATCTTAAAAAGGGAAATGGGTAGAAAATACATAAAGTTTTATAAAACGTTTCACCAGAAATTTGAAAATATGAAAAATCTTATTCTCTGTTCGAAAACACTCAGTGATGATGGAGTAGAAATTACTAGATACGATGCAAACACATGTAAAACGTTTTATTAGATCCGTTATTGGCAATGCAATTATTTGGGGCCTTATTTTTTGGTTCTTTTTTCAGTTTATTCTATGAAAGATAAGGAGTCAGTAATTTCTAATCTATTAGAGTTGATTAACGTATTGATTTATAAGGAACAAAAATGAAATGTTTTATTAAGCAATCTAAAAAACTACTACTCGCCCTTTTATTGCTCATGTCCCCAATTGTATCTGCGAATATGGATGACCTGTGTTTTGTCTATATTAAAGAGTTTGGAACGAACGATATTCTTAATGCTATACAAGAGCAGAATTGTGTTAGAAATAATGTCTTACAAGTTGTCTATGGAATGGATAATGCGTCAGAGACAATAATGATGTTCCATTCAGGGAGATGGTGCAGATTTGACAGGAACATGGATATTCAGGGTGCGGTGCTGAGTTGTGTTCTTTACGCAACAAAACCAAGAACCCGACTAGATCAAAAAGGAAAGTAAGTTGTGCCTCTGACCCGTCTGTTTTTTTAGGGCACTTTTATGTCTTTGATTTGCGAATACAGGGTTCTCCATTAACTCTCTATAAGTTCCTATAACAATAAAAATAGACCTCGATATTGCTGTTGAAACTTCCCATTTGGACTGATTCTTTGACGTACGGCTAAACGAATTAGCGGGCTTTGTACTGGGAATATCTGGTCTTAGTGATGGTGCTCAATGAGGCCAGCTTGAGTCCAACGATGTCCACCTGATTGAGAGCAATGAAAAATTTTCATCTCTTTTTGCTCTATTGCACGATTCTGTAGATTTTGCTGAAGAGCTTGAGACAGAAGATTCTTAGAGCTAGTCGTTTGCATGCTTACATAGGGTTCGCCATTGAAATAAAGCGCAACTATTTCCCCTGTATCAAGTGATCTAATAAGTATTTCCTGGGTCCCATAGGCGCTGTTTGTCATTAATTTACCCTCTGCCTCATAGAGACTCCATTGTTGTCCGGCGGCATTAGTCCAATAGTAACTATCTTCTATTTTTACTACTTCAACTTCATGCCAAGGATTTTCAATGGGTTGTCTTTCATAATTCCCCAGAAGAGCATCAAAACCTATCTCATTAATATCACCAATGACCCAATCGGTAATATCGAAACCTTCACCTAATGATGGGTTGGCTCCCATTAATCTTTTTTCAATTGATTCCCAGTAAAAATCTGGTTCCCACCTGCCCTCAAAATCAGTAGGCCAAAACGACCTATCAAACCAGTCATGTCCATTAATCTCAAGTTGATACTCTGGCCATGTCCTGTAGATATGATGCATAAACTCATGCTGAAACCATTGTGGGTGATAAACCCTTCGCTCAACAGGCGTCCATTCGCCATTCCCCAGATGAACAGGCTTTCTGACAAACCATAAGTCGTCACCAATGATCAAAGGCGTTCCTTTAGGGGTTAAACCCATACCTCCCGTGATCCAATATGGATAGCCTGCGCCGTCTCCTTGTACACCAGATGGAGAAATCACCAGCCAAATATTAGTTGCTTCTGCAATCTCATTTGGAACTCTGCTGATTATCTCGCCTGTATTGGGATAGCTAGTGATGTAGTCAGCTGCTTCGTTTCTGTTAAAACTGGTGGTTGTGCACTCTTCCTGTCTATGAATTTTTAATTCAACAGACAATCCTTGAGTAATTGCTTTGATCCATTCTTTAAAAAGATATGTAGCGTCGCGTAATGCTTGGTAGTCATTAGCCAGCAACCTGTCATCAACATTAAGATTTACTGTTTCAAGATCATAAGATGTGTTGGTTGGTCGAGTTACCTGGGAACATTCAACTATAACTGCTGTTAATTGTAGAACTCCAGTTTCATCTAGTGGGAATTCCTGAGTTATTTTGTTGATCATTCTTAGCCCATAATAAGCAATTGGATCGCCATTATGTAAACCAAAATCAGATACTCCATTTCTCCAAATATTGTTATACAGGGGCTGCTCCTGAAAGACTTTCTCAACAATGGTTCTTGCATTAGAGTAATCTTCAATTTTTAGAGCTTCTTCAGCATAAATATAAGCCTCAATAGCTTTAATATAAGAATCCTTGAAATCTTCTTTGTTAACACCTAGATCATCTCTGGTGAACTTGAAGAACTCAACAAAACTTAAACTTGTAACAACGACATTTCGTGTTGCTGAAGACTCATTACCTTCCGTATCAGTAGCAGTATATATAACACCATATGTGCCCATGACATTTTCATTAACATTGTTTTGTTCACTACTGGAGGGTGTTTCGCCTGAATTATCTATATAGTCAGCCCCCTCATCGTAATAGATTGTTCC
The DNA here is from genome assembly GCA_965656965.1 of uncultured Porticoccaceae bacterium. Taxonomy (GTDB): domain Bacteria; phylum Pseudomonadota; class Gammaproteobacteria; order Pseudomonadales; family Porticoccaceae; genus HTCC2207. The sequence continues at coordinate 149,737 of CBFHMK010000001.1, forward strand.
AACCTCATGATATACAGTCTGAGGCCCTTTAATAACAATAGAGGGTGGTGTGGTATCGGTTGCCGTTGGAACGGAAGAAGGTTCTGGACTAGAGTTGCCACCTCCACAACTCACTAACAATGTTATTGAAAATATTACTGATATTATTTTTTTCATAGGCTATGTATTGATAGTTAAAAAATCAGAGTTTGAAATGTTTGTGCAAGTAAATTAATGTGCTGGCCAAGCAATAATTGCATATTTTAAGCTTGAAAAAAAAGAACTTTATAAAGAGAACGATACTAAAAAAGGAAAAACGATGGATGGGTTAGCAGTAATGGGGTTTGTATTTGGAATTCTTGGGTTAGTAGCATATGTTCGCCTGGAAAAACTAACTAAAACCTTAAAAGAAAAAGGGATCCTGGATCATGACTATAGCTCCGAGTAGTCAGTGCTAAGTGATACCAGGACTAAATTATGAAGAAAAACTATTTTTTCCTTTCATGGATCTGTGGGTTTTTCGTTTTACTTGCGTTTGATCTTTTTGTGGAGGCCGTGGTTTTTGAATGGCTAAAATGGAATGGAACCACTAAAAACGATTGGTTTTTTGTTCTCTGGTGGGTAGCTGTATTTTTCTGGCTTTTGTATGGTGTTAGAAGATTCTATAAAAACGCTAATGGTACGGATTAAACAGGCAGCTCCCTGGTAATTAACAAAGGCACTGCCTATCAGTGTAATTTCAACACGCGACTATACGCACCGCCCAGGGCCAAGATGCCTTGAGTGCAGCATAGGTTGGAAAACCATAAGCCGCAGCGGCGCCGGCAGGGTTAGCGGCATAATGAGCTTTAATGGCGCAGGTTAAAGCGTGAAACGCCACAGTGCCGAGAATCAGCAATAAAGCCGCTGCTCCCAATACAATCAGTGCGATTGCGCCTGGTGCCAGAGCGGCGAAAAATATAACGGCCGCCGCTGCAATAACAATTTCAACACCAATTAATGATGCTCGATAAGTTTTGGCAATAGCCTTTGCAAGTTCAGTACTACCCTCTTCGTTTAACATAGCATTGCTCCCTAGCAAATAAATTAAGGCCCAATGGCCCAAGTCCTTGTTGGTGACTGCTTGTAACGATCTGTGATCATAAAAATAGCCGGCTGAGCCTCCAAAGTTGGAACACCGACTATTTGATTAAACGTAGACTAAAAACTACCTGGGTACAAAACTCGGCCTTTGCTCGAGAGAAACTCAATGACTGCGAAGAGACGCGAGCCCGGACTGTAACTGCTGCAAATGCTCTTCCAGCCTAGGCCCCTTTTTCTGAGCCACGCCTATTGCCAGAACATCAATCACCGCCAGATGGGCAATTCTTGATGAGAGAGGAGTGTAAATCTGAATATCTTCTTTGGTATCTACCTCAATAGCAATTGTGGCATTGCGGGCTATAGGTGAACCGCTGGGAGCTAAAGCAATCACCACACCACCAGCATTTTTTACTAGCTCCATGGAATCTAATAACGCCTTGGTCCGCCCCGATTGGGAGATGGCAATCACTACATCGCCCTGATGCAGTGAGGTGGCAGACATATTTTGTAAGTGAGGATCAGAGTAGGCCGCAGAGGTAATCTGCAGGCGGAAAAATTTATGCTGGGCGTCGAAGGCCACAGCCGCAGAGGCACCAAAGCCATAGAACTCGACCCTTGTCGCGTTACAGATGGCCGCCACGGCGGCTTCTAATCTATCCAATACGAGATTCTCCCGCACCTTGAGCAGGGTATCTACGGTGGAGTCAAAAACCTTGTGAGTATACTCTCTGGTTGAATCTGTATCTGTAACGGCGATCTGCCCATAGCTAGGGCTAGATGCCAGCTGTTGAGCCAGTGCCAGCTTAAAATCTTGAAAACCATGGCAGCCTACGGCCCGACAGAAGCGCACCACGGTAGGCTCACTGACTTCAGCTTCCTGAGCCAAATCCACAATGCGCATACGGATAACCTTGAGCGGATTCTTGAGCACAAAGGCGGCTACTTTACGCTCGGATTTGCGCAGTTCAGGCAGGGTGTCACTGATGGTTTGCGTGAGTTCAGCAGGTTTCATTGCAGATCCAAATCAAAATTATGTAAAAAATTTACAAGAAAACCCCTAAAAATGCCAGTTTTGTAGTAAAAAAAGCCGGTTATTGTGCATATAGCCAATATCAGTGACTCAGATCATGAGCCCCTGCTGAGAAAAACCCAAAAAGAAATTCTGTGCATCCCGTATTTTTGTCACTAAGTTGCTAGAATGCAGCCCTATGGACGTAACCCCAATACTTAATAATTTGAACCCTGCTCAAGAAGAAGCGGTGACCAGTGATAAAAAACATCTACTGGTTTTAGCTGGAGCCGGCAGCGGTAAAACTCGCGTGCTGGTGCATCGTATTGCCTGGAAGATTCAGGTGGATGGCCTTTCTCCGTACGGTATTTTAGCGGTGACCTTTACCAATAAAGCCGCCAGAGAAATGCGCGAACGTATTGATGAGCTACTGGGAATGTCTTTACGGGGCATGTGGGTGGGCACATTTCATGGCCTCGCCCACCGCCTACTTAAAGCCCATTGGCGCGACGTTAATCTGCCAGAGAATTTCCAAATTCTCGACTCCGATGATCAGTTACGACTGGTAAAGCGTGTGATGCGAGCCATGGATCTTGATGAACAGCGCTGGCCACCGAAACAGGCTCAGTGGTGGATCAATGGTCAGAAAGACGAGGGGCTGCGGGCTGCCCATATCCAGGAGGGTGGAGACCCTTATCTAGCGACAATGCTGAGGATCTATCGTGAGTATGAGGCGACCTGTGAGCGGCTAGGCGTAATTGATTTTGCTGAGCTATTACTGCGTGCGCTGGAATTATGGAAGAATAAGCCTGAGGTTCTGGCACATTATCAGCAGCGTTTTCAGCATATTCTGGTAGATGAGTTTCAGGACACCAATGCAGTGCAGTACGCTTGGCTGCGAATCTTGGCCGGCCAGGTCAGCAGTGTAACTGCGGTGGGCGATGATGATCAGTCTATCTATGGTTGGCGTGGGGCCAAGGTGGAGAATATTCTTAGCTATGAGCGAGACTTTTCAGGCACTCATACCGTTAAGCTGGAACAGAACTATCGCTCCACCTCCAATATCCTCAACGCAGCCAATGGCGTGATATCTAAAAATGCTGAACGACTGGGTAAAAGCCTTTGGACCGATGCTGGTGAAGGCGAATCTATTGCGCTTTATGCAGCCTTTAATGAGCACGATGAAGCTCGCTATATAGCCGACCGTCTGCAGAGCTGGGTGAACGAGGGAAATCGCCGTGAAGACTCCGCAATTCTTTATCGCTCCAATGCCCAGTCAAGAGTGCTTGAAGCAGCCCTGTTGCAGGCTGAGATCCCTTACCGAATCTATGGTGGCCAGCGTTTCTACGAGCGGCTAGAGGTAAAAAATGCCCTCTCCTATCTGCGCATGATGCTCAATTGTCACGATGATGTGGCGTTTGAGCGGGTAGTCAATGTCCCTGCCCGTGGCATAGGAGATCGCACGTTGGAAATAATCCGCGAGCTCGCCCGTGAGCGGAGCACCTCTCTATGGACTGCAGCCTCAACTATTGTCAGCGAAAAACGTATGGCGGCTCGGGCGACTAACGCCATAGCAGTATTTCTCGAGTTAGTGAATGAGATGAGTGGCCAGCTTGATGAGCTACCCTTGGTAGAACAGGCCGAAAATGCCATTCAACACAGCGGGCTGATTGAAATGCATCGCCGTGAGAAAGGCGAGCGCGGCCAGGCCAGAGTCGAAAACCTTGAAGAGCTGGTTAATGCCTGTCGCAATTTTGAAGCAGAAGACGCTGAGCAGCCCGCACTGCCGCAGTTCCTGGACCAGGTTGCTCTAGATGCTGGTGACCGCCAAGCTGATGAGGATCAGGATGCTGTGCAATTAATGACCCTACACAGCGCCAAAGGTCTTGAATTTCCGCTGGTCTTTATAGCGGGTATGGAAGAAAATTTGTTCCCTCACAAGATGTCACTGGATGAGCCGGGCCGTCTTGAAGAGGAGCGTCGATTGGCCTATGTGGGCATTACTCGTGCCATGGAAAAACTCTATCTGACTTTTGCAGAGAGCCGGTCCATCTACGGTAGCGAATCCTTTAACACGGTGTCACGCTTTGTGCGGGATATACCCAAGGATGTTATTGAAGAGGTGCGCCTGCAAAACACTATTGCCAGGCCGACGAGCTATGCAGCACCTGGAAACCTTGGTGATCAGGGTGATAACACTGGCTTTAATCTGGGTCAGCAAATTATGCACAATGTCTATGGCGAAGGTGTGATTCTCAACTTCGAAGGCAATGGTCCTCGTGCCAGAGTGCATGTGAGCTTTGAGGAAGTGGGAACAAAGATTTTAATTTTGGCCTCAGCAAACCTGCAAGCCGTTTAATAATTACATTAGTTTATAAGAAAGGGGTACTAATCATGCGTATTGCCATGTTTGCACTATTGTCACTACTCATTGCCGGCTGTGGTGAAAAGCCTGCCGAGACTAATAACGGCTCAGCGGAAAGCCTGCAGACCTATAAATGGAAATTAGTCACTACCTGGCCGAAGAATTATCCTGGCCTAGGGACTGCGCCAGAAAATTTTGCCAAAAAAGTGGCGGCGATGAGTGGGGGTCGGCTACAGATAAAAGTCTATGGTGCTGGCCAATTGGTGCCGGCGTTTGAAGTGTTTGATGCAGTGAGTCAGGGCACAGCCGAAATGGGACATGGTGCGGCCTATTATTGGACGGGCAAGTCAAAGGCAACGGGCTTTTTCACCTCAGTACCCTTTGGCCTTAACGCCCAGGAGATGAATGGCTGGCTGCATTACGGTGGCGGCCTGGAACTCTGGCGAGAACTCTACGAACCCTTTAATTTGATTCCCTTTGCGGGCGGTAGCACTGGCGTGCAAATGGCCGGTTGGTTTAATCGCGAGATTAATTCCATGGAAGATATCAAAGGTCTGAAAATGCGTATTCCCGGTCTGGGTGGCGACGTGATAACCCGCGCCGGAGGTATTTCGGTCACCATGCCCGGTGGTGAGCTCTACACCTCTATGCAGACTGGCGTGATAGATGCCACCGAATGGGTTGGGCCCTACAATGACTTGGCGTTTGGTTTTCATCAGGTTGCTAAATATTATTATTACCCCGGCTGGCATGAGCCCGGCCCCATTCTTGAACTGATTGTTAACCAGGATGCATTTGCTACCCTCCCCGCTGATCTCCAGGCCATTGTTGAGGGTGCGGCGCGAGCAGTGAATCAGGATATGCTGGATGAATATACGGCAAGAAATAACACTGCGCTGGTTGAGCTAATTGAGACCCATGGTGTAGATGTCCGCAAGCTTCCGGACGATGTGATCACCGAGTTGCGACGACTTTCTAAAGAGGTGTTGAATGAACTCTCTACAGACTCCGAAATTGCTCTGCGCATAGCCAATTCTGTGAAGGCTTTCCAGAAGCAGGCTACCGCCTATCATGGTATTTCTGAAGAGGCTTATTACGAGGCACGCAAGGAATAGGCGCAGATATTGTTTGTGTAGCATGATACACATCACTTAAAAGGTCGTTTTTTTAACGGCCTTTTTTGTGCCTAGCCGATTAAATTTCTCTGTACTCTGGAGCGTTTTTCAAATTTAATTGCCGCCATTACAGATGCCCCTAAACAGAGGATAAAACGTGAATATCACCCCCATAGAAAAAATAATAATTGGCAGTGAAGAGTGGTGCACGCTCTCTCAGCTGGGGATACCAGCAGTAAAGGTCCGTGTTGATTCTGGTGCGAAAACCTCGGTTCTCCATGCTTTTAATATTCATGCATTCAAGCGTGGTAGCAATCCTTGGGTGTCGTTTGATGTGCATCCATTGCAGCATAACCGCAAAGTTTCAGTGCGTTGCGAGGCTCCGGTGCTTGACCGTCGTATTATCAAAAACACCAGCGGTGCTAGTGAAAAGCGGTATGTGATTAAAGTGCCAATGCGTCTTGGTGAACAGACCTGGGATATTGAACTGACTCTCACAAATCGCGATAGCATGGGCTATCGCATGTTGCTGGGCCGTGAGGCTATGACGGGTCGTGTATTGGTAGATCCCTCAGCCAGCATGAATCTGGGTCGCATTAGTGATCTAGAGTTAAGAGACATGTATGGCATTTCTCCTAAGCAAAAGACTGGATTAAAAATTGCGTTACTGGCAACCAATCCAGATCTTTACAGCAATCAGCGAATTATGGAAGCGGGTGAAGAACGCGGCCATGAGATGATTTTTTATAATATTAAAGACTGCTATATGAAGCTCGACGATGAAAATCCTGAGGTTCATTACCGTGGTGGCCATATCATTAATGGGTTGGATGCGGTTATTCCGCGGATTCGTCCCAGCGCCACTTTCTATGGCTGTGCCCTGACTAGACAGTTTGAAAGTATGGGGCTGTACTCACAAAACAGCTCGTTGGCGATCAGTCAGTCTCGAGACAAGTTGTTTTCGCTGCAGCTATTGATCAAAAGTGGCCTGGATATCCCCCTCACCGGTTTCGCTAACTCGCCGATAGATACTAATGAGCTTATTGATATGGTTGGCGGCGCTCCATTGATTGTTAAGCTGCTGGAAGGCAGCCAGGGTCGCGGTGTGGTGCTGGCAGAGACTAAGAAGGCGGCTCAGAGTGTAATCAATGCCTTTAAGGCAGTGAAGGCCAACCTTCTGGTACAGGAGTTTGTAAAAGAGGCCGGCGGTAAAGACCTGCGTCTGTTCGTGATTAATGGCAAGGTCAAAGCTGCCATTCAGCGTGAAGCGGCACCCGGAGAATTTCGTGCCAATATTCACCAGGGTGGCACTGCGTCAGTGGTTCGCCCAACGCCAGAAGAGAGACGGCTGGCAGTTAAGGCAGCCAAGGCTATGGGATTGGCGGTCGCTGGCGTTGATTTGATTCGCTCCAAAACCGGCCCGCTGCTACTGGAGGTCAATTCTTCACCAGGTCTTGAGGGCATAGAAGCAGCCACAGAAAAGGATGTGGCTGGAATGATGATCGCTGCTATTGAGCAACAGTTAAAGTGGAGCCCAGACGCCTAGTTCTTCCAGAATGTTGGCGTAAATAGCACCAGCAGGGTAAAGATTTCTAATCGGCCGAGCAGCATGCCCCAGCAGAGAACCCATTTGGCAAAGCTACCAACATCTGCGTAGTTGGTAGCAACGGCTCCCAGGCCTGGACCTAGGTTGTTTAATGCGGCTGCCGTCGCTGACCAGGCGGTGACATAGTCGAGGCCAGATGCCAGCAGTAGAAGCACCATCAGATAGAAGATAGCCAGATACACTCCCACAAAGGCCCAGATAGCATCTGACACTCGCTCGGGGATTTTACGATTACGTATTTTTATAGGCAATAGTGCATTGGGGTGCACGAGGCGGTAAATCTCTCTGATCCCCTGTTGCGCCAAAATCAGCATACGTCCAATTTTTATACCGCCGCCAGTGGATCCAGCGCAGGCGCCAAAGAAGGATAGGAACAGTAAAAAGAAAGGCAAAAAGGTTGGCCAGGCATTAAATTCTGCGGTCGCAAAGCCGGTAGTGGTCATAATTGAAACCAGTTGAAAAATGCCCTGACTAATACTCTGATCCCAGTCATAGGTGCCACTATAGTAAAGGTACAGACAGGTGATCAGCATGCCTATTAGCAGCAGGTAAAAGTACATCCTGGCTTCAGGGTCGGCCCAGTAATAGCCTAATTTGCGGCTGTGCCAGACGTGGAAGTGCAGTGCAAAATTGAGGCCCGAGACGATCATAAAGAACGAACAGATTGCCATAATCATGCCGCTGTCGAAGAATCCAATGCTGGCGTCATGGGTGGAGAAGCCCCCGATAGCCACGGTAGAGAAGCTGTGTCCTATAGCATCAAAGGCGCTCATCCCTGCCGCCCAATAAGCTAAGGCGCAGACTGCGGTGAGAGCCAGATAAATCCGAAACAGCACATTAGCCGTTTCAGTAATTCTTGGCGTCAGCTTGGAATCCTTGACGGGCCCTGGCGTTTCGGCACGATAAATTTGCATGCCCCCTACCCCCAGCATCGGCAAAATAGCCACCGCGATCACCACAATACCAATACCCCCCAGCCACTGTAGCTGTTGGCGATAATAGAGAATTGATTTGGGCAGATCGTCGAGTCCAGATATTACCGTTGCCCCTGTGGTTGTTAATCCTGAGACAGACTCAAATAGCGCATCCATAAAGCTGAGATTAGGCGCTTCTGAAAGCATCAGGGGTAGAGCGCCAAAGGTACTGAGTACCAGCCAGAACAGGACCGTGACTACAAAGCCGTCTCTGGTGCGCAGCTCACCGCTGGAATTTCTTGATGGCACCCAGAAGACCAACCCCATAAACAGAGTAATTGCAAAGGCCGTGAGGAATGTTTGGGTGGTGGTTTCACCATAAATAGAGGCCACCACAATAGGGGTCAACATAGTCAGGCTAAAGATCATTAGCAAGACACCGAGCACCCGAGCAGTAATGGCAAAATGCATGTAACTTTCCTAGAAGAAACTAAAACTGACCGCGAACAATTTTTCAACGGCCTTGGTGTTTTCTTTATCAACAACAAACACAATCACATGGTCTTCAGCTTGGATCACCGTATCATGGTGGGCAATAATCACTTCTCCATTGCGCACCAAGGCGGCCAATGTGGCTCCCGGGGGTGATTTAATATCACCTATGGCACGGCCGACAACCTTAGAGCTTTTTTCATCGCCATGCACGATAATTTCAAGTGCCTCAGCGGCGCCACGCCGCAGTGAATGCACACTAACAGTATCAGCTCTGCGAACATGGGTAAGTAGAGAGCTGGTGGTAGCCTGTTGCGGAGAAATGGCGACATCAATCTCGCCACCCTGCATCAGGTCAGCATAAACTGGGTTGCTAATCAGGGTCATAACCTTCTTGGCGCCCAAGCGTTTAGCCAATAGCGATGCCATAATATTAACTTCATCATCATTGGTCAGTGCTAAAAAGACATCGGTCTTATCAATATTTTCATCCAGCAATAACTCCTGATCTGTGGCTGAGCCATTGAGGACCACCGCTCGGTTGAGCTTCTCAGACAGATAGGCGGCTCGCTTAGCAGAATACTCAATAATCTTAATATTGTATTCTTCTTCAAGCGCCTTACTGAGCCGGAAGCCAATATTGCCACCGCCGGCGATGACCAAACGATGATAGGGCTTCTCGACTCGGCGTAGCTCGCTCATCACCTTGCGAATATTTTTCTTTGCGGCAATAAAGAATACCTCATCACCATCTTCGATCACTGTGTCACCCTCAGGAAACAGCGCGCGATCTTTGCGATAAATTGCCGCCACTCGGGCATCAGCATTGGGCATATGTTCTTTTAAGGTGCGCAACTCTTGGCCAACCAGCGGACTGTCCTTTACGGCACGCAGACCTACAAGCTGAATAATACCATCGGCAAAGTCCAGTACCTGAAGTGCGCCAGGCTGCTCGACTAGTCTGCGAATATAGTCGGTTACCACTTGCTCGGGCGTAATCATCACATCCACAGGCATATTTTTGGCATTAAACAGCAGGTCTTTATATTTTGGGTTGGTGTAGTTGGGGGCGCGCACTCGGGCGATTTTTTTAGGCGTGTGAAACAGCGAGTGAGCCACCTGACAGGCGATAATATTTATTTCGTCGCTGCTGGTCACAGCCACCAACATATCGGCATCTTCAATGCCGGCCCGCACCAGAACATCCGGGTAGCAGCCAGTGCCAACCACGGTGCGAATATCCAGACGGTCCTGAAGCGCCCGCAAGGCGCTTTCATTAATATCCACCACAGAGATATCGTTGTATTCTCGGGCCAGATTTTCTGCCAGCGTAGCACCAACCTGCCCGGCGCCTACTATTACTATTTTCATGGTCATTCCGAGTTGTTGTCAGCCTTCTTATGCAATCGTGAGTAGTAAAAGCCGTCATTGCCATTGATTGTGGGAAACAGCTGCCGCCCAAAATCTGTTTTTATTCCCCAGCCTGCCTCAATAGTCAGCAGCTGGGCGTCGGCATTTCCCGCTAAAAACTGCTCTACCACGCGATCGTTTTCATCGGGCAGTATTGAGCAGGTGGCGTACAGTAGAATGCCACCTTTATTCAATGTTTGCCAAAGCTGATTAAGCAGCTCTAGCTGAATGGCTGCTAGCTTAGCAATATCCGCCGGTTTGCGCAGTATTTTGATATCTGGGTGACGCCTAATCACGCCAGTTGCGGAACAGGGAGCATCAATCAGAATGCGGTCAAAGGCGCTATTATCCCACCATGCATTGAGATCACCGGCATCGGCAGCTACCACTGTTGCCTTGAGGCCTAGGCGCTGGAGGTTCTCTTCAACTCTCAGTAGGCGCCGGGGCTCTAGATCTAAAGCCACAACCGTTTTGAGATCTGCCTGGCTTTCAAGAATATGGCAGGTTTTGCCGCCAGGGGCACAGCAGGCGTCCAGTACTAACTGATCTTTTTCCAGCATCAAAAGCGGCGCAGCTAGTTGGGCCGCCTCATCCTGCACGCTGATATGGCCCATCTCAAAATCTGGTAGTGCACTGACGTCTACTGGTGTATCCAAGACAATGCCCTGTGCACTGTAGTCAGTTTTTGAGGCACCTATGTTAGCACTCGCTAATTTATCCAGATAATCTTGCCTCGAGCCATGCATGACATTTACACGAAGGGTCATTGGCCCGCGAGCATTATTGGCAGCAACTATCTGATGAGTTATCTGAGCAGGCCAGAATTCCTCAATTTTACCCAGCAGCCACTTTGGATGGGCAGCCTGAAACACCTCATTGTTGGCCTGTTGTTCAAGTAATTCCTGTTGCTGGCGCTGAAAACTGCGCAGCACGGCATTTACCAAGCCTTTAGCCCATGGGCGATTAAGCTTCATCGTGGCTGAGACCGTTTCGTTGATAATGGCGTGCTCGGCGATACGCATATGCATGAGCTGGTATAGGCCCATGGCAACAAGGCCCTGTATTTCAAGATCTTTTTCGCGGAGTGGTTTTTTGATCAGCTGCTTAAGTAACAGCGCAATCTGCGGATACCAGCGCATGGTTCCAAAACACAGCTCCTTCAGCAGGGCACGGTCTTTTTCATCCACCTTGGCGCTGTATTCTGGCAGAAGTGCCGACAGGGATTGGCCGCGCAGGACTCCGGCCAATGTCTCTGCTGCTGCGGCACGAACATTCACTGTTTAATCTCCCAGCCGCTTGTTAACAGCCAGCAAGTCGGCGCGGGATTTCAAAATTTCCGCTACAGGCATTCTTGATTTTCCGGCCAGTTGGATTTCCTTTAACAGCAGACCGTTCTGGCCACAGCAAATCAGCAAGCCCTGGTTGTCGGCTCTGATAATTTGGCCCGGTTTGCCGGAGATGGCTTCATCAGCTACCTCTGCGCTCCAGATTTTCAGGCGTTGGCCGTCGACAAGGCTATAGGCGGCCGGGAAGGGGTTAAAGGCACGTATGCGTCGATCCAGTGTGGCTGCATCCTGAGCCCAATCAATTAGTGATTCTGCTTTATTGATCTTCGCGGCATAGGTACTTTGATGGTTATCCTGGACAATGGCAACAGCGGTTCCCTGATTGAGCTTTTCCAGAGCCTTTAAAAGCGCCGGGGGGCCCAGCTCTGCTAGCCTCAGATAGAGTGAGCCGCTGGTTTCATCATCAGCAATCGCACATGGGGTTATGGATAACATTGCGCCGGTATCTAGGCCGGCGTCCATCTGCATTATGGTGACACCGGTTTCCCGGTCGCCACTTTCAATGGCCCGCTGAATCGGTGCAGCACCCCGCCAGCGCGGCAGAATTGAACCATGGACATTGATACAGCCAAGCTTGGGTGCGTCGAGTACGGCTTGAGGCAGAATAAGCCCATAGGCCACAACCACCATAATATCGGCATTAAGGGCCCTGAGAATTTTCTGCTCTGCTGTCTGTTTGAGTGAGACGGGCTGACAGACCCTGAGGCCATGCTGATCGGCAATCAATTTAACGGGGCTGGCGGTAAGTTTTTTACCGCGCCCTGCTGGGCGATCGGGCTGAGTGTATACAGCGACAATCTCATGTTGGCCGTCATTAATTAAGGCTTGGAGATGCGTGGCAGCGAAGTCTGGTGTTCCTGCAAAGATAATCTTCAAGCTATGCGCTTCCTATGACCGCTGTTTTTTAAGTTTCTTGCGGATTCTGTCGCGCTTGAATGGCGATAGGTAGTCGACAAACAGCTTGCCTTCCAAATGGTCGATCTCGTGTTGGATACAGACAGCTAAGAGACCTGCAGCCTCTTCTTCAAAGGCATTGCCATCGCGATCTAAGGCACGAATGATTACATGGGCAGGACGGTCCACCGTTTCATAAAAGCCCGGAACAGACAGGCAGCCCTCATCATAAGGGAGGGTGCCGGGCTCCAGCACTTCGATCTCGGGGTTGATATAAACGCGGGGCTCATTTTTGGAGTCCGATAGATCCATAACAATCACGCGTTGATGGACATCTACCTGAGAGGCCGCCAGGCCAATACCCTGGGCGTCGGCCATGGTTTCAAACATATCATCGATAAGCTGCCTGATGCTGTCGTTAACTACAGCGACCGGCTCAGCCTTGACGCGCAGCCTGGGGTTGGGGTACTCAAGAATATTTAGTCTAGCCATAGCGAATGTGATGAATTTCTAAAAAATTAGTTAAAACCGCTGCTACCATAAAGTTAACTCGTCACTCTTTTCTTGGTCGCGGGTTGATTCAAGCAGCAATTATACACTAACGGAGTGCAGGGAATGGACTCGAAAATATGAAAAATACATTGCTTAGTTTTATCTTCCCCCTGATCAGTTTTCTCGCCCCCCTTTTAACCAGTATATCTCTAGCCGAAGAACCGGTGACTGACGTGCAAGCAAGCCATCCGGACCTGGTCAATGCATCGGTACCTAATCAGTACAGAGTCGTTGAGGGCGATACGCTCTGGGATATTTCTGCACTATTTTTGCGCGACCCCTGGATGTGGCCAGAAATATGGCATGCTAATCAACAGATAGCTAACCCCCATCTAATTTACCCAGGTGATATTATTTCCTTGGTGTATATAGATGGCGTTCCCAAGTTGGTACTGAGCCGCAGCCGAGACGAAAAATTATCGCCAGAAATAAGGGTGCGGGACCACAGGCAGCCAATTGCCGCCCTGCCTCTAAAAATTATTGAGGCCTTCCTGTCGAGCAACCGTGTTGCCACCAGCCAAGAGCTAAATGCTGCGCCCTATGTGCTGGGGGGCTATGAAAGGCGGTTACTAGTAGGCGTGGGCGATGATTTTTATGCCCGTGGTGACTTTACTGCTAATCGGCGTTACTTCGGTATTTATCGCGCAGGTGACCCCTATCGGGATCCATCCTCGGGGGAGATTTTGGGTATCCGCGCCAAATCTGTGGGTTCAGCTCAGCTTAAAGCCATTAAAGATGATATTGCCACATTGGGTGCCACCTACTCAGAGGGAGAAATTCGCCTGCAGGACCGCCTGCTCAGTCAGCAGGGCCCAGTACTGCCGGCTACCTTCTATCCTCGGGCTCCCAAGCAGGAAGTTAGTGGTGCAATACTCAGTGTCGAAGGGGCTGTACGAAACGCAGGTGCCCTGGATGTGGTGGCCCTAAACCTCGGCGACCGCGATGGCCTGAATTTGGGCGATACCCTCGCCATTTTCAAAATGGGCGAGCTAGTTAAAGACCCCGTCAGAGGGAAATCGGTGCGTCTGCCCGACGAGCCCGTGGGGCTGATAATGGTGTTCCACAGTTACCAAAAAATGAGCTTTGCCTTAGTCCTAGAGGCGGATCGACAGTTGGAAATTGGTGATCTAGTCCGCAACCCTTAACAACAGTACCCCAAGCCTATGTCAGCGTCTCAGGCAGTTAACGGTAGTACAGAAACTCATTATGCTCTGGTAGCGCAGTTTTTAGAGCGCTTTTCCGGTCGCATTCAATTAGAGCTTTTAAAGGCCTGCTCTAGTTATGAAGCTATCTTTACTGGTTCAGATTACCAGCCTGAGCCTCCTGTAAAGGCTCTGGTTGATGATCTTCGAGAGCAGTATGCTCTGGGCCTATGGCAGGCGCAGCTGAACCCAGTCCTTGATACTGTAGCTGAACTTGGGGCTACAATAATCCCTATCACCAGCCCGAACTATCCTGATCAGCTTCGTCAAATCAGCGACGCGCCCCCTATTCTCTATGTCCATGGCAATCAAGATTGTCTACATATGCCCCAGTTAGCCATAGTGGGCAGTCGGCGCATGACTCAGGGCGGAGAGCGCAATGCCCTGCAATGGGGGCAGTTTTTTGCCGAAGCGGGGTTTACCATTACCAGCGGTTTGGCTCTAGGTATCGATGGTGCCGCTCACAGAGGAGCATTGCAGGCTCGGGTAAAGGGCAGCAGTGCTGCCACCATTGCTGTTATGGCGACAGGAATAGAGTCGATATATCCCTTTAAGCACCGACATTTAGCTGCACAGATATTACAGACTGATGGAGCCCTGGTAACTGAATTTCCGCCGGGTAGCGAACCATTGGCAGCTCGTTTTCCTCAACGGAATCGCATCATTAGCGGCCTGAGTCTGGGGGTGTTGGTGGTGGAGGCTGCAATCAAAAGTGGGTCATTGATTACGGCACGTTTTGCCTTGGAACAGGGTCGTGAGATATATGCTATTCCTGGCTCCATTCACAACCCACAGAGTAGAGGTTGTCATCTATTGATTAAGCAGGGTGCACAGCTGGTGGAGACTGCCGCAGATATTATTTCGGAATTAAGCGGGCCATTAGCGGGGATGGCCTCGCTGCTGCCTGCTGCCGCGATAGATAAGCCTCCATCACTAACTAGTGAGGAGGCTGCTCTGCTGAAAACAATGGGCTTTGAAGCCTTGGATATGGACGGCCTTAGCCAGCAATTTCCCACGCCAAAATTAGCCCAGTTACTGGTCTCCTTAGAGCTAAAAGGTATTGTGGGTTGTGACAACGGAGTCTATCAGCGTCTGGCTTAAACACTTTGGTCAAAAAAGAACTTTGCCCTCAGTTGCACTGGACTTCAAGTTCCGGTAGATTGCGCGATCCTTGACCATGGTGACTAAAAAATGAGCAAACCCTTCGTTGCGATTTTAATGGGTTCCGATTCTGATTTACCAGTAATGGAAGCCAGCTTTGAAATCCTTAAAAAATTCGACATTCCTTTTGAAGTGAAAGTGACTTCAGCCCATAGAACACCAGAAGCGACCCATAGTTTTGTAACAGATGCTGATGCCCGCGGTTGTGCGGCATTTATCTGTGCAGCAGGCATGGCCGCGCATCTCGCTGGTGCAGTTTCTGCAACCACTCTTAAGCCAGTGATTGGCGTTCCTATAAACGGTTCGTTAGATGGCCTGGATGCTCTGCTTTCTACAGTGCAAATGCCTGGTGGTATTCCAGTGGCAACTGTCGCTATTGGTAAAGCTGGTGCTAAGAATGCCGCCTATTTAGCCGCCCAAATTATTGGTGCTTCTGACTCAGAAATGCATCAAAAGCTGGTAGCAGAGCGCGCGGCCAATGCTGCGGCGATTATTGCTAAGGATGCTGCTCTTCAGGAAAAGCTGAAAAATAGCTAATTAGAACATTCCTGTGATTAACTGGAATAACCACGCCAAGATAAGTTGTGCCGCCACTATGCTGCACAATTCTGGCGTGGTTGCCTATCCCACCGAGGCCGTTTGGGGCCTGGGTTGTGACCCCTGGTCAGAGCGGGCTGTGAGTAAAATCCTTCAGCTTAAGGGGCGCGCAGAATCCAAAGGGTTGATCCTTATTACTGACCAAGGTCGTCATTTTGCACCTTTTCTTCAGGGGCTTGATAGAGATCAACTTGCACCCTTCAGTCGGTCTTATGATAAGCCGGTCACCTGGCTAGTCCCTCACAATGGCATGGCGCCGGACTGGATCGTGGGCGAACATGATACCCTAGCGCTCCGTGTGACCACCCATCCTCTGGCTGCTGCACTCTGTCGTGCTTTTGGAGGACCGCTGGTGTCCACTTCTGCCAACCCCCAGGGTTTGCCTGCGGCAACAACTGGGCTTAAGGTAAAGACCTACTTTGGTCGTCGTTTGGACTATCAGACGCCGGGCTCTGTGGGTTCGGCACGCAGATCCAGTGAGATCAGAAACTTATTAACCGGAGAGGTAGTCCGTTCAGGATAAAATGCAGCAGATAGACAAAAATCTTGTCAAGACCTACCTGCTTGGCCTCCAAGACAGCATCTGTGAGGCGCTTGGCGCGGAGGATGGTGGCCAATGGAATCAGGATAGCTGGGTCAGAGATGAAGGCGGTGGAGGTCAAAGTCGAGTATTGGTCGACGGTGATGTGATTGAAAAGGGCGGAGTGAACTTTTCCCATGTGTTTGGCGACCAGATGCCAGCATCTGCTACCCAGAATCGACCAGAGTTAGCCGGCCGCAGCTTTGAGGCCATGGGTGTATCTTTGGTAATTCATCCTAATAATCCCTATGTGCCTACCTCTCATGCAAATGTGCGCTTTTTTATTGCCGAAAAAGAAGGTGAGGACCCCGTTTGGTGGTTTGGTGGTGGTTATGACCTGACCCCGTACTATGGCAATGAAGAAGACTGTATTCATTGGCATCGCACCGCAAAAGCGGCCTGCGACCCTTTTTCCGACAAGTTTTATTCGCGATTTAAGTCATGGTGTGACAATTATTTCTATCTTAAGCACCGCGACGAGCCCCGGGGCGCGGGCGGCCTATTTTTTGACGACTTCAACGAGCTAGGCTTCGAGCAAAGCTTCGCGTTTATGCGCAGTATTGGCGACAGTTTTATCAACGCCTACCTGCCTATTTTGCAGCGTCGCCGTGACAACACCTATGGCGAGCGGGAGCGCAGCTTTCAGCTCTACCGTCGCGGGCGCTACGTGGAATTTAATCTGGTTTTTGATCGCGGCACGCTATTTGGCTTGCAAACCGGTGGTCGCACAGAGTCAATTCTGATGTCATTGCCGCCGTTGGTACGCTGGGAGTATGACTGGAGTCCTGAGCCCGGCAGTGCCGAAGCTGAGCTCCATGAAAAATACTTAATTCGCCGAGACTGGGTATAAAAATGACTGACCAATACGCTGTTTTTGGCAACCCCATTGTGCAGAGCAAATCTCCAGAGATTCACCGTGCCTTTGCGGAGCAAACGCTGCAGAAGATGGATTACGACAGGCAGCTGGTGAGTGCAGATGGCTTTAAAGCTGCAGCAGACGGGTTTTTCCAATCTGGCGGCAAAGGTTTGAATATCACTGCACCGTTTAAGCAGGACGCCTATGGCTATGGTTCGCGCACTACAGCCAGAGCTCGTCGGGCTGGCGCGGTCAATACTCTGGCGGTGCAGGATGGTGGCACTATTTTGGGGGATACCACCGACGGAGTCGGTCTGGTCAGAGATATTGTTCATAACCTCGGCTGGCCAATTCGCGCCAAGAGAGTTTTGATTCTGGGTGCTGGTGGTGCGGTGCGCGGAGTGCTGGAACCACTATTAGCCGAGCAGCCACAGCATGTAGTAATTGCTAATCGCTCAGTCGATAAAGCGTTGCAATTGGCCAAGGGCTTTGCCGAATTAGGCTATTTGCTCGGCTGTGGGCTGGATGTGCTCGCCGGCCAAGAATTTGATCTGATTATCAATGGGACAAGCACCAGTCTGCAGGGTGGCATGCCGCCTTTGCCAGACAGTATTTTAGCCCCTAGTTCAGACCTGTCTAAAACCGCCTGTTACGACATGATGTACGGTGCCATGCCTAGCCCCTTTATGGGCTGGGCAAAACAGCGTGGTGCATTAACTGCCGATGGTTTGGGCATGTTGGTGGAACAGGCGGCCGAATCCTTTGCGCTGTGGCGCGGCGTTCGCCCGGAGACTCATGCGGTGATTGACGCCGTTCGTGCTAGTTTGGCAGCAGATATTTAGCCGTCACTTTGCTTGCCTAAGTACTGATTTTTAAGTTTCACGTAATTGGCGGGAGAGTAAGTAAAAAACTTTTTCTCGCTTTCTGTCAGGGCTCGTAGCTGTTTACAGGGGTTGCCGACATAGACAAATCCGCTCTCTAAGGTTTTGCCCGGTGGCACCATGCAACCAGCTCCAACAATCACCTCAGCTTCTACCACGGCACCATCATTTACTATGGCACCATTGCCGATCAGAATCCGATCGCCGAGGGTGCAGCCATGTAGTATCGCGCCATGGCCAATAACCACGTCGCTACCAATAGTTAGCGGCCAGCCGTTGGGATTGAAATCAGAGGCGTGGGTTATATGCAGCACTGCATTGTCCTGCACATTGGATCTATCGCCAATCTTGATGCTGTGCATGTCGCCGCGGATCACTGCGCCGGGCCAGACAGAGACATCGTCACCCAGAGTCACATCGCCGATGACGGTGGCCGCAGGATCCACGTAAACCCACTGGCCTAGGGTTGGGGAATTTCCGAGATGGGAGCGAATAGAGTGATCCATAATTTACCGAGTCCGATATAATGAAGATCCTATTGTGGTGAACTATCCATGACTTTTACAACTAAAAAACAATTTATTGCTGGCGTTACCTGCCCCAAGTGCGCGCAGATGGATAAGATTCAGGCCTATTCAGAAGCTGGCTTGAACTTCAGAGAATGTGTCAGCTGTGGTTTTAAGGATGAAATGCGGCTGTCGTCAACACCGCGGGAGCTTGAGACCAGAGTGAACACCAATGAAGATGAGATTGCTAGCCAGACTCAGGTCGTAAAGCTAATGGATCCCAAAGGGTAATCAGGATTCTGGTTGCAGAGCTGAGTTCTGATTTTAGTGTAGCCGAACTCTGGTATTTTGACTTTTGAATAGCAGCCGAATATTTGAGGATTCCGTCAGGCAGGGATAGCGAGTCACTGGGTCATTACTGAGACTGCTGGTGTAGACCTTGAGTTTCTCCTGAAGCGAATTGTCGTTTTGAATCGCCCCAACTAATTTATCGTTGAGTAATTGAATCGCGCCGTCAATCTGGTTGGCAAAAGGCTCGCCGATAATATGGTGGACTATCAGGTTAGATCTCGTCATATCTACAGGTATTACCGGACAATTGTAGCGGGCACTCATTACATCATTGAGCTCTTCAAGCAACCGATGGGCCAGATAAGCCTGATACATATGGGCCTCAAGGCCCTCTTCGCTGGAGATAATCTCAATCGGAGTGTCGATAAATTCCTTGGCGGTGACCACCTGTTTGGCAATGACGCCGGTGATTCCGGCGCTACTGAGAAAGTCCTCGAAGGCGCCAATAAAATCTGGAACCAGGTCTACATAGCGTTCAATAAAGCAGGCCAGAGCAGCGGTGCCATCATTTTCTCGCAGATTAATCGAATGGTGCAGATGCCTAATGCGCTCATTCAAATAAGCAACTAAAAACTCACTAGTTTGGGCCGAGAGTGGCAGCATAGATATGCTCTCTTTGATCAAAATTTACGGGTCAGCAGTGACTTTCTAACGGGTATAAACGCTGACATCTGAAGGCATCTACGTTTAAATCTAGCAGATTTTAAGATGCCTGCCACAAAGTTTATGATATTCCCTAGTTGAGGGTGGTCAATAAAACGACTGAACAGTCAAATTTGATTGCATTCTGGCTAGAGATACGCCAAGTCTTTTGCTACACTCCCCGCGCATTTTAAGCGCCTAGGATTGTTGTTTGGGCGTCCATACAGAGGAAGAGCGTTAATTCCTAATCTACCACGGAGAAACAAGCGATGTTGAAAAGAGCGAAAGCACTTTTCTTGGGACTGCTGAGCCCAGCTGTTGCACTAGTAATGGCAGGCAACGTTAGCGCAGAGAGCGCGACGCGGCAGCTCAATATGCCTCAGGGAGTGACCGAAGTCAGTCAAGCAGCCTACGATATTCACATGATAATGATGTGGATCTGTACGGTAATCGGTATTGCCGTGTTTGGCTTTATGTTTTACGTCATGTATGCCCACCGAAAATCACGTGGCGCAGTGGCGGCAAACTTCCACGAAAACCATGTTGTTGAATTGATCTGGACTATTGTTCCGGCGCTTATCCTAATTGTGATGGCAGTTCCAGCAACTACCGCCCTGCTGAAAGTGTATGACACTGAAAATGCAGACATAGATATCAAGGTAACTGGGTATCAGTGGAAATGGCAGTATGAATATATTGGCGAAGGCGTCAAATTTATGAGTGAACTGCGCACTTCCCAAGACGAGATCTATGGTCGCGCTCCCAGGAGTGAACACTACCTCCGTGAAGTGACGCAGCCGCTGGTTATTCCAACCGGCAAAAAAGTACGCTTCTTGATTACTGGTAACGACGTTATCCACAGCTGGTGGGTTCCCGATTTTGGTGTCAAACGCGACGCAGTTCCAGGCCTCTTTACTGCCGCTTGGGCAAAAACGGACGTTCCGGGGACCTATGTTGGTGAATGTACAGAGCTATGTGGTTTGGGCCATGCCTTTATGCCCGTAGTTGTAGAGGTTAAAGAAGAAGCAGAGTACAACGAGTGGCTGGCCGGCAAGAAGGCCGAAGCGGCTGAGTACGCCTCAACTATCGGCAAAGAGTGGACCTTTGATGAGCTAATGGTTCGCGGTGAAGATGTTTACAATCGCTCCTGTGCAGCCTGTCATCAGGCTGACGGCAACGGTATTCCCGGTGTCTTCCCTGCGCTGAAAGATAGTCCAATCGCACTGGGTGCTAAAGAAGGCCATATCGCTGTCCTTATTGATGGCGTGGCTGGCACATCTATGCAGTCCTTTGCTGATCAGCTTTCAGAAGTTGATATTGCTGCGGTCGTTCACTACGAGCGCAACGCATGGGGCAACGATGTTGGCGATGTAACTCAGCCAATTGATGTTCTCAACTACAAACAAGGCCAATAGGGAGTATTCGACATGGCACATGGTCCCGCAACATTAGCTGACGGCTGGGGTAAGTATATAAGTCGTTGGGTTTTTACCACCAATCATAAAGATATTGGCACACTGTACCTCTGGTTCAGCTTTGCTATGTTTATTTTGGGCGGTGCTTTCGCAATGATTATCCGCGCGGAGCTCTTTCAGCCAGGTATGCAGCTGATTAAACCTGAGTTCTTTAATCAGATGACCACCATGCATGGTTTGGTCATGGTGTTTGGTGCGATCATGCCGGCCTTTGTTGGCCTGGCTAACTGGATGATTCCAATGATGATCGGTGCGCCGGATATGGCATTACCGCGCATGAATAACCTGAGCTTCTGGATTCTTCCCTTTGCTTTTGCGATTCTGGTTTCAACGCTGTTTATGGAAGGTGGCGGCCCCAACTTTGGTTGGACATTCTACGCTCCACTCTCCACCACCTATGCACCAGATACAGTGAATTACTTTATCTTCGGCGTGCACATTATGGGTGCATCATCAATCATGGGTTCGATTAACATTATCGCTACGGTAATGAATATGCGCGCACCTGGCATGACCTACATGAAAATGCCAATGTTCGTCTGGACCTGGGTTATTACCGCCTTCTTGCTGGTGGCAGTAATGCCAGTACTGGCTGGCGCAGTAACCATGATGCTGATGGATATTAACTTCGGTACCAGCTTCTTCGATGCTGCTGGTGGCGGTGACCCGGTCCTGTTCCAGCACGTGTTCTGGTTCTTCGGTCACCCTGAGGTGTACATTATTATCCTGCCCGCCTTTGGTGTGGTTTCTCACATTATTCCAACGTTCAGCCGCAAGCCGTTGTTTGGTTACTCGTCAATGGTTTATGCCACTGCCGCGATTGCCTTCCTGTCGTTTGTAGTATGGGCTCACCACATGTTTACCGTTGGTATGCCAATTGCCGGTGAGCTGTACTTTATGTACGCCACCATGCTGATTGCCGTGCCCACTGGTGTGAAGGTGTTTAACTGGATCACCACCATGTACAGAGGCTCATTGACCTTTGAAACGCCAATGCTGTTCAGTATCGCCTTTGTGATTCTGTTTACCTTTGGTGGCTTCACCGGAATGATGCTGTCGATTGCAGCGGCGGATATGCAGTACCACGACACCTACTTTGTGGTTGCTCACTTCCACTATGTCATGGTTGCTGGTGCGGTCTTCAGTGGTACAGCTGCTGTCTACTACTGGCTCCCCAAGTGGTGTGGCAAGATGTATGACGAAACCATGGCTAAGGTGCAGTTCTGGATTGCCTTTATCGGTTTCAATATTGCCTTTATGCCCCAGCACTTCCTGGGTCTGGCAGGTATGCCCCGTCGTTACGCGGATTATGGCCTGCAGTTCGCTGACTGGAACATGGTATCGAGCATTGGTGCATTTATGTACGGCGGCGCACAGATCCTGTTCCTGTTTAACGTGGTTCGCACCATTGGTTGGGGTAAGCCCACCAATGATCCCAAGGTTTGGGAAGGCGCGGAAGGACTGGAGTGGACAGTACCCACACCAGCGCCTTACCACACGTTTGCTACACCACCACAAGTTAAGTAAGAGGCTGCACAGATATGTCGGCGGAATCTAAAACTCCCCTGCTAATGGCGAAATTGATCGCTCTGGCAGCCGCCATGTTTATGTTTGCAATATTTGTATTGCCGCCCCTCTATGATCTTTTTTGTGAGATCACGGGGATCGGCGGCAAGACAGATGGCGCTTACACCGCAGTAGCTGTAGAAGTAGATACATCGCGGGATATTGAGGTGCAGTTTGTTGCCACCAACAATGCAACCATGCCCTGGGATTTTTATCCTGTCGAAGAGCGAGTGGTTGTGCATCCGGGCGAGGCGCGAGAAGTTGTTTTCTATGCGCACAACAGGACCGGAGAAGACATGTTGGGTCAGGCGATTCCAAATGTTCTACCCAACAATGCCGCAGACTACTTCCATAAAACAGAATGTTTCTGCTTTAACAATCAGCCATTGGCTGCAGGCGAGAGCGCCGAGCTGGCGTTGGTATTTATAGTAGATCCAGATTTACCGGTCAGTGTTAATACAGTAACCCTGTCCTACACAATGTTTGATATAACAGATCGCACAGCGGTGCAGGTCTCACAAGTACAGTAAACGGAGAGTAACAATGTCAACTGAAGGTACTTATTACGTTCCCGAGCAGAGTAAATTGCCGATCTTTGCGGCAACCGGCATGGGTGTAATGGCATATGGCGCAGCTTCATGGGTATTGGAAGATGGTACTGCCACAATCTTCCTGATTGGCTCATTGATTATGGCGGCCGTGTTGTACAAATGGTGGAGCATCGTCATTGACGAAAATATGCGCGGTCTTGCCAGCCCACAGCTCAAGCAGTCCTATGTGTTGGGTATGCTGTGGTTTATTTTCTCCGAAGTGATGTTTTTTGCCTGCTTCTTTGGCGCTCTATTCTATGTCCGCGTGTTGGTGAGCTCCTGGATTGGTGGTGAAGCTGCCGTAGGCTGGTTCGACGATACGCCAACAGATGCTGCCGCCGCCAATGCTGAACTCCTCTATCCTGGTTATGAGAATGTCTGGCCACCAATGGTGACGCCGGATCAGGCGGTCAATGGTGATGCTGCTCAGTTTAAAGGGCCAGATGAAGCCATGAACAATCCTGGTATCGCCAACTGGGTTTCCTGGTTGCCGTTCTGGAATACTGTTGTTCTGCTGACCTCTAGCTTTACCGTTCATGTTGCTCACGTAGCCTTGAAAGAAGATAACCGTAAAAAGTTTAATAGATGGTTGGGTATCACGGTTGGCCTGGGTATTTTCTTTCTGTTTTTACAGGCAGAGGAATATATCCACGCCTATCAAGAACTGGGACTGACATTGGAGTCTGGTATCTACGGAACCACCTTCTTTATGTTGACTGGATTTCACGGTATGCACGTAACCCTTGGTACTGTAATGCTGTTGATCCAATGGTTGCGCGGTCTCAAGGGGCACTTTTCCCAAGATGATCAGTTTGGCTTTGAAGCTGCCTCCTGGTACTGGCATTTTGTGGACGTGGTCTGGGTAGGTCTGTTTATATTTGTTTACATTCTGACCTAGTAAGGACTGCTAGAGAGTACTGTAGAGTACGCTGCGGCCAGGTATCCCCTGGCCGTTTTTATCTGTGCAGAGAGTTACTGAGGTTTGTTGTTAGGTGCTGGCACCTGGGTAGGCGGTGTAGACTGAGGGTTTACTCTGGTTGCCTCCGGGTGTAGCTTGCGATCCCAGGGGGCGGTACTGCCAAGCTGGCCTGTGAAGATACCGTAAGCAATGGTTATCAATAGCAGTGCCGCCAAGGTAATGCGTGTGCCAAGCGCAATCAGCAGACGTCGCTTGGAATTACCAAGATCTTTGACCAGAAAGTTAAGTCCACTAAACAGACTGATAAGCACAGCAATAAACAGTACGACGATAATAGTCTTTAACAGCATAATATTGACCACTCCTGGAAAAGGTTGGAATTTAAACACAGATGACCACTGAGCCCCAACAATCTACGCAGGGATTCCACTGGCAGCCCAACAAAAACTTGTTGCTGCTGAGTTTCTGTATGTTTCCATTGCTGGTTACGCTGGGTTTCTGGCAATTAGATCGGGCTGATGAGAAGCAGCGTATTGTTGAACAGTACAGAACAAATCAGCAGGCTCCGCCTGCTACAGTTGCGACACTGAACGCTGAGGACAGTTTGCAGTACCGCAGTGCCTGGTTAAAGGGACAGCTGGATGCCGAGCGTCGCTTGATTCTCGATAACCGGGTCAAAAATGGTCGGCCCGGTTACGAAATACTCGAGCCCCTGACTGTCGTTGGCCTGGATAAGACCATACTAGTTAACAGAGGCTGGGTGCCAGCTTCACTGGACCGCACTCAACTGCCTCAGGTAGAGCCGGTCATCGGTGAGGTGCAGTTGCGCGGCTCACTGTATCAGACCCTTGGTGGGTATCGCCTGGATGATGGTATTGGCCTGGTTAAGCAATGGCCGGCTCGGGTGGGCTGGGTGTCAGCCGCCCGTGCCGAGACGCTGTTTGGTGAAACTTTTTTTGCCTATCAGTTGCGTCTCGATCAGGATAGCGCAGGTGCACTGCAGACCGGTTGGCCCACGGTAGCCGTGCAGCCCGCTAAACACACGGGATACGCGGTGCAATGGTTTGCCATGGCTCTGGTGTTAATAATAATGACCATAATCGCCAACTCCAACTTGGCGGACTGGTTAAAACAGCGTTCAGCCGCCAAAGCTGGTCGCCAAAAACAGGATTGATAAACAATGACTGAACAAACTGAAATAACCGCCAAGCAGCGCAGCTTCCAGTACCAGATCTGGTTGATGTTGATCATTGTTTTTGGTGTGATAATCGCCGGTTTTTTAATGGTGCCTAAGACTGAAGAGCAGCGCCAGGCGATGATGGAGAGATTCGGAACCACTAACCAGGGCGAAATAGTCACCCCCAGTGTGGATATGAGCCCCCTGTTGTCCAACCTGTCGAATGACGAAGAAGCCAAGTGGAAAGTCGTCGTCGCTGGTGGTGAGGGCTGTGATCAAAACTGCCAAGATATGCTTTTAAATAGCCGTCAGATTCATATGTTGTTGGGCAAATCTAGTCGACGTCTGGAGCGTATCTTCCTGCCAAATTCTGACAGCATAGGCCAGATCGATCTAGAAGAGCTGCAAGCGGTTCACCCCTATCTGATAATAAATCCGATAGATCTAGCTGAGCTAAAGCCGCTTATCTCCGGTAGCTCTGCGGATTGGGATATGTCCGATGCGCGATACTTTGTGGTTAGTCCAGATTATAAGGCCGTTTTGTATTACACCAAGGAGCATGATGGTGCTGGCCTGCTAGATGACCTCAAGCATCTGTTAAAATATTCGCCAAACCGATAAACACAGCCCTTTGGGATAAAAATTAATGTCCAATATTGATACTACCGGTAACGTTACCTGGCGTGATTACCTAGAGCTTTGCAAGCCGAATGTAGTGGCGCTGATGATACTCACCTCGGTGATCGGGATGCTGCTGGCAACCAGCCAAACTGTGCCATTAGAGATAATGGTGTTTGGTAACCTGGGGATTGCCCTCTGCGCAGGATCAGCTGCTGCGGTCAATCATATCGTTGATCGCCATGTGGATGACAAGATGGCGCGCACCGCCAATCGCCCTATAGCTCAGGGCCGCCTTGAGCCCAGCCAGGCCATTGTTTTCGCCCTGGTTACTGGGATTGCAGGCATGGTCATCCTGCTGGTGTACACCAATATACTGACCGCCTGGCTAACACTGGCATCGCTAGTCGGCTATGCGTTTATCTACACCATGTTCTTAAAGCGCGCCACGCCACAAAATATTGTTATCGGTGGTCTGGCGGGTGCAGCACCACCGCTTTTAGGTTGGGTCGCAGTGACTGGCGAGATTCACCACAATGCCCTGCTTCTAGTGCTGATTATTTTTGCCTGGACGCCACCCCATTTCTGGGCCCTCGCTATCCACCGCAAAGAGGAATACGCCGAGGCAGAAATTCCCATGCTGCCAGTGACTCATGGCGAGAGATACACCAAGATCAATATTCTGCTGTATACCGTGATGCTAATAATTATTACGGTTCTGCCCTACCTGACCGGAATGTTTGGCTGGCTCTATTTAGCCGGATCACTGCTGCTTGGAGCGCGGTTCCTGTACTGGGCTATGGTGATGTGGTTTGGTAAAGATAGTGGTATGAAAACCTTTAAATTCTCAATTATTTATCTGATGGTCCTGTTTGCCATGATGCTGGTGGACCATTACCTGATTGAGAAAGCCCGATATATAGTTTGAAGCAGCGGCTGAATGCCCAGCGCTTTAGTAGAGACAAAGGAAAAGCAATATGCAACAGCAAGCAGCGATACGTAGAACCATAGCCCTAGTAGTGGCGTTTATTCTTTTGGTGGTTTATGGGTTTATCTGGCGGATGAATCAGCCTGTGATAATGAGCGACGAGCAGCTGCGGGCCAATGGTGCTGTAGTGCTTGATAAGCCAAGAATTTTTAGCGATTTTGAGCTTGTTGATCACAATGGAAAGCCATTTAACATTGCGCGCATGCAAGATGTTTGGAGCATAGTCTTCTTTGGCTTTAGCAACTGCCCAGATATCTGTCCCACCACTCTGGCGATACTTAATGATACCTATAGCAAGATGAAGGATAGTGAAAAAGAAAAGCTCCAGGTAATAATGATTTCGCTAGACCCAGAGCGTGATACCGTCGAGGCCCTCGCTGAGTATGTGCCCTACTTTAATAGCGAATTTATTGGTGTGACCGGCAATAAGCACCTGATCCGACGCCTGACCGCAGAGATTAACGTCGCCTACAATATAGTGCCCCTTGAAGGCGGTGACTATACAGTTGATCACAGCACCCAGTTAGTCTTGATCAATCCTAAAGGCCATTACCATGGCTTCTTTAGAGCGCCCCATAGTGAGACCATGTTGAGAAGCACCTGGCGCTCGATTGACGCAACATTCTAGCCGACCAATCAAACCCTAGCGGCTCTGTCTAACCCCTAGAGACAGGACAAACAAGAGCGCTGCGCTCAACACCATCGATGGCCCAGCCGGGGCATCGGTATACCAGGACAGAGCTAACCCCATCACCACGGTCAGCATGGCAATGCCACTGGCTGCGACAGCCATCTGTTCTGGCGTATAGGTCACTCGCCGCGCTGTAGCCGCTGGGATAATAAGCAGTGCAGTTATCAACAGCACCCCAACAATTTTCATGGCAATGGCAATCACAAGCGCGGTAATTAGCATCAGTGCTGTGCGTACGGCAGACACATTAGTCCCCTCCACTGCTGCCAGCTCAGCATTCACAGTAATATTAATCAGCTGTTTCCACAGAAGGCCAAGCAAGACCATCACCAGAGTCGCGACGCCATAAATGACCCATAGATCATCAACGGTGACGGATAGTAAGTCGCCAAACAAAAGCGACATCAGATCGACACGGACATCGGGCAAAACCGAGATCACCACGAGTCCAGCCGCTAGTGAAGAATGAGAGAGAATACCCAGCAGGGTATCCAGTGACAAAAAGCCACGCTGCTCAAGCACCACTAGGCCCAAAGCCATTATCAGAGGTACAGCGGTCACCGTAAGGCTCAGGTTAACGTCGAGTAAAACACCCAGTGCGACGCCCAATAGAGCGCTGTGGGCCAGCGTATCGCCAAAGTAGGCCATGCGTCGCCAAACTACAAAGCATCCCAATGGGCCGGCGACCAGAGCTACCCCCAATCCTGCTAAAAGAGCATAAAGCAGAAAATCAGTCATGGTCACAGCCCTCTCCGTGCCTATGTAATCCGTCAGCGTCTAATACTTCGCCATGGACACTGTGGTGGTGATCATGATGATGGGCATAGATTGCTGTCTGGCCAAAAATATCTAAATAAGCGGGATCCTGAGTGACCTGTTCTGGCCGACCGTAGCAGCAGATATGATGATTGAGACAGACCACCTGATCGGTTGCCGACATAACAATATGCAGATCATGGGACACCATCAATACAGCGCAGTTTAGCTCTTTACTCAGCTCGCCGATCATCTTATAGAGAGCGTTCTGGCCATTAACATCCACGCCCTGCACCGGCTCGTCCAGTACCAGCAAATTAGGTTTGCGTAAAATAGCCCTGGCCAGCAGAGCACGCTGCATTTCGCCACCGGACAGTTTTTGAATTGGCGTTGCGGCCAAATGACCTATGCCCACAGACTCCAAGGCCTGGTGGCAGGCCTGATGGCTAGTATTTGCCAGCTGCAAAAACCGACAGGTAGAAATGGGCAGCGTTGGATCAATATGCAGCTTCTGGGGCATATAACCAATGCGAAGATTGTCTGCAGGGCAGACTGAGCCAGAATCTGGGGTAAGCAGCCCTAAAATTATCCTCACTAAAGTCGATTTGCCCGCCCCATTGGGGCCTATCAGTGTTGTGATTTCTCCCTGATTAAGCTGCAAACTAATATTCTGCAAAATGTGCTGACCATCAAAACGTTGGTTCACGCCAGCCAGGGTCATCAGTGGTTTAGTCATGGTTAGACTCCGGTGCATTCTCAGCGCATTGAGGGCAGAGCCCAAACAATTCAAGAGACTGGCTTTGCAGTGTAAAATTGGCCTTGTCACTGGCACTTTGCATAAGGTCATTAATCGTATTATGGGCCACCTCAGCGGCACAGCCACACTGGGTGCAGATCATAAACAGATTGCTGTGTTCACTATTGGGGAAAGGGCAACCAATATAGGCGTTTAATGAGGATATTCGGTGGATAAGCCCAAGCTGTAGCAAGAAGTCTATAGCTCGGTAAACCGTAGGCGGCGCCACAGGCTTATCTAGCAGTCTAGAGAGCTGGTCCTGCAGCTGATAGGCTCCCAATGGCTGATGGCTCTGCCATAATAGACGCAGAACAGATTCGCGAGTAGGAGTCATACGGGCATTTTGCTGTGCGCAAAGGTCATTGGCGCGCATCAGGGCGGCGTTAATGCAGCGACCATGATCATGGGGCTGATGAACCAGACGAGAATTTGTCAGCATAAAAGGCTTAGCCTCTTGGGGTTTAAGCAAGCGTTACGTTATAATATAACATTATGGCCCAATGTAAATAACTTTGCTTTATTTAGAAATGATTGCTTATGATAAAAAAGATACATTATAACAGTATAGCCTTGCGATTTAGCCTATGCCTCCTGATGGGCAGTGCTGCTTTCTTGGCGAGCAGTGGTCCAGACGCCCAGGCTCGTCCACTGATTGTCACTACCATCAAGCCCCTGGCTATTATTGCCCAGTCTGCAGTCGCTGAGGCCGCAGATGTGGACTATTTAATCCCTAGTAATCAATCGCCCCATCATTATTCACTGCCAGTCTCCGCTTTAAAGAAGATTGCTCAGGCAGATCTGGTGATCTGGGTTGGGCCGGCATTTGAAACTCGTAGTGCCAAGGCTATGGCAGCCCTGGATAGCACCAAGCGCCTCACTGCCATGACTTCCTCGGGAAACGGAGCCGGTCATGATCACCATCATGACCTGGCCGCCGATCCCCATATCTGGCTGAGCCCCGGCAAGGCTAATGATTTAGCCGCTAAAATTCAGACGCAGCTTGGGTTGCCTAAAAAGGCAGTGCTCAGCGATGCGCAGTGGACGCAATTAACCTCGGAATTAGCCCTGGCCGAGGGGAGAACCTACCTTAGCCACCATGATGCTTTTGGCCATTTTGCCGCAGCCTTTGGCCTGAGGGCCGGGCTGACCATCAGAGATGCCAGTGGCGCTGCTCAGGGCGTTAAAAGCCAGTACCTGTTGCGCCAGAGCATTGCTAGTGCCGACGCTAGCTGTGTACTTATAGAGCCCCAATATTTAGATAAAGATGCTGCAGTCATAGCTGCAGAGTTTGACTTACCCTCTGTGATGATTGATTTGCAGGGTTCAGATCAGCCACTAAACAGCCACGCCTATGCCGATTTTATTGCTGGGCTGGTTGCGCAATTTAAGGTCTGCTTTGGTTAAATCATGTATCCTTAAGCTATAAATTTTGTCCAAAAAGCCAGATCCTATGTCCACAAAAACACCGCTGATTCTTGTCGATGGCTCCTCCTACCTGTATCGAGCCTTTCATGCTCTGCCGCCGCTGACCAACAGCAAGGGGAAGCCCACCGGGGCAGTAAAAGGTGTTATCAATATGATGCGCCGTCTGCAAAAAGATTATCCCGGCAGCACCCATGTGGTGGTGTTTGATGCCAAGGGTAAAACCTTTCGCGATGAAATGTACACTGAGTACAAGGCCAACCGCCCACCTATGCCTGACGATCTGCGCCTGCAGATAGAGCCCATCCACAATATTATCCAAGCCATGGGTATGCCGATGCTGGTTATTGAGGGAGTTGAGGCGGATGACGTAATTGGTACCCTAGCACTGCAGGCTACAGCCGCAGAGCAGCCTGTGGTTATCTCAACGGGTGACAAAGATATAGCCCAGATGGTCAATGATCATATTGTCATGGAAAACACCATGACTAACACTGTGCTAGACAGGGCAGGGGTGATAGAAAAATTCGGTATTCCTCCAGAACTGATTATCGACTTTTTAGCGTTATTGGGCGACAAGTCAGATAATATTCCAGGCGTTCCGGGGGTGGGTGAGAAGACTGCTCTGGGCCTGTTACAGGGAATAGGGGGTCTGGACGAAATCTATGATCGCCTCGACGAGGTGGCGGGCTTGGCATTCCGCGGAGCCAAAACTATGGCGCCCAAGCTGCAAGAGCACAGAGAACTAGCGTACCTGTCCTACAGACTAGCCACCATCAAGACCGATGTAGAGATGGAGCTGAGTATCGGCGAGTTACACAATGGCACGCCAGATAACTCAGCCCTGCTCTCGCTGTTTAAAGATATGGAATTCAAAACCTGGATCGCCGAGCTGGAAGATGGCGCCACTGGGCCCTCAGGTGTTGAGATTAAAAGTGATGAAAGCCCTGCGCCCAACACCAAAGAAAGTCCGCCCCCCATTCAAAAAGACTATCAAACCGTTTTGACCCAGGATCATCTGGATCGTTGGATCGAAAAGATAAAAACAGCCGAATTAGTGGCTGTAGATACAGAGACTACGAGTCTGGATTATATGCAGGCTAGGCTCGTTGGCATATCTATAGCTGTAGCGCCAGGCGAAGCCGCCTATATTCCCTTTGGTCACGACTATTTAGGTGCGCCAGATCAGCTGGATAAGGATCTGGTGTTGTCCCAGCTAAAGCCCTTACTGGAGAGTCCTGAGATTAAGAAGGTGGGGCAGAATCTTAAATATGATATGAGTGTATTAGCTCAGCATGGTATTCAGCTACAGGGGATCGCCTTCGATACCATGCTTGAGTCCTATGTGCTAGACAGTGTCGCTACTCGCCATGATATGAATAGCCTGGCAGAGAAATATCTCGATGAAACCACCATCAGTTTCTCTGAAGTCGCTGGTAAGGGCGCTGGTCAGCTCACCTTTAATCAGATTGCTCTGGAGCTTGCGGCTCCCTACGCCGCTGAAGATGCCGACATTACCCTGCGGTTACATCAACATTTATGGCCGCAGCTATCTAGTGAAGAATCACTGGTCTCAGTGTTTAGGGATATCGAACTACCACTATTGCCCGTGCTCTCGAGAATTGAGCGCACTGGTGCGCTGGTCGACGGCACATTATTGTTTCAGCAGAGCCAGGAACTGACAGAGCGCCTGGCCGAGCTAGAGACCCAGGCCTGGGATATGGCCGGGCAACAATTTAACCTGGCCTCCCCCAAGCAGTTGGGAGAGATTCTTTTTGAAAAGCTGGAAATTCCGGTTCTTAAAAAGACCGCCAAGGGAGCCCCCTCAACTAAAGAAGAAGTGCTTCAAGAGCTGGCCCTCGACTACCCGCTGCCCAAGGTTCTGTTAGAGCATCGTGGCCTGGCAAAGTTAAAGTCTACCTACACGGACAAGCTGCCAACCATGATAAACCCGACTAGCAAGCGTATTCATACCTCCTATCATCAGGCGGGTACAGCGACGGGAAGGCTGTCATCCTCAGACCCCAACTTGCAGAATATCCCGGTACGAACTGCCCAGGGCCGCCGAGTTCGCCAAGCCTTTGTCCCGCCCGCAGGTTACAAAATGGTCGCCGCCGATTACTCGCAAATTGAATTGCGGATCATGGCGCACCTCTCGGAAGATCCAAGTCTCGTGAGTGCATTTGCCGCAGGCCAAGATATTCACCGCGCTACCGCCGCCGAAGTCTTTGCAGTGGCCACTGAGGAGGTCACTACAGATATGCGCCGCAGTGCCAAAGCGATTAACTTCGGGCTTATCTATGGGATGTCTGCATTTGGCTTAGCGCGGCAACTCAATATAGGGCGCAAGCAGGCGGCGGAATATATCGAGCTCTATTTTGAGCGTTATCCAGGCGTGCAAAGCTATATGAATAATATTCGTCATACTGCTGCAGAACAGGGATATGTCGAAACTGTCTTCGGGCGCCGGCTCTACCTCCCTGAGATCAATGCCAGAAATGGTATGCGTCGTCAGGCAGCAGAGCGCACTGCTATCAATGCGCCTATGCAGGGCACGGCCGCAGATATTATTAAGTTAGCTATGATTCATGTAGATGACTGGCTGCAAAATTCCGATTTGCAAAGCCATATGATTATGCAGGTACATGATGAGCTGGTGCTGGAAGTGCCAGAATCTGAGCTAGAACTTGTTAAACAGGGCCTTAATGAGCGCATGGAGAATGCCGCTAGCTTGCTAGTACCCCTAGTGGTTGATGTTGGTGTAGGAGATAACTGGGATGAGGCTCATTGATGGCGGAGTCAGCTGTTAGCGAAGCCTACCAATGCTCAATTCGCGGTGAATTGAAAAAAATTATATTTTTTTCAAACAGAATGGAACTTATATAGAAAGCTGTGTCTAAGAAAGGGCAACACAACAATGCATAATATTCTCCCCCAACTAGATGTATGCAAAGTAAGACTCTCCAAGTAGTAAAGTAAGCCCTGATCCAGTCACTGGATCAGGGCTTTTTTTATGCCAGCATCAATGTAGTGCCCGCAGGGTGCTAACGTGGGACCTGCGCCGACCTTTCCGAAAAGGCCAAGAGCGCTAGTCCTGGTCTGCTGGGGCTACAAAATCGGCATTAAGCCAATGATCTAGCTGAGTTTCCAATTCTTGGACGCCCTGTTTTTTCAGTGAGGAAAAAGTCTGCACCGATAGCAGGGTGCACCCGGGATCCATATCCCGCAGCAGTTTTTCCACTTTAAGTCTCGAACTCTCTGCTGGGCCGCGTTTTAGTTTGTCTGCTTTTGTGAGCAAGATATGGACGGGGAGGCCGGCTTGAGCTGCCCAGTTGAGCATCTGCTGATCATAATCCTGCAGCGGATGACGAATATCCATTAGCAAAATTAATCCAGCCAGACTTTTTCGTTTCTGCAGATACTCTGCCAGATGACGATCCCACTCAGCCTTCATGGCTTTGGGTACCTTGGCATAACCATAACCTGGCAGGTCCACCAGGCGCTGACCAGCTGTCAGCTGAAAGAAATTGATTAGCTGGGTACGGCCAGGTGTCTTACTGGTGCGGGCCATTCCTCGATTGCGAGTCAAGGTATTAATGGCGCTAGATTTGCCAGCATTTGAGCGTCCGGCAAAAGCCACTTCGCAGCCTTCATCTGTAGGACATTGCTTGATTGAAGGCGCGCTGGTTAAAAACTCGGCGCTCTGGTAATTAATTGCCGTTGAATCCATAAAAAGACTATGCCAAGTGACTATAAGATAAAGGGTTTATTGGTATATAATGCGCGCGCTTTAGCCGATAGGGCTAATGTCTTATGGTCGCACGTATTAACAGGTGACTATTCTAGCGGATTGCGAGAGTTGATTAACCATGAAAAAAAGCTTTTTAACTATTATTTGTTTGCTGACAGCCTTTTCAGCAAATCAGGTGCTGGCTGCAGGTGATGCGACTGCCGGCGAATCAAAGGTTGCTATGTGCGCGGGTTGCCATGGTAGTGATGGCAACAGCATGGTCGCTTCATTCCCCAAACTTGCGGGTCTGGGCGAAAAGTACATGACAGCTCAGCTGCGTGCGGTTAAATCTGGTGAGCGAGTCATCGTAGAGATGACCGGCATTTTAGACGCATCTTCTGACCAGGACTTACAGGACATGGCGGCATTCTACGATAGCCAAACGCGCCAAATCTCTGGTGCTCAGGATATTACCCTGATTGGCATCAGTGACTCTGATGAGGCTCTGGCCTATGGTGAGAATGTTTACCGTGGTGGCAATATGAAAACTGGTGTCGCGGCATGTACAGGCTGTCACTCTCCAGCGGGCAACGGTAATAATCCGGCGGGTTACCCTGCTCTGGGTGGCCAGCATGCCGATTATATCGCCAAGCAGCTACTAGCTTACCGACGTGGCGAGCGCGCAGGCGGAAGCAATGCCAAGATTATGCAGGGTGTGGCTGAAAATCTTAGCGACAAAGAGATTACCGCTGTTGCTAACTATATTTCTGGATTGAACTAGGCTGAATAGAGGCCCTCAAAAACCTCACCTTTCTGCCGTTAACAAAGAAATAAGGAAACACAGATGACTGATTGGATTAAACGCATAGCATTTGTTGTCATGCTGCTGCCGATGGCAATGTGCCAGGCGCAGTCAGATAAATATCAAGCCGGTGTCCATTACGATGTATTGCCCCAGGTGATCCGAACGGCCAATCCTGACAAGATTGAAGTCAATGAGGTGTTTGCCTATACCTGTGGTCACTGTTACAACTTCGAGGCCCTGTTGCATCCCTGGTCAAAAAAGCTCGCAGCAGATGTCGATTATCAGCAAACGCCAGCGATCTGGCAGCCAGCGATGGAAGCCTATGCCCGCGCCTACTACAGTGCGGTTACGTTGAAGGTGGTGGATAAGGTGCATATGCCAATTTTTGAAGCTATCCATGTCAAGCGTCAGCAGATTCGTAGCGAACAGGACTTTGCCGCAATTTTTGCAGCCCAGGGCGTAGACGCTGCGAAATTCTCTAAGGTTTACAACTCGTTCGGTATGACCAGCATGGTCAACCAGGCCAAATCACGCATACGTGGCTACAGAACTCAGGGAACCCCAGAGATGATTGTAAATGGCAAGTACCGTGTTAGCACTCGCAAATCAGGAGGCTTTGAAGGCATGCTAAATGTCGCCGAATTTCTGATTGAAAAAGAGCGCGCAGCCAAAGCCCAGTAGCAGAAGCCAGGCTGCTATATCAGCCTGGCTGCGTTTTGAAGACAGTGGCTTCGCAGGTCTATAATGGGTATAAGGTGAAATATCTTTATCTAGTAGCGACCTCTGGGTACTATATATCCCCCGTTTTCCAATCCAAATAAATCGATAGCGATCATGATGCCGACTGATAACACCGATGTTAAGCCAGATCTTAAGCCAAATAATCCCAACTTTTCGTCAGGACCCTGTTCCAAGCGTCCTGGTTATGACTTAGCCAGCCTAGATATATCTACCCTTGGGCGCTCTCATCGTTCCTCAGTAGGTAAACAGGCACTCGGTCGTGCCTGTGCAGATACCGCTGAGATTCTCGGTCTGCCAGAGGGTTACCGTGTTGGCGTGGTGCCTGCATCGGATACTGGCGCTGTAGAGATGATTATGTGGTCTGTGCTGGGTGCACGCCCTGTTGATATTTTTGCCTGGGAATCCTTTGGTAGCGGCTGGCTGACAGACGCCACCAAGCAGCTTAAGCTTGAAGAGCTCAACAGTTATACCGCCGACTATGGCCTGTTGCCAGACCTGACTCAGGCTAATCCAGACCATGACTGTATCTTCACCTGGAACGGCACCACGGCTGGCGTCAAGGTCTCCAACGCTGACTGGATTAGCGATGATCGTGCAGGCCTGACCATCTGTGATGCCACTTCAGCGGTGTTTGCCATGGACATGCCCTGGGAGAAGCTTGATGTAGTGACCTACAGCTGGCAGAAAGTTCTCGGCGGCGAAGGTGCCCATGGGATGTTGATTCTTAGCCCCCGTGCCGTTGAGCGTTTGGAGAATTACACTCCAGCATGGCCACTGCCAAAGATTTTCCGAATGACCAAAGGTGGCAAGCTAATCGAGGGAATTTTCCGCGGCGAGACAATTAACACCCCCTCCATGCTCTGCGTTGCAGATTACCTAGATGCTCTTGACTGGGTTCGCTCAATCGGTGGGCTGTCCGCCGCCATTGCCAAATCCGAGGCCAACCTGAATGTGCTTAAAGGTTTTGTGGCCAGTCGCTCTTGGGCTAATTTTTTGGCTCGGGAACAAGACCAAATTTCTAATACCAGCGTATGCCTAACTTTAGATCTGGAAGCCGACCAGGTGAAACAGATAGTAAAACTGCTGGAAGCAGAAGGCGTAGCCTATGATATAGGCGCTTATCGTGATGCGCCAGCTGGCCTGCGTATCTGGTGTGGCGCTACTGTCGAGCAAGCCGACCTTGAAGCGTTGCTGCCCTGGCTTGACTGGGCCTATGAGCAAGTCAGCCACTAACTAGTTTAAAGATTACCGAGAGTAAAAATGTATAAAATTCGTACCTACAATGCTATTTCATCGAAAGGCCTCAGCCGTTTTGCTAAAGACAAATACGAAGTCTCCAGTGAATGCGCCAATCCTGAGGGCTTTATTCTTCGCAGTCAGAAATTGCATACAGAAGAAGTCCCCGAGAGCCTTGTTGCGGTGGCCCGTGCCGGCGCAGGTACCAATAATATCCCGACTGAAGACTACACCGACCAGGGCATTGTGGTATTCAACACGCCAGGTGCCAATGCCAATGCGGTAAAAGAATTGATAGTGGCCGGTCTGCTGTTGGGATCACGAGATATCTATGGCGGCATGAACTATGTTCAGGAGCTGGGTCATATGGATGATTCCGGTGAGATGGGCAAGCTGCTGGAAAAAGAAAAGAAGCGCTTTGCAGGTTCAGAAATTACCGGCAAAACTCTGGGTGTTGTAGGCCTGGGTGCCATCGGCTCAATTATCGCCAACCTGGCCTTGGATCTGGGCATGGATGTTATTGGCTATGACCCAGCGATCTCTGTGGAAGCTGCCTGGCAGCTATCCAGCCGAGTTGAGCGCATGGACAGCATCGAAGCTCTGCTGGCGCGCGCCGACTTTATCACTTTGCATGTGCCTGCTATTCCCGCGACCAAGCATTTGATTAATAAAGATACCCTGGGGCAAATGAAGCCCAGCGCCAAAATACTTAACTTTGCCCGCGAAGAAATTGTCAGTACAGAAGATTTGGTTGCAGCCCTGGATGCCGGCACCATCGCCGGTTATATCAGTGACTTCCCGGCACCAGCCTTGCTAGGCCGAAAAGATGTATTGCTGATGCCGCATATTGGCGCGAGCACCGAAGAGGCCGAAGAAAACTGCGCAGTAATGGCCGCAGACCAGCTGATGGATTATCTCGAGAACGGCAATATTCGCAACTCAGTTAACTATCCGCCCACCAAAA
Source organism: uncultured Porticoccaceae bacterium (assembly GCA_965656965.1). GTDB lineage: Bacteria > Pseudomonadota > Gammaproteobacteria > Pseudomonadales > Porticoccaceae > HTCC2207. Next base: position 187,752 of record CBFHMK010000001.1, read on the forward strand.
TGGCCCGCAACGGTGGCACCCGTATTACTTTTACTAATAACAATGTCCCCAAAGTTTTAGGTAGTGTTCTGGCAGTGTTGGCAGATGCTGAGTTAAATGTAGTGGATATGGTCAACAAGAGTCGCGGTGATATTGCTTATAATATTATCGATATTCAGGGCTCATTGACGGAAGGTGTCGAGCAGAAAATTGCCCAGGTTGAAGGTGTTAAGCGCGTGCGCGTTCTTTAAAAGGCGACTTGGACACTTAACTAAACAACTTAGCCCGAACAGTGTGGCGATACGCCTTAGGCGTGTTGCCTGACCACTGTCTAAACCGCGACGAAAACCAAGTAGCTTCTCCATAGCCACTGTAATTGGCTATCTCAAGAATAGACAGGTCCGTATTTTTCAATAAATCACAGGCAAAGGTCATTCGCACCTGGGTTAAATAATCACTTGGCTTGCTGCCCACCGCATTTTTAAAGCGTCGGTGGAAGGTGCGCTGGGTCATACCAAACTGATGGGCAATATCGGCTATTCGCAGTGGCTTGCTTAAATTATCCTGAATCCAAATCTGTGCCTGGGCTATGGCTTCATCGGTATGTTGGCTCTGCTGTTGGTCAGCGAATCCCGCGGGCTCTGTAATATTGCGAATCTCATGGAAAAAATTGCGCTGGGCCTGACGAGCGATCACGCGACCAAAAATACGCTCGACCTGATAGACAATCAATTCGGCCATCGCATTTACGCTGGCTGCGCAGTAGATATTGCCAGCCCTGGTCGTAAAGTGCTGCCGTGCCAGTTGCACCTCGGGATATTGTTTTTGGAGTTGATCAAAATAATGCCAGTGGGTGGTTGCGGGTTTGTCATCCAATAGCCCTGCCTCCGCAAGAAAACAGACACCGGTGCCCACAGCGGTCATGCTGATATTCTTTTGGTGTTGAGCCTGTAACCAGGGAATATAGGCATGGTACTTATTGACCGCTGGTCTGGGATTGCGCCATAGCGCGGGGATATGAATCAGGTCACTGACAAAATTTTCATTCAGACTATGCGTCGGGTGCAGTTCAAAACCGGCGGAGGTTTGTACCGGCAACCCATCGGGGGTGATGCGTCGGATCACTACATTACGCATGGGATGCTTGCTGGCGCGCGCCATCGCCTGAGCAAAATTGAATAGCTCTGCGGCCAATGTGCTGCTGGACACCAGCATATTGTCACAGAGTAAAAGGGTAAGGTTAAATGGCATAGCCACAAAATATCGCATTTAATGGCCATAAAGCAAATATAAATGGCCGAAAACCATATTATTTTATTGGTTATAGTGCCTACACTAGGACCTTTAATTAGCGAAATTCTATAAGGACATCCTATGAGTCATTCCCTGCCTGTGATCGTTGGTTTCGGTGGCTACAACGCTGCGGGACGCAGCTCTTCTCATCAGGCTTTCCGCCGTATGGTGCTGGAATCACTATCTCCCGAAGAGCAGCGCAAAACGATTGTTGGCCTGGCCTGTCTGATGAAGCTGGTGCATAAGCTGGGTGAGCAATATATCGATCAGCAGGGCGCTACACTCAGTGCTGAACAGGTGGACAGCCAGTTTCGCGCTGAGGTGCTGAATGGCACATTAGTCCGTCGCATCGAAAGCTTTGACCCGGCAGCGGTGCCTGGCAATAAAAGAATAACCTTTGATCACCAGCAGGGTGAGCAGATTGTCTTCCGTATGGTTAAGCGCGATCTGCCGAGCCGCCTTCCAGAGGATTGGCAGGTCCTTGATCTTGAGGATGGCAATGTTGAAGTGACTGCTTCAGCGGTGAGTGATTATCTAATCGAATCTCATTATGAGCTGGTAGCCAAGGCGGCGGGCCAGTTGCCCCGGGGTTTTAATCTCGACGAGCATTACAACGCCCGCTTTCACCCACGGGGCCTACAAATGGCGCTTTTGGGCGCCAGCGACGCAGTGCATTCTATTGGTCTGCCCTGGGAGACCATTGCTGATCATGTAAACCCTGACCAGGTTGGCGTCTACAGTTCCAGTGCCTTAAGTCAGGTCAGCGAAGAGGGACTTGGCGGGCTTTTACAGGGCCGCCTCAAGGGTACCCGCACTACAGCCAAACAGTTACCCCTGGCCTTAAATTCCATGCCCGCCGATTTTATTAATGCCTATGTGCTCGGCAGTGTTGGCCATACCGAGGCTATTACTGGCGCCTGTGCCAGCTTCCTTTATGTGCTGCAGGCCGCGGTGCGGGATATTTGCAGTGGCCGCCGTCGCGTGGCCATTGTCGGCAACGCCGAAGCAGGCGTGACTCCGGAAATTATGGAGGGCTTTAGCAATATGAGTGCTCTAGGATCCGATGAAAATATCTGCAAGCTCGATGGCTCTGATACGCCGGATTGGCGTCGCGCCAGCCGACCCTTTGGCCATAACTGCGGTTTTACTCTCTCTGAGGCCACTCAATATATAGTGCTGATGGATGATGCTCTGGCCCTGGAGCTGGGCGCCGATATTCACGGCGCTGTGCCCGAGGTGTTTATCAATGCTGACGGGGTTAAAAAATCTATCTCTGCGCCGGGGGTGGGTAACTATATTTGCTTTGCTAAAGCGGTGGCCTCCGCGGCCAGTATTGTCGGCAAAGAGACGGTGCAGCGACACAGCTTTGTGCATGCTCATGGATCCAGCACCCCGGCTAATCGCACTACCGAATCTGAGTTGATTGACCGCGTGGCCCAGGCCTTTGATATTACTGATTGGCCGGTGACTGCTGCCAAGGCTTTTGTGGGCCATTCATTATCCACTGCCAGTGGCGACCAGCTGATGTCAGCGCTGGGTACCTTTAAATACAATATTATTCCTGGCATTAAAACCATTAGCGAAATAGCCCCCGATGTTCACCAGCAGCGCGCTCATTTTCCCCTTGCGGATATGCACCTGGCTGAGCGCGAAATGCAGGTGGCATTTATTAATTCCAAGGGCTTTGGTGGCAACAATGCCACGGCGGTAGTGCTGGCACCCAGCCGAGTCGAGGCTATGTTGGCGGCCAGATACCCAGAGGATTTTGCCGACTACGCAGAGCGTCGCCAGCAGACCAGAGCTAAGGCCGAGGCCTATGCACAGCGAGCAGACGATGCCAGACTTGATGTGGTCTATCGATTTGGTGAGGCCTTAATTGATGAGGCTGGGCTAAGTATCTCCGAGCAGGGTATTGATATTCCCGGTTTCTCGCGCAGGGTAGAGTTTAATCTGCAGAACCCCTACTCAGATATGCAATAAAATCCTGTAGTCGCTGCAGCAGCAGTTGATCGATTCTACGCGCCTGATTAATCCACCGTTCAGGCTGTGCTTTAGAGCCCGGTGCATTATTGCCTGCGTTTAACAGGGTCCCCCCATGGATAGCGATGACGCGTTGATTTAACTGAGGCATATCATTGGAATAAGCCTGTTCCAGTAGTGGTCCACCAGAGGACCCTCTTTCTGCATCGCAATTGTGCAACAGTAAGTGTTCACTTACAAAACTGTCTGAAGAGAAGCTTTGACAGTGCCCGCTAATATTAATGCGCTCATTTTGGGGGTTATAAGCCAATAATCGCAGGCGACTGGCGCTGTCGGGCACCGCCAGAAGCAAGGGCTTTTGATGCAGTCGGCGCTGCAATGCCACAAATACTATATCGCTTTCCGACTGTCGCATCTTGTTAGGGCCCAGAGGTTGATAGGCATGTTGAGAAACCTCAGCAAAGGGCACAGACCTGAGGCGTTTATTTTGTGGCCTGTAACTGCAGTCAGAAAAGGGCAGGCCTGTTTTAGCATCGAATAGCACATGGGCAGCGGTAACAATAATTGACGGTCTGTCTCGGTTTGTACTGTGGTTAGCACTGACCAGCGTTGCTGTACCCCGAAGGCCACCATCACAAAAGACCGTGCCCACCGCTTTTAAAAGCTGGGCTGGTGGGTCAGTGCGGCTGTCTTCGATACCATTGCCAGGATCGCCATCACCAAAGACTGCGCTGTTGCTGAAAGATGGCAAAAGTAATAACAGGGTTGCGAGGTGGAGAGGTAATTTATTGAGGATCTGGCGCAAACTAATAGTCAATGGGTTTAACCCATATCGCCCCAAAGCGATTGAATTATGCTGATAGCCGCCAGTGGCGCCGTCTCTGTACGCAAAACCCTGGGCCCAATCGCCAGGGCCTGATAGCTGGCCTCGAGCGCCTGTTCAATCTCTGTATCACTCAGCCCACCCTCGGGGCCAACCAGCAGCGCAATCTGGTTATTACTGTTGGTCATTTCAGCCAGCCGCTGTTGAGTGCGATGATGCAGCACCAGTTTTAAATTGGACTCGCAAGATTGCAGCCATTGATCGAGATTGATAGCTGGATTGATAACCGGAATGGTATTGCGCTGTGATTGCTCGCAGGCACTAATGGCTACCTGCTGCCAGTGTTTTAATCTTTTTTCCAGGCGCTCGCCGCTGAGTTTGACTTCACAGCGAGAGGTAAACAAAGGGGTGATCGCGCTAATGCCCAACTCTGTGGCTTTTTGCACAATCCAGTCCATACGCTCACCGCGTGAGATGCCAATCGCCAGATGCAGGCTTAGGGGAGACTCTCGGTCGGTATCAATAAAGGCGGATATGCTGGCTGAGGCGCGGCCTTTTTTAGCCTGAGTCAGCTGCGCAGAATACTCTCCGCCCTGACCATTAAAAAGAGTGATTGCCTGACCCGCGGTCATTCTCAGCACGGATGTCAGATGCCGGGCGGCGCCTTCATCAAGATTGATGTCGGTGCCTACGGTCAGATTTGCGCTGGTGTAGATTCGCGGAATACGCATGGCTCACTCGTAATTTAGAGAGCCTTGGTAGGAAGGCCCAGGTTACGACACAGGGTATCAGTAATTTGCCATTGGTTCATGGTATAAAAATGTAGCCCTGGTGCGCCGCCGGCTAGCAAGGTTTCACAGAGACGACTGACGACCTCCAAACCATATTTAACCAGATCTTCGGGATTATCTGCGCGCTCCTTAAGTTGCCAGCGCAGCCAGCGCGGTATATCGGCACCGCAGTTATCGGAGAAGCGAATCAGGTTATGGTAATTGGTGAGGGGCATAATGCCGGGCAGTATAGGCTGATCAATGCCTGCCTTAGCGCACTCATCTATGTATCTAAAATAGGCATCTGCATTATAAAAGTACTGCGTGATAGCGCCACTGGCGCCGGCCTTAAACTTTTCGCCCAACCAGTAAATATCTCGGCTGTAGCTTTCAGCTTCCGGATGAATTTCTGGATAGGCCGCCACATAAATTTCAAAATGATCACCGCTGTGCTGACGAATCAGGGACACTAACTCATTGGCATGAACCAGCTGCTTGGTACCGCCTATCCCAGATGGCAGGTCACCGCGCAGGGCAACCAGTTTATTGATACCGGCATCTTTGTAGGCCTGCACCAGCTCAATAACATCCTGCTCAGTATCGCCACCGAAGGAAAGGTGTGGTGCTGCACTATAGCCATCGCTCTGTAGGCCCAGCACAATGTTTTTAGTAGTGTCTCTGGTCGAGCCGCCGGCACCATAGGTCACTGAATAGAATTCAGGGCTGAATTTGTTCAGCTCGGCCGCGGTGGTCTTAAGCTTGGCTATCCCTTCGTCAGTTTTTGCCGCGAAGAATTCAAAGCTGATATGGGGGTTGTGCGTCATGAAACTAGCTTCCTGGTTGCTAATGGAATCTGGATCCGGTCTTCAAATACAAGGGCGCCGGATCCAGATTTGGAGTGATCAATACTTGTAGCTGTCGCCTTTAAAGGGTCCTTCTATCGGTACATTAATATAGTCTGCCTGGGCCTGGGTGAGCTTGGTAATTACGCCACCAAAGCCACCGACCATATGGCGAGCCACTTCTTCATCGAGATGCTTGGGCAATACTTCAACCCGCAACATTTCAGCTTTAGTGGCCTCATCCTGAGCCGCAAAGTTCTGTGCGTACAGCTCGATCTGTGCCAGTACCTGGTTGGCAAAAGAACCGTCCATAATGCGGCTGGGGTGACCTGTGGCATTGCCCAGGTTGACCAGACGTCCCTCTGCCAAAAGCAGCAGGTGATCATTGTCAGCGCGGTTGCGGTAGACCTTGTGCACCTGGGGTTTTACTTCTTCCCACTCCCAGGTTCCACGCATATAGGCCGTATCGATTTCATTGTCGAAGTGACCGATATTACAAACAACACAGCCGCTCTTTAGCGCTGCCAAAATATCTGAGTCGCAGACATTAAAGTTACCTGTGGTGGTGACCAGCATATCGGTATTTGCCAGCAGCGCGCTGTTCACACCTTTGGCTACGTCGCCATCGTTGTAGGTTGAAACCACTTCAAAGCCGTCCAGACAGGCCTGCATGGCACAGATAGGATCACATTCGGTGACCTTAACAATCATGCCTTCCTGACGCAGAGACTGCGCAGACCCTTTGCCCACGTCGCCGTAGCCAACCACTACCGCTTTCTTTCCTGACAGCAGGTGGTCTGTGGCGCGTTTTATCGCATCATTGAGGCTGTGACGACAGCCGTATTTATTATCACATTTTGACTTGGTTACTGAGTCATTGACGTTAATGGCAGGTACTTTTAATTCACCCGCTTCCAGCATCTCATACAGACGATGGACACCCGTGGTGGTCTCTTCGGTAATGCCGTGAACAGCGTCCAACACCTGTGGGTATTTTTGATGCAGCAATGAGGTGAGGTCGCCACCATCATCCAGGACCATATTGGCATTCCAGGGCACGCCATCTTTTAATACCTGTTGCTCGAGACACCATTCGTACTCTTCCTCTGTTTCACCTTTCCAGGCAAAAACCGGGGTGCCATTGGCAGCGATTGCCGCGGCAGCATGGTCCTGGGTTGAGAAAATATTGCACGAGGTCCAGCGAACTTCAGCGCCCAGGGCTTCCAGGGTTTCGATCAAAACTGCAGTCTGAATGGTCATATGGATACAACCGAGAATTCGCGCATCTGCCAGTGGTTGTTCTGCGGAATATTTTTCACGCAGAGCCATCAGTGCAGGCATTTCTGTCTCAGCGATTGCGATTTCTTTCCTACCCCAATCGGCCAGGCTGATATCGGCAACCTTGTAGTCTTTGGATGCTTTCAGGTTGTTTGTGGGTTGAACAGTTACAGTCATGTTGGTTACCTATAAAATATCAGTTTTGAAATGTGGGCTACAGTGCCTTTCTTAACGTGGCGGCTTTATCAGTCCTTTCCCAGGTGAAATCGTCTTCCTCGCGACCAAAGTGGCCATAGGCAGCTGTTGCCTGGTAAATGGGTCTGCGTAGATCCAGCATCTCAATGAGTCCGCGGGGACGCAGGTCAAAGTTATCGCGAATCAGGCCTATAATTTCATCATCGGGTAATTTGCCCGTGCCAAACGTATTGACACTAATCGATGTGGGCTCAGAGACGCCAATGGCATAAGACACCTGAATCTCACAGCGATCAGCAATACCAGCGGCAACAATGTTTTTGGCTACATAGCGGCCAGCATAGGCAGCTGAGCGGTCTACCTTAGTGGGATCTTTACCAGAAAACGCGCCGCCACCATGGTGAGCCATGCCACCATATGTATCGACAATAATCTTGCGTCCGGTTAGACCGCAGTCACCCATAGGCCCACCAATCTCAAATTTACCCGTGGGGTTAATATGATATTTGGTACCTGCATGGAGCCATTCTTCCGGTAGCACGGGGCGAATAATTTCTTCAAGCACGGCTTCTTGCAAATCGCCAAGTTCAATCAGGGGTGAGTGCTGAGTTGACAACACCACTGCATCAATTGCTACAGGCTTATTCTGATCATAACGCAGGGTAACCTGGCTTTTTGCGTCCGGGCGCAGCCAGGGTAAGGCGCCTGTTTTGCGCAACTCTGCCTGACGCTCAACCAGGCGGTGAGCATAAAAAATGGGTGCAGGCATAAGCACTGAGGTCTCGTTATTAGCATAGCCAAACATTAGCCCCTGATCACCAGCACCTAGATCCTTGTCCTCTGCAGCATCGACACCCTGAGCGATATGGCTGGACTGTTTGCCAATGGCATTGAGTACCGCACAGGAATTGCCGTCAAAGCCAATATCGGAATGGTCATAACCAATTCCTTTAATGACATCACGAACGATATCCTCCAAATCAACATAGGTATCTGTGCGCACTTCGCCGGCAATCACGGCCATGCCCGTCTTTACTAGAGTCTCGACAGCAACTCGGGCATGGGGGTCGTCTTTTAAAATGGCATCCAGAACGGCATCAGAGATCTGATCAGCCATTTTATCTGGATGCCCTTCAGATACAGACTCTGAGGTAAATAAATTATAGCTAGACATTAATTTTCCTTCTTAATTAGCAGTACTTCTGGCACTGAACTGTCGCAACTGAATGCGAAAACCATTGCGCTGAGTCAGATAAAGACTGTTTCCTTCAGTTAGGCCAGCCAGGTTTGCCCAATGAGTTAATTCCTCAGGCTCAAATCCCAGCCAAAAATCTCCGCAACTTTCTTTAACCCATTCCTGATCATGGGCGCAGAGCTCGGTTATTAGTAGTAGGCCCTCAGGCGCCAGAAGGCTCGCGCAATCAGCGATAATTTGTGAGGGCACAGGGTTGTGGTGCAGCACCATATTTAGAGACAGACAATCGGCTTTCAGCTCGCGCTGCTGGGCCACAGAGGTGTCGCCTAAAATAAATTCAATGTTTTTAAGTCCCTGCTGGGTAGCTCGGCTCCGACATTGCTCTAGCATCTCAGCGCTATTATCCAGGGCCAGGACCCGATCAAAAATAGCGCTTAGCTTACCCAAGAACTGGCCATAGCCAGGCCCCACCTCAATAGCGGTACTTCTGCAATTTACGCTGCTGTCTAAAAAATTCTCAACACTATCGCCATAGTCTGACCAGCTAGCTATCAGGTCTTGATTTTCTTCAAATTTAGCCAGGTTGCGGTTAAAGAACTCAACCGAAGCTCTAGCACGCTCGCCATTGATTTGTTTAAGGTGCTCTTCAAGCGCTGAATCCAGGTTTGCCCTGTCAATACTGGCAAAAAGAGCCTGCTGTAACGCTTGCAGCTGCGAATTGCCGTTGCGCGGGTTTCGCCGATAAAAAATAGTCGTGCCTTCACGCCTGGTAGCGACAAGGCCGGCATTGGCCAGGATTTTTAAATGGTGGCTCATGGCAGATTGGCGAATATCGAAAACCTGGCACAGTTCCAGCACGCCATAGGCGTTTTGTTGCAGGACCTTCAGTACCTGCATACGCAATGGATCACCCGCAGCCTTGGTCAGCGCTGTAATGGCACTGATATCCAGGGTCGCGGTAGCCTGTGTTGGCACTGTGTTGGCATTGAGACTAGTCATGGCGCGGGACTTTAACACAGTATATTTCGTATATCAAAATATTTTTATATATACCATGATGGTAGGTTAGCTCAGGCCATATGGCACTTAAAAAGAGTAGTAAATACTGAATATTGGTTTACTGATAACCTAGTCTGGGAGACAATGCTGCTTTCTAATTTCCCGTTTCAGGAGTGATAATTCATGGCCTCACGTCGAGACCTTGCCAACGCTATTCGCGCCCTCAGTATGGATGCTGTGCAACAGGCTAACAGTGGACATCCAGGTGCCCCCATGGGCATGGCCGATATTGCTGAAGTACTCTGGAACGACTATTTAAGCCATAACCCAGCAGACCCCAGCTGGACTAACCGCGATCGCTTTGTGCTGTCTAATGGCCATGGCTCTATGCTCCTGTATTCTCTGCTGCATCTCAGTGGCTATGATCTGCCCATTGAAGAGATTAAAAACTTCCGTCAGCTGCATTCAAAGACTCCAGGTCACCCGGAGTATGGCTATGCGCCGGGCGTAGAGACCACCACTGGCCCTCTGGGTCAGGGCATTAGTAATGCGGTGGGTATGGCGCTGGCAGAAAAGGTACTGGCGGGCCAGTTTAATCGCCCCGGTCACGATATCGTTGATCACAACACCTATACCTTCCTGGGTGATGGCTGTCTGATGGAAGGCATCTCTCATGAAGTTTGCTCCCTGGCCGGTACCTTAAAGCTGGGCAAGCTAGTGGCATTCTATGATGACAATGGCATTTCTATTGATGGTGAAGTTGAGGGTTGGTTTAGTGACGACACTCCAGCTAGATTCGAATCCTATGGTTGGCAGGTCATTCCCAATGTGGATGGCCATGACAGTGATGCGATAAAGGCAGCGATTGAAGAGGCTCGTGCCGAGACCGGCAAGCCCACATTGATTTGCTGCAAAACCATTATTGGTTTTGGCTCACCAAACAAGCAGGGCAAAGAAGACTGCCACGGTGCTGCACTGGGTGTGGACGAAGTGGCACTGACCCGCGAGCAGCTGGGCTGGGAGCACGGACCCTTTGAAATTCCCGCCGATCATTACGCCGGTTGGAATGGCGTTGAAAAAGGTACCGCTGCCCAAGCAGCCTGGAATGAACAGTTAGCGGCTTACCGCACTGCTTATCCAGAGCTGGCAGCTGAGTTTGAGCGTCGTGCCAATGGCGACTTGCCGGCCGACTTCAGTACCCAGGCCGATGCCTATATCCAAGACTGTCAGAACAAGATGGAAAAAGTGGCTTCTCGTAAAGCCTCGCAGAATTGTCTGAATGCCTATGGCCCCATGTTGCCCGAATTGCTGGGTGGCTCCGCCGATCTGGCTGGCTCTAACCTCACGATCTGGTCTGGCTCTAAAGATATCACCGGTGACAATGCTGATGGCAACTATATCTATTACGGTGTGCGCGAGTTTGGTATGAGTGCCATGATGAATGGTATCGCCCTGCACGGCGGCTTTATTAACTATGGCGCAACCTTCCTGATGTTTATGGAATATGCCCGCAATGCTGTGCGTATGGCAGCATTGATGAAACAGCAGAGCATCTTCGTTTACACCCATGACTCCATTGGTCTGGGTGAAGACGGCCCGACTCACCAGCCGGTTGAACAGCTAAGCGCTTTGCGCTCCACACCTAACCTGCACACCTGGCGCCCCTGTGACACGGTGGAATCTGCGGTGAGCTGGAAAAGTGCTATTGAGCGTCGCGATGGCCCAGCTGCGTTGGTGTTTAGCCGTCAAGGTCTCGCGCCAATGCCACGTACTAGCGAGCAGGTCGCCGCAATCTCTCGCGGTGGTTATATCCTGAAAGACTGTGATGCGCCTCAGGCAATCTTGATTGCTACAGGCTCAGAAGTTGAGCTAGCCATGCAAGCCTCAGAGCAGCTGGCTGACAGAGGTATTCAGGCTCGTGTTGTGTCCATGCCTTGTGCTGAAATTTTCTCGGCTCAGGATGCTGACTACCGTGACTCAGTGTTGTTGCCTTCAGTTCGCGCTCGCGTTGCAGTGGAAGCCTTGCATGCTGACTACTGGTACAAGTTTGTCGGCCTGGATGGTCGAGTTGTGGGGATGACTAGCTTTGGTGAGTCAGCTCCCGGCGATGTGCTGATGAAAGAGTTTGGCTTTACAGTCGATAATGTGGTCTCCAACGTGATGGAGACTATTGGTTAATGACTCTCCGTGTAGCCATTAATGGCTACGGCCGTATTGGCCGCTCAGTGCTGCGAGCCCTGTATGAATCAGGCGCTCGCGACTGGGTGCAGGTGGTTGCTATCAATGAACCCGCAGATTGCAAAACCATTGCTCATTTGACCAGATATGATTCTACCCATGGCAGGTTTAATGGTACTGTTGAGGTAAGTGATGGCTCACTTATTATTAACGGCGACCCAGTCCAGGTCCTTCATAGTGAGCGGTTGGATCAGCTTCCCTGGCAGGCTCTTAATGTTGATGTGGTCTTAGAGTGTAGCGGTTCTTTTAGTGATCGAACCTCTGCCGAGCAGCATCTGACTAGCGGTGCCAAAAGAGTACTGTTCTCTCAGCCAGCGGAACCCACAGTGGATGCCACGATTGTTTTCGGCGTCAACGAACAGATTCTAAATGGCAGCGAAACTATTATTTCTGCGGCCTCCTGTTCCACTAACTGTGTGGTGCCGGTGATCAAAGTGTTAAATGATGCCTTTGGAATTGATGGGGGTGTGATTACCACCATCCACTCTGCCATGAATGACCAACCGGTGATTGATGCCTACCACCATACGGACTTGCGTAAAACCCGCGCCGCCATGCAATCAATTATCCCCGTGGACACAGGTTTGGCTCTGGGTATTGACCGCCTGATGCCGGAGCTTACCGGGCGCTTTCAGGCCCAGGCCATGCGGGTGCCAACCGTTAACGTCTCAGCCATTGACCTATCAGTTATGGTCGGCAGCGATGTGGATGTCGCAAGCATCAATCGGGTTCTGGCTGCAGCCGCTGAAGGACCATTAAATGGAGTGCTGGGTTACACCGAAGAGCCCCTGGCTTCCTGTGATTTTAATCATGACCCTCGCAGTGGCATTGTGGATGCAAGCCAAACCAGGGTGAGCCAGAAGAAATTAGTCAAAGTGTTAATTTGGTTCGACAACGAATGGGGTTACGCCAATAGAATGTTGGACACTTTGTCGAGCTGGCCAGCAATTCGCCCAGCCAATACCCATAGTTAGCCACCCCAATATAAGGATTACGATGACCGTCAAGTTAATGACCGATCTGGATCTCGCAGGTAAGCGAGTGCTCATTCGCGAAGACCTCAATGTGCCAATCAAAGATGGCAAGGTGGCTAGCGACGCCAGAATTAGAGCTGCACTTCCCACCATCAAGCATGCTCTGGACGCTGGAGCTAAAATTATTTTGATGTCTCACCTAGGCCGCCCCACCGAAGGCGAATATAACCTAGATTTCAGTATGGCCCCGGTCGCTCGACACCTGGGAGAGCTACTCGGCAAAACAATTAGCGTTGAACAGCGCTGGATCAATGGTCTAGATCTGGCCAATGGCGACATTGTGATGCTGGAAAATGTGCGCTTTAACCCCGGTGAGAAAAAAAATGACGACAGCCTGGCCAAGGGCTATGCGAACCTCTGTGATATTTTTGTGATGGATGCCTTCGGCACCGCTCACCGCGCCCAGGCATCTACCCATGGCGTCGCCAAGTATGCTCCCATCGCCTGTGCTGGTCCCTTACTGGCGCGAGAATTGAATGCGTTGGAAAAAGCCATTGCTGCTCCGCGACCTCCAGTGGCGGCTATAGTGGGTGGCTCAAAAGTGTCCACCAAACTGATGGTGCTGGAAACCTTGGCCGACAAGGTGGACCAGCTAATTGTGGGTGGTGGGATTGCCAATACCTTTCTTGCGGCGGCCGGCAAGCCTGTGGGTAGGTCACTCTGTGAGCCAGACCTGATTCCCGCCGCACAGGCGCTAATGAAAAAGGTCAATATTCCACTGCCAACAGATGTGGTAGTGGGCAAAGAATTTTCTGAAACCGCCGAGGCTAGAATTATTTCAGCGGATGATGTGGCTGAAGACGATATGATTTTTGATATCGGCCCGCAATCGGCGAGAACTCTATCAGGTATTATTGCCTCTATGGGGACGATTATCTGGAATGGCCCCGTTGGCGTTTTTGAGTTTGACCAATTTGGTGAAGGGACCAAAGCTATTTCATTGGCGATCGCAAAAAGCGATGGATTTTCGATTGCGGGAGGCGGAGATACCTTAGCCGCTGTGGATAAATATGAAATCACCGACCAGGTCTCCTATATTTCAACAGGGGGCGGTGCATTTTTAGAATATGTTGAAGGAAAGCAATTACCCGCTGTTGCAATTTTGCAGGAGCGGCTCCTAAATTAGTACCTAGATTGGTACCCATAAGAGGAAGAGATTATGGCGCTTATTTCATTAAGGCAGTTACTTGATCATGCTGCAGAGCATGGCTACGGCGTACCGGCATTTAATGTTAATAATCTCGAACAGATGCGTGCCATTATGCTGGCCGCCGAGCAAACGCAGAGTCCGGTTATAGTTCAAGCCTCGGCAGGCGCACGCAAATATGCTGGTGCTCCATTTCTACGTCACTTAATTCAAGCCGCTACCGAAGCATGGCCAGATATTCCTGTGTGTGTACATCAGGATCATGGTACAAGCCCGGCAATCTGTCAGCGCTCCATTCAGCTAGGGTTTACCTCGGTGATGATGGATGGCTCATTGATGGAAGATGGCAAAACGCCTTCCAGCTATGAATATAATATTGATGTAACCCAGCGATCTGTGGAAATGGCGCATGCCTGTGGCGTTTCGGTCGAGGGTGAGCTTGGTTGCCTGGGGTCTTTAGAAACCGGTGAGGCCGGCGAAGAAGATGGGGTCGGTGCAGCAGGGATTTTAACCCATGATCAGATGCTGACTGACCCAGAAGAAGCTGCAGATTTTGTCTCAAAAACTCATGTGGATGCTCTGGCTATAGCCTGTGGTACCAGCCATGGGGCTTATAAATTTAGCCGCCCACCCACGGGTGATATTCTCGCTATAGAGCGTATCAAAGAGATTAATAGGCGTATTCCAGATACCCATCTAGTGATGCATGGCTCGTCATCTGTACCTCAGGAGTGGCTTGCCGTTATCAACCAGTATGGAGGCGAGATTCCTGAGACCTATGGCGTGCCAGTTGAGCAAATATGCGAAGGCATTAAATATGGCGTCCGCAAAATCAATATAGATACCGACCTGCGTCTGGCATCTACTGGTGCTATACGTCGTTTCTTAGCCGAAAATCCCGCCGCCTTTGATCCGCGCTCCTATCTCAAAGAAACTATTACTGCCATGAAGGATATTGCGATAGCGCGCTATGAGGCCTTCGGCACTGCGGGCAATGCCCCTAGGATTAAGGCGCTAGGCCTAGATACAATGACCAGTCGTTATGCCGCAGGTGACCTGGACCCTAAAATCAACTAGCTGCTAACCTATCTCTTTGCGTTGAGTTTGGTTGTGACAACTGCAAATCTAGGTAGGGGCTTTACAACCCAGCCCCTGCTTGGCAGACTCAATGTCATAATAGCTTGCAGGCAACCAATATAAGAGACTATCACTATGGATATTATCTATCCTATCTTTACCCTTGTTTTATTAACCTTTTTAATTACTGCTGCAGTAGGCGCCTCACGCCTTATAAGCGTGCGGCGAAGGGATGTTAATCCCAAATACTATGTTCTGATGGATGGTGATACGCCACCAGATTATGTGCAGAAGTTGAGCCGCAACTACGCCAATCTGCTGGAATTACCCATGCTGTTTTATGTATTGGGTGCGCTGATGATTGCAGCGGGCATCAATGATGTGACGCTGGTCAACCTTGCCTGGCTTTTCGTTGGTTTGCGACTGCTGCACACTGGCATTCATATTACCTACAACCATACGATACATCGATTCTTGGTGTTCCTAGCCTCTGTTATTACCCTGATGGTAATGTGGCTGCAATTTTACCTCTTGGTGAGTTAACTGTTATGGCTATAGATACCATGGCCATTTGGCATAAGGTGGCTAAAAACCAAGATGTTGATGGCCTGTATAAGATGTTATCTGAAGACGCCGTGTTCCATTCTCCGGTAGTGCATACCCCTCAGATAGGTAAGGCCATTACCGGTAAATATCTAGGTGCTGCGCTACATGTTTTTTACAACAACAGCTTTGAATATGTGCGCGAGGTCCATGGTGATTGTCAGGCTATTCTGGAATTCGAGGTTGAGATCCAGGGTATCCAGGTCAATGGTGTAGATATGATTCGCTGGAACTCAGAGGGGTTGATTACCGAGTTCAAGGTAATGATTCGCCCACTCAAGGCCGTCAATATAATCCATCAAAATATGGGTGCCATGCTGCAGGCTCAAGGCTAGAGTACGCCACATGAAAAGGTATCAACCAATGCTTTTAAGGCTTGCCTTGCTATTGATATTCGGACTGAGTGGTTTTGCCTGTACTGCGGCAGAATCCAAATCAGCCTATCTCTATGTGTTAGGTGTTGTTCAGGATGCTGGATACCCCCAGGCAGGTTGCTATAGGCCCCATTGCCTGCCGGGCTGGGAAGATGTAGCGCTTCGGCGGGGAGCTACCTCCCTAGCGCTAATTGATCCAGATGCTCGCGCCAAGTACCTCTTTGAGGCGACCCCCAACCTACCTTCACAGCTCTATGATCTGGAGCTCGAGGCGCCCTCAGCGCAATATCAGTTTGACGGCGTGTTTTTGACTCATGCTCATATGGGCCATTACGCCGGACTCATGTTTTTTGGCCATGAAGCCATGGGCGCGAAAAATATTCCCGTCTATGCGATGCCCAGAATGCGGGCCTATCTCAGCAGTAATGGCCCCTGGAGCCAGTTGCTGCAATTTAATAATATTGTGCTGCGACCATTGCAAGAGAGGGTGCCAGTAAACCTAGGTAGCCTCGCCGTCACGCCCTTATTAGTACCACATCGCGATGAGTTTTCCGAAACCGTCGGCTTTCTGATTAAAGGTCCCAGCAAGTCGGCGCTATTTATCCCTGACATTAACAAATGGTCAGTTTGGGAGACTGATATTGCTGAAATTATCAAGACTGTTGACTATGCTTTGCTGGATGCCACCTTCTATGGTGATGGAGAATTACCAGGCCGAGATATGTCAAAAGTACCTCATCCCCTAGTCACTGAAACCATGCAGCGCCTGGCTAAACTGTTGCCGGCGCAGCGTAAAAAGGTATGGTTTATCCATATGAACCATACTAACCCAATGCTGAACCCCAACAGTCAAGAAGCTCTCAACCTGATATCTGCAGGCTACAATATTGCCGTTGAGGGCACTCGTCTTCCTCTATAAATTCTTCTATGGGCCAGCCCCAGTGAGCCAACGCTATGTTTATTCCTGTTAAGCCTCTTAAACAATACCCATTCTGGTTGCGCCCCTTCTTCTGGAATCAACGTCGCAAATATGGTGCAGTGCTTGACCCAGGCTTAGTCTGGGGCCGCGTACCCAAGTTGTTTGCGGCAGTAGCGATTCTCTACGGCGTATTTGATCGCAACCGCTCGCCCTTAGACCCGGTGCTGCGGTCATTGGTCACTGTCCGCGTATCGCAGATCAACTGGTGCAACTTCTGTGTTGATATTAATTCTGCTACCCTGGCTGTGCGAGCTGGCTCTATGGAGAAAGTTGAAAGGCTCGCTGATTGGCAGCAAACGGATATTTTCACTTCTAAAGAGCGCATTGCCCTTGAGTACTCGGAAGCGGTTACTTATTCAGACCGGCAGGTAAGTACAGATTTGATGGATAGGCTTAAGGCCTGTTTTGATGAGGACAGTATTGTTGAGCTAACCGGGTTGATTGCATTTCAGAATCTCTCGAGCAAGTTTAATGCGGCACTCGATGTCCCTGCGCAGGGATTTTGTAAACTTCCCCCACACAGCTATTAGTCCATTACACCTGCGATTAAAAATTGGTCTATGGTTATGTAATATTCTTTCACTGGTTGCAGAGACAGACCTCTAAGTTGCAGCCCATACCAAAATAAATTTCGATTTAAATTTCACGGCTTTGGCCTGACGTGAACTATGGCGTACTTAATTTAGGGTCTAATGAAATTGATTTAAATATTAGAAAGCATTTGTTTAATTTTTTTGCTAAAAAAATTAAAACATTTCTAAACATTATCGATACTAATAGTTAGCTTGGTTTTGTTAAAAAGGAAAATATAAAATGGACTTATTAAATTCTCACACAGTGAAAAATAGAATCAAAAAGCGCACAGTTGCTCTGGCAATTATTATCCATCTCTATGTCGCACTCTTTAGTTTCGGAATTTCTTTATTACTGTTATTGATCGTCGGAGTTTTAACCTCAGTATTATTAGAAAAAGACATAAAGGAAGCCTCATCCAGCTCAAATAGTTTTAACAAGAACATGCCTTTTAGGTATTTTGGCCAGGTTTTTGGCAGTTTTAAGCATGTTTTTTATCATTCTTTTAGCATAGAAAAAAACATCTATGATGCTATTGAATCTGACTTAAAAGATAAAACGCCCATATCATCATTTGAGTCTATAGATATCAGCGACATAGATTCTGATTTACAAAAATCAGAAAAAAGAACTTTTATAAAAGCTCAATCAATACCTACGAAGAGAGGAACCAATATTACCCTAATAATAAATCAGTGTAATTATGGTGCAATGCGCACGATTGAATGGCGTGTCCTAGCAGGCGGCTATGTTGACAAGGATGCAAAATTTAAACTTATTGCATTTTCACCTTTTACCTTTTGGTTTTGGATTGTTTCCTATATTAAAAGAGAGGCAGACCTGCTCAGTCGTGTGCGCACTATTTATCCTGGGGCCTACAATGATATGGATGTTGCGACTCAGGTGAGATGCCTGCACGAGGCAGTATTTGACGCCATGATTGCCGAGCTAGATAAAAATGGCATTGATACTAGCGACCTGAAGGTCCAAAAAATGCAAACTATGAATATTAATATCTCTGGTGGCAAGGTCAATATGGGGAATGTAGTACAGGGCGCTATCAACAAGATAGGCGATGCAGCCAAGCGGGCTAAGGCATGAGCAAAGGCAATATTAGTATCGAGATTTCTGGTGGCACTGCCAGCTTTGGGAATATAAGTCAGGGCGACAATGCCAAGCTGATTGCAGAGCAGGCCACTACTGTGGAATCGGATGAGCTAGCAAATTTTTACCAGGCGGTTGAGGCCCTGATGCAGCATCAGGGCGTTAGCGCGGTGGAATATGAGGCTCTAAGGCAGGATGTTGCCAAGATGCTGGATGCTCCGGCTGAGAGTGCCGATGCTGTCCAGAGGGCGAAGACCTTATATGAGAGATACGCCTGGGCTGCGGCACCACTAAAGGTATTGCTAGATGCTGTGTGGGCTTAATACAATGGTTACCCAGTCGACCTAAGAGGGCTTAGCATGCCAGAGCTAGCTATCACTGATGCAGATATAGAGAAGTGCTTCGATGTTCTTGCAGAGTTGCGCCCCCACCTGTCTCGGGATGGTTTTTTGGCCCAGGTGCGTGAAATGGAAGCCGAGGGATTTGTATTAGCCTTTACTCAGGTAGAAGATCAGGTAGTGGCTGCTGCGGGATACCGTGTTTATAGTAACTTATTCATGGGCAAGCACTGCTATGTAGATGATCTAGTCACTGCCACAGATCATCGCTCTAGAGGCTATGGTAAGCAGATGATTGACTGGTTGCGTGACCAGGCTAGGCAGGCCAATTGTAGGTATTTTCATTTGGATTCTGGCACCCACCGCGGGCAGGCACACAAGTTTTACTTTGATCAGGGATTTACTATCGCAAGCTATCATTTCTCTGAGGAGCTGAGCTAATGTCCACAGTCTATGGCCTGCTTATTATCAATATTGCCTGTATCTTTGCCTGTTATGAGATTGCTAGACAGCGCCGCGCTGATGCACGCTTCTGGGGTTGGATGGGCGCTCTGCTTGGTCCCTTGGCAGTTCCCTTTGTTTTCTTTGCGCAACCAAAAGATAAATAATATGTCCGGTGAAACTGATCTAAAAACCCTTCTCAGTAGTCTGTCGCCGCTAATGTTGGGGGCCGACTATGTGTTTTGCAATGTTGCTAGTGGTAGTTACGGAGACTATGCCCAGGCTAATCCGATTGCCAGTTTCCAGGAGCCGGAGGGCTTAACCCTGGTGCTGACAAGGGAAAACGCCGATCTCTGTGCATTGAGCTACGAAGGGATATTCCGCTGTATCAGCTTGCAGGTCCACTCAAGCCTCGAAGCCGTGGGGCTAACCGCGATCATTTCAGGCAAGCTGGCTGCCTATGATATTAGTGCCAACGTGATCGCGGGTTATTTCCATGACCATGTCTTTGTGCCTCAGCAAAAGGCCGATCAGGCTCTGGAGCTAATTAATAATCTCAATAATCTCTGAGCGACTTAGCAGCAGAATCCAGTGTGTTATAGAGCGTTTTGTGGCGCAGTGCGGGTGCCCTGGGTTTCAAGCCTGTGCGTATTGCTCTGCATGACCAAGCCACCTGGCGATCAGTGGATCAACGTTTTGCTGGTAGTTGAGCAGTAGTTTTTCGGCTAATCGTTTGACCTGCGGCAGCATATGGGCGTCGCGCTGAAGGTCAGCAATATGCAGCTGCATGTCACCAGTCTGCCGGGTGCCTAGCACCTCGCCTGGGCCTCTGATTTCAAGATCTTTTTCTGCAATTTTAAAACCATCAGTGGTCTCGCGCATGATTTTGAGTCGCGCACTGCCATTACCTGAAATAGGCGGGCTGTATAGCAGCACGCAATGGCTACTCAGGGAGCCGCGACCCACTCGTCCCCGCAACTGATGCAGTTGAGACAGACCCAACCGTTCAGCATTTTCGATGATCATAAGGCTGGCATTGGGCACGTCCACGCCCACTTCAATGACTGTGGTGGCTACCAGTAAGTTAATCTCACCGGTCTTAAATGCGTTCATTGCCTCGAGCTTTTCTCTGGGCTTAAGACGGCCATGTACCAGACCAATACTTAACTCAGGTAGCATTAGCTGTAGTTCGCTGGCGGTAACCTCTGCAGCCTGAGCTTCTAACACATCTGATTCCTCAATTAGAGTGCAGACCCAATAAGCCTGCCTGCCATCAGAGCAGGAAGCCCGTACGCGCTCAATAACCTCATTGCGTCGCAAGCTGTTTAACACAACAGTCTCCACCGGAGTGCGGCCTGGAGGCAGTTCATCAATGACAGAGCAATCTAGGTCAGCATAGGCACTCATGGCCAGGGTGCGAGGAATCGGTGTCGCAGTCATAATTAACTGATGAGGTGCAGGTCCCATGGCAACTGGGCTCTCTGGGTTAAAGCCTTTGTTGCGCAGAGCTAGGCGCTGGTGCACGCCGAAACGATGCTGTTCATCAATAATACTCAGGCCGAGATCGTGAAAGCTAACAGTCTCCTGAAATAGGGCGTGAGTGCCGATCACCATCTGTGCGGTGCCATCTGCCATAGCTTCAAGCTGCACTTCTCTAGCCTTACCTTTAACTTTACCGGTCAAGAAGGCGATGCGAATGCCCAGGGGGCGGAGCCACTGCTCAAAATTAATGCGATGCTGTTCAGCCAAGATCTCAGTAGGCGCCATTAAGGCAACCTGTTTGCCGTTGGCTATAGCCTGCACTGCGGCCAGAGCGGCAACCACTGTCTTGCCAGAACCCACATCTCCTTGAACCAAGCGCAGCATAGGTATGGCCATGCTGATATCCTGGTTAATTTCGTCGGCGACTCTTAACTGGGCTGCTGTTAGTGAAAAGGGCAATTGCTGTAGAAATTTTTCTTGCGCGCTGTTATCTCGACTCAGCACAGGAGCCTGCTGTTGTTGCACTTTTTGCCGCATTCTCAGCAAGCTAAGATTGTGAGCTACCAACTCTTCGGCGGCCAGCCTTTGCTGTGCTGGGTGTTCGCCCTCTGCTAATAGATGCAGCGCAGTACCAGGTGGTGGGTTATGGAGTAAGCGCAATGCATCATCTAAGGAATAGGCCAACTGCGGGCCTAATTCTGCTTTGAGTTCGGTGGGCAGTAATTCGGCAATTTGATGCTCTTGAAGTTGCTTTAGCGCCTGACTGCAGAGGTCACGAATTCGGGATTGGGTAATACCCTCGGTGGCTGGGTAAATGGGCGTCAATGTTTCTTCCAGCTGAGCTGGGTTGGGGCTATCGAGATATTGATATTCGGGATGATAGAGTTCAACGCCAGATTTCCCACGCCGTACCTCTCCAAAACAACGCAGGCGGGTGCCTGGTTTTAAACGTTGCTGCTGGGCGCGATTAAAATGGAAGAATCTCAGCGTGACCACCCCTGTTGCATCTTGGATTCTGCAAACCAGACTGCGGCGGCGACCAAAAACCACATCACTGGCTCTAATCTCACCCTCAATAACCACCTCCGTCATTGGCTGAATTCCGCCTATTGGGGTAATCTGAGTGCGGTCGATATAGCGCAAAGGGAGATGGAAAAGCAGGTCTTGCAAGCTGTAAAGGCCGAGTTTCTTTAGCTTGATTGCAAGCTGCGGCCCCACCCCATGCAGACTGGTAATGCTTATTCTGTCCAGAGTTCGCGGTGCCATCAGGATTTATTAATTCCCGGCAGCCTGCGCTCGTAAATCGCGTTGCGAAGAGCATCAATCGCCTTGTGACGGGGAAAACTTGCTCGCCAAGCCAGAGCGGTGGTGCGCGCAGGGCTATGGCCGGCAAAGGGTCGGGTCACCAGGCTGTCGCCGCGATACTCAGCGCCTATGGCCGCGGATTGCGGCAGGATGGTGATCCCAAGGCCAGAGGCAACCATATAACAAAGAGTTTCCAGAGAGCTGCCCTCGGTCATGGTGCGAATCGGTGCTATGCCCATCGGGTTCTGATTAATATTGGGTAGTGCCTCTATAACCTGATCCCTAAAGCAATGACCCTCTCCCATCATTAAGACATTTTCGCCATCCAGATCACTGTGTTCGATTTCCTGTTTGGCAGCCAGCGGATGGTTGCCGGGTAATAGCAGTACAAAGGGTTCTTCATAAAGCGGTTGCACCACGACATCAGGCTCGGTAAATGGCAGCGCGACAATAATCACATCGACTTCGCCACTGCGCAGGCGTTTGCGCAAGGTGCTGGTATAGCCTTCCTCGATCACCAGGGGCATCTGTGGTGCAGACTTTTGCAGTGGCGGAATAAAGTGTGGGAACAGGTAGGGGCCAATGGTAAAAATTGCGCCCACATGCAATGGGCTATTGAGCTGATCTTTACCTGAAGTGGCTATATCTTTAATAGCTGCGGCTTCTTCCAGCACTCGCTGAGACTGTGCGATTATCTGCTCGCCTATGGGTGTGGGTCTAACACTGCTTTTAGAGCGCTCAAAAAGATCAACACCCAATTCACTTTCTAGTTTTTTAACCGCTATACTCAGCGTCGGCTGGCTGACATTGCAGCGATCGGCGGCTTGCCCAAAGTGCGGTACCTGAGCCAGCGTTGTAATGTAGCGAAGTTCTGTAAGTGTCATGTCGTATGCTCGGGTGAAGGGCTGATTTTCTAATGATAGCTAACATTAATTAATTATGAAAGATCAATTAAAAATATTACTTGCCGGGTGCGGTGACATTGGTCAGCGCACGGCATTGCGTCTAATGCCGAGGCATCAGTGCTATGGCATGAGGCGACAGCCACAGAACCTCTCCGAAGGCATTGTGCCCCTGGCGGCTAATGTGACGGATGCTAACCAACTAGCGACTATTCTGGAACAGGGTTTTGATGTGGTGGTAGTGACCCTTACTCCGAACGGGTTTACGGAGCAGGCGTACAGAGAGTCCTATGTGCAGGGAGCCCGAGCTCTTGGCAAGGCAATCAGTGCAGCAGACCGCAAGCCTGATCTAGTGATCTGGGTGTCTAGCACCAGTGTCTATGGCAACAATAATGGTGACTGGGTTGACGAAGAGACACCTCCAGACCCGCAATCTTTCTCTGGAACCCTTTTACTTGAGGCCGAACATATTATTGCTGAGCTACCCTGCCAGCAGAGTATTGTGCGCTTCTCTGGTATCTACGGGCCCGGGCGTACCAGAATGTTGGGCCAGATTAAAGCTGGCAAAGGTCGCCCGGCACTGCCGCCTCAGTGGAGCAACCGAATCCATAGTGATGACTGTGCCGGTGTTCTCTGCCACCTTATTGAGCTTTATGCTGCTGGCGAGGCCATAGATAATCTCTATCTGGCCACAGACTCGGCACCGGTTGCTCAGCATGATTTGCGTTGCTGGATGGCGGGGATAATGCAGGTCGAGCTAGAGGATGAAATTGTGCAGCAGAAGGCGGTTAGGCGCTGTAGTAATCAGCGCCTTCTAGACTCTGGATACAGCTTAATCTATCCCAGCTATAAAGAGGGTTATCTGCAATTGATGGCGGAGTCTGGGGAATTGCCGGGCAATCTAGATAACTAGAATACCGTCCATTTCAACCTGAGCCCCTTTGGGTAGCTCGCTCACGCCTATGGCCGCTCGCGCAGGATAGGGCTCTTGAAAATGCTGGCCCATAATTTCATTAACTGTGGGGAAATGACTGAGATCAGTCAAAAAAATATTCAGCTTAACGATATTGCTGAGGTCACCGCCGGAGGCTTCGCAGACGGCGTTGAGGTTTTTAAATACCTGATTAATCTGCGCACTGATATCGCCGTTGACTAGGGTCATGGTCTCTGGATCCAGCGGGATCTGGCCAGATAGGTAGACCGTGTTATTGACCTTGACCGCCTGTACATAGGTGCCTATGGCTGCAGGGGCGCTGTCTGTGTGGATAATGGCTTTATTGGTCATAGGTTTCTCCTAGCTTACTTGTTTTTCACGCGGTAGATACGGCGCACTGGTTTCAGGCTGCGAGCGCGACGCAGAATATCTGCCAGATGAATACGGTCTTTGACATTCAGCACCACGTCTACCACGCTAGTGAACGCGTCTTTTTCATTGACGCTAATATTTTCAATAGTGGCATCTTCTTCGGTCATTCTGGAGGCAAGAGCCGCGATAAATCCGCGCTCCGGTGTGATTTCTACTTTAATCTCTACAGGGAATTCCCCTTTTACTACTGTCGACCAGGTCAGCGGCATACATTTTTCCGGATTAGAGCGAATCTCCTTTAGGTTGCGGCAGGACTCAAGATGAATGACCAGCCCTTTGCCCGGGGTCACGTGACCGAGAATAGGATCGCCAGGGATAGGATGACAGCAGCGCGCATATTGCAACAGCAACCCCTCGGAGGCATCTATCACCACTGGCAGGGTCGAATTTCGTCTGGTGTCGGCAATTTTGCGCTTGGCTGGCGGCACCAGAAGGTTGGCCACCGCAAAGGGCACTCGGTTTCCGAGCCCTATTTGCTGCAAAACATATTCGAAAGTTGATGCGCCCGTCTCTTTTAAAAGACTCTTGATCTGAGATTTTTTGAGTTCTTTATATCTGGTGCCAAGATTTGAAAGGGCTTGATCCAGCAAGCGTTTACCCAGATCCACGGATTCATCATGCTGCTGATTCTTGAGGAAATGACGAATCGCACTGCGCGCCTTAGCCGTCACTACAAAGTTCAACCAGTTGGGGTTTGGCTGAGCGCCAGAAGTGCTGACAATCTCGATCTTCTGGCCGCTCTCAAGATGCTCGGACAGAGGTGTCAGTTCGCCATCCACACGACAGGCAATACAGGTATCACCCAGGCCAGTGTGCACAGAGTAGGCAAAATCAATTGGCGTAGCGCCAGAGGGAAGCTCAACTATGGTGCCCTTTGGGGTGAACACATAGATTTCGTCGGGGAACAGATCAGCTTTTACATGCTCCAAAAACTCCAGGGAGTCTCCTGCCTGTTTTTGCATTTCAAGCAGCCCTTGCACCCAGCGGGTTGCTCGGCGTTGGCTACCCTCAACATTTTTGTCGCCAGCCTTGTACTCCCAGTGGGCGGCAATACCATAATTCGCCATTCTTTCCATCTCTTTGGTGCGAATCTGCACTTCAATAACAACCCCGTGCATTCCCACCAGCAGTGTGTGCAGAGACTGATACCCATTGGCTTTTGGTATGGCGATATAGTCTTTGAATTCACCTGGTACTGGTTTAAAAATATTATGCACTATGCCTAAAGTGCGATAGCAGTCATCTACGGTATTGACCACAAGTCGAAATGCGAACACATCCATAATGTCGCGGAAAGATCGATGCTTGTCGCGCATTTTTCGGTAGATACTCCACAGGTGCTTTTCTCTGCTTTTCACTACGGCGGGGAAGGACTCACTCTCCAGACGCAATTCAATTGCTTGGTGAATTTCTGCGACAATCTCTTTGCGATTTTTCCTCGCCGCTTTCATGGCCTCACGCAAACGTCGGTGACGCAGTGGGTACATAGCAGCAAAGCCCAGATCTTCAAACTCGATACGGATATCGTTAATACCGAGGCGCTGGGCAATTGGCGCATAGATATCTAGGGTTTCTCGAGCCACGCGACGGCGTTTTTCGGGAGACAGCCCCCCCAGCGTGCGCATATTGTGTAGCCTGTCTGCGAGCTTAACCAAAACCACGCGGATATCCCTGGACATCGCCAGCGTCATCTTCTGAAAGCTTTCTGCCTGCTGCTCGGCTTTGGTTTCAAATTCAATTTCGGTGAGCTTGCTGACGCCGTCAACCAGATCGGCCACAGTGCGCCCAAAGCGACGGCTGATCTGCCCTTTGGTAACACCTGTGTCTTCGATAACGTCATGTAAAAGAGCCGCGATCAGGCTCTCGTGATCCATGTGCATATCGGCCAGAATATTGGCCACTGCCAGCGGATGGGTGATGTAGGGGTCGCCACTTTGGCGCATTTGGCCCCTGTGACATTGCTCGGAAAATTTGTACGCTCGCTCGACCTTCCGGACTTCTTTTGAGTCGAGATAAGAAGAGAGCTTGTCAGTGAGCACAGTCAGCACTTTACGGCCGCCCTCTTCTCTTGTTGGAGTGGTGAATTAGATGGCGGGCTCTTCAGTGGTCTCAGTAGCTTCTTCAGCATCGACGATTTCGTAATCCTGGGCTACCTCTGTCAGTATATCTGCACTGATAAGGCCTTCTTCGATTTCACGGAGAGCAATCACCGTAGGCTTGTCGTTTTCTTCGTCAACCAGAGCTGGTCTACCTTCAATCGCTATTTGACGAGCGCGTTTAGAGCCAACCATAACTAATTCAAAACGGTTGTCTACGTGATCTAAGCAATCTTCTACAGTAATGCGAGCCATCTTTTTTCCGCCAAAACAAAAAATTTAATATGAATTGCACAGCCAGTGGCTGAGCCGGCCGGCCAGTTTACCTAAAGACGGGGTTTACGACAATAAATCTAGCAGTAATTTTTCCTGGCCCTGAACCGGCATTTTGCACCGTTGAGCCTTAATAATAGACTCTAATTGTTGGCGGGCTAGATTAAAATCGTCATTAATGATCAGATAGTCTGCTTCCACATAGTGGCTCATTTCTTCTTTGGCGGCGGCAACCCGCTGGTCAATCACCTCAGCATCGTCTTGGCCGCGACCATTTAAGCGTTGACGCAGAGCCTGTTTGCTGGGTGGCAGTATAAAAATACTCTGGCTGTCCGCGAATGTTTGGCGTACCTGCGCTGCGCCCTGCCAATCTATTTCGAGAATCACATCGCCACCTTTTGCCAGAGTGTCACGCACCCAGTGCTCGGAGGTACCGTAGAAATTGCCAAACACCTCAGCGTGTTCAAGAAAAGCATTATCGTCAATCATCGCCAAAAACTGCTGCTCAGAGACAAAATGGTAGTTGATGCCATCTAGTTCGCCGGGACGGCAGGCTCTGGTGGTATGAGATATAGACGCCTGAACATTGTTCACTCGCGCGAGAATTTCTGCTACCAGACTGGTTTTTCCGGCCCCAGAAGGAGCGGAGATAATAAATAGGGTACCTTGCGCCATAACTTTGCGAGATCCGTTGCCTAAAAATAACTGAGTTAGGGGATTATTCCAGATTCTTGGGTCAGTGTAATAAAAATTTTAGCTATAGCCCCTGGGGATTAAAAATAGCATCCAAACAACCGGCTAGACGAATGCCGGCAATTAACAGCTGACGCTCGATAATCGGCTTATTGCGCTCGACATAGCCGGTGGTCACTATCCTGCGCTTACCCTGTAACTGCGGGCTAAAATCATAAACCTGATCGCGAAGGGCTTTCGATTCTTTGGCCCAGTCGAGGAAGCCAGTCTGTTGCCATAAGGCGACCTGTCGATTAGTGGCCCGGTCTAGATAGACGGCGTACTGCTGAGGGCTTTTATTGGAGGTATCAATGATCAGGCTGTCCCACACCTGGTGCAGGTTGGCAGGCTTAGAGCTTTTCAGCCATTTAACCTCTATGTTATTGCCGCCTCGGTCATCGCGACGGCCAACATGCAGAGGCTGATGAATATCAGCGACTAAGTGAGTTATAAATGCCAAAGCTTCAACCTGCTGTCTATGGTTGAGCTGAGGATTCTGCAGCTGAGTGGAAAAAGATTGCAGGGCGGAGAGTAAATCACCTTCCGTGCTGCGCTCGAGATTGCTGAACTGCTGATTATCATCAATATTGATGTAGTGCCAGTGCTTGGATTTTTCCCAGGCGGGTAAACGACGAATGCTGTCGGGCCACAGCGATAGCTTGCCGAGATCAGCCCCATCGATTATCTCCGCAATGGCCCTGGAAGTTTTGTCGCTAATATGATTTTCTGCGATTAAAACAATAATGCGATGGCCATCGGCGCCAAAGGAAAAAGCGGGGCTGCTGCAAAACAATAGCCAAACAGCTGCACAAACAGGCACCAAGACCTTTTTGGCTAGGTTACTGTTGAGAAACGACAACAATGTTAGGCCTGTAGAATTTATTCAATGTTCTGAATTTGTTCGCGCATCTGTTCGACCAAAACCTTGAGTTCCACTGAGGCTTGGGTAGTCACACCAGCGATAGATTTTGAGCCGAGTGTGTTGGCCTCTCTATTTAATTCCTGCATTAAAAAGTCTAGGCGACGGCCGATGGCATCGGTGCTTTTGAGCACCAGACGAATCTCGCTGATATGGGCTTCTAGGCGATCAAGCTCCTCATCCACATCGGCCCGATTGGCAATAATGATCATCTCCTGTTCGAGACGCTCTTCGTCCAGCTGGGATTTTAGTTCGCTGAGTTTTTCGCTAAGACGCGCCCGCTGCTGACTGAGGATATCCGGCAGATGACTGCGCACTATGTCTACCTGTTTTTCTATGCCAGCCAGTCGCTGTTCAATCATTTCTGCAAGTTTATCGCCCTCGCGCTGGCGGCCTTCTAAGAGTTGATCTGCGGTTTCGCTATAGGCCTGAATGGCTGCTGCATGCAGAATCTCTGGTTCAAGATGTTGGTCCTTGAGTATGCCCGGCCAGCGCATGATATCCAGAGGTGAAATTGGCGCTGGGTTGCTAATTTTGCCTGCCACCTTTTCAGCGATGTCTATATAGCGTTTTGCTAGCTCAAGATCGGCATTTACAGAGGCGTCATTACTATTGAAGCTGACCTGAATACCGCAGTCGACTTTGCCGCGCTTAAGTTTTTTGCGGGCGATTTCCCGCAATGGCATCTCAATATCCCGGAGAGTCTCCGGAAGCCGGAAGCCCGTCTCGAGAAATCGGTGATTGACCGAACGCAGTTCGCAGGTCATTGATCCCCAGCTAAATTCAATGGTATTTCTGGCAAATGCCGTCATGCTGCGAGGCATAATTTCTCCGATGGTAAAAATTTTAAGCCGCCATAGTAACAAAGGCGGTCAATGGGTTGGTAGATTTGCTACAATTCCGCAAAATTTTTATAGCCCCTAATCCAGGACACCCATTATGAACAGACCCAGCGGCAGACGCCCAGAACAACTTCGACAAGTTAAGATCACAAGGGACTATACCTGTCATGCTGAGGGCTCTGTACTAGTAGAGTTTGGCAATACTAAGGTTATCTGTACTGCCAGCGTTGAAAATGGCGTACCCAGATTTTTGCGCGGCAGCGGGCAGGGTTGGGTCACGGCCGAATATGGCATGTTGCCGCGCTCCACTAACAGCCGCATGGGCAGAGAAGCTGCGCGGGGCAAACAGAGTGGACGTACTCAGGAAATTCAGCGTCTGATTGGCCGCTCCCTGCGTGCTGCTGTAGATCTAAAGCAGCTGGGAGAGCACACCATTAACATCGACTGCGATGTTATTCAGGCGGATGGCGGCACCAGAACGGCTTCGATCACTGGTGCCTGTGTTGCCCTAGTAGACGCGATTCGTTATTTGCAGCGCAAGAAGGCGATCGCCAGCGATCCATTGGTTACCATGATTGCCTCGGTCTCTGTAGGTGTCTATCAAGGTGAGCCTGTGCTGGATCTGGATTACGCCGAAGACTCTAAAGCCGAAACTGATATGAACGTGGTGATGAATAGCGATGATGGTTTTATAGAGATTCAGGGCACCGCTGAAGCTGCGCCCTTTAGTACTGAAGAATTAACCCAGATGTTAGATCTGGCCAAGCGAGGCATCGCCGACTTAGTGCGTGTCCAGCAGATGGCACTGGCTCAATAACAGAAGACTATTATGACTTACTACAAAACTCAGTTTATCGACAATGCCATCAATAGTGGCGCCTTGAAATTTGGCCAATTCAGACTTAAATCAGGGCGTGTATCACCGCACTTTTTTAACGCAGGTGAATTTTATCGCGGTAAAGCTCTGGCTGCTCTGGGTCAGTGCTACGCGGCTGCGATTGTTGAATCTGGCATAGAATTCGATGTACTGTTCGGGCCAGCCTATAAGGGTATTACTCTAGCGGCTGCGACTTCTGTTGCACTGGCTGAGCACCATGATCTGGATGTGCCATACTGTTTTAATCGGAAGGAGGCCAAGTCCCATGGCGAAGGCGGCACTATAGTTGGCGCGCCACTGGAAGGTAGGGTGCTAATTATTGATGATGTGATTACCGCAGGTACGGCAATTAGAGAAGTCATGGCTATGGTGGATCAAGCCGGTGCTCAGGCAGCAGGTGTGGTTATAGGTGTGGATCGAAAAGAACGTGGCAACAGTGATATGTCAGCTATTCAGGAAGTAGAAAAACAGTTCTCCATCCCCGTGGTTAGCATTATTGATATTGACGATATTTTGGATTACCTCAATGCCAAGCCAGATATGAAGTCCTTGGTTAAACAGATTAAAGAGTATAGGCAAGAGTACGGCGTATGAATAAGACGGTATGGCTCCTAACTTTACTGCTGATCCAAGGGACTGCAGCCGAGGAGCTCTACCGCTATCAGGATAGCAGCGGCATTACGGTCACTGCTGATACGATTTCTCCTCTGGCCGCCGCTGAGGGCTATGAAATTGTCAATGAGCTAGGGCAGGTACTACGAGTGGTTATGGCGCAGCCGGTTGTTCTGACTGATGTCGAGCAGCGCATGCAGGACCGTTATCTTCTTTCCAGTTTTAGTCAGGTCGCTGAAATTACCCAGTTAAAAAACCGTAAATTGGCGCTTCTAGCCAGAGAAATAGAGAATCTAAAAAACAATCTTCACAGCCTCCAAGTTCGTGCGCAGACTTATATCAGGGATGCAGCCCACAGAGAAATGGCCGGTGAGGCTGTTCCTGAGGCTCTGCGCCAACAGATAAGCCAGCTTGGGCAAGATACCGCTGAGTTACAGAATATCTTGAGCACACGCCAGGCAGACGAGACCGCGCTAACCCTGCGTTACAGGCATTATGAAGAGCGATTGCGTCAGCTTAAAGGGGTTCAGTGATCTAAGCGAATTTAGTCGAACATCTGGGCGGTGATTAGCGACCAATGCTCCGACCAGTATTCTGTAGGTAGCTGCTTAAATTCACTGCGAACAAACTGACTAATCTTACCTTCGGTTGTCACCAGCATAAGATTGGCTGTCACGCTGACAGAGGCGTTAACTTTTAATCCCTCGCGAATCTCGGCTTCACGCAGGCATTGCTTGAGCTGCGATTCGAGGCGATCAAAAAACTGGGCTACCCGTTCATGCAGTCGGCTGGTCTCGCCCGTGAGTGCATCGCCATTTAGAATTCTACTGATACCCGGATTCTTTTCACTAAAGGCCAGCACCAGGCTCAGAATTCTGTAGCACTGATTGAGCGCATCTGGTTCATCACTAACAATAGTGCGCACACGGGCAAAAATAGTTTCTTCGATAAAATCAATGAGCCCTTCATACATTCGGGTTTTACTGGGGAAGTGGCGATACAGGGCCGCTTCCGACACCCCGAGTTCAGCAGCCAGTGCCGCGGTGGTAATGCGGCCACCCTTGGACACTTCCAGCATGCGAGCCAGCGCCTGCAATATCTCCTGGGCTCGAGAGCCTTTTTTACCGGCCATCAGGATACTCCTGCCAATTCTTGATTAGTGATTAAGGTGCCAACACCGACATCGGTAAATATCTCTAACATCACAGCATGTTCAACACGGCCATCGATAATATGAGCATAGGGCACTCCGGAGTTTACGGCATCCAGTGCGCAGCGAATTTTCGGCAACATGCCGCCATAAATAGTACCGTCTGAAATGAGGCTGTCCACGTCCGCCACACTGAGGCCGGTAAGAATATCTCCTTGCTTGTCCTGTAATCCAGCGACATTGGTAAGCAACATGAGTTTTTCAGCCTTGAGAACCTCGGCGATTTTTCCGGCAACCAGGTCGGCATTAATATTGTAGGACGATCCGTCTTCACCCACGCCTATGGGGGCGATCACTGGAATAAATCCACTGTCTACCAGCATATCGATCACAGCCTTGTTAACGGATTCGACTTCGCCTACATGGCCGATATCAATAATCTCCGGCGCTGACATCTCTGGTGTTTTATGGGACACCCGCAATTTTTTAGCGCGAATAAGTTGCCCATCTTTTCCGGTCACACCAAAGGCTCTACCACCAGCATTGCTGATCAGGTTGACGATTTCTTTGTTAATCGTGGCGCCCAATACCATTTCCACTACATCCATGGTCTGACTATCTGTCACGCGCATGCCATCGACAAACTTAGATTCGATGGAGAGCTGCTCGAGCAGGCTGCCAATCTGTGGCCCACCACCATGCACCACAACCGGATTAATGCCCACGGCTTTCATAAGAACTATATCTCGGGCAAAACTCGCTTTAAGGCGGTCATCAACCATGGCATTACCGCCGTATTTGACCACCACGGTTTTGCCAGCAAAACGCTGAATATAGGGAAGTGCGCGCGAGATTACCTCGGCTGTGTTCTGTGCTTCTTTGCGACTTAGTGACATAACTATATAAAGTCTTCTATGTGATTAATAAAGGGTGATAGTTCCTTGCGAAACAGCTGTTTAATCTGCTCTAAACGATCATCATCATCTGCTTCAAAGCGAAGGGTCAAGTTGGCAGAGGTATTCGAGGCTCTGACCAGACCCCAGCCATTCGGGTATTCTACCCTTAAGCCGTCAAGAGTAATAACCTGAGCGCCTTTAAATTGGCAACCGGAGGTCAGATTTTGCATCAGTGAGAACTTTTCGGATTCATCGACAGGAATTAAGATCTCCGGGCTGTAGCTACTAGCATCAAAGCCAGTCATTATCTCATCTAGGGTCTGTTCTGGGCTCTGTGCGCAGAGAATTTCCATTAGTCGGATGGCGGCATAGAGCCCATCATCAAAACCTTTCCAGCGATCATTAAAGAAAATATGACCGCTAAACTCACCGCCTAGGGGCGCGTTATTATCCTGGACCGCTTGACGCACATGTGAATGACCAGTTTTGCACATCACCGGGCGGCCTGAATGACTTTGCACCATCTCTTTGAGCCGCTTGCTACTCTTAACGTCAAAAACAATATCTGCGCCAGGATTTCGCGACAATATATCCCTAGCAAAAATCATCATCAGGCGGTCTGGCCAAATTATTTGGCCATTGCCTGATATCACTACCAGCCGATCGCCATCACCGTCGAAGGCAAGCCCGAAGTCGGCATCAATAGCTTTCACTTTGGCTATCAGGTCTTGCAGGTTGTTTTCATCCGCGGGATTTGGTTGATGGTTGGGGAACGAGCCGTCGACCTCGCAGAATAGTGGGAATGTCATGCAACCGAGACTATCGAATAACTTTAGGGCTATGGGCCCAGCCACTGCGTTACCAGCATCAACGACAATCTTGAAGGTCCGATCGATATTGCACTGGTCAACTATATGGCGGACATACTCTGGAATAATATCCAGAGATTCATTTTGACCCTCTAGGCTTGGAGTAAAGCCGTCGCCTGCCAGCAGAGGTTTGAGTTTCTGCAGGGTTGCTCCAGAAATAATCTGTCGTTGGATAATAATTTTAAAGCCATTGTAATGGCCAGGATTATGACTAGCTGTGACCATAACCGCGCAGCTGGACTGGCTATCATGGTGCACTGCAAAATTAACGACTGGCGTGGTGACCTCACCCAGATTAATTATGTCACAGCCGGCCGAGGCGAGCCCTGAGGTAAGTGCAGTGGCCAATTCTAGAGAACTTAGTCTGCCGTCGCGTCCAATGTAAACGCTGGAGTGGCCATTATCTAGAATAATACTGCCCAGTGCCTTGCCTAGTCTTAAGGCAAACTCTGAAGTAATTTCTTGGCCTGCAATGCCGCGAATATCATAGTCTCGAAACACCACATCAGGGACAACATAGCTGCTGTGTTGAGGCTCGTCAGGCTGCTGCCTGACATCTGTTTTTGCAGCTTCCGGAATGGACAATAAATCATGATCATCTAACATGGTGGTAGTAGAGGCTAAGTCTGCTGCAATATCAAGCTTGCCAGAGGATAAAGCATTGCCAGCCTCTGCCTCATCGTTAAAAGCCTTCAGACTTATTGCCTTGCGCCTGACCCGCAGTACGATGATTAGATAGAACGCTGTAGCCACTGCCGCCACTGCCGCCGAGAAAAACAACCAGAAGGGGGGCAGGCCTTGATTGATAGATTGGATCAGAGACTGAGATGGAGTAAAGCTTATCTGCCATAGCGGGTTACTGGTCTCGAATATCTCAGCGTCTAAAGCCTGAGTAGACAGTTCTGATGGGCCCAGTCCTGCGCCTACTCGCAAGAGAGTGACAGGATCTCGATCTGGCACCCTCTGTTGTAGCTCAACCAGCCCCTCGCTCTGGGCCAGGGTACTCAGGGTACTATTCAGCCCTTGCATTGGCAGGCTGAGAAGGATGGCGCCGACGATAGCCGGTTCTTCGTTGCGCTTAATGGAGACCGCATGACTTGTCAGTATGTGCCAGTGCTCGCCGGTTTTTACGGCCCGGGGCAGCACTCTGTTACCCTTTAGGGTTCGTTGAGCCATATAGGTGCCAGCAAAGCCAATGCTGTCTCTGTGACGCTGTAGCTCAGGGTCTAAAAAGTAAATTGCATTTGCATCTGTTAATAGGCTGGCGGCATGAATTTCAAACTGGCTGAGCTGTAGTTGGTCGAGCGTTGAAAATGCCTCAGGCACTCGCGGCTGACTTGCGATAATTTCCAACTGCTGTTGATAGCCATCAACGTAGTTGTCTACGCGGCTGGCAGCGATTCTTATATGCTCTCCATAGCTCAGATTGGCGGCCTGGACTCGTGCGTCGACAACAAGCTGCTGCCAGAGAAGCGAGAATGCAATGAGAATTGAGGCTATGCCGAGGATGACTCCACCGACAATAACAGGGTCACTGCGCAGCGCAGATATTGAATATTTTACGTTCACTGTAATTTATAACCCAGCTGCAAGGTGCTGTCTTAAAGGCTATGGTGACTGACCATATGCTCAATAATGTCCCTTGCCAGCTGCGTCTTGCTCCTTTTACTGAATACTCTGGATGAGTCGGCATCTATCCAGCTGACCTCATTGTGGTCCGAGTTAAACCCTACATCGCTGCGTGATACGTCGTTGGCGATAATTGCACTGAGTTTTTTGCGTGCCAGTTTATCTCTGGCATAGGTTTCAACGTTCTGGGTTTCGGCAGCAAAGCCCAGAATAAATAAATCTGTGTTAGCGGCAGCTACAGTGCTGACGATATCCGGATTTTTCTCCAGGCGTATCGATATTTCCTCATCCTGCTTTTTGATCTTCTGATCGGCTACCGCAGCCGCTCGATAGTCCGCCACCGCGGCCGCTGCGATAAAGATATCGGCATCAGATGCAGCCTCAAGTGAGGCTCGAAGCATATCCTCTGCAGAAATAACCTTTAACAGAGAGCACCGCTCTGGGGCACTGAGATTTACTGGACCAGAAATCAAGGTGACATTGGCGCCGGCTTCAATTGCGGCCTCGGCCAATGCATAGCCCATTTTTCCTGAGCTGTGATTGCTGATGTAGCGCACTGGATCCAGTGCTTCGCGAGTAGGCCCTGCAGTGATAACTACTTTTTTGCCTGCCAGTAAATTACTGGAAAATAGACCAGCCGCCTGACCGACTATAGCCTCTGGCTGCTCCATTCTGCCAGGGCCAATATCGCCGCAGGCCTGGATTCCAGTGTCGGGCCCGATAATGTGCACGCCGCGTTGTTGCAATGTTTGGATATTGTGCAAACTGGCCGGGTGAGCCCACATCGCCTGATTCATTGCAGGTGCAACCGCGACCACCGCTGATGTTGCCAGATAGACAGTGCTCAATAGGCTATCTGCTCTGCCATGTACCATATTGGCTACAAAATCGGCGCTGGCAGGTGCGATCAAAAGCAAGTCAGCCCAGCGCGCCAGCTCAATATGACCCATGCCAGCTTCGGCTTCTGTATCCAGCAGGTTGCTGTGCACCGGATGCCCAGACAGAGCCTGCATGGTTAGGGGTCTAATAAATTCCCCGGCAGCTGGAGTCATCACCACGCGAACTTCTGCACCCTGATCTTGCAGGCGCCGAACTACCTCTGCGCTTTTATAGGCAGCAATGCCACCAGTGACGCCAAGAATTATTCGTTTGTTTGACAGGCTGCTCATTTATCGTCCGGACAGGCCATAAGAAGGGGCGTAAGATAACATTTTGTCAGCCAATTCTGTAGTTATTAATAAGGACTCACTATGGCTATAACCCACTGGCCTCTGGAAGAGCGGCCCAGAGAAAAGCTTTTAGCGAAGGGCCCAGCCGCGCTCTCTGATGCGGAGTTGCTGGCGATCTTTTTGCGTACCGGTTTGCCAGGTAGTACTGCCATAGATCTGGCTCGAGATTTGCTCGAGCACTTTGGCGGGCTCGGACCTATGTTGAGCGCAGGCCAGTCCGCGTTCTGCCGCGCCAAGGGTTTGGGGCCGGCAAAGTTCTGTCAGGTACAGGCAACTCTGGAGTTGACCAGTAGATACCTTCAAGAACAGTTGCGCGGCAATCCTATTTTTACCAGCCCTAACCATGTAAAGGATTACCTTGCCGTCCAGATGAGTGGTTATCATCGAGAGGTGTTTGTAGCGCTATTATTGGACACTCGACATCAACTGATTGAATTCTCCGAGCTATTTCAGGGCACAATTGATGCGGCTCATGTACATCCCCGGGAATTGGTGCGCCTTGCTCTAGAGAAAAACGCCGCGGCGGTAATCGTCGCACACAACCATCCGTCTGGTAGCGCAGAACCCAGTAACTCTGATATCAGTATTACCCGTAGGCTAAGGGACGGACTCAGGTTGATGGATATTCGCTTACTAGACCATTTTATTGTTGGTCGCGGTGAAGTCACCTCTCTGGCCGATAAAGGCCTGTTATAGGAACAAACTCAATTGTTTTGCAGTGATTCAGCGGTTTTAGTTTGATTCAAGTTTGGCTTTCTGGTATAAAACGCGCCTTCCTGCGGGACGGTCCCGTCAATGGATAAATAAATCATAGAATTCTTTTGTTTTTCGGGTTCATCCCTGAGGCAAAAATTGGAAACAGAGGCAGCAACAATGTCCAGAGTATGTCAGGTCACAGGCAAGCGCCCAATGGCTGGAAATAATGTATCTCACGCGAAGAACAGAACACGTCGTCGCTTTGAGCCAAATCTCCACACTCACCGTTTTTGGGTTGAGTCTGAAAAGCGTTTTGTGAAGCTGCGAGTATCTACCAAAGGTATGCGCATTATTGACAAAAATGGTATTGAAAATGTCTTGTCTGGCCTGCGTGCCAATGGCGAGAAGGTCTAAGGAGGCTACTGATGGCTAAGTCAGCTCGAGAGAAAATTCGTTTAGTGTCTAGTGCAGGTACCGGTCACTTCTACACGACAGATAAGAACAAGCGCAACATGCCCGAAAAAATGGAGATCAAGAAATATGATCCCACTATTCGTCAGCATGTCATCTACAAAGAAGCTAAAATTAAGTAGTTTAGGCTTCCTGATGTTTTAAAGAATCCTGCCCTTTGGCAGGATTTTTTTTGTCTTTAGAAACTAAGCTCAATCAGCGGGCATAAAAAAACCCCGATAATTGCTTATCGGGGTTTTTTAATAATTTTCGTACTGCTATCTAGTGACAGCGACAGAAATTATTCGGCAACTACGTTCTCAGCTTGAGCGCCTTTTTGGCCCTGAGTAACTTCCATAGTCACTGACTGACCTTCTTTCAAAGATTTGAAACCATCAGCCTGGATTGCACTGTGATGAACAAATACATCACCGCCACCTTCCTGCTCAATGAAACCAAAACCCTTGCTGTCGTTAAACCACTTTACAGTGCCAGAAACTCTCTCCGACATAACTAACCTCACTTAAAATTTGTATACCGTTTAAGGCGTTTAAAATATCCAGCCTCATAACGGGGCTAGCCTATACCAACCAGCGAAAAAATTTTACACCTGTTGGCACCACTGACTTTTTAGTCTGAAACTATTCAGAACCAACCAGTCAGAATCAGGTAGTGTATTGTGTTTTTAGGGTTTTGGCTAATTTTGTGTGTTGTTAAATGAAAAAAAACGGCTTTTTGGTAGTTTTTTATCTGTTTTATTGCAAATTTAGCCTGTATTAAGGCCTTCTCTGACTGAGAGCTTGGTACCATGGGCTGTTTCTGTTGCGATACATAATCTGGATATTGGTGCCTTTAATCAGTGCTATTGTTAATTGTGACGGGCTGTTTCACCGCTGGTGTGCCCAATATCTGAGCAGATTATTCTTAGGAGACTGCTATGAGTGAACATGTTGCCGAGTCGGAAGCTTCGGTCAAAAATGGAGAGGTCCAGCACAAAAACCTGGCGCTATTGGTCTACGTGCTCCAGGGGCTTGGATTTTTCACTGGCGGCCTAACCTGCGTGGCGGCTCTGGTTGTTAACTATCTCAAAATGAATGAAGTTCGCAAAACCTGGTTAGAGAGCCATTTTCGCTGGCAACTGAATACCTTCTGGTATGGGCTACTGTGGTCTTTGGTTGCAGCTATGTTCTGGCTTGTTTGGCTCGGCTGGCTTGCCGGCGGTTTGGTAACCCTTTGGCTTATCTATCGGATTGTTAAAGGCGCTCTGTATCTAAACGATAATAAGCCGATTATTTTTTAATTCTCAGCAAAATACTGAGCTATGCTGGATCCGCAACACTAAGGAGTGGGAGTATTGAATTACCGTCATATTATCAATGGCGTGGAGTCTGAGTTGCCCCTGGGTAAAATCGTCTGTGTGGGACGCAACTATGCTGCCCATGCCAAGGAGCTAAATAACCCTGTGCCCCAGGAGCCAGTGTTATTTATAAAGCCGAATACCGCATTGGTCAGCCTTGCTGAGCCCATCGCTATTCCCCGTCAGCTGGGCGACTGTCACTTTGAAGCCGAGATGAGTATTTTAATCGGCACTAAGCTGACGGCTGGCTGCACAGAAGAACAGGCGGAAGTAGCAATTGCAGGGGTTGGATTGGCGCTGGATTTGACTCTGCGAGATCTGCAGCAACAACTTAAAGACAAAAGCCTGCCCTGGGAAAAAGCCAAGGCGTTTGATGGCGCCTGCCCGATGTCAGAATGCATCTCACTGGATAGGGTTTCAGACTTGCAAGATCAGACTATTCAGCTGCGGCAAAATCAGCAGTTGAGACAGAATGGCAACAGCGCAGACATGCTGATGCCGGTGCTGCCTCTGCTGGTTTATATCAGCCAGTTTTTCACTCTGTTACCCGGCGACTTGGTGTTGACTGGAACCCCGGCTGGGGTAGGGCCTCTGACAATAGGGGACGACCTAGAGTTAACGCTTTCTGATGCACTGCGCTGCCAAACGCGAGTCTGTGCTGGCGAATAAGGAGGGAATATGAGCCTGCAATTAGGAATTTATAAGCATTACAAAGGCAATCTCTATGAGGTTCTGGGGGTGGCGAGTCACAGTGAAACTGAAGAGCAGCTGGTGGTGTATAAAACGCTCTATGGAGACTTTAGTCTTTGGGTGAGACCTCTGGGCATGTTTGTCGAAAAAGTCGCAGTAGACGGCCAACATATCCCGCGGTTTGAGTTTGTTGAGCCCAGCACAGAGACTGATGTCTGATGCTTTTTATTACCAACAGCATTGCGATTGCTGATCATGAGATAGAGTTGACCGCGGTGCGCGCTCAGGGTCCTGGTGGTCAGAATGTTAATAAGGTGTCGACTGCGATTCATCTGCGCTTTGATATTCGCTCATCTTCTCTGTCAGATATCTACCAGAATCGCCTGTTAAGACTCAGTGATCACCGTATCTCAAAAGAAGGTGTGATTATCATCAAGGCTCAGCGCTATCGCAGTCAGGATAAAAACCGTACTGAGGCTTTACAGAGATTGCAGGCGCTATTGCAATCGGTGACTCAAAACCCCAAGGTGCGCAGACCCACTAAACCTACCCGGGGGTCACAGCTAAGGCGAATGGATAAAAAAACTCAGCAGGGCAAAAAGAAAGTCATGCGTTCAAAACCTAGATTAGACTAGCTAGATCCCGAGAAATCCCATGAATAATTCCAGCAAACACCCTTTTGATGCCCTGACCCCAGACCTGTTAATAGATGCGGTTGAGGCTCAGGGATTTATCTCCGACGGCAGGTTTATCGTTTTAAACAGCTATGAAAATCGGGTCTATCAGATTGGCATTGAAGAACAGACACCAATGATCGCCAAATTTTACCGGCCAGGCCGCTGGACGGATCAGCAGATTCAAGAAGAGCATGATTTTTGCTTTGACTTGCAAGAGCAAGAATTGCCCGTGGTCTGCCCCTGGCTCAATGCTGAGGGGAAGTCCTTTTTTCATCATGCTGATTTTCGCATTGCGCTATATCCTCGCAAGGGCGGTTATGCGCCTGAGCTGGATAATCTTGACAATTTATTTATCCTTGGGCGCCTACTTGGGCGGTTTCATGCTATCGGCGCCACCCGCCCCTTTAAGGCCAGGCCAACTCTGGATGTGGAATCATTTGGTCGGCAGTCTTACCAGCTAATCAGCGAACAATTTATTCCGGCAGAGCTGAGCGCGGCCTACAATTCTCTGGCTGTGGACCTGTTGAAAAGGATCGATCAGATATTGGCCGACTATGGGCCTATTAACAATATTCGCGTTCATGGCGACTGTCATTCTGGCAATATTTTATGGCGTGATGACAACCCGCATTTTGTGGATTTTGATGATGCGCGGATGGGGCCGGCGGTGCAGGACTTATGGATGCTGCTATCCGGCGATCGTCATGAGCAAACTGCCCAAATGGCCGAGCTGATCGAAGGGTATACTGAGTTCAATCAGTTTGATTATCGCGAGCTACAATTGATTGAAGTGCTGCGTACCTTGCGGATTATGCATCACAGCGCCTGGATTGCTCGGCGCTGGTCAGATCCGGCTTTCCCCCGGGCTTTTTCCTGGTTTGATTCGCCGAGATACTGGAGCGAACATATCCTTATGCTGAGGGAACAGCTAGCGGCTCTCAATGAGCCGCCACTGCAAGTCAGGCCTACCAGCTATAACTGACACCCACGGTGAACTGGCTATCACTGGGGTCTTTGCCGGCGACCGGTTGGTTATCGTAAATCCATTCAAATTTGAGTTCCGTGAAAACATTGCTAACCAATGGCGCTTTTAAACCGAGATCAGCACTGATTTCCGAATCATCTATATCTGATAATGAGACCCTCAAGTAATGACTGTGAAACAACTCCAGTTTGTCGGTCAACATCTGCCGGTAATTTGCTGCCCAGCTCCAGGTCAAGCGGTTGTCTGATGACTGATCTTGGAATTCCTCACTAACCCACACCAAACCAGTTTCAGCTGACAGGGCACCGGCCTCTGTTTCCCAGAACTGCCGGCCAAGGGCGCTACCCACAGAGTAAAATTGATCAATGGCACGGTTATCATTGGCACCCCAGGCGATACCAGTTTTCAAAAACCACTGCTCCTGAAAAAACCAATCGAGGTTATAATTTAGACTGTACTCCTCATTTGCGGCAGAGTTATTTAGGCTGTGGCTTTCGAAGTTCATTCCCGTGTTATGCCGAAAGTCGCCGTCGCGCCACTCCACAGTAGATTCGAGGTCCCAGTCTTCACGCTCCTCATTGCCGCTGGCATAGGCTCCTGTTAGAGACAGATTGCCGCTATAGCTATCTGAGAACCCGGCATCGATCGTATTCTCCGCTATCGGGTCAACTATCGACATACCATTAATGCTGATAATTTTTTCGAGAGGGATCTCAAGCGCACCAAAATTATCTGACTGCCAGATTAGTCGGTCGTCCGAGCGTTCTCCGGCGCTGCCCTGGAGGATATCGCCATTGCTCAATACCAGCTCGTCTGCACAGAGGTTAAAGGTTGCGGCCAATAAAATAAAAAGCAAAACGTTAGGTCTAGATTGCATAAATACCTCGTAAGATTAAGCAGGTTTGCGGGTTGTTTTGAGACGGGTATTTTACAGATTTTTACAGCTTGTTCATGGGTGAGTTAAATTTACTTTCGCTTTGAGTCGTTTCATCAGTAGAATGGTCATCGCGGTTGGTCACCGGCACCCGCGAGACCATACGCCATGACAAGATAACGATAGGTTAAGGAGAAAACCATGAGCGAATTACCTACAGAATTAAAATATGCCAGTAGCCACGAGTGGGCTAGATTAGAGAGTGATGGCACTGTAGTGATTGGTATCACTGACCATGCTCAGGAAGCCTTGGGTGATGTGGTCTATATCGAGCTTCCGGAAGTTGGTTCAGCCGTTGATGCGGGTGCTGAGGTTGCGGTTGTGGAGTCTGTAAAGGCAGCTTCCGACATATATTCTCCAGTCAGCGGAGAAGTCGTTGAGATTAATCCGGCCCTGGAGGATGAGCCAGAGACTGTTAACCACAGTCCCTATGCGGATGGCTGGATGTTCCGGGTCAAGATTGCAGATCAGGGTGAACTGAATGAGATGCTCGATGCCGATGGCTATCAGGCGGTTGTAGAAGAGTCATAGGTTAAACCGAAAACGTTGAGAGCCCTGGCAGTCGCTGGGGCTTTTTTATGCCCCCGGCAAAACGCCCAGCTAGTCTCGCAGAGAAATAATTGTCCAGCCTCTCTTGGTGGCTTCATCGAAGAGTGCTGGGTCAGGATCTACGGCAATGGGATCGCTGACCTGAAGAAGCAGGGGTAGATCATTAATTGAGTCAGAATAGA
Source organism: uncultured Porticoccaceae bacterium (assembly GCA_965656965.1). Classification (GTDB taxonomy): domain Bacteria; phylum Pseudomonadota; class Gammaproteobacteria; order Pseudomonadales; family Porticoccaceae; genus HTCC2207. The sequence continues at coordinate 230,713 of CBFHMK010000001.1, forward strand.
AATAACTGCGCTCTGGCTGCCCACCATTATCTTTAAGCCATTGGTTATAGCGCACAACCTTTCCTTCCTTATAGGTGGGCGTGCCGACGATACCTCCAGTGTACTGCCCATTCCTTATTTCGGGATCTGTCGCCAAAATTTCCTGGATTCCCAGAGACTGGCAGATTGGCTCGACAATAAAACGGTTGGTCGAGGTAATAACCAGTAGGCGATCACCTGCCTGACGGTGCTTTTCAATGAGTTGAGTCGCTTTTCCTAGGCGCATGGGGGCGATTACCTTGAGCATAAACTCCTGGTGTAACTCTGCCAGTTCTGCGCCATCAATGCTGGCCAGAGGGGCCAGAGAAAAGTGTAAATAGGCATGGATATCTAGACAGCCTGCTTCATAGTCCGCATAAAAGCGGTCGTTCATGGCGCGGTAATGATTGCTGTCTACCCTGTTCTTGGCGACTAGAAATTCGCCCCAACTGTGATCGCTATCGCCTGCTATCAGTGTGTTGTCCAGATCAAAAATAGCTAGCGCCATGGAGAGTTTCTCTGTTGGTTGAAAACAAGTAGTTGCGGTCGTTGCAGGATAGCGATGATGAAAGATAGCCTCAAGAGAAAATTGCTGGCCTTGCAAGACTGTGGAACAATGGGTCATCTTTACTAGAGTTTAAAAAGGATACACAACGTGGTCGATAAGGACGGGTTCCGCTCTAATGTTGCTATTGTTATCGGCGATGGTCGTGGCAGGGTGTTATGGGCTAAAAGGCTAGGCCAGAATGCGTGGCAATTTCCTCAGGGTGGCGTGAATCCTGGTGAATCTGCTGAGCAGGCGTTATATAGAGAGCTCTACGAAGAGGTTGGCCTGGAGTCAACCGATGTAAAAGTCATTCAGCGCTCTAAGAGATGGCTGCGCTACCAGATTCCGGTGCAGATGCAGCGCAAGAACTCATTACCCCTATGTATTGGGCAAAAACAAAAATGGTTCTATTTGCAGCTAACCGGAGATAGTTCCAAGGTCCGTTTTGATGCCGCAGGGACGCCAGAGTTCGATGGCTGGGAATGGGTAAATTATTGGTATCCCATAGATTCGGTGGTGTCTTTTAAACGCAATGTCTATCGCAATGCGCTGTTGGAGTTTGCCCCCACCAATGCGCGCTTTGAAAAACTCAGTCAAGGACGCTAACTGAATATGCTCAGCTCTCTGAGAACCATAGTACAGGAGGTCAACAGTGCTCGCAGCCTGCCTCAGGTACTAACCATTATCGTTAAAGAAGTGCGCGCTGCCATGCAAGCGGGCGTTTGCTCAGTGTACCTGTTTGATGAAACGGACCAGCGCTATGTGCTAATGGCCACCGAGGGTCTGCGCGAAGAATCTATCGGTAAGGTCCGTCTAGCAATGCGCGAAGGTCTAGTGGGTCTGGTTGCGGCCAAAGAAGAGCCGCTTAATCTCGAGGATGCGGATCAGCATCCGAACTTTGCTTACTTTGAAGAAACGGGTGAGGCGCCTTTCCACTCTTTCCTCGGTGTACCTATCATTCACCACAGAAAGGTATTGGGGGTGTTGGTATTACAGCAGCAAACCCAGCGTCGCTTTGCCTCGGAAGAAGAGGCTTTTGTGGTGACGGTCTGCGCCCAGTTATCTGGTGCTATCGCACATGCGGAGGCAACAGGTGCCCTGCGCAAGCTGGCCTCTGCAGGCCGCGGCAAAAGCCGAGAGGCGACTTTTCGGGGTATCCCCAGCTCTCCCGGAGTAGGTATCGGACGTGTAGTGTTAGTGGCTTCACATACTGATCTGGCATCTGTGCCCGAGCGATTCACCCAAAATGCTCCCGCCGAGGTGGAGACCTTTCGCAAGGCCTTGGCCGCCGCTAAAAAAGATATGCGCAATCTGGGCAATGGCCTGGAAGACAAGCTGAGCTCTGAGGAGCTAGCGCTTTTTGATGTTTATATCCGCATGCTGGATGACAGCTCTCTGGGTGGTGAGGTGATTGCCGCTATTACTGCGGGGCAGACTGCACAGAGCGCCTGGAGCTCGGTGATCCTAAAGCATGTGCGCACTTTCCGTCAGATGGAGGACCCCTACCTTCGCGAGCGCGCTGCAGATGTAAATGACCTGGGCAAGCGGGTGTTGGGCTATCTGCAAACCAGCCGTAAAAAAGAACAGCCTATCCCCCGCCGAGTTGTCCTGGTTGGCGAAGACCTCTCTGCAACGGCGCTGGCGGACATTCCCGTCAACCGGCTGGTGGGTATTATTTCTCTCAGGGGTTCTAGTAATTCTCATATGGCGATTGTTGGCCGCGCCCTGGGTATTCCTACAGTTATGGGTGCGATTGATCTGCCCTGGGCTGAGTTGGATGGCCAGGAGCTCATTGTCGATGGCTTTACTGGTGATGTGATTAGCAGTGCTACGCGAACCCTGCGCCGCTCGTATCTGCAGCGCCAGCGCGAGGAGAAAATCCTCAATCAGGATCTAGAAAAACTCCGCGATGTCCCCTGTGTGACCCCGGATGGCTTCGGTTTTTCGCTATGGGTCAATACAGGTCTGCGCCAGGATACGGTGATGTCCCTGCGCAGCGGTGCTGCTGCAGTGGGTCTGTTCCGTACCGAGATGCCCTTTCTTATGCGCTCGAGCTTTCCTACTGAAGATGAACAGGTAGTTATTTATCGTGAGCAGCTGGAGGCTTTTGCGCCGCGGCCTGTCACTATGAGAACACTGGACATTGGTGGGGATAAAGATTTGCCCTATTTTCCTATCGAAGAGGAAAACCCCTTTTTGGGTTGGCGTGGAATCCGCATTTCTCTCGACCACCCCGAGATTTTTTTGGTCCAGATTCGCGCCTTGCTGCGCGCCAGTCAGGGCTCCAATAATCTGCGCATTATGTTGCCAATGATCAGCAATCTGCCGGAACTTGATCAGGCCCTTAAGCTAATTGATCGCGCCTACGGAGAATTAACTCAGGAAGAGGGTTATCAGATTAAGCGCCCACCCCTGGGTGCCATGATCGAGGTGCCAGCCGCCGTTTATCAGGTTAAAGAGATAGCGCGTAGAGTTGATTTCCTGTCTGTGGGCACCAATGATCTGACGCAGTACCTACTTGCTGTGGATCGCAATAATCAGCGCGTGGCAGGGCTTTATCATACGCTCCACCCAGCGGTGTTGAGAGCGCTAAAGGCGATTTATGATCAGGCTTCATCGGTTAACTGCCAGCTCAGTGTCTGCGGCGAAATGGCTGGAGACCCCCTAAGTGCGGTGGTGTTGCTAGGTATGGGCTATGAGAATCTCTCCATGAGTGCCAGCAGCCTGCTGCGGGTTAAGTCCATGCTGCTAAATACCAGCCGCAAAGAAGCAGCTAGCATAGTTAAGCGCGCTCTGCGCTTGCCTGATGCAGAGTCTATATCAAAATTTATTTCTGATTCGCTAAGTCAGCCTGAAGTGGCGAAGTTGATCCGAACCCCGTCAGTCAATCAGCGCTCGAAGGTTCGATAGTTAAAGACCTGGGAGCCCAGTCTTGCGCCGGCCTCATGGGTCGTTTCCATTGCTGCCACCTGGGCGGATGCAGAGATAACTATCGCAGCCGAGGCTCTGGTGCCATACCCCTCGGCAACAATAAAGGGCGACGACAACAGCTCCTCCCAGTCTTGCGGCAGTCCAGTATTTGGCAGCAACTCCGGGGCATAGGTTTTTTGCAGGGATAACGCGGCTATCAGCTCAGGTAGCTGTGCGGCGCCCATGTCGGGACCATCAATTACGGCGCAGAGCTCCTGACGAGCATGGTCAACCTTAGGCCAGGGGCTATCGAGGCTGTTGTTACTCAGCGCATAAACACCAGGAGCTAGTGTTTGCGGAGCCTGATTCTGGTAATTATTCAAATAAATCAGAGCCTGCCCATCGTAGAGAAGTAGATTAAAACCACCGTAGTCGGCGGCACTGGACGCGATACTCAGGGCCCAATCCTCAGAGCTCTGTGTCGAGCATAAAAAATCAGTGACTAGATGTCCTCGCGACAGGGGTTTGGTTTCTATCTCGCCATTCTCAGGGATATAGCGGTAATTAGTCACTGCTGCAAAGCGGCCGCTGCGAGATAACCCCAGCCAGGTCCCCCCAGCTTGCAAGTCTTTGCCCGCGAGAATCGGCGCATCCTCCCACCAGTGCATAGCTGCCGTGGGTCGCGGATAGAATTCATCACGGTTAGAGGTGACGATCAGCGGCGCATCGGGATGAGTTTGAAAGGCAATTGCGAGTAAGCACATGTATTGCAGTGTAACTTTTTATCCTTGAGAGCGACATCCTGCTTGGCGCACAGCTATAGAACCCGCTATGATCTGCCCCTAACTAGAGATGGAGCACAGACTGCCATGCTGACTTATCCTGCCATAGATCCAGTGGCGATTTCTTTGGGCCCATTGCAGATTCACTGGTACGGCATTATGTACCTGGTGGCGTTTGGGCTGGCTTGGTTTTTGGCCATGCGCAACAGTCAACGACCCTGGTCGCCCGTCAAGACAACACAGGTTGAAGACCTAATAGTTTATGGTGCCTGGGGAGTCATACTGGGTGGCCGCCTTGGCTATATGTTTTTCTACAATGCCGACAAGTGGTTGGCTGATCCGGCCATGCTTTTGCGTATCTGGGAAGGCGGCATGTCATTTCATGGCGGCCTGATTGGTGTTGCCCTTGCCCTGTTTATCTATGCCCGCAAGCACAGGTTGGCATTCTTAAGTCTCACTGATTTCGCAGTGCCCCTGGTGCCAACCGGGCTGTTTTTTGGTCGCATCGGTAATTTTATTGGACAGGAACTCTATGGTCGGCCCACCGATGGTCCCATGGCTATGGTGTTCCCCTCAGACCCAACCCAGCTCGGGCGCCATCCATCTCAGCTTTACGAAGCTTTTCTGGAGGGCCTGGTGTTGTTTTTAATCATTAGCTGGTTCTCGCGAAAGCCAAGGCTTTATGGCGAAGTCACCGGGCTATTTTTAGTGCTCTATGGTCTGTTTCGCTTTGCGGTTGAATTTGTGCGCCAGCCAGATGCGCAATTTGCGGGGCAGGCGGGCACCATAGAAATATTTGATTGGATGACTCGCGGCCAAACTCTGTGCATTCCTATGGTGCTGTTGGGCCTTTGGTTTATGCGTAAAACAGTTCAGCGGTTATTGGCAAGTCCAGCCGCAAAGGCATAACGGGATCAGAGATTAGATAATGAAACAGTACTTAGATTTGGTGCGGCACATCCGCGATTCTGGCGTAAGAAAAGAAGATCGCACCGGCACTGGAACATTGAGCGTGTTTGGGTACCAGATGCGATTTAATCTGGCTGAGGGCTTCCCTCTGGTGACTAGCAAGAAGGTTCATTTAAAGTCGATTTTGCACGAGCTGCTATGGTTTATCCGCGGCGACACCAATATTCGCTATCTGGTAGAAAATGGCGTAGGTATCTGGAATGACTGGCCATATCAGAGCTGGCTCCGCCAAACGGGCCAGGATGCAGAGTTTGAAATGTATTCGCCGCAATGGAAGGCGAAAATGAAAGAGTTTATCGAGCTGATCAAGACGGATGACGCCTTTGCTGAGCAGTATGGCGATTTGGGGCCAGTCTATGGCCATCAGTGGCGCAATTTTGAAGGCGTGGATCAGCTTGCCCAGTTGGTCGAAGATATCAAAACCAACCCAGACTCTAGGCGCTTAATCGTTTCGGCCTGGAACCCCAAAGATATTCCGGTCATGGTTAAGTCGGGTTTGCCGCCCTGCCACAGCTTGTTTCAGTTCTATGTGATTGATGGGCGCCTTTCCTGTCAACTATATCAGCGCAGTGCAGATGTGTTTCTGGGGGTGCCCTTTAATATAGCTTCCTATGCCATTTTAACGTTGATGATTGCGCAGGTGACGGGTTTAGAGCCTGGTGACTTTGTCCACACCTTTGGAGATGCGCACCTTTATACCAATCATATGGACCAGGTTGAGGAGCAGCTATCAAGAACTACCTTCCCTCTACCTAGGATGCAGCTCAATCCTGAGGTCAAAAATCTTTTTGATTTTGTTTATGAGGATTTTGAGTTGCTTAACTACCAGTCACATGGACCCATCTCCGCGCCAGTAGCTGTTTAACTGAGGTATCAATGAAGCTTTCTCTAATAGTCGCCATGAGCCGTAATGGTGTGATTGGCATAGATAATCAGCTGCCCTGGCATCTGCCCGAAGACCTTAAGTACTTTAAGTCGGTGACCATGGGCAAGCCCATTATCATGGGTCGCAAAACCTATGACTCTATTGGTCGTCCGCTACCCGGCAGAACCAATATCGTCATTACCCGTGACCCTAGCTGGCAGGCAGAGGGCGTAAGCGTAGCGCAAACCCTAGAGGCGGCACTGTCGCTGGGACAGGTTGCCTGCAACGCGGCCGGTGCCGATGAAATAATGGTCATAGGTGGAGAGCAGATTTACCGCATGACATTGCCCGCTGCTGATCGTCTGTATCTGACTCAGGTTGATGCAGAGGTTGAAGGCGATGCATTCTTCCCGGATATCGATCTCGACCAATGGCAGCAGGTCTCAGAAAGAGCACCAGAACTAACCGATACCCACCCCTACAGGTTTGTAATACTGGATCGCAGCTAGTTGGCAGAAATTTCAAAACCACGCCTCAGTTGTTACGTTAGGTAACATACAGAAAACTTCTCTCTTTTATCCTGCGAATTCCTTGCGGCCAAATTGATTCTTGTTCTAGAGACTGTTACAAAGTAGCCCCGAACAAAACACGTCTGATAGTTAAGGTTGGATTTGTAGATTGTTAGGCAGTAACAGATAACTAAACCGGTAGACCCAAATTGAGGGAACTATGAACAAGCAACCACTAAAAGTATTGGCCTTTGCCGCCGCGCTTGCCGGTGGTCTGACTGTAGCTACAGTTCAGGCTGCTGAAGTAAGCGATGTGCTCAAAGCTGGAACCGCAAAGGTCCAGACCGCCAAAGTCGCGCAAACTAAAGTCGATCGTATTGCTGATCAGACTGATGGTCTTTTGCAAGAATTCAAACAGGTAAACAAGCAGATCGAATCGCTGAGAGTTTATAACTCGCAGTTGGATCGTCAGATTGAAAGCCAGCAGCAGATGATGGCTGAGCTTAAAGAGTCTATTGAAAATGCGACCGTCATCGAACGTGGTATCTCGCCACTGATGCTGAGCATGCTCAAAGGTATTGAAGACTTTGTCGCTCTGGACATTCCATTTAAGAAAGACCAGCGCGAAACTGCAATTGCCGATCTCTACATCAACATGGATAGCGCCAAGTTCTCTGCTGCGGAAAAATTCCGTCAGATTCTGGAAATCTATGATATTGAGTCAGAGTACAGCCTGTCCCTAGAGTCCTACCGAGACATGATTGATATCAATAGTGACGGTTCCGAAGTGGAAGTAGAAATGCTTCGAATTGGCCGTGTTGCACTGATGTATCAGACTAAAGACAAGTCTCAGACCGGTGCCTGGAACAAAGAAACCGCTTCTTGGGAAACTCTGGGATCTGAGTACCGTCGTCCAATCGACCAGGGCATCCGCATAGCTAAGAAGCTATCGCCTCAGGATGTTATGGAAATGCCAATTACAGCTCCGGAGTCAGCACAATGAATAAATTTGTAAAAGTTTGTGCCGCTTTTGTAGCCGCTGCTGCTTTTAGCACGCCAGCGCTGGCACAGGATGCGAAGACTCTCGACGAGCTTCTGCAGATGATTGAGAGCGCCAAGATTTCCGAAACAGCGGAACAGCGCGAGCGTGAAGCCGCCTTTAAAAGCGATCAGCGTAAGCAGGCGCAAATTCTAAAGCAGGCCCAGAATACCAAGGCCTCTGAAGAGCGCCGCTCGGACCGTTTAGAGCAGACTATCCGTGACAACGACATTCTGTTGGCTGGATTGCGTGAGCAGCGCGACAAGCGACTGGGTTCTCTGAAAGAGCTATTCGGTCATCTGACTGGTGCAGCTGGCGATATCCGCGCCAACCTTAACCAGTCTATTGTTAGCGCGCAGATTCCAGGTCGTACCGAGTTTCTGGATGAGCTAATCGCAAAGATGAGCAGTGATACCCGTCTGCCTTCTATTCAAGACATCGAAAAGCTGTGGTTTGAGCAGCAGCGTGAGATGGTTGAGAGTTCACGTGTCGTTAAGTTCCCAGCTACTGTTCTGCTTGCCAGCGGTGAGCAAACTCAGATGGAAGTTGTGCGTGTTGGTACCTACAACCTGTTGGCCGATGGCATGTACCTAGAATACAGCCCTGAGAGCGGTCAGGTTTCTGAACTAGCTCGTCAGCCCTCTGGCTACGCCGGCAGTGCAGATGATCTGCAATCGTCTGAATCAGGCTTCACCATGGTTGGACTTGATCCTACTGGCCCTCTGGGCGGTGGTCTTCTGAAGGCGTTAATCAATACACCTACTCTGGTAGAGCGCTGGCACTTCGGTGGCATCGTTGGTTACGTTATTACGGCCGTTTTTGCGGTTGCCATTCTGCTGGCTATCTGGCGAACAGCTGTACTTACCGATATGTCCGGAAAGGTCAAAAAGCAGTTGAAAGCTGAATCTGCCGATACGGGCAATCCACTGGGCCGTGTACTGCAGGTTGCTGCTAATAATCCAGGCCTGGATCCAGAGTCGCTGGAGCTCAAGCTTCATGAAGCGGTGCTTAAAGAGCGTCCAGCGATTGAGTCTGGCCTCAGCTTGCTAAAGATTATTGCAATGGTTGCTCCACTGCTAGGTCTGCTGGGTACGGTGACTGGTATGATTATTACCTTCCAGATGATTACCCTGTTTGGTGCGGGCGATCCTAAGGCAATGGCTGGTGGTATCTCTCAAGCTCTGATCACTACTGTATTGGGTCTTGTAGTAGCTATTCCTACCGTACTAATGCACACCTTAGTGAATGGTAAGGCTCAGCGTATCCTGCATGTTCTAGAAGAGCAGAGCGCAGGTATTGTAGCTGGTTCCATCGAGGGTAAATAAGATGTTTATCGCTGATACGCTAGCGGAAGTTGGAAAGTTTATGGATTCAGGTGGCATGGTCCTTTGGGCCATTGTCATCCTGCTGTTCATTATGTGGACTCTCCTGTTCGAACGCATGTGGTATCTCCGATCCTCCGTCAGTACCGATGTTCAGGGTGCTCTCGATTCTTGGGAAAGTCGTGTTGAGCGAAAATCCAAATTGGCGCACCAGGTTCGGGAGAAGTTGATTTCCGAAGTGAGCGTTAAGATCGATGAGAATCTTATGATGATCAAAACGTTGGTTGCCGTGGCTCCATTATTTGGATTGCTGGGCACCGTAACGGGAATGATCGTGGTATTTGACGTGATGGCATTTACTGGTGGTGGTGATGCCAAGGCGATGGCCGGCGGTGTTTCTCAGGCAACTGTTCCAACAATGTCAGGAATGGTGGCGGCCCTCTCAGGTGTATTCGGCATGACCTATGTTGAGCGTATAGCTGAGCGAGAGAAAAACCTGTTGGAAGACCATTTGACCATGGATCACTAATTGGAGCCTGCCGCTCTTGCGGCCGGCGTCCTATGAGAGAGAACTATGCGTAACAGAACAAATAAAGCACAGCCACAGGGTGAGGCGATTGACCTGACCCCAATGCTTGACGTGGTTTTCATCATGCTGATCTTCTTTATTGTGACAGCATCGTTTATCAAGCTGCCTGGCGTTGAAGTTAATAAATATGATGCCGTTACTGCTGACCCCTACAAAAAGGTCGGTATTTTGGTCGCGGTAAGCGAAACGAATGAATATTGGATTGATAAAAAACGCGTTGAAACTACCGCGTTAAAACTCAATCTAACTAGATTATTCAATGAAAACCCAAAGGGCGGCATGGTTATCCAAGCCGATAATGAGTCCAACATTGAAACAGTCGCCAAGGTAGCTGATATCGCCCGCGATATTGGTATTGCGCCAGTGGCTATTTCTGTAGAAAAAGACTGAGTTTATAGTATGGCTTTAATCAGAGTTGGTGTTTCTGCCGCACTTGGAGTCTTAGTTACTTTTGCGTTGATTATCTTGATGTACAAGCTAATTGACTCAGGCAACAAAGATCTGGACGAAAAAGAAGCATTTAAAATTCCAGACTTCCTCCATGTCGAGCGACAGTTAACCGAGAATGCAAAGAAAACCGAGGTTGAGAAGCCTGAAGAGCCTGAGACGCCTCCACCGGAAATTCCCGAGGAAAATCTTGAGTTTGAAGTGCCAGACAATGCTGTCAGCATGGCTGCGCCCTCAGCTGGCGGTAACCTGAGTATCGGTAATACCGGGTTCGCCCGTGATTCGGATTATATTCCTGTATACATCCCTCAGCCCCAGTATCCACGTCGCGCTCAAACACGTGGCAAGGAAGGCTATGCAGTAGTTGAGGTAATTATTACTACTACCGGTGGCGTACGCGATCCGATCATGGTTGAAGAATGGCCTGAGGGTTGGGGTTTTGGACGAGCAGCGTTAAAGGCGGCGGGAAAACTCAAATATAACCCAAGAGTGATTGATGGCAAGGCTGAAGAAGTGCCAGGCGTGTTGTACAAATTCAGTTTCCAGATGGCGAAGTAAGGGGTAATCAATGTTTAAAAGTAGAACAGTACTAGCCGCATTGGGTTTTGCCTTTGTACTCCCTTTGGTTGCAACCAACGTTTCTCCAGACGCCTCATTTGCGACTAGCGCTTTTGCAGCGGAAGAGAAAAAGCAACCCAAGTATAAAGATGTTAAAACCCGCCAGCGTGCCTCTGTAGGTAAGAAATGTGCATCGGCTCTGGAAAAAGTGCAGGTTGTTATCGAAGAAGAGCTGTGGGCTGAGTCTCTTGAGCAGCTAAGCAGGATCGAAGCCAGTACCAAGACCTGTGACAGCGACTACGAGCAGACTCAGATCTGGAAGTTCATGGGCTATGTTCATTATTCCCTAGACGATTTCCCAGGCGCTATCGCTGCGTACCGCAAGGTCATCGCTGGTGTTGGGACGCCACAGGAGCTCAGATTAGATACCAGGTATACACTGGCTCAACTCTATACGGTAGAAGAGAAATATGCCCAGGCTGCGGTAGAACTTGAAATCTGGATGGAAGCATCGATTATCGTTGGCAGTGACGCCCGTGTGTTACTGGCGCAGATTTACTACCAGTTGGACCGTAAAGACGACTCGCTGGCAATGCTTGAAATCGCCATCTCCGATGCCGAGGCCAAAGGTATTTTGCCAAAAGAAGGCTGGTGGAGCTTACAGCGCGTGCTTTACTACGAGAAAAACGACTACAACCGAGTAACGACAATTCTCGAGAAGCTGATCAAGCACTACCCCAAGTGGTCATACTGGAAACAGGTCGGTGGTATGTATGGTGAGCTAGAGCGTGAATCTGATCGCCTAGTGGCGACCGAAGTCGTGTATATGAATAATCAGCTCGACAAGGAAAGTCAGGTCATGAGCATGGCTTATATGTACCTTGGTGCTGAGGTTCCCTATCGAGCCGCAGTCATTATTGAAAAAGGTATCAGTGACGAGATTATTGAGAAAAATGCTAAAAATCTCGAAGTCTTGGGTACTGCTTGGTATCAGTCAAAAGATCTCAAGAAGGCTCTGAGTGCTCTGGAGTCGGCCTCTAAGTACAGTGACACAGGTAATCTACAGTCTCGTCTAGCCGGTATTTATCTAGATCTCGGCCGAGATAAGGAAGCTTACCGTGCCTCAGTGCGAGCAGCGAAGAAAGGTGGTGTAAAGCGCCCCGATGCCAATTATCTGGTGATGGGCAACGCCTTAATCAACCTGCATTGCTATAAGGACGCGGTCTCTGCATTTCAGAAGTCTTTAAAGGTTGCCAAAGACAAGAAGAGCAAGAAATACCCTCAGCAGTGGATCCGTTATGCAGACACTGAAGGGAAGCGGCTGGGGAAATTGCGTGATGTAGGTGCCAAGGTGCCTAGCTGCGCCAAAGCCTAGTTAAGACCCTAGATACAAAAAAGCCCAGCATGTGCCTGCTGGGCTTTTTTTATGGCTGCTTAAAAGACCAGATGACAGTCTCAGAGCTGTGACAGATCGCGAACAGCGCCCTTGTCTGCGCTGGTGGCCAGCTTGGCATAGGCCTTTAGGGCCGCCGATACTTTGCGAGGACGCTCCTCCGCCGGCTGCCAGCCAAGTTTTTCCTGCTCTTCACGCCGACTCTGTAACTCTTCCTCAGAAATTAATACATCAATACTGCGGTTAGGTATATCGATCCTTATGGTGTCACCCTGACGCACTAGGGCAATATTGCCACCGGCACCAGCCTCGGGTGAGACATGGCCTATCGATAGTCCAGAGGTGCCGCCAGAGAAGCGGCCATCAGTAATCAGGGCACAGGCTTTACCAAGATTTTTCGACTTAATATAGCTAGTGGGATAAAGCATCTCCTGCATGCCCGGTCCACCGCGAGGCCCTTCATAGCGGACAATAACTACATCACCCGCCTTTACTTCATCGCTGAGAATACGGGAAACGGCCTCATCCTGACTCTCGGTAATAAACGCCGGCCCTTCGAACAGATGGATAGACTCATCAACGCCAGAGGTCTTGACGACACAGCCGTCTGGCGCCAGATTACCAGTGAGTACAGCTAGGCCACCTTCAAGACTGAAGGCATTTTCAATATTGCGAATGCAGCCATTGGCACGATCCGCATCCAAGGATGGCCATCTTGTGCTTTGACTAAAAGCAGTCTGGGTTGGAATGCCTGCCGGACCTGCTTTATAAAAGGTTTTTACCTCTTCGCTCACCTGACCGCTAACAATATCCCATTTGTCCAAGGCGTCTTGCATTGAGGCAGAATGTACCGTGGGTAAATCACCGTGGATTAAACCTGCGCGGCTGAGCTCTGCCAAAATACCCATGATACCGCCAGCACGGTGAACGTCTTCGATATGATATTCCGGTGTATTGGGCGCCACTTTACAGAGCTGGGGCACCAGCCTGGATAGACGGTCAATATCCCCCATATCAAACTCAATGCCCGCTTCCTGAACCGCGGCTAGCAGATGCAGAATCGTATTGGTGGAGCCGCCCATACAGATATCCAATGTCATAGCATTTTCAAAGGCTTTAAAGTTGGCAATCGAGCGAGGCAGCACGGCATAGTCATCCTCTTCATAATGCCTGCGGGCTAGATTCACAATGGTACGGCCAGCCTCTTTAAATAACTCTCGGCGATCCGAGTGGGTTGCCAAAACAGTGCCATTACCCGGCAGTGACAGGCCCAGAGCCTCGGTGAGGCAATTCATGGAATTCGCCGTAAACATGCCTGAGCAGGAGCCACAGGTTGGGCAAGCCGAACGCTCGTACTCAGCGACCTCCTCGTCGCTGGCCGAATCGTCGACAGCGATTACCATAGCATCGACAAGATCCAGTTTATGCTCAGATAGTTTGGTCTTGCCGGCCTCCATCGGGCCACCAGACACAAAAATCACAGGAATATTTAGGCGCATAGCCGCCATTAACATGCCCGGAGTAATTTTGTCACAGTTAGAGATACAGACCAGCGCATCCGCACAATGTGCATTGACCATATATTCCACCGAGTCAGCAATGACATCGCGGGAAGGCAAAGAATAGAGCATGCCGTCATGACCCATGGCAATGCCGTCATCAACAGCAATGGTGTGGAATTCCCGTGCAATACCACCGGCTTTGGCAATTTCTTCAGCCACCAGATCGCCAAGATCTTTAAGGTGCACATGGCCCGGCACGAACTGAGTGTAGCTGTTGGCGATGGCGATCATGGGTTTATCAAAGTCGTCATCTTTCATGCCCGTAGCGCGCCATAGCGCGCGAGCACCAGCCATGTTGCGGCCTTGAGTGGTAGTGTGTGAGCGATACTTGGGCATGATGATTCTCTTGTTAAATACTGTTTTAGGGAAAAAAGCAGAGACCTAGAGAGCTTTGCTAAAAATCCGTGAATTGCGTTGGTAGTTATAGAGCGACTGTCTGTGTTCAGGCAAGTCGTTAACAGCTGCCTCAACAAACCCTTTCTCTAAAAACCAATGTGCGGCCTGTGTGGTCAAGACAAATAATTTCGACATGCCGACGTTTTTTGCGTCCTCTGCGACGCTCTCAAATAATCTTGCGGCTATGCCCTGACCATGGAACTCAGGATGCGATGCCACGCAGGCTAGCTCGCCGATACTGTCATCTGCGGTTGGGTATAGCGCAGCGCAGCCCAGCAGTAGGCCCTCGGGGTGCACAACCACTTTAAATCGGGCGATCTCAGTTTCCAGCAGTTCCCGCGAGCGCTTGACCAGCACCTGCTGATCTTCCAGGGGACTGATCAGATTGATAATACCAGCGACATCGTCAATGGTTGCAGGCCTGATAACTTCAGAGTGATCCTTCATGATCAGGGTGCCGCTGCCATCCCTTGTAAATAGCTCCGAGAGCAAAGCGCCATCCTCGGCACAGCCGACCAGATGTACGCGGTCAACGCCATGGCTGCAGGCTTGATAGGCGCAGGCCAACAGCTGCTTTTCGTCACTGTCGAGAGACTCAGAAGCAAGATCCCTAACCTGAGGCAGGGAGAGGTTGCGCAGGAGGTCACCGTTCTCGAGAATACCAGGTGCTTCGCTGACCAGGATAAGCTTCTCGGCATTAAGGCTGATAGCCGCCTGTGTAGCTACATCGTGATAGTTGAGATTAAAGGCTTCGCCAGTTGGAGAAAAGCCAACCGGTGAGACTAGTACCAATGCACCATCGATGAGTTGTTGCTGAATAGACTTGGCATCAATGCGCCTAACCTCACCCGTATGTTGGAAATCTACACCGTCGCGCACACCGACAGGCTTTGCGGTAATAAAATTGCCTCCAATCACTCGGATTCGCGCGCCGTGCATTGGCGAGTTAGGCAGGCCCATGGATAGCTCTGACTCTATGCGTAGCCTGGTGCTGCCCACAGCTTCTTTTACACAGAGCATAGTATCACTATCGGTAATACGCAGTTGGTCCTGAAATTTGCTTTTCAGCCCAGCCTGATCGATTCGAGTATCGGTCTGTGGCTGCGCTCCGTGAACCAGAACTAGGCGAATTCCCAGACTTTGTAACAGCGCAATATCATGCACAGTGCTGTGGAAGTTGGCGTGCGCAACCGCATCACCGCCCAGGGCGATAACGAAGGTCTTGCCTCTGTGGGCATGGATATAGGGAGAGGTCTGACGAAAGAACTCTAGGTAACCATTTTTACTCATACCGGCAATTATATCATGCGTTGCAGTCCATGTAGCCTAGTATTCAGGCGCCTCGCTGGTTGATGAAATAATCTCACACAGTACTTCCCAGCCGAGTAAAATATACCTGATCGAAGCACTCAATCCGGCCCTAAAAATGGTCGCCGGTATAAGGGAAATAAACCAACCATGGCACTGAGATGATCAAGCTCGAGAAATCAGATTTGCTAGAAACAGCCTACCAGCGTTATCTAGAGCGTTTTTACAATCTTGATACAGAGGTCCAGTGGTTGCAGGATCAGCTGGAAGATCAGCGATTCTCTCGTCAGTTGCAGTTAGTTTGGAGTTGCAGTGACTTTGTGGCGGAGCAGTGTATAGGATCACCCAGTTTATTTAGACAGCTCGTAGAGAGTGGCGATTTGCAACGAAGTTACGACGCAGATCAGTACCTGCAGTCCAGGGCAGGCTGGAATCAGAAATTAGCAGAGGACCCTTCAGAGGAGCACTTGCATCGCCAGCTAAGATTATTTCGCAGTCGGGAAATGCTGCGTATTGTCTGGCGTGATTTTACTCGTCAGGCCTCGATGCGCGAAACCACAAGAGATGTCACCCTACTAGCAGAGGCTAGTATTAATGGCGCATTGCAGTATCTGCATCCAGCCATGGTGGCGGAGCTCGGCACCCCAGTAGGTAGATCCGGCCAGGAACAGCAGCTGTCCGTAATCGCCATGGGCAAAATGGGTGCCCATGAATTAAATCTTTCTTCAGATATAGATCTTATATTTGCCTATCCAGAGTCAGGTGAAACTCAGGGTGGCAGCAAGTGTGTTTCCAATCAGGAATTCTTTATCCGTCTTGGCCAAAAACTCATTGCAGCTCTAGACCGGCAGACCGCAGATGGTTTTGTTTTTCGAGTTGATATGCGCCTGCGGCCCTATGGTCAGAGCGGTAGCCTGGTGCTTAATTTTTCCGCTCTGGAAGAATATTATCTAACCCAGGGCCGTGACTGGGAGCGTTATGCGATGATCAAGGCACGTGTCGTAGCTGGTGCTTCAGCAGATGCAGCGTATCTGCAACGGATGCTGCAGCCCTTTGTCTATCGTAAGTATCTAGATTATGGCTCCATTGAGTCGTTGAGAGATTTAAAGCGCACCATCAACCGCGAAGTCAGCCGCAAAGGTATGCAGGACAATATCAAATTAGGCTCTGGGGGTATTAGGGAAGTCGAGTTTATCGCCCAGACTTTTCAGTTGATTCGCGGTGGCCGGGATAGCCGACTGCAAACCCAGTCATTGCATCAGGTGCTCGCCGTGTTGGCTGAGGAAAACCTTGTGTCGCAGGCCGAGTATAAAAACCTCTGGTCTGCCTATGAGTTCTTGCGCAATACAGAGCATGCCCTGCAGGGTATGGCCGACAAGCAAACGCAGCAGCTACCTCAGGATGAATTGAGCCAGCAGCGGCTGGCCACCCTGATGGGCCAGTCGAGCTGGCAAGCCTTTTATAAGCAGTTGCAGCAATGGAGGCAGCTTGTCAGTGATAGCTTTGCGGCGATTATTTCGGAGTCTCATACAGCGGCTGCTGAGTCGCTTAAATCTGATCTAGACAATAACCCTCTGGAGCAGCTCGATGCCCAAGAGATATCCGAGCAGCTTCTGCAGCTCAATTACCAGCAGCCACAGCACCTTGGCACTGTGCTGGAAGACTTTTATCGCGGCCGAGTAGTCCAGAGTCTCGAAGAGCTGCCGCGGATGCGCCTGGCGACACTGATGCCCAGACTGCTGGCAGCCTGTGCCCAGCGAGATAATAATGATCAAACATTGCTACGAGTGTTAGGCCTTATTCAGGTGATTCTGCGCCGCAGTGCCTATTTGGCGCTGTTGGTCGAAAATGATCAGGCTCTACAGCAGCTATGCATACTTTGCGAGCGCAGTAGCTGGATTGCCAATGAGCTCACCGCTTACCCGGCGCTTCTCGATGAATTACTGGATCCTCGCACCCTTTATAGCATCCCGAAAAAACAGCATCTTCGCGATCAGCTGCGACAACAGACCATGCGTATTGCCAGCGAAGATTTAGAGCAACAGATGGAAGTGATTCGCTACTTTTGTCGATCCTACAGTCTGCGCGCTGCGGCATCTGAGGTTACCAATGTGCTGCCATTAATGCAGGTGAGCGACTATCTAACCTGGATTGCCGAGGTGGTGGTAGAGCATGTAGTCAATGTGGCCTGGGATCAGTTGGTGGCTTCCTATGGAAGTCCGGTCGTCAACAAGGGCTCAGGTGCTGGTGTGAGCAATAGCCATACTCCAGGATTTATTGTAGTCGCCTACGGCAAGATGGGCGGTATTGAGATGGGCTACAAGTCTGACCTGGATCTGGTATTTTTACACAATGGTCAGGCTAATCAGATGACTGATTGGCCACGCAGTATTGATACAGGCACCTTTTTTATGCGTCTGGGGCAGCGCATTATTCATATGCTGGCGACCCCCACGCCCTCTGGTATTGCTTACGAAATTGATATGCGACTGCGGCCCTCTGGTAATTCTGGTCTTTTGGTATCCAGTCTCAATGCGTTTGAGAAATATCAGCAGACGGATGCCTGGACCTGGGAGCATCAGGCGCTGGTGCGCTCCCGAGTCGTTGCTGGTGATGTAGATTTGGCTGCTGCCTACGATCTGGTGCGCGAAAACAGTCTCAAGCAGAAAAGGCCCTTGCAATCTTTGGTACGCGAAGTAGAAGAAATGCGTGAAAAAATGCGTAAACACCTGGGCCAGAGCGCTAAAGATGGCAAATTTTCCCTTAAGCAAGGCAGCGGAGGTATCGTCGATATTGAATTTATGGTTCAATTTGCAGTCTTGGCTTGGTCTCACGACCATCCACAGCTTACTCGCTGGAGCGATACGATCCGCATACTAGAGTCTTTGGCTCAATCTGGACTGTTATCCGATGAAAAATCTCTCCAGTTGATAGACGCCTATAAGAGTTACCGTTCCGCAGGGCATAGATTACAGCTGCAAAATCAGCTGGCGGAAGTGGCTTTGTCGGAATTTGTGGCTGAGCGAAAAGCAGTGGCCGATCAGTGGCAGGCAATATTTAAAAGTTAATAAAAGAGAGGAATAGGTCGATGTCGTTTTCAGACCGTGATGGTTTTATTTGGATGGATGGCAAAATGGTTGACTGGCGAGATGCCCAGACACATTTTCTCACCTCTTCACTGCATTATGGCAATGCGGTCTTCGAGGGTATTCGTGCCTACGATACCCCAGGTGCGGGCACCTGCATTTTTCGTTTGGAAGATCATATTAAACGCCTGTTTAACTCGGCAAAAATTTTGCACATGCAGATTCCTTTTACTCAGGAAGAAATCTGTGCTGCCCATCGCGAAGTGGTTCGCGCGAATAATTTAGATGCTGCTTATATCCGGCCCCTGGTATTTTTGGGCTCTGAGGGTATGGGCCTGCGCGCCGAAGGTCTTAAAGTTCATGTTGGTATCGCTGCCTGGGACTGGCCTTCTTATATGTCTCCAGAGACTTTGGAGGCGGGGCTTAAGGTGCGCACCTCGTCGTACACTAGGCATCATGTGAATATCACTATGGTAAAAGCCAAGGCCAGCGGCAACTACATCAATTCCATGTTAGCGTTGCGAGAAGCGCTCGACTCTGGCTGTGATGAGGCGATTATGCTCGATCCCGAAGGCTATGTGTCAGAGGGTAGTGCAGAGAACTTCTTCATGGTGCGGGATGGTGTGATCTACACGCCTGACCTGACCTCCTGTCTCGATGGCCTGACCAGAGATACCGTATTTAAATTGGCGGCCGATCTTGGTATTGAAGTGCGTGAAAAGCGTATTTCCAGAGATGAGGTGTATGTTGCCGACGAAGCATTCTTCACAGGCACCGCCGCTGAGGTGGTCCCTATCCGCGAATATGACAGCCGGATTATTGGTAGCGGCAAGCGCGGCCCAGTTGCTGCTCTCTTGCAGGCAGCCTATTTCGATCTGGTGCGCGGTAAGAGTGACAAGTACCAGGACTGGTTAGCGCCAGTTGCTGAATAGTATCCTAGATCTCTGGAATCAATAAGATGGCAGCAAAAGAAGTGGTGAATGTTCTCTGTATGAAGTGGGGTACCAAGTACTCCGCTGACTACGTCAACACTCTATATTCCATGGTTTCGCGTAACATGAACAGAGAGTTTCGCTTTGTGTGCCTCACTGAAGACGGTGCTGGGCTGCACGACAGGGTTGAGGTATTTCCCCTACCCGAACTGTCTGTCGACCTAGGCGGGCCAGAGCGCGGCTGGAACAAGTTAGCTGTGTTTGCAGAGACCCTTTACGACCTCAGGGGTAAAGTGTTGTGTCTGGATCTCGATTTAATCATCACTGGTAGCCTGGACGACCTTTTTGACTATCCAGGTGAAGTGATGATTATTAAAGACTGGATCAAAAAGGATGGTACAGGGAATTCTTCTGTCTATCGCTTCGAAGTGGGCGCCCATGCCGAAGTACTGGCTGAGTTTGAAAATTCCTTTGACGAGATTAAAAAGATTCACCGCAACGAGCAGGAATACCTGTCTGCCGCCATGATGGCAAAAAATGCGCTGGTCTACTGGCCCGATCACTGGTGTCGAAGCTTTAAGCGTCACTGTATCAAGCCATTCTCATTTTTTGTCGCTCGTGAAACCGCGCTACCCGCGGATACCAGGGTACTGGTCTTCCATGGCAAGCCCGACCCCCACGAGGCGATCGCTGGTGTCAGTGGTAAATGGTATCGACGTTTTAAACCGGCCACCTGGGTCAGTGATCACTGGCATTAAATTGCTCTGATAGAGAGGCACGGATGTCTGAGTCCACAAAACAAATTATCTGCATTAACTGGGGCACCAAGTATGGTGCCGACTACGTCAATCGCCTGTATGGCATGGTTGCTCGCAATATAACGCCGCCTTTTACCTTTACCTGCTTCACCGACAATAGCGATAACTTCAGATCTGAAGTTGATGCTGTGCCCCTGCCGGAGCTAAGCTTTGATCTGCCCAAAACAAAAAAGGGAATTTGGCCAAAATGCCGCCTCTGGAGTAAACAGCTCGGAGACCTGAAGGGCCCGGTTCTATTTTTAGATCTGGATCTTGTGGTGACGGGCAATATAGATGCCTTCTTTGACTATGGCGACCCTGAAGATGTGATTTTGGCACGCAATCCAAGTAACCCCTTGGAAAAGCTCGGTCAGACCTCGGTTTATCGGTTTCCAGTGGGCAAGCTTTTGCCGCTGCTTGAAAAATTTGCCGCCTCGCCTCTGGAAATTGCTGAGCATTATAAATACGAGCAACGCTATGTCACCCGCAATGCTCCTGGCGGCGTCAAATTCTGGCCAAAGCCCTGGGTACTGCACTTTCGTCAACAGTGCCGACGCACCTTCCCGGTCAACTATTTTAAAGTCTCAAAATTACCTGCTAGCAGCAAGCTGGTGATATTCCCTGGCGACCTGAACCCAAGAGATGCTATTGAGGGGCGCTACCATGAGGGCGATGCACTCCGCACTCCTATGGAGCATATAAAAGCTGGCTTCAGTGGTCAGAGAACACGCTCTTTGATGGCCCATCTGCGACATTATATTTTGCCCACAGGCTGGGTCGAACAGCATTGGAAAGAGTAAGCTTTACTCGGTTCTCATCTCATAGCCAAAGATAGTAAAATCCTCGCCATAGATATTATTGATAATCCGCAGTGACTCAGGACTGATTGCGGGCGGCGGCTTGATAGAGCCAGTACTATTCGCTCGGTTGCTAAAGTCAAATCCCGTGGCCAGAGCAAAGGTTTCCATTTCTTCAGCTCGATCCATTTTGTAGATGTTAAGCCGTGCCGGATCTGTGCCTAGATCTTTTAACAGCCAATAGTTCGGATGATTGAGGATCCAATGTTGGGGCTGAATATGTTCATCCTGCCAGTAACATTGCTCTAACAGTTTTACATACTCATCAAATGAAGTATTGATTAATGCCTGCTGAATTTCTAGATCGCTCTTATGTTTTAGTGAGAGGCCCATATAGCGGAAAAATACTCGCTGCGGTTTCTCCCACTTAAAGGGCTTACTCAGATCTATATTGAGTGGAATCTTTTGAAATTTATCCTTATAGAGTGAAATCGCTTTTTGATAGGGATCTCTAACAGTGAAATACACCTCTGGGCGAGCATATTTGATGATCAGGCGGGTCTTGTAGCGTTTTATCTTGTTAAAGTTTGGCGTTTTCTTAAAAGAGGAAAACATAACTTTAAAATTGGTAACCACCAGCTTATTGCTGTTACCCACAGTAAAATACGGCATTGAGATGCTCTTCTTATAAGAAATGCGAGAGCTAAATAATATCCCATTATTGCCAGGGTTTAAAAAATAAAATGGCCTTTGCCGGTCGATTAAGGCTAATAATCTGTCAATAGCCCGATGACTTTGCTAACTTATCGCAAAAGATCCATACCTCAATTTGTAACCGGTGTTGAGAATGACATTAAGCAGGCTCCTCTACACGACGATCCTCTATTTGCTGAGCCCATTTATTGTGCTTCGGCTACTGTACCGTGCGCTGAAATCTCCAGCCTATGCCAAGCGCTGGGCTGAGCGCTTTGGCTGGTATGGTTCTCCCGATACATCCAATGTTATTTGGTTGCACGCAGTGTCTGTCGGCGAGACTCTGGCAGCTGCGCCGCTTATAAAAGCACTTCAAAAAAGCTATCCCGACAGCCGACTAATGGTTACCTGTATGACGACCACGGGCTCAGAACGGATTCAGTCGCTATTTGGAGACTCTATCGAGCATAGCTATGCGCCCTATGATATGCCCCACGCCGTTGCTGGGTTCTTAAAGGCTTTTCGGCCCAGAGTGCTAATTATTATGGAGACTGAACTCTGGCCTAACACCATTGCTGCCTGTGCGAAGCGGAATATTCCCGTGATTCTGGCCAATGCCAGACTGTCAGAAAAATCTGCTGGGGGCTATGCAAAAATGGCCTCGTTGGTAAGGCCAATGTTGCAGTCCATAACTGCTGTTGCAGCTCAGCACCAGGACGATGGTGCAAGGTTTGCCAAGCTCGGTCTTAGAGACCAGTCCCTGTCTATCAGCGGCAACATTAAATTTGACCTGCACCTGGATGAAGACGTAAGGGCCCAGGCAAAGAAGTTGGGCATGGCATGGCGCGGCGCCAAGCAACGACCAGTTTGGCTGGTTGCCAGCACCCACAAGGGGGAGGATGAGATTGTACTGCAGGCCTTCGCCAAGATAGTGGCCGCCATGGCGATACCGCCGTTATTAATTCTGGTACCCAGACATCCTGAACGCTTTAACCAGGTGGCAGAACTCTGTGCTCATGCGGGGTTTAGGGTTGCCAGGCGCAGTGCAAATCAGCCCAGCGAACAGGCAGATATTTTATTGGGCGACACCATGGGTGAACTCATGAGTTTCTTTGGCGCCTGTGATTTTGCGTTTGTGGGTGGCAGCCTGGTACCCAATGGCGGTCATAATATGATTGAGCCGGCGGCCTGGGGAGTGCCTATTCTCAGTGGCCCCCATTTATTTAACTTTTCTGAGGTCTCGAGGCTGCTGGTCGACGGCAAGGCCATGCGCCTGTGCGACAGTGCAGATAGTCTGGCAGCTGAATGTATAGAGATAATGCAGAATCAGCAGTTAGCTACTGAGATGGGTAGTGCAGCGCGCCGAATTGCAGAAGCCAATCGCGGCGCGCTAAAAAGATTACTGAAGGTTATCGATAATAGTCTTCAGGGCTAGCTGGATTATTTTGCAATCACCAGCTGGGGATCCAGCCAGGCATTGAGGGCAAAGATATCGTCTGGCGATAGTTGGCCGGCGACTTCTTTGAGACTCATCATCGATAAAATGTAGTCGTAACGAGCATTGGCATAGTTACGGCGGGCCTGATAGAGAGTGCGCTGGGCCACCAGCACATCAACAATATTTCTTGTCCCTACCTCATAGCCAGCCTGTGTTGCTTCAAGGGCACTGTTAGCTGAGGTAATTGCCTGCTTACGTGCTTTGACGCGCGCGGTATTAGTGATCACTAGTTGATGCATCGAACGAGCGGACTGCACTGTATTGCGTTGAGCAGCAGAGAAATTCTCGCGGGACTGAATAGAGCGCTGTTTCGCTTGGCGACGCTGGGCGTCCAGAGAACCACCCATCCAAATTGGCATGGTCACTCCGACAGTCACAGAGGTACCATCTTGAAGAGATTCAAATGCCGAATCGTATCTTGTGCCGTCCGAGTCCGATTCAAAATAATTGGCACGCGCAGAGACCTTGGGCAGTCTTGCCGCAGCGGCAGCCTTGGCTAGGTGGTAAGCGGCATCACTGCCCAGTTTGGCGGCTTTCAGCTGAAAATTATTATTAATGGCAAAGTTCACCCAGTCTGAATTATCCAAAGGCTCTGGATTGGAGGCGACAAACTTCTCCGTCAGCCCGGCGAGCACCTGATGGCTCTGCCCAGTCAGTACTTCCAGGCCTTCAAAGGCGATATTAAGCGCGCCGCGGGCTTCCAGGCTGTTAACCCTGGCATCGTCGTATACAGCCTGAGCTTCATGGACATCAGTCACAGGCAGCAGGCCCACTTCAAAGCGCTCTTTGGTTTGCTCAAGTTGTCTTTGGATAGCGCGCTCTTCTGCTTTGCGTGTCTCCATATTGTCGTAGGCACGCAGCACATTAAAGTAAGCCTGACTGACACGAATAATTAGCGACTGCTGATCAGCAGAAAACTGCGCCTGAGCACTTTTACTCAGTGCTTTGCCAGACTGGAAGTTATACCAGGACGGCATATCAAAGATGGCCTGGCTAAGCGAAACATTATAGGAGGTGCCGCTGCTGTCGATCAGGCCTTCGCTTACCGAGGACAGCGTCTGCCCTTCAATAATAAAAATCGAACGGGAGTCGTCATTGGTCTCAGACTCTTTGTATTCCCCGGATGCCGATAACTGAGGTAACAGGGCGGCTCGGGTGATGTTTTTGGATTCACGCTCGGCATTAAAGCTCGCTTTAGCGGCTTGCAGCACAGGGTCATTTTGTAGCGCACTCTGATAGATATCTTTGAGGGAATCAGCCCAGCTGATTTGAGCAACCAGTAATGTGGTGCTAATGGCAAATAATCCTTGTCTGACCAAACGCATAAACTCTCCGTTAGAACTCTTATAGTGATTGACGCTTAAACAACAGCATCGGTTAAAAAGGCCATTTCCTCGAAACGTCGGTATTCTAGCAGAATTGCCTCTCTGTAAAAGAAAAGTTTGACCGGCATCTCTAACATCATTGCTACTGTGATAGAGAATCCTGGCGTTTAAAAAAGTCGCCAATATGTTGTCAAGATTATCCTGTACTGCTAATCAAGCAATCTCTATGACATTGTTGGAAAGACGCAGCACGCCAAAAAGCGTTGACCTCTGTGCAATTAATTGACCCATTGACGCCTGATTCCGGATAAACTTTGTCGCATGACTAAACCACATCGCTTTGGTGCTCAGGACTACCGTATAGAATCCCGTGAAACGGTATTTCAGGGCTTTTTCCGTATCAGTAAGCTGATTATCCGTCATCGCCTTTTTGCTGGTGGCTGGAGTGAGCCTCTGGGGCGTGAATTATTCCAGCGCGGCGATGCCGTTGGCGTCCTGCTGTATGACCCAGAGAACCACAGGATTGGTCTGGTTGAACAGTTTCGCGCCGGGGCTCTCAATGACCAGCATGGGCCCTGGCAGTATGAGGTTGTCGCAGGGATGATTGAGCCTGGCCAGACTCCAGAGCAGGTGGCGGCTAAAGAGCTGCAGGAAGAAGCTGGTATTGAGGTTGAAACCCTATTACCGATCACCGAATATCTGGTGAGCGCCGGGGGCTCAGACGAGAAAATGCATATGTTCTGCGGCCTGTGTAACTTGGATAACCGTGGTGGAATATTTGGAGCCGAACAGGAAGCTGAGGATATTTCATTTCAGGTGTGGCCTTACGAAGAGGTTCTGCAGGCCCAGACCCAGGGGCGCTTAAATAGTGCAGCAATGACCATAGGGCTGTTTTGGCTGCAGCTGAATATCGAGAAATTACGCAACAATACTGGTTCGAAGGGCTAAAATAAGAGAGAAGCTAGCAACAATTACTAGAGGCTGTAGTAAGAGAGCATAGCGATAAAAAGGAAAAGCAGACTGTGTCACTGTATGAAACCCGAAAACATAAGCAGGATTTGGCCCGCTTACATGAGGAATGTGAGCTTAATTATCGACGCCTGCATCGAATTATCCCTGACAGTTTGACGCTGGGCGCCTCATTCTCGCTGCAATACAAAGAGCGTCCCAACTCGGGTATTCGTCTGGAAATCATTGAGGTCACCAAGTACACCAGCACATTGTTGATGACAGCCGATAGGGCTGGTCCTTACTGGTTGCCTCAAATTGAAGTCAAGGTAAGAGTGTATCGCGATGCCCGTATGGCTGAGGTCATTGAGTGGTGTAACGATAGAACGATTCCCTGGGCGCTAACCGAAACCAAAGGTATGCAGGCGAGAGACGAAAAGTGGCAGTGGAATATCTTCCTCAGTGAGTTGCTCTCGCACAGCCTGCAACAGGGCATGATTGAATTGGAAGCCTAGCTATCGATGGATATTATTCACCTCACCCAAATCACCGACCTGCATCTAGGCGCTGACGCCAGCGCAACGCTGGGAGGTGTGCCCACATTGGCTAGCTTCGAGGCGGTTTTGCAGGCCGTGGCTAAGCAGGGCCGGGGTCGTGATAGATTGTTGTTAACGGGCGATTTGGCTAGCGACTATCAGCCCGAGGCATACCAGCAGCTCAATAAAATCCTGAAAACCCATCATAAGCAGGCGGTCTGGCTGCCAGGCAATCATGATGACAGTGCTGTGATGGCCAGTTGTTTGGTGGATTACCCTGCGCTGCCAGTTCTTGACTTGGGTGCCTGGGGCGTTCTTACGTTAGACAGCTCGCAGCCCAATCAGCCTGGCGGGCATATTAGTGACCAGCAGTTGCGGCATGTGGAGCAGGGGCTCCAGGCCCTGGCCCAAAAGTTTGTGCTAGTCGCTATGCATCATAGTCCCCTCCCCGTTGGCAGTGCCTGGCTGGACAAGCAGCAGATTAATAACCAGCACCAGCTCTATGAGTTGTTATCTGGTCACGGCAATGTTCGCGCTGTGATCACTGGTCATGTGCATCAGCAATTTGAAGGGCGTTGGGGGGAATTACCCGTTTACTCAGCGCCCTCCAGCTGTGTGCAGTTTAAGCAGCACAGCATGGATTTTGCGCTCTCTGATCAGCCTCCAGGTTATCGATGGCTAGATTTACACGGCGATGGGCAGGTGCATACAGGGGTAGAATTCTTGTCCGACTTTGCCGTGCCGCCCAATCTCGATTCCACGAGCTATTGAGCATAGGTCTAGGCGAAAATTAAGCGTCTAATTTAGCCATACATCGAAGCGTAAATCAGTGCCTGACAACCAGTCAGCTTTGGCTATAATGGAGCCTAATTTATAGTTTAGCTCATTATGCCAATGCTGCTCTATCTACATGGGTTCAACAGCTCTCCTCAGTCTAAAAAGGCTCTGCAAACCCAGCGCTGGTTTTCCGAAAATGCGCCTGAAATAAAATTTGTGTGCCCTGCGTTGCCGCCGTTTGCCGACAGCGCCATCGGGCTGCTGAGATCATTGATCGAAAATCAGCAGCCAGAGCCCGTCTATTTAGTGGGTAGCTCCATGGGTGGCTTTTTTGCCACCTGCCTGGCCGAGCAATATGGCCTCAGGGCCGTGCTAATTAATCCGGCAGTAAGTCCAGGGCGCGGACTCCGGGACTGGCTGGGCGAGAACAGCAACTATATAACGGGCGAAAAATGGACTTTTAAACCTCAGCACATAGAAGAATATCTGGCACTGGATCCCAGAGAGATAAAATATAAAAATAACTACAGAGTGCTCTTGCAAACCGGTGATGAAGTGCTTGATTATCGAGATGCGCAGGCGCGCTATCAGGGATGTGATATTGTCACTGAGCAGCAGGGAGACCACAGTTTTATAAATTATTATCAGCACCTGACGGCTATTCATCAGTTTTTAACTGCCGTCTAAATACGCCACTAACTAAATTGACCAAAAGAGCTAATGAGCAACTACAACGCAAAAGATATTGAAGTTCTAACCGGATTGGATCCGGTGCGCAAGCGCCCCGGTATGTATACAGATACCAGTCGTCCCAACCACCTGGCCCAGGAAGTTATAGACAACAGTGTCGATGAGGCACTGGCCGGACACGCCAGCCGCATTGATGTGACACTGCACAGAGATGGCTCCCTGTCGGTCTGTGACGACGGCCGCGGTATGCCCGTCGATATCCACCCAGAACAGGGGCTGCCGGGCGTAGAAGTCATTCTCTCCACGCTGCATGCCGGGGGCAAGTTTTCCAATGATAACTACCAGTTCTCCGGTGGTTTGCACGGTGTCGGTGTTTCTGTAGTCAACGCGCTGTCCAGCAAACTGGATTTAATTGTTAAGCGCGACGGCAAGGTCCATCAGATGATGTTTGCCGGTGGTGACAAGACCTCTGATTTGGCGGTGATCGACAGCTGTGGGCAGCGCAATACAGGAACTATTTTGCGCTTCTGGCCTGATGCATCCTACTTTGATTCGGTAAAGTTTAGCCTTTCAAGATTGCGCCATATACTGCGTGCCAAGGCGGTACTCTGTGGCGGCCTGACTATGAGCTTTCACGACGAAAGCAGCGGTGACAGCGAAGAGTGGTTTTATGAAGATGGCCTAGAGGATTATCTGGCAGGCTCCCTGCATGGTTGGGAGGTGCTGCCCGCTGAGCCATTTGTTGGTAGCTTTAGTTCAGAAAACGAAGCGGCGGACTGGGCTGTGCAATGGCTGCCTGAGGGTGGCGAGCTGGTGCAGGAAAGCTACGTTAACTTGATTCCTACACCCCAGGGCGGCACCCATGTTAATGGCCTGCGCTCCGGGTTGCTGGAGGCTATGCGAGAGTTCTGTGAGTTCAGAAATCTGCTGCCCCGCGGTGTTAAATTAACGCCGGATGATATTTGGGACCGATGTAGCTTTGTGCTGTCATCAAAGCTGGCCGATCCGCAGTTCTCTGGGCAGACCAAGGATCGACTGTCGTCTCGCGAAGTTGCTGCTTTTGTCTCAGGGGTCGTCAAAGATGCCTTTAGCCTATGGCTTAATCAGCACACTGAAGAGGCTGAGAAGCTAGCCGAACTCTGCATCCTGAATGCTCAGCGTCGTATGCGGGCCAGCAAAAAGGTAGTGCGCAAAAAGGTTACTCAGGGTCCGGCATTACCAGGAAAGCTCGCAGACTGTTCCAGCGGTGAGCCAGAGCGAAGTGAAATATTTCTTGTAGAGGGTGACTCAGCAGGTGGCTCGGCTAAACAGGCCCGCAACCGAGAGAACCAGGCCATCATGGCTCTGCGGGGTAAAATTTTAAACACCTGGGAAGTTGACTCCCAGGAAATCCTCGCCTCTCAAGAAGTCCATGATATCTCTGTGGCACTGGGGGTGGATCCGGCGGTGGAGTCAACGGACTCTCTGCGTTATCACAAGATATGTATTCTCGCCGATGCGGATTCCGATGGGCTACATATAGCTACACTTTTATGTGCTTTGTTTGTGCGGCACTTCCGCCCTCTCGTCAGTGCCGGACATGTCTATGTGGCCATGCCGCCACTGTTTAGAATTGATGTCGGCAAAGATGTTTACTATGCCCTGGACGATGCCGAGCGGCAGGGTATTCTCGATCGCATTCAGGCTGAGGGTAAGCGCGGCAAGGTCAATGTGCAGCGCTTTAAGGGTTTGGGTGAGATGAACCCCCTGCAGCTGCGGGAGACTACCATGGATCCGGACACCAGAAGGCTGGTACAGCTGACTCTGGAGCCTGGTGATGACACCAATAGTATTCTCGATATGCTGCTGGCTAAAAAGCGCGCCTCTGATCGACGTGCCTGGTTAGAAACCAAAGGCAACCTGGCTGACGCAGCCAATCTTTAAACTGAATTTAAGTTAGCAATAGGAAAAACGATGAACGATATCGTCACCTTCAATGAACAGGGGCTCGAAAGTCGACCACTCAGTGACTATGCCGAGCAAGCTTATCTAGATTACTCAATGTATGTAATCCTTGACCGGGCGCTGCCGCATATTGGCGATGGACTTAAGCCTGTGCAGCGCCGCATTGTTTATGCGATGAGCGAATTGGGCCTCAAAGCCAGCGCAAAATATAAAAAGTCTGCGCGAACTGTGGGCGATGTGATTGGTAAATTTCATCCCCATGGTGATAGTGCGGCCTATGAAGCAATGGTGTTGATGGCTCAGCCATTTTCCTATCGCTATCCACTGGTTGATGGCCAGGGTAACTGGGGCTCTGCCGATGATCCCAAATCCTTTGCCGCCATGCGTTACACAGAATCCAAGCTTTCTAAATACGCAGATGTCCTGCTCTCTGAATTAGGCCAGGGGACAGCCAGCTGGCGCCCCAACTTTGACGCCACCCTCGATGAGCCAGAGATTTTGCCAGCCCGGGTACCCAATGTGTTGCTCAATGGCACGACTGGCATTGCTGTGGGCATGGCTACTGATATTCCGCCCCATAACCTCAACGAGGTAGTAGACGCCTGTTTGCATCTGCTCGATAGCCCAAAGGCGACTGTGCCAGAGCTGATGGAGTTTATAAAGGCCCCTGATTTCCCCACCAATGCCGAGATTATTACCCCCAGAAGCGATATTCTCAACGCCTATGAGACGGGTCGCGGCTCAGTAAAAATGCGTGCTATCTGGAATAAGGAAGATGGCGATGTGATTGTGACGGCATTGCCATTTCAGGCTTCGGGCTCCAAGATTTTGGAGCAGATCGCAGCGCAGATGCGCAATAAAAAATTACCCATGGTAGAAGACCTGAGAGATGAGTCTGATCATGAAAATCCAACCAGGCTGGTAATTACCCCGCGCTCTAACCGTGTTGATGTGCCGGCACTCATGGATCATCTGTTTGCCACGACTGATCTCGAGCGCAGTTATCGCATCAATATGAATATTATTGGTATTGATGGCCGTCCCTCGGTGATGGATTTGCGTCGTATCCTTAAAGACTGGCTCAGTTTCCGAGTGGATGTGACTCGCCGTCGTCTCGATTACCGGCTGCAAAAAGTTGATAAGCGACTACATCTGTTAGATGGATTGTTGATTGCTTTCTTAAATATTGACGAAGTGATTCATATTATTCGCACTGAGGATGAGCCCAAGCCAGCATTAATTGCGCGCTTTGGGCTGTCAGATACACAGGCGGAATATATTCTGGATACCAAGTTACGCCAGTTAGCGCGACTTGAAGAGGTCAGAATCCGCGCCGAGCAGGACGAATTGGCTCGTGAAAAAGCTGAGTTAGAACTTTTGTTGGGCTCTGATGCGAGGCTAAAAACACTGGTCAAAAAAGAGCTTATTGCCACCGCAGAAGAATATGGTGACGATCGCCGCTCGCCCTTGACCGAGCGTGGAGAAGCTCAGGCCTTTAGTGAAAAAGACCTGATGACGGCTGAGCCAATTACGGCTGTTCTCTCTGATAAAGGCTGGCTGCGCGCTGCCAAAGGCCACGAGATAGACCCAACCAGTTTAAGTTATAAGTCTGGTGACAAATTCCTTTCAGCGGCCAAGGGCAAGAGTAATCAAAATGTATTCCTGCAAGATACTACGGGACGTTTTTATGCGTTGCCTGGGCATACATTACCCTCGGCTCGTGGCCAGGGTGAGCCAGCAACCGGGCGCCTTAAAATGCCCCCAGGTGCGCTGTTCACAGATGTGGTGATGGGGGCTGATGAACAGAAGATTCTGCTGGGTACTGATGCCGGGTATGGCTTTATAGGCACAGTTGCCGAGCTGTTCACCAAAAATAAGGCAGGTAAAGCTGTGGTGTCGGTTTCCAAAGGGGCGCGCATCCTCAGTCCAAAAATGGTTGGCGATCAAAATGCATTGATTGCAGCGGTAAGCAACGAAGGTCGTATGCTGGTGTTCCCGATTAGTGAACTACCAGAGCTAGCCCGTGGTAAAGGCAATAAGATTATCAATATCCCCAGTTCAAGATTGCAGTCTCGGGAAGAATACGTAGTGGATTATGGTGTTATTCCTGAAGGCAGCTCTCTGGTTGTGCACTCGGGGAAACGTTATCTGGTGATGAAGAGTAAGGATCTCGAGCACTATCGTGGCGAGCGCGGCCGTCGTGGCCACAAGCTGCCCCGTGGTTTCCAAAAGGTCGACAAGTTGGATATAGAAGTCTAAAGACCACTTTGGAAAAGAGAGCGCCGCGCAGGCGGCGTTCTCTGCAATCGGTCCTGGCTTAGTCTGAATGTATCACTGGATTGCGGCCTGACTACCCAAAAGGTAAAAGCCTTTGAGCAAATTGACAGCCTCATATAGCTGATTGTCAGCGCTAAGGTTCTCAATTGCCTGGCTATCATCCGCATCTGCAGCCTCTTTTTGGGCTGAATCCTCAGTTTCAAGATGGCCCTCCAGATCGGCTTCGCGAACTCGCTTACGACTGAAATAGGGGCGAATTTCCGCTGGTTCAACCACGATATCTGGAATAATTCCCTCAGCCTGAATAGAGCGCCCATTGGGAGTAAAATAACGGGCCGTGGTCAATTTAACCGCGCGCCCATCACCCAGTGGAATAACAGTTTGTACCGACCCCTTACCAAAACTTTGCGTGCCCAGAATAGCGGCGCGGCCATGGTCCTGGAGTGCGCCGGCGACAATTTCAGAGGCCGAGGCGCTGCCGCCATTAATCAACACCACCACAGGCAGGCCATTGAGTAGGTCACCAGGTTTTGCATCAAAGCTTATATTAGAGCTGGGCAAGCGCCCCTCGGTATAGACCACAGTGCCTTTATTTAATAGGGCATCGGCAATCTCAACGGAGGCGGGCACTAGGCCACCAGGATTGTTGCGTAGATCAATGACCAGGCCTTTCAATGGCTGTGAGTCTGAAGACTTATCCTGTAACTCCTCGATCGCAGCAACAAAATCCTTACCAGAATTTTGTTGGAACTGAGCGACGCGAATATAGCCATAGCCTGGTTCTAGCAGGCGATTACGCACTGAGCTAATTTGAATAATATCGCGGACCACTTCGATATCCAGAGTTTCATCCCGGCCCTCGCGAAACACCGTGAGTTTAATGCTGGTCCCTTTTTCTCCACGCATTTTTTCTATGGCTTTTTGCAGGCTCATACCGCGCACTGGATTACCATCCATTTTGACAATCAGATCACCTGCCTGGACGCCGGCTTTGGCCGCGGGTGATTCATCAATTGGCGACACCACTCTGATAGCACCTTCTCCGGTACCCACTTCCAGGCCAAGGCCACCATATTCTCCGGTTGAATTTTCTTGCAGGTCATCGTAATCACTTTCATCAAGATAGGCAGAATGCGGGTCCAATTCGGTTAGCAAGCCGGCTATGGCATTATTTAATAGCTGAGAATCACTGACTTCTTCAACATAGCCAAGACGAATCTGTTCGAATACCTGAGTAAATATGCGCAGTTCTCGCAGGGGTAGGCGCTGTTTGTCTTCCATGTCGGGAGCTGAGGCAGGCTTCTCGGTTGCCGAGTTCTGCGCTAAAGCGGAGAGGGGCAGCAGCACGAGCCAAAGACTTAGTATGATTCTTAACATAGATGGTTTCCTTAATTTGACCTAGCTTGGAGTCTAAAACCTCAGCTTGGTTGCACGCTTTGTCGGATTGCTCTAATCATAAACTCTGGGCCTAACGCTTACCCAACCAGACCTTAGGGTCTGTTGGCGTACCCTGCTTGCGAATCTCAAAGTAGAGCGCGGGGTTATCTAGCCCCCCGGTGTCTCCGGCCCGGGAGATAGCCTCGCCGCTATAAACCCAGTTACCAGTTTCTTTTAGTAGTTCCTGGTTGTGCGCATAGAGCGTCATATAGCCATCACTATGGTCGACAATCACTAGCAGACCAAAGCCGCGCAGGTAGTTTGAAAACACAACGCGGCCATGATGCACGGCTTGCACCTCATCTCCACCTTTGGCTCTGATCATCCAGCCTTCCCAGCGCAATTCACCGCTGCGCCTGCTGCCAAAGCTATGAGCTACCCGGCCTTTTAATGGCCACTGCAGTCGGCCTTTTAGGGAGGCAAAGGGTTGGTAATCGCTGGGCGCTGTTAAATCAGCAGTGGCCTCTACGACAGCACTGAGTATCTCCTCAAGTTCGCTGCGTTCTTTCTGTAGTCTGTTGAGCTTCTTTTTGTCGCTGCGCAGCGAGAGACTGACTTTAGCCAGTGTCCGTTTGCGGGCCTCAACCCTGTTAAAGAGCTGCTGCTGGTCAGCCTGCAGCTGATCTCGGGACTCAGTCAGACTCAGTTTGCGACTACTGATATCCTCGACGATGGAATCAAGGGACGCCATATTTTTTTTGTACAGGGCAATTTTTTCACTGCGCGCCTGCAAAAAATAATCATAGTACCGGAATACTCGCGCTATCTGCTGGGGATCCTCTTGATTGAGTAGCAGCTTGAGCGGCTCTTGGTTGCCCAGCTTATAGGCGGCTGCGATTTGCTCACCAATGGCACCTGTCTGGCGGCTTATCTGCTGCTGCAGGGTTTTCTGCTGCTGGTTGAGATTTGTTAACTGGGTTTTCAGGCTACTTATATTGCTGCGCAGGCGGCGGATGTTGCGGTTAATTGCAGCGGCCTCAAGCTCTACTTTTTTAAGTTCCACCTGCAGGCTATCGCGCTCTTTGTCACGCTGCTGAAGCCTATTTTCGAGGCTGGAAATAGAGCGCTTTAGGTCATCGAGCTGCTGCGTTTGATCGGCATTACTGGCCCAGCTCGCGCCCAGACAGACTGAGCAGATCAAAAGTCCCCGGGCTATTTGCCCGAAGGAAACTCTTTTCACTGCCAAACTTTTCATTACAGGATTAACGAACGGCCAGTCATTTCGGTGGGCTGCACTATGCCCATCAGGTCGAGCATAGTTGGCGCTATATCGGCCAGTGAGCCACCTTTATCCAGATTGAGCTGACGGTGACCGGCGTAGACTAAAGGCACGGGCAATGTGGTGTGCTGAGTATGAGGCTGATTATTGGATTCGTCGAACATCTCTTCGACATTGCCATGATCTGCAGTGATTAGTAGCTCACCCCCTGCGGCATGAATGGCGCTAACAACCTGACCTAGGCATAGGTCTACCGCTTCCACAGCTTTTACTGAGGCTTCAAAGTCACCAGTGTGGCCTACCTGATCACAGTTGGCATAGTTGCAGATAATGGTGTCGAAGTTACCGCTGCCAATCGCCTCGATCAGTTTCTCCGTTACTTCAGGAGCGCTCATCTCAGGCATCTGGTCGTAAGTACTGACATCTGGCGAAGGGATTAATATACGCTCCTCACCAGGGTATAAAGATTCCCTGCCACCGCTAAAGAAGAAGGTCACATGGGCATATTTTTCTGTCTCAGCGATGCGCAGTTGCCGCTTATTCTGCTGGGCCAGATAGTCGCCCAATGAGTTGGTCAAAAGCTCAGGGGGATAGGCACAGGGCACATCTAGATTGGCTTCATATTCCGTGGCCATAACATAGGTGCTAAGTTTGGGAACCACCGCCCGCTGGAAACCTACAAAATCTGTGTCGACCAGGGCGTGACTAATCTCACGTGCGCGGTCAGGCCTAAAGTTCATATTGATAACCGCGTCGCCATCTTCAACCACAATAACCTTTCCGTCCGGCCCATCAATGCTGGTGGCTTTGACAAATTCATCATTCTCATCACGCGCATAGGCGGCTTCCAGTGCACTGACAGCATCGCTGTAACTATAGCTGCCAGCCCCCTCAGTCATTAAACGATAGGCCTGTTCAACCCTATCCCAGCGGTTGTCACGATCCATGGAATAGAAGCGGCCGATCACTGAGGCAATTTGGCCTACGCCTAACCGATCGCAGAGGGCCTGGGTCTTTTCTAAGGACGGCTTGGCGCTGCGCGGCGGGCAGTCGCGGCCATCGAGTGAGGCATGAATATAGATGTTCTTGGCTCCACGCTGAGCGGCTAGCTCAAGCATGGCATTGATATGATCTTCGTGGCTGTGCACCCCTCCTGCTGACAGCAAACCCATAATATGCACAGCTTTATTGAGCGCTACGGCCTTATCAATGGCGTTGCAGAAGACTGGGTTGATAAAGAAGTCGCCATCGGCAATGGCCTTGTTGATACGCGTAAAGTTCTGATACACCACACGCCCCGCCCCGAGTGTCATATGGCCTACTTCAGAATTACCCATCTGCCCCTCTGGGAGGCCTACGGCCATACCAGACGTATGAATCAATGTTTTCGGGTTCTCATGCCACAGTTTTTGCCAAACTGGTGCATTGGCAGAGGTAATCGCATTGTATTTTGCCTCTCCGCTGTAGCCGAAGCCATCTAGAATAAGAAGTACTAACGGGGATTTCTCTGTGCTCATGGGGTTTTATGGCTACTCTGTTAAGACTGGACGGGAATTAATTTTAAAGATAACTCAGCGATTTAGCCATGTAATTCAACGGCCTATTGATTTTCTAGCTGCTCCCAACGCTGATAGCTGTGACTCAACTGCTGCTGCAGGTCGGCAAGCTGATTCTGCGTCTTGTCAGTTTCGGTTCGATCGCGGCGGTAAAAATCTGGCTCGCTTATCAGCGTCGAGATCTTATCAATCTGTGTTTCGAGAGTTTCGATGGTTTGCGGCAAGCTATCCAATTCTCGCTGGTCCTTGTAGGAGAGTTTCTTTGCTGATGTCTTGGTTTTCTGCTGAACTCTGGTGGGCTCGGCAGTAGCGGGCTGCTCGGTTTTGCGCTGGCGCAGCCAGTCGTCATAGCCGCCTACATACTGATTAATGACGCCCTGACCCTCGAATGCCAGTGTGCTGGTCACCACATTGTTTAAAAAGGCGCGGTCGTGGCTAACGAGAATAATGGTTCCCTTGTAGTCGATTAGCAGTTCTTCTAATAGATCTAATGTATCTATATCCAGGTCATTGGTAGGTTCGTCGAGGACCAGTATATTGGAGGGCTGGGTAAATAACTTAGCCAGAAGCAGACGATTTCGTTCACCACCAGACAGTGCTTTTACCGGTTGGCGGCAGCGCTCAGGAGCAAATAAAAAGTCCTGCAGATAGCTGATCACATGCCGTGGTTTACCACCAATTTCCAGCATGTCGCGACCACCGGAGACATTGTCTTGCACCGATTTTTCTTCGTCCAGAGCAGATCTGTACTGGTCAAAGTAAGCAACACTGAGATTGGTGCCGGTTTTAATTTTGCCCTGCTGTGGTTTCAGCTCACCCAACAGTAGCTTGATCAGGGTTGTTTTGCCAACCCCATTGCCGCCAATCAGGCCCAGCTTGTCGCCCCGTTGAATCAGGGTTGAAAACTCACGGACCAGAAGTTCGTCAGCATTAGCCCCACCAAATGCAAAGTTAATCTTCTCCGCTTCGGCAACAACCTTGCCTGATCGATCAGCCTGTTGAATATCCATCTTTGCCTTGCCCTGCTGTTTGCGACGATCGGCATATTCGCGGCGCATGGATTCCAGCGCTCGAACACGGCCCTCATTGCGAGTGCGGCGCGCCTTAATGCCCTGACGTATCCAGATTTCCTCTTGGGAAAGACGTTTATCGAACAGTGCATTTTGCTTTTCTTCTACCTCAAGCATGTCTTTTTTGCGCTGCAGGTAGGTGGCGTAGTTACAGTTAAATTCTGCCAGCTTCCCGCGATCAATTTCGATAAATCTGGTGGCCAGATTGTCCATAAACCGGCGATCGTGGCTGATAAATAGCAGAGATCCTTCCCACTTGAGTAAAAACTGCTCAACCCATTGAATGGCATCTATATCCAAATGGTTGGTGGGCTCGTCAAGCAGCAGGAGATCCGGGTCGCAGACCAGGGCGCGGGCTAACAGCACACGACGCTTATAACCGCCGGAGAGACTGGAGATATCTACATTAGGATCTAGATCCATCTTGGTAACAATTGCCTCGACGCGCTGGTTAATATCCCAGCCATTGACGCGATCTAACTCAGTCTGACATTCTTCCAGTTGCCGCATAATTTGGTCACTGGGGTCGTTGCTTAGCTCTAATATGAGATGGTGATAGCGTTTTGCCAGCTCGCCCTCGGCACCCAGCCCCTGGGTAATAACATCAAATACGGTACCCTTGGCATCCTGGGGTACCGATTGCTCGAGCTGCGCTATTTTCACGCCACTGGCTCGCTTAAGCATGCCCTCGTCGGCGATTACCTGGCCATTAATAATCTTCATTAATGTGGATTTGCCGGCGCCATTGCGACCGATAAGGCAGACCCGTTCGCCGCGTTCAATCACCAGATCAATATGGTCGATTAAGGGCGGCTGGCCATAGCTCAGATAGATATCCTGCAGTGTTACTAGAGGCATAAAATTAGTTTTCCGAGCCCGTTGGTGGGTTAGAGCTAGTCTCTTCACCAAAGGGTTGAGTCATTAAAATCAGTTTTGGTAGCAGGGTCATAGAGCCGAGAAGTGCTGCGGTCATGGCAAGGCCAGTGAGCAAACCAAAGTAGATTGACGGGATAAAGTTGGACAGTGCCAGAATTGAAAAGCCAACAATAATAGTGATGGCAGTATAGAACAGCGCCTGACCAATGCTGGCATGGGCACGGTGCATTGCGCCTATATAGTTGCTGTGCTGTGCAAATTCCTGTCTGAATCTGGTGATGTAATGAATGGCATGGTCTACGCCAATGCCCACGGTAATAGCCGCAATAGTGATGGTCATCATATCCAGGGGAATTGCAAAAATACCCATACCGCCCAGAACCACAGCGGCAGCCAAGAAGTTGGGAAGCATGGCGATCAGTGAAATCTTCAGGGAGCGGAAAAGGATCAAAAACATCAGCATAATGCCGATAAATACCGCACCCAGAGTCAGTATTTGCGACTTATAAAGACTCTGCAGCATATTGTTGTAGAGCACTAAAAGGCCGGTAAAACGAATGTCCTGCTGAGCAATGCCCACTTCTTTGACCGCAAAATCATTAATCTTTTGCAATAAATCGGCACGCCTAAGTCCTGCAGTTTCCATGGCGCGCAGTTGGATTCTTGCTTCATCGCGATCTTCCAGAAGGTAGGGCGCTACCATCTGTTGGTAGATCTCATCGCCGAGACTTTGACGCATAAAGGCCAGTTCGAAGTCGTTGAGAGGATGACCCATAAGATCGGTGGCCACCTGATAAATTTGTACCAGAGAGCTGACCTTACCTATCTCTGGCTGCGCCTCAAGGAAGGTTTGAAGTTTGCCCAAATCTGCCAGGCCAGCTGATGAGAACCAGTAGCTATCCTTCAGGCTGTATTCGCCCTCATCGTCGAAACTGCTGTCACCGTACTCGTCATCTGCGTCGTCGTACTCGTCTTCTCCGTACTCGTCTTCGTCATATTCACCGTCAAAAGCGGACTCTGGAGACTCTTCGACTGTGACCTCTTGGATGGCAGCGAAGGTAGGAGCCTGGAGAATAATATCTAGTGGTGTGGTGCCGCCCAGGGCAGTATCGATAATTTCCATCCCCTGATAGATCTCTGTATCGCTGCGGAAGTAATCAATAAAGCGGTTCTCTACCTCAAGCCGGGAAATACCATAGGCAGACAATGCGCTGAGCATTGCGGCTACCAACAGAACGACAGACCCATAGTGTTCGGTGAACCAGGCAAACCTTGTAGTTATAGCCGCGCTGTTGTCCCCGGAGCCTGCATTGGAGCCTTTGCCAACAATCATCATGCCAGCTGGAATCACCACGAAGGCCAGCACTAGAGCCAGGCTAATACCCATGGTCATCATCCAGCCAAAATCAATAACGGGACGGATGTTGCTCACCAC
The DNA here is from genome assembly GCA_965656965.1 of uncultured Porticoccaceae bacterium. Classification (GTDB taxonomy): domain Bacteria; phylum Pseudomonadota; class Gammaproteobacteria; order Pseudomonadales; family Porticoccaceae; genus HTCC2207. Next base: position 269,820 of record CBFHMK010000001.1, read on the forward strand.
CAGTGAGGTAAAGGCAACAATGGTGGTCAGTACGGTATACAGGCAGGGTTTAGCCATGGAAGTCAGCGTACTGCTTACCAACTCGCGCTGGTCGGCGTCTGGATTTTTGGCCTGGAGTTCTCGATAGCGAACAATCAGATGGATAGTCAGTGCCAGCGTAATAATCAGCAGCAAAGAAACAAAGTTTGACGAGATAACCGTAAGTCGCCAGTCTATCCAGCTCAGGAAGCCAAGAATCATCACTAGGCAGATAGCGCAGGTCGCCAGTGGCAGAACCACCCAACGCAGTTTGCGGAAAATCAAAGCCAGGGTGGCAATGATAAACAGTAGAATACCGCTGCCAAAAATCATCAGATCACTTCTTATAAAGTCGACCATATCAGCGGTAATCATATCTGGGCCGCCTAAAAAGATAGTGGCGCGGTCGCGATAGGTATCCATCAGCGCACGAACCTGGGCAACCCGCTGATGATCCTCGGCGGCTTTCTCAGTGCGGTAATCGAGGAATAGCTGACTAATATTGGTGAGCTGAATTTCCTGTTCTGGAGATAGGCCCTCAGAGTCTCGTACCAGACGCAGGGCATCGCGCTGGGTCACCAGATCTAGGTAGGTTTCGTCCAGGGCCAGGGTAGCCAGTATGCCGGTGGTCTGACCGTCGGCACTGAGCAAAACATCTTTATAGATAGGGCTACTGAGGAACTCTTGTTTTGCCGCCTGCTTATCTACAGCCTCGGATGTTAAGGTCTTTAGCTCTTCTTTTAGGTCGGCGATACCAATTTTCGGGCTGTACAGCAGTGGTACATCCAGCATCGACAGCATACTCTCAACGCCGTCAATAAAGCCTAGTTCGGTGCGCAGCGACTCCAGGGTATCCAAATTTTCTTGCTCAAAGAGATCGCCTTGCTTAGGCGAAAAGGTCACAATCAGGAAGTTGTCGCTACCGTATCTCTGTACCACTTCGCGAAAGAAATTCAGGTCGTCGTCATGTTCAAGGGTTAGTGAATCAGCAGAGGCATCCAGCTTAAAATTTGGTAGCCCCATAGCCATGGCTAGGGTCAGCGCCATGGTGGCGAGGATAACCTTTACAGGATTGTCGAGGATGACTTTTTGGTAAACAGTAAATGCTGTTGATGACATGAAAACAGGCGTCCTTGGAGATAATCAAATCTGTCGGCCATTATGCGGTTTTGCCCGGCAATATCATAGTCTGGGCATGCCGGACTGTTGATTTTACAGTTTGCCCCAGAGGCTCTGTCCTTTACACTGCTGCCATTATTAACAGTTGGTGATAGCTCTATGCGTGGTGTAATTCTTGATTGTGACAGCCTGGGCCCGGATGACCTAGATTTTACTGAGCTTTACGACCTACCCATTGAATGGACTGTCTATCCAAACTGCCTTGAGTCGCAGGTGGTAGATTACATTGCAGATGCTGATATTGTGCTGACTAATAAGACTGCAATCAGTGCTTCTACGATGGCACAGGCGCCAAGGTTAAAGCTGATTACTCTGACTGCTACCGGCACCAATGTGGTGGACTTAGAGGCTGCGAAGGCCCGGGGCATTGTGGTTAGTAATGCGGTAAATTATGGCACCGCCTCGGTCGTACAGCACACCTGGACGCTGATTCTGGCTCTCACCACCAATCTTCAGCCCTATAGCAGATCTGCTATGGAAGGGGGCTGGGCCCAGAGCAAATACTTCTGCCTACTGGAATACCCGGTGCGAGAACTGGCGGGTAAAACCCTGGGTATTGTAGGTGCTGGTGACCTGGGCACAGGGGTCGCCAAAATTGCAGAGGCCTTCGGTATGCAGGTTGTTTTTGCTGCATTGCCAGGGCGTAGTTATAGCGATGATCTACCTCGCGTTGGATTGATGGATATGCTGCCTATGGTGGATGTGCTGAGTCTGCACTGCCCGTTAACTCCGCAGACAGAGCGGTTAATTTCTACTCCGCAACTCGCGCTAATGAAAAAATCGGCGATCCTAATCAATACGGCTCGCGGCGCGATAATTGATGAGCAGGCCCTAAAGCAGGCGCTAATCTCTGGTGAAATTGCCGGAGCAGGCCTGGATGTTCTGTCGGTAGAACCACCTGTAAATGGCAATGTGCTGCTAGATACTGAAATTAGCAATCTGATAGTGACACCCCACAGCGCCTGGATAGCCAAAGAGGCTAGGCAGCGGCTGATCACTCAGATGACAGAAAACATCAGCACCTTTATGAATGGCAGGCCGCTGCGTCAGGTTAATTAATCCTCCGACCAGGGTGGCAGCTTTTTTTCGATCATTAGTTTTTTGAGCTTTGGGTAATGGGGCATGCCCTGCTTATAGGGAGGATAATCCTCCCCCACTATAAGTGGCTGGAAATACTCCTTGGCTTTCTGGGTAATGCCAAACCCATCTTTGGTAATGAAGGATCTGGGCATTTTCTTTTCCACATTGGCTACTTTCTCCAAAGATGCCTCCCCTATCTGCCAGGAATATTTTTTACCCTGGCCCCGCTCAATGGTCACCATGATCGACGTCTTGCCCTGCAGCGCTTTCTCCACCGCGGCACGGCCAACAGCATAGGCCTGTTGAGCATCTGTTTTAGAGGCTATATGGCGGGCTGCACGCTGCAGATAATCGGCGAGAGCATAATGATATTTGTAACCCAGTGCATGCTTAACCATGCTGGCCAACGTGGGTGCCACGCCCCCTAGTTGCTGGTGACCAAAGGCATCCTTATTCAGTGACCCGGAAATTAGCGCGCCATCGGCATAGCTGGCACCCTCAGAGGCAACCACTACGCAGTAGCCATTTTTCGCCACTACTTTTTCGACCTTGGCAATAAACTGCTCTCGGACAAAAGGGATTTCTGGGAAGATTATAATATGCGGCGCATCGCCGGCCTCTTCTGCAGCTAGACCCGCAGACGCGGCAATCCAGCCCGCATGGCGTCCCATAACCTCAAGGATAAAAATCTTGGTCGATGATGCGGCCATCGAAGCAATATCCAAACTGGCCTCTTTGGTTGAGATCGCAACATATTTGGCCACGGAGCCAAAGCCAGGAGAGCAGTCCGTCAGGGGCAGATCATTGTCTATAGTTTTGGGGATATGGATCGCTTGAATTGGGTAGCCCATTTTGGCGGAAATCTGTGAGACTTTTAAGCAGGTATCGGCAGAGTCACCGCCGCCGTTATAAAAAAAGTAGCCAATATTATGGGCCTTAAATATTTCTATTAGACGCTCATATTCACTGGTGCTATCGCTGAGGTCTTTCAGTTTGTAGCGACAGGAGCCAAAGGCACCGCCTGGTGTGTGCTTAAGAGCCGAGACAGCAGAACTGCTCTCCTTGCTGGTATCAATCAGGTTCTCATGCAGAGCCCCGAGAATGCCATTCTGCCCGGCATATAGTTTGCCAATCTTAGCTCTATTTTCTCGGCAGGCTTCAATAACCCCGCAGGCCGAGGCATTGATTACGGCGGTCACGCCGCCCGACTGAGCATAGAATGCATTTTTTTTAGTCATTGGCTTCCCTAACAATTCTATAGTTGGTGGTGCGCACAAGAGATTGCCACAATGTTACTGCACAGCTGTACTGGGTGAAAGCGAAACTCAGGCGGTTATTTTTATAGCGAATATTCGCTGTATCTTAAAGTGTCCATTTGCGCCCTGATTAAGCTATATTAGAAGCCTTGTTAAACGCTTAATCAAAGAGTCATCAGCGCCTATGCATATTCATATTCTCGGTATCTGCGGCACCTTTATGGGTAGCCTGGCGCAGCTGGCAAAAGCTCTAGGGCACCAGGTATCCGGCTGTGATGCCAATGTTTATCCACCTATGAGCACTCAGCTCGAGCAGGCAGGCATCAGGCTGATAGAGGGATATGACCCTGCGCAACTCAAGCCTGCACCAGATTTAATTGTAGTAGGCAATGCCATGTCCCGTGGTAATCCCTGTGTCGAATATATGCTTGATCACCAGCTTCCTTATACGTCTGGCCCCCAGTGGCTTGGGGACAATATTTTACGCCACAAACATGTGCTGTCTGTCTCTGGCACCCATGGCAAAACCTCTACCAGCAGCATGCTCGCCAAAATTTTAGACAGTGCAGGTTTAAATCCGGGTTTTTTAATTGGCGGGGTGCCTCAGGACTTTGGGCTGTCGGCGCGGCTGTCTGATGCAGATTACTTTGTGGTTGAGGCCGATGAATACGATAGCGCATTCTTTGATAAGCGATCCAAGTTTGTCCATTATCACAGCGACAGATTAGTGATTAACAATCTTGAGTTTGATCATGGAGATATTTTTACGGACCTGGCCTCGATCCAAAAGCAGTTCCATCATTGTGTGCGCACAGTGCCCAGCACAGGTACGGTGATTTATCCGGCTGCCAATAGCGATGTGGCCGAGGTGATAGATCAGGGCTGCTGGAGTCGACAGCAGAGCTTTGGCCAGGAGGCTGATTGGCAGTATCGATTATTGGCTGAAGATGGTTCCAGTTTTGAAATACAGCACGCCGGTGTCGCTGGGCAGATTAACTGGCAGCAAACCGGCTTGCACAATGTCCATAATGGCCTGGCTGCAGCCGCCGCAGCCTATCAGGTTGGCGTCAGTATTGAGCAGGCCTGTGCGGGACTCAGTGACTTTGTCGGTGTCAAGAGACGCATGGAAGTGATCTATCAGGCTCGGGGCATAACGCTCTATGATGACTTTGCCCATCACCCTACGGCCATTGCAACCACTCTTCAGGGGCTGCGAGCAAAAGTCGGCGGCAGCAAAATTATTGCCGTGATTGAACCTCGCTCAGCTACCATGAGGCTTGGCATGCATAGCGAAACCCTGAGTGCTTCGGTGGCTGATGCCGATCAGGTCTTTTGGTATCAAAATTCCGGCATTGATTGGGATATTCAGGGTCTGGCTGAGTCCTGTAAAGTAGCGGCTATGGCCTCTGCTGATATTGATAGTTTGTTAGCACTTACTTCAGGCGCAGTAACCGGCGACTGCCATATTGTCATTATGAGCAACGGAGGTTTTGAAGGATTCCATCAGCGGCTAATCAACCATCTAGACGGCGGCCAATCTAACCACTGAGATTAAAGGTCACAGGCCCATCGTTACAGAGACTGACCTGCATATCCGCAGCAAAAATTCCACAGCTCAAGTTAATATGCTGAGTCCTGGCGCGAGCTAAAAAATAGTCATAGAGCGCCTCTGCCTGATCCGGTGGTGCTGCCGAGGAGAAGCTGGGCCTAAGACCTTTGTTGGTGTCCGCCGCCAGAGTGAACTGTGAAATCACCAGTAGGCCGCCATTGATATTCTTCAGTGAAAGATTCATTTTCGCCGCGCTGTCCGAGAATAGTCTGTAATTAAGCACTTTGTGCAACAGTCTGTCAGCGTTGTCCTCGGTGTCGTTCTTTTGTATCCCTAGCAGCAATACCAGTCCCTGATCAATCTGGCCCTGAATTTTTCCGTCGATAGCAACTGAAGCACTGGAGACTCGCTGAATTAGGCCGAGCATCTAATGATCTGCCTCTGAATCCAGTTGATGTGCGAGGCTCTCGGTCGCTGTAATCAACGCGTCGGTAATGCCAGGCTCTCCAGAGGAGTGACCGGCATCGGCAATTACCTTGAGACGAGCTTCCGGCCAGGCTTCACTGAGGGCAAAGGCCTGATTAACCGGGCAGACCATATCGTATCGGCCGTGGACTATGGTACCGGGAATATCTTTCAGCCGATGGGCATTTTTAGTGATCTGATCTGGTTCCAGAAAGGCCTGATTTATAAAATAGTGCGCCTCAATGCGAGCCATGGCCATGGCTACATGGGGGTTGGCGAAATGGTCTACCAAGGCATCGTTGCTGTGCAATGTGGCGCAGCGACCCTCCCAGGTGGACCAGGCCTTTGCGGCAGCCATACGCTCAATCTCATTTTCTCCCGTAAGGCGAGAATAATAGGCTTGCAGCATATCGCTGCGCTCAGCCTCGGGAATCACCTGAGAATACTGCTGCCAATAATCGGGAAACACATGGCTGGCGCCATGCTGATAGAACCAGTGAATATCTTCATCCCGGCACAGGAATATACCCCGCAAAATCAACCCCAGTACCAATTCTGGGTAGGTCTGGGCATAGACCAGACCCAGCGTTGAGCCCCAGGAGCCGCCAAAGATCACCCAGCGGTCTACACCCAGTGTCTTGCGAATGGTTTCTATGTCCTCAATCAGTGCATCTGTATGGTTGTCTTCAAGGCGAGCATGAGGTGTTGACTGGCCTGCGCCGCGCTGATCAAAAAGAATAATGCGATATTTATCTGGATCAAAGAAGCAGCGGTCAGTTGCCTTGGCACCACCACCGGGGCCGCCATGTACAAAGAGTACCGGTATTCCTTCGGGGTTCCCTGATTCCTCAATATAGAGTACATGGGGCTCAGTCACGGCTATATTGTGGGTTTTATAGGGCCGAATGGCGGGAAAGGCTTTTCTCATAGTTCTCTATCCATTGATCTCTCAGTAATGTTTAGCATGCTGCGTCTTGATCAGGTTAATATAAACTGCATCTCTGATGCTAGACTAGTTTGTAAGTCCTATTAAGCATAGATGTTTGAGGAATCAGTATGACGGCTTTAGTTCGCTGCACCTGGTGCGGAGATGACCCTCTCTACCAGCATTACCATGACACAGAATGGGGTCTGCCCTGCAGAGATGACAAGAAGCTCTTTGAGTTTGTGCTGCTGGAAGGCGCGCAGGCGGGCCTGTCTTGGATCACCATACTGCGCAAGCGCCAAGCTTACCGCAAAGCTTTTGCCGATTTCGACGTGGCCAGAGTAGCAGCTTTTAATGATCGGGATATAGAGCGTTGCCTGCAGAACCCGGGCATTGTGCGCAATCGCTTAAAAATCACCAGTGCGGTCTCCAATGCTCGCTTGTTTATGGATATACAGGCCGAGTTTGGCAGTTTTAGCAGCTACTTCTGGCGCTATGTAGATGATAATCCTATCGTCAATGACTGGACCAGTCAGGCGGAAATACCAGCCACCACGCCACTTTCAGATAAAATCAGCAAGGATATGAAAAAGCGCGGGTTTAAATTTTTCGGTAGCACTATCTGCTATGCGCATATGCAGGCTATGGGGCTGGTCAATGATCACACCGTTGACTGCTATCGCCACAGCCAGTGCTAGCCCACTACCACCATATCGCGGCCCATATGCTTAGCCTGATAGAGACCGTTTTCTGCAGTCGACATCAGATCATCAATGCCGGTGCACTTATCGATTGAGGCTATACCTACACTCAGAGAAATTCTCAATCGGTCACCCTGGGCCTGCATCTCAATTTCAGTGGCTTTTGCGCGCAGCCGTTCGGCAATATTAACCGCTGCCTCTGAGTTGGCGGTGGGCAGTAAGATCATAAATTCATTGCCACCCCAGCGCGCCACAATATCTTCATCACGCAGCGGTTCGCGGAGCATCTGGCCTACGGCAAACAGAACTTCATCGCCGACGTCATGGCCGTAGCGATCATTGATAAATTTAAAGTTGTCCAGATCGGCCAGTAGGATGGAGAAGGGCTGGTTAACCAGACGGTACTGCTGATATTTCACTGCTAAGCGGCCTTCCATATTGTGCCGATTGGGCAGCTGAGTGAGTATGTCCTGTTGAGCCATTTCATCTACACGTGACGAAAGGTCCCGGTATTTTACCAGGCTATCAAAGCGGGAGTTGTCCATCGCCACCGCGAAGGCGGCCAAAATTGCATAAGAAGAGAGAAAGCGAACTACCAGAATCTCACTGTACTCTGGGGTGGCAAAGAAGGTGCTGCCACCGCTAAGGATAAAGGTAGAGGCCGCGAATAATGCGATCAGCATCCACAGGCTCTGGCGATGATCAAAGGCCCCCACTAACACAGGCACCACGGTTAGACACCACATTAGCGAGGTCGGATCTGAGGCCCCGAGCAAGAGAAAAAAGAAACCAGTGATTAGGGTGCTCGCCAATATCAGACGAGCCAGGCGATGCTGATCAAAAATATAAAACACACCTAGGCCAACAATCAGCACCCCGGCGACGGCCAGATAGAATGTAGCTAGCCCCATTTCCCCCTGACGGAAGGAATAAAAAGCAAACATAATGGCGATAATTTCCTGCGCCATTAGAGAAAACGACAGAAAGCCGCCGGTAGCTAATTCCTTATTATCCTGCTGGGCCATACCTGATCATCCATGCACTATTCACTAAATAATAGTTCAAAGATGCACAGAAATCGAAGTTTGGCCCCCTATTATCTCGCGCTTACTTTGGTGCGCGTTTGCGCAGATTTTCTGTCAGTAGCTTTTTACGCAGACGGATACTCTCGGGAGTAACCTCTACCAATTCATCGTCTTCAATAAATTCCAGCGCCTGTTCCAATGTGTGCTTGATCGGCGGCACCAGGGTCAGAGCTTCATCTGTACCTGAGGCGCGAACATTGGTCAGCTGCTTGCCCTTGATGGGGTTAACTACAAGGTCATTACCGCGGGAGTGAATACCAACAATCTGGCCCTCATACACGTCCACCGCATGCCCCAGGAACAAGCGACCACGAGCCTGGATATTAAATAGGGCGAAGGCGGCAGTTTTACCTTTAACCATGCTTACCAGGGCGCCGTTCTGACGGCTGTGAGACTCACCCTCTTTGAGCGGGCCATAGTGATCAAATACGCTGGTCATAATGCCTGAACCGGAGGTCAGGGTCAGGAATGCGCCACGGAATCCAATCAGCCCGCGCGAGGGGATCATAAACTCAAGTCGCACACGGCCTTTGCCGTCAGGTTCCATATTAGTCATTTCACCTTTGCGCATGCCTAGCTCTTCCATCACCGAACCCTGATGCTGGTCTTCTACGTCGATAACCACCTGCTCGTAGGGTTCCTGCATTTGGCCATCCACTTCTTTGGTGACAACTTCCGGTCGCGACACACCCATTTCAAAGCCTTCGCGACGCATGGTTTCAATCAGTACTGAGAGGTGTAGCTCACCGCGGCCCGAGACCACAAACTTGTCGGGCGAATCACCCTGTCTAACACGCAGCGCCACATTGTGAATCAGCTCTTGATCCAGGCGGTCTTTAATATTTCTGGTGGTGACATACTTGCCTTCTAAACCAGCGAAAGGCGAGTTATTAACGATAAAGGTCATGCTTACTGTGGGCTCATCAACGCTCAGAGCCGGCAGTGCTTCTACATTTTCCGGATCGCATAATGTGTCTGAGATGCCTAGACCATCGATACCATTGATACAAACAATATCACCGGCTGTGGCTAACTGGGTTTCTACCTGTTCAAGGCCAAGATAGCCTTTAACATTTAATACTTTACCCTTGCGCTCCTTGCCGTCGGCCGCTTTGACAATAACCTGCTGGCCGGGCTTAAGCTGGCCTCGAGTAATGCGGCCAACCCCAATTACGCCCACGTAGCTGTCGTAGGCTAGGGCAGAGACTTGCATCTGGAATGGACCGTCGACATCTACTTTGGGAGATGGCACGTCGGCAACAATCATTTCGTACAGCGGTGTCATATCTTCCGCCATATCATCCACGTCGTGGCCCGCTATGCCATTGAGTGCAGAGGCGTAGATAACCGGAAAGTCCAACTGGTCGTCTGTGGCTCCCAGGCTGTCAAACAGATCAAAGACCTGGTCCATGACCCAGTCTGGACGCGCGCCCGGACGATCGACTTTGTTGATCACAACAATGGGTCGCAAGCCCTGTTCAAAAGCTTTTGAGGTAACAAAACGTGTCTGGGGCATTGGCCCATCAACCGCATCGACCAACAGCAGTACAGAGTCGACCATGGAGAGAACGCGTTCCACTTCGCCACCGAAATCTGCGTGTCCTGGAGTGTCAACGATATTGATGCGGTAGTCATTCCAGTTGATGGCGGTATTTTTCGCCAAGATGGTAATGCCGCGTTCTTTTTCCTGATCGTTGGAGTCCATTAGTCGCTCGGACCCTACGTCCTTGCGATCAAGGGTGCCTGATTGACTCAGGAGTTTATCAACCAGGGTAGTTTTTCCGTGGTCAACGTGGGCGATGATTGCAATATTACGCAGGTTTTCAATGGACATGGGGATACCTAAGAATGCCGTATGGGGCGAAAAAGCCGCGATTATACGAGAATTCACAGGAACTGCTACCGATCTTTTTAGTTGGACGACACTTCTGCTGCTGGGGCCGAATTGCGTTCTATCAGCATACGGGTGATTGAAGTGGGTGGAGAGGGAGGCGCAATTAGATTTCCCTGAAGGTATTGGCAGTTTAAATCGATCAGCTGATGATGAGTTTTTGCCTCCTCGATACAGGGAGCTATGCAGTCCAGACCCACAGATTTACAGAGTTCAACCAGACCCTTAACCAGATTCCAAGCGCTTTCAATTTCCAAAGATTCGGCCATTAAACGATGAGATATTCTTATGGTATCTATCTGCAGTTCTCGTAACTTCTGCAGTGGTAGGCTCTGGAATCCAACATTGTCGACCATCAGACCACAGCCCAGCTCCCTGAGTAGCTCTAGTTGCAGTTTTAAAGAGCTGTTTATTTTCGGCAGGATCTCTGTATGCAGGCCAAAGATAAACAGGCGCGGGCTAACGCCATGCTTAAGTACAGCCTCCTGTAATTGCAAAATAAACGAAGGATGTTCCAGTTCTCGAAGGCTGAGGGTAAAGAAGATACGCTGTTGTTCCTGCCAGAGGCCCTGGCTGCGCCATAGATTCACCTGCTTGCAGGTCTGATTAATCAATGACAGCGAAATATCGACAATTATTGAGCCGGATTCCAACACCTGAATAAACTCATGGGCTTCGACAATGTCGCCACTGGGTTTTTGCCACCGCAAAAATACCTGTAGACCGTTAATAAGGTTACTTTGAGTATCCAGAATTGGTTGATAATAGGGTAAAAATGATTCGGCTCTAGACTCATCTCGTAGACGCTCGAGCAGCTCCATCTGTTTCTGCATTTCGAGAGAGAGCTCACGATTATGGAAGTAAAAGTTAGACTTGCCCTCGCGCTTAATGGTGTAAAGGGCCTGATCTGCTTGCTCGAGGATACTATTGCTATCACTGCTGCCATCATTAAAGAAAACAATGCCGATGCTGCAGCTAATCTGAAATTTCTCACCTTTTATAATAAATTGCTCAGAAGCGGCGTCGAGAATTTTTTCCGCCACCTGAGCAATCTGTAGCCGCGCGGTTTCCCCTTCGGTTCCCAGCCTTTCCAACAGCACAACAAATTCGTCACCACCGAGCCGAGCCACGGTCTCCTGGGTGCGGATAACCTTGCGCAGACGCTGAGCAAACAGGGTTAGTGCCAGATCACCATAATGATGGCCGCGACTGTCATTGATCTCCTTAAAATGGTCGAGATCGATAAATAACAGTGCGCAGAAATTCTGGGTTCGCTGCGCCAGTGAGATAACCCGATTGAGTTCCTCCATTAGCCTGTGGCGATTGGGCAGCCCGGTCAGGGGATCAAAATAGGCCTGCTGTTTAATCCTAGTTTGCATTCTGACGCGGTCGGTAACATCCTCAACAAAGGACGCGGCCCCTATTACATTCATCTTGTCGTCAAATAAGGGTGTCTCGTTCCACTCGCAGATAATTACTGTGCCGTCGCTGGTAATGTTCTCGGTGGTACCGGAGAAATCTTTGCCAAATAAGAAAAGATCATGCTCAGCTTGCTCCATTAAAAACGTCTTTTTATCTTCAAATAAAAAATCCGTGGTTTGTCCAAGTGCTTCTGACTTGGCGAAGCCAAAGATTGCAGTAGCTGCTGGATTCCAGCCAATAATTTCACGATTTTGATTCCACTCTATATACCCCAATGGAGTCTGGTCGATCAGGCTGGTTATTTTTCTGCTGTTGCTCAGGGTTTGCTGTACCTGGTCTTTGTTTTTAAGCGCATCCATTGTGGTCGCGATAAATGTGCGCCTATGAATTGCGGCGGCGCAGTCTATGGCTGCGCATGTCAGCAACAACAATGCTGCTACCCAGGGGCTGATTTGGGGTAATCCTATCGCCGCTGAGAGATAAAGGCTGACCAGAAAAAGCCGCCGCAGCCCCCTGGGCTGCAAATATAGGCCAGGCCAAATAGCGGGAAGCATAAGAATAATAGCGGTGATCAGCAGGGTGCTATCTAGTCGACTATGAGCTAATGGCAGATGAGCGGCCAGACTCCAGAATAGGGTACAGATCAACAGGTAGGCCGGTGCAGCGCGATGCTGCTGTTTGCTTTTCGCCGCGTAAAGCCAAAGCGCCAGAGTGCAGGCACATAGGCTGGCAAACCATAGACTGCTCGCCGGATCATAGTTTGCCCCAGAGCTAATCGCCACTAACAGGGCACCACTGACCAATGAAACAGCCATACATGCGGCTAAATTGGAGGCGCTGGTCTGGGCTAGCTCTAGCTGAACAGATTGATTTAGAGACGATAGGTTAGCGGCTGTCGCATCCCTGCTTTCACCTGTGCTCTTAGATGGGGTGGATTCTTTATGCGTCATCGGCTGCGTCCTGCGGCTGATTTATGACTTAAGCTAATTGTTGATACTTAAATATAGTCGCTAATGCTGAAAAATGGGGCTGAATCGGCAGATTACTGAGTCATGGTTAGCGTTTTGAATGGCAGTCTGTGATCTAGTCTAGATTTTGGGGGTGAAAATGGCGACCTGCTTGAATCCATGATCGCGCATCAGTTGAGCCTGCAGCCGACTCATAATGCCCTTATCGCAGAACAGTAGGTATCGTTTGCTCTGGTCGAGCTTATTGAAGTGTTGTTCAAGATTGAAAAAGGGGATGCAGAGCAACGGATTGCCTGATGCCTGCAGGGGGTTCTTTTCAGCCTCTGCGGGATGGCGGATATCGATGAGAATATCACCGGGATTTAACTCTGGGGTTCGCGCTATATCGCCTGTGATGGAGGAATCTATGCTAACACCCTCAGCTGGTTGATCGAATGTTCAGACAGCAACATTAAAAGTGGCTGGAAAAGATGACATAAGTCGTTCTGGTGGGCATTATACGGGGGTAGCAGAAAAGAATACTATCAAATAAAAAGTATGCACCAAATTGGCGCATACCATTTCGATAGGCACCATAATGGTGCAGATCTAGTCGTTCTGTTGAGTACTAAGAGAAGCGGGCTGATAGTCAGCACTGAGCCACTGCGGAGTGCAGAGCAGTTTTTGCGCTTGCACCAAAACGTGCCTCCTTGGCACGACTATTGCTACCCTTTACTCTGACAAAATAATGATCAACCAAGTCAGATCGGTTTCGATGCGCCGGCTGATCTTTTAAACAAAGCATTACTGATTCCATAGTGGAGGAAACAATGTCTGAGAAGACTCTAAATCTGATTAAAGATAGCGAAGCCCGTTGGGTTGACCTGCGTTTCACTGATACCAAAGGTAAAGAGCAGCACGTCTCTATCCCCATTGGCGAAGTGGGGGAAGACTTCTTTGTTGAAGGTAAGATGTTTGATGGTTCATCTATTGCTGGCTGGAAAGGTATTAACGAATCAGACATGATTTTAATGCCTGATGATAGCACTGCTATTTTGGATCCCTTCACTGACGAGCCAACAGTTATCATCCGTTGCGGTATCGTTGAGCCTTCCACTATGCAGGGCTATGAGCGCGATCCTCGCTCCATCGCCGAGCGCGCTGAGAAATACTTGGAGTCTACTGGCCTGGGCGACACAGCCTACTTTGGTCCAGAGCCTGAGTTCTTTGTGTTTGACGACATTAAATGGGGTTCCGACATGAGCGGAAACTTCTACAAGATCAACTCTGACGAAGCCGCATGGTCTTCATCTATGGAGTTGCCAGACGGCAATATGGGACACCGTCCCGGTGTTAAAGGCGGCTACTTCCCCGTGCCACCAGTTGATAGCCTGCACGATCTGCGTGCCGCTATGTGTGGTGCTATGGAGCAGATGGGTCTGGATGTAGAAGTACACCACCATGAAGTAGGCACGGCTGGTCAGTGTGAAATCGGTATTCGTTTCGATACTCTGGTTAAGAAAGCTGACCAGGTGCAGATTCTTAAGTACTGTGTACACAATGTTGCTCACGCCTATGGCAAGACAGCGACCTTTATGCCCAAGCCAGTAGTTGGTGACAACGGGTCTGGTATGCACTGTCACATGTCTTTCTCTAAAGACGGCGACAACCAGTTTGCTGGCGACGCTTACGCAGGCCTGAGTGAAACTGCCCTTTATTACATTGGCGGTATCATCAAGCATGCCAAGGCACTAAACGCTTTTGCTAACGCTTCTACCAACTCATACAAGCGTTTGATCCCGGGCTTTGAGGCACCAGTAATGCTGGCTTACTCTGCTCGCAACCGCTCTGCATCAATCCGTATTCCTTATGTTGCCAGCCCTAAGGGCAAGCGTGTTGAGGTTCGTTTTGGTGATCCAACGGCTAATCCTTATCTGATGTTTGCCTCTATGCTGATGGCGGGTATCGATGGCGTGAAAAACAAGATCCACCCAGGTGATGCAGCGGACAAAGATCTTTATGATCTGCCTGCTGAAGAAGCTGCTGCTATCCCGCAGGTTGCTGGAAGTCTGCGCGAAGCTCTTGACGAGCTTGATGCTGACCGTGAGTTCCTGACGGCTGGTGGTGTATTCACTGACGATATGATTGATGCCTATATCGATCTTAAGATGGAAGAAGTCTACCGTGTTGAGCACACCACTCACCCGGTTGAGTTTGATATGTACTACAGCTGTTAAGCACTTAGTGCAGGCTGTTTTTGCAGCAAAAATCGAACAGGCCCGTCATTCTTGTAATGGCGGGCTTTTTCTTTGCCTGATGTTTTCTTGGGAAAGGTCTAATCTTTAGGTAGACACTGCCGGTTGAGGGGGTGTTTATTGAGGTCAATCTAGGAGGAGGCTTGGGATGTTTATTTTCGCTGTGATAATGGTTTTTTTAATCCTGCCCACCCAGGCGGATGTCTACAGGGAGATGGATAACGATGGTAATGTCGTTTATACCGATCAGCCTCAGGACAGAGCGCAGGCAGCACCAATAGGGCTGCCACCCATCAACCGAATGGAGCCAACCGAGAGCAGGCCTGCCATGCCGGAGGCAGCCGAAAAGGCACCATTTGCCGGCTATGTCAGTGCAGTCATCGTTTCTCCCCGCCCTAACAAACTAGTGCCAAGTGAACAGCGCAGCATCATGGTGCAGTTAGCCCTAAAGCCACAGCTAAGGCCCGACCACAGGGTGCAATTTTGGTTGGACGATCAGCCGCTCGGGATGCCAGTGGCGCAGATTAACTATGAAATTATCGGTCTGGAAAGAGGTAGCCATCGCATTTCCGCCCAGATTGTTAACTTACAGGGCAGATCGCTGGTCACTTTGGCGCCCGTTACCGTGCAGGTTCAGCGCCATTTCAAACGCCACTAGCGCTAACAGGGCTAGCGGCTCTCCAAAACGTGATTATATTATCGGCGCGCACCAAAATAGTGCATAATAGCTTCCAGGGTCATTGCAGGATTCAGTAGTCAGGCCTAGAGGCCGCATATCTCCGCGTCTTTTTTACCTCAGGGGCGACATAATATTGGCCTGTTTATTGCAATGAAATCTATAACGAGCGCACAACCCTTAGATTGCATCGCCTATGACTTCAGATCAGTTACATAGATTATTGCTGGACAACCTGAATACCGCCGTATTGTTGCTCAATACGGAGCTGCGTATCAGCTATATTAACTCGGCGGCAGAGTCTTTACTGCAGCTGAGTAGCGCTAGACTCTGCGGCTCTCAAGCCAGTCACCTGTTTGTCGATCAGGCGATGTCGCGAAGTACTCTGGATGAGGCGCTGCAAACAGGTCGTCCGCATACCAGAAGACATGAGTATTTGAGTATCCCTGGAGCCGAATCCTCTCAGGTGGATTACACCATTACGCCACTCGAGCTGAATGGCGAAAATATGCTGCTGATGGAAATGCAGCCTATAGACCGCTTTTTAAAAATTAACCGCGAAGAGGCTCTGCTCTCTGTACATGACACCTCGAAAAGTCTTATCCGTGGGCTGGCCCATGAGATTAAGAATCCCCTGGGGGGTATTCGCGGTGCAGCGCAGCTACTTGACCAAGAGATGGTCGAGCAGGGCCTGGAAGGTGAAACCCGGGAGCTTTGCCAGATTATTACCACCGAAACAGATCGCTTGCGCAATCTGGTAGATCGCCTGCTGGGGCCCAACCATTTGCCGAAAATGGAAAGCCTCAGCATCCACGAAGTGACCGAACATATTGCGGCACTTCTGGAGGTGGAAACTCGCGGCCGTTTGCAGCTGGTGCGTGACTATGACCCGAGCATTCCAGATATAGATGGTGACCGCGAGCAGTTAATTCAGGCGGTGCTAAATGTTGCCCGCAATGCTATGCAGGCCCTGTTTGAAGCCGAACACCCAAACCCTCAGGTGAGATTTAGATCCCGGGTGCACCGCAGCTTTACTATTGCGGGCCAGTTTCACAAGGTCATCTGCCGGCTGGATATTATTGATAATGGCCCCGGCATCTCGGAAGACATTAAGGAGCGCATATTTTTCCCCATGATCAGCGGTCGCAGCGAAGGCTCTGGTCTGGGTCTGACCATAGCTCAGACAGCCATTAATGGGCATCAGGGAATTATCGAATGTGAATCAGAACCAGGTAACACCTGCTTCTCTATTTATCTACCTATAAAGGTTTAATATGAACACCATATCAGAAATATGGATAGCTGAAGATGATCGCTCGTTGCGTTGGGTTATGGAAAAAGCCCTGACGCGCGAAGGCATTCATGTGCGCAGCTTTGCCACTGGCGACGAAATGCTCAAAGCGCTCAAGCTATCTCAGCCGGAGATTATTATTTCTGATATCCGTATGCCGGGCATAGACGGCCTTGAGTTGCTCAAGCAAATTCATGAGAGTTACCCTCAAATACCGGTGATTATCACCACTGCACATTCCGACCTGGATAGTGCCGTAGCAGCATACCAGGGAGGGGCTTTTGAGTACCTCCCTAAGCCCTTTGACTTAGAGGAGCTTGTCGATGTCGCGCGCCGCGGCCTCTCCTTTTATCAAGAGCAGCAGGCTCAGGCGGCTCCGGAAGAAGCGCCACTGGTAGCTCAGGAGATTATTGGTGAGGCCCCTGCAATGCAGGAAGTCTTTAGGGCTATTGGCCGCCTCTCAAACTCCAATATTACAGTGCTGATTAATGGCGAGTCTGGCACAGGCAAAGAACTGGTCGCTCAGGCGCTGCACAAACATAGCCCCAGGCGTAATAATAAGTTTATTGCGCTAAATATGGCGGCTATTCCCAATGACCTGATTGAGTCAGAGCTGTTTGGCCATGAGAAAGGTGCATTTACCGGCGCAGCTCAGCGTCGCGAAGGGCGCTTTGAGCAATCTGATGGTGGCACTCTCTTCCTTGATGAGATTGGCGATATGCCACCTGAGGCACAGACCCGTTTGCTGAGGGTACTGGCAGATGGAGAGTTTTATCGTGTTGGCGGCCATACTGCGGTGAAAGTAAATGTGCGAATTATCGCGGCTACCCACCAAAACCTGGAGCTGCTAGTCGCCGAAAATCGCTTCCGTGAAGACCTCTATCATCGCCTGAATGTTATACGGGTACACCTGCCGAGGCTGGCAGATCGTCGTGAAGACATACCTCAGCTTATGCAGCACTTCTTCCATCGCGCTGCCAAAGAATTGGATATGGAGCCCAAAATCCTGTCGCAGGAAGCAGAAGATTTCTTCTTCCATCAGCCCTGGCCTGGCAATGTTCGGCAGCTTGAAAATATCTGCCGCTGGCTTACGGTAATGGCGGCTGGCCGCGAAGTACTGTTAACGGATTTACCACCGGAATTACAGGCAGAGACCGACCACAAGCAGGCGCGCAATCAGTCTGATTGGCAGCATATGTTAAAGCGTTGGAGTGAGCGCCAACTTACGCTAGGCCGCACCAAAATACTAGATCAAGCTATTCCTGAATTTGAAAGAACCATGATTGAAAGTGCCTTGGCTCATACCGGTGGGCGCAAGAAGGATGCGGCGGAATTATTGGGCTGGGGGCGCAACACATTGACCAGAAAACTGCAGGAATACAGCATGGAAAATCAGGCACTTTAACAGTAGATCATCATTGTCTGAGGCCAAAAAAAACCCGCTTTTTAAGCGGGTTTTTGTCAGTGCGGACAGCCTAGTGAGTCGTGCTGTCTTCGCCTGCTGCCTCAGCTTCTTGAGCCTTGGCCGCAGCTTGCTGCATAGCAGAGGCAAACAGGGCGTCGAAATTAATCGGTGGAATCATCAGTGCTGGGAACGAGCCTTTAACCAACACACTATCAATGGCTTCACGAGCATAGGGGAACAGCATATTTGGGCAGGTAGTATTGATTATCCTTGGCAGTTGCTGATCATCAAAACCCTCGATAGCAAATAGGCCGGCCTGTTCAACTTCTACTAGGTAAATAGTCTCATCACCATCGGAAACAGTAATGGTCAGTCGCAGAGCTACCTCAAACAGGCCCTCTTCGATTTTGGCTGACTTGGTGCTTAGATCTTGATTAACCTTCGGCTGCCATTGCTTTTGAAAAGCGCCGGGGCCCTGAGGAGTTTCAAAAGACAGGTCTTTCAAATACACTCTTTGAATCGCAAATTTTTGTTCTGGGGCCGTAGCTTCCGCAGCAGCAGTTGTTTCTTCACTCATGGTTCAAACCTTTAATTTTTGATTAACTAGCCGTTAAAGACTTATATGGAGTCGCCCGTCGGCATTTCAACCCCGGTGTTTATTAAGGAGTCCAATGTTCCCTGAACATCGAATTCCAGAAGATCAGTATAGCCTCCCACGTGAACATCGCCGACCCAAATCTGTGGGACTGTGTTCCTAGAACTCCTCTCCATAATTTCTGAGCGCAGCTGTGGGTCGGTATCAAGAGCTACATCTTGATAATTAATCCCTTTGGTCGTCAGTAAACGACGCGCTGCTGTGCAGAACGGGCAAAACCGCGTTCCGTATAATACAACCTGTGACATGGTAGTTCCTTTGTTGGAGGTCCCGGCTATTGAGACTGTTATGAGCTCTATAGACCCTGCACCACTGGCAGTGACTGCGCCTGCCATTCAGTCATTCCACCGCTTAGGCGACGGACGTTGTACCCCTCTTTGCTAAGTGCTCTTCCGGCTCCTCCAACGTGCTGACCCATATTGTCGGTCAGTACCAGGGTTTTGCTGCGGCACTTTTCTAGCTCGCTGATGCGGCTTGCTATTTTTGTATGTGGAATATTGATAGCGCCGTGGATGTGACCGGCTTGAAACTCAGTGGCAGGGCGCACATCAATCAGAACGGCGTCGTCACTATTCATGATGGCAACCAGCTCGTTGACGTTGATCGGTTTACCGCCTTTGGTTCGCTCAGTCCAAGCCAACAGGTAAATCAGTGCCATCAGGACGCTGACCAGGACCCATTGCTCGCTTACGAAAACAAAAATATCCACTCGAAATCTGCTCTTATTAGATTAACTTTTAGTCCCTGCTGAGGGACGGCGCGCGCAAGTATACACAGGAATGCCAAGCTAAGGAATTATGCCGACCAGATTAGGTCCAGCGGGTCCATATCGGCGTACAGCTCTCGGGCAGTTGGGCGACCATTCCGAGGGCAGCCCAGGGCTGATTGGAAGAGTGAAAGTCGGACCCGCAGGAGGCCAATAGGCTGTTTTTACGGGCCAGATTGGCCATGTCTCGCGTCACCGAGGGTATCTGTAATCCTGAGATTACTTCGATGGCTTCACCGCCGACCGCTGTGAAATGTTGCACCAGACCGCTCAGTTTAGTGCCGGTCATTTTGTACTTGGTGGGGTGGGCAAGAACAGCGATACCGCCAGCGCCACGGATCCAGTCCACCACAGTCGCCATGTCGGCCCACTGCTCTTTAATATCTCCTGGTTTGCCGGCCCCTAGATATCGTTTAAAAGCCTGTTGGATGTTGCTAACGGCGCCGATTGCGACCAGATGCTGAGCAAAATGTGGACGGCCCACCTGGCCACCAGAGGTATAGCTTTTTGCACCTTCCAGGCAGTTATCATGTCCCAGGCGAGCAAGTTTCTCAGCGATTTTGTCAGCGCGCACCTCGCGAGCAGCTGATTGCTGAGCTACCCCCTGTTGCAGAGCTGCATTAGAGAGGTCGAGATCCAGTCCGACAATATGCACGCCTGATTTTTGCCAAAAGGTCGAAAACTCGATCCCGTGGACAATGCGCAATTTATCTGATGGATTAGTGATGCTGTCATAGGCTGCAACGCTGTCGTGGTCGGTAATCGACAGCAGGTCTATTTCCCGCTCGAGCGCCAGATTGACAAGCTCCTGGGGTGGTAGGGCGCCATCAGAGACATTGGTGTGGCAATGCAGATCTATATTCATAAGACTCAAGATTAAAAACCTGCTGGCATTGTACCAGCCCCCGCAGTCTTTATAATCAAACAATGAATCCCACCACCTATATTGACCCGATTACCGAGCAGCAGCGCCGCGAGGTAGTCGCAGCGACTCAGCACTGTATAGCCAGGGCCTCGGCGTTCTATGGCCGAGACTTCGGCTCTCTGCAGGTGGATTTTGATCTGCGAGGTAAGTGCGCCGGCATGTATCAGGTGCGTCGCCAGGGTTCTCGCATACGCTACAACCCCTGGTTGTTCGCCAAGTACTATGAGGACAATATTGGCGACACAGTCGTTCATGAGGTGGCGCACTATATTGTCGACTGCCTCTATGGCCTGCGCCGAGTCAAGCCCCATGGACAAGAGTGGCAGCAGGTTATGCGAGACCTGGGCGGCCGCCCCAAGGCGACGGGCAGTTATAGCCTGGAAGGCATTCCGACCAGGCAGTACCAGCGTTTTCCCTATTCCTGCGGCTGTCGAACCCATCAGCTGACACTGGTGCGGCATCGCAAAATAGTCCGTGGCCGTGCCAGATATCTCTGTCAATTCTGCCATAGCCCTCTTGTGGCGATAGCCGAGGCTGCCTCGCATGAATAAATTAGAGGCCGAGCCTGAAACAGTCCAGCCAAAAACCTGGTATGTCTATATTGTCTCTGCCAGTGATAAAACTCTCTATACCGGGATTACTACAGATCCAAAGCGGCGCCTCGCAGAGCACCAGTCAGGTCGCACCGGTGCTAAATACTTCCGCGGCCGCACTGCGGTAGAGATGGTTTATCTGGAAGCTAGCGATAATCGCAGCACCGCCAGCATTCGCGAAGCGGCCATTAAGAAGCTAAGTCGACAACAGAAGTTAGCACTTATTTCTAGCTAACTGTCTATACAAGCTAAAAATAAAGTTAAGTCATAAAATAGTAAAAACCTGTCATTTATAATGATTAAATTGGCAATTTAGCCGAATTTAGCGTAAAAATAGTCAGGGAAGCTAAAATTAATACTGTATATACAGATTAAGTTGTATAGACCAAAAATTCGCAGGTAAGACGATGGTTGGAGATAACCCTAAATTACCGCAGTTTGCACTGATAAAGCAGTATCTGCGTGGCCGAATAGAATCTGGTGACTGGCCAGTAGGTGCCCGAACGCCATCAGAAAACCAGCTCGCCGCCATGTTTTCTGTAAGTCGCATGACTGCGCGCAGAGCTGTGCAAGAACTTGCTGATGAGGGGCTGCTCACAAGAGCGCCGGGGTCCGGGTCATTTGTCGCTCAGCCAGAGGTCAGTAGGCCCCAGATTGAGATTTTAGACCCTTTGATTAGAGTCCAGCACAAGGGAACTTACAGTAATCGCTTGTTGGCACTAGAGTCCTTTGATGCCAGCGAGACTATCGCCAATCTTCTTAAACTGGATGCAGGCACCAGACTCTATCGGCTAAGCCTCGTCCACCTGGATGCAGATAAGCCGGTTCAATGGCAGCAATGGCACATCAATCCCTCTCTGGCACCTGCACTGCCCAAGCAAACCTTCAATAAAATCACCCCTCAGGCCTATTTAGACTGGCTGTGTCCCTGCACATCCAGAGAGCATCAGTTAGAGGCTGTATTGCCAAGCCCGACTCAGCGTCGAGAGCTAGCGCTGACTCAGGATGGCACCGCCGTCTGTATGCAGTTAACCCAGCGCTGCTGGAGCCAGCAGCAGGTGCAGAGTCTTTCGGTTTCTCTTTATCCTGCGGGCGTTTTTAAGTTGGGCGCTGAGCTGAATCCACTGCGGAGCCTGCTATGAAGAAAGTTGCTGTTTTTGTCGACGTACAAAATATTTATTACACGGTCAGGGATTGTTTTGGCTGTCACTTTAATTATTCGGCGCTATGGCAGCAGCTTGAGCAGGGGTTGGGCGAGCCCTGCGAGATTGTGCTGGCCAATGCCTATGCTATTGCCCGCAGCGACGCTCGCCAGCAGGGCTTTCAGCAGATCCTTCGCGATCTTGGCTTTGAGGTCAAGCTCAAGCCCTATATTCAGCGTGCTGATGGTTCAGCCAAAGGCGACTGGGATGTGGGTCTAGCTATTGATGTCATGGATGCAGTTGCCAGTAGAGAGTTACCTATTGATGCCGTGGTGCTACTGTCAGGCGACGGTGATTTTGATTTACTATTAAAGCGTATTAAGGAGGGTTATGGGGTTGATAGCATTGTCTATGCTGTGCCTGCTCTGACGGCGACATCCTTAATTAATGCCGCCACAGAGTTTCGACCCATAGAGGAGACGTTGCTGCTTAGGTAATAATGCCACCACCGGGCATCCCGCCTCCCATACCACCTTGGCCCCCCTGACCTGGTACCACAATCTGTGATGCCTGGTCACGCCGCATTCGCTCTAACTCTTTAGCGGCTTCATCAACTGCAATGGCAGCTTTGCCGGCAAAATCTTCTGCCGCTTCACCAATGGTGGCGCCTTCCAGTGCAAAGTTGAGTGGAATCGCGCCCATGGGTGTCATTACCTGAGCCGAGCCAAAAAATGCTGGATCACGGCTGCTATCATCTGAGCCATCAGCATTGACCGGAATAAGTTTTCGGATAGCACCCATCTTTTGGTCGGTGTAGTTTTCTTCGCGATATAGCCCGTTAGGGTCCATTGCATTATCTGCTTCATTACTCATGAAAAGCCTTAGATTCATTATCAAGTTGGAAAACCTTACCGTAGCAGACCTGCTGGTAAAGCTCTAGGTTGATTGTTGTTCGAGACCCCTGGCAATGAGTGCACTAAGGGCAATCATTAATGTTGAGGCCAGCAGGCAGCTGATCAACCCATACTGCTGATAAAGCAGTCCAGAGAGAACTGTCCCCAACAGTCGGCCGCCCGCATTGGCCATATAGTAGAACCCCACGTCCAGAGACACGGCATCTCGCCGTGCAAAGGCTACGATCAGATAGGAATGCACACTGGAATTGATGGCAAAAGTTGCGCCAAATATCAGCAGCCCGACGATCAGTAATAAATTAGCATCAAAGCCCCAATAGAGGCCCAGAGCAATGGCACAGGGCATGGCGCTTAGCAGTCCTGCCCAGCGAAACAGGGTAGAGCCATCAGGCTGGTGCTCGTCCTTTTGCCCTGTAATCTTGGGTGCAAGTGCCTGAACGGCGCCATAGGCAATTATCCAGGACGCCATGAGGCTACCGACCTGCACATGACTCCAGCCTAGCTGGCTCTGTAAAAACACCGGCAGGGCCACCACAAACCACACATCTCTAGAGGAAAACAAAAACAATCTAGCCGCAGCAAGCCGGTTAATAACAGAGCTTGTCGATAGACTCTGAGAAAACGGCCGTTTATTGACGCCGGGTTGATTGTCCAGCAACAGCAAACTAGCCAGCAGAGTCAGGACTAGCAGCCCCATCATGGCAAGGATGCTGCTCCTAAAGCCGATGCTAGCCAACAGGGCGCCGCCAAGGAAAAACCCAAGGCCTTTGAGAGCATTTTTTGATCCGGTTAAGACGGCTACCCAGCGATAGAGTCGACCCTGCTCGCTCTCGGGCATCAGCAGCTTAATGCTGCTTTTAGCACTCATTTTATTGAGGTCCTTGGCGATACCGGATATAGCCTGGGCTGCCATCACATAGATCACCGTCAACAGCGATGTGTCCGCTAGCAACAATGCCAGGGCCACTATTTGCAGGCCCAGCCCCAGCTGCATAGTCAGAGTCAAACCATAGCGCGACGCCAGCCAGCCGCCATAGAGGTTGGTCACTATGCCAAAAAATTCATAGAGTAAAAATAAGCTAGCGATCTCCAGGGGGCTGTAGCCGAGATTATGAAAAAACAATAGTACCAGCATGCGCAAAGCACCATCAGTCAGCGTGAAGGCCCAGTAGCTGAGGGTAACGGTAATATATTGGCCCAGGGCTGAAGACAGTTTCATGGTTATGTTGGGCCTTAGAGGGACAGGGCGATTTTTCCTGCCAATTCCATCATGCGATTTACGTAGCCGATCTCATTGTCATACCAGATAAGCACCTTTACCTGGGACTCATTAATCACCATGGTGCTAGGGCCATCAACAACGCCGGAACGGCGATCATTGGTATAGTCCACCGAGACCAGGGGCAGGGTTTCAAACCCGAGAATACCTTTTAGGCGGGTATTGGCAGCAGTCTCCAGCGCCTCATTGACCTGCTCAGCGGTAACAGATTGTTTGAGTTCGAACACACAGTCAGTGAGGCTGGCATTGGCCAGTGGCACGCGCACGGCCAAACCATTAAGCCGACCTTTAAGTTCTGGGAATATCTCGGTGATTGCCGTTGCCGAGCCTGTACTTGTCGGAATCAGCGACATGCTGCTGGCGCGAGCGCGGCGTAAATCAGCATGGTATTCATCGAGAATACTCTGAGTGTTGGTTATGTCGTGGATAGTGGTAATGGAGCCATGCTCTATACCGAAACTTTGCTGCAGCACATCAATGACTGGCGCGAGGCAGTTAGTGGTGCATGAGGCAGCGGTGATAATTTTCTGATCCTGATACTTATGGTCATTAACACCCATCACCACATTTAGTACCCTGTCCTCTGGCAAACCTTTGATAGGTGCCGAGACCAGTACTTTTTTAATGCCCTGTGCAAAATAGGGCTCTAGCAGTGTTTCGGTTTTCAGCTTGCCTGTGCATTCAACAATCAGGTCGACATTAGCTGCCGCCCAAGGGGTTTGCTCTATATTTGCACATTGTGAATAACCAATCTTATGGCCATCAATGACGATCTGATCATTTGCTGGACTACTGGTTATCTGAGCATCCCAGGTTCCATGCACCGAATCAAATTTTAGAAGGTGAGCTGCGCTTTTGGCGTCGCCAGCGATTTCATTGATATGCACAATCTCAAAACCGGCGGCTCCCCATGATTCACGAAGTGCGAGGCGACCAATGCGGCCGAAGCCATTAATACCTACTTTTACTGTCATTTTATAAGCCGTTAAAAGGTGGAAAAATAGTATGCCCAAGTAATTTTACAAAATTATGTCTCAAATTGTGACCATATAAAAAAACAGACTCGGCGCACAGTATTGCATTTTAAAAGGCTTTTTGAGAACTGGCTAACCTGTTATATGCGACCACATCGAAAGAATAGCTCTGCTCACAGGTCTATAACTATGAGCATCAATTCGATGAACGACAGCAATTGTTAAGCAAGGGACTTCAATCAGCGAATCAAGAGGAAAGGAATCATGAATTTGTTTAGTTTTGCCTGCCTATCTACCATTGCCATTGGCACTTTGTTTGGCGCATCAATTGGGTTATTTGCCTATGGCTCTGATATCTGGGTCAGCACTGGCATTGGTTGTGGCCTGGGCACCTGCATAGCGATCAGCGAGATATTTCCTGTCTTTGACTAGGGTTTCTAGAAGCTATTTATCCCCACTCTCCCCCATTTGGCCACCCTTAGGTGGCCTTTTTTTTGGCTTCCAGCTAGGAATCTCTCCTAGTGTTGGTGTCCGCCGGGACCGTGCACATGACCATGCTCGATCTCTTCTTCTGTGGCGTCGCGTACATCTTCGATGCTGACATCAAAGTTTAGGTTTTTGCCTGCCAGCGGATGATTGCCATCGACGGTTACAATTTCGTCGGTAACTGCAGTTACGGTCACCGGGACTGAGCCGCCCTGGCCTGTTTGAGCCTCAAACTGCATGCCTACTTCAATCACGTCCACACCCTGAAAAGAGCTCCGTGGCACATCTTGTATAAGCTCTTTTTGGGTTTCACCATAGCCTTCAGCGGCATTAACAGCAACGCTCATGCTATCGCCTACAGCTTTGCCGGTAAGTGCATTTTCTAGGCCGGGGATAATATTTCCGGCGCCATGCAGATAGGCCAGCGGCTCTTTGCCAGCTGAGCTGTCGAGCTGTTGCCCGTCATCATCAGTTAGAGTGTAGTGAAAGCTTACGGCGCTGTTCTCTTTGATAGTCATGCTAAATATTTCCAGTGGGTAATGAAGCCGCCATTATGCGTGAACAGCCCACAAATATCGAATAGACAAACAAAAGATGCACTGGCCTAATGCTTCTGTCATATTTTTGTCATGTCACAGTCATTTAATGGGGTATCTAAAGATGAAAAAAGAGACCACTAATATGCCCAAGCATACAATCTTGCTGGTCGATGACGAAGCGGCGATTAGAGACATGCTCAGTATTGCGCTAGAGGCCGCGGACTATAATGTGCTGCAGGCGGAAAATGCCCAGCAGGCCCATGCCATTATTATTGACCGCCATCCGGATCTGGTTCTCCTGGACTGGATGATGCCCGGTACAACCGGTCTGGAACTGCTGCGTCGCCTCAAGCGCGATGAGCTGACTGAAAAGGTACCGGTGATTATGCTGACCGCCAAAGCTGAGGAGGACAGCAAGATATCCGGGCTGGATGCGGGCGCAGATGACTTTATCGCCAAGCCTTTTTCTCCCCGCGAGCTTATCTCCAGGGTCAAGGCGGTGCTGCGCCGTATTGGCCGGGAAGATCTCAAAGATCCCATTCATGTGGGAGAAATGGTCTTTGATCCTATTGGACATCGCGTCAATATTGGTGGCCAACCGATTAATTTAGGGCCTACAGAATACCGGTTGCTGCAATTTTTTCTCACCCATCAGGAGCGAGTCTACTCCAGAAATCAGATTCTGGACTATGTCTGGGGTGGCAATGTCTATCTGGATGAGCGCACGGTGGATGTTCATATTCGCCGTTTGCGCAAAGCAATTTCGGTTGCAGGCCATGACAACTATGTGCAGACTGTGCGCGGAGCCGGGTATCGTTTCTCGACACAGGTACAGACTGCATAATTTTAAGTGCAGTTGATCATGCACTTAAAAGAGGTCAGATCCATTGCGACCAGGAATGTCTACAGAGATATGGCGTATAGTTCTGGTAGGGCTGTTTACCCTGTTCTTTGGCTGGAGTCTGGGCTACACCCTTGAAGTCATTCTTATAGGTGTAGGCGGCTATCTGCTCTGGACCTTCAGCATTATCTCCAAATTATTTACCTGGATAGACGAAGGAATGCGGGGTATTCCCCCTGATGCCGGCGGCGTCTGGGGTGAAATCAGCGATACCCTCAATCGCCAGCGTCGCCGTCATCGTCGTGCCCTTGAAAAGATGCGCCGTACCATCAAACGGGTCACTCGGGTTACCGAGGCTTTGGAAGAGGGTGTTCTGGTGCTGCGCAGTGACCTTACACTTGACTGGTGGAATAGTTCGGCCAAGAAGTTGTTGGGTTTAAGGTCCTCGGACAGAGGCGGCGCCATTATCAATTTAATTCGCGACCCGGAGTTCGTCGGCTATATCCATCAGCCTGAATTTGTCGGCAGCATTCAGATGCCATCCTCCAGCTATGAGGGCAGGCTGCTGGAATTTACCGCGTCTCATTTTGGCGATAACGAGATTGTGCTGGTTATTGCCGATATAACCCGCATAGACAATCTTGAGACGGTGCGCAAAGAGTTTGTAGGCAATATATCCCATGAATTGCGCACCCCATTGACGGTCATCCGCGGCTATATTGAGACATTGCAGGATCTGCCCAATAACACAGCCACAGTCGACCGAGCCTTTGAGCAGATGGCAACTCAGGTCAATCGTATGCAGTCACTGGCCGATGACTTGATTTTGCTGTCCCGTTTTGAAGGAGCCGAGGCTCAGGGCAATCGAGAGCAAGACGGGCAGCAAAACTACCAGCCCACGAATTTGTTCGGTCTATTATCTGAGATTATTCTTGAAGCCCAGCAGCTCAGCGGCGGAAGACATAGCCTGCAACTGGACTGCCCTGAGGGGCTCAGCCTCAGTGTTGAATCCAGCGGTCTGCGCAGCGCCCTGGGTAATCTGGTATTTAATGCGGTGCGCCACAACCCACAGGGTGCGGCTATTGATATTTGTGTAACTGAGCTCGGTGATGCTGTGTCCATCACTATTGCCGATGATGGAGTGGGATTAGACCCTCTGGAAATACCCAGACTGACCGAGCGTTTCTATCGCGGAGATAACAGTCGCAACTCCGACACCGGTGGAAGTGGACTGGGTCTGGCCATTGTTAAACATGCAGTGACCAGCTGCGGGGGTGAGTTACAGATCAATAGCCGCCTGGGACAGGGCGCTGAGTTTATCTGTAGCTTCCCCGTTGGAACTGATTAGCTGGGTGATGCTCTGCTAGGTTCCAGCGCAGCGAAACTGATAGTGTAGAAAAAAATCACCCTGCTGCTGACCATTGGGCTCTGTCCATTGGCGCTGCATATCCCAGCCTCTGGCACAATAATGGGCCATTTCGAGATGCAGCTTCTGAATCGCTATGGTGACTGACTCTTCGAATTTAGCCTCTGGCCGCAGAGAGTAGGGCTGGCGTGCCACAAAGCTTTGGTTGGCATGGTGGTTCAGAGTTCCAGCCGCGGCCACAGGGCGCTCAATAATGCCCGAGGCGGTAAGTGAACCATCGCCATAGAGCTTTGTAATCTGGGCTGAGTTATTGGCTCTGGAAGTCTTTGCGCTTTTATCGCGGGAGCCCTGTTGCTTCTCACATTGAATAATCTTGTCGAGAAAATCCGGCCCGTCTGCATCATCAGTATCAAAGTCACAGCTACTGTTGGCGGCCCCTGAGAGCAACATTGCGACCGATAAAAAAGCGCCAGACCATAGTTTTGCATCTGTGGAATTCATCATTATCACCTTATGTTAAAAAGGGCGCCAAAGCGCCCTTTTTAATAGAACTGAACTAAATCTTAACCTAAATCCACAGGCTAATGCTTAGAACTTGTGTTCCATACCAACACCAAATGAGCTGGCTTCATCGTCCGCTGAATCTACCTCAGAATCAGTATTATCTGTGTAGAAAATATAAGCTTTGGTGTTTTTGCTCAGCTTGTAATCAGCACCCAGAGACAGTGTTTCCTCTTCATCACCATCTACATCATCTTCAATAAAGCCATACTGGGCTTTTAATGTCGTCTTATCCATTTTGTAAGCGGCACTTACAAAAAAGCCAGACTCATCCTTGGTACCCTGATTATCTTCGTTTTGCTGGTACATGGCACCCAGTTTTAGATTGTCCATTTTGTACTGCATAACCATACGCACCAGATCCTGGCTATCTACATCCTGATCGCCGGCCACTGCAAGATAGAGGTTATCTTTGTTGTAGCTCAGTGAATAGGATACGCCATCGCTAAGACCAGTATCATCAATGCCATCGCCATCAACATCTGCGCCTTCACCGGGAATCATTGCAACAGTGCCAGAGAATCCACTTACTGTGGGGCTGGTGTAAGCAATAATATTGGAAACGCGGTTCTCGCCCTCGAAGGTATTTTTGATATCACCTTCTAGATCATTAAATAAATCGATCTTTTTCTGTGCCAGTTTGGTAGGTGAGTCGTGCTTGCCTGCCCAAACCGTACCAAAGCTGCCTCTGATACCGCCCATAATATTTCGCTGGGTAAACGTCTGGCCTTTGCAGTCGCCATCATCCACACAGATTTCAAATTCTGCTTTATATACAGCATACAGCCCGTCGGTAATCTTGGTTTTACCCTTAACACCCAGACGCGATGCATTGCTATTAAGTTTCCATTTATCAGATGAGTTCTCATCTGTATTGACCACAGAGACATTAATCTTGCCATAAATAGTGCCATCAATCGGGCCATCGGCAAAGCTATTTGACGCCAGCCCAACCGCGGCGGCTACAGCAGCTGAAAGTGCTAGTTTGTTCATGTTGAATCCCCAAAAGTTTAATTCAATGGGCTTTACCCCAATTTAGGTTGCAGAAATATGACAGCAACATGACTAATATATGAAATAAATATGACATTAATATGACAGGCTTAAATCTACTGGAATTTATTTGTTCAGGCTTAATTGTCATATTTCTGTCACATAACTTTAATACAGTGCTCTTGTACTAAAACCGAATCAATTAATAGCACATCTTTGTGCCAGCTCTTGGAGGTTCTTATGACCCAACTTAAATTTATTCCAGCCGTTATTTTTGCTATGGCTTCGATCAGTGCAACCTCTTCTATGGCTCGTGAGTCAATAGAAGTAGTAGGATCTTCAACCGTATATCCCTTTTCAACCGTCGTGGCTGAACGCTATGGCCGCGCCAGTGGAAAACTGACGCCCAAAATCGAATCAACCGGTTCCGGTGGTGGCATGAAGTTATTCTGCTCCGGCGTTGGCACTAACTATCCGGATATTACTAACTCCTCAAGACGCATGAAGAGCAGTGAGTTTAAGAAATGTCAGACAAATGGCGTCAAGGAAGTCATTGAAGTTCAGGTTGGCTATGACGGTATTGTTATTGCTAACTCAGTTGAATCAGCGCCTATCGAGCTGAGCCGCAAAGATATTTTTTTGGCCCTGGCTGCCCAGGTACCAGGTGCAGCAGAGGGTGAGCTTATAGATAATCCTTTCACGACTTGGAAGCAGGTCAACCCAGCATTGCCAGATACACCAATCGAAGTACTTGGGCCTCCCCCGACCTCTGGTACTCGCGATGCATTTGCTGAGTTGGCCCTGGAAGGCGGCTGTAAGAAGTTTGCCTGGATAAATGCGATGAAGAAAGCCGACAAGAATGCTTACAAGGCTCTCTGCCACACTATCCGCGAAGATGGCGCCTACATTGAAGCAGGTGAAAATGACAATCTGATTGTCCAGAAGCTGCAGGCAAACCCAGCAGCACTGGGTATCTTCGGCTTCAGTTTCCTGGATCAAAACGCCGATAAGGTACAGGGTGCAAATATTGAATCTATTGAGCCAACCTTTGAGTCAATTGCCGATAAGTCGTACCCAATTTCACGCCCACTCTACTTCTATGTGAAGAAAGCCCATGTGGGTGTTGTGCCAGGTATTGAAGGTTACCTCAATGAGTTCACCAGTGAGCGCGCCTGGGGTGAAGATGGCTATCTGGCCGAAAAAGGCATGATCCCCCTGCCGCTTGAAGAGCGCAAGGCTATGGCAAAAAATACTCGCTCTTTAACGCCAATGACAGGTAATGAAGCATTGAAATAATGCGGCTATTTTGTCACAGTACTGCCCGGCTCGATGAGCCGGGCTTTTCTATCTCTGAGGGACAACGCCAGCCACATGCAAGCGACTAATATACTAATTTTGCTCTTTGGCTTTGGTGCACTGGCCTTTTACCTGGGCCGCGGACGCTCTTTTGCAATTGCTGCCCCTCTGGGTGGTATTCGCAAGCTTCATTCTCTGCCCTCGTACTATGGGATGCATACCGCATTCTGGTGCGCGCTGCCGTCGTTGATCCTGCTGGCCCTGTGGGCCATATTTGATGAGCTGGTAATTAATAGCATGGTGATAGGCGCGGTCGCCGCCGATATAGCGCCATCAGATACCGCCAGTTACAACCTGCTGTTAAATAAAATTGGCAATCTTGCCGATGGCGTGCTGCCGCGCACCGGGCAGAACGGCGCACTGCTTGCTGCAGCTGATCATATGACTTCCTTACGGCAGATATCGCGCTGGTCCTTGACATCCCTGGCGCTGGTGTTCTCGGCAGCCGGGCTGTTTTTGGGCCTAAGCAGAGTGGCTTCGGGCTTCCGAGCTCGCCCAGCAGTTGAAAAAGTCATGCAGAATCTACTGCTGGCCTGTGCCTGTCTGGCTATTTTTACCACATTGGGCATAGTGCTCTCGGTCCTCTTTGAGTCCATCCAGTTTTTCCGCTCTGTTCCTGTGGCTGACTTTGTCTTTGGGCTGGAATGGAGCCCACAGACTGCTATTCGCGAAGACCAGGTGGGTTCCTCAGGTAGCTTTGGGGCTGTGCCATTATTTGTTGGCACTCTGCTGGTATCTGCAGTAGCTATGGTGGTGGCAGTGCCGATTGGTCTGATGTCTGCGATCTATTTGGCCGAGTATGCCAGCAAAAGAATTCGCACAGTTGCCAAGCCGGCACTCGAGGTGCTGGCGGGTATTCCAACCGTGGTCTATGGTTTTTTTGCGGCCCTGACCGTAGCACCCTATTTGCGCGATCTCGGCAGTAGCTTTGGACTGACGGTGTCTTCCGAGAGTGCGCTGGCGGCTGGTGGCGTAATGGGTATTATGATCATTCCCTTTATCTCATCATTGGCTGATGATGTGATTACCGCCGTGCCACAATCGATGCGTGATGGCTCACTGGCAATGGGTGCCACCCATTCAGAGACCGTGCGCCGCGTCGTTATTCCTGCAGCACTGCCGGGCATTGTTGGCGGTATTATGCTGGCGGTATCCCGGGCGATTGGCGAGACCATGATTGTTGTTATGGCGGCTGGTATGGCGGCCAAACTAACAGCCAACCCCCTGGATTCAGTGACCACTGTAACAGTGCAGATAGTTACGTTATTAACTGGCGACCAGGAATTTGATAGCCCAAAAACCCTGGCTGCCTTCGCTCTGGGTTTGATGCTGTTTATTGTTACCCTGTTGCTGAATATCTTTGCTCTGCACATTGTTAAGAAATATCGAGAACAGTATGAATAAGTCAGCGGATAATTTATCCAAAATAAAGCGCTCCCTGACTCGCCGTAATCGCGCTGAGGCCAGGTTTCGATGGTATGGCCGCGTGGCTATATTTATAGGTTTGGCGGCGGTTGCCGTTCTATTTGTCGATATTATCGGCAAAGGGCATGGGGCATTTCAGGCGACGTACATCAAGCTCGATGTCGGCTATGATCAGGATCTGCTTGGCATTGAGAATCTATCTGATCCAGAGCAACTGATGAGGGGCAACTGGGATGCCTTGCCCAAGGTTGCGCTGCGGGCAAAATTTACCGATGTCTCAGGGCGCAGGGATAAACGTCGACTTTATGGGCTGCTCAGCAATGGTGCCGGGTTTGATTTAAAAGACCATCTGCTGGCCAACCCACAGCTACTCAATACAACCGAGTCCATCTGGCTATTGGCTGATGATGATATAGACACCTACTACAAGTCCTGGCTTGATGGCGAGCCCTATGCCGCGCGCCTGTCTGATAAACAGGTGGCTTGGATAGACCAGTTGCATGAGCAGAGGCTAATTCGCCTGCAGCTAAACAGCAATCTGTTTACCCGCGGCGATTCCCGTGAGCCAGAGCAGGCCGGTATTCGCGGTGCGGTGATGGGTTCACTACTGACACTGGTGCTGACTCTAATGTTGTCTTTCCCTATTGGTGTTTCGGCGGCTATTTATCTGGAAGAGTTTGCGCCTAAAAATAAATGGACCGACTTTATTGAGGTCAATATTAATAATCTGGCCGCAGTGCCTTCGATTATTTTTGGTCTGCTGGGTCTGGCAATCTTTATTAACTTTTTCCATATACCCAGATCTGTGCCCATTGTCGGCGGTCTGGTGCTCACATTAATGACCCTGCCGACCGTTATTATTACCAGCCGTGCCGCCATTAAGTCGGTGCCACCCTCAATCCGTGAGGCAGCCCTGGGAATGGGCGCCTCCAAGTATCAGATGGTGTTGCACCATGTACTGCCTCTGGCCCTGCCTGGGATGCTCACCGGTGCAATTATTGGTATGGCTCAGGCGCTGGGAGAAACGGCGCCACTGCTGATGATTGGCATGATTGCGTTTATTGTTGATGTTCCGGGTAGCTTTACAGATCCGGCTACCGTACTGCCAGTGCAAATTTTCCTCTGGGCCGACAGCCCGGAGAGAGCCTTTATTGAAAAGACCTCCGCAGCCATTATGGTGTTGTTAACCTTTTTGATTATTATGAATACATCGGCCGTTTGGCTGCGAAAGCGTCTCGAGCGACGTTGGTAAACAGGAATAAATTATGAGTCCAGCAGATACAGCCAAGCCTGTAAAGGCGGCTGCAAAGTCAGCAGCCAAAAAGTCAGCAGAGGCGGCTAGCAAAGCTAAGGCCAAGCCTCAGGCAAAAACCGCAGCACCCAAGGCTAACGAAGCCGCAGTTAAAACTCGCAAGGCGGTTCCGCCGCAGATCAAACCCGCCCAGAGTCTGGACATAGCTGATCATCACGAGACTGTAGGTAAAAGCTTTAGCGACAATGCCAAGATGACCATGCGTAATATCAATGTCTACTACGGTGGCAAACAGGCGATTTACGATGTGAATATTGATATCGCTAAAAATGAAGTAATGGCGATGATTGGTCCTTCAGGCTGCGGCAAGTCGACTTTTTTGCGTACATTAAACCGTATGAATGACACCGTAGAGGGCTGTCGAGTCGAGGGTGATATTTGCATGGATGGCGAAAACCTCTATGCTCCCAAACTGGATGTGGTTGAGCTGCGCGCGCGGGTGGGTATGGTGTTCCAAAAGCCCAATCCTTTTCCCAAATCAATTTATGAGAATGTGGCCTATGGTCCAAAGATCCATGGTTTGGCAGACAGCAGAGTTGATCTAGATGAGATCGTTGAAGGCAGCTTAAAGAAAGCTGGTCTCTGGGAAGAAGTGAAAGAGCGTCTGCATCAGCCTGGCACTGGTTTATCCGGTGGTCAGCAGCAGCGTCTGTGTATTGCTCGCGCCATTGCTGTTAGTCCTGAAGTGATTCTGATGGATGAGCCCTGCTCCGCCTTGGATCCTATTGCCACAGCAAAAATTGAGGAGCTTATCGAGGAGCTCAGCCAAAACTTTACCATTGCTATTGTGACGCACAGTATGCAACAGGCTGCTCGAGTCTCACATCGCACCGCTTACTTTCATCTGGGCAAGTTAGTGGAAGTTAATTCGACCGAGAAGGTGTTCACCATGCCAGACCATAAGCTAACTGAAGCTTATATCACGGGTCGATTTGGCTAATCAGAGCCCTCAGCGGGTCTTTAAAAAGGAAATTTCATGGCAAAGATGACATTTGAAAAACATATCATGAAGCAGTTCGATGATGAGCTCGAAGAGATTCGTACCCGTCTTATGGAAATGGGCGGTAAGGTCGAGCAGCAGCTGCAGAATGCGATTCGTGCGGTCAGTGAAGTCGATAGCAAGTTGGCTGAAGAGGTCATTGCACAGGAACAGCTGGTTGATGAAATGGAGCTGGATATTGACGAGGCCTGTATTTTGATTATTGCGCGGCGTCAGCCTGCTGCCAGTGACTTGCGGCTGATTATGATGGTCACCAAGGCTATCAATGATCTAGAGCGCATTGGTGATGAGGCCAAGAAAATTGCCAATCATGCAATTATTCTTGCCGAGCAGGGTGGCTCTTCAGAGGGTTACACCGAGGTAAGACATTTGGGTCAGTCCGTTAATGGCATGCTGTCTAATGCCCTGGATGCATTTGCTCGATTTGATGTGGATGCGGCGATGCGCACATTGAACGAAGACGTGCAGATAGATGTAGAGTACAAAACTGCGCTACGAGAGCTGGTTACCTATATGATGGAAGATCCACGCAGTATAAGCAGGGTGATTAATGTTTTGTGGGTTATTCGCTCTCTTGAACGCATCGGTGATCATGCTAAAAACCTCTGCGAGCAGATAGTGTATGTAGTTAAAGGCAAAGATATACGCCATCAGTAGAGCAGATCGTTTTAAGATAAAAAGGCCCCTTCTCAGGGGCCTTTTTTTGCTCTATAAAAAGTAGTAACCTCAAAATCAAGCGCCGGCCATTCCGGCAGTTGATTGTCATATATCTGTCATTAATTAGACATTCTACCGTCATTTTTCATTGCTAACTTATCCGTTCAAAGGGGCGCTCTAGGGTGTCGCTACACACTATATGTGTTTTCTAACTGTAATTACGTGAGGTTGAGTGAGAGATGGCCAAAAAATGGTTTTTGATGGTAGCTTTGGTGGTTTCATTCATTGCCCCAGCGGCGTCAGCAGAGGACGCATTCGTACTAGTCTTCCTTGAGGAGTCGCCACTGCGCCACATTAAGGTTGCTATCGATGGAGAAATCGTTGGCGTTACCGATGGCAAGGGCGCGGTTCAGGCGTCGGTATCACCTGGTTCTCACAAGCTCTATCTGATTGATGACGATCAGGCAATTCCTGTCCGCTTCACTATGCCTGCTGGTGGCGAAGCAGAAATATCGGCGGTTTTCAGTCGTGACCCTGATATTGAGCCGGTCGTGCGCAATCGAGTATTTGAGCCGGGCGCTAAGGCCACAGGCTATATCACTGGGGTTGTTACCACTCCGTCTGGTTTGCCTTTAGAAGGCGCAACCGTTGAGGTGACAGCTCTCAACCTGACAGCCGAGGCAAATGCCGAGGGTGTCTATTCTATTGAGGTACCGCGCGGATCCCACAGTGTTGAAGTGTACAGCGAAGGGTATAGATCCCCTGCAGCCAGCGATTTAAGGGTATTTGCAGATTTCGGAGTATATGCTGGATTTAAACTGCTCAAGCGCCCATCTTCACGCGCCAGCTCAATTTCTCTGCCGACACCCTCTTTTGAAGAAGTTGTCACCATAGGTGTGTTCAACCCGACGGAAGGTGTGGAAAACATTGAGCGCTATGCCTCTTCTATTGTAAGTGCCATGGATGCAGATCAGCTGGAGCGCTTTGGTGACAGTGATGTTGCTGTAGCCATCGGTCGCATCGCAGGTCTCAGTGTCTCAGATGGCAAGTACGCGAATGTCCGCGGGCTTGATGGCCGTTATATAAGCACAAACTTCAACGGTATTTTGATGCCCAGTACAGATCCTCTGCGTCGCGATGTGCAGTTGGATCTCTTCCCCTCTAACATTGTGGCCAGCATTGAGGTGCAAAAATCTTTTTCCGCTGACCAGCCGGCCTCCACCACCGGTGGTTCGATTGCGGTCAACACCAAAGGACTGCCTGATGAAAGGGCCGGCTCAATTGCCGTTTCCATGGGCGTTAACACAGAGTTTACTGGTGATTCGATTCAGGAGTACAACAATAGTAACCGCGAGTGGTTAGGCTACGATAATGGTCTGCGCAGTATCCACAGTGGTGTTCTGGAGGCGACAAACGACGCTCGCAGCCTGACCATCTGTGACCCGAGCCTTGCTGATATCTGTACTCATCCAGCCGAGGCAATGGCCTATTTCCTGACATTTACCCCAGACTACGATATCAATAGCACCACCGCAGATCCGGATGTGGGTATAGATGCGGACTTTGGTGACCGTTTATACCTAGGTGATGGTGAGTTTGGGTACTATTTTTCAGGCTCATATGGCCGCAGCACTGGATACAGAAATGATGCCTCATTGACTAATCCAGGCGGTCTCAATGGCATTTATAACCGCACCAAGGACAGCGTGTCTCTGTCCGGCTACGGTGTTCTAGGTTATGAATTTGATAGTGGTGAAATTCTCTCTAAAACAACCTTGCTGCGTTCAACAGATGATGTGACTCGCCAGAATATGGCTATCAACGTTGAAGACAATGCCCTGGATTCGACTATCCTGGAATATGTTCAGCGCCAGCTCTTTTCTCAGAGTTTGAGCGGCTTCAAAGATTTCCAGACCGAAAATTTTGAAAGCGTTTTAGATTGGCGTTTGGGTTACTCTGAAACTGACCGCGTTGAGCCCGATCGTCGGCAGTACTACTCACTGAACGACTCTCTGGCTATTTCTTCAGTCGAGCGACGTTGGTCAGATCTCAATGAGACCAGCAATGACTTTGGTCTCGACTACAAATTATCGCGAGAGTGGGGCGACGCCAACTACGCGACGGTAAAGCTGGGTGCACTTGTATCCGATAAGAGCCGCACCGTAGATCTGTATCGTTTTGGTGTGCGCATGGGTGATGACCCTATTTCCCTCAGCACGGACAATGGCGTTAATGCTCTGCTATCTATCGAAAATATCGCTGCTGACGCCTTTAGACTGCGTCCAGCTACTGCGTCTACTGACTCTTACGGTTCAAATGAAGAAGTTATTGCTTACTACACCACGCTACAAAATGAGTTTGGCAGTGACTGGCTGGTTACCGTTGGTGCCCGTTATGAAGAGTTTAGTCAGGAAATAACCTACCCCAATAACCAGGCCAACAATGGCTTGCTCGAGACAGATGGCGTTTATCCATCGGCCAATATTACCTGGCGGGGGATGGAAGAGTATCAGCTGCGTCTGGGTTACAGCCAGACCGTATCTTATCCTGGTCTGATCGAGCGATCGCAGTCACAGTCCTATGACCCACAGACTGATGATCCAATTTTCGGTACGCCAGATCTGCAGATTTCACAAATAGATAATCTTGACTTACGTCTGGAATATTACTTTGGTGAAAGCAATCGTGCCTCGATGGCGCTGTTCCGCAAGGAGATCGATAACCCGATAGAGCGCGCTATTCCAGATGCCTCTGGTTCGGCAGCCGCAGGTATTACGTTCCGCAATCAAAACTCTGCGGTTCTGGATGGTATAGAAATAGATTTCAGTATCTCCCTGGTTGACACAGATGATCACTCAGTCTTCCTTAGTGGCAATGTCTCCTATATTGATTCGGCCGTGAGTCTGGCAGCTAAATCGCTCCAGCTAGAGGGTGCTGATTCTGCCGGTCGCGCTCTACAGGGCCAGTCAGAGTACCTAGCTAACCTCCAGGTTGGCTATGACCATATACCCTCTGATCAGAAGCTCACATTGCTGGTCAACTTCTTCGATGACCGCATCTACCGGGTGGCTCGTGGCGCCGCTTTGGGGCCAGTTGTCGAATCGGGAAGAGCCGTTGTAGATATGAATTATGAAAATGGGCTTTCAGAGCGTTGGTCACTGAAAGTCAAACTCAAAAATATAACTAACGAAGCTGTGTCATATACGCAAAACGATCGTGTCATTGAATCCTATGAAGTAGGGACATCGATTAGTGCATCTCTAAGTTATCAGTTTTGATCGAGCGCAGGCTCGCGATGGACCTGTGTAAGAGGTAAAAGGAAATTAACGTTAAAGCAACTAGCAGTACAGCAAATTAATAACACTTGTATAGGATGGTAAAAATGAAAACTAAACTTTATGCGGCTGGTCTGCTGGCGTCCTTAGCGCTAACAGGCTGCGGTGGCTCAGAAAGAGCCGGAGACATAACTGTCAATGTTGAGGGCGATAACATTGATAACAGCGTCAACAACACAAACACTACAGATAACACTGGCGGCGACGACAGTACAGATACTCCTACTGGTCTGTGCTCCTTAGTAACTGAAGCAAGCTTCGTTGGCTTTAATGATGACTGTTCGGTAGGCACGCTCGTAGGTACTGTCGATAGTGATTACACCATGCTGTCAGATGTACAGTATATTTTGAGTGGTGTTGTCCAGGTGGGCGCAGGTAATGTTGAAATTACTTCTCAGGCAGATATGGATGCTATCCAAGCTGCTGGTGTCACATTAACTATCCAGCCTGGCACAGATGTGCGTGGTGCTGCAGACGGCGTACTACTGGTAACCCGAGGTTCTAAACTTGAAGCTGCTGGTACTGCTAATGACCCCATTACTTTCAGTAGCTTAGCCGATAATGACTACAGCGGTATGGGTGAATGGGGCGGGGTCGTTGTTCAGGGTTTCGCACCTCAGTATGGTCAGGGTGGCACTGGTGCATGTTTCCAGGCTGGCGAAAACTGGTGTAATGTTCTGGGTGAAGGCGGTGACTTTGTTCAAGAATACGGTGGTGCGCTAGCTAATGATGACAGCGGTACTATCCGTTATGTGCGCATAGCTGAAGGCGGCTTGATCGCTGGTCCAAACAACGAAATCAACGGCCTGACTCTGCAGGGTGTTGGTCATGGCACCGAGATAGCATATGTTCAGGTTCATGGTAACCAGGACGATGGCATCGAATGGTTTGGTGGTACTGCTAACGTCAAGTATGCCGTTCTTACAAACAACGACGATGATGACATTGATTTTGATGAAGGCTATCAGGGCAACATCCAGTATGCACTGATTATTAAGAACCAGACACCTGGTGCTACCCCTGTAGGTTCTAACGACCCACGCGGCATTGAGCTCAACTCTTCGGACGACGACTACACGCCCGAGACTGCTGGTGTCATCGCTAACGTAACCATTATTGGTGGCGACGCAGCAAACAGTGCTGGTGAGTTTGGCATGCGTTTGCGCGGCTCTGTAACGGCAGCGATCCATAACTCAGCGGTCACTGGCTACGATGTAACCTGTGCTCGAATTGATGATTCAGATAATGATAATGATTCATCTACAGCCAAAATAGACACGCCTATCACACTAAATAACTTCCTTTGTGATACAGCTGGTGAAGCCTTTAATAAAGAAGAGCCAATCTCAACTGAGTCTGTTATCGAAGAGGGAATTAGCTTCGATGAGAATTTGGCAATTGTAAATTCCTCTGCTTCTCTATCTGGTCCAACCGCCATAGCGTCTCAAGACAATGGCTCTTCGTTCATCTTCGAAGCCACTGACTTTATCGGTGCGGTCGATCCATCACAGGCTACTCCCTGGTGGGCAGGCTGGACGATTGAAGACTCAGTCGCGATTGAAGAAGAACCACAGGACGCTAGTTTTGCTAGCTGCAATGCTTCAAAAACTGTTTGTACATTGACTGGCACTGTAGACCAGGATTACACCATGGTTGCTGGTGTTGAATACCGTCTTGATGGTGTTGTTCAGGTAGGTGCAGGTAATGTCGAAATTACCTCACAGGCAGAAATGGACGCTATTCAGGCTACTGGTGTCACTCTAACAGTTCGTGCTGGTGTTGACGTTAAGGCGTTTGCTGACGGTGTACTGCTGGTAACCCGCGGCTCTAAGCTTATTGCCAACGGTTCAGCGAGCAGCCCAATCACCTTTAGC
Source organism: uncultured Porticoccaceae bacterium (assembly GCA_965656965.1). Lineage (GTDB taxonomy): Bacteria > Pseudomonadota > Gammaproteobacteria > Pseudomonadales > Porticoccaceae > HTCC2207. Next base: position 310,958 of record CBFHMK010000001.1, read on the forward strand.
TCTATAGATCCCGACTACGATGGTATGGGTGAATGGGGCGGTGTTGTTATTCAGGGCTTCGCACCTCAGTACGGTCAAGGCGGCACTGGTGCATGTTTCGCCGATGGTGAGAACTGGTGTAACGTTTTGGGCGAAGGCGGTGACTTTGTTCAGGAATATGGCGGTGCGCTGGCTGACGATGACAGCGGTATTATTCGCTTTGTACGAATCGCAGAAGGCGGCTTGATTGCTGGTCCCAACAACGAAATCAACGGTCTTACCCTGCAGGGTGTTGGTCACGAGACACTAGTCGACTATGTTCAGGTTCATGGTAACCAGGACGATGGTATCGAATGGTTTGGTGGTACAGTTAACGTTAAGCATGCGCTGCTAACCAACAATGACGACGATGATATCGATTTCGATGAAGGCTATCAGGGTAACATTCAGTATGCATTGATCATCAAGAACCAGACGCCTGGTGCTACTCCAGTAGGTTCAAATGATCCACGTGGTATTGAGCTAAACTCGTCTGATGATGACTACACGCCAGAAACTGCCGGTGTTATTGCCAACGTAACCATTATTGGTGGCGATGCGGCAAATAGTGCGGGCGAGCGTGGCATGCGTTTGCGTGGCTCTGTAACTGCAGCGATCCATAACTCAGCGGTAACTGGCTATGATGCGACCTGTGCTCGGATTGATGACTCTGATCACGATAGTGATAGCACAACAGCTAAGATCGATACTCCGATCACCCTGAGAAACTTCATGTGTGACACCTCAGGTGTGCCATTTAGCCATGAAGAGCCAATCAGCACTGACTCTGTGATTCTCGAAGCAGTGGTTCTCGACGCTGATTATGCAATTACCAACGCTGCTGCCTCAGTAACAGCGGAGCCAATTGCAGCTCAGGACAATGGTTCATCCTTTAGCTTCGACGCAACCGATTTTATCGGTGCAGTTAAAGAAGGTGAGACACCCTGGTATGCCAACTGGGCAATTCCAGGATCACTCTAAAAACAAATCGTTAATCGAGTGATGAAAAGGCCCCTATCTAGGGGCCTTTTTTTTAGCCTGAATTGTTGCCATAGGCCCATTGGTCTCGCCAATAGGTGCTTTTAGCTGATTAAGCCTGACAATAAGCAGTTAGATGCGTTGTAATCGCTACCAAGTTTTATCACCAAAATAATAATTCCAAATTTAAAGGGTAAATCCATGAAGTCTACTTCCAATCTACTGGCGTCAGCTATCTGCCTAGTAACTCTCTCAGCCTGTGGCGGCGGAGGTGGCGGCAGTGCACCGGTGGCTCCGCCTGTAGCTACCAACCAGGCTCCTTCATTGACAGTTGACACGCAGCTGTCTGTTCTTGAAGGTTTGACTGATGTCACTGTGGCCAGTGGTTCAGATCCTGAGAATCAAAGCCTGAGCTATAGTATCTCTGGCGGTGACAGCGCTCTGTTTGCTATTTCAGCGTCAGGGGAGATCAGCTTTATTAGCGCGCCTGATTTCGAGATGCCTGAAGATACAGATAGCAACAACAGTTACGAGTTTACTGTGCAGCTGGCTGATAGCGCCGGTGCCACAGATACGGCGCAGTTGGTCGTTAGTGTCAGTAACGCAGTTGAAGGTCGTGTAGTCGATGGCCCCCTGTCTGGCAGTACAGTTTTCCTCGATTTAAACAATAACCTGATCGCCGATGCCAATGAGCCAACAGCAACCGCTGATGACCAGGGTTATTATGCACTGCCTGAGCCTGGTGCAGATGTAGCAGCTCGCCTGGTTGCTCTGGGTGGTACAGATATTGCCACCAATATTGAACTGGCTGATCTGGCATTAATTGCTGATCTGCCTTCTGATCTCGCCCAGGTCATTACTATCTCGCCGATCAGCTCGGTCATTGCCGGTGTCGATGGTGATGAAGCCAAGGCCGCCGTGCTTGCTGCGCTAGGTATTAATGGCAGCCTCGATGACTTTCTGGCTATGGATATATGGGCTCTGGCTGAGGCCAATAATGATGATGCCAAAGCATTGCAGCGCATCAACCAACAGATAGCACTGATTATGACGACAGTGCAGTCTCTGGGTCAGGTGAGCACTCAGGAAGAGTTGCGCGGCTTAGCTGAAAATGCAGCCGACGCATTGGCCTCACAAATCACGACTAACGGTGCCATAAACCTGGAGTCAACCAGTGAGCTTATCGCCGTGGTCACCGCATCACTACCCGACACATCAGCAGTTTCAGCACTGGTTGTTGACGCGGTGGCTGAGAATATAGCCGATATCAATACGTTATTGGCCGATGATAGCGCAGACCCCACCTCAGATGCTGCCGCAGAGTTTGTTCAGGCCGCCCAGACTACATTGTTAACTGAAGTTGCAGACGTAGTGTCCGGCGTGTCCAGTTTGGTTGACTTTGTCGCTGAGACTGCTGTGAGCAATCTCTTTGGCGACAGTGACTTCTATAATGCCCAGGTAGATACCGACAGTGATGGCATCAGCAATCTGTTGGATACTGACGACGACGGTGATGGTGTTGCTGACGGCTCAGATGCATTTCCACTGGATGCCACTGAGTCACTGGATAGCGATGCCGATCAAATTGGCAACAATGCAGACCAAGACGACGATAATGACGGCGTTGCAGATGGTCTGGACGCCTTTCCACTGAACCCCACTGAATCTGAAGACTTTGATGAAGATGGAGTAGGCAACAATACTGATCTGGACAACGACAATGATGGTGTTGAAGATCTTAGTGATGCCTTCCCCTTTGATAGCACCGAGACTCTGGATACAGATGGTGATGAGATAGGCAACAACGCAGATACAGATGATGATGGCGACGGTGTTGCTGATGGAGATGACTTCTTCCCTCTGGACGCAACAAGGTCCGAGGAATCAGATGCTGCGTTGGATAATGGCGATCTGGTCGTTTTCAAAGATGGCGGTGTAGGCTCTATCTGGGATGCAGGTATCAACGCATTTGACTCCGCAATAGGCTGGGCTGAGTGTAATCAAGATGGCGGTGCAGGTTGCCCAAGCATAGGCTGGGAAGTTGTAACCGATGCCGAGCGTGGCGATGTTCTGCAGGTGTCCCATTCGGCCGCAGGTAATATGGCAGGCCTATTCTTCAAGGCATCACAGCCAGTCAATCTGGCCGATTACTCTGCCGGTGCCATTGAGTTTGATATCAAGGTTGTCAGCGGCGACAGCAAGATCACCATGAAACTGGACTGTGTGTACCCCTGTACATCAGGTGATCAAGCGCTTGGCAGTAAAGGCAGTTCGGGCTGGGAATCAGTCAGTATCTCTATGTCCTCATTATCCGCTACTGGTTTAGCGCTGTCCTCAGTAGACACCGGTCTTGTGATCTGGGCTACTGATGCAGCCGGCACGGTGTTCTTGCTGGATAACGTCCGATTTACCGGGATTGCCGATGGCGCTGAGCCACCTACTGGAGGCTCAGGTCCTGTGCTTCCACCAAGTTCATCGAGCTATGAAATTCTTCCCTATGGTGCCGGTAGTATTTCCGATACCTTCAATCTGGCGAGTTACAGATGCGCGGTCGACTACGGCAACTGGATTTACAATGCTGGCGTTGTCGAGCCGGCGATTGCAGCCTGTAATGAAAACACCCGTATCCCCACCGGTACTCCTACTAAACTTTATCCTCAGTTAACCGGTGACGCCCTGGATCGTCCCGTGCCTACCCACAAGTGGTGGGGCTCAGTCGGTTTTGTTGGTGAAATGCGAGATGGCGGTGCGGCGTACCTCACGCCAGACCCTATCCGAGCGAGAATCAGCCCAACAGGTGCCCGTATCAATGGTATTCCCGGTGGCTTTAAAACCTACGGAAACTTCCCGAGATATGAGGGGCCGGTACCCTTCGATGAGGTGTTTGAGGGCGTCGCTATTGCCAACTCTCAACACAGCAATATGGATGCCTATCTAAAAGACCACAGTGATGGTTCAGTAACCGTGCAGTGGAAATCGGGCAGCACAGCGGTTATGGACGCTACCTTTGTGCATGGTTCTCCCTATGTCTATTTCAAGCTGTATGAGGGTGAGGCGCTGTTGCGCACATTGCGTACCGACAGCGGCGAGAAAGGCATTTTTTATAACCAGCAGAACCATTTGGGTGTCTGGACCTACGTAGCCGGTATTCGCAACAATATTCTGATTAGCGGCGAAGGTGTGACTACCTACGAAAATGTTTCAAGTGATGAGATTACGATTAGCAATGCCTCAAAGGAATTTACACTGAGCTACCTGCCGACTATTGAAGGTGACCCCAGCAATAGCATGAGTAACTTTTTTGCTGAGCGCGCGCGCAACCTTGTGGCAGCAGTCAATATTGACTACAGCGTTGATCGCACCACCAACATGGTTACTGTCAATCACCAGTATGTGGATGCTCAGGGTGAAGCGGTAGATACCATAGTGGGCATGCACCCACTGCATTGGAAAAACTCTTCGCAGGCGACTTCGCAATATAAGATTCGCAGTGCCAGAGGCATGATCAAGTTCAGTGAAACTCAAGGCTTTAGTTATGAGCTGCCATTTACGGGTGTTTTGCCAACCATGCCTGCTATTGAAAACACCTATGATCAGGACACCTTAGAGTCTCTGGTTAGCACCTTTGTGAATGCGGGTGAGTCGGTTTGGATTAACTCTACCGATACCTATTGGTCCGGCAAGGCCTACGGCAAGGTTGCTGAAACAGCAGCTCTGGCGCAGTCTATTGGCATGGATACCGAAGCTGGCGTATTGATTGATTGGCTCAAGGTTGAACTGGCTGACTGGTTTACCGCAGAGACCGATGGCAATCTGGATATCAATAAGTATTTCGTCTACGACGAAACCTGGGATGCACTGTTTGGTATTGAAGAGGCTTACGGATCCCATCAACGTATGGCCGACCATCACTTCCACTATGGTTACTTCGTGCGTGCAGCAGCAGAGATCTGCCGTGTCGATGTAGACTGGTGTGGTGCTGATCAGTATGGGCCCATGATCGAACTGCTGATCCGCGATTATGCCGGTGATGACAGTGAAGAGATGTTCCCCAAAATGCGTAACTTCGACCCAGCTAATGGTTTCTCTTGGGCGGATGGCAAAGGTGATGCGGTTCAGGGCAACAACAATGAGTCAACCTCAGAAGCGGCCAATGCCTATGGCGCAATAGTGCTCTATGGTCTTGCCACCGGACAGGATGATTTAGTCGATAAAGGCATGTATATGCATGCTTCTACTTCCGCAGCGTTCTGGCAGTACTGGAACAATATCGATGGTTACAACAACCTGGGATCGGACTACGACAACTTCCCGGCTGGCTACGACAAGATCACCACCTCTATTATCTGGGGTAGTGGTGCGGATTTCTCTACCTGGTTTAGTCCCAAGTATGCCCATATTCTGGGTATTCAGGGTCTGCCCTCCAACCCGCTTATTCTCTATGTGGGCCAGTATGCAGACTATATGCAGGACTATGTCAGTCTGGGTATGACCGAGTCGGCCAATGGCAAGCCCTCAGGCTTGGGCGCCGATCAGTGGACTGATCTGTGGTGGAACCTCTGGGCTATGACCGACGCTGGTGCTGCACTGGCAGACTACAATACCCTTGGCAGCAACTATGCGGCAGAGGCAGGGGAGTCCAAAGCTCATACCTACCACTGGTTGCATACCTTCAGTGCGCTGGGCCATCTAAAAACCGGTACAGGTGATCTGACAGCCGACTACCCGGGGGCACTGGCCTTTGATGATGAAAACGGCGAAAGGACTTACGTGGTGTATAACTTCTCGGCGCAGCCGATAACAGTGACCTACAGTGATGGACGCCAGGTGACGGCTACAGCCAAGGGCTTTACTCTCGAAACGCGAGCCCTATAACCTGGGCTAGTTACCTAAGCTTGCGCGCTGGGGCGATCACTGACCTGATCGTACCAGCGCTGCAGGTTAACGCAGTTTTCAGGGATAGATTTTTTCACCCATTTGGCAAAATCTATAATGGTTAGGCCAGAGATATCTGCCATCGAATAATAGTCACCCATAAAAAACTGATTGTCGGCAAAATGGGCATCCAGATCAGCAAATAAATTATCTAATCTAAGCAAACCTCGCTGGGCTAATTCCGGAATCTGGCTATAGTTGTGTGGTCCGGGCATGGCGCGATTCTTAAAGCCAGGCGTGGAATTACGAAACGCCTCAGCACCCGCCATAAAGCCATTCATTTGCAGTAACTGATTAAATATATCAACCTGAGCGCGCTCTACGGGGCTGCGGCCACAGAGTGGATTGTCAGGGAACACCTCTTCCAGATAATGGCAGATCGCATTGACCTGACTGAGCACAGTGCCATCATCTAGCACCAGCAGAGGCACCTCCGCCAACGGGCTAATCTTCTTAAAAGCCTCAGAAAACTGTTCGCCTTTTGAGAGATCGATCTGAATGGTTTCTATTTCAATACCTTTTTCGGCCAGAAATATTCTTACGCGGCGCGGGCTTGGTGCTGTTTTGCAATCATAAAATTTCATGGTCAGATCTCTGATTAGGGTTGTTGAGCAGCCTTTTTAGGCAGCTGCAAGGTATCAAGTCGCTGTTCGATACGCTGTAAAATTCCCGCGCTGTCCAGACCTACATTATTGAGCTGCTGACTATGGGAGGCATGGTCAATAAACCTGTCTGGCAAGCCTATATGCATTACCGGCATCACTATGCCTTCCTCCGCCAGGAATTCACTGACGGCGGCACCAGCGCCGCCGGCTATGCTGTTCTCCTCCACGGTGACCAGTAGCTGGTGGTTAGCGGCTAGTTCACGGATCAGTTGCTGGTCTATGGGTTTTACAAAACGCATATCGGCCACAGTCGCATTGAGTTGGTCTGCAGCGTCTAAGACAGGTGACAGGGTAGTACCAAAATTAAGAATCGCTACCTGGCTACCCGAGCGGCGCACTAGGCCTTTGCCCAACGGCACTGCAGTCATAGCTTTTTCAATAACTGCGCCTGGACCAGTGCCTCTGGGATAGCGCACTGCTGCAGGGCCCTGATGGATAAACCCTGTATACAGTAGCTGCCGGGTTTCATTTTCGTCCGATGGCACCATCACCAGCATATTAGGGATGCAGCGCAAATAGCTTATATCGTAGGCTCCCGCATGGGTGGCGCCGTCTTCGCCGACTAATCCGGCGCGATCCATAGCAAACAGCACATCAAGATTTTGCAGGGCAACATCGTGAATCAACTGATCATAGCCGCGCTGTAAAAAGGTTGAGTAGATAGCAACTACAGGTTTGGCGCCCTCGCAGGCCATACCGGCAGCCAGAGTCACTGCATGCTGCTCGGCAATGGCCACATCTTCATAGCGCTCTGGAAAGCGCTCTGCAAAGTCGGCCATACCGGAGCCCTCGCCCATAGCCGGAGTAATGCCGACCAGGCGCTGGTCTTTCTCTGCCATATCGCACAGCCAGTCTCCAAAGACCTTTTGATATTTTGGTCTGGCTGGCTTTGCCGCAGCACTTTGCGCCACGGCAGTCTGCACTGCGGGCTTGGGTTCGATCTTATTGAGTGCGTGATAACCCACAGGATCATTCTCGGCAGGCTCAAAGCCTTTTCCTTTGTGGGTAATAATATGCAGCAGCACAGGGCCATCGATATTTTTAAGCTTATTGAGAATCTCCACCAACATGGGCAGATCATGACCATCAACAAGGCCAATATAATAAAAGCCCAGTTCCTCAAAAATGGTTGCAGGCGAAACCATGCTCTTCATATATTCTTCAGTGCGGCGCACAAAATTCTTGGCCTGGGGTAGAGAGCGCAGGGCCTTCTTGCCGCTCTCACGCAGATTGGTATAAAACTTACTCGACCAGAGTTTGGCAAAGTAGGTCGAGAGGCCGCCAGAATTTCGAGAGATGGACATCTGGTTGTCATTCAGCACAACCAGTAGATTTTTATCCACATGGGCAGCATGGTTGATAGCCTCAAAAGCCATACCTGCGGTCATAGCCCCGTCGCCCATAATCGCTACAGTACGGCGCTCTTCACCCATCTGCTTAGATGCCATAGCCATACCCAGAGCAGCACTAATGGAGGTGCTGGAATGGCCAACACCAAAGGTGTCATATTCACTTTCAGAACGCTTGGGAAAGCCTGACAGGCCATCCTTTTGACGCATGCTAAGCATCTGCTCGCGGCGGCCAGTTAAAATCTTATGGGGGTAAGTCTGATGCCCGACATCCCAGACCAGGCGATCATGGGGGGTATTAAATACATAGTGTAGGGCAACAGTTAGCTCCGTCACACCCAGCCCAGCGCCAAAGTGGCCGCCGGTTTTGCCCACGCAGTAGAGCATATAAGCTCGCAGCTCGTCGGTGACAGTCAATAGCTCTTCGTCATTCAGTTGACGTAGGTCTGCCGGTGCACTGATAAGGTCCAATAAATGCGTATCAGGTCGGCTGAGTGGGATATCCGTAAATGTTTTTGCCATGAGTCTTTTATCTTATGCTGGGTGGAAATTTTACACCAATTAAATCTGTTAATAAGCCCGGTTAACAATAAACCGCGCTATGCCACGCAGGGGCTCTGCCTGATCAGCAAACAGAGCCAAACTGTCTATGCTTTGTTGGTACATCTCAGCAGCCTGACTGCGAGCCTGCTCCAGGCCGAGAATGGAGGTATAGGTTGACTTGTGGTTGGCTATATCTGAACCCTGTTGCTTGCCCAGCTGTTCCGTAGAGCTCTCCACATCCAGAATATCATCTTGAATCTGAAAGGCCAGACCAATGGCCTGGGCATAGGTTTGCAGGGCATCTAGCTGCTGTTGGTCTGCATGACCAGTCGCCAACGCACCCATCAAAACGCTGGCCTCTATTAGGGCGCCAGTTTTATGGGCGTGCATATTCTTGAGCTGCTCAATAGTCAGAGGCTGCCCGGTAGCGGCCAGATCAATAGCTTGCCCGGCAACCATGCCATTGCAGCCGGCCAAATTAGCCAGCATAGCCACCAACTTGACCACCTGGTCCGCCGGCAAACCCTGGAGTTGTGTCAGCTGCTGAAAGGCAAGTGACTGCAGGCCATCTCCGGCAAGAATAGCGGTAGCCTCATCGAACTCTCGATGACAGGTGGGCTTGCCACGGCGAAGATCGTCGTCATCCATAGCAGGGAGATCATCATGGATAAGCGAATAAGCGTGAATCATCTCAAGTGCGGCGGCAACTTTGGCGGTGTTTTCATCATGACCACCCAGCGCATCGGCTGCCGCAAAACAGAGGGCAGGACGGATACGCTTGCCGCCGTTAAGTACCGCATAACGCATGGCTTCAAAGAGAGACTCTGCCGGCCCCTCGGCCAGAGGCAGACTCTGCTCTAGCTGAGCATCGACTTCTGAGCGGTATTTATTCAGCAGCGCTGGCAGATCATGCGTCATGCAGGGCCCTTATTCGCCGGGCTCAAAGGGTTCGCTGAGCAGTTCGCCGCCCTGGCGAGTCAGCAGTTCCACTTTTTGTTCAGCCTGTTTTAGAGCCTCTTGGCATTCCCGAGCTACCTTAATGCCCTGCTCAAAAGACTTTAGAGAATCCTCAAGGCTGAGATTGCCGGTTTCCAATGCTTCCACCAGAGATTCCAGGCTCTCCAGCTGCTTTTCAAAGTCTAGGGATTTTTTTTCTTTTGTCACAATAAAACTCGCTGTAAAAAGACTGAAATTATCTGCAACACACTAACCAACATAGGCATGTGGGTCAATTGCCATGATGCAGATTAGCTGCAGATTAAGGCTGCTGGCAAAAACATTATTAAATTGATCTGTTGATTGAGTTTTCCGGCCTTTCGTTGGTCTTAGGTTACAGGTCCAGATTTGACAGAGCCCCATTGGCTGTTCAAAATAAACCCTCTTGATTTAGGAGAACAAGTCTTCAGAGATCAGAACTCCAGAGTGGTACAACCTTCAGACCTACGTGAGGCCGCAATGGCCTGGCGAGATTTTATTCCCCCTGTTATAAATCCGCTTAACCATATTCCAAGAGCCCTGTCGCTAGATGCGATGGGGCTTTTTCGTTGATAGAGGAGTTCATTCAGTGCAGACAAGAATACTCAGACTTAATTTAGCCGGACAGCCAATCGACTGGCTTAACTGGGAAGACGCGGTGTGCCTCTATGCCCGAGACCTAGTGTCCTGGACCCTGGGGGATAGGGTTTGTAAGGTGCGAGGGGGTATCTGCAGAGCTTCCGGGCAGAGATCGGTCATTGATGTGCCCAGTATTATCGCCTGTGGCGGTGAACAGCTGGCGCGCCCGCGATCTAACTATCCCCTAAACAATCCTACGCTTTTTGCCCGCGATGCCCATATCTGCATGTACTGTGCCCGAGACTTTCCCGGCAGTCAGCTTACCAGAGATCATATTTATCCCACCTCGAGGGGCGGTCAGGATCGTTGGGAAAATGTGGTTGCGGCTTGCAGAAGGTGCAATCAGCACAAGGCTAATCGCACGCCTGAAGAGGCGAACATGCAGCTGGTAGCGCTTCCATTTCAGCCTAATAACGCAGAGTATCTAGCGCTACTTAATAGTCATCGTATTCTCGGTGACCAGATGGAATTTCTGCGCAGCCAGTTTTCCAAGAACAGCAGGCTACTCTAGAGTAGCCCGAAACAACTTCGCTAGTCTCAAAGTCCCTGGGCAAAAGTCAGCAGAATCAGCGCCGGGCAGAAAAACTTCACATATAGAGGCCAGATCTTCCAGAACAGGCCCTGCTCCACATTGGGATTGCCGCGCCTAACCTCCTCAAGAATACTGTTGCGATAGAACACCCAGCCAGCATAGATACACAGCATCATGCTTAATAATGGCTGCGCACGCTCAGTAGTCAAAGTAATAACAAACCCAAACAGAGAGTCGAAGTTTAGGCAGATAATAGTACTCACAGAAAATACTGCCGCCCCTACTAACCAGGTAGCCTTATGACGATTGACCTGATGGGTCTCTACCGCATAGGACACAGGCACTTCCAGCATAGAGATCGATGATGTGACCGCTGCAATCGACATCAGCACAAAAAATGCTAGGCCTACCAGCAGGCCTGTACTGCCCATACCATTGAATAGCGCCGGCAAAACCTGAAAGATTAAATCGGGACCAGCAATCAGAGAGCCATTGTCAGCATAGATAGTGACGCCCAGATTCTGCGCCACAAAAATTGCCGGCAGCACGAGTAATCCGGCCAAAAAAGCCACAGAGGTGTCAGTTAGTGTGACAAGAGCGCCGACAGTGGGGAGATTTTCATCGGCGCGAATATAAGAGCCGTAAACCAGCATGGTACCCACACCCAGTGACATAGAGAAAAATGCCTGACCCATTGCACTGACAATAAGCTTGGGGTCGGTAATCTGGGAAAAGTCCGGCACCAGATAATGTCTCAGGCCCTCAATGGCGCCCTCCTGAGTTAAGACATAGAAAATCAGCGCAAACATCAACACAAATAGAGACGGCATCAGGCGGCTTGACCACTTCTCAATGCCAGCCTCGACACCGGCACTGATAATCAGCACCGTCAGTAAAATAAACACAGCGGCAAAGCTAATATTGCGTTCTAGGCTAAAGGCTGTCAGCCAGTTACCTGCAGACTCAAATCCCACAACCAGTGATAAGGGCTCCAGCATAAAAGCCAGCATCCAACCGGCTACGATACTGTAAAAGCTAAGGATAAGAGCCGCGGTCAGCATTCCGCCAATACCCGTCAACCTACCCAGAGTTTTGGCAATTGGGCCTGTGGAAATAGATTGCAGTGCACCGACCATATTAGAGCGGGTATGACGACCAATAATCAGCTCCGCCATCATTGCCGGGTAGGCTAGCAAAAACGCTAGAACCAGATACATAATCAAGAAAGCGGCACCGCCATTCTCGGCAGCATTGGTCGGGAAGCCCCAGATATTGCCCAGCCCAACGGCAGAGCCAGAGGCGGCAAAAATAAACGCCAGCCTTGAAGAAAACTCACCTCTTTGCATTGCTGCTTTCCTGTGGTTATTTTTATTAGCCGCTGATTCTAGGTCATTAGCAATACAAATTCGACGGTTAAATTGTTTTGATCAAAGTCAGTCCCTGTTGCTGAGGACTGTGTTAGAATCGCCGACCTCTGGGGGCGTTTTGGATTCGACGACGGTTACAAAACCTCCGGTGCATGCCGAGATGGTGACCAATCTCGTTAATCCAAAGTCGCAAACTTATAGTTGCCAACGACGACAACTACGCACTAGCTGCTTAAACCCCAGTGTAGTGCCGTCTGACTGGAGCCGTGCTTATGCGTCCAGAGTTTGACATCCTTCGGGAGAGATAACGCTCAGGCGTCATATCTCATAAGATCGTGATGAAGCTTGTTCGGGGCAGATTCACTAAAAACTTACCGAAATCGTGCGTTGTGCGCCCTGTCAGTCGGGTTGCAACGCCCTAAAATTAAAGACTGAACTAAGCATGTAGAGCCGCAGGCAGCGGACTGGCGGACGCGGGTTCAAATCCCGCCGCCTCCACCAATAAGTCGTAAACTGTTGAAATCATTACAGTTTATTGTGCAAATAGTCATTGTATTTCGCTGGTGAGATACATAGGTGAGATACAATGACTGTTTTTAACCCCTCATACCTTGTCCAATCCCACCATGGCATCTGGTATTTCCAGATGCAGGTTCCGCCAAATTTCCGCAAAAATAACTCCAGAACACTGATTAGGCGATCTTTGAGAACTCGTGACCGTAATGTTGCACTGTCACGATCAAAGTTTTGGTATCTCAAAGTTGTTGAACTGGACTACGATCTTTCGAGTCTTAATTCCAATGAGACGAGTAAGGAAAGTGACAAAAAATCTTCACTAAGTCTCAGTGAATGTATAGAAACTTTTATATCTGAGAAAAAGAGGGGGTGGCGAGATCCCCACTCTTACACCAATGAGCACAAAGACTATCGACCTAAACTTTCTCTACTTACTGAAATATTAGGTAATCCACCATCAAATGACATTACCAAAGCAGATATCGTCAGATATAAAAATATACTCTTTAAAATGCCATCAAACAGGAACAAGAAATCCAAGTATTCGGGACAAACTATTGAGCAATTGATGGAGATGAATATCCCACCCAATGACCTTTTGGGTAGTACAACAATCAGTAATAATTTTGTAAAGGCAGCATCATTTCTTTCGTGGTTGTCTGAGAATGATCTCGCACAGACTAACCTATCATTACTACTGCGCAGGGTTATCAGAAAAGAAAGGGTAGACTCGGAACTAAGGTCAGAGTTTAAACGCCATGACCTTGAAGCAATTTTTAATAATGACTTCTATTTGAAGGGCAAGCATCGTTGCAGTGCTCACTTTTGGATACCACTCCTCGCACTATTTACTGGCGCTCGGTTGAATGAGTTATGCCAACTGGATAGGGCAGATATTGTTTTGATCGAGGGGATATGGTGTATAGATATAAATCGCAATGGTCGCAAAAGATTGAAGAACTTATCATCTGCAAGAATAGTCCCTCTTCACTCTACACTCATCAATGAATTGTCGTTCCTTGAATTGGTTAAAGGTAGTGAGGAAATAAAGTTGTTTCCAGAACTAAAGGAATCACCAGAGGGTTACGGGCAGTCTTTTTCCAAGTGGTTCAATCGTACTTACCGCAAGAATATCGGAGTTGGACAGGGAGAAATAAGGAAAGACTTCCATTCGTTTCGTCATACCTTTGCAAACTACTTTAAGCAATTGAATGATGTGCAAGAATTCAGAGTGAGCGAACTTTTGGGGCATAAAGGATCATCAACTATTACCTATAGTCGGTATGGAAAAGAGTCCTCTTTGGTGGCAAAGGCGGCATTAATAGAGTCTTTGCAGTTTCCGATGATTAGATTTGATCATTTTAATCATAAGGAATGAAGTCAGTATTACCAGATGCTTTTGTATACCTCCTCTGAGGATTCAATTAATCAAATACATGAGGGATAAGGGTTTGGGTATCCGAAGGGAGGTTCTTTATCGCTTCCCTTACTCGTCTCACTGGAGTTAAGACTCGAAAGATCGTAGTCCAGTTCAACAACTTTGAGATACCAAAACTTTGATCGTGACAGTGCAACATTACGGTCACGAGTTCTCAAAGATCGCCTAATCAGTGTTCTGGAGTTATTTTTGCGGAAATTTGGCGGAACCTGCATCTGGAAATACCAGATGCCATGGCGGGATTGGACAAGGTATGAGGGGTTAAAAACAGTCATTGTATCTCACCTATGTATCTCACCAGCGAAATACAATGACTATTTGCACAATAAACTGTAATAATTTCAACAGTTTACGACTTTTTGGTGGAGGCGGCGTCAACTACTAAGTAGTTCTAAATTATTGATAATGAATGAGTATTAATTTTAAATTTTTATTTGTACCCCCAAATGTGCCCCCGGCAGGAGTTTATTGGTCAATTAGTTGGGCTTTGGTCTCATTTATTTGTAACTCTAAACCTGCCATTTAATTGATCGGACATCGCCTTACTGGTGTATTCGGTTCCGTTGTCGCAGGTAATCGTCCTAGGTCGCTGCCGCTCTAGGACCAGATCGTCTAAAAACCGCGTTACTTGACGGCCAGAGATAGATATTGAGATCAGCTGCCCAATATCTCCCGATTGTAGTAGACCGTCACATTATGCAATCCGCAGGAAAAATGTGATAGACCTCACAACATTTTTTATCCTTAATTAGTCTGGCGATATTAGCAACACCAATGTCGTCTGATAAGTAGGATGTATGTCAACAAGGGCTGTAAAAAAATGATTAAAAACATAGCAGCCTTATCAGCAGTCCAGAATATTCAATTAGGAGAAAAAAATGAAGAAGACTCTTATTGCGGCGGCGGTGTCCCTCACCATTCCAAGCTTTACCTACGCTAATATGTTGGAGGAGGTTGTCGTAACAGCCCAGAAGCGAGACCAAAATATTCAAAACGTCGGACTTTCCATAGCAGCATTTACCGGTGATCAGATGGAGGCGTTAGGCTGGAAGAATAGTTTAGATGTTGCCGCGCAAACTCCCGGTGTTGTCGCCACTCCAAATACGGGTGATCCAGGAAATTTAGCTTTATTTTCTATTCGTGGTGTTAGCCAAACGGATTTTGCCGAGGGCCAGGAAGCGCCGATAGCAGTTTATCGCGATGAAGTTTACATTTCATCACCAGGGACATCAGGTATTCCAACCTACGACATAGACCGCATAGAGGTACTTCGCGGCCCTCAGGGTACTTTATATGGGCGCAATTCTACCGGTGGCTTAGTGCATTTCATCAGCAAAAGACCGACAGAAGAATTTGAAGGTGGCGTCAACTTAACATTCGGTGAGTACGGTCAACAAGGTGTAAGTGGTGTTTTGAGTGGTTCTCTCACCGATACAACTCAAGGTAGATTGGCCGTCTATTCCAACAAAGACGATGGCTACATGGAGAACCGTGTTGGAAAAAATGGTCGCGCAGATGACACTTTATCATCCAGAGGGATGCTGAATTTCGATATCAATGAGTCCAGCTCATTGCTGCTCATTGGCCAGCATACTGAGATTGATGCAACTGGTGGGGTTTTCCATACTGTTGCGTCGAGCGGGCCCAACACAGCTATAGCCGATAGGCGTTTTTGTACAACTGCACCAGAAGATGAGGCTTGCCGTTACAGTTCCTATGGAATCTTTGGGTTCGATGATACCGTTGACGATGGTCAGGTCAATTTTGGAAGTGTCTTTGAAGGAGACCCGGATCGCCTGGCAGGGATTGATGATGGTGATGGTGATGTCTTCGCCGGGGCCTATGATTTTGATGGCGGTGTAGATCGTTCGTCATCAAGCATGACTGCGATTTATGAGAAAAGTTTCGAATCGGGAATTAGCTTGACCTCTGTTAGCGATTATACCACTAGTGAAAAAGACTATCGGGAAGACACTGACAATACAAATTCAACCTACCTCAATGATGGCGTCACCCAACATGCAACCTATGAAGCGGGTGCAGATATAGATCAGCTCTCTCAGGAGCTACGTTTAACTGGCGAGGACGATGCTATGCGATGGATTGCCGGGCTGTACTATCTTGATATCGAGAACAGTTATTACGGTTCATTCAAGTTTGCCGCTTTTGGAAGTCCCTTCTTGCCGCGTTTTGATGCCAAAAATACGACAGAGACTTTTTCGGTATTTGGCCAAGTCGACTATGTTTTGAGTGATAGCTTGACACTGACTGCCGGCGCTCGGTGGATAAGGGACGACAAAGAACTCGATCTACAATTTACTGAGGATGCTGTGTCGGGGAGTGGTTTTCTGAATGATGGAACAAAACACACAATCTCTCGAACTGACAACGAATGGTCAGGCAAGATTCAACTAGACTGGCAAAGTACAGACACTACTCTAATCTATGCTGGCATTAACCGTGGAGTAAAAGGTGGCGGCTTCAATACAGACACCTATGGCGTCGCACCACCTACTCTTGAGGCTATCGGTTACGATCCCGAGGTGTTAACTGCCTATGAAATTGGTGCGAAAACCGAATTCGGTAATTTGCGACTGAATGGCAGCGTTTATTTTTATGATTACAGTGATTATCAAGCTTTCTTTTTTCAGGGAATAACCAGTTTGTTGATCAATTCTGAGGCTGAGTCTTTAGGCGCGGAGCTAGAAGCTATATATTCGACAGATAATGGATGGGATATGTTGTTCGGTATTGGCCTGCAAGATACCGAGGTCAACAATAAAGAATATGGTGTCGTTGATCAAAATGCGCCCCTTGCTCCTGAAGTGTCGTTAAATGGCATGATTCGGAAAACATGGAGCCTCAGTCGTGGAGACCTTCTGTCGGTAACGGTCTCAGCAAACTACCTTGATGATCGTTCATTTAACACAATCCAGTCTGAGATTACTACCGGTGACTCCTACACTCTGGTGAATGCAGGTATCCAATACGTAAGTAATAATGAGCGCTGGGAAGTCGGCTTTAATGTAAATAACCTAACCGATCAGGAAGCGCAGACTTATGGCTATGACATTGCTGGCTTCACGGAACAAGTTTTTGCACCACCGCGTTGGGCTTCCGCTAATATCAAGTTTAACTTTTAGAATATAGCGCAACCGAGTTCGCCGTATATGCAGTGTCAGTATTCCAGGAAGAAACGGGAGTGAGAGGGGAGAAGGGGTTTGCTTATTATTAGTAAAACCCCTAATCCTTTAAGCTCAAACACAAATATGGGAATAGGCCACAATTTTTCTACTTTTTCCGTCTATGGTATCTTGAGCCATAGCTCCATCCATCGACTCGGTAAGTTGGCTGGTCTACTCAGTAGAAGTCGTTTCAACCATAGTCATGTGATCCCTTGCAAGCCCGACTAGACTGATTAGATGCTTTATCGCAATGTCATACTGAAAATGATGGATGCTCACCATCGTATCTCAATGGCAGTCTGTGGTGCTAGTATCATGGTTTAGGCTAACCAGGCCCCAGAAAAACTGAGGCGATTCAGGAAGAGAATGTAATGAAAAACGCTCAAACAACACTGGCAGATAGAAGGCCAACGTTTTTAATGGTGATCAAGCAGTCAGTGCCGGACGATTGGGGCGTCTTGCTTTCCGCTTTTGCCGCCTCATACGGTATTGGTTTGGTTACGTTATTAGGCCTCCCTTACCTGGTCGGCTCAACCATCGATGGTTTGGGGTTGAGTGAATCACAAGCGGGACTTGCGGGGACCGTTGAGTTTCTGTCAGTCTTGATTTCATCTCTCGTCATCGCACCTTTTGTGAATAGGGTTAATCGGAGGACGGTGGCTTTTATAGGCGTGTTGCTTGCGATTTTGGGGAACCTTTTATGCGCCATCCAGGACGGCTCCATCGCCTATAATACACTTTTATTTTTCAGAGCGATCGCGGGATTGGGATGTGGGTTGGCCCTGGCAGTGGGAAACGCAACTTTATCGAACGCATTAGATCCCGAAAAAATGGCCGCCCATATGTCAGTCTTATTTGTAACGCTGATGGCTGTTACCATGCCGCTGTTTGCGTGGTCTACTGATACTTTGGGATATAAAGGTATGTATGGGATACTGGCCGTTTGTATGTTAGCTGTCAGCCCTTTGCTTATTATGTTGCCACAGAATGCACCAGAACACGCGACATCTGATGCGAATCAACACGGGCACGCAAGCCTATTCTCTGCTGCAGCTTTTTTTATGCTGGCAGCTATGTTCTGCTTCTCACTTCGTGACATGTCAGGCTGGGCATTCGTAGAAAGGATCGGCCTGGATGTGGGTTATTCAGGCAGTGAGATAAGCTTTCTGTTGTCTGCGCAAGGGATTATCGGCATTTCCGGGCCTATTGTTGCTTCGATAATCGGTTCTCGTTTTGGTATAAAGATTCCACTTAGTATAGGCATTATAACATCGGGCTTAGTCTATTTTTTTATGTTGTTGTTTCCGACATCGACAGTTGTATTTACCGTTTCTGCTTTGGCTATAGGCACGACATATTTTTTAACCCTGACTTATATGTTGGCGCTTGCCGCCGAATTGGATGCTAAGGGTCGAATCGTTGCCGCGTCGGGTGGTTTTCTAAGTGCCGGAGCGGCATTTGGTCCTCTGACTGGTGGCTATCTAGTCGAACAGTTTGGCTATTCTAACACTAGCTGGTTCATTTTGGGGATGGCGGCGCTCACCCTGATCTTTGCCCTATCTTCACTACAATCATTGCACAGAAGCAGGAGTTAGATAGACGTAGTGAAAGTAATGCAAATTTAGATAACAATAAAAATATGGGATTCTCAAACCGGATTCCTGAAATAACCAAACAGCCCTCACGAAAGTCACAGTAGCACACAGTATCTGCCTCAGCCGGCTTAGAATCCAGATAGCGAATCGATCTCGCGATTACGGACCGAGATGACTCCCTTTATCCATGATTGGGCGCTGGTGGGCAATGTGATAAACGACGATAAAAATCTGCAATATCTGATTTCAAAATTGGAGCATAATTTTGATGTTTTTAGTATTACTGATTTTTTAAGTGTTGCGCCAGTCTGGACTTGGATCTGGCGTACAAACTTAATTTTCATCTTTTCTGTTGGGAGTTATAGCTATGCCTAGAGATCCAAAATTTGATCCTCTATTTCAGCCGATTCAAATCGGTCCAAAAACAATGAAGAATCGTTTCTATCAGACTCCACAATGCAACGGCGCAGGTTCGAAGTTGCCGGGTTCTCAGGCTGGTCATCGTCATATGAAAGCTGAGGGCGGTTGGGGTGCTATCAGTACGGAATTATGTTCGATCAGCCCAGAATCCGATCTAACCCCCCATGTGCTTGGGACCATCTGGGATGAGGGTGATGTAATCAACTACCGCCACTTCAATGACGGACTTCACAAGCACGGAGCTTTGGGTGCAATTGAGCTTGCACATTGCGGGCCGCATTCAACGAACTGGTTTACCCGAGAAATTGCACGCGGCTCGAGTGCCTACCAGTCCGATGCTGAGCCACAGAGTTACTGTGCACCAATGTATGAAGAGGATGTCGAAGACGTCATTAGACTCCACGTAGAAGCGGCAAAGAGAGCCGTAGATGCAGGATTCGATATTATTTACCATTATGCAGCAGACTCAATGCTCGTCATGCAGTTTCTGACGGCGTTCTATAACAAACGCACTGACCAGTTTGGCGGTGAATTTGAAAATCGCGCTAGATTCAGCCTTCGTTTGCTAGAAGAAACCAAGAAAGCGGTTGGCAATGACTGTGCGATTGCGACACGGTTCTCAATCGATGCGCTGAGAGGCGCCGACTCAATTGAGAAGCACGGAGAAGGCTTGCGATACCTGGAGCGCATTGATCGGGAAGGGTTGGTTGATCTCTGGGATATCAAGATTGGTTCCTATAGTGAGTGGGGGGAGGACGCGGCCCCGTCTCGTTTCCAGCGAACCAACCATGAGCGTGGCTTTGTCGAGGGTATCAAAGGTATAACAAATAAGCCTGTTTTAATGGTTGGCCACATGACGAGCCCTGATGATATGGTCGAAAATATAGAGCGTGGGTACTGTGACATTATTGGTGCAACCCGCGCATCTATTGCAGATCCATTCCTCCCTAATAAGATAAATGAAGGAAGAGTTAACGATATACGAGAATGCATTGGCTGCAATATGTGCGTGAGTCGGTTCGAAGTCGGATCAATGCTAGTGTGTACGCAAAATGCGACCTCGATGGAGGAGTACCGTCGCGGTTGGCATCCGGAAAAGTTTATAAAAGCAGAAGATCCTTGCTCCGTTCTAGTTGTTGGTGCAGGTCCAGCTGGTCTTGAATGTGCAAGAGTACTCGGTGAGCGGGGCTATGACGTTCATCTTCGCGAAGCTGAAAGCGATCTCGGTGGACACCTGCGAAACGTTCAAAATTATCCTGGGCTTTCTGAGTGGGGGCGCGTTACATCGTACAGGGAAAGCCAACTCGAAAAACTCACGAACGTGGAGATCCACAGAGGAATCGGCAAGATGACGGCGGACGATATTCTTGAATACGGTGCTGATAAAGTCGTCCTTGCTGTTGGGGCGCACTGGGATGAAAAAGGCTTTACCGGTAGTGCAGGTAGCGCAATAGAAGGTGCCGATTCCGACCTCCCCCAGTTTTTAACACCCGAACAGGTTATGAACGGCAAGGCTGTTGGTGATCGCGTGTTGGTGCTTGATGGAGAAGGATTTATTCATGGCATAGGTATGGCTGAGTTGTTGGCAGATCAGGGTAAGCAGGTAACAATCATTTCAGAATCCCATATTGTTGCAGAGTTCTTAAAAAACTCGAGAGAGACTGCAAATCTGCAGCGAATGATGCATGAGAAGGGGATTGATGACAAACCTATGCACTGGGTCGAGTCATTCGAGGTCAGCGGCGATGAAGTACTGGCCAAAATATTCTATGTCTATCGTGACGGATACCAGCGTGCGGTGGTTCCAAATGCAGAGGGAGGACTGCCGCGGAGGGCGAGTGCTGAAGTCGAAACCGTCGCCTTCGATTCTGTCGTGTTGTGCACGTCGCGCAAGTCAAATAACGAGTTGTACGACGAGTTAGTCAAAAGGCGAGATGAGTGGGAGGAAAATGATATCGAAGCGATCTATCGGGCAGGTGACTGCTATGCGCCCCGCTTGCTGCCAGATGCGATATTTGACGGTCACCGGATTGGCAGAGAGTTTGAATCGGCCAATCCGCAACGACCTGACGTCATCATTCGCGAGCGACAGATATGGGGGCACGAAACGTATCCCAAACTTAAATAATAATTATTCCATTGGTGAGGTACAGACTTGTTATTGACTGAAGTAACTGAGGTTAGACTATGGAAACACGTGAACTTTTCTGGTCGCTAGACTCGCTGGACATCGCTCTGTTCTATATGGTCGGGGTAATCTCGATCCTGTGTTTTCTCTACGGTTGTTGGTTGCATTTCAGAAAGTATCAAAATGCTCGACCAGCGAGTGGGCACATCGCGTGGCGTGCAAGTATTGTGAAGCTGTTTAGTGATCTCCTATCTCATAGAACGCTTATTCGCCGTGACAAACTCGCTGGTATCGCGCATGCCGCCATATTTTTCGGGTTTATTTTTGCCGCAATCGGTACCACGATTATTTTTATCGATTATGATTTCGTCCAACCTATACTCGGTTACAGTTTGTGGAAAGGGGATTTTTATCTAGTATTCAGCTTAGTTTTAGACTTGGGGGGTGCTGCACTTATCGTTGGTCTTATCGCCATGATTTGGCGGCGCTGGATTATTCGCCCGGCAAAACTGAACTATGATCGTACCTATTCGGAGGCGGCTTCAGCACAGCCGGCAATACAGCATTGGCGCTGGGAAGATCACGTTTTTTTATGGACCTTGCTCATAATCTCCATTTCCGGCTTTCTTATTGAAGGTCTTCGGATTTACTCAGAGCAACCTGAATGGGCTCGGTGGTCTCCAGTTGGCAACCTCGTCGCTAAATTGTATGCAGCGGCAGGGTTGCAGCTGCATACGGCTGACGTTTTGCGAGTTTGGGGGTGGTGGGCACATGGGGTTCTTGCGCTAGCCTTCACAGCTGCGATTCCTTGGTATAAGGCCAAGCATATAATTTCCGTTATTGGCTCTTTGCTACTACGTGATACAAAACCTTTAAGCAGATTGCCGAGCGAACCTGAAAATGCGGAAAATGTTGGTGTAGCTGTCATATCAGATTTCAATGTCAAAGACGTATTTGATTTTGATGCGTGTACCAAGTGTGGCCGTTGCCATGAGGCCTGTCCTGCTACTACAACGGGATATCCTTTAAGTCCTCGAGACCTAATTCTTGACCTACGTACTGCCAACGCGAAACCCAGTAGCGGGTTGATAGCAATAGAATCCGTTATCGATGAGCGCACTCTGTGGTCATGCATGAGCTGCGGTGCGTGCCAGGATATTTGTCCGGTTGGAATTGAGCCTCCCTCTAAGATTGTCAAAATGCGTCGTAATTTAGTTGATCAAGGCAGGTTTGAACCTCTACTTCAGGCAACATTTACATCACTTAGTGACGTTGGTAACAGCTTTGATGAGTCGCCGCGTAAGAGATCTGCGTGGGTGAATGAGCTAGAGTTTCCTGTGAAAGACATCCGCGAGCAACCTGCGAAACACCTTTGGTTTGTGGGTGACTATGCTTCCTTTGATCCACGCAACCAGGTTGTGTCTAGGACCTTTGCGCGATTGTTGAAAGCGGCAAGCGTTGATTTCGCGCTTCTTCATGAAGGGGAGCATAGTGCCGGAAATGATATTCGCAGGGCGGGCGAGGAAGGGCTTTACCATATGCTTGCGGAACATAATCTGGAGCAAATGAATGCAGCGCAATCGTTTGATAAAATTCTTACTACTGACCCTCACAGCTACAACACAATACGAAATGAGTATCCCGAGTACCAGGATGTAGCCGAAATCGAACACTACACCAGCACACTTGTCGGACTATTGAAGGGTGGTCAACTTAAGGTTACCAAGCCTCTGAATAGACGAGTAACATTTCATGACCCATGTCACCTCGGCCGACTGAATGGTGGCTACGACGCTCCGCGAGAAGTGCTAGAGCTAATTGGTTGCGAGATCGTCGAGATGCCTCGGAATCGGGATAACTCGTTTTGTTGCGGCGCCGGTGGAGGTCGAATCTGGATGGCTGATATGCCCGGAGAAAAACCTTCTGCTAACAGGATTAAGGAAGCCGCGAGTCTCACTGATATTGACTGTTTCGTAACGTGTTGCCCAAAGGATCTAAATATGTTTGAAGATGCAAATAAGACAACTAATCACACGGGTGAGTTTACTGTGAGTGACATAGCTGAACTTGTTGCTGAAGCTGTAGAACTCGACAGGTTGTCAATTTCCGATGTGCCGAGCCTGTTAGAAAAGATCATCGATAAATCGTCTCAAATCGTCGCGGATTCTATACTTTACCGTTTAAATGCTGGGCTTGGACTTCACTCAAATGCACAGCAGCCTGAAGCACCAACTCAGCTCACTGAAACGACCACTAAGTCAATTCCAGCTATCTCTGACAAAGTACCGGCTACACCGACCGGTCCGCAGTCATTTCCTAAGGAATCCAGTGGCGGTACTGGCCTTGGGGCTGCTCATGAGCCAGCCGATGTAATTCCATACCAAGAGTTACATGTTACGCAAAAAGAATTGCGGAAGATGGAGTGGGGAGCTCTTGCGCCCGTTGAGGCAGCAGTATTGCCAACGTACGACCTCCCAGAAAAGGGTAAACATAGAATTCTAGTCGCAGTGAAACATGTTGGAGTTCTCGATGACGATTTCCAAATCACAGGCAGCGACTTTGGTGCATTAAGTGGCTCTTTTGACTACAAAATTAACGAGTGGGACGAATCGGCCGTGGAATTAGCGCTTTTGCTGTCCGAGAAGCTCGGGGAGTGCGAAGTTGTTGTTGTAACCGTCGGGAACGAAGGATCGGAAAGTTCGCTCAGAAAAGCGTTGGCGATGGGGGCTGACCGTGGTGTACGGATTTGGGACGATAGTCTTGTGGACGCCGATCCGATAACAATTGCCCGTGGGTTGGCTGGGGTCGCTAAGCAGGAACAGCCGGATCTGATATTGTGTGGTGTTCAGTCAGCAGATCTTGGCTATGGCTCTACCGGTACAGCCATGGCAGCGATTCTAGGAATGCCACATAGTGCCTCCGTGACCGACTGCGACTGGGATGGAGAGTCGAGATTGATTCTTAGAAGAGAACTTGAAGGAGGGACACAACATTGTTTTAGTCTTGCAGCTCCCGCAGTGCTCACGATTCAGACGGGATCAAACCAGCCGCGCTATGCAACGATGCGAATGATCAAGCAGGCTAAGAAGAAAACTATCGAACTTGTTGATGGTGCTTGTCTTGACGATGGGTCGAGTGGGTTCGTTGTCAACCGAGTTTATAAGCCAGTTACTGAAAAAGCGACGATGATCTCTGACGGAGCCGACGAGGTTGCGGCGTTTATTGTCAAAAAAATCAAAGAAGTCCGAGAGGGTTAACAATATGCCAGGAATTCTAATCATCGCCGAACATTTGAATGGCAGTATCGCCAGAATCTCTAAAGAAATCGTCGGAGCGGCCAGCTGCCTTAAGGAAGGTTTCGAGGGTCGACTATTCGTTGTCGTGCTTTCCAACGGCGACGCAAGACTTTCCGACGAAATGAATCTTGAGGGTGTTGATGAGGTTATTAACGTCAATGTCGGTTCAGACCATTTCGACTCATCAATATATGAGGATGTAATTATAGAAATCAGCCACAAATTGCAGCCATCACTGATACTCTTTGGACATACAGCTAATGGTATGGCCTGTGCTGCAGCCATAGCCGCTCGTCTAGGTACAGGCTATGCTAGTGATATCATTGATATGCAATTTGTGGACGGACAGCTAACGGCGACCCGCTCTGCGCATGCCGGCAAGATTCAGCAGGAGCTTGTATTCCCCAACAAAAATGTTGTCACCCTTACGATCCGCGGGGCAACATTCAAGGCACCCGAGGTTGAAGGTGACGCCAGTCTGACTCAACAAGATTACGAGGGTATGGATTTGGGCGGTGGGATTGAGCACATCGAATACATTGCGCCATCGACCGCAGGCGTTGATATCAGTAAGGCAGACGTAATTCTCTCGATTGGCCGGGGAATTCATAGTCCGGATAATATACCTCGTTTCGCGGCAATAGCAGAAAAACTGGATGTGACCCTCGGTTGTTCTCGGCCATTTGCCGATGCCGGAATTCTCCCGAAAGCTCACCAAGTCGGGCAATCGGGAACAGTAGCATCCACTTGCAAGCTCTATATTGCGATAGGTATTTCAGGCGCTGTTCAACACATGTATGGCATGAAACATGTTGACTCTATAGTAGCTATAAATATTGATCCGAATGCGCCAATATTTGATGCAGCTAAATACGGTTCACGTGCAGATTCACTTGAAGTCGCCAATGCACTTGAGGCCCTCTTGGAATCGAGCTAATTGGTCGGCAAGAGTAAGTTTTCTTTGCTAGCTTCTCTGCTGCGAATTGGTGCGTATTGTGGTGGTTGCATTTCTGCAGCAGAAATAAATATTGCTTGTGAAAGAAAACTATCGTCCATCAACTACAGAAATTGTAGCGTTGCGCTAATAAGCCCTTATATTAAACTGCTAAACGAGTTCATGAATAGGTAGTCTCAGGCTGTATGTGGTTTGTTGGTGGTTGTCCTGATCATTGTCTGTCACTCGCTCCAGCCACCTTTGATTTTCTGTTCGATTAAGGTGCGAGCTGCATTCAGATCGTTGGAAATAGATCTTGTCAACGCTGTTTTGTCTTGATTTTCGATGGCCTCAATGATTTTTTTGTGCCACGGATGCGGCAGATGCGAGAATGATAGAACCCCATCCGAGCTAAGTAAGTTTAAGAGAGGTCCATATCGCATCCATAGCAGCTCGATCAAGTCATATAAAACATCATTGTTACTGTAACTGTATATTTCGAAATGAAATTTTTGGTTCAACTCAAGATACCTTCGAATATTTGGAACCCGGTTAGCGGCCTCGGCATCCATTTTAGCATTCAATTTTTGTAATCCTTTGGCAAGCGTACCGTCGTCATTGTCCAGCGCCATACACCCAGCCTTGCATTCAAGATCAATACGTAGTGATAGTATATCTTTCAACTGTTTCGGGTTCGGATTAGGTATCGACGGCGATCGACGCGGTGCCGTTTCTAGCGCTTTTACCATGACAAGTCGGTTTAAGGCCTCGCGTACAGGCATGTGCGAGGTGCCGAAAGCATCAGCCAAGTCGGCCAGTTTGAGTTTCTGGCCCGGCAGAAATTCCCCCATCATAATTGATTGCTTAAGTTCGCCGAAAATATAGTCGAGGTCGGACACGGTGTTGCTTCTTTTCAGGCTGGACATACCCGGGATGTCTGATACTAACGATTTGGTCACTTGTGAAAAGCCCCGCTGCTTTGACTTAAATTGACACCTACCATTTTATGGTTCCATCTCGGGTAGTCTTTTACGATAGTTTAGTCGTACGGGCACAGGACTGCAAAAGTGTTCGGTACAAGCTGGTATTCCCATACGATGAATCTTGACGCATTGTCACAAAAAGCTCGCCATAAGGATGTAAAACTGGAGGGAAAGTCTAAGCTAGAGTTTCCGAACGTTCTCTGTAAACTAACTTTTGGAATTAGAAAATTATCCCGTTTGAGTTTTTACGAGATAGCCCAGAACACACCCTTTTTTTAGTTTATGTCGAGAAAACAGTTATGTCGAGAAAACTATTAGAAGTGGCAAAGTTAAAAATTGATCATTGATCAAAGAAACGATTTATGTAAAACTTCAAGAGCATGAATCGGGAGAATTGACATTGCAAGATGAAAAAATAGAAGCAAAATTTCTTATTGGCGGGGGTGTGGTACACCCTTGGCACATCGATCAGTTCGGTCATATGAATGTGCGGTGGTATTCGCATTTTTTTGACGATGCCGCTTTCCAGTTCCTGAATAAGTTAGGCTTAGATCAGACTGCAATGATTGAAGATTTCGGAATTCATAGTGTGACAGCACAGGCTTCGACTACATTTCAGGTCGAACTGCAGTCCGGTACTTGCATTGAAATCTTTGGGCGTATTAAACGGATGGGCAGTAAAAGCGTGACCTTTGAGTATCTAATGACTGGATCTTCGACTAACGTAGACCACGCTATTTGCGAAGCTGTGGAAGTCTTTGTTGACGCGAAAACACATCAATCTATCGAAATACCAGACGCCATTCGTAAGAGACTAGAGCCCTTTCAGGGCGGCGCTTCCGGGGGTTCGGCCAGCTCTGCACATACTTTCGGCATTACAGAGACTGATAAGTAAGAGGTAAGATATGAGCAAAAAAAGTATTTTTCACGTGTGCATGGACTAACACTGGCGCCGAGCCACGTAAATCCAGATAAGCGGTGTTTCCTACTACAACTCTCGGCATTGATAAATAATGCGACCGCTTGGTGCTTGTTGGCCCGTCGATACTTGGGGCGGAGACAACAGATTATCTGGCTCAACTAGTCATAGAGTTATTATAGGGGGCTATTGAAGTTGAACGAGTCAAAACTAATCAATCTGAACAATTGGCCAAAGCAGTTCTCCAAAATTACTGGGCACATCGATGATCCCAGCTTGGACGGTGTTTTGGCGTTTGAGTGTAACTATGATCCATCCCCGCGGCCGCTAAATATTCCCGGTCCAAAAGAGTATTTGACGCTCGAGATTAATACATCACTGTCGACATCGGTGTCCTACCAGTTTGGTGATGGAAAGAGCGAAACTATTTCTTGGTATCCCGGTGATATATTGATTCATCCGATCTCCCAGTCTTCTCGATGGACATGGGATAAGCCCCACAGCACAGTGGTATTTTTTCTACCCTATTTCAGATTGAAACAAGTGATGATGGAAAGTCAGAGCAGTCGCTACCAACATCCCGTATTGATTCCCGGTATATATCGAGACGACGTGAAACTGAAAAATCTCCTTGTGATGATAGCTCAGGAAATGGGTGATAAGCACTCAAATGGACCGCAGTACGTCGCAGCGCTGCTAGAAGCTACGCTTATACACCTATCTAAGAATTTCGTAACAGAGGGTAACGGCCATTTTGAGGGGCCTCATCTACTCTCGTCCGATCAACTAGAACGTATCAGGGAGTTTGTTTCCGACAGGCTCGATACTTCGATATGCGTAGCTGATCTCGCGGATATAGCTGGTGTGAGAGCATCGCAGTTTCCAAGTATGTTTCGCGAAACGGTTGGAATGACGCCTTATCAATACGTCATGCAAGAGAGAATCCAGCGGTCAGAGGTGCTTTTGAAAACGACGGATCTGAGCCTGTGTGACATAACATATATTACAGGCTTTTCAAGCCAGAGTCATTTCACCAGAACATTTCGTAAACATAAAGCAATTACGCCAATGTCCTATCGTAGTTTGGTCGCAATAAATCAAGTGGTCTCTAAGAGCGGGGCAATCTGAGTATAAATTAGCCCTATTACACTCGCTGTCTACACTGTTAAATAAGAGAAGAATCCCCAAAACATCCTGCGAATAATGACCAAAGGGGGAGGTCGATCCACCAGCGGCACACCATTACTGGATCAAAAGGAACCAATGGAAATCGGTGATTAGACGGCCGGGGAAATTAGCAATAGACAGTGCAAGTTATCCAGTTATGTCGCCTATCAGCTGCCTGCACTGCTCTAGTGGGCTGGTCCAGTCGCCGATCTTCTTCTGCCGCAGCACCCTGACGCCAGGATACCAATTGCTTAACTGGTCGGTGTCGGCCCATTGCCAATCGAGCTGATATGGTGCTAAAACGAGGGTCGGCAACGCGAGTGCGCCAGATAAATGTGCCATGGGTGCCGTGACCGTTACAATCAAATCCATTTGTTGCATTAACGCACCAGCCTGCGAATACGTAGTGATTCCCTGTGCTAGGTTGTTAATATTATGCTTTGCCAGCAGTTCGCGTTCCGCGGCAAAAGTCGTCGGCTGTAAGCTGAAGAAGCTAGCGGGCAGATTTTCTGTGAGTGAGATGAATTCAGATAGATGACAGGCCGTATGATCGTCCAACCTGTCATTGCTGCGCCAGAACAGGCCAATCTTCAATGGTCTATGGGCTTGGTTGACCACAGTCGGCGCGATCACTTTGTCGTTGATTGCCAAGTATGGTGCATCGACCGATAGGCTCTCGGCATTGACGTTTAGCATCTCTCCCAGCGACATAATTGAACTGTAAGTGTCAAACAAATCTACGGGTAAAGTGCCGTGCTCCCTAACCTCATCGACGACTTCAAGTTCGTTAAACAGTAACTTGAGGCGTTCGTCGCAGGCAACTATTAATTTCTTGCAGCGCCCTTTTAAACAAGGCAAGAATCGGGCAAATAACAGGGCGTCACCATCCGTCTTTTCTGTCAGTATCAACAACGTTTTATCCGATATGTCCTCGCCACGCCACTCCGGGTGAGGCAAGCTAAACGTGTTGAAGCCGGGCATTCGCGTTCGCCATGCATAATCCTGCCAGCCTTGATCAAAGTTGCGATGGACAAGTCTGATACACCCGCGCCGATAATACGCGCTCGCAAATTGCCCATCTGAGTTAATAGCCGCGTTAAAGTGCTCTAAAGCTTGGTTAAAATCGTTATGAACCGCGTGATACTGTCCCAATAGATTATGTGCAAGTGCGTGCTTGCTATCTGCTGCGATGATCTGCTCCAGAATGCGACGGGCCTCATCCCACTGGCCGACTTTCGATAGTGCCTCTGCTCGATGTAACTGCACTTCTGGATTGTTGGGTTCCTCCATAAGAATCTTCTGGTAAAGAGCAATTGCGCGAATATATTGTTTGTCACGATGCAATGCTAACGCCTCGTCTATTTTGTTCTGCATTTTACTTGCGGCAACGAATTCACCGATCAGGTTTTTAGGGACAACGTAAGATGTATCCTGAAGTTCGTGATCAAGCTCCAAAAGTGCCGGATATTTGGCCGGCAGAGTCTGCACCGCGAATATTTCCTCTACGCCTTTAGTGAATTCTAGATGACCAACGATTGCACCGCTCTCTATGTTGACTATCCAGACGCCACATTTCCTGTGCTGCTCACGTTCGGTTAGAGGAAGACCGGCAAAAACTGCGGTTTCCCGTACCTCAGACAAACCGATTAGCGCAAACTGCTCAATAAAATCAATGCCGCGACAAAACCCAGGAAGCTGGGTGACGATAGTTTTTTTACCGCTTGACTCGTCAATACTGATAAGTTCTCCACGCCCTGATTCCAGCACCCAAAGCTTATCTCTGTACCAACGCGGAGAGTGCGGCATGCAGAGGCCATCCGCGATAATCTCGTTACTATTAATGTCTATAACTATGCCACCGTCTTTTTTGGTATTGCGCCAACCTGCAGCCCTATCAGATGACCCAAGAGCAGTAACATACCTTGGCTTTCCATCGCGAATAGCCAGGCCATTCAGATGACATCGGTCACTGGTGTCATAGGCAGTGATAAATGGCGGCCGCCACCTTGGTACAAAGCTGTGCTCGTCATCCAAAGTACATAAACACGACATTTTAGTATTAACAAACCATAGTGCATTTTTGTTATCGAAGGCCATTTCATGAATATCTATGTCGCCGGTAACGTGGACTCTGCGCTGAAAAAATGCACCATCGTGTGTATTAGTTGGATGAACTCTGTGCGCAACATTGGGTAGATTGAAGTAATCAACGATATGATTACCCGAGCCAATGCTCAGGCGTTTATGTTGAAAAGCCATGCCCATCGGCTTGGGGGTTGTAACAAAGTGCGTGTTTAGATGGCTGTTTTGCGCGCGCACCAATATAAGTTTTTGGGCCTGGTAAGTAGAAACTAAAACACTTTTACCTAGCGTTGAAAGAAATGTAAGGAATGTACTGGTATATTCACTAGATGGTGGTACAGACATAATCACTCCAATTGTACTTCTTCGCCCTTTAAATTCCGTTATGCATCATAGGGAGAAAGACATTATTACCGGATGAATCTCTTCGGGTTACGTTATTCATGCCGCCCTCAGAGGGTGTTCAAAACTCTGTGTCAGCTTAGCAGCCATTACAGACTGGTACACTCATCGAGACGCTCTGGGAAGTGCAAGGAAATCGCTTAACTCATTTAGGTGCGCAATGTTCGCAAACACCCTACCACGAATGCCATCATCCTCGAATATCAACGATTCTCGCTCTCGGATCGGCCACTATTTGGCAATATGGCAAACGCCAAATTAAATCTGTAACATCTAAATGGAAAGATACCGGATAATCAAACATTAGAGCTAATACATATTACGACAGGCTTCATTTTCGCACCATCAAGATGCGGCAGTGTCGTCGCTAGGCCTTTATTACTCCAATGTCTGGGCGAACGCGGTCAGCGCGACCTCCAATGCCTTTAATCCAATTTCCCCAGGCACCGTCGTTGGTCGGCCCGAAGTAATATCTTCAAGGAAGACATCCAGTTGCACGCGGAAGTGGTCTGGCGGTGGCGGCGAGGACAATGGAATCTGCGTAATACCGTCTCTATCACAGTGATACAGTGCGTTTGCGTAATGCATAATTTTAAGAGCGCCACTTCTGCCATAAACACAGATACAACTTGGCGACCGGGACCATCTCCCGGCAGGTACCAACCCATCCACATCCCATCCAGCTCCGGCTGAAAACGCACCTTCTGCGGGAAGGGCTGCTGAATACGTTCCTTCGTGATACAGCAAGCTCCCAATAGCTCCATTATCATAAATTAGGTTCAAGAATTCGGCGCGCATTTCTTTTCCAGAAATATTCCCTCTCCCATATGCCTTTTCGATTTTAAGTCCACTCAACCAGCTAAAAACATCGATCAAATGAATTCCGTGGTCAATAATACCCATCGGGTATCCTCCAGGCCCACCTTCTGGGTAGTGACCAAATGACATCGCATTACAATTTTCGTAGCCTTTGCCACCAACAACCTGTTCGACCATTAGCTCGACCTCGCCTATGACCCCTCGCTGGATCATATTTTGAGCCTCGATGATGGCTGGCAAGCATCTATACGTCGATCCGTATGAGAGCCTCACATTGTTATCTTCACAAATTTTCAAGATCCGCTTTCCGCTCTCGGGGGATAACGCTAGTGGTTTTTCCATAAGGATGTTGATGCCACGCTTCGCACATTGCTCCGCAAGATCCTCATGACTGGCAGCGGGAGTGCAGATTGCCACAACGTCCAAAGATGTGGACTCCAACATTTCGGATACAGTCTCGAAACCGACGGCTTCACCAAGATCAACTTCCTCCAATCTTGCCTTATTGCTTTCTGCAACAGCTACGACCTTACCTCTTGTCGAGGTTTTGTATGCAGAAAGATGGATGCCCCCCACAGCTCCCAACCCGACTATACCTACTTTCAACATTTAAACTGCCCCGATAATGGTATGAAGTATTGCTCTGTAGCTACTGAAACTGTAGTAACTGAAATCTTAACCACCAGGCACCTATTAAAACTGGAAAGTACCTGATCAATTTAAGCCATTGCTAGTGAGCCCACATTACGTGCCTGATAGATGTGTATGCATCAAGCGAATATACGCTCATGTCACAACCAGTCCCAGATCCTTTCATTGCTGCCCATGGCATTTCTGGCGTAGCTACACCATGCGTATTTACCCATGTCATCCCGTACCTTAGTTGACTTGTTATGGCCATTGCACGGCCTGCATCTTTAGTCCAAACCGAAGAGGCAAGCCCGTAATCACTCTTGTTTGCAATCTCCACTGCCTCGTCTACCGTAGAAAAGCGCGACACGGTAACCACAGGACCAAATACCTCTTTGATAGCAATTTCTGCATCATTATCAACATTTGCTACAATGGTGGGCTCGAAAAAATACCCGTCGCCAGCACCAAAGTTCCCACCGATTACTATTTCAGCACTTTTGGCGGCACGCTCAACGAATTTCGCGACTCTTTCGCGTTGTTGTGCGGATATGAGCGGCCCCATTTCTGCAAATTCTTCACGCGGAGCCCCCATCTTTATTTGCCTCACCTGATTCACGAGCGCCTCGATGAGCTTATCGTAGATATTTTCCTGTACAAGTATGCGGCAAGGCTGTGCACAATCTTGTCCCGCGTTGTAGTAGCTACCATAGCGAATAGTCTCGGCTACAGCGTCAAGATCAGCATCTTCTAATACGATTACGGGAGCTTTTCCTCCAAGTTCAAGATGCACATGTCTGAGCTTCTGGCTGGCAGCATTCATAGCAGCCATACCAGTAGTAGGTGATCCTGTAACTGAAATCGACTCAATCTGATGAGAATTTATTAGTTGATTTCCCGTGGATGCTCCGCTGCCATTTATAATGTTGATGACGCCTTTTGGGACTATGTTCGCTACAAGTTCCCCTAGGCGCAACGTAGATAAAGGTGTAATTTCTGAAGGTTTTAGCACGACGGTGCAGCCCGCGGCTAAGGGAGCTGCAAGCTTCCAGGCTGCCATCATGAGGGGATAGTTCCATGGCGCTATGGCGGCGACAGGCCCTACTGGATCTCGCCTTATCATGCTTGTATGACCCGAGACGTATTCGCCCGCGGCTGAACCTGGTAGCGTGCGTGCAGCACCAGCAAAAAAACGGTATGTGTCAATCGCGAGGGGTATCTCGTCCCTAAGGGATTGTGGGCTGGGTTTTCCTACATCAATGGTCTCAAGTTCCGCAAGTTCTTCGGCATGAGCCTCAATAACATCAGCTATCTGCAAAAGTAAAGAAGAGCGATCTGCTGGCGTTGTACTTCTGTATTCATCGAATGCTTTTGCAGCGCTTTTTACTGCGGCCTCAACTTGCTTTTGGCTCGCTTCACATACTTGAACAATTTCTTTTCCTGTTGAAGGGTCAATAACGGGTATTGCGCGTCCTTCGCCCTGAATTAGTTTGCCGTCTATCAACATATTTTTTTGCATTTCGTTTATCCTCCAAGCTTTTTTCGTTGTGATTGTAAAATTAAAGATAGACGCTAGTTTTTACATGGAATTCTGGCAACCACTTTTATTTCGAAGTCGAAACCATTGAGCCAGTTAACTCCGACCGCTGTCCAGTTTGGGTATGGGGGTGTAGTGATAAACTGATTCCGAATTTCGGCAACATCGTCAAACTGACTTTCTGCATCCGTATGGAAGGTTGTGACGTCGATCACGTCATCAAGAGTGCATCCTGCAGCTTTTAGAGTTTTTATAAGAGAAAAGAACGCGAGCTCTACCTGTTTCTTAAAGTTTGGCTCGGGGGTGCCGTCAGATCGGCTTCCCGTATGGCCCGAGGCAAAGATTAGATCACCGGATTTGATCGCGGCAGAGTATCTATATTCATCATATTGGGGATTTTCACCTGCGGGTACAATAGTCTCTCGTTTAGTCATTATTTTTCTCCATTATTTTATAGTCTAGTAAGATGCACTGCGCAAATCGCTATCCCCAACATTTATTCATGCACCTGCTTCAGGTGAATGTAACCAATTTCCCATAGAAGTTGTTTTGTTTAGGGATGAGTAAAAGCTGGAGTCAAGCCAGAGGCAGTTACACTTTTTTCGTGGGTAGTTATTGCGCCAAGCCGAGCTTTCTACGTGTATCGTCTGGATTCATTATGCTACCCCCCATGGACTCTATGATAGTCCGTGCGCGATTAACCAGTTCAACATTCGTAGCAGGAATGTTTCGTTCGAGCCAGATGTTATCTTCAAGGCCTACGCGGACGTTGCCCCCCAATAGTGCAGCCTGCGCTACCATAGGCAGTTGCATTGCAGCGACACCGAAAGCAGACCAAATAACTTTATAATCTCTGACCATATCCACCATTGTTTGCAGAACCGCTGTTGTGGCTGGCGCACCAAAACTAACGCCGAGACAAAATTGGATCATTACAGGGCCGTCAAACACGCCTTCTTTGATAAGCTTTACAACGAAGTCTAAGTGGCCAAGATCAAATACTTCCAGCTCTGGTTTAACGCCGTACTCGCGAATCAGGCGTGCTCCTTCGCGAACTTGCTCGCTGGTTGAGATATATACTAGATTACCTTCGCCCACGTTGTAGGAGCCACAATCGAGCGTGCAGATATCTGGTCGAAGTTTGTTTACGTGTTCAAGGCGCTCAATCTGACTGACGAGATCTGTACCGGGATCTGATACAAGCGGATTATCGCTATTGATCACAAGATCGCCACCCATTCCGGCTGTAGTGTTTATAATGATTTCAGTGTTTTTTGCACGCACACGATCAATCACTTCCTCGTAGAGTGCGGTGTCACGAGACCCCTCTGTGGTTTCTGGATCACGTACGTGAACATGAGCGATTGAAGCGCCAGCCTCGGCGACGGCGAGTACGTCATTTGCTATCTCTTCGGGTGTTACTGGGACGTGTGGGTTTTTCTTAGGGCCGCCGCCAGCACCTGTCACGGCACAAGTTATAAACACTTTTCTGTTCACGTCTTCTCCTTTTATTGTGAATACTCCACCGGCCAAAGGCGGATGGCGGGTACGGATTCCCTATCGTGGGGAGTCTAAAAAAATTAGAGCATTCAATATTGCTAGTTGGTTTACTCAAAATTATCCCTGTTTATGAAGTCTGGCGTCTATCACCTTTCTCCCGCGAATTGCACAAATCAATTTATCGAAGTCAGCTATGACTTGTTCGTATGATTGTTAACTTTTATCCCATAAGTTGGACATAAAGAGTGGCCTGAATCCTTGCAAGTTGAAAAGATGGATGCGCCGCTGAGGCCCGCGCCGTCAATGCCAGCACCCTAAGTCAGGTCACAGAACAGGCAGCTATTACCACTGATATCCGACAGATCAAGGTATTGCTTAAGCAAGCTGATGGCGCCATGACCAAGGCGCTCAGCGATGGCGATTTGAGCGCTGAGGATGCCAGTATGGTAGGCAATCTACTGAAAAAAAGTAGCAGTTATTTGACGCCGCTTGGCTTAACAGAATCGGTTGGTCATCTAGCTAAGGCTTGTACGGTTTTCGACCTGTAGAAAGTGATATCTTTATTGAGAGTCAACTGAGAGAAAAATAGGTCATCGCTCGAATTATTAATGTAACAAAGGATGTAACAAAAGCAGATTAGTGAACCCATAAAACCTATATTAATCAGTGACATAAATTCTAAGTACAGTTCCCACCGCCTCCACCAATAACAAACCCCAGCCCGAAAGGGCTGGGGTTTTTTATTGGCCGGAGCGGAGCGACGGTTACCCCGCGGAGCGGGTTCAGCCGAGCGACAATGATTATTGAATGGTTGGTTAATAGACTCTATACCCCAATAGGTCCTGTCCTAAAAAATTCCGATTTACAGCTTGCCAATGGTGTGAAAATATAAGCGTCCTATCTGACAATAAGGGCGTCGCCCCATAATAATAGGCCACACTATGCAACCGAAAAAAAACAGTAAGGTACTAATATTTGGCGCTGGAGGTAGAGTTGGATTAGGCCTTATCTCTGAATTTATGCGCAACAATATTGACGTTGTCGCCATAGACAATATCGATGAGTCACTGTTGAGCCAGAAGGTCACAAGGCTGGCAATCGACAATCGTATTTCTACTGATTCCGGCGGTTCCGCAGCTACTGTATATGGCAATATCGATGTTCTGGATGAGGCTGTTATCACGCCTATACTGGCCAAAGAGCAGCCTGATGCGGTGGTCAATTATGCTATCCCTTTTACCTGGGATGCTGCAAAGCAGCTAGACAACTATGATCAAATAAGTCGAGCGGGTCTGGGGGCTTTTTCATGTATCCAGGTTTTAGCACCCAGGACTATTGCAGGCGCTATTGCTCAGAGTGGTATATCGACATTATTTGTTGTGGGTAATTTGCCCGATATAACCGTCCCTGTTATTCATAAAACCAGCACCGGTCAAAATCTGGCGCTGCCAATCTGTGGGGCCGGTAATGTTGGCTTAATTGAAGCGGGGTTGCGTCATCAAATATCCCTTGAGCACGGTGTCGATATTGATCAGTTAAAGGTACACCTGGTCGCGCATCATATTCACTGGGTGGCACCTAGGGAACCAGGTTATAGCAATGAGGCGCCCTTTTTGCTTAGTGTATCTTTGGGTGACAAAGACCTTACCCCAGAGTTAGGTGATTTACGGGCATTAATGAATCGCTCGATTGTTAATGGCTACGAGGCTGGCGCCGGTTTTTCGAGCACTACCTCTAGATTGGCCGCAGAAAACATTATGGCTCTGCTGGGCAATCGCCCCTGTCGCAGGCATGTTCCTGCACCCAATGGGTTACCAGGTGGCTACCCGGTTATGATTGAAAATGGCGCCATTAGCCTTGACTTGCCGCCAGGCTGGTCAGAGAGCCAGGTTGTAGAAACCATGCTAGAGGCACATACCTTTGATGGCATAGATAAAATTGGCGCTGATGGTACGATTTTCTTTAATGCGCAATCCGTTGATATTTTGCGCAAGGAGATGGGGTTTTCACTGCCACTGGTGGTATCGCCAAATGATCTAGAGGCTGTTGCCAGAGAGCAGATTTTGTCGGGTAATAAGCTGCTAGGCTCTTTGTAGTCAGAGAGGCCACGCTTTTTGAATGATGTTGAGATGGCGTGGCGCACCACAGTCTGATCGGCAGCTGCTATTTCTGATTTAGTTTTCGATACAGGGACCTCAGGCTGATCCCTGCGACCTCGGCGGCTGTCTCCTTATCGCCATAGGTCGCTATCAAACCATTCAGGTAGTTGAGCTCAGCGGTTTTCAAGTCTATTTTTTCTGGCGTCGTCTTTGGGCTGATCTGCTGGTCTGCCTCCAGACATTTATCGATTACCTGTTGATCTATCAGGTTGGTTTCGGCGAGCACCGTGGCGCGTGCCAGTATATTGCGCAGTTCGCGAATATTGCCTTTGTACTCCCAGGTCATCAGGCGCTTCATCGCCGACTGAGTCAGCTGCCAAGCTTGATCCGTTGAGATGCGCTGAATCAGAGTTTTGGCAATAGCGGGAATATCATCGCGGCGCTCGGCCAGCGAGGGCAGATGCACGGGAAATACATTGATGCGGTAAAAAAGGTCCTGACGAAAGGTGCCCTGATCGACCATCTCCGCGAGATTTTTATGGGAGGCGCAGATTAGCCGGAAGTTACTATTTTTTACGGTGGCGCTGCCCACAGGTCGATAGGTGCCTGTCTCTAATAGGCGCAGCAGTTTTACCTGCATTGGCATGGGTATATCTGCTACTTCATCCAGAAACAAAGTGCCCCCATCGGCCTGTTCGATCAACCCGGGTTTATTGAACTGGGCGCCGGTAAAGGCGCCTTTAATATGGCCAAACAGCTCGCTTTCAAACAGGGTATCTGTGAGGCCAGAGCACTCTAGAGTCACCATTGGATTGTCGCTGCGGGCGCTGGCCATATGAATAGCTCTGGCGGCTAGTTCTTTACCTGTGCCAGATTCACCTTTAAGCACCACAGAGACATCGCTGAGTCCAACCCGGCTAATGACTTCCAGTAAGGTGAGAAAAGCCGGACTTTTACCCACCATCTGCTGGTCAGCTACATGACCGCTGGCCAGTGGCACAGGTCGCAATAGCTCAACAAAGAATATCAACTGCTGCTGGTCATCAAAGATCGGCAGCATCTCCACATCTACATGTTCTTTGCCCTGGGGCGTCTGGTGAATATGCAGTACACGTTCTTTGCGCTGAGATTTCAGAGCAGCACTGAGTGGGCAGGATTCGCCGGCCTGGTCGCAGGGAACCGAGTAACCATGAGATACGCGGAAGCAGTTGGGTTTTTGATCCAGCTGCAGCTCACCAAATGCTTGGCTGTACTCTGCGTTGTAGGCGAGGATTTCGTAGTCGGCCGATACCAGAATAGCGGGGCAATCATAGGCCTCAAGCATGGCGCTAAGATTACGCTGGGTTCCAGCATCTGACTTTATAATATCCATAAATTTGTCACAAATGACTTTATTTTTGTCGATTTTGGCAATCGATCTGTCGGTGGTCAAGCAAAATCTACCTCAAAGCCAGTCAACCTGCTGTTTCTAAAGTTGGCACGGTAAATGCAACTCTCAGGATAACCCCGGGTTAAACGCTACAGACAGCCAATGTAGATCTGTAGCTCAATAAGCCCGAAACCTGTGCTAACGGAGGCACCATGAAAGATTTGCCAGGAGCTGCGATAGCAGTTGGCGACACTAATAGCGTTGAACCTGAGGTTGCAGTATTTTTCGATCAGGACAGCAACACCTTTTCTTATGTGGTGCGTGACCCAGCATCCCAAGCCTGTGCGATTATTGACTCGGTGCTCGACTTTGATTATCCCTCGGCCAGTACCAGCACTGCCAGTGCTGATGCCATTATGAAATATGTGCAGGATCGCGACCTGCAGGTGCAATGGCATATTGAAACCCATGTCCATGCAGACCATTTGTCGGCAGGTCCCTATTTACAGAAGCATCTGGGCGGCAAGCTGGCGATTGGTGAGCACATAGTTTCTGTGCAGGAAACCTTCGGCAAAGTCTTTAACGAGGGCACTGAGTTTCAGCGCGATGCCAGCCAATTTGACCACCTTTTCGAAGACGGTGAAACCTACGCCATCGGCAACTTGCAGGCTAAAGCTCTACACACACCTGGTCATACTCCTGCCTGTATGGTGCATCTCGTTGGCAAATCAGCCTTTGTCGGCGATACCATTTTTATGCCTGACAGCGGCACTGCGAGGGCAGATTTTCCGGGCGGCAGCGCTCAGGCGCTGTATCAATCAGCGCAAAAAATCTTGCACTTAGCGCCTGACACCAGGCTCTACCTGTGCCATGACTATGGTGCCGAGGGCCGCGAAGTGGACTACCAGACCACCGTGGCTGAACAGCAGCAACACAATGTGCATGTGGGCAGACATATTGGCGAAGATCAGTTTGTGGCGATGCGCGAAAAGCGTGACAGCGGCTTGGGCATTCCTCGGCTGATGATTCCAGCTATCCAGGTGAATATGAGAGCCGGCCATTTCCCACCTGCGCAAGACAATGGCGCGGTCTATTTAAAACTTCCTATCAACAGCTTATAAAAATAACAGTCACAAGGGGTAAACCATGAAAATAACAATATTGAGCGATAGATTTTCGGTCTCCGACCAGATCCATAGTGAAGACCTAGCCAAACTCGCAGAGCAGGGCGTGGAGCTGATTATTTGCAACCGGCCCGATGGCGAAGCCGCCGATCAACCTAATGTAAATAGCATCGCGCAGGCCGCCGCCGCAATGAACATTGAGTTGCTCCATATGCCTTTTGCTGCAGGCCAGCTTACCGAGGAGATCGTTGCAGATTTTCGCCAGCGCATGTCTGGCAACCTCAGGGTGCATGCCTATTGCCGCACTGGCAATCGCTCTACCCAGCTTTACCAGACTATTGCCAGCGAGCCGTCTGAACCCGCAACATCCCCAGTGCAAACTACCGCCAAGGCCACTCAGCATTTTGATGTGGTCGTTATAGGCGCGGGTTCAGGGGGCATTGCCGTCTCATCAAGCCTGCTCAAGCGCAACAGCAAGCTGCGTATTGCCCTGATAGATCCGGCCACCAAGCATTATTACCAGCCTGGCTGGACCCTGGTTGGCGGCGGAGTATTTGACGCCAAGGCCACCCAGAGGGACACCAGCAGTCTTGTGGACAAACGAGTGAGTCTGTTGCAGCAGGCGGTGACTGAGGTGGTGCCAGACAGTGACAGAGTAGTGCTGCAAGATGGCTCTGAGGTGCATTATGAGCAGCTGGTGGTTGCGCCGGGTCTGGTGATTAACTGGGGCGCGATTGAAGGCCTCGAAGAGACATTGGGTAAAAACGGTGTCACCTCCAATTACCGCTATGACCTGGCACCCTATACCTGGGAGCTGGTGCAGCAAACTCGGGCAGGTAAGGCGATTTTCACACAGCCGCCAATGCCTATTAAGTGCGCAGGTGCGCCGCAAAAAGCCCTGTACCTCTCCGCCGACCACTGGCTCAAGAACAATCGATTAAAGGATATTGATATCGACTTTTGCAATGCTGGTGGAGTGCTGTTTGGTGTGCCAGCCTATGTGGGTGCCCTGCAGTCTTATATGGATAAATACAATGTCAGCCCAAGTTATAACTATAATCTAATCAGGGTAAATGGCGAGCAGCGCAAGGCCTGGTTTATGGTTACTGATGCTGAGGGCAAGCAGTCCGAAGTCTGTAAAGACTTCGATATGCTGCATGTCTGTCCGGTGCAGCAGGCGCCAGCATTTATTGCCGACAGTGGCATTGGCGATCAGGCCGGCTGGCTGTCGGTAGATCCCCATAGCTTGCGTCACAGTCAGTATGCAAA
This sequence comes from uncultured Porticoccaceae bacterium, assembly GCA_965656965.1. Taxonomy (GTDB): domain Bacteria; phylum Pseudomonadota; class Gammaproteobacteria; order Pseudomonadales; family Porticoccaceae; genus HTCC2207. The sequence continues at coordinate 352,371 of CBFHMK010000001.1, forward strand.
CATATGGGGCCTAGGTGATGTGATGAATACCAGCAATGCAAAGACCATGGCTGCGGTGCGCAAACAGGTGCCAGTGGTGGCAAAAAACATTACCTCGGTTCGTGCCGGGCAGGCGCCGGCTGCATGCTATGACGGCTATGGCTCATGCCCGCTAACCGTTGAGCGCGGCAAAATTATTCTCGCCGAGTTCTGCTATGGCGGTCGGGTGGCACCCAGCTTCCCCAACTGGCTCAACAGCGGCACTAAACCAACGCGCTTGGCCTGGTGGCTAAAAAGCCTGGCTCTGCCCTTTGTCTATTGGCAGTTGATGCTCAAGGGTCGCGAGTGGATGACCGCCTGTCCAGAGGAAAAAGCCTAAATGGCCAGTGCCATGCTCAGTCAGTACCTGCCAGCCCTCAGGTGGATGCGCGGTTACACTGGGGATGACCTAAAAGCGGATATGGTCGCCGGACTGGTGGTGGCCATGATGCTGATTCCTCAGTCACTGGCCTATGCGTTATTGGCTGGTGTCCCTGCGGAAGTAGGGCTCTACGCCAGTATTTTGCCACTGGTCGCCTACGCTATGTTTGGTAGCAGTCGCACATTATCTGTTGGACCTGTGGCCGTTGTTTCGCTAATGACCATGGTTAGTCTGGGCAATATTTTGGCTGAAGGCAGTGCCGACTACCTCAGTGCCGCCATTGCCTTGGCGCTATTGTCCGGTCTGTTTTTGCTGATCATGGGGCTCTTTAAGCTGGGCTTTGTTGCCAACTTTTTATCCCACACTGTGGTATCAGGGTTTATCTCTGCATCCGGCATTATTATTGCCCTGAGCCAGGTGCGGCACCTGATAGGCGTCAGTGGTGGTGGAGATACGCTGCCGAAGATTGTCGTTTCATTAACCCAGAGTGCAGAGACAGTCGATCTACATACCCTGGTGCTTAGTAGTCTGGTTCTGGGTTTTTTATTCTGGGCCAGAAGCGGCGTGGCCCCCTTAGCTCAGCGCTGTGGTTTAGGTGCTATTAATGCGCAGTTAGCTGCGCGTGCAGCGCCGGTCGTGGCGGTTCTTAGCACTATTCTTCTGGTATGGTGGTTGGGGTTGGAACAATCCGGAGTCGCTGTGGTGGGCACTATTCCCAGCGGTCTGCCAACATTGGCCTGGCCAGAGTTCAGTTATGATTTATTCCAAGCCCTGTGGCTGCCGGCTCTGAGTATTGCCATTATTGGCTATGTAGAGTCTGTCTCTGTGGGTAAAACCCTGGCCGCTAAACGCAGAGAGAGCATAGATCCCAATCAGGAGTTAATCGGTCTCGGCTCTGCCAATGTGGCCTCGGCCCTCTCTGGTGGGTTCCCGGTCACAGGTGGCATCTCAAGAACAGTGGTTAACTTTGATGCTGGTGCCAAGACGCAGGCCGCCAGCATATTTGCTGCGATTGGCATTGCGCTAGCCTCTCTCTATCTGACGCCGATATTGTATTTTCTGCCCAAGGCCACGCTAGCCGCGACCATTATCGTGGCAGTGCTGACCGTGGTAGATTTTTCGATATTGAAAAAGACATGGCGGTTTTCTAGCAATGACTTCCGCGCAGTCGCCATGACGTTGTTGGGCACCCTGTTCTTCGGTGTTGAAATTGGCGTCGTCTGTGGTGTGGCCCTGTCTATTTTGCTCTATCTCTACCGCACCTCCATGCCTCATGTAGCGGAGGTTGGGCTGGTCGAGGGCACCCAGCATTTTCGCAATGTCCAGCGCTATCAGGTCACTACAGTGCCCTCGCTGCTAAATCTAAGGGTTGATGAGAGCCTATTTTTTGCCAATGCGTCCGTCCTGGAGAATTTAATTTACCAGCGGGTTTATGCCAATGATCAGATAACCCATGTGGTGCTGATCTGCTCAGCAGTAAACGAGATTGATTACAGTGCCCACGAGATGTTGGAGCGGGTCAATCAGCGTCTGGCGGAGCAGGGTATCTGTCTGCATTTATCAGAGGTCAAAGGCCCAGTCATGGATGCACTGCGCTATTCGGGGCTTGCTCATGCGTTGAGTGGCAGCATTTATCTCACCCAATTTGATGCCTTCGAGCATCTTAGGTCAGTTGTTAAACAGTAAATCCATGATTTAGGAGTTATACAGATAATGGAGTTTGATCCATTTGTTTTATCCCGCATTCAGTTTGCCGCCAACATTAGTTTTCATATTCTATTCCCCAGCATCACCATTGGGCTCTGTTGGTTTTTGGTCTATTTTCGAATTCAATATTTACGCACTGGCGACAAATCCTGGGAGTATGCCTATTTTTCTTGGGTGAAAATTTTTGCCCTCACCTTTGCGCTGGGAGTGGTGTCCGGAATCACGATGAGTTTCCAGTTTGGTACCAATTGGCCCGGGTTTATGGAGAAGGTCGGCAATATTGCTGGGCCGCTGCTCGGTTATGAAGTGCTGACTGCATTTTTTATGGAGGCCTCATTTTTGGGGATTATGCTGTTTGGTAAAGACAGAGTATCCAACCGAGTGCATCTGACCTCCACTATTCTTGTGGCCGTGGGCACGACGTTTTCCGCTTTTTGGATTCTGAGTTTGAATTCTTGGATGCAAACGCCGGTCGGCTATGAAATTCGCGATGGCATTTTCTATGCAACGGACTGGTGGCAGATTATTTTTAATCCCTCTTTCCCCTATCGCATGACCCATATGCTGCTTGCCAGTCTCTTGACCAGCGCCTTTATGATCGCTGGCATCAGTGCCTGGAGGATACTCAGATCCAAGGACGGCCCCAGTACCTGGCTGTTACTGCGCTCCAGTCTTATTGCGGCTGCTGTGCTTGCACCCACACAAATCTTTGTCGGTGATTTACACGGGCTCAATAGTCTAGAGCACCAGCCCGCCAAAATTGCGGCGGTAGAGGCTATCTGGGAAACAGATAACAGCGTGCCTTTCACTCTGCTGGGGCTGCCCAATGAAGAGAGCAGAACCACGGACTATGCTATCAAAATCCCAAAAGCGGCCAGTCTGGTACTGACCCATGATGCGGATGGCGAGTTGCCCGGCCTGGATCAGTTTATCGATGAGCATCCGCCGGTGGCACCAGTATTTTGGTCCTTCAGGGTGATGGTTGCGGTGGGGATGTTAATGCTTGCCATGAGTTGGTATGGCTGTTGGATCCTGGTACGCAGGCGTACTTTTAATAAAGCCTACTTAACGCTGCTGGCGCCTATGGCCTTCTCTGGGTGGGTTGCTGTGTTGGCTGGCTGGTATGTGACGGAAATCGGTCGTCAGCCCTGGGTAGTCTATGGGGTGCTGCGCACCAGAGATGTGGTCGCAGATCATCCTCCGGAAATTGTGCTGGCTACATTAATCGGTTATCTGACGCTCTATGCATTTTTGCTGATTTCCTACATAGGCGCGCTGGGCTATCTATCGTCAAAACCGCCACGCTCTGGCGTAGTGATGCACGAATATCATCTCAATAATCCGTCTAATTCCTGAGGAGACAGCATGGAACAGTTTTTACCAATCGCGTTTATGTTGATCATGGGTCTGGCGCTGCTGATCTATGTCATTCTCGATGGCTATGATCTTGGCGTAGGGATGTTGCTGCCCTTTGCCGATGATGGCCAAAAAGATCTGATGATTGCCTCCATAGGACCATTCTGGGACGCTAATGAAACCTGGATTGTGTTGGGCGTGGGGGTGTTGCTGATCGCCTTCCCGGCGGCCCATGGCGTCATACTGACCTCCATGTATATTCCGATCACCATTATGTTGCTGGGACTCATTTTGCGCGGGGTAGCCTTTGACTTCAGGGTCAAGGCCGGAGATGCCAGAAAAGAGCGCTGGAATATGATTTTCTTTGCTGGTTCGGTGATTGCCTCTGGCTCCCAGGGTTGGATGCTGGGTTCCTATATCACTGGTCTTCAAGATAGTCTCACCAGTAGTTTATTTTCGGCACTGATAGGCATCACTCTGCCGGCACTCTATATCCTGTTGGGCGCCGCCTGGCTGATGATGAAAACCCAGGGTGCGCTGTTTGACAAAGCAGTGCGCTGGGCACGGTTGGCTCTGATACCCATGGGCCTGGGATTATTGCTAGTCTCTATTGCCACGCCTATTGTCAGTGCCAGCATTGCGGCAAAATGGTTTGCCATGCCCAACGCCATAGGCCTGCTGCCTATACCCCTGAGTTGCATGCTGGTATACGGTGGATTGCTCTGGGTATTGCGGAGACCAGATGTGCTGGTCAGAGGTTATGCATGGACTGTGTTTGCAGGTTTGGTGATCATCTGTCTGATGGCTTCGCTGGGTCTGGCCTATAGTCTATTTCCCTATATTGTTATTGATAGGCTGACCATATGGGATGCTGCCGCAGCCACAGAATCTCTGCAGCTAATTTTCTACGGTGTGGCAGTGACTTTGCCGGCGATTATTGGCTACACAATTTTTGTCTATAAAATCTTTCATGGCAAAGCCAGCGACTTATCCTACGAATAGGCTATGGCTGGCCCCAGATCAAGAGCCAACTGTTTAATAAAAAGCCCTCAACTCGCAAGCGTTGAGGGCTTTGTTTCTGGCGTCAGGGCCGCGCGGTATAGGCAAGATTCTCATGCCAAAAGTCGACCACATACTCAATGCGAGCTCTCATTAGATCTCTATATTTAGGCAGCTCACTCAAGTGAATCCATCTGCATTCAATAATGCCTTCTTCGACCTGGGGAATAGTATCTGCATCAAAGCCGTCATAACGCATTAAATACCAATGTGTTTTCTTCATGTATCTAATATTTTGATGTCGCGTGGTATGCCAGGTTGAGACCAGCTTTCCCTCTATGCATAACTTAGAGGCCTCGAGTCCAGTTTCCTCATTGACTTCCCGAATAGCAGACAGTTTTTTCCCATCGTCGTCGACACGTCCCTTAGGCATGTCCCATCGCCCACGTTTGAACATCAGCAGTATGTGGTTCTGATGATTACACACCAGTCCGCCTGCAGATTCGATAACGGGCAAATCGATGGTTTGCAGCAATGAGTCTGGAAAACTCGAATTATTCTGATTTTTAGACATGGCGGGTTCCATAAATAGTCTGCTACTCCTGATCTTTCAGTTCTTTTAGTACGGCTAATTGTTGGAGTGTAAGATCACCAAACTTTACACCGCCAACAGAAATACTATGACTGACTCGTACATCTTCTCCCGTCAGTGGCTCAAACTTTCGTCGACCAAAAAAACGCACCAAGTATAACATACTGGTTAATCTGGCTTGTTTCTTTGAATTGGCATTCACTACCACCCAGGGTGATTTTTCTGATGACGTATATTCAAACATCTGGTTTTTGTATTTGGTAAATAGCGCCCATTTTTTTCGGGCATTGAGGTCGTTTTCCGAAAACTTCCAGTAGGTCAGTGGGTTGCTCAAGCGATTCTCAAACCTTATTAACTGGGTTTCCTGGTCCACAGAGAGATAGAATTTCACCATTAACAGGCCTTTTTCTATATGACTGTGCTCCCAGTTCAGGACCTTTCTCATAAAGCGCTTATATCGCTTCTCTGAGCAGTAACCCATTGTGGGCTCTATCAATGCCCTTGAGTACCAGGATCGATCAAAAAAAGCGATGCTTCCCGGTTTCGGAAACAATGACTCGTAGCGTCTAAACCAATACTTGGATTCTGACTCAGTTGGAACACCCAGTGCGTTAATTGAAAAATGCGCAGGTATAAGATTTTCTGTAAAACGCTTGATGGTTGAACCTTTGCCAGCGGCATCCCTCCCCTCAAAAATCACCACAAGGGAGATCTTTTGTCGCACCAACCATTGCTGAATCTTTAACAGTTCCACCTGCAATCGGCGTTTTTCAACCTGATATTCACTTTCACTGATGTTTTGGTAAGGATTCTCAATTATTCGGATGTTTTTTTGTTTCACAATAAGTTCCGACCCTTTGGCTGTACTACCGCCAAGCTTATGACAGATATATTAAGTTTTTATGACTTTCTCTTAGGCGCTATTTGGCCTGCTTTGTCACAAAACCCTAACCTCATTGTCCAATAAATTTAATAAAGCCTGATTAATCTCATCGGATAACATTTTTTGGGGATTTATCATGAAACGCACCAATTTATACCAGGCAATAGTATCAATCACTGCACTATCAACCATTCTGGGTGCTCAGGCACAAGATGATGCAGGACTCGAAGAAATTACCGTAGTTGGTTCAAAGGCAAGCCTATTGTCTGCAGTAGACAAGCAAAGAGAGTCGGACAGCATTATATCGGTCGTTGATTCCGATGCACTTGGAGGATTTGCTGACACTACCGCTGCTGAGGCAGTAAGAAGGCTCTCAGGTATCTCGGTTGAAAATGATCAGGGTGAGGGCCGCTATGTCACTATTAGAGGGTTGTCCTCCGATCTGAATAGCATTGCGGTAAACGGCGCCTCTATGGTGGCACCTGAAAATGGCAGAAGCGTCATGTTAGACGGGTTGCCTACTGAGTTGCTGGACTCCATTACTGTCGCCAAGACTCTCACGCCAGAGATGGATGCAGACTCCATTGGTGGACGTATCGATTTTAGGACCAAGAAGCCGAGTGAGTTAGATGGCCAGTTATTAAAAATAAAACTTCACAACAATTTTAGCCAATACGCTGACGAAAAATTAAACCCAAAGTTCGCCATAACCTATGGCGACAAGCTCAACGAGTCCTCGGGCCACATATTAGGTCTTACTTACTCTAGCAAGGATATTGTTGCTTTCAACAATGAAACCGGCTTTGGTTGGGAAGACGGCTATATGAATGACGACTACGAGATGCGCTACTATGAATTAACCCGTGAGCGATTTGGCTTGAGTTATGACGTCGATATGCTGGTTGGAGACGGAAGACTGTTTTTGAGTGCTTTCTACAATCAGTATGATGATGAAGAGCTTCGCTGGAAAGATGAATATGGCAAGCTGGGCCTGATAGAGGGCACGGGCACAGCAACCGGCATGCAAACTGATCGCATGCGTCATGATGCAGAAACCCGCGTCCGTTATGAAACCAGAACACTATCCGCTGTCACTTTTGGGTTTGAAGGGAGCGCTGGTGACTGGAGTATAGATCCGATGCTAAGTTATTCCTTCGCCGAGGAAGATGATAGCGACAATGCTGATGTCACCTTCAGGCTGGATCAAAGAGATACAGTCGGCAACATTGATTGGAGTAATCCGCAGGAAGTTATTATTACACCAACTGACTTAAGTATTTATGATCCTGCACAGCTAGGATTCAAAGAGCTCGAAATCACTGAAAATGTTTCCAAGGATTCTGAGTTGGCATTTTCTTTCAATGCAGAAAAAGAATTTGATTTTGGTATTGTCAAAATGGGCTTCAAAATCAAAGATCGTGAAAAAGATGTCGATGATTACATCATTGTGTATGAAGCTGATACAACAATGGCTGACTTTGATCCCCAGACACTGGACTGGAGAATCCCAGGGCAAACCTTTAGCCCACAGGCCAACCCGGATTTGATTTATGGGTTACGTGATCAACTTGATACGCTGACGGTTGACTTTAGTGACGCAGTCTCCCGAGACTTTGTTACCGAAGAGAAGGTAAATGCAGTCTTTGTCCAGAATACCTATTCCTGGGACAAAGGGGTTATTGTTGCAGGTATTAGGTACGAGGATACATCCACAGATTCAAGTGCATTTGATCAAGATGGAAACGTTGTACTGGCAAGCAGTGATCATTCTTTCTTTGCACCCAGTTTTAACGTTAAGTATTTCCTGACCGACCAATGGACTGTCCGCGGGGCTATTTGGAAGGGATTATCGCGACCAGGATTTACAAAGACTGCGCCGAAACTGAACTATGACAATGACGGTGGTGATATTAGTGGCAGTGCAGGTAATCCTAACTTAAAGCCCTATGAGGCCACCAACTTTGATCTGTCGCTGGAGTTTTATGGCGATGATATGACCTTCGTGAGTGTCGGATTATTCAGAAAGGATATCAAGAACGCCATTTATCCCAAAATCTATAAGACAGCGACCTTTATGGGCGTTACCTTCAACGATGATGTAGAGACTTGGGAAAATGCGGATGATTCTACGATCGATGGTCTTGAGCTCAACCTTCAATATGGCTGGGAAAACGGCATTTATTTCGCCGGTAACATCACATTAACCGATGGCGAGAGCACCTTTTCTCCGACCGATAACACATCGTTTACGACCCCGTTCAGAAAGCTTGCCGATGAGGCTGCCAATGTCAGCATAGGTTATGACAAAGGTCCTTGGGATGTTCGATTGGCTGCCAACTATAGAAGTGACTACCTGGATTGGCTGTCTGATGAAGGCGACGCTATTGATGATGTTTCAGTTAATAACTCAAGATTTGTTGATGCCTATATGCAAGTTGATTTAACAGCAAAATATAAAGTGACTGACGCAATGGAAGTTAAATTTGAAGCAGTGAATATGGGTAACGAGGAAGAGTATTACTATTGGGGCGATGAATCTCAGCTGTCTCAATATGACATCTTTGGAAGAAATTACTCGGTAGGTTTCACCTACAAGTTCTAGCTCTCCCCGGGGAACGTATTACACTTTCCCATCCTGGCCGCTGCAACCATAGTATTGGTTGCAGCGGTTTTTTATTAAAGGATCGAAGAGTTTCAGAATAAATTAGTCTGCATTTTTACTAGGATATATTTATATGACATCACAAATTCGCAATAAATTTATACTGGTCGGCCTTGTTTCTCTTATTAGTGCCTGTAGTCAGTATCCAGCTGTGACAGCCAAATTCGAAACGCCACAGGTAACAACCCATGATGATGCGGCAGATGACCCGGCCATTTGGGTCGATACAGGGCAACCTGAAAACTCGCTTATTTTTGGAACCGATAAAAAAAGTGGCGTACATGTCTATAATTTGCAAGGGCAGGAAATCGGTTACACAGCACTTGGCGATATTAACAATATTGACCTCCGGAGCCAGGCTGGTGTAACCAAAATAGTTGCTTCAAATCGAACCAACGAGACTATAGACCTTTGGATTGTTTCTGATTCTAGCCTGCAACAGGGTTCGAAAAAAAATCAATTTGCTCTGGATACCAAGAGATCACTGAGTGCTAACTCGGCAATAAATATCTATGGTATCTGTGCAGGCAATGATCCAGAGTTCGGTTTTATCGCATTTGTCACCGAAGATGAAGGCCCCAGAGTTGAGATGTGGCAGTATAGGGATACAGGGTTATCCTTATTGACAACATTCAACAACGGTGGAGAGTCTGAGGGCTGTGTCTACGATGACGAGAATCGCAGACTGTTTATTTCTGAAGAAGAGACCAATGGCGTGCTCAAAGCCTACAGTATTAATCAGGCTCTGGATTTCTCAAGCTTTACTACAGTAGATTCTAGAAAAGGTAACATCGTCGGTGATCCTGAAGGTGTTGCGATTTATAAAACCAATGATACGGACGGCTTTATTGTGCTGTCCTCCCAGGGCGACTCAAAGTTTAATCTGTATGATCGCCAACCCCCCTATCAGTATGTGGGAAGTTTCAGTGTCAAAGCAGGTCTTGGCGCAACTGGACTACCTATAGATGAAATCACTACTACTGATGGTATCGAGATTATCAATCTAGACTTCAATAGCCATTTCCCAGAGGGTTTAATGGTTGTGCAGGATGATATAAACAGAGTAGATAAAGAGTCTAAGCTCAAGCGGCAGAACTTTAAACTTGTCTCATTTAAAGACATCATAGATGCCTTATCTCTGGACATAGCTGCGGATTAAATAAGCTCAGGCTTAGTAGTCGCAGTGCGTCCATAACAACCCCAGCCCGCAAGAGTTGGGGTTTTTTTATTTCTCCGCGCTGTATTGTTACACTCGAGGGTTAATAGCAGCGAGTTTCAGCCTAATAATGCATAATAGAAAGCAAGGTCTAGCGGCAGATTAAAACAATAAGAATAAGAGCAAGAATAATATGAAAAATACAGTCTCAGTCTATAGGCAATCCTTTTGGGTACTCAGTTTCGCTGTGGCCCTGGCATCCTGTTCAGACCAGAACGTGGAACCCTCCAGCGAGGCATTTAGTACTGCCGCAGATGTGCACTCAAATCCCGTAGTGCTGGCTGAAACCGCTGAGATTGATGCTCTGTTGAACAGTCGAGAGCTCGGTATTCTCGGCGGCCCAGTGAATCTATTTGAGACCGAAACCGAACTGCTAGAGCGGGACGCAAAACCCACTGTCAGTAGCCTACTGAGAGAAGACAACCCCGGCGAGCGCAATCCCTATTATGGCGACCTGCATGTGCACACCGCCTATTCTTTTGATGGCTATGCTTTTGGTACCCTGGCCTCTCCCTACGATGCCTACCGCTTTGCCAAAGGGGAGGCGATAAAAAATCCGGCCGGCTATGCTATGCAGCTAACCGAGCCCATGGATTTTTATGCGGTAACTGATCACGGCATGTTTTTGGGTCTGGTTAAAGCGGCGGCTGAGACCAACACAGACTTTTCAAAAAATACATTTTCAGAGCCTTATCATGATCTAAATGCACCTGGTGAGTTTGGTACTGATCTATTCAGCAGATTCAAGCGCCTGCTGACCTTTGCTGATTTTATTCCCTCGGCTGTCAGCGGCGTATTTAGCCAGGAGCTGGATCCACAGGAAGTACTTGATATCACCAGAAGCGCCTGGGCGGATACCATCGATGCTGCGGATCAGTTTAACGATCCTGGCCGTTTTACAACATTTGCGGCCTATGAGTACACCTCGTCCACCACCAGCATGGGCAATTTACACCGCAACGTGATTTTTCAAGGCACAGAGACATTGCCTCGTGAGCCTTTTTCCCGCATGCACTCTAATAATCCTGAAGACCTCTGGGACTGGATGGATGAGTTGAGAAGCAAAGGCGTGGAGAGCCTGGCAATCCCCCATAACTCCAACGGTTCTAATGGCCAGATGTTTAAAACGGTGGATTGGTCCGGAACCCCCTTCGATAATAGCTATGTAGAGCGGCGCAGCAGAAACGAGCCTATTGTCGAGATCACCCAAATTAAAGGCACCTCAGAGACCCATCCGACGCTTTCAACCAGAGATGAGTTAGCCGGCTTTGAAATCACGCCTTATCGGGTCGCTACCGGCGCCCTCAGCCAGATTAAAGGCTCCTATGTGCGTGAGGCCCTATTGACGGGTTTGGCGCTTGAGGCAGAGGGCAGCGCAAATCCCTATCAGTTTGGATTTATTGGCTCGAGTGATACCCATTCTGCAGCCAGCCAGAATGATGAGTCAGCTTTCTCATCCAAACTGGGCATATTGTCGAGCACTGCCGAACAGAGGGGGTCTGTCCCACAAAAACCGCTTGCGGGTCAGCTGGCCTATTACAGTACTCAGCTATTCGAAACCATTAATCCCACCCCATTGGGTAAAAGCCTGTTTGTTAAAATCAATGGTGATGTTTACTCAGGAGGGGCTACGCCCACCTATGGTGCCTCAGGATTTGCCGCAGCCTGGGCAGAAGAAAATACCAGAGAATCTATCTACCAGGCGTTCCGCCGCAAAGAAGTATTTGCCACCTCCGGCCCGCGAATCAGATTGCGCTTTTTTGCTGGCTATGAGTTTGACTCAGGCATGCTCAGTGCTGCCGATGGCATAGATCGAGCCTATGCCAATGGCGTGACCATGGGCGGCACCCTATTGGCAAAGCAGCAGGCAGGCGACAATTCGTCCTCACCAGGATTTTTGGTGATGGCCTCAGCTGACCCAAAAAATGCACCCTTACAGCGTATTCAGATTATCAAGGGCTGGGTGGATGCTGCGGGGAAAACCCATGAGATGGTTATGGATGTAGCCTGTGCCAATGGTGCAGAGGTTAATACGCAAACCAACCGCTGTCCTGATAATGGTGCCAGAGTAGATATTTCCGACTGCTCAATAAACCCAGAGAGCGGCTCTGCGCAGATTTCAACGCTCTGGCATGACCCAGAATTTGATCCGGAGCAGCGGGCGTTTTACTATGCTCGCGCCATTGAAAATCCTACCTGTCGTTGGTCAACCTGGGACGCTATTCGGGCAGGCGTCGCGCCAAGGCCTGATTTAGCGTCTACAATTCAGGAGCGTGCCTGGTCTTCCCCTATCCATTACTCAGTGCAAAATTGAGCTATACCTAGTAACGGAAAAGCACAGTTAAACGGTTTTAGAATTTAGCAGAGATATGATTTTCAAATACCAGCGTGAAACAGATATGAAAAGACTACCGTACAGAATCTACCTCGCTGCGATACTCGCTGTACTGTTAGCAGCCTGCAGCGACCATCAGGAGCCAATGATCTGTTTAGCGGACACTGAGGCTGCTGGTACTGTTGACATCAGTGGTGGCAAATTTAGGTTCGGTGACAACCGTTACTACGCCAATGAGGGCCCTACCGTAACAACAGAGGTCGATGATTTTAATATTGACCGTACAGAGGTTACCAACAGGCAGTTCAGAGAGTTTGTTGAGGCTACTGGCTATGTGACAGCTGCGGAGCGCGGCCTTTCAGAAAAAGACTTTCCGAACCTTGACCCTCAATGGCGCGCTCCAGGATCCATGGTTTTTGTGCCACCAAATCTTGACGAAGCTACTGGCCCCGCGAGCTGGTGGCAGTTTGTGCCCGGCGCTAATTGGCGTCATCCCCTGGGGCCAGAGAGTTCTATTGACGGAAAAGATGCCTTCCCAGTCGTGCAGTTGGTTTATGCTGATGCCCTGGCCTATGCGACATGGTTGGGGCGACGGTTACCTACTGAAGCAGAGTGGGAGTATGCATCCAGAGGCGGCTTAGAGGGAGCATCCTATTCCTGGGGAGAAGAGGCGGTGCACAGTGGTAAGCCCAAAGCCAATACCTGGCAGGGGCACTTTCCCTATAGCAATATGAACGAAGATGGCTTCGTCGGCAGCTCACCTGTAGGTTGCTTCGCTGCGAATGGCTATGGTTTGTATGATATGACAGGTAATGTTTGGGAGTGGACTGATACGCCTTATGGGCCAGACCGCAAGAGATATTATGGCGATAAGGGTTATGACCCCCAGCAGCCAGGCGTAGTCGTAAAAACACTTAAAGGTGGTTCATTTTTGTGCTCAGATAACTACTGCCAGCGTTTTCGCCCTGCGTCGCGTCAGGCTCAGGATATTACCCTGGCCTCATCACATATCGGATTTCGCACCGCAAGTTCATTGCGATAAAGCAATAGGATTTCGCCGACAAGTCTTATCAGAGTCAATTCCCGTTATCTCCTGCTAATATCTGTCTCTCGAGGAGCTTTAAATCTGAGCTCGAGCTTCCAATAGCTTAGCCGCTGGGTTACTTTGCACCCCGTATAAAAATAACTCCCAGAGTCAAAGCTATATGGACAAAGTTAAGAAAGGCTACCTGATTGTTATCCTCAGCTTTACAGGTTTGATATTCACTGGCCTGTTTACCCTTGGCTGGACGCTGTCCTCCAATATCATGTATCCCACTTATACCTGCAACGAAGAGCACTTTATCTATTGCGGCGACCCCTCAGAGTTAGACCTAAGCTTTGAGGATATCTCTTTTCAGTCTGATGCTGGCAGTCAATTAAACGGCTGGTATATGCCTGCTAACGACTCAAACAAAACGATTATTTTTGTCCATGGGCATGGTGCTGACAGGCGCGAGGGAATGCGTTGGTTTAAGGCGATGCACAGGGCGGGATTTAATGTTCTCACTTTTGATTTAAGGAACAGTGGAACCAATATCCGCTCATTTTCTTCCATGGGTTATTTTGAGCAGCAGGATGTAAAAGCGGCAGTAGATTATTTGCATGAGCAAAAGGGCGCTCAGCATATAGGTATTTTTGGAACATCCATGGGCGCGGCGACCTCGATCATGGCCATGGTGGCAGACCCGCGCATCGAAGCGGGCGTGTTTGAAGCAGGATGGTCAAATCTGAGCGATCTTTATAAAGAGATTATCGAGCAGTACCTTAATGTGCCGAGTTTTCCCCTGTTGCCAATTACGACCTGGATATTGGAGCTGCGGACTGGGATGGAATTAGACAGTGTAAACCCTGAGGAAATGCTGGCAGCTATAGCACCAAGGCCTGTTTTTATTATTCATTGTAGCGGTGACGATCTGATTGGCTTCTCCCATGGTGAGCGAAACTATGCTGCAGCCAATCAGCCGAAAGAATTTTGGAAGTCCCCTTGCCAAATACATGCTCGAGCATGGCAGTCAGACCCAGAGTATATTGAACAGCGGGTCGCCAATTACTATCTGAAATACCTCTAGGGGACTAATTCCAGCCCTCAATTTCGGGGGTGAACAATATTTTTTATCTTCTAATGTTGGCTGCCTGCTAATGATGCAGATGTCGGTTGCCTGCGGCGCCAGAAAATCAAAAATATTCCAGTAGCAAGCTGCCATGCGCCGTAGAGCAGCATGGTAAATAGCGCCAAATCTGCCACCGGATTGCTCTGTCCGGCCACTGCTGGAAATAGTGACACTTTAAGCAGAAAGCCCAGATTAACATTGCGGACCACGACTTCCATTTCTATGGCTCTGTCATCTTCTGGTGCCAGCCCAAAACCTTTGGTCAACCAAATTCCCACAAGGGTCAGGCTAATAATAAAACCAAAGAGCAGGGCAATATCATCCCCTGATGTATTGGCAAAATTAAGTCTGCCTGCACCCAGAGAACCGACCACTATTATGCCGATCCCGGTCAGTGACCCCTTTACACAGATATTTGAAAATCTCTCGGCATAGTTGGGGAATCTCTTTAAAACGGCCATACCCAAGCCAAGTGGCAACAGCAGGCAGAGACCTATTTCAATAGCGACTTTTTTTGCAGGCATAACAAAACTATCGTGCATATAGTCGGCGATAAGAAAATCTAAAATAATTGGCGTGGTTGCTAGACAGGCCAGAGATGTCAGCGCAGTGATACTGATTGAGAGAGGCACATTACCCCGCGCCATAAACGTAAATATATTGGACACAGTGCCGCCCGGGATGGCCGCAATAATGGCAATGCCAATCACCATACCCGGAGGCAGATCGGCGAGCATAATAAACCCCAGAGCAACTAGCGGAACCACCACCAGCTGCATTGACAGGCCGACACTGGCGGCCTTGGGTTGCAGGGCAACTTTCTTGAAATCTGCTACTTGCAGGCCAGCACCCATGCCCAGCATTGCCAGTACCAGCTGCACTGCCGCAACCCAATATTCATACTCTATATACAGCCCAATCATGATGTCTCCCCGATGCTAGTTTGAATACCCAATCGTTGTTTATTTTTTGGCCGGCAACACCAGTTCTTTGTGGCCTACCAGATGGCCAAAGTCCTGATTTAACCAGCGCACCAATGATATGCAGAGTAAAACCATAATAGGGATCAATGGCACCGAGCTCAGTACGGTAATAGACAGCACCGTATCCAGCGCGCCGGACTGCAGTATCCCGGCGGTAATAATGGCCAGCAACCCGGCCCATGCCAAACGATTCCAGCGCACAGGTTCGGCATCATTGGGTAAGTTCTTTGCACAGATGCTGGACAGAACATAGGCCCCTGAATCAATACTTGTGGCGTAAAAAATAATCGACAGTAGGGTGAACATGGCGAGGGTAAATTTACCCAGGGGCATACTCTCAATCACCAGCGCATTTACAAAGGACATACCCTGAGTCGATAGAATCTCTTTTACCTCAAGGCTACCAGTGGTTTCCAAATAGAGAGAGTAGCCACCCATCACGGCCATAAATAACCAGGTACCCAAACAGCCCCAGCCAATCACGCCCAAAACGAGTTGACGTATGGTGCGGCCCCGCGAAATACGTGCAAAAAATAGCCCGATCATGCCGGTATAGGCCAGCCACCAGGCCCAGTAAAAACCCGTCCAGTCGTCAGGAAAGCTACCGTTTTCAATCGGGTCGGTCCAGGTTGCCGCAGCGATAAAGTTGCTGACCATTAGACCCATGCTATTGAGGGTCAGGTCCAGTATAAATACGCCGGGGCCGGCGATTAACACAAACAGAATGGCAACAATTGCCAGCACTATATTGATATCTGCCAGCACCTTGATGCCGGACTTTAGGCCACGATAAACACTGGCACCAAACAGCAGCGTCCACAGAGCCAGCACAGTCATCTTGATCAGCATGCTGTCAGGAATTTCAAACAGCGTAGCCAGCATGGCCGAAATTAACGGCACGCCTAGACCCAGAGAGGTGGCAACTCCACCGACAATTCCCAGCACAATAAAAATATCAATGAGGGTTTTTATCTGGCCGCGACCCCGAGCGGGCAGCACGCCATCACAGGCACTGCTGATACGCAGCGTCTGATAGCGTTTGACATATAACATATAGGCAATGGGAACGGCGGGCACGGCATAGATTGCCCAGCCGATCACGCCCCAGTGAAACAAAGGGTACATATGTGCCCATTCAAAAGATTTGGCTGACCCTACCTCAATGCCCATAGGTGGTGTCTGCAGGTAGTAAATAGGCTCGGCAAAACCCCAGGCAATCACACCGGCGCCAATTGCTGCGGTAAACATCATGGCCACCCAGTGGGCATCGGAGTATTCCGGTGGTTCATCTGGCGCGCCCAGTTTGACATGCCCATAGGGGCCAAAGGCTAACCACAGGCAAAAGAGTACTGCAGCTATAGCCACTGAGAGGTACAGCCATAAAAAATTGCTCATAATAGCGCTGCGGCCATCCACTAGTAACTGCGCGGCGCCATCGGGGAAAATCATTAACGGAATGGCGCAGACTAAAACAACGATAACCGCGGGAATAAAGATTGCCCAATCAACCTCGGGCTGAGTTTTTTTATTGCTGGTGTGCAGGCTCATAGAATTTTATTGTTATAGGTTTCACTTCAGGGTAGCACAGGGCTGGGGCGATTCGGAATGCTAGGCTAGTAAACTCATTGATTGAGGTAAGTCTAATAAAGCAAATCAAGCGCATATTTCCCTCAGATAGTCATCACAGCTCGCAAAATGTCCTGATAACTTGCTCTCTCTCCAGCCTTGACGTAGCCTAGGCCCAAACAGAAAAATAATAAAAATACCTTAATGGTATGTACAGGGAACCCTTCATGACTGACCCACAACGTCCGAGCAAAGCCTATCGTAGCTTTGCGCTCATACTGCTAACCGTAGTTTATGGCTTTAATTTTATCGATCGGCAGATCGTAGGTATTTTGGCACCCTTTATCCAGAAAGATCTGGGCCTAACCAATACCGAGTTAGGGCTGCTAATAGGCCTTGCTTTCGCCACATTTTATACCCTGATTGCTATTCCCATCGCCTGGTTAGCAGACCGCTATAGCCGCGTAAATATACTGTCGATCGCCCTGGCCGTGTGGAGCGGTTTTACCGCCTTAACTGGTTTGGCAACTAACTTTGCACAGATAGGCTTGGCGAGAATGGGCGTTGGTGTAGGTGAAGCAGGTGGCAGTCCACCGTCTCATTCTATTATTTCCGATCTCTATCCCAAGGAGGAGCGAGCCGGTGCTCTGGGCGTTTATTCCATGGGTATCCCCCTGGGAATTATGGCGGCCTATTTTGCGACCGCGTCATTGATGGGCTCTTCTGGTGAGGATGTGGATTGGCGACGTATCTTTGTATTCCTGGGTCTTACAGGTATTGTTTTGGCGGTTGTTGTTAAGCTGGTTCTAAAAGAGCCTGTGCGCGGTGCTATGGAGTTGGCTGACAAGGCAACCATTGTGCAGCCTCCTTTTAGAGAGTCTCTGCATAGTCTGCTTAAGATTCCAGCCTGGTGGGCTATGTGCTTTGGTATCGCCTTTGGTTCCTTTGTGTCCTATGCCTCCTCGGCTTTTCAGACCAAATATTTGGTCGTACTTGACCCCAGTTTCGATTTTCAGACGCTAGTGATAGTGCTGGGCATTATCAATGGCACCACCTATGCCGGCGGTGCATTCTTTGGCGCTCGACTTGCAGACAAATGGGGTGCTAGCACTATACGTGCCTATGGTTGGCTGCCCGCCATCGCTATCGCCATCTGCCTGCCCGTAGGCATTGCCAGCTTCTGGGTTGACACTGTTTGGTTACATCTGGCGCTTACCACAGTGTTTTTACTTTTCCTAGGCATCTATCTGGGCCCCAGTTTTGCGATTGCTCAAACGTTGGCGCCGATTAATATGCGTGCCATGTCGACGGCACTGTTTTTCTTTATTTTGAATATGATCGCGCTGGGTGGTGGACCCACCTTTACCGGTTGGTTAATTGATGTTTTCAAAGAGAGCAATGGAGATCTTCAATCCATGCGCTATGCGATGACTGTCACCTGTGCCATGTTTATTCCGTCGATTGTTAGCTTTCTGGTCGTGGCGCGGGTATTGCCCCGTGACTGGGAGGCCGCTGATCAGCGCAATAAAGCTTTGCAGGAGTAAATAGCTCTCACAGCCGAGGTTTGCCTGTAGCGCAGCGTTCAATAGAAGGGCCATCTCACTGAGGTGGCCCTTTTTTTTTGGTATTGGTGGTTTGAGTTCTGTTTCAATCCCTGAAGATAGTGGGTATATTGGTTTTTTGCAGTTGCAGATTTGGCTGCAACAGCGTCTTAAATAGAACCTGTATTTGAGACGGGTGCCTTTTAGGAGTGGCTATGGCAAACCATAGGCTGTTGGATAATAACAATCGTAATGTGCAGTTAAAAGATGGCTCTCAGCATCAGCTGCAGGCGATCTTTAGGGTGATGGCCTCATGTTCAAACTTTCGAAGTATTATCAGTCGTAAGAATCAGCGCCTATGATAACAGTCGATAAAAATATCAAAGAAATCACCGGCTGCACGCCGGATAATATTCCAGCGACAGTTCTGGCTTCTGCAGAGCCGCTGGTGTTGCGTGGCCTGGTCGATGACTGGCCGATCACTCGGCTAGCTAAGCAGTCTTCGCAAAAAGCCACAGATTATCTGCTGCAATTTTATGAGGACAGGCCGGTGACTGTTTCTCTGGGTGATCCCAGTACCCGAGGTCGGGTTTTTTACAATGAAGATTTTACTGGGTTCAACTGTGAGTCCTTTCATGCCAGCATGAGAGAGCTAGTGGAGAAGATTTATCAGTCTGCTGAGGATGCCAGTCCGCCAACAATTTATATGGCTTCGACCATGGTGGATCGCTGGCTACCCAGTTTCAGAGAGGATAACGATCTAGTTATCGCAGAGGCCGACCCTCTGGTGAGTATCTGGATGGGTAATAAAACCCGTATAGCCGCGCATTATGATCTGCCTGACAATATCGCCTGCTCGGTGGTGGGCCGCCGCCGCTTTACTTTGTTTCCACCTGACCAGCTTGCCAACCTCTACCCTGGCCCCCTGGATTGGGCGCCCGGAGGACAGTCGATCAGTTTGGTAGATTTCCACAACCCCGACTACGCGAAGTATCCAAAATTTGCTGAGGCCCTGACCACAGCCCAGTCGGCAGAGATTGAGCCTGGTGACGGGATTTTTATCCCCAGTATGTGGTGGCACCATGTCGAGGCCCTCGAGCCCATTAATGTGCTGATAAATTACTGGTGGCGTCAGTCGCCCAGTTATATGAGTGCGCCAATCAATGCATTGCAGCACGCCCTAATGTCAGTGCGAGATTTGCCGCCACAACAAAAGAAAGTTTGGCAGGACATGTTTGAGCACTATGTTTTTAACGAAGATCAGGAAGCCCATGCTCATATTCCTGAGCAGGGGCTTGGCGTTTTGGCGCCCATGGATGAGGCGGCTGTGAGAAAACTGAGATCGCAATTGCTCAATAAGTTAAAGCGTTAACAGTCTGTTGTCTCCCCCAGTGGAGAGGCTGTCTGCGCCTGCCTGAAAATCGTCAACAAGGGCCTTGAATAGACCGGACAAAGCTATTGTCCGGTTGCACTGCCTCATCAGGATGAACGGCACTGCCGGGTTTTTTTTATGCTGAGGCTGCCAGTGCCAGTTTGGGCGTCCGATCTGCCCGGTATAGACCCCAGTGTTTTTCTGGTTCAAGGGGGTCATTGGAACCCTTCCAATTTTCATCAAAGGCTTCAAAGTAATAAACCAGCACCTGCTCTTTTTCCGCCCAGTCCATCAACTCTTGATAGTAGCGCTTTTGAAATTCCTGATTAACATTGTGATTATCTATGCCATGGCCA
Organism: uncultured Porticoccaceae bacterium; assembly: GCA_965656965.1. GTDB lineage: Bacteria > Pseudomonadota > Gammaproteobacteria > Pseudomonadales > Porticoccaceae > HTCC2207. The sequence goes on from CBFHMK010000001.1 coordinate 372,492, forward strand.
TTAGTTTTAGTGGCCCAGCCCGCTTCGGTAATCAGGACTTGCTTGTCAGGATAGGCCTGAGCAACCGCATTGTAATTTTCTATGGTGTAGGCCAGGCCTTCTTCGATGCTTTTATATTCCCATACAGGATAAGAATGGATGGAAATAACATCCAATTCTTCAGCAAGAGGTCTGAGTTTGTCTAGCCAGGGCACGTAGTTTTCGCAGAATGTCACAGGCTGTGTGACAGACTCTTTTAGGAGTCTTGCGTAGCGCACCAGGCTGTCAGTCGTGACCATATGATCGGTCCAGCTGACGGAGGCTTCATTGCCAATGGAGACCGAGCTAACAATATCGGAATAGGCATTGGTCAGTTCTATCAGGCGCAGTATCTGGATTTTATTTTCTTGTTTGTTAGCCAGTAACTCCTCTGGTGGATAAACGCCACCCCAGGGACATTCTGGGTTATCGACCTCGGCGGTGATATAGGCACCCAGCATCACATCAAATGGCATGCCTTCGTTCTTAATCACGGCGAGAACAGTTTCCGAATGGGCATCACTGGCATACAGGCGCAGCGACTGCCACTGGTCCTGCAAGATTACCAGATCCTGTCTTACCTGCTCGTAGGAGGGAATATCTCCGGATTCTGGGCTCTGCCCATCTCGGTAGCCGGAATAACAAATCGCTTTGCGATAGGGTAGTAGTTTAGTAGTCATGATAGCTGTGAGTATTTTAATTGTTCATCTTTATCCCAAAGGCCCCAAAAAGCACCTACATCGCCTTCTGCGCCCACTTTCCAAGGCTCATCAAACGATGAAAAATAAAAAATATCAATATTTTCTGTAGTGCCCCAGTGCTGGGTATTTAAAAAATAGCGAACAGCATTCTCTTCAGAGGGCTGCGCGCCGTGGAATTTCTCTCCCTGATTAGGCCAGCCAGTTTCGGTAATAATTACTTTTTTACCTGAGGCCACGGCTACGGTTCTACGGTACATATCCTTCATATAGAGCAGTGAGTATTCAATGGCACAGCCTTCCCAGAAGGGGTAACAGTTAGCCAAAATCACATCGCAAATCTCTGTAATGGCGGGACGGTCTTCAAATTCATAATAGGCATCCACATAGCCCACCGGGGTATCGGGCAATGCCTCTTTAACACGCGCAATATAGCCGAGCAGTTGCTCTTCACTGAGGTCCTTGCGGTACATCACCTCATTCCCTACAGCGGCAATATCGACAAGGCCCTCTTTGGCCAGTTTGATCAGGCCGGCAATTTCTAGTTCGTTTTTTTCTAAGTCGTCCCCGAGCCAGGCACCCACTAAGGTTTTTAGGCCCATCTCTTTGGCTAGGGTAGGGATCAGGTCATTGCCCTGGCAGCAAGAAAAAGAGCGCACCCATTTAATACTGGGCTCTAGTATTGCCATACGCCGCTGCACCTGCTCGCGGCTGATTTCATCTCCAGGTTCCTGGCCTTCGGTATAGGCGCTAAAGCCAATACCATGCATGCCATGGTCTAAGTAGCTATGGAAGTACTCTGTAAGCTGCTGCTTGTTAATGGCGGACGAATCTATCCCGGACAGGGACATTATTTTATCTTCTCTTTTAGACATTGGGAGCTGTAAACCTGTGATTTATGGACAAACTTTGATCGTTGACTGCAGCCAATAGAGCTCGAAGCCAGTGCCGCGGTTGACGACTCGATTAGCTAGGCAGGTGATCTGTGAAGTACGAATACGCATCGCTTTAGGGGACCAAATGCTACGCGAGCAGGGATTAACTTACAACGTGCCCAGGGCCCATTCTAACCCAGTGAGACAGCATATTAACTCATTAGGATCGCTGCCCTGTTGCGTAAAAAAGGGTCTGACATTAGGATACTGACCGCTTAAAAATGAATCCGAGCCCAGAGATCTATTGGGCTGGGTATCTGAAAGCATAGAAGATGGGTGATATCGGGAGCTTTCTCGGTGAGATTAAAAATACAATATTTAGGGTAACCATGACTCAAAAATCTATCCATATCGGCAATCAGCTGGTTCAGGGCGATCGGCAAAACGTAGCTGGTGAATATGTCAGTATTCAGGGCGAGGAGTTTTACAAGATCGCCAACTACGACCAGATGAAAGACTTTTTTATCAGTGTTGTTAGTGATTCAAATCACTGGATGTTTATCTCTACTCGCGGTGGACTCTCGGCGGGCAGAGTAGATGCACAGAGCGCGCTGTTCCCCTATTACACAGACGACAAGATTGGCGACTCGTCTCCCTTTACGGGAAGCAGAACCATCGCTCTGGTTACTGTAGGCGACAAGACCTCATTGTGGGAGCCACTGTCTGATCAGTATGCTGGCGTCTATAACATCAGCAGAAACCTGTATAAAAATGTCTACGGCGACAAGTTGATTTTTGAAGAGATCAATCATGATCTGGGTCTCAGCTACAGCTATGCCTGGCGCACCTCAGATAAGTTTGGCTTTGTAAAAACGGCGACTCTGGTTAATAACAGTGCCGAGTCTGTAAATGTGGATGTTCTCGATGGTATTGAGAATCTGATTCCCTTTGGTGTTGAGTCCGATGTACAGAACTCATTAAGCTGTCTTGTCGATGCCTACAAGAAGAGCGAGCTGCAGGCCGATGCCGGTGTTGGCCTATACAGCATGAGCTCTATTTTGGTAGATCGCGCTGAACCCAGTGAAGCTCTATCCGCTTCTGTGGCCTGGTCCGTGGGCATGTCCAGGGCGACCAAGCTGGTGTCGTCGATCCAGCTGGATAATTTCCGCAAAGGTCAGGCTGTAGACCAGGAGGCCAATGTTCGTGGCCGGCGCGGCGCTTATTTTGTGAATGGCGCTCTAACGCTGGCGCCTCAGGCTGAGCAGAGCTGGAGTATTGTTGCCGATGTTAACCAGGGCCCCGCAGATGTGCGTGATCTGGTCGCCTATATCAACAGTGACGCTGATATTGCTCAGGATATTGAAGATGATATAGCACTGGGTTCGCTTAACCTTGCGCGTATTGTCGGAACCTCGGATGGCCTGCAGGTTACCGAGGACAGACTGAGCGCTAATCATCACTTTGCCAATGTGCTGTTTAACGTGATGCGCGGTGGTCTTTTTGTAGATAACTATGGGGTCGATAAAGCTGATTTGATTGGCTTTGTGAAAGGCTTCAACCTTGTCGAATATAACAACTCGCTGAGCTTTTTTGATGGCCTGGATGATAACTTCCACTACAGCGACTTAATCTCCGCTGCGGAGAAAACCAATAATGTCAGTCTGCAGCGTCTGTGTATGGAGTATCTGCCACTATCCTTTAGTCGCCGCCATGGTGATCCGTCGCGGCCCTGGAACAAATTCGCGATTCAGGTGAAAAAAGACGATGGCTCTCAGCTGCTTAATTTTGAAGGCAACTGGCGGGACATCTTCCAGAACTGGGAAGCCCTAAGTATTTCGATTCCCAACTATGTTGAGTCTATGATCAGCAAGTTTGTCAATGCTTCCACCGCTGACGGCTACAATCCCTACCGTATCACCAAGGCCGGTATCGATTGGGAAAAGCCCGAGCCTAACGACCCCTGGGCTAATATTGGCTACTGGGGTGACCATCAGATTATTTATCTGCTGAAATTTTTGGAGCTGTCCAGCGATTATCATCCGGGTACCCTAAAGAATTTTTTAACTGCAGATCTGTTCTGCTATGCCAATGTTCCCTACCGTATTAAAGGCTATGAGGAGTTGCTTAAAGACCCTCATAACACTATCGATTTTGATGTGGAACTTGACGCGTTAATCGATCAGCGTGTCGAGGCACTGGGCGCAGATGGCCGACTAATCTGGGACAAAAATGATTCTGTTTACACAGTTAATCTGACCGAAAAGCTGCTGGCTACAGTGCTGGCCAAGCTATCGAACTTTATTCCTGAAGCTGGTATCTGGATGAACACCCAGCGCCCGGAGTGGAATGATGCTAATAATGCATTGGTGGGCTACGGTGTATCCATGGTGACTCTGTATTACACCAGGCGCTATCAGCAGTACCTGCTGGATCTGTTCTCGGAGGTAGAGTTCACTGAGGTGGACGTGTCGGCAGAGTTGGTTGAGTTGCTAAATAGCATCAACAGTACCTTCGTTGATAACCTTCATCTACTGGATGGAAAAATCAGCGACACCGATCGTAGACTGATGCTTGACCGTCTGGGTCGCGCTGCTGATGGCTTCCGCACCGGTGTCTACAGCAACGGCTTTACCGGCGAGCGGGTGGCTGTTGAGACGTCGCGGTTAATTGCCTTCTGTAAGACCTCTCTGGAATTCATTGATCACAGCATTCGCGCCAACCGCCGTGAAGATGGTCTGTATCATGCCTACAATCTGATGACAGCAACTGACGATACGGTGGAAATCACCTATCTGTACGAGATGCTGGAGGGTCAGGTGGCGGTGCTGAGCTCTGGTTATCTGAGCCCAGAAGAATCATTGGCCGTACTTGAGGCGTTGCGCGAATCAGCACTCTACACTGAGCGCCAGAATTCTTATCTGCTCTACCCAGATCGCGAGCTGAGCAGATTTATGGATAAAAACATTATCCCAGAGGCAGACTTGCAGCGTTCTGCTCTGTTTAAGGCACTTGTCGCAGCTGGGGATAGCAGTCTGATTGAGGCGAACTCCCAGGGCGGCTATCACTTTAATGGCAGCTTTAATAACGTAGTCAGTGCACAGTCTGCTATGCAGTCACTGGCTGACAATGGTTATGCCGACTTGGTTGCTCAGGATCAGGCTTTGGTGGAAGAGATTTTCGAATCTGTGTTTAATCACCGTCAGTTTACGGGTCGCTCTGGTGGCATGTACGCCTATGAGGGGTTGGGTTCGATCTACTGGCATATGGTGTCTAAGTTACTGTTAGCGGCGCTGGAGAACTTCCAGAAAGGCCTCGAACAAAACAGCGATGCAGCGACCATGGGTCGGTTGGCGGATTGCTACTTCGATATCCGTTCCGGCATTGGCTTTAACAAAACGCCAGATAACTATGGCGCCTTCCCCACAGATCCATACTCTCATACCCCGGGCTTCGCAGGCGCTAAACAGCCTGGTATGACAGGCCAGGTGAAAGAAGAGGTAATCGCCCGCTTGCAAGAGCTGGGTGTCTCAGTGGTCAATGGCTCTGTAACCTTCAATCCGTTTATTCTCAGAAAATCCGAGTTTCTGTCAGCTCCCGATAGCCTGATGTACTTTGATATTCAGGGCGCACAGCAGACTCAGGAACTGACAGCCGGTCAACTTGGCTTCACCTACTGTCAGGTGCCTGTGGTTTACAGTTTGGCGGAGCAGACCTCTATAGTATTAAGCTTTGCCGATGGACGCAGTCAGACTATCTCTGGTAATAGTATTGATGCGGATCTCTCTATGAGGATCTTTGATAAGAAAGGTGTTATTAGCAAAATTGAGGTGGGGCTGCAGCCTGGACTGGAATAAATAGAGACGCCTGTTAGACAAAAAAGCCGCCTGATCAGGCGGCTTTTTTATTGTGCTGCTTTTAACAAATAAGAGGCTCTGCTTTATTTCGCAGCGGCGCGGGCATCCAGTTGCGCGCGAATCTCATTAGCCTTCTGCTCATCGAGATCATAGTTGCGCATGACAAAGATAGCGATGCTAGTACCAATACAGGGGATTAAAATATAGCTGAGACGCAACATCGCCAGGGTTTCATCAGTCTGTATTGCAACATCCTGATCGAAGCCGATAAGACTGAGTATAAGGCCTGAACCAGCACCGGCGACAGCGGCACCAAACTTTACCATCCACCAGTAGATGGCTCCAAAGGTACCCTCGCGGCGCTCGCCTGTTTCCAGTTCATCCATATCACATATATCTGCGGTCATGGACATCATAATGGTGAACAGGCCGCCAATACCAAACGAGAATAGAGGCAGAGGTATAAACATCATCCAGGGATTCTCTGGTGAAAAACCCCACCACAGAAAGATATAACCCAGCAGAGAAACTGACTGAGAGACCATAAAGGTATTTAGCTTGCCGTAGGTCTGTGCACACCAGTTGACCACAGGAATAACCAGGAAGCAGGTGAATAGCGCACCCACAGAGCCAAATAATGTAGGCCAGGCACCAGCGGCAACCGGGTCGCCGGCATTCATATAGTAAACAATAATAAACCAGGAAAATGCCGCGATAACCTGAAAGGCATTAAACACCAAAAAGGTAGCTAAACAGATTTTGCGGAAAGAGCGGTTGCGCAAGGTAATTAGAATGCCGTTGCCGAAGTCCCTAACACTGTCCATCAGACTATGGTCGTCAGCTACTGAGGAAGTATTATCCTCCGAAGTGTTGTTAAAGGTACAAAAGATTGCCGGCACCAGGGCCAGGCTCATGCAGATACCGGCCACCCAGATTGACAGAGTTCTGGCGCCTTCAGTGGCTGACTCAAACCAGCTGGGGTCATAGAGAATAATCCAGAACCAGGGGGCAATTACCCAGGCCCATTGGCCGATCCACTGAGCAATAGCCATTAATCTGGTGCGCTCATGGAAGTCAGAGCTCATCTCATAACCCATGGCAACGTAAGGCACACTAAAGATTGTCATGCCGATCCAGAAAATACTGCACCAGGTAAGGAAATAGTAAAAGTTATACATCTCGGTATTTTCTGCAGACAACTGCCACATCATGACAAAGGAAAATCCAGAGATAATGGCGCCTATAAAGACATAGGGTCTGCGCTTGCCCCATCTGGACACAGTATGATCGGAGATATAACCCATCAGCGGATCGGTAATAGCATCAATCAGCTTGGGTATAAGAAAAATCAGCGACCATAAAAGAGGGCTCATCCCCAGACTCTGGACCAGAAGCACCATAAATATGCCTAGCGCTGCAGGGAACATTTGGTTGGCCAGCATGCCAATGCCCCAGGCGATCTTTTGGTCTAGAGGAATAGCCTGATGGGTCTTGGTGGCGGCGTCCAGAGGTTGGGCAAGAGTATCTTGTGACATAGTTTTTATCGCTATTATTATTGGTTAATACTGCATCTATGACAGTACCGACCAGTATAGGAGAGCCCCTGACTTAAGTCGTGGCAGTTTCGACTAAAACGGGCAAATTTGCGGTGGCGGAGCCACCATAGCTATCTAGTACTATGACAAATAATCGGTATTCCCCTGGCGCCGGGGCTGGGAATCGCACCCTATCCAGGCTGCTGTCGCCAGATTGCTGCCATAGGGTCTTGGGTCTAGGCTCAAAATCTCCGCCATCGCTTTCTAATTCCTTATCGACCTCTTTGAGCAATTCCCAGTGATAGCTGAGTGTCCCAGGCTGCTCATAGTCAACGGTCACCTGGGCTGAATAAAGCTCTTGCTCCTTGAGGTAAATACTTGCAGGTGCCTCCAGGCCATTAATATCCAGAGATAATAACTTTGCGACTGGCTGCTCAGGGGGGCTGCCGGTCCATAATGTACCCATAACCTGAGCTGACTCGGTATATTGCCCCTGTTCCAAAAATACGCCGTACCAACTGGGAGTGCGCTCCTGCTTTTGCCCCCACAAAAAGACAAAAGACCCCAGACATTGACTGTGATCTGCTGCGATATAGTCAAGGTAACGCTGCTGATAACAGTCAGCTTTAATAGAACTGTTGGCTTCGAATGGTCTGCCCCAGTCAGTGCAGGGTGATTCCCAATGGCCAGTGGCACCCCATTCTGAGACTGTGTAGGCACCGGTGAACCCGCTCTCGGACAGATAGCGCGGTAGCTGGTCAATCTCACCATAGAGTTGGAATGACAGCAGGTCGATATCTGGACAGCGAGAAACCACCAGCTTAATAACATCCGGTTCGGCGCCCGCCAACATAGTGGTGGTGGGGTGATTGGTGTCTAGTTTGTGGATCATCTTGGAAATATCATTGACTGCATTCCAGACTCTGGGGTTGCTATGGCGCAGGTTGAGTTCGTTGCCTATACCCCACATCAGTAGAGCAGGATGATCTTTTAGCGCCAGCACATCCTGCTCGATAGCAGCCAGCTGCTCAGCCACCGCCGGCTTATCGCTGTAATCAAAGCCATGTCTCTCGCGCGCAACATCCAGACCCATGCAGACCATGAGTCCCTGTTTGTGGGCCTCATCGAGAATTTCCAAGCCTGATTTTTCGCCATTATCCACACGCCAGGTTCTAAAGGCGTTGCCTCCGAAGTCGGCAAGGCTTGCAATGCTGCCTAGCTCAAGTCCGGCGCCCTTGATATAGAAAGGCTTGCCATCGACGCTGAGTTGATATTTTTGAGACTGCTTTTTTAATTCAACTTTGCTTGGTTTCATTCCTGGGTTCTCTGTGCGCGAAAATACCCCCGAAGTTTACTTCAACTAAGTGGGCGTCAGACAGTCCGTTCATCATTAAAATACCTGCCGTTCGTCGCTAATACTGCTCTAGACTCAGGTCGTCGCTTTGAAAAACAAATATCGGCGCCTATACTTTGCGCAAAAATAAACCTCTGTGCTGTTTTTCTATAGGAAGCCCCATCAGTGACTACTTTTCCCAAAGCCATTGTGCTGTGTTTTATTCTGACTTTTTTAGTTGCCTGCGGAGCGCCCGATAACGCTGTTGTGGATCATAATTCCAACGGCCCGACGGCAGCGGAAATATTGGGCAATCCAGATTATCCTGCATTCTCCTACGGCGGTTATCGCGGCAAGAGCCGAGATTTGGCTCCCACCCAGGAACAGCTGACCGAAGATTTAAAAATACTCTCTGCCATGGGTGTTAAGGTTCTGCGAACCTACAACACCTCCCAGTATCCCCAGGTCGCAAGCCTGCTCAAGGCGATTCATGCCCTCAAAAATCAGGATCCTGACTTTGAGATGTACCTGATGATTGGGACCTGGATCGAGGCACACAATGCCTGGAAGTCTGGTGTTTGGAATGAAGAAAAAAACGCCTGGGATGGCGATACCCTCACCGACCATTACAGAGGTAATGTCGAAAACAATAGCCGCGAGATAGACAGGGCTGTTGCTATGGCCAACCAGTATCCCGATATTGTTAAGGCGATTGCAGTGGGCAATGAAGCCATGGTGCAGTGGGCGGTGAATTACTTTGTCTACCCCAACACAATTCTTAAATGGGTGAATCATTTGCAGGCATTAAAAGCCTCTGGTGATTTGAATCCAGATATCTGGATCACCAGTTCAGATAACTATGAATCCTGGGGTGGTGGTGCCAAGTTTTACCAAACCGATGATTTAGCAGCATTGATCAAAGCTGTAGATTTTGTTTCGGTGCACACCTACCCCTTTCATGACTCTTTCTATAACCAGGATTTTTGGGGCGTATTGGTAGACGAAGAGCAGTTGACCAAGCAGCAGATGACAGAGGCCGCCATGGCCCGCGCGGTAGACTATGCAGAGTCACAGTATCAGGGAGTGGCAGATTATATTCAGAGCCTGGGCATAGATAAGCCTATTCACATAGGTGAGACTGGCTGGGCTTCCAGCGATTCTGCAGCCTATGGTGCCAAGGGTTCAAAAGCCGCCGATGAGTACAAAGAAAGACTGTTTTATGAATATATGCGTGACTGGACTGACGGCGCTGGCATGTCATTATTTTATTTCGAGGCCTTTGACGAACAGTGGAAAGACGCCGCAGATGCCGAGGGTTCTGAGAACCACTTCGGGTTGATAAGGCTTAATAATGAAGTGAAATATGCACTCTGGGATCTGTTTGATCAGGGTGGTTTTGAGGGTTTGACTCGCGACGGCAAGCCACTAGTAAAAAGCTACGGTGGAGACGAGGCCAAACTGCTGGATGAGGCACTTAATCCGCCTTTCAAGAGCCGCATGGCGATTCGCAAAATCACCACAGTGAACCCTGGCGCTGTTCCCGGAGAAGCGGTGACGGCAGGTCGTTATCTTGTGGTGCATGAGTCTATGCAGCCTACCGGTAGCAATAATATGACTTATCCCAGTGCTGTTCTCAAACTGATTCCCTGGGAGGGCACAGTCAGCATCGAGATGTCTCCGCAGGGCGTGGTTAGCATATCGACTCGTGCCAGTGACTGGTGGGGTACCAGCCTCGAGTTTCAAGCAGAGGTGGGCGAGAACCTAGCAAACTTTAAATCTGGTTATCTACATTTTGATATCAGAGGTGATTCAGATGTCGGCTTTAATATTGGCTTCCAAACCGGGCGCTACCTAGATGGTGATCAGGTCAATAGCTTTGCAGCGTTTGGGCCGGGTACGGCCAATCTGGTCACAGAGCAATGGACCAGTTATAAACTCTCGGTAGCTGAGTTAAATGCTGGCACCGATCTCAGTGATGTGACCGGCGTTGTTTCTTTACTCAGCCAAAACCGTGACGAGAATAAGCAGATCCACCTGAAAAATATTTACTACAGCCAGGACTAACTCTGGCCAGGTAAATTAAACGCCTAGCTCAGCCTCCAGAGACAGGGGGCCTGAGTGGTTGTGCCGAGCCAATTTTTACAGGCTTTTCTCTGGATGGACGCCATTGACATAACCCATAAATGCCTCGTGGATACTGTAGCCAATCAGCTCGCGAACACGCTTGGGCAGCGTGCGAACAATATCAGGTGGAATAGCCAGCGCCATATTTTCAAGCTGACGAGCCCAGCCAGTGCAATACTGTGGTGTCACAATTAAGCGCGAGGCATCGGACAGATTTGCGCCGCCTCTATGATAGACATTGCTTTTGACCAGCAGTAATGAGCCACTGGTCATGGGGATTTTAAAAGTGTCGGACCTGGGTTGGGGGTCATGGTTTGGATCCCGTTCTCTGGGATCCATCAGATCTTCTACCTCTGCCAGAGCTATGGTCTTGTCCTCAGTCCAGTTATGACTGTCGGCGATAAACTCGGTGGCGCCATTTAACTCAGTGGTATCGTCTATAGCCCAAAAAGCACTGACCCCAAAGGCCTTGCGGGGGCGCGGAATATTGACCTGGGCATCGTCGCAGTGCCAGCCCTGCACCGTTTCCCCGGGCTGTAAATTAATCGCCAGCAGAGCTGACAGCAGACAGGATTCACCCAGTTCGCGCTCGGCAAAAGCCAGGGCTAGAGGATGGGTGACCATCTCAGAAAACACCTCCGGGGCCTTGGCGAGTAGGCTGTAGACTCGGTTGGTTTTAAAACCCTCAAAGTCATTGCGTCCGGTCGCAGTTAAAAACGGTGCCAGTGCATCGCGCACCTGTTGCACCCCATCTCTATCCATCACATCTTTAAAGAGAATATAGCCCTGATCCTCATACTGCTGGTAGGCCTGATCAAAGGTGAGCCCGCCCAGCCATTGATCTAGGCTCTGGGTATCAATACGGTTGCTGGTTGATGGAGCATTTTTGCTGAGCTGGCTAACAGAACTGTTCAATGATTGTCTCCGCGAAGAAATAGTTGGTAATGAGCCAGCACATCCTGAGGCGCCTCTACCTGAGGATAATGGCCGATCGTTGGCAGTTCGGCGCAGTAGTCGAGCCTGCAATCCAGCTCCTTATAGCGTGCCACCATATGGCTGCCGGACACCGGATCCACTGAGCCATTAATCAGGGCCAGGGGAATACTGGATGTTTGCAGGGCCGATACCCAGCGCTCGCGATGCTGGATACGATCGTTGATATAGGTGATCAGATTGTGAAAAAGATGTTTGCCCTTGTTGAGGTTAATCAGCCACCAAAAATCCCCTAACTCTTGCGCTGAGGGCTGGGTATCTGCACCAAATACTGAGCTAAAGTTGCGGCAAAATTTGCGGAAACCGGTAAAGCGATTTAACAGACCGCCTATGGGGCTTAACAATAGCTTTTGGGTTAATAGCGCTCTATGGGTTTCGGGAAATAGACCGCCATTGAGAAAACAGCAGGATAGCCACTGTCCGCAACCGCTACCATCCAGCTGCCGCGCCAACAGCTCCTGGGCCACGGTATCGCCATAGTCATGGGCCAGCACATGAAAACTCTCAAGACCTTTTGCCACAATCAGGGCCTCTACAATATCAGCCTGACCATGGATGCTGTAGTTGCGGTTATTGGGTTTATCCGAAAAACCAAAGCCCAGCATATCCAGAGCAATCACCCGATAATCTTTTACCAGATCATCCCAGATTGGCAGCCAATCCCAGCTTGAAGTGGGAAAGCCATGGATCAGCAGCAATACGGGAATGTGCGGGCTGTACTGCTGAGTTGACCCGCTATCGATACAGAAGATCTGATGCCCCAGAAGAGACTGATACTGTCCCTGGGCGCGCCATAGCTCTGGGCTAAGGCCGGTTTTATCGGCAGTTGAATCCATAGTGGTTTTATTTTTATAAAATGGCGTTTCTGTATATTGGCGTAAAACGACCCGTGAGTCCATTTACAGTCTTGAGTCAGATTAATCTTGGTGCAATACTCTGAGAAAAAGCCCTGATGGTCAGTTTTTAACGGCAGTCCGTATAGGTAAAATAGACAACAATAAGAGAAAAGTGATGACTCAAGCTCAGTCTCAACCAATCGATACACTGATTAAAAATGCCAAAGTCTTTAATAGGGGCGAACAGCCTGTTATTGAAGATGTTGCCGTGGCCGATGGCCGCATTGTGGCCCGCGGGCAGCAGTTAGATGCCAGTCAGGCTAGCCGAGTAATTGATGCCGAGGGCCTGTGGCTGATGCCCGGACTCTTTGATATTCACACCCATTATGATCTGGAACTGGAGGTAGCGCCTGGCCTGCCAGAATCTACCCGCCATGGCACCACCTCTGTGGTGATTGCCAACTGCAGCCTGGGTCTGGCCTTTGGCGCCCAGCGCGATGGCACCAACGACCCTATTGTGAGCTGCTATGCCCGGGTCGAAAATATTCCCAAACATGTTCTGCGCCACTGTGCCGATAATGTCAGCTGGGAAAGCCCTGGCGACTATCTGGATCACTTAGAAAAGCTGAATCTGGGCCCCAATGTGGTGGCGCTATTTCCTCACTCAATGCTGCGTATCGAGAAAATGGGTTTTGAAAACAGCATTACCCGCGACCCCACCAGCGAAGAACTGGAGCAGATGAAAGATTCTCTGCGTGAGGGTTTGCAGCAGGGTTATGCCGGCTTTTCGACCGATGCATTGCCATTCCATTATCTGGCGGCACAGCCCCATTGCGAAAAAACTATTCCTACCCAGTTTTCCAAGTTCCCCGAGCTAAAAGCGCTCGCTGGGGTGGTGCGAGAGCAGGGTGCTCTGTGGCAGGCGACCCCACCAAAAGACAGCGTAATAGGCACATTAAAAACCTTTTTACTAACCAGTGGTCGCCTCTATGGCAAGCCATTACGCACCACAGTGGTTGCGGCGCTGGATATTACCAATAACTGGCGTCTGGCTCGCCTGACCAAGATATTGGCGCGCATGTTGAACTCCTGGCTGGTCAAAGGAGACTTTCATATGCAGGCTCTCGGCGCTCCGTTTAAAACCTGGGGTGATGGTGCAGTGACGCCGCTGGCCGAAGAGATTCCTGAATTGCGTCGCCTCAATGAGACGGATCTGGAGGACCGCGCTGGTCGCCAGGCGATTCTCAATGACCCGGACTATGCCAAGGCATTTAAAGCCATGTGGATGAAGGGCAAGCAGGGCTGGAGCCTGGCGCGACTAAAACGCAAGATCAATCTGGAGGACTATGCCTTCCACCGCACCCTTGCTGATATGCATCTGGAGCGCTGCCCTCAGACCAGCTGGCAGGGCATGGATTTCCAGGCGGTGTTTGATCGGGTAAAGGCTATTAATGCGGGTCAGCAGCCGGCGGATACCAGTGAAGATGAGCTTGCAACAGTGCAGGCGGACTTTGCCTGGATTGAGGATGAAGGGGACTTTATGCTGCAGATGCTGCGCTCCTTTGACAATGACCTGACCTGGAGCACCATTACCGCCAACCGCGACCTGGAGACAGTGCGCGAGCTGCTAATGAACCCACTGCTGCTGCCAGGCTTCAATGACAGCGGTGCCCACCTGACCAATATGGCGTTTTATGATGTCAACCTGCGCAGCCTCAAGCTCGCCGCTCTGGGGGGTGATCAGGATGTCAGCTATATGGTTAAGCGCCTAACTAAAGACGCCGCCGATGTATTTGGTGTTGAGGGTGGCACGATTGATGAGGGGGATGTAGCCGATCTGATTTTGATCGACCCTAAAAAGCTCGCTGAGTACGATGGCGAGAACAGCGCAGAGCGTATTCATCGCAAAGAATTTAGCCATGAACAGCTGGTCAACCGCTCAGACGGTGTGGTTGAACTGGTGATGATTGGCGGCCACAGTGCCTGGGAAAATACCCAGTTTGCTGCAGATCTTGGCGAGAAGCCCATGGGTCGATTACTGCGAGCAGTGCAGGCGAGCTAGTTCAGTCTGATAGCGAGGCTACCAGCCTTTTCTCAAGGCGGCTGTTAAGTTAACCGCCGCCGGTCTGCAGGGCACCAGCTATTCAGGGGCCTTGGTTACAAATGCGTTTACCCCTAGATAATCGATCTTACCGACCGGAACAGCATTGTGGCGCATAATGTTGTACGCCGTGGTGATATGAAAAAACATATTGGGTAGTACCCAGAGATTTAAATATTCTGTCCCCGTAAACGTTAGCTCATAGGGCCCAGCCGGGATAACAAAGCGTCTGTTTTCTGCACTGTTAATGGTATCTTCCGGCAAACTCTGCAAGAAAGCTTTGGTTCTCTCTATCCTGCTTTGCAGTTCGGCAAAAGTTGCCTCTGTATCCTCATCAGTGGCTGGTGTGACCTGCGCAAATCGACCACCGCAGAGCTTGACCATATCGCAGGCTACCTGAACCTGTTTAGCAAACGGGTGCATATCAGGGAACAGTTGAAAGCTGATTAATGTTGCCTCGTCTATCTCCTGGTTCTGATCATTAGCATGACTTAGGCCGATATTAAGCAGCGCTGAAAGATTATCCAGATAACGAATAAAAACGGAGATTGAAGACTGATATAGGCTATTGGACATGGGTAATTTCCTTAATAAAATTGGTTTGGTTTAGTCGGCTATAAGCAGAGCATTAATAGCAAAGGATCCCAGCCAGTGACCTCCTTCGTAGCTGTCGCCCACCAGATTAGGCAGCGAATAGTCCATATGATGATCGGCTACTTTTTTTAGATGGGAAAATTGCGGGTACTGCTTGGCCAGACCATAGAGCACCCAGGCGCGACTGAAATTTAAACCATCAAGGTGCACCAGCTTGCCGTCCGTGCGATCAATCACCTGGCCTACCGCCAGATCAAAATCCACTGAGGCCAGCTGCGGCATAAACCTATTGACCCAGGGGATAAACTGCTCTGCCGGCAATACTCTGCGCATCAGATCAACTTCTTCCAGGCAGGGAGATAGAAAATCATAGCCACTGGGTTCCCAGCTAATCGGGCAGTTGGCATCCTGAAGATAAAAATCTTTGGCTCTCTGGGCAATGGCATTTTGCAGAGGGAGGTCATCAAACATCTGGGCATAATCCCAGGCAAAGGTCAGGCCAAAGGCAGTATTGCTGTGTTCACCAACGCGAATTGGGTAAACCAGCTTGGGCAGATGGTCGATATACATAGCGGATAGCTGTTCAGCCAGAGGCTTGAGGGCGGCAGATAATGGTGCGGCAACGGGGTCATCCCAGGTTTCTAGCTCGAGCGTTAGTTTAAGTAACCAGGCCCAGCCATAGGGGCGCTCCCAGGACGGGTTATTCTGCAGATACTCTATATCCACCGCTATATTGGCCGCTGTGATATGACGCTGCAGAATGCCCTTAGCCTGATCATAGCCCTGGATGTCCGGGAACTGCTTTAGCAGCCGCACCATAGACCAGTGGCCATGAACCGCTGAATGCCAGTCAAAACAGCCATAAAACGCCGGATGCAGCTTAGTTGGAGATGCCAGGTCAGCGTCGCTGCCCAGGGTCTGATTGAGTTTGTTGGGATACTCGACCTCAGCGCAGTCCAGCGGCAACTGCATAAGGTTGCTGGCCTGAGCCAGTGTAAGGGGTGCGGAAGTTTCGGCGACAGGTAGAGGTTCAGGTGACTTGTCGCCGCAGGCGGATAGGCCAAAAAGGCATAGGGCCGCAAAAATAGCACTGGTTAACCCTGGGTTGTTCAGACGTGGTGTTGTCATAGATCTATCGCTCAATCAGATGGTTATGATCAAAACTTTCTGGTTTCACCAATATCCAAGACCCAGCCATTGGTGGCGCCGATTTCAGTCTTTTCAGCCGCGGCTTTAAATCGCAGAGGAGGCTCAGTCAGTGGCTCATCCGAGAGATTAAACGTACCAAAATGCATCGCCACTGCACGTTGCGCTTTGACATCCACAGCGGCTTGCACTGCTTCTTCCGGATTCAAATGAGAGACCTTCATCATGGCGTTGGGCTCATAGGCACCAATAGGCACTGCGGCTAAATCGAAAGGCCCCAGTTTTTCACCGATTGCCTTAAAGCCGTCAAAGTAGCCCGTGTCTCCGGCAAAGTAGAAGCGTCGCTGCGGTCCGGTCACCGCCCAGGAGGACCACAGGGCCTTTCTCTCATCAGTGAGGCTGCGCTTGCTCCAGTGCTGGGTTGGCAAGCAATGGATGGTAGCCTCTTTGATACTGAAGCTGTCGCCCCAGTTTAGCTCTTGAACCTGGGTAATGCCGTTGTCGCGCAGTAATTGGCCATTGCCCACAGGCACAAAAAACACTGTCTCTGAATCGCGGTTGGCCAGCTTGCGCAAGGTGGGCAAATCCAGATGGTCATAATGATTGTGGGAGATCATCACAAAGTCGATCGGGGGTAGATTCTCCATTGCAATACCGGGTTTGACATAGCGATTGGGCCCGGCAAAGGGCACTGGGCTGGGTCGGTTTGACCAGATGGGATCGGTGAGAAAAGTCAGATGTTCCATTTGCACCAGTAAGGTGGCATGACCTACCCAGGTGACTGTAGGCTCACTGTGGTTGGCGTTTTCTCTAAGAAACACACCGTCGTTGACAATCCGGCGCGGCGCGCCATCGCGGCTTTTAAAGGCAGTGAGAACGCGGCGTGCAAAGAAAGATGCGTGCACTTTGAAGGAAACCCCCGGGAGATTCTCATGGATATTGATATAGCGGCCTTCTGCATCTTGTTTGGCGGGAGCAAAGCTGCGTTCTGTTTCGCCTTTAACCTGCATAGCCAGGCCCAAAAGACAGCTCAGGCCGACGGCAATAAATCGATGTGAGGATTTAATTTTTTTCATTATAGTGCTCCGACTCTGAGCTCAGTTTAGCGGAAATTAACTGGAATAGCTTTTCGTTGCAGATCAGTCCCTGCAAACTTCCTGAACCGCCGGTCATAACTAGGCTTGAATAGTTGCCAGGCTGTTAATAAAGTGCAACCGACAAAAACAATAAAAATCAAATGTGCTCAAAACAGTGTTGAAGCTGACTAGAGCCTTGCAAATAAAGGTAAATATTATGACCGAAGCATGGATTATCGACGCCTGTCGCACTCCCCGTGGTATTGGCAAGGTAGGTCGCGGAGCTCTCACTGAAATTCACCCTCAGCGCCTGGGCTCTACCGTGTTAAAAGCACTGGCAGAGCGCAATAATATTAATACCGCCGATGTGGCCGATATTATCTGGGGCTGTAATCTACAGCGCGGACCCAATGGCAATGATATGGGCCGCATGTCTGCTTTGGATGCAGGCTACGATGTCACCTCCAGTGGCGTTACTCTGGATCGCTTCTGTGGCTCTGGTATTACCACAGTCAATATGGCCGCAGCCTCTATTATGTCTGGTATGGAAGATATGGTGATTGCCGGTGGCTGTGAAATGATGTCTGGCTATGGTCGTCTTGCCGGCGAGATGAACCCCTTTGTGGATTCAGGTAATACCCATTTGCGCGAGATGTATGGGCAGTCCCATCAGGGCCTATGCGCCGACACTATTGCAACCATTGAGGGCATTCCCCGAGAAGATTTGGATCGCCTGGCGGAAGTCAGTCAGCAGCGCGCCGCCCATGCCATAGAAAATGGTTATTTCGATAAGAGTCTGGTGCCTGTCTATCATGACGATGGCACTCTGGCCCTGGATAAAGACGAATTTCCACGCCCTGGGACTACCATGGAATCCCTCAGCCAGTTGCAGCCGTCGTTTGAAAAGCTGACTAATATTCCCCTGGATGAAGAGGGCACCACCTACGGCAAATTAATGGCGATAAAATACCCTGAGGTGGATGTAAAGCATGTGCACCATGCGGGCAATTCGTCTGGTGTGGTTGATGGCGCCGCGGCTGTCTTACTGGCCTCGCCAGAATATGCGACTAAACAGGGCTGGAAGCCCAGAGCCAAAGTGGTTGCCTACGGTAATATGGGCGACTGCCCGGCACTGATGCTCAATGCGCCAGTTCCCTCCGCCAAGCGAGTGCTGAAAAAAGCGGGTCTCACCAAAGACGATATTGACCTGTGGGAAATTAACGAGGCTTTTGCCGTGGTTGCAGAGAAATTTATCCGCGATCTGGATCTGGATCGGGACACAGTCAATGTCAATGGCGGCGCTATGGCCCTGGGTCATCCAATCGGTGCCACCGGCTCTGTTCTAATTGGTACCATGGTTGATGAATTGGAGCGTCGCGGCCTTAAACGGGGCCTGGTGACCATGTGTGCTGGTGGTGGTATGGCGCCTGCTATTATTGTCGAGCGTATTTAGAGGTTATTTGTGATGAGCCAGTCCCAGTCTTACACGCCGGATAACGTGCCGATCAAAAAGCGCAATCCTGAGCTGGATATAGCCGAGGCCCTCAGGGGCGAATGGATGGACAACCATGTCTTTGCTACGGCCTGGTTTAATGCCATGTCGATTACATTCCCAATGGGCGAACAGTTCTTTATTAACTCTGTTCGCCATTATCGGGATCGCATTACTGATCCCAAGTTGCAGGAGGAAATGCGCCAGTTCTACAGTCAGGAAGCTGTGCATCTTCGCGAGCACCAGCGCTATAACGAATTGCTCTGTGCTCAGCGGGGCTATGATCTGGAGGCTCTGGAAGGCCCATTGCGCCGCCGTATGGCCTGGGTCAAAAAGAATGTGCCGGCGCGCGAGCAGCTGGCGGGTACGGCGGCGGTGGAGCATCTTACCGCGGTGCTGGCAGAAAAGGCTCTGGGAAAAGATAACCTTTTTGCCAGGGCCCATCCGGCCATGGCCAAGCTGTGGAAATGGCATGCCGTTGAAGAGATGGAGCATAAATCTGTAGCCTTTGATGTCTACAGGGCCATAGGTGGCACAGAGAAAATGCGCCGGGCCGCTATGCGCCGCAGCACCTTCTTTCTGACCTGGGATATTCTGCATGGTGTGCGTCATATACTGCGTCGCGATGGCAAGCTGTGGAATCTTAAAGTCTGGGCCTCTGGTCTGGTCTTTCTTTTTGGCAAGCAGGGTATGCTGCGCGGTACCTGGCAGCCCTACAGGGATTTCTTCCGCGAAGATTTTCACCCCTGGCAGCAGGACACACATCAGTTAATTGAAGACTGGGAATTACAGCAGCAGTCTTAGAACCTTTTTCAGGAGAGAAAAATCATGTCAATGATCGTCAATCGTCGCGATTTGGACTTTATGTTTTATGAGGCTCTGAGCCTGGATCAGGTGCTGCAATCTGATCACTATGCCGACTATGATCGAGAGTCATTGGATGCGATGTTTGATCTCTGCCAGGCCATTGCTGAGGACGAATTTTTACCCTGTGCCGGAAAGCTGGACGCCAATGAGCCACAGTTTGTTAATGGTGAAGTTGAAACCATTCCTGAGGTAAAACAGGCGATCAGTGCGTTTAAAGAAGCCGGCCTCTGTGCCTCTGGTTATGATGCAGATATTGGTGGCATGCAGCTGCCCTGGATGGTTGATCAGGCGCTGAACGGCATGTTTGTCTGCGCCAATAATCCCATACATATCTATCTGTTCCTGACCCAGGGCGTGGCCAATATGCTCAATGTTTGTGGGTCCGATGAGCTTAAAGATAAATATCTGAGCCCATTGGTCCAGGGTGACTGGTTTGGCACTATGTGTCTGTCCGAGCCTCAGGCAGGTTCATCTCTAGCGGATATCACCACCAAAGCCGAGCCCATGGGCGATGGCAGCTACAAGCTCTCGGGTACCAAGATGTGGATATCTGGTGGTGAACAGGATCTGAGCGACAATATTATTCATATGGTGCTGGCCAAGGTTCCCGGTGGTCCCGCAGGTGTCAGAGGTATTTCGCTGTTTCTGGTACCTAAAATCAGAGTCAATGATGACGGTAGTCTCGGTGAGCGCAACAATGTGGTGTTGGCTGGCCTCAACCATAAGATGGGTTGCCGCGGTGCTACTAATACTCTGCTTAACTTTGGCGAGGGCGGTGACTGTATTGGCTATCTGGTTGGCAATGAAAATGAAGGCCTGGCCAATATGTTCCATATGATGAACGAAGCTAGAATATCAGTGGGAATGTCGGCGGTAATGACGGCACTGGGCGGCTATTTGTATAGCCTGGACTATGCGCGCAACCGTCCCCAGGGTCGAGATCTGGCCAATAAAGACCCTCAGTTGCCTCAGGTAATGATCAGTGAGCATGCGGATATTAAACGCATGCTTATGACCCAGAAAGCCTTTGTTGAAGGCGCGCAAATGCTGATGTATTACAGCTCACAAATTATTGATCAGCAAAAGCTATCAGATGATTTGGAGCAAAATCGACGCATGGGCCTGTTGCTGGATCTGTTGACGCCTATCTGTAAATCATGGCCCTCTGAATACTGCCTCGAAGCCAATAAGCTGGCGATACAGGTATTGGGTGGCTATGGCTACACCCGTGAATATCCAGTGGAGCGGCTTTATCGCGACAACCGCCTCAACCATATTCACGAGGGTACCTGGGGTATTCAGGGGCTGGATATACTGGGTCGCAAGGTACAGATGCACAATGGCGCTGCAGTGGCAATTTTGCGCGAGGAAATTCAAGGCACCATTGAGTCAGCAGCTGATTATCCGGTACTGTCAGAGCACTGCATCAAGCTTGAGTCTGCGCTCAGCCAGATGGAGGCAACAGTTCAGGCTGTTGCCGCCTGTGAAGATAAGTCACTGGCTTTGGCCAATGCGACTATTTTTCTCGATGCGGCCGGCCATATTGTTATTGCCTGGATGTGGCTAAAGCAGGCAGTTGCAGCTTCAAATGGTCTGGCCAATGGCAATTCGGCAGATGGTGATTTTTATCAGGGCAAACTGTCGGCTACCAAATTTTTCTTCCGCTATGAGTTGCCAAAAGCCTCAGCAGGTTTGGATCTGGTCTCGGAAATGGACAGCACCTGTTATGATCTGACGGCAGAGCAATTCCTGGGCGCCTAAATGCCTGGTCACAACGGTATCAAATTAGCCATTGAGAGGATTTTCCTTCTCTGTGGCTAGTTGTACAATCTTGCGCACAGTCAACAACTATTACAATATTAGGGTAAATCTATGTCCAAGTTACTTCAGCACTCTAAGCTAATCACCAGCCTTTTTGTCTGTGGATTTTTGATTTCATGCTCAGAGCCACAGGCTCCAGCCGATACCGAAACCCAGATCAGCACTGCTGCGGAGCAGACAGTGGACGAAAAATATATCTGGGACCTGACTGACCTGTATCCAGATAATCAAGCCTGGGACAGTGCCCGCCTGGAAGCGGCGAAGCAAGCTGAGGTGCTGGCTGCCTTGAAAGGCACATTGGGCAATAGCGCCAAGTCATTTCTCCATGCCGCTGACACTATCTCAGCGGTGTATAAAGATGTGGTGCGCGTTTATATCTACGCCAGCCTGATGGCAGATGAAGACACAGGCAATGCAGAAAATGCTGAGCGTCGCCAATTGGCCATGAATCTTTACAGCGATATTGGCGCCTCGGTTAGCTGGTACAGCCCTGAATTACTTAGCCTGGGAGAGGATAAACTCCGCCAATTTATTGCCGCTGAGCCGGGCCTGACAAAACATGCCTTTGGTATAGAGAACTCATTGCGTCAGGCACCTCATACCCTTGGCGAAGATGTTGAAGCGGTGCTCGCCAAGTCTGGTAAATTCCTTGGCACCTCAAGTACTGTTTACGGCGTGCTGGCCAATGCTAATTTACCCTGGCCGGAAGTCACCCTCTCCGATGGTGAGGTGCTGCGTCTGAGCCAGTCCGGATACTCTGTGGGTCGTCAGGCACCGGTGCGGGAAGACCGCAAAATGGTATTCGATACTTTCTGGGGAGTCTGGAAGGAGTTTGAAGCAACGCTTGGCACATTGATGAACAGCCATATTCAGGGGCTGGCTTTCCGCACCGATGTTCGCGGCTACGAAAGCTCTCTGGGTCGTGCTCTTTATGATGACAATATGCCAGAGGCGGTATACCGAACACTGGTCGCAGAGGTCAATGCGGCACTGCCCACATTGCATCGCTACTTTAAACTGCGCAAACGCATGCTCAATATTGATGACGAGATGCGCTATTACGATATCTATCCACCGCTGGTCGATCTGGATAAAACCTTTAGCATTGAAGATTCGATTGCTCTGACAAGGCGCGCTCTCGAGCCACTGGGCGATGAGTTTATGGCGGCCTATGATCAAGGCGTCGCAGAGCGCTGGATGCATGTCTATCCATCCAAAGGTAAGCGTTCCGGTGCCTATATGTCTGGGGGTGCTTACGATGTGCATCCCTATGTGTTGTTAAATCACAATGATGATTATGACAGCGCCTCTACCTTTGCCCATGAGTATGGTCATGCGGTGCACTCAGTATTAGCTAATAAAACCCAGACCTGGGAAAACGCCGGTTACTCTACATTTATTGCAGAAACTGCGTCGATTATGAATGAGATGCTGCTGCAGGATATGGTGGTGGGTGAGGCTGAGACTGACCAGGAAAAACTCTTTTATCTTGGCAGCGGTCTGGAGTCGCTGCGCGGGACATTCTTCCGCCAGACCATGTTTGCCGAGTTTGAATTAAAGATGAACGAAGAAGTGGAAGCGGGCAATGTATTGACCGGTGCTAAATTATCCAAGATCTATCTGGAATTATTAAAGCGTTATCACGGCCATGATCAGTCGGTGGTTACCATTGACGATCTATATGGAATGGAATGGGCTTTTATCCCGCACTTCTATCGTGATTTCTATGTCTTTCAATATGCAACTTCTATTACCGCAGCTGCTGGATTGGCAGAAAAAATCAGTAGCAGCGATAAGCAGGCGCAGCAGGATTTCATCAATCTGCTCAAAGCCGGGGGCTCAGACTACCCCTATCAACTGATGAAAAATGCCGGTATTGATATGGCGACACCAGCACCTTACAGAGCGCTGGTCGCACGTATGAATAGCATAATGGACGAGATGGAAGCGATTCTAGACAGGCAATAACAGACTGGGTTGGCTGTGGTCTCTGTCTGCTGAGGCCATAGTCAGCATAGCCCGGCGAACTGGGTCAGGAGATTAGAATGAACCAAACCAATGTCTTTGGTGAAGCTATAGAGGAATGTTGCATCAACCCTGTGACTGGTTATTTTCGCGATGGGTTTTGTCGCACCGATAAATATGATCGTGGCTCCCATACAGTTTGCGCTCTGATTACGACAAAATTTTTAGAATTTTCCAAGTCCCGCGGCAATAACCTATCAACACCACGACCAGAGTTTGACTTCCCCGGGTTGGTCGAAGGCCAGTCCTGGTGCCTCTGTGCGTCGAGATGGCTGGAGGCCCATGAATCTGACTGTGCCCCCAGAGTGCATCTCAAACGCACCAATAGCAAAGCACTTGAAATTGTTCCTCTGGCTACGCTTAGAGGCTATGCTACAGACCTCAATTAGAATAAAAAGCTGGGGATAACCAGATGGGATTTTACGACAAATATATTTTGCCGCATTTTTTAAACTGTGCCTGTGGCTCTAAGCCGATTAACTATCAGCGGGAAAAAGTTGTACCCATGGCTGAGGGGTTGGTGTTGGAAATTGGCATCGGCTCAGGTCTCAATATCCCGTTTTACGAAAGCGCCAGAGTTAAAAAGCTCTATGGCTTAGATCCCTCGCCGGAGCTCAATGAGCTGGCAAAAAAAGTGGCGGTGGCGCACCAGATACCTGTTGAGTTTATTCTCGCGGGAGCAGAGAGTATCCCGCTGCCCGACGACCATGTGGATACCATTATGGTCACCTACACGCTATGCACTATCCCCGATGTATCCGCGGCAAACCGCGAAATGCGCCGGGTATTAAAGCCCGGCGGCCGGATGATCTTCTGTGAACATGGTGTAGCGCCCGATAAAAATGTAGCTATATGGCAGGATCGTATTAACCCGCTATGGGGTAAGCTGGCTGGCGGCTGCAATCTAAACAGAGATATTCCCGGCCTTATCACTGAAGCTGGGTTCAGCATCCAGTCTATGGAGCAAATGTATTTGCCGGGTACGCCAAAATTTGCCGGTTACAATTACTGGGGTACGGCGGTCGTCGAATAGATGCAGGCAGTTCACAGCCTTCGACCTGAACGTCAGCGCTGGGGGATTTTTGTAGGTTTGCCACCTTATGCGGTCTTATCTAAGCAGGTTTGACCGCAGTCTCTAATGTCGCCTTTAAAGGCAATTTTGACCCATTTGGCCCCTGTTATCGCATATTTCTGTATTTGGTCTCAAATACTGTGTATTTCACAGTGCCGACGAGGTAACTTATAAACTTGGACTTATCTATCTATAAATTTTATAAAAATAAGTCTGTAGTTTTACTATTTTTTTACTTAGGGGGTTTAGCAGCATGGTATTTAAAAAGAAAATTCTTTCTAGCAGCGTGGCGTTGGCTTTAGTTGGCGCAACGATACCTGCATTCGCTCAAGATGGCGTTGAGATTGAAGAAGTGATTGTTGAGGGTGGTATTCGCGCAAGTTTGAAGCGTGCGATGGATATCAAACGCGACTCGGCTGGTGTTGCAGATGCGATCTCTGCAGAAGATATGGGTAAGTTCCCAGACACCAACCTGGCAGAATCTCTGCAGCGTGTTACTGGTGTTTCTATTGATCGCCAGCGCGGTGAAGGTAGCCAGATTACTGTTCGTGGCTTCGGTCCTGAATACAACCTGGTAACTTTGAACGGTCGTCAGATGCCAACTCACAACGGTGTTAACCGTTCATTTGATTTCGGTGACCTGGCGTCGGAAGGAATTTCAGCAGTTGTGGTACACAAAACTGGTAACGCTGCAGCAGCGACCGGTGGTGTAGGTTCAACTGTAAATATCATTACTACTAAGCCTCTTGAAGCTGGCGACATCGCTACCTTCGGTGCCAAGATGGCAATGGATTCATCGACTGAGACTGGCGACAGTGTTACTCCTGAACTCTCTGCGCTGATTTCAAAGACCTTTGCAGACGATACTGTGGGTATTGCCATAAGTGCCTCGTCACAGAAGCGCAACAATGCGGTTAACACGGGTAGCGTTGGTGGCTGGCACACAACAGCTGGCGATACTGACGGTGGCTGGACTTCCGTTCCAATGAACGATCTGCAGCAAAATCGACCTACAGACCCCAATGGCAACATGTCGATTCCTCAGAGCACAGCGTACAACCTGTCTGAATATGAGTCTGAGCGTGTTAATGGCCAGTTGACTCTGCAGTGGGCTCCATCAGCGGAGTTTACAGCGACACTGGACTATACCCATTCTGAGTTTGATCTTGATCGCAAATACAACGACCTGTCAGCCTGGTTTAACCTGGGTAACAACACTCAGAGCTCTGTATGGGACGATGGTCTGATTGCTTCGCCTCTGATGTACAGCGAAGTTAGCCCCAACAGTGACTTCGCTATGGGCGTTGGCCATGATGGTTCAACCAGCGAAAACAACTCATTTGGTATTAACCTTGACTGGCAGTTCTCGGATACATTGAGACTGGCCTTCGATTACCATGATTCTTCGGCCGAAAAAGGTGCTAACAATCCTTTCGGTACTAGCTCTCTGATCACCATGGCTAGCTTTAACCGCGTTGTGACCACTGGTTACTACGATCAGGATCTGCCAATTCTGGAGCTGGGTCTGAACTCTGGTGCCGATGGCGCCGAGCGTCCTCTCTATAAAGATGACATGATCATCACCGGTAGTGTGTTTGCCAATGATGCGTCTAACATGGACATCACACAGTCGCGCTTCAGCGGTAGTTTCGAAATGTCTGATAGCAGCAGCATCGACTTTGGTCTTGAGTTGACTGAAGTTAGTAACCGCACCACTAGCGCGGTTGTTGAGCGCGGAACCTGGGGTGGTATTTCTGATCCCGGTTACATCAGCGATCTTTTAACCAGAGCTTCTATGGCTGGTTCATTCGACCAGGTATCTGGTGGCGGCGACGCACGACGTCAGTCTGAGTTTTTCACTGTTGCCCTTGAAGATCTGGCAGCACGTGCTGAAACACTGCCAGTACCAGCTGCTCAGGCAGTGGGTGACTGTGGTACGCCGTACTGTGCTTCTACAGCCTGGACTGGTGACAAGCGCACAACTGAAGAAACAACTGTAGCCTACGCTCAGCTGACACATGACACAGAGTTCAACGATATGCCTGTGAATGTGCGTGCTGGTCTGCGCTATGAGAACACTGATGTAACCTCCGCAGCTCGTGCGCCTACCTATGACGATGTGTACTGGGAAGGTGGTAACGAGTTCTATCTGGTTCAGGGTTCTGGTTCGGCATTTGACGACTATGAAGGTTCTTATGACCTGCTGTTGCCTAACCTGGATATTGCGGTTGATCTAAGAGACGATCTGGTAATGCGCGCCTCTGTGAGCAAAACCGTAACTCGTCCTAGCTACGAGAGCATTAAGGGTGGCGTTACAGTAGACGGACAGACCTTTAAGTTCCGCGATGCTCGTGCTGGTGGTGGTGATCCTTCACTGTTACCTATCGAAGCGGAGAACTTCGATCTATCGGTTGAGTGGTATTACGGCGATGCTGACTACGTGTCAGTGGGCTACTACCAGAAGACTGTAGAGAACTTTATTGGTAATGGCTTTAAGCAAATGCCTCTGTTTGGTTTGAATGACCCAGCCTCTGGTGGTCTTTATGCTGAAACAGCCGCTGCTGAAGGGTTGGATGCAGGTTCTCAGTACACTGCGATCGGGCAGGCCATGAGCGGTGCTTTCGATGCTGATGGTAGATACTATGCTACTGATGCTAACAATCCTCTGCTATTTACCGTAGCTGTTCCTACCAATGAAAAGACTGCTAAGGTCGACGGCATTGAGATGAACTGGCAGCATAACTTTGCCGACACTGGTTACGGCTTTATTGTTAACGCCACAATTGCCAACGCTGACGTACAGTACAATCCGCTAGCTCTTGAAACCCAATTCGTTCTTAACGGATTGAGTGATTCAGCTAACCTGATTGGTTTCTACGACAAAGATGGCTTCCAGGCTCGTTTCGCTTACAACTGGCGTGATCAGTTCTTGGCAGGCATTGGCCAGAGCCAGGGCTCATCTGCGATCAACCCAACTAATATCCGTGCCTACGGTCAGTTGGACATGAGTGCAAGCTACGAAGTCAGCGATAACCTGACAGTGTTCTTTGATGGTATTAACATCCTAGAAGCTGACTTCCGTGTCTATGGCCGTGAAGAAGCTCAGGTATTGCAAGCCGGTCAGACTGGCGCGCGCTACAACCTAGGAGTCCGTTACACTTTCTAAATTCTAGAATTTGTAACAACTGTTAGTGTGTGAAGTACAGAGAAGCCGCTTAAATTTTTAAGCGGCTTCTTTATTTGCACCGTATACAGATAGGAAGTTAATGATTGTGGCCGCTGTGACCAGAGGCTATCCTAAGACTCCAAGAATCAATAAGACTGGGCTGAGCAGTTATTTTTACCCGGTAAACTTAGCTGGTATCAATGAATAATAAAATACATCGAGTTGTTATTTTAGGTGGTGGAACCGCCGGTTGGCTGTCTGCAGGTATTATCGCTGCAGAGCACCGTATTGCCGATAACAAGGATGCCGGTGGATTTCAGCTAACAATTGTAGAGTCCCCCGATATAAGCACCATAGGCGTAGGTGAAGGTACCTGGCCATCAATGCGCAGCACGCTTCAGAAAATGGGTATCTCCGAAACTGACTTTTTCCGTGAGTGCAGTGCCAGCTTTAAACAGGGCACCTACTTCTCGGGTTGGGCCGCCGGCGGTGATGACTACTATACTCATCCCTTTACGGTCCCCCAAAGCTATGGAGAGACCAATCTCGCGCCTCACTGGCAGCGCGTTAGAGAGCAGGTTAACTTTGCCGATGCAGTCTGCCCCCAGGGCGCAATGGCTGATGGAAAATTTGCACCGAAAAAAATATCCACCCCGGAATTTGCCTTTCAGCTGAATTATGGCTATCACCTGGATGCGGGTAAGTTCGCCGAGTTCCTGCGCAAGCACTGTGTAGAAAAGCTAGGGGTCACTCATACCAAGGCCAATATGCAGTCTATTAGGTCTGCCGAAAATGGCGATATAGCCGCGATAGTGACCGATGTTGCCGGTGAGATTGAGGCTGATCTGTTTATCGACTGCACTGGCTCTAGAGCGCTTTTATTGGGCGAACATTTTAATGTGCCCCTGTGTAGCAAAAATCATATCCTCTTTAATAATACAGCGCTGGCTGCTCAGGTTCCCTATGCTTCAGCAGAGGATGAAATTCAGTCTTTTACATTATCCACAGCGCAGACTGCGGGCTGGGTCTGGGATATAGGTCTGCCGACGCGCCGGGGTATTGGCCATGTGTATTCCGATCGACATAATAGCGAAGAAACTGCCCGTGCAGAATTACTCAGCTATATAAAGGCCTCAGCCGGCGAGCAGGCTGCCGCCGATGCCATGGTGCGCAAGATTCAGTTTGACCCAGGGCACAGGGCAGAGTTCTGGCACAAAAACTGTGTTGCCGTAGGTATGTCAGCTGGGTTTATTGAGCCTCTTGAAGCCTCAGCGCTGGTGCTGGTGGAACTGTCCGCGGCAATGATTGCTGAAGAGCTTCCCGCTAACCGGTCAATGATGGACCTGGTTGCTAAACGTTTTAACAGTAAGTTTCTGTATCGCTGGGATCGTATTATTGAGTTCCTCAAGTTGCACTATATTCTCAGCGAACGGACCGAGGACTACTGGCGAGAAAACCGCGAAGCCAGCAGTATTCCAGAACATCTAGCCGAGCAACTAGAGCTCTGGCGTCATCAGAGTCCCTGGCACAGAGATACCAGCCATGTTGACGAAATGTTTCCCTCGGCAAGCTTTCAGTATGTGCTCTATGGTATGGGTTTTGAAACTCAACCGAGCGCAACTCAGCGACGCTCAGAGCTTGAGGCTTTTAATCGCGCCGGCAGTCTGTTCCAAGAAAATGCCAAGCGCACGCAGCAGCTAAAGAGCTCGCTGCCCACCAATCGTGAACTGATTAATAAAATTTATTCCTACGGCCTGCAAAAAATATAGCCCTGGACCTTTAACCAAAAGCCTTGGGTGACAACCATCAGGCTTTGCTGGAGACACCATGAGTAACTACCAAGTACTAAATAAAACTGCCCATGCTGATACTAGAGTTATCACCGAGCGCAGCGCTGAATACGGCGACCAAGTTAAATTCGCCATGACCTTCCCTCTTGAGTTCAGAAATATCCAATCTAACTATCCGATCTTCTTTAGCAAAGATGGAGAGACAGGGCAGTTTTATCCCATCGCCTTATTTGGCTTTGAGGAAAATGAGAACTTATTTCTCAGTGAGCAGGGTTGGGACGCCACCTACATTCCCATGATGATTCAGCGTCAGCCATTCTTGATTGGTTTTCAGGGGCCAGAGGAGGAGAAAAACGCGGTGGCTTCCATTAATATGGACAATCCTAGAGTCAACACTGAAAAGGGCGAAGCGCTATTTAACAGTGAAGGCCATCAAACCGAGTATCTCCAGCAAGCGCTGTCTCGACTGGAAGCTATCCATGCCGGCCATCAGCACAATAAAGCCTTTGTAGCTGCCCTGTTAGACAATGAGCTACTAGAGCCATTCACTCTGGAGATCACGCTCAATAACGGCTCTAACAACCAATTGTTGGGCTTTTACACCGTCAATGAAGAGAAAATGTTGAACCTCAAAGGAGACACTTTAGAGCGTCTCAACAAAGAGGGTTATCTGCAGGCGATCTATATGCAGATGGCGTCCTTCGCAAGAATTAGGGCGCTTATCGATAAGAAAAACGCACTGCTCAGTCAGGGCTAACCCCTAATAAGTGAAAGTAGTCGAAGTCTAATTGGAGACGCACTGTGGCGACACAAAAAGTAAAAAAAGTAGTAATTGTTGGCGGCGGAACGGCAGGCTGGATGGCTGCGGCTTCCCTTTCGAAACTCATAGGCAAAAATCTCGATGTCTCATTAATTGAGTCTGATGAGATTGGCACCGTGGGCGTAGGTGAGGCGACTATTCCGACCATGATTACACTTCATAAACTGCTGAATATTAATGAGCAGGAATTTATGAAAGCAGTGCAGGGCACGTTTAAACTGGGTATCTCTTTTGAGAACTGGAAAAACGTCGGCGAAGACTATATCCACTCCTTTGGTTTTACGGGCGAAGACTGCTGGGCAGCTGGCTTTCAGCACTTTTGGTTAAAGGGTAAAGAGCGCGGTATCAGTGGAGAATTTGGCGACTACTGTGCTGAACTGCAGGCGGCAAAATCAAATAAATTTGCTGTGTTACAGCGCAATGCGCTGAACTACGCCTATCATATGGATGCTGGGCTCTATGCTAAGTTTTTGCGAAAAATCGCAGAACAGCACGGAACCACCCGGGTCGAAGGCAAGATTGTCGAGGTCGGCACAGACCATGATTCAGGGGATATTACCCATGTCAATCTGGCCTCCGGTCAGAAAATTGAGGGAGACCTGTTTATTGACTGCAGTGGCTTTATTGGCTTACTGATCGACAAGACCCTGCATACAGGGTACGACGACTGGTCCCATTACTTGCCCTGTGACAGCGCGGTTGCAGTGCAGACTAAGTCAGTGGCTGAGCCTATTCCCTACACCAGATCGATTGCTCGAGACGCCGGCTGGCAATGGCGTATCCCGCTGCAGTCACGGGTCGGTAATGGCATGGTGTTCTGTAGCAAATATCTGTCGGACGATGAGGCAATAAAAACACTGCTTAGCAATGTTGAGGGCGAAACCCTCACCGAGCCGAGAGTGATTAAGTTTCGTACCGGTCAGCGCCGCCAACATTGGAACAAAAACTGCATCGCCCTGGGTCTGGCCAGCGGTTTTGTTGAGCCCCTGGAATCCACCAGTATCCATCTGGTGCAGCGCGGTATCGTACGCCTATTACAGATGTTCCCATTCGATGGTATCCGCAAGCCGGATGTTGAAGAGTTCAATAGCCAGATGCGGGAAGAATTTTTGTTTGTGCGTGACTTTATTGTGTTGCACTACAAGGTCACCGAGCGAGAGGACACCCAGTTCTGGCGTCATTGTAAAAACATGCCTATTCCAGATTCCTTGCAGCACCGAATTGATTTATTTAAGGAGACCGGCAAGGTATTCCAGAAGGCTGGTGATGTGTTTGCTGAAAATAGCTGGACTCAGGTGATGCTAGGCCAGGGTCTAATGCCAGAGCAGTACCATTCTATTGTCAATATGATGTCCGATGATGAATTGCGCGGCTTTCTGGAGAATATTAAGTTTAATGTGGATCGACTGGTCGAACAGCTGCCCAGTCACCAGCAGTTCCTCGATCACTACTGCCGATCTGAGGCCATGTAACACTGCTTGGCTTCATAGTCCTATTTAAGCTGCTTAATCAAAAACCCCTGCAGCTGAGCCCGAAGTTCTGGGCTTAGCTGAGTCACTAGATCCTCCAGCTCCTGCGGCAGGTGGGCTGCGGGATCAGCCTCTGTTTTAAACACATAATAATCAAAGAACTGTCGCCAGGCCTCGCGCTTTTCCAGGCTGAGTTCAGCTATGCTCAGCATGCTGTGCATCAGGCTGTCATTGGGTGACAAATGGCTCTGGCTCATGCCTCCCCACCAGTAGTTAATCAAAATATTAAAGGCTTCAAGTGATTCGACGCCATGCCACCAGAGCGCTGGTATATAGATACCGTCGCCAGGTTCAAGAATAGCCTGTTGGCCCCACTTTGCTGCTTCCGCATACCTGGGATACCGGTCTAAATCTGGATTATTGACGTCGACCATGCTCACGGGTACGCCGCCTGGTGTGGTCATCATTGGCCCTGGGTAGAGGTTGTTGATTTGCCCGGGCGGGAACAGGGTGAATTGGCGTCGACCTGCGACAACACAGGCGAGATTGTCGTGAATATCATAATGAGGCGCTACGGTGGCCCGGTTGCCCAGCCACATGGTTGGCCCTATAGACTCATCTAACAATGGCTGCTGATGCTGTTGCTGAAATCCCGGCATCACCTGATCCACAGGAATGGCCTGCAGGGCTATAGCATGGGGGTTTTCATCCTGCTGAATCTTGAGCAGTCGGTCCAGGCCTATGCCCAGGGTGACCTGAGCTTTTTGAAAGTTGAGCGCCTCTAATCCGGGCTGGTAGAAAAAGCGCCCCTCAATACTGGGGTCACCGACCAGGGCGGAGATGATTTTTTCGCTGTCATAGCTCTTCAGATAGTCAGCGATAGACTCAGGGCTCTGGGTGCCGAGTTGGACGGCGGGCCAATGGCCGACCACAGACTTGATGTGGGCAGGTTGGTTGAGAGCAACAATTTCGCCGTGGAATTGCTCGTAATCAACCTGTTCCCAAACTCGAATATTTTCCACTGACTATCCCCTGACAACAGTCTCTGTGTAAGCGCCAATTATCGCAGATACATTGGACTAAAACACCAGCGCCTAAGATTATTAAGGCTGTCCGGGTTTACTTCCAGAGATCTTCACCGCGACTCCACCAGGCGTGGAAGCCCAGTGGCACTCGCTGAGGCATTTTGA
This sequence comes from uncultured Porticoccaceae bacterium, assembly GCA_965656965.1. Lineage (GTDB taxonomy): Bacteria > Pseudomonadota > Gammaproteobacteria > Pseudomonadales > Porticoccaceae > HTCC2207. The sequence continues at coordinate 405,387 of CBFHMK010000001.1, forward strand.
TCCGTGCGACGGGCCCATGACTGATATTCTGAGCGTCAAACACCTGTAGTTCTGAGGTCCAGTCCTTGCTATCGGTGATCAGGGACATCACATAACCATGGTCCTCAACGGTATCGCGATTGGCACCCTTGACCGGCGCAAAAGGCGTCTCGCTGCCGTAGACACCTTCGCCATAGGTCCACTCATCGTACTGGCCGGTATCATTGTTGTACTTCACAAGGCCGTTAAAACGCAAGGTATGTCCGCCTTCTTCCAGCAGTGGAATCCGCTGGTGGTAGGCATACTTGCCCTTAGTGCCCTGGTAAATCTGATTGACCTTGTTAAATTCGGTATTTAGGTCGCAGATATCGCCTTCGCGAACTTCCCCGGTGACCAGATTAAAGCGCCAGCGATAGTTGTTGGCCTCGAGGCGCATATAGGCAAGCATATGAGACAGGGCGCCTTCTTCATTAGAGGCGTCTGGCATAGGGTTGATTGACCTGCAGCCATCCATCACCACCCAGTCACCTTCCTCCCAGCAGTTGGATACATGCAAAATAAAGCAGGGCTCGCAGTCAAACCAGCGGATATCTGCGCTCTGCCCATAGCGAGGAATAATGCCAAATCGCGCTGGTATATCACGATGGAATTTCAATACACGCATTTTGTGATTGCGCAGAACATCCATATTATGGAAAAACGGCAGATCGTGAAGGATGGTGTAATTAGTCGTAAAGCCCAGGTCATGGGGTAGGCGAGGACCGGGAATTTCAATTTCGACTTCTTGCTTTAATGTGCCATCTGGATTGGCAACGCCATAGGTCATAAAAGGCGCTTCATTGCCGTAATCCATAAACAGTAGCTCGCCAGTATTCCAGTCCACATGACTGTGGGCCGACATTTTACGCCTGGTACGACCCTCGACATCAAATACCCCGCGATTTTCCAGAGTCAGCGGATTCATGCTGTAGGGCACTCCGGCGTTGTACCAGGTGGGTAGCAACTGGCCATTAAACAGAATCACATCTGTATTGGCGGTATCTTTAATCGGCGAGTCCGGCAGGGAAAAATCAAAGGGCCCCATTACGCCGGGCCATACTGCCTGATGCTCGTTCAGTTCCCTTTGCAATGCAGCTGTATGTATATAGCTGTTGCGATAAGAGGCTTTGCCGTCGCGAATATAGACCGCATGCACCATGCCATCGCCATCAAAGGGGTGGTAGAGATTTTTGGGTTTAAATACCGGATTGGGACCATTGCGATAATAGGCGCCGAAGAGATCCTCGGGCAATTCACCAATCACTTCCAGTTCTGAAACCTCTATTTCGCTAGTTGTGGGCGCATAGGCTCCATGGAGATAGGGGTTGTCCAACTCATAGATCCAGTCCTGTGTATCCTCGAACAGCGGTGCTGAACCAATACACTTCTCGGTGACTTCAAAGGCGCTACTGGCCATGGTTTGATTCCCCTTTTTATATGCCGCAAAGGCTTATTTTAATTCTTCTTTGGGGCAGTATATTAAAGTCCTCAGCTGTGGGGCAATAGTGCGCTTGGGTTAATAGCGCACCTATGGCAACAGTTCGGTTGTCACCCCGATATGATCTCGCTACTATTCGTGCAGCATATAAAAATAATAACGCTTTTAAGCGGGTTGCCTACATGTCTTTAAACCACCTGCGTGTGCCTGTTATTCAGGCACCACTGTTTCTTCTTTCTGGGCCCGAGATGGTTATAGCAAGCTGCCGCGCCGGTATTGTGGGGTCATTTCCAAGCCCTAATGCGCGCACGCCCGAGATTCTCGAAGACTGGCTGAGAGAAATCACCCAAACTTTGCAAGCCGAACCCGATGCAGCGCCCTGGGCGATTAATCTGGTAATGCATAGATCCAACCCCCGTCGTCATGCTGATCTGGACCTGGCAGTCAAGTATCGAGCGCCGCTGGTGATTACCGCCCTAGGCAGCCCCCAGGAAGCTGTGGAGGCAGTGCATAGTTATGGCGGCAAGATCTACGCCGATGTCAATACAGTCGACTTTGCCCGCCGTGCTGCAGCCACGGGAATTGATGGTCTGGCTCTGATCTGCGCCGGCGCTGGCGGGCACACTGGGCAGATATCTCCCTTCGCCTTTGTCGAGGAGGTGCGCCAGTTCTTTGACGGCGAGATTATCCTCTCTGGGGCGATCAGTAATGGACGTGCTATTCGTGCAGCTGAAATTCTAGGCGCAGACTATGTGTATATGGGTACCAGGTTTATTCCCAGTCATGAATGTCTGGCTGCAGAGGGCTATAAGCAGATGGTTATAGAGGCCTCTGCTGGCGATATTACCACCTCAGATTCAGTCACCGGTGTAAAAGCTAACTGGCTGAAAGACAGCCTGATTAATGCAGGCTATGACCTGCAGCAGATGCCAGCGGCTGGTGATATTAACTTTCTAGAGGCGGCTGGCGATGTAAAACGCTGGCGGGATATCTGGGCCGCTGGTCAGGCGGTGGCTACGTCGGTCGAGCGTCAATCTGTCGCCGAGATCGTCGATCAATTACAACAAGAATACAGTGCAGCTCAGGAGGCCTATTAATGAAAACATCATCGCCAGAGAGAATTGCCGAGTACAGAGAAAAAGGCTGGTGGGGTGAACTCACTTTGCATGGCACCATGCGTCAACATGCCGAGGATAATCCCGACCTATTGGCGGTGGCCGACCAGCCCAATCGCCATGCTTTAACTGGCGATAAAGCCTGCCGGCTATCATTTGTAGAGCTCGATCGCGCCAGCGACAATCTGGCTGCCGAGCTGTTATCAGCCGGGGTTAAGCAGGAGGATACAGTGCTGGTGCAGCTGCCCAACATAGCGGAGCTGGTAGTCGCCTATCTGGCCCTGAGTAAACTGGGAGCGATTATCTCCCCCGCCGCGGTGCAATATGGCGCCCATGAGTTACAGCACATCTGTCGCACGATTCATCCAGTGGCCATGATTACCATAGAGCGCTTTAATGATATGCCTCTGGCCAGCAACGCTCGTCATCATCTCCCTGATGATATTCCCGTACTGGTTTTTGGTAAGGACATTCATATGGATACCCAGGCACTGGCCCAGCAGGCGCTGATTGAGCACGAGGCCAGTACCTCGGTTGATGGCGACAGCATACTGACAATCTGTTGGACCTCAGGTACCACGGGTACACCCAAAGGCGTGCCTCGCTCACACAATATGTGGTTTGCCACCTCGCGCTGTTGTGTCGAGGCGGCCGACTACCAGCTGGGAGATCGCTTCTTGAATATTTTCCCGATGGTAAATATGGGTTCTGTGGGCGCGTTTTTATACCCGTCTATGCTGGTAGGCTGTAGCATTATCTTGCATCACCCGCTGGACCCGGGCCTGTTTCTCAAACAGATGCAGGACGAACAGGTCACCTTTACCGTGGCGCCACCACCACTGCTTAATCAGTTGGCCAAAAATGAGGCCATGTGGCAGCAGTTCGATTTCTCATCATTGCGTTCCATAGGCTCAGGCTCTGCGCCTCTGGCGCCCTGGATGATCGAAACCTTCGCCCAGAGCTATGGCGTAGAGGTGCTGAATTTTTATGGCTCGAACGAGGGTATCAGCCTGTTTTGCACCGCTCAGCACGCCACCGATGCCACGGAAAGAGCCACCCTGTTCCCGCGCATAGGCGCTGGTGTGGGGGACTGGGATTCCTATGTCAGTAAAATTGTCCGCAGCAGGGTCATGGATCTGGATACCGGAGAAGAGATAACCGAGCCAGGTAAACCCGGCGAGCTGCTATTTGATGGTGCCACGGTATTTGATGGTTATCTGGGTACAGATAACGCTGAGGTCTTTACCGAGGACGGTTTTTTCCGCACCGGCGATCTGGTGGAAATCTGCGGTGACCCTCCAAATTTCTACCGAATTGCTGGGCGCTGTAAGGATATTATTAACCGTGGGGGTATGAAAATATCCCCCGCGGAGATCGATATTCTGCTCGAGGGCCTCCCCAACTCTGCAGAGGCTGCAGTCTGCGCCTACAGTGACGAACGGCTGGGGGAGAAAATTTGTGCCTGTGTGGTGGCTTCCGCCGAGGGTTCAGCGCTTAAACTGGACGATATTGTCAGCTATCTGGCAGATCAGGGCATCGCTAAATTTAAGCTGCCTGAGCGACTGGAGTTCTTTGATGCCTTGCCGCGCAACCCATTGGCGAAAGTGCAGCGCTTTATGCTGCAAGAACAGGTCGAGGGACGCATTCAGGAGTCGCGACTATGAGCGGCGCAATTTATGTACTGGGCGGCGCGCAAACTGACTTTGCCCGCAACTGGGCGCGGGAGGGGTTATCTATCTATGACCTCTTTCGTGAGACATTAGATTCTGCTCTGCACAGCTGTGGAATAAGCCCCGAGCAGATAGAAGTAGGCCATGTGGGAAACTTTGTTGGTGATCTGTTTACCGGTCAGGGCCTAATTGGCGGTTTTTTTGCCGAGGCCTATCCGCAACTGGCGTCTATACCTACCAGCCGCCATGAGGCAGCCTGTGCCTCTGGCTCCATTGCGGTGCTTAGCGCCATGCGCGACATAGAGGCCGGTCACTATGATCTGGCCTGTGTTCTGGGGCTGGAATATATGCGCAATGTGGATGGCCAGACCGGTGCAGATCATCTGGGTGCCGCCACCTGGCGGGGGATGGAGGCTACCAGCTGTGATTACCCCTGGCCCTATATGTTTAATCAGATTATTGATGAGTACGATGCGCGCTACGGCATAGACTGTGATCATCTAAAAACCATCTCGAAAATCAATTTTGACAATGGCCGGCGCAACCCCAGAGCTCAGACCAGAGACTGGCAGTTTCACGAACAGAGTTTTACCGATAGCGACCAGTACAATCCGGTTATTGAGGGGCGGATTCGCAAAATGGACTGTGGTCAGATTACCGATGGTGGAGCCTGTGTATTTTTAGCCAGCGAAAAAGCCGCCAAAGACTATGCGGCCGAGCAGGGTCTCAGCCTGCAGGATATTCCCCGTATTAAAGGCTGGGGCCACAGGTCTGCACCCATTAGTCTGGACAGCAAACTTAGGCTCAGTGCTGACCAGCCACTGTTATTCCCCCACGTCAGCCAGATTATGACTGACGCGTTGAGTCGCGCTGGCTTTGCCCATGTCACAGATCTGGATGGTCTGGAAACCCATGACTGTTTTTCGATCACTGAATATATGGCGCTCGATCATATAGGCCTGACCGCCCCGGGGGAGAGCTGGAAAGCTATTCAGGAGGGGCGTATTAGTATGGATGGTGACTTTCCGGTGAATCCCAGCGGCGGACTGCTGGGGCTGGGGCATCCAGTGGGCGCCACCGGGATTAGGATGTTGCTGGATTGTGCCAATCAGGTCACAGGCCGCGCCGGGCCCTGCCAGATAAAAGAGGCCGAAAATATGGCCACGTTTAATCTGGGTGGCAGCACCACAACCTGTGTCAGCCTAATTGTTGGGGTTAATTAGTGCATAAGGCCTTTATCTACGATGCGATTCGCACTGCCCGAGGAAGGGGCCGAGCCGATGGCGGTCTAGCCGATCTGTCGCCACTGCAATGTCTGGAGGCGCTTTATAAGGCATTGCAGGAGCGCACCCCTATAGATGCAGATATGGTCGAAGATGTGATTTTGGGGTGCGTGACCCAGGCTGGAGAGCAGGGGGGCAATATTGCCAAAACCTCATTGCTGTTTGCGGGCTGGCCCGATCATATTCCCGGCGTTACCCTCAACCGCTTCTGCTCCTCAGGCCTGGATGCGATCAATTTTGCCAGTTTAAAAGTTCAGGCTGGGCAGGCTAGGTGCACCCTGGCCGGTGGTGTGGAAATGATGTCCCGGGTACCTATGTTATCGGATAATGCGGTGATGTTTGCCGATGCCCAATTAGCGCTGGATAACCGTATGCTGATGATGGGCAGTGGCGCAGATCTGATTGCCTCGCTGCATAATATCAGCCGAGAAGCACTGGATCTGGTGGCTTATAACAGCCAGCAGCGCGCAGCCAGGGCGCGCACCGAAGGTCGCTTTAAATCCATTATTCCAGTGCACAACCCAGTCAAAGATATCCTGGTCGACAGGGATGAATGTATTCGTCCAGAGCTTAGCTGTGCCGACCTGGCGCAACTAAAACCCTATTTTGCAGAGCTGGGGTCCAGTGGTGTAGACAGGCTACAGCTAAGTAAGCATTCACATATTGAAAAAATACAGCACCTGCATACAGCCGGTAATTCTCCGGCAATGGCTGATGCTGCGGCTCTGGTGCTGGTCGGTGACGCCTCACTTAAGACGTTGGGTATGCAACCCAGAGCGCAGATACTGGCCTCGGCGACAGTCTGTGATGACCCACTTCAGGTGGTGTCTGGTTGTGCCGCGGCTACCGAAAAATTACTGTCCGACCAGGGCTATAGCGCCGCTGACATAGATCTATTTGAAATCCATGAGGCCTTTGCTGCCACCAGCATTAAATGTCAGCAGCAGCTGGGTATTGATGATAGAAAATTCAATGTCAATGGTGGCGTTATTGCTCTGGGCCATCCTATGGGGGCTACTGGCAGCATTATGATGGGCATGCTAATAGACGAGTTAGAGCTTCAGGGGCTGCGCAGAGGCATTGTTGCCACTAGCGGTGCCGCTGGCACTGGCACCGCAATGCTTATCGAATTGGTCGGTGCTTAGGCTAAAGGCTCATCGTTTTATTGACCGCGGCTATATCCTGCTCGTCGGGTTTCTGGCTAAGTCTGGATACAGGCATGGCCTGACGGATTTTTTCCGCACTATCTATTAAGCAGACTTCAGTTTTTGCCAGCGGGCCAGAGCTAAAGCCACTGGTGCCCATGCCATCCTGCACGCGACTAATAAGGTCGGTGTCTTCGGCGTTAACTTGTCGGTTGATACGCCAGTTAAGATAGCGGGCAATCTGCACCTCGCGGCGATCATCCGGCAGCGCATAGGGCAGCTCACGGATCATGGTCTGAGTGGCGCTAACAGGGAGAAACTGCATAAAGTCCATCTGTTCTGGATAGACATCAAAGGCCAGATTGGGCCAGAGCCTGTAGTACACCCAGTGGCGCTGTTTCTCTGCACTCAGATGCTCTATGGCGGGCAGAATCTCGTTGTACAGGCGATTGGATAGGGTATTTTTGCGAGTCTGGCGCACATCACTCCACATTTTGTGGATGTAGCCGCCATTCGAGCCCACCTCCACGCCATAACTATTGCCCACCAACGCTGACAGCCCAGGGTGAGCGATGGGAATATGCAACGCATCCACATAGTTATCGGCAATCTGTTTCCAATTGACATTGCGCGGACGCATTACCACGCGAGCCATAGGCTCAAGCTCCTCAAAGCGATAGGGCTTAATCTCTTCAATATAGGGCGCAAACTGCTCTGCTACGCTGGGGCCATCGACGGCCGCTAAGCGCACAAATATAAAGCCCTGAAAAATTTCCATTTCCACTGGCATCAGGCCATTCTGACGCTCATCAAAATTTACAAACTGATCACGGTAAGGGACATTGGTCAGGTTGCCCTCAAGATCATATCCCCAGTTATGGTAGGGGCAGGTCAGGCGCTTGCCGCAATTACCCGAGTCGCCATCCAGTAAACGCGCTGCTCTGTGAGCACAGACATTATGGAATGCGCGCACCACACCATCTTGGCCGCGAATGGCCATAACGCGTTCATTGAACAGCTCGAAGGTAAAGTAATCACCATTGTTTGGAATATTGGATAGATGGCAGACTAGCTGCCAGCTACTCAGAAACAGATGTTGTTTCTCCAGCTCAAAAAATGCCTCACTGTTGTAGGTCCAGCTGGGCAGGCTCTGATAATTAGTACTCATGGTTAAACTCTTCTCAGTGGTCTGGTGAGGCAGGTGGGGCCGCCCTCGCCTTTGCGGCTAATCTCTAGGCCTTTGTAGGTAGCAACCTTGCAGCCGGCAGCCTCTAATCCAGTTTTAACCCCAGGCAAGTTTTCCAGCATCACCGCATTGCGCGGCGCTATAGCCAATACATTGCAGCCCATGGGCAAATATTCGTCCTCAGGCACATCGACAAAGGCTATACCCAGGCTCTCTAACCAGGCAATAAAACTATCTGGCATAAAGGGCCGGTAAATCAGGGCCAAATCGCTGTCTATCGGCGAGATTATAGACATGAGATGCAGCACATCATCGGGGTGATCTGGCTCGGGTAACTCCACCAGATGCAGCTCCACATCTGCTCCGAGAAGTGCTTGCAGTTGACGGACTCCCTCCCTGTTAGTGCGCGGTCCCAGACCAACGGCGGCATGTTGACTATCCAGCCATATAAAGTCACCACCCTCCAATGTACCTGGTGCCTCAATCTGCCCTGCTATTTTGTGGCCGAGAGTCTGATAGGCTGATGCATTAATCGTTGCCTCTGGGGTGCGGCTGGCACGGCCCATATTGCAGAGAATCAACCCTCCAGGGCTGACCAAAATACTGTCTCTGGTATAGATGCTGTCGATGGTCAGCTCTTCAGCCTCAGACAAATCAATTATCTCTGTCCCAGTGGCACATAGCAGAGCGCGAAACCTCGCGTATTCCTCATTAGCTTCAGCTAAATCAGGTTTGGCATGGAAACGCAGAGCTTGCCACTCCTGCGATAATCTATTGTCGCTGACAAAGGCATTGGCGGCACTGCGGATTGCCACCTGTGCCAGGGTTGAATATTCGTTGTATTTAGACATGGTGATGTTTCTACTTTTTATTTTCTGACCAGGGCATAAATAGGCATACCCATCAGGATTAACATAAATGAATAAAATACTATCTCCATGCCCGCTCCCCATATGGCAAAAAAGGCATACACAAAGGCGGCAACGGATAGCCCAATGGCTCTATTGCGCTCTGGGCCCGGTTGGTCAGACTTGAGAAAGTAAAATTCTGCCACTGCACAGAAGGCGTAGGCCATTAACGTCGACAGTGTGGACAGCATAGCCATAAAGGTAAATGCAGCCACTAACCCCTTGGTGTAGTTCATTACCAACAGCAGAGTGACAAACAACCCCGAGACTATATAGGCATAACTCGGCGTGCCACTGTCGCTTAACAAGAGGAATTTGGCGGGTAGTAACTTATCTTTAGCTGCGGCCAATGCCACATTGCCAGCGGTCAGGGTGTTGGCATTTAAAGACCCCAGAGTAGAGATGAGTGCACCCACCGTGATAATAGAGCCGCCTATGGGCCCCATCATTTTGGTGGCTGCCAAGGCAAAGGGTGCTGTAGACACCCTGAGTTCGTCTGCAGGTACCACCAGGGCAATTGCCAAACTAACCAGCAAATAAATAATCAGAATGGTCAGTACTGCAGCGACTAATACTCGGGGTATGGTCTTTTCCGGATGGGCCATATTGTCTGCAGGTACGGTCGCAGTTTCTATTCCCACAAATGACCACATTACCAAAGTGGTGACTGTTGCCAGTAGGGCGGCAGGATGCAGCTCTGTCGGGTTGAGAGGCGGCAGATTTTCCGGCTGCATATGGGTAAAGCCCATGACGATCATAAACAGCAGCGGTAATATCTTGAGTAGGGTGGACACTACCTGGAAGCGACTACTGCTCTCTAGGCTGCGAATATTTAATAGTGCAATACTCCAGACTAAGGTCAGGGCAGCAACCAGTGACAGTAGGCTAGAGGAGGTAATAGCTGGAATAAACACTCCCAGATAGCCGACAAAGGCAATAGCGATACCAGAGACTGCGGCTATGCAGGCTATCCAGTAAGTCCAGGCAATTAAAAAGCCAGAGAAGTTTCCTAATCCCGCCTGTACATAGGCATAGGGCCCGCCAATTTTCGGAATGCGCCTGACCAGGCGCGACAGAGACAGTGCCACCAACAATGTGCCTGTACCGGCGATCAACCAGCCAGTCAGCCCTAGTAGGCCATAGGGTGCCAGCAGAGTAGGCATCATAAATACCCCAGAGCCAATAGCGCAGCCTACTGCGATTGACCAGCCGCGCCAGAAGCCAATTTCATTGTGATTGGCGGGATTTTTATTGTTATTCATTGGTTCCCCTCAATACAAACTACGTTAACAGGGCTAACGTATATTGCAAAGAAGAACTTGCACCTCTGCTGCCATTAGCTAGACTAATAAGACTTTGCGACAGATAACAAGTTAAATTGCACTCTGCAATACAAGCGAATACTGAAAGCCTATCTAACAGAGGGGGCGTTGTATGATGAAAATATTTCCAGTTTTGGGAGCCGTACTTAGTTTAACTGCTTGCGGCGGCGGAGGCAGCAGTGACCCTATAGTGCCGGCTACCGGCGGCACTGGAGGAGGCTCTAATGCAGGCTCGGGATCTGGATGGGTTGCTGGTCAATACGATCCAACGCGAGACTTTGAAGCTATGTGCCTCAACCCAAGGACCTCGGGCAATTACAACGATCGTGTGGGCACCACTACTGACGAAAACTTCTGGATACGCTCATATAGTAATGACACCTACCTCTGGTACAGAGAGCTCGATGATATAGATCCAGGCACCATCAGCACTACTGCAGAATACTTCGATCTAATGAAAACCGATGCCCTAACGGCATCCGGCAATTACAAAGATCAATTCCACTTTACCTATGACACCGAGGAATGGATTCAGCTATCTCAGTCAGGTATTTCCGCCGGTTATGGTTGGGAACTGGCCTTTATAGCCACATCGCCGCCGCGCAGCCTAAAAGTAGCCTTTAATGAGCCCAATACCCCGGCTGGCGACAATAATATCGGCCGCGGTGCAAAAATAATTTCTGTGGATGGTGCTATGGTGGAGGATGGCGATCCGGCCGTGCTCAATGCAGGTTTGTTCCCTGGAGCTCTCGGAGAATCTCATACCTTTGAGATTCAGGATCTTAACTCCGATGACATCAGAACCCTTGTGTTAACCAGTCAAGAGATCACCACAGAACCCGTAAAAAATGTCAGAACCCTTGACTTCAACGGCACTCAGGTGGGCTATCTGACCTTTAATACCCATATAGCCACGGCTGAGACTCAGCTCATTGAGGCAGTTCGTACCCTGCGAGACGCCGATATAGATGAGCTGGTAATTGACCTTCGCTACAACGGCGGCGGCTATCTAGACATAGCCGCTGAATTTGCAAGCATGGTGGCCGGCAGTGCTGCTAATGGTCGGGTGTTTGAGGAAACCACCTTTAACGATAAGTACCCCTCTGTTAATCCTATTACCGGACGCACTCTGGCACCGCTGTATTTCCCAACAACTGCCTTCGGCTTCGGCTCTACCAGTCAAGGTACGCAGTTGCCTCAGTTAAATATGTCTCGAGTATTTGTTCTGGCCAGTGGTGGCACTGCGTCGGCCAGTGAAGCTTTTATTAACGGCCTGCGCGGTATTGATGTAGAAGTGATCCTGATTGGCGACAACACCAGGGGTAAGCCCTATGGTTTTTATGGAATCGATAATTGCAGTACCACCTACTTTACCATCCAGTTTAAGGGCTCAAATGCCAAAGGTTTTGGTGAGTACTCGGATGGTTTTATTCCTTCCAACACTGATGATATGTCTGGGTCTGAGGTGCGAGGTTGCATTGTCGATGACGACCTTAGCCATGTTTTAGGTGATCCCCAAGAGGCGCAATTTGCTGCGGCTCTGACATTTATCGAGACAGGGAGTTGCCCGGTTGCAGATAACAATCCGTCGGAGGTCATGCAAAAATTTCGCGCCACAGAGCGTCAGCGCAGCGATATTATTAAGCCGTCCATGCCAGGTCGGATACTGCGCTAGTCATCCGTTCCCCAGAGCATTAGCAATGCAGAGCGTCTATGGACTGTCTTCACTGCTGTTGCCCGGGGGCGATAATCAGCTTTAAGATAACCAAAAAAAGAAGTGTTTATGGGAAAGTTAATTCAGTCTTGGTGGTTGCGGGGTCTGCTGCTAACCGCCGTTGTTGTTTTTGTATTTGGGGCCAGCTACGACCCCAACCCACTCCCCGACTTTGCCCAGTATCAGGATGTGCGGCAGAAAAAAACCGCATTTTTTGACTACATGCTGCCCATCGTTAATGAGGCCAATGAGCAACTGCTGGCTGACCGCAACCAGCTAGAGCAGCTCGCTGCTGAGACGGTGGCTCCTTTTTCTGGTTCTCAAATCAGAACATTAAATCGCTTTGCTGAGATCTATGGCCTCGACGCCCAAGCTGACAGTGCCCTGCTGTTAGAGCAGCTGCTGCTGCGGGTCGATCTTATACCAGCCTCACTGGCTCTGGCCCAGGCTGCTATAGAATCTGGTTGGGGCACCTCGCGATTTGCCGTTCAGGGCAATAATTTATTTGGCCAGTGGTGTTACAAGAAGGGCTGCGGCATGGTGCCTTTGCGGCGCAATAGCGGCAGTAGCCATGAGGTGGCCAAGTTCTCT
>CBFHMK010000002.1:0-259972 GCA_965656965.1 uncultured Porticoccaceae bacterium
CTCACCTCGTCGCACGGCATATATAAAAAACCCGCCAAGAAGGCGGGCTTTTTATATATGGCGCACTCGGAAGGATTGACTTTAAACAGGCGTTTGCCTGTTTAAACTTCTGCGAAGCATCGCCGCGTTGCGGCTTGGTCCAAATTGATCCGTAGGCTCAATTAGTCGAACGGAAGGTTCTCACCTCGTCGCACGGCATATATAAAAAACCCGCCAAGAAGGCGGGCTTTTTATATATGGCGCACTCGGAAGGATTCGAACCTTCGACCGCCCGGTTCGTAGCCGGGTACTCTATCCAGCTGAGCTACGAGTGCGTTGTGGTCTCATTTCTGAGGTCGCGTACTATAGGTGAGCAATGCAGTTGAGTCAACAGCAAGAGCCAGCATATTAGTCTGTTTTTGCGCTTATTTTCGGCTGTAGGGCACCGGCACTTTCATGGTCTCTTTTAGCTCTTCCATCACCACATAGCTGGTGGATTCTTGAACCGCCGGTAGTTTGAGAATGCGGTGGCCGAGCAGTTCTCTGTAGGCGGCCATATCCGCAACTCTGGCCTTTAGCAGATAGTCATAGTTTCCAGATACAAGAAAGCAGCTCTGTACATTTTCCAAGTCTATTACTGAGCGTCTAAATTCTTCGAAGTTTTTCTGAGAAGTGTGGTTGAGCCTGATCTGCACAAATACCACCAGCCCGGCATCGAGTTTCTCTGGGCAAACCTGCGCTGAGTAGCCAAGGATATAGCCGTTGCGCTCCAGTCTCTTGACGCGCTCTATACAGGGGGTCACCGAGAGGCCAACCTCTCGGGCTAGGTCGGTGTAGCTAATGCGCCCATCTTTTTGTAACAGGCGCAGGATATTACGGTCGATTTTACCCAGCGATTCGCTGCTAGTAGGTGAGGCTGTAGTCATTAAAATATCCTGTATTAATCTAATAAATATTAAAAGTTTCTGGTTTATTTCCAATTCAATTAATAAATAATTACGTGATTAGCTAGTATATCAACATAAACTAAGGCGTAAGTATGGCAGAAATGCTATCTATTGAGGGTTTTAATATGTTGGTAGGCGTACCCAAGGAAATTAAGAATCACGAGTACAGAGTTGGATTAACTCCCTCGTCAGTCCATGAGTTAGTTAACCGTGGCCATCGGGTGATTGTCGAACGCAGTGCAGGGGCTGCTATTGATTTTTCAGATACCGAATACCTCGCGGCTGGTGCTGAGATTGTCGACAGTGCCGAAGAGGTATTTGCCCGGGCAGAAATGGTTGTTAAGGTTAAAGAGCCGCAGCCTGCCGAGTGCAAAATGTTGCGCGAAGGCCAGATCCTTTACACCTATCTGCATCTCGCTCCGGACCCCAGGCAGACAGGTTTGCTGATCCAATCTGGGGCTACCTGTGTGGCTTATGAAACTGTGACTGACAGTCATGGGGGCCTGCCTCTTTTGGCGCCAATGTCTGAGGTGGCTGGACGGATGTCTGTGCAGGCCGGTGCCCATCATTTGGAGAAAGCTCAGGGCGGTCGAGGCATTTTACTAGGGGGTGTCCCTGGCGTCGCGCCCGCCAAGGTGCTGGTAATCGGTGGCGGTGTGGTCGGAGACAATGCCGCTGCTATTGCGGTGGGTATGGGCGCGGATGTGACTATCCTTGATCGTTCGGTACCAAGGTTAAGGCAATTAGATAATGACTATGAGGGGCGGGCACGCTGCGTTTATTCCACCCATGCGGCCATCGAGGAGTATGCTCTTGAGGCTGATCTGGTCATTGGTGCGGTGCTAATCCCCGGTGCTGCAGCCCCCAAGTTGCTGTCTCGGGATTTAATCGGGCGCATGAAAAAGGGCGCTGTGGTTGTGGATGTCGCGATTGATCAGGGGGGCTGCTTTGAAACCTCGCGGGCCACGACCCACGAACAGCCTACCTATGTTGTCGATGATGTGGTGCATTATTGCGTCGCCAATATGCCCGGTGGTGTGGCACGCACAGCGACAATAGCTCTCAATAACGCGACATTGCCCTATGCTCTGGCGCTAGCCGATGATCCAATTAATAATTTGTTTAGAGATAAAAACCTCCAGAACGGTTTAAATGTTCACAAAGGTATGTTGACCTACAAGGCGGTCGCTGATGCACTGGGATATCCCTATGTGCCAGCAGATGAGGCGCTAAAGGCATAACCCTGAGCTTAGTGTTAGGTGGAAAAACTATCATTTATCGATGATGGTTTTATTGGCCGCTCAGCTCTATCCACAGATGCTCCGCTCGTGCCAAAACATCACCCTCTGTGTTTGCGAGTGCGGCGGCGGAAAAGCCTTTGCGGCCATCTATATAGCGCTTCCAGGCATAGACTATTAACGGCTGGTTGCTAGGCACTGGTCTATCGATACAGCAGGACATCTGGGCAAGCAAGCTGATCTTATCCGTCGCCAAACCCAGAGCAAAGTAACTGGGGCAGTCTAGTGCCGACCAGATATACTCGTCTGCCACATTGCCCTCTCCATCCAGCAAGCTGCTGTCGGGCTGCCAGTCACAGGCAACTAGGGGTATCTCGGCAGAACCATCTTCCACCGTGCCGCAAAATAGTCGCAGGCCGTCACCAGCATCACGTGCTGGGCCACAGACAAAACAGGTGCCAAAAACAGTCTCCTTATCATCTGGATATTCCATTCTGGCCGCACGAGCCTGCTGAAGGCTTGGGGGCTGGGGCACGCTGAGGTCTAGCTGAGTGGGCTGAGCTGAGCCCACCAGCTGGCCTTTATGCTTTAGCAGCCAGCTATCTTGATCCTGGCTGAGGGTTAATAGCTGATCCAACGGAGGCGGCTGATGCAGTCGGACCTGACTGGGACCAGGGATATGCTTCCCCAAAATACCGCAACTATAGCCACCATTGCCAGAGTTGGGTGGCCCGCAAAAACGCTGTTTTATTACTACTGTTTGCGCTGATCTCACTGGGATTTTTCTCCGCTGCTAAAAAGGGGCTTCCGCCACAAAGACAGCTCTCATTGGCGCCGGGTGGCCTTCAATGGTTTTGCTGTGATCCTCTGGATTCAAAAAGTCTTCCAGAGACTCAAAGGTCATCCAGTCGGTGGAGCGTTGTTCCTGGATGCTGGTTTTATTGAGGTCTACCATACGGGGATTTTTCAAGCCATTTTTGCGCATCCAGCTAATCAGAGTATCCGGGGAGGGCAGATACCAGACATTGCGCATTTTGGCATAGCGCCCCTCAGGCACCAGAACTGTGCCTTCCGGCCCATCAATTACCAGTGTTTCCAAAACTAGTTGGCCGCCCGGGCGCAGCAAATCTTTGAGTTCTCGCAAATGATCCATGGGGGAGCGGCGATGGTAGAGAACGCCCATGGAGAAAACGCTATCGAAAGCGGCAAGTTGTGCCGGCATGTGCTCGATACCTAGAGGGAGCACATCCACCGGCAGTTGCTGACCGGCAAAATGTTTTATTGCTTGAAACTGGTAGACAAATTTAACTGAGGGGTCTATCCCTATCACACGCCTTGCTCCGGCCCCGAGCATGCGCCAGCAGTGGTAGCCGTTGCCGCAGCCGACATCCAGCACCAAACGATTATCCAGAGGCTCTAGATGGGGTAGTACCCGATCCCATTTCCAGTCAGAGCGCCATTCGGTATCTATGGGCATGCCAAATAGATTGAAGGGTCCTTTTCGCCAAGGATGTAGGCCCATCAGTGTGGCCTGCAGCGCGAGTCGACGGCCCTTGTCCATAAGGCTAAGATCACCAATCGCTACCTGTTTAGCGAGCTCAATATGCAGGGGATCTATCTCTGGCAAGCGTCTTAGGGTTTCGTCCCACTCTGGCATATCCCCCCAGCGTTCAAGGCGCAGTTGCTGGGCCAACAGTTCAGGCAGAGTTTGCGCCCAGTCGCCCAGAGGAGATTCTTCAAGCCAGGAAAGGAGGGCGGCGAAATCAAGTGTTGGAGGTATCATGTAGTTGCTCGCGATTTTGATGAGCAATTATAAGGTATTTCCGCTAAGGTGTTAGCCGAAACTAGACTGCTGCATCAGGAATAATAATGGACGAACAAAGATTTGAAGCTCTTGAAGAAAAGCTCGCTTATCTAGAGCTGACCAATGCCCAGCTTGAGGAAGAAATTTTCCGCCAGCAGCAAGAGATAGACGCTCTGACCAAAGCACATCGCAATATGCTAGAACTGGTTGAGGCGCTTCAGGATAGCACCTCGGAGCAGAATCTTATGGGAGTGTCTGGTGCATCCAATGGGGAAAAACCGCCCCATTATTAGAAACCAATGGTCACGGATATTGATTGAACTCTGGTGTGAGAAAAATAAGTATTGAAACAACAGAATTCAGGTTAGACAAAAGGTAATAAAAAACAGAGCCTCCGTAATGGAAGCCAGGTGTAAATTGAGGGGAATAACATGACAGAACTAGATCCAGCCACCAAAGCCGACATCGATACTGTATTTGCTCAGCAAAAGCAGTATGCCCTGCAGTTACGCAAGTCCGACTGCGCTCAACGCCTGGCGGTTTTAGCCCGGTTTGATGCCGTGTTTAACGCATCGCATGACAAAATCAGGGAAGCCGCTGCCGCAGACTTTGGTAAGCCAGAGGCCGAAGTCGATCTGGCCGAGATTATGCCCGTGCGAGCCGAGCTGAAACATATTCGTAAATCCTTGAAAAACTGGATGAAACCCGAGCATGTCAGCCCTACCATCTCCATGTTTGGCACCAAATCCCGGATTGTCAAAGAGCCCAAAGGGGTTACCCTAGTTGTGTCCCCCTGGAACTATCCGTTCAATCTGACCTTTGGCCCTATGATGTGGTCTATTGCTGCGGGTAACACGGTGATCATCAAACCCTCCGAAATGACCCCCAATATGTCGAAGGTGATAGGGGATATTGTTAAAGAGGCCTTTAGGCCAGAAGAAGTCTCACTGTTTGAAGGTGAGGCCGATGTGGCTAGCTACCTGACTAACCTGCCATTTGATCATATATTTTTTACCGGCAGCCCGGCAGTAGGCAAACATGTGATGGCAGCCGCTGCCAAGAATCTCACCTCTGTCACGTTGGAGCTGGGTGGTAAAAGCCCGGTGATTGTGGATAAATCCGCCAATCTGAAAAAGTCGGTCGCCTCTATCGCCTGGGGGAAATTTAATAACAACGGCCAGACCTGTATTGCCCCGGACTATATTTATGTCCACGAATCCATCAAAGACGAGCTGGTTGCGGAGCTCACCGCCTGTATTGAGTCCCAGTATGGCCTGGGCAATGATGCCAAAGCCAATGGCGACTACTGCCGAGTGGTCAATGCCGGGCACCATGGACGCATTACCCGCTTGCTGGATGACGCCAAAAGTAAGGGCGGTCGAGTATTAACAGGTGGTGAGGTCAGTGAGGAAGGGCAATTTATAGCCCCCACATTGATCGAGGGTATGAGTGATGACTCATCCATTATGGACGAAGAGATTTTTGGCCCTGTGCTACCGATTATTACCTTCTCTGATATTGATACAGCCATCGGTTATGTCAACAGCAAGCCCAAGCCGCTGGCCCTGTATATCTACAGCACCGACAACATGGTCACCGACAAAGTGTTGCAAGAGACCAGTGCTGGCGATACCTGTGTCAATCAGACTGTTATGCACTTCCTGCACCAGAACCTGCCCTTTGGCGGCGTCAATAACAGTGGTATTGGTAAATCAGGTGGTGTTTGGGGCTTTAGAGCCTTTACTCATGAGCGCAGTGTGCTGGTGGACAAGTTCAGCTCAACCTCAATGTTATACCCACCTTACACACCCAAGGTGAAAAAGCTGATCAAAACCACCATGAAGATGTTGACCTAAGCTTGTGACTCAAGACTCGGCTGGCTACTTGATCGCCACCAGAGAACAAAAGTTAAAACATTGAAACCAGGGGCTTGCGGACTGAAATCCGCAGGCCCTTAATCTTTGGATATGGCTATCCAATGTCTCAGGCACCAGCACATTTTCAATGGAATCCCGCTTCTGACTGATCTCCAGATCACTGTACCCCTGAGCCCGTTTAAAGCCATGGTGCAGTTCGCTGAGAAGCTGATTAAGGGGTTCCGGCTCAAAGCTAAGCTTCTCTGAAATAATCACACAGCCGCCGGGGTTTAGCCCCTGATAAATCTTCTCCATCAATGCCGCTCGCTGAGCCAGAGGCACAAACTGCAGAGTAAAGTTCATCACCACTAACGAGGCATTGCTAATCTCAATATCACAGATATCACTATTGACCAGCTCCACCAGAGTATTGTCAGGCCTGGCATCCATAATCGTCTGGCACCTGCTGAGCATGGCCGGAGAATTGTCCACCGCAAAAATTGTCGCACCGCGACCCTCAATACGCTGACGCACTGCCATGGTCGAGGCACCCAGAGAACAACCCAGGTCATAACAATGAGTACTGGGCTGCACAAAACGCTCAGCAAGCTCACCGGTCTGAGCAAGAATGGTTTCATAACCTGGCACCGATCTGCTGATCATATCCGGGAATACATCCACCACCGCCTGATCAAACGCAAAAGCCGGTACCTTGCCCAGAGGGCTGGAGAATAGATTGTCGCGGCTTGAGTCAGTCATTGATGAATGCTCTTTAACTGGCAATAATTTCAAGGCCAGTGTCCGCCGCTAAATCAGCATTGGTAATCACCGCCGTCTGTGCCGCCTCGGCACACAAATAAGTACCGGCGACCCGCTTGAGGTCGGCCTCAGTTACCGCCAGCACCTGATTTCTAAACTGCTCAGTGCAGGCTTTGCCGCGACCATTAAGCTCTGCATGGAACGCCTGAATGGCTTCACCAGCAGGGGAGCCGGGCTTATCCAGGCTGCCCACCACACCCAGAATAGCCTCTTCGATTTTTTCATAACCCAGAGCCTGTTCCTGCACCCAGTTAATGGAATTATCAAAGTCTTGCAATGTGCCAGCGATGCGAGGGTCGCGGTAAGAGTAAAAGCGGAACGCGCCAGTCTGGTTGTCCTGAGAGGCTCCACCACCATAGGCACCGCCCTGTTCTCGCACTGCACGGTGCAAATAACCATTGCGCAGGACACCGCCCAACACAGTCAACGCCGCAGAGTCTGGGTGACCGGTCGGCACAGTTGGGTAGGCCTTAGCACAGAAGCTCACCTGAGTATTGGCGGTGAAGGCGTGATTAACCGAAGTAAGGGTAGGGTTATAGCTAATTAGATTGCTAGTGGCGGCATCAGAGGCGCCACCGGAGAAACCAGACTGCATCACCCCGGCAAAGTTATCCAGACGTTCCCCCTCTGCCACCAGCAGATACTGGCGGGGCTGGGCAAGAACTAACTGATGAATCTCCTGCAACTGGGCAGATAGCCGAGCCAAACCGTCGTCAGAGTCGAGACTTTTATCCAGGGCTTTAAGTAATGTCAGGCCAGTCATGCCACCCCAGCGCTGACTGAGATTGGCGTTGGCGGAGATACCGCTGGCCGCAGCAGTCATTGCCAACACATGGCCATTGCCGGTGATAGACGACTCCCTATAAGTGCGAATCTGCGCCACCAGCTCCCGCAACCGCGGCAGTTCATCAAAGCGGGCAGCCGTAATGGACTCCTGCATCAGATCAGTCATGGCTGCCTGATTGCGCGCCAGACCTTTGCTGGTAAAATTAATATTGCCATGCAGCTTATCCAGGCTGTCTTTGTCGGTGCGTACAGAGGCCGATGCCGAATAGGCACCTACCAGGCTTGAGTGCCATAGTTGCGTCTGCTGATAATCTCGCTGACCCACACCCATCTCAGTGACACAGGTGCTGTACAGGGGCAGCAGGTCCATCTGTGCTTCACTTAGCGCAGGCATCGGCATAATCACCTGCTGGTAAGCCAGACCATTGGTGCCTGCACTGTAGCTGGTCAGCCGATTGGGGCTGCATAACACAGAGGCTTTTTCCGGGTAATTAATGTCTGCCGGTACATCCTCAATACCCACCTTGGGTAAAATATCTAAATTCTCTTCCATCTCCTGACGCTGCTTTAGGGCCGCGGCACTGTCGATAATAGCCTGGGCCTCGTCAGCACTGAGGTCTGCCTTAATGGCCGCCAGACGATCTTTCTCTGCCTGCTCCTTCTGCCCACCTAACTGGGCATCAGGTTTTAATACCAGTCTGGTGCGGTGCGGGTTATTGAGCAGCAGATCTCGGGCCAGAGACTTTATAAACTCAGGGTCAGTAATTTGCTGTTGCAGTTTATCCAGCACCGGATCGAGATTTAATAATGACACTGGGTCACCGCGGTGGGTGGCACTGGTCAGGCTGGTTAATATTAGGTGCAGGCCATAGGGGTAGCCACCGCCAGACATCTCGCGCTGGGACAGCTCCAACTGGTGTAGGCTAGCCGCCACCTGTTCCTGGGGCAGGCCATTGTCAGCCACATCTTGCAACACTTGGAGAATCATCTTCTCAACCTGATCCGCCTGTTCCGGGTTAGAACCTTCAATACCACAGGCAAAGCACAGTTCTTTCTGGGAGTCCTCAAGCCCGCACATGGGGGAGGGAGAAGTACCCAGGTCGGTGGTTTCCAGAGCCTTCTGCAATGGCGAGCCACTGTTGTCCAGCAATACGCTGGCAAGCAGGCGCGCCTGCATAGTAGCTTCCAGATCAGTAGAATCTCCAAGCAGCCAGGACAATACAATATGAGTGCTATCATCGCTGGATTCCGCTTGGCTGGCATCAAAGGCATAGGACTCCTCAAAATACTGGGGCTCGCTGTAGCGCTGCTCATCGGTGACCGCAATATGGCAGTCCAGCTTATCAAAGCGACTCAAAGCATTATCTTCAAAGCTTGCCTGATGCTCCGCCGCCGGAATATCGCCAAAGGTCACAAAAATAGCATTGCTGGGGTGATAATGGGTTTGGTAAAACGCCTTAAACTGGTCGTAGGTCAGATCCGGAATATTGGCCGGCTCACCGCCGCTGTTGTAATGGTAAGTGCTGGTGGGATACAGGTACTTGCTCATGGTCTGCCACAGTACCGAGTTAATGGAGCTCATAGCACCTTTCATCTCATTGTAAACCACTCCTTTAAAGGTAAGCTCCGATGAGGCGTCGCTGGCAGCAGCAAACTCCAGGCGATGGCCCTCCTGGGCAAAATCCAATGGGTCCAGCCGGGCAAAAAACACCGAGTCCAGATACACAGTCAGCAGATTGTTAAAGTCCTTTTTATTTTGGCTGGCAAAGGGATAGGCAGTCCAGTCACTGCTCGTAAATGCATTCATAAAGGTATTAAGCGAGCGTCGAATCATCATAAAGAATGGGTCGCGCACCGGGTACTTCTCACTGCCGCAGAGCGCGGTATGCTCAAGAATATGGGCCACACCCGTAGAGTCCATAGGCACGGTGCGCAGGGCCACCAGGAATACATTTTCGCTATTGTCTGCCGCCAGATGAATATGCTGGGCGCCAGTTTTGCGGTGACGATATTCCTGATATTGCACCTTTAGCGAAGGTATTGTTTGTTCGCGTACAAGTTCAAAGGCGGGATGTAAGTGCTTTGTCATTTAACTGATTGCTCCAGAGCAGACATTTATTTGTTTGGGGTCAACTTACCCGGTGCGCCATTCTACTAAAATCCCCATATAGAGGTAGGTTTTTAATCAGCTGTTTTAATGGCTGTGCGACCTATGGGCATTACGATATTCAATAGGCGTCAGACCTTCCCAGCGCTTAAAGGCACGGTAAAAGGTACTGGGCTCAGAAAAGCCGGTGAGATAAACAATTTCGCTGATCGCTTCATCGGTTTGGGATAGCAGCCTTTTAGCCAGCGTGTGGCGATAGTCATTAAGCAGGCTCTGGAAACCCGTACCAGCGACATTGAGCTGATGGCGAAGATGTCTCGGGCTAATATTCAGCCTTGAGGCGACATTTTCCAGGCTGGTCTCACCGCTCTCAAGCAGGCCAGCGAGTTGACTGCGCACAGCATTGATCAAATCTTGCTGCTGCAGCATGGCCATATGTTGGTCCGCTACCTGCAGATGCAGATTTAATAGCTCAGGTTGGGCATGCAGTGATCTATGATTGAGGAAGGAGACTGGGAAAAAC
Source organism: uncultured Porticoccaceae bacterium (assembly GCA_965656965.1). Classification (GTDB taxonomy): domain Bacteria; phylum Pseudomonadota; class Gammaproteobacteria; order Pseudomonadales; family Porticoccaceae; genus HTCC2207. The sequence goes on from CBFHMK010000002.1 coordinate 10,060, forward strand.
AGTTGGAATGACGGCGCATTAAAAACGACGGGACACTGAAATATACGCTCATATTCCTCTGTGTCAGCATTAGGGGCATGATTGAATACCACCTTTTCAGCCTTAAACGCGCCGTCTGTGACTGACTGGAAGCAGCGGATAAGCCCCAGGACCATAGCTTCTGCAAGGTGGGAAGTGGCGTATTTATGGTCGCTGAAGTAGTTGGTCAAGCAGGGGCTGGGATGTTCGTTTAGCTGACTGTGTAGGGCATCACTTATCAGGCGTTGGTAACTGAGTACTCGGCGCAGACCATCTCCAAAGGTTGGGCTACTAAGAAACAGGTACTCTAAGATCTGCCCCTTATAGACCGGCATTTTTTCGCCTAGATGCAGGCCAATGCAGGGATCATTTGAGAGTTCGACGGCGGCTTTCCAGAATCTCGGCTGGCCGCTGAACAGGGTGCGCAGGTTAGCCTGATAGAGCTGGTCTGGATTTAAGCCTGAGCGACGCAGCACTTCGTCAGCATCCACGCCAAGATTGACCAGGCCCTGATAGGCTAGCCGCACGAGGGTGCCGGAGTCGGTAAGTCCTGTCATATTATTAGCCTTGGAAACGGACCACTATCATACACAATTGGCCGAAATGACAAAATGATGTTTTTTGTTGCCAATGATTAACAGGGAGAAACACCACATTATGAAATCCATGAACAAGTCTACTCAGCAAACTTCTACGACAACCACTGCGCCTATTTTGATGGAGCAGCTACCCAGCATGCCTGCGCTGTTGGGCAAGGTTGCATTTAAGTCTGGCCACTATCAACTCGGTGATCCGTTGCCTGGTTTAAGCTCGGAAGTGCGGGCGCTGAAGATCAATCCTGAGCACCTGCACTCCTATCAGTCCCTCTGTGGCTTCCAACAGAGCGACAAGTTGCCAGCCACCTATTTGCACATGCTGGCTTTTCCGCTGTTTTTAAACATTCTGATTCAGCAGGACTTCCCCATGAAGGCCATGGGGCAGGTGCATTTGCGTAATAAGATTTCAGTGCTGGAGCCGTTTGATCTGCGCCAGGCTATTAATATGACGGCTGGTATTAGTCGCAGCATCCTGACCTCAAGAGGGCTGGAGTGGGATATCGATGTGCATGCCCATGTCGACAATCAGCTGGTGTGGTCAAGCGAGTCGACCTTTTTGCATCGCTGCAAAACCGATATTAAGCGCGGCTCTGTGGCTACAGTAAAACGGTTGGGCAAGCCCCAGCAATGGTCTGTGGCTGCGGATACCGGACGCCGTTATGCGCGCATCTCTGGCGACTACAACCCGATTCATTTAACTGATATCACCGCTAAGTTGTTTGGCTTCAAGCAGGCCATTGCCCATGGCATGTGGTCCAAAGCCCGCTGTCTGGCGGCACTGGATCAGCAGTTACCGGCGTCGGGCTACTCGGTCGATGTCAGTTTTCATCGACCGCTGTTTTTACCCTCCCAAGTGCAGTTCTATACTGGACAGCATCAGGGAAAACAGCGGTTTTCACTGTTTAACCAGGGGGGCGATCAGGCCCATCTGGACGGACTCATTACCTAGGACAATCCCATGCCTGATTACAAAGTACCAGTCAAAGACTACCTCTTCTTGTTCAATGATGTGCTGGACATGCAGTCCAAATATCAGCAGGTTAAGGGGGGCGATCAGGCTACGCCCGATATGCTTGAAGCGATCTTCACGGAAGCTGCCAAATTTAGTGAGTCTGAGCTGGTTCCTATCTATCAGTCTGGTGATGAGGGCTGTACCTGGGACGATGGTGTGGTTACCACGCCTGCAGGATTCAAAGAAGCCTATGCTAAATTTATCGAAGCGGGCTGGACCTCATTGACTGGCAGCCATGAGATGGGTGGTCAGGGGCTACCTTCTTCTATTGGCGTGGCAATTAATGAAATGTTAACTACCGCCAACTGGGCCTGGGCTATGTACCCTGGGCTAAGCGAAGGCGCTGTGGCTACATTGGAAGATCATGGTACGGAAGAGCAAAAGCAAGCCTATTTGACCAAGTTAATCAGTGGCGTTTGGAGTGGCACCATGTGCCTGACGGAGCCGCACTGTGGTACTGACTTGGCTCAGCTTAAAACCAAAGCTGTGCCCAATGAGGATGGCAGCTACAAAATTAATGGCACAAAAATCTTTATCAGTGCTGGCGAGCACGATCTGACCGAAAATATCGTGCATATAGTCCTTGCTAAGCTGCCTGATGCGCCGTCTGGCACTAAGGGCATCTCGCTGTTTATTATTCCTAAATTCCTGCCAGCCGCTGATGGCTCAGCAGGAGAGCGCAATGGCGTTCGCTGTGGCTCCATAGAGCACAAGATGGGGATTCATGGCAACGGCACTGCAATGCTTAACTTTGATGATGCGACCGGCTTTTTGATTGGCGAGCCCCACAAGGGACTCAATGCCATGTTTACCTACATGAACGTGGCGCGTATTGGCACCGCAAGTCAGGGTGCAGCGGCGGCAGAGCGCTCCTTTCAGGGCGCTTCGAAGTATGCTCGTGAGCGATTGGCTATGCGCTCACTGTCGGGGGTTAAAAACCCTGATGGTCCGGCTGATCCTATTGTGGCTCACCCCGATGTACGCCGCATGCTGCTGACCCAGCGCGTGATTGCGGAGGGCGGCCGCGCTATGGTCACCTATGCAAGCCAGTATGCCGATCTATTGATGGGTGGGGAAACTCAAGAAATCCGAGATGCCGCCGAGCAACGCTTGGGGTTCTGCACGCCAATTCTGAAAGGCTTTATTACCGAGATGGGCGTTGTGGCTGCTAACCATGGTGTGCAGGTATTTGGTGGTCATGGCTACATTAAAGAATGGGGTATGGAGCAGATTCTAAGAGACAGCCGCATAGCGACTCTCTACGAGGGTACTACCGGCATTCAGGCGCTGGATCTGATTGGCCGCAAAGTATTGATGGACAGATTTAAGCAGCTCAAGATTTTCACAGGTGAAATGCTGAGCTTTGCGCTCAAGTCATTGCCCTGGCCCCGTGGTAACAAGACTCAGCGCAAGCAGGCTTGGGCTCTCACTAAATTGGCGCTTAAGTGGCGCTACCTAAGCTATCGGCTGGCTGTGCAAGGCAAGCGCAATCCGGATGCGGTGGGTGCAGGCTCTGTGGACTTTTTGATGTTTTCCGGCTACGCCTTTATGGCACTGATGTGGGCGAGAATGAGCTCTGCGGCTCAGGCTCAGTTAGAGGCCGGAGAGGGCGATACGAAATTCCTTCAGGAAAAGCTACACAGTGCTGAGTTTTTCTTTGAGCGTATGCTGCCTCAGGCGGATGTACATGCCAAGACAATAGGTGCAAATCTAGAGTCGGTTATGGCTATGCCAGAAGACTATTTTGATGCTAGCTAAGTAACAGTTTAACCCTTCATAAGCCCCATGCATGACGGGGCTTTTTTTTGCCTGCAAATCCCTCGGCAGTTTGTTACAGTCGACGCCGTTCACAGATATTGAAGATTAACGCCAGAGGAGATGGGTATGGAATTTGCGGATGTAGTGCGAGCTAGACATTCATATCGTGGGTTTTTACCCCGGCAGGTAGACGAGAAAACCTTAAAAGACCTGTTTGAGCTGGCTAGCTGGGCACCCTCTAACTGCAATGTCCAGCCCTGGCATGTGCATGTGCTGTCAGGGGAGGCCTGTAACCGAATGCGTGACAAGATGGTGGCTAAGGCGTCTACTGATTCGACCGGCAACCCCGATTTTCCCTGGCAGGGTAAGTTTACCGGAGACTATAGAGAGCGTCAGATATGCTCTGCACTGGGTCTATGGGAACATCAGGGAGTAACTCGCGATAACCCAGAGAAGCGTGCCTGGTCCTGGATGCGCAATTTTGAGTTTTTTGATGCTCCCCATGTCGCCTTTATCTTTGTGACCGACGAATTTCCAGAGCTGGTGCGCCTAGCCGGCGATGTGGGTATGTATTCGCAAACTCTGATGCTCGCGATGGCCAATGCAGGCATTGGCTCCTGCCCCCAGACCTCCGTCAGCTGTTTCCCCGACCTGGTCCGAGAAGAGTTGGGTATCGATGGCCATTACAAGCTGATGATGGGTCTGTCATTCGGTTATATTGATGAGACTGACGAGGCCAATAATCTGCGTACCGAGCGCGATCCTCTTGAGAAAACGACCAGCTTTCACTTTTGATAAGGCCAGTAGGCTGTCTCATTAGGCAAATGCCAGACGGTTGCGGCCACTTGCCTTTGCCTTGTAAAGCGCTCTGTCTGCAAGCTTGACTAGCTGTTCAAAGCTACCGCCACAGGAGCTATCGGCAATACCCATGCTGACCGTTAGGCGCAGGTTGCTGTGGCGTCTGGAGGCACCGCGGCGCTTTTCTCCCTCTGAAGCGTTGATAGGTCTATTTTGTTTGTCTCGGATTGCCATATCATAACTGGCGATGGCGCTCCGCAGCTGCTCAAGACATTCAGCACATTCTTCCTGACTTTTACCCTTAAACAGCAGGCAGAACTCCTCGCCGCCATAGCGAAAGGGTTTGGCTCCGCAGCCGACTTTGCTGATTAAGCTGGCTATGACCTTTAGCGCCTGATCGCCAAGGTCATGACCAAAGCGATCATTGATTGTTTTGAAGTGGTCGGCGTCTAGCATGGCCAAGGTGTACTGGCTACCAACGGATTTAGCGGCCTGCTGTAAGGCGCGACGATTGCCAATCTGGGTCAGCTCGTCATAGTAGCCTATCTGCAATAGGCTACCCGTGATATTAATGGTTAGCAGCAGCCCGATACCGCTAAATAGCGCGGCCGAAATATTGGGTACCTGTATCCAGCCCAGCGTAATAAAAAGCATACCGAGGCAACCTAAAACCGAACTATCCAGACTCTGTTGTCTACGTATCACCATCAGCAATGCTATGCCAATGCCAATCAGATATAGCGTGCCACTTAGGGCGGGTAGATGAGTGGCCAAGAGTGGGTTATTCAGTTGTGCGAGACTAAGATCGGCAAGCATTTCTGGGTGTTTAGACAGGAGCTGGCTGGTGGCGATCAAAATAATGGGTGCGGCGATAACCGCGCTGATACTGGCTGCATCTACAACACCTGGCTGCCAATTGAATAGGCTGAGCAGTGCAACCACTGGTATACCATAACTGATTAACACAAATATCTGCGCTGCGGGCAGACTATCTATGGGCGCCTGTAAATGGCTACGAATTAGCCAGTAGGTGCATAGCATGGTGAGACTCAGGGCCAGTTCGCGGCCATGATGGCTAACCAGCGCGATGACAATGGCAACAGAGATCAGTACATAGGGAAGCTTGATTAATAGAGATACCAGTTCTGTTCCCAGGGCCTGTTGCTGCCAACAGAGAGCCAGTGCCAGCATCGCAGACAGCAATGGAGTGATAAGTCGGTAAACTGTAGGCGACATTAGTGCTGATCACATTTCCCTGTGGCTTTAGCTTTTATATTAGCAAACCACAGCGGGGCTGCCAGATTAGTTGGCGATCAACTGGCATTCAGTCAAACATCACATAAGAGCTTGGCTCAGCCCGACAAAGCTGGTACCCAGTAAAATCCAGCCGAGAATGCGGTAAAAACTGCGACTGTCTTTTTGTAACAGCCGCTGATGAAAGCGGTGACCGATAAGATGGCCAATAGCGGCGAATGGCAGTAACCAGAGAGCACTGAGTAATTGAATATCAACATCGGCAATCACAAAGGCTACCAGCTTGATACTCACCAGGATCCACCAGATTACAAATAATGTATTGCGGAACTCATGGGGTTTGACATGGCGTAGCGCTACGGCGATTACCAGTGGCCCACCAATTAATGAGGTGCCGCTTATATAGGCGGCTGCCACCAGAAAGACCACATCCAACAGGGGGCTGTTGCTTGCCATGGGTCTGCCCAGAATATAGGTCAGGGAATAGCCTGCAATAAGCGTGAAAATAATGATATTCATTAGATCTGTGGGCAACACCAACAGACCCACTACGCCAACAAGCTTGGGGATAATCATAATCAGCAGGGCGTAGCGTACAAAGGGCCAGCTAACACTGGTCGTCTGACTGGTGTTTTTATTGCGCCTTGATTGCACTTCTGACTGCACAATGGTCAGGCCGGCGAAAAACAGCAGATGTAATGAGATGATCGGTAGAAAAAACACCGGGTCATTATGAATAAGTAGTAAAAACGGCAGTGTAAAGAGGGCGCCTCCAAATCCCAGTCCAGAGCGCACAAAGCCGCTCCAGATAAAGATCGCCGCGATCAGGCCATATTGATACCAGACTAGCTCAGGCATGGTTGCTTTTCTGCGCGCGGACTAGAAGGCATCTCAATGATTGCAGCCGCCATCGCCATGGACATGACCATGGGCAATTTCTTCGTCAGTGGCTTTGCGAATATCAATAATCTCAACGTCAAAGTGCAGGTTTTGACCGGCCAGTGGATGGTTCATATCGACATCCACGTTGAATTTACCGACCTTGATAATGGTGCCTGGCTTAACACCTTTATCTGTATTGACGTGAATGGTTTTCCCGGCCGCCAGTTTACCCTCGTGTTTGAGGTATTTACTGGGGACGCGCTGAGTGTTATTGACATTGCGCAGGCCGTAGCCTTCTTTAGGCATTACAGAGAATTCTAGCCTGTCACCAACGACTGCGCGGGCAATGGCAGTTTCAAAGCCAGAAATCATCTGTCGGCGCCCATGCAGGTAAACCAGGGGTTTATTGGTGTCGTAAGTTGTATCAAGCAGTTCGCTATTATCATCTCTGAGGTTATAGTGGACGCTGATAACATGGTTTATGGTGACGTGCATTTTCGGCTCCAGAAATTTGCCGCCATCTTACCTGAAAACCTTGACCCAGGAACGACAAATGTCATCACATAGCAACTCTAACGGCCATTCAGACGATCAATCTGACAGTGGTTCTGGCGGTAATAATGCCAACCATGATCAGGCTTTTGGAGAATTATTTGGTGAGGACGTCGAGCCACTGCGAGGCAAGGGCGCAAGTCATAGAGCCGCGCCAGCTCAGGTGACTCCAGGGGTTTTGGAGAGGCGTAAAGCGGCGCAGTTAGAACAGCAACTCAATGGCAATTTTCTAGATCCTGCGACGGTTATCCAGCAGGTTGACCCCTATGATTTTATTGAATTTTGTCGCCCTGGGGTGCAGCATGGTGTCTATAAGAACCTTCGTCAGGGCAAGTACGAGATTCAGTCGAGACTCGATTTGCACCGCCATACGGTGGAGCAGGCTCGACAAGCACTATGGAGCTTTGTCGAAGACTGCCAGAAGCACGGCGTGCGTTGCGCACTGGTTACCCATGGTAAAGGTGAGGGGCGAGAGCAACCGGCTCGATTGAAGAGCTGTGTTAACCACTGGCTAAGGCAGTTTGATCAGGTGTTGGCTTATCATTCAGCGCAAAAGCAGCATGGAGGCGTTGGCTCTACCTATGTGCTGATCAAGAAAAACTCCCAGTCCAGGCTAAAAACCAGTGAAAGTTTAGAGCAGTCGCGTCGTAGCAAGGGTAGATGATCACTGTCCAGAGCCAAGTCATGCCTTTCAAGTTCTGTATCAGGTGATCTCCTGACAGAAGTCTGGCGTAATCCTTATTATTGTGCGACTGCGGACTCTGGACATGCATTATCTTGAGATATTTCACACCCTGTTAAACGGCGATCTAATGCTTTCGTCGTTGCCGTTGCTTATGGTTATTGCCGTTACCACCTGGCTCATAAGCCTCTACCTGCAGAGTGTCAATATTATCGATTACTGCTGGCCTCTGATGCTGGTGACCGCGGTATTGTCCTATGCGCAACGCACCGGTTTGGATAATCAGGTTAATCAGATGCTCCTTATGATGGTAGCTGTTTGGGCTGCCCGAATGACCTGGTTTATGGTTAAGCGTGGCCGAAATCGACCCGAGGACAGTCATTATCGAGGCTGTCGTCAGCGCCATGGACGTTATTTTCCGTTCAAAAGTCTCTATCTCATTTTCCTTCCTCAGGCATGTCTGGCCTGGGCGCTGAGTACCCTGTTTGCTGTGGTGCTGACGGTTAGTTCCGACGTCGCTGGTGCTGGCGGTGTGCAGTGGAGTCTGCTGCATTTAGTGGCCATTGCGCTATTTGTTTTTGGAATGGTGTTCAGGGCCATGGCAGATAACCAGTTGCACCGGTTTAAACGGCAGGTGGTGCAGGAGCAGAGCGTGCTTAATACTGGGCTTTGGAAATACAGTAGGCACCCGAATTATTTTGGTGAATTTTGTGTCTGGCTGAGCTGGCTAGTATTTGCCATCCCCACCGGAGAGCCGGTGATTCTGTTGGCACCGGTTTTGATGACTTGGTTACTGATTAAACTGTCTGGCTTGAAGCTAATGGAGCAGGATATTAGCAATCGTCGCTCTGGTTATCGCAACTACATGGCGACCACCAATAGCTTTATTCCCTGGCAGCCCAAAGAAAGCGTCAGCGGAGAATTCTAGTGGCGAGATTTATTTTAATACTTTTGCTTTGCTGCTCATCTCTGACCTCTGCACAGGCGTCTGAGGCAGGCGTCAAGCGATGGGATTTTGTGGTGTATTTGAATAATAAGCCGGTGGGCAATCATCAGTTTACACTCAGCCAGGAGGGTGATAAGTCCCGACTGCAGTCAAACATGAACCTCGAGTTTCGCGTGCTATTGGTTAAGCAGATCCGCTATAGCCATAGTGCTACTGAAATTTGGCACCAGGGCTGTCTGACAGAGGTCAACAGTCAGACTGATCGCAATGGTGAGCAAAAGACCCTGGTTGCTCAGCAAAATCAGCAGGGGCTCAGCCTGCAGACCGCTCAGAGCGCTGAGGTGCTTGAGGGCTGTGTTCGCAGCTTTGCTTACTGGAATCCGGACTGGCTGCAGAGCGATAGCCTGCTCAATGTGGAGACCGGCGAATCCTGGCCTGTGCAGATCACCTCTAACCAGTCTGATGGGCTAAGGCAGCTAGTGATCGCTACGCCGAAGACAGATATCCGTCTCAGTTATGATGCCGATGGCGAGTGGCTGTCTTTAGAAACTGAATTAACCCTGGGTGGCACGCTGAGGTATCAACGAGTCGAATCTAACCAGTTAGAAGCCCTGACACCGCTGGATACATAAAGAGAAAACTTCCTATGACTAAATTAAAAACACTGTCCGCTGGTCTGATTTCAATGCTGATTGTAGCCTGTTCCAATCAACCCCCAATGGCAACGGTTGACTATGTGGATCTGGAAAAATTTATGGGCGACTGGTACGTGATTGCCAGCATACCAACTTTTATTGAGCAGGGCGCCCACAATCCTATTGAGTCCTACAGTCTAGATGCAGATGGCACCATTGCCACCACCTTCAGCTTTAATGCCGACGCCTTTGATGGCGAAAAAAAGATCTACCGACCCCGCGGCTTTGTTAAGGACCGCCAAAGCAATGCCGTCTGGGGAATGCAGTTCGTCTGGCCGATCAAGGCGGACTATCGAGTCGTCTATTTGGATAAAGACTACCAGCACACGGTGATAGGGCGTAACAGCCGCGACTATGTCTGGGTGATGGCTCGCACGCCTCAGATATCAGTCAAGGCCTACGATGAGTTGGTGAGCTTTGTAGTCTCGCTGGGCTACGATATCGACAAGCTGGTCAGATCTCCTCATCAGGTCGCATTGGTAGGCGAGTAACTTCAGGCGGTTGTGAGTCGACAAAGGTTAGAGTCTAGACACAACCCGGTGGACGCCTCTAAGTAACTGCTCTATCTGCTGATCGGTAATGATAAAGGGCGGCATCACATAGATTAGTTTGCCAAATGGCCGCACCCAGACCCCCTCTGCCACAAATTGCTTCTGAATGTCGGCGACATTCACGCGCTCATGCATTTCTATCACGCCAATGGCTCCCAGTGCACGGGTGTCGGCGACTGTCTGAAGGTCTTGAAACTTCTCCAGCTCGGCCTTTAACTTTGTCTCTATGCGTTGAATATTGCTCTGCCAGTCATCGGATAACAGCAGGTCTATACTGGCATTGGCAACCGCACAGGCGAGTGGATTGCCCATAAACGTTGGGCCGTGCATAAAGCAGCCAGCTTCACCATTGCAGATGCCATGACTGACCTCTTCGCTGCAGAGAGTGGCAGCCAGGGTCATATAGCCACCGGTAATTGCCTTGCCCAGACATAGAATATCTGGCGAAATATCAGCCCATTCACAGGCAAATAACTTGCCGGTACGACCAAAGCCAGTGGCAATCTCATCGGCAATTAATAACACATTGTGTTGGTCACAAAGCTCGCGAACGCGACGCAAATACTGGGGCGAATAAAAGCGCATACCGCCAGCGCCCTGAACTATAGGCTCGAGAATCACGGCGGCCAGCTGGTTGCTATTTTGACTAATGATCTCGGCAAAGGCGCTGATGTCAGCCTCATCCCATTCCTGGTCAAATCCAACCAGAGGAGCGGGTGCAAAATATTGCTTGGCGACGACCTGATCAAATAAATGATGCATCCCGGTGACCGGGTCGCAGACCGACATGGCTGCGAATGTGTCTCCGTGGTAACCATTGCGCAAGCTGAGCAGTTTGTTTTTATTGGCTTGGCCCTGAGAAATCCAATACTGGTAAGCCATTTTAATTGCGACCTCAACGCCGACAGATCCAGAGTCAGCCAGAAATACTTTTTGCAGTTTTTGCGGTGTTATGGCCACCAGTTTTTCACAGAGATCCACTGCTGGCGCATGGGTAATGCCGCCAAACATAACATGGCTGACGCGGTCGATCTGATCCTTGGCTGCCTGGTTTAATCTCTGGTGGTTATAGCCATGAATAGTGCACCACCAAGAAGACATGCCATCAATCAATTCTGTGCCATCTGCCAGATGCAGATATACCCCCTCTGCAGAGACCACCTCATAGGCCGGAATAGGGTCGGTCAGAGAGGAATAGGGGTGCCAGACAAATTGTTGGTCTTTGAGCAAAATTTGTGACAGGTCTGTGGTGCTGGAGGTGATCGAGTTCAAGCTAAGGGTGACTCCGTTGGTAAGTTTTTTGTTGCGGTGGTATTAAAACTGAGCTGGTGGCTAGGGTAGCCAAGTAAGGCCACAAAATATAGACAAGCACATAAATAAATGGAGTTTATTATGGGTTTAGATAAATTCACCCTGCTGGTTTTTTGCATGCTGTACAGTCTCGGTTTTGCAAACGAAGGACTGGCTAGCAAACCGGCCAAATACTGGTCTCTATGGGACAGAAGTAACGAGCAGTATCCTCGCGGTATAGACCATAGAGGTTTCGACCAGCTGCTCGACAAATATGTGATTATCGATCACCCCTCAGGAATTAACCGTTTTCGCTATGCGGGAGTCATGCAGTCAGATGCCAGGCTTCTGGATCGATATATAAAAAAAATGGCGGCGATAGACCCGAGACATTATCCTCGCACTGAGCAAAAAGCCTATTGGTTAAATCTCTATAATGCCCTGACTATTCAGCAGCTTCTGCGAGTCTACCCAGTCCAGTCCTTGCCTGGGCCGCGCATCAAAGGTAAAAAATTGCTGCGGGTTGCAGGGGTCAAGCTGAGTCTTAATGATATTGAAAATCGTATTGTGCGGCCCATCTGGCAGGATCCAAAACTGTTGTTCGGTCTGAGCTGCGCCAGTCTCGGCTGCCCTCATATACAGCACCGAGCTTTTACTGCGGAAAATAGCGAAGCACTGCTCATTAAATCTGTCACCGAGTTTGTAAATCACCCGCGTGGATTACAGGTCAGCCGCCAACGACTCAAGGCGTCAGCCCTGTTCGATTGGTATGCGGCGGATTTTGGTTCAGATAAGCGCCTGCTTAGATTTCTGGCCCATTATGCGGATGACCAAAAGGCCCTTTATCTGCTGGGTTTTCAGGGTGAAATTGGCTATCAGTATGATGATCGCATCAATGCACCAGGTAATCCCTGGCCGCTTTAGTACTGGACCCTGAAATAAACTCTAAACCGCACTTGGTGATGCCGCCTCATGCAACTACAATAGCGTCCTCTTAATCGACCGGGGCTTGTAATGTCCATTCGCAAGGATCAGCTAGAAGCCAATAAGTTGCAGAAGCGTCTGCGGCGTAATGTGGGTAAAGCGATTGCTGATTACAATATGATTGAAGAGGGCGACCGCGTAATGGTTTGCCTGTCTGGTGGCAAAGATTCCTATGCCATGCTGAACATTCTGATGAACCTGCAACAGAGTGCGCCAATTAGTTTTGAGCTGATCGCGGTGAATCTAGATCAGAAGCAGCCGGGTTTTCCAGAGCATGTGCTGCCCGCCTATCTGGATACTCTGGATATTGAATATCATATCCTCGAAAAGGATACTTTTAGCATTGTTACCAGCAAGATTCCCGAGGGTAAAACCTACTGCAGTCTGTGTTCCAGATTGCGGCGCGGCACCCTGTATGGCTTTGCAGAGCAGATAGGGGCGACCAAGGTTGCCTTGGGGCATCACCGCGATGATATTGTTGAAACCCTATTTCTCAATATGTTCCACCAGGGCAAACTCAAGGCCATGCCTCCCAAGCTACTGGCCGACGATAAAAAGAATATTCTGATTCGACCGCTGGCCTACTGTCGTGAGAGTGATTTAGTGGCGCTTGCCGAGCTTAAGCAGTTTCCTATTATCCCCTGCAACCTCTGTGGTTCTCAGGACGGTTTGCAGCGCCAGGCAGTTAAAGAGATGCTGGTGCAGTGGGAACGGCAGACGCCTGGTCGCATCGATAGTATTTTTGGCGCTATCAAGAATGTCTCGCCCTCACAGTTAGCGGATACTAATCTCTTTGACTTTAGCGGCCTAAAGCTGGACAGGGCCGTTGAATCCTCGGATGATTCAGGAGTGGATTCACAGATTCGCGCCATCAATTTATAAAAATAATAAGGTCTCACCATGTCGCAGTTATCCATGCCTACCGTTATTGCTTTCCTTGTTTATGTGACCATTGTCCTGGGTATTGGTTTTTATGCTTATCTGCGCACCAAAAGTGCAACGGATTATTTTCTCGGTGGTCGACAGCTAAGCCCCACTGTCTCTGCGATTAGTGCTGGCGCCTCAGATATGAGTGGCTGGGTCCTGCTGGGGCTGCCCGGATATGCCTATCTGGCGGGCCTTGAGGCTGCCTGGATTTCGCTTGGCCTGGTTCTCGGAGTGGCGGCTAATTGGCTATTAATGGCCAGAAGGCTGCGTATTTACACTGCGCTCCTAGATGATGCGGTCACCGTGCCCACTTATTTGCAGCGCCGCTTTGCAGATCAAACCCCCTGGTTAAAGTCGATTGCCTCAGTCAGCATTCTGCTGTTCTTTCTGTTCTATGTAGGCTCGGGTCTTATTGCTGGTGGCAAGTTATTTAATGAGGTATTTGGTTTCGATTACCAGATGGCGGTGTTTGTTAGTGTTGTGCTTATTTTGGTCTACACATTGTTTGGTGGTTTTCTGGCGGTGTCCTGGACCGATGTCTTTCAGGGCCTGCTAATGCTGCTAGCGCTGGTTTGCGTGCCCATACTGGTTATCTCTCAAATGGGTGGGCCAGGTCAATTTGCCGCGCAGATTGATGCTCAGAACCCGCAGCTATTAGATATTTTTACTGCTGCCGATGGTCAGACTCTGGGCTGGATGATGATTATCAGCACCATGGGCTGGGGGCTGGGCTACTTTGGCCAACCCCATATCTTGGCGCGATTTAAAGCTCTGCGTTCTCCCCAGGATACTGGTACCGCAGCAGCTATTGGTGTTAGCTGGGCTGCACTCTGCTACCTGCTGGCGATTCTGGTGGGTCTAAGTGGGATTGCTTTTCTTTCTGAGCCGCTGGTGGATTCGGAGAAGGTTTTTATTGCTCTGACCGGCTTGATTTTCCATCCTCTAGTGGCAGGTATCCTGCTGGCTGCCATTCTTGCTGCGATTATGAGCACTGTGGATTCGCAGTTGCTAGTGTGCTCTGCTTCATTGGCAGAAGACCTTTATCCATTGGTGACTAAGCAGCAGCTCAGCACTGAAAAACGTCTTCAGGTTGGCCGTATAGCCGTGGTGGTGCTTGCCCTGCTGGCCACATTATTGGCGATGAATCCAGATAGCAAAGTGTTGGATGTAGTGTCCTACGCCTGGGCTGGTTTGGGAGCCTCTCTGGGTCCGGCGATTTTAATTAGTCTTTACTGGCGATCCATGACTGCGGCTGGTGCTCTCGCTGGCGTGGCTGTGGGTGCAGCCGCAGTGATAGTCTGGTCACGACTTGATGGTGGGCTGTTTGATCTCTATGCCCTGGTACCTGGATTCCTGCTGTCTGCTCTGGCGATTTTGATCGTCAGCAGGGTTGGCAATACTGTTGTGAACCCAGTAGTGAAAGAGCAGTTTGATAGGATGCAGGAGCAGCTCTAGGTTCTTTGCAGTTGATTAGCCACTCAGTTGGCATGCTGGCTGTGACCGCCATCAACATCTGTGACAGGGGATTTTTCTATACTTCGGAGGTTTATTTCGAGGCTAGAAGCAGGTCGTGCACAGAGTTAGAATCTATCAGGGTAATATTGCCAAGTTAGCGGTGGATGCCGTAGTGCAGGCCGTCGACGAGCGCAGTGCTATATCTGCCTATCAACAGCCGCCCCTAAGTCTGGCAGTCGGGCAAGGGTTCCAGGCGGACCCCAGTGCAGCAGTGCATTGCGCTGTGGGAGAGGTGCGGGTTATTGCTGCGAGTTCTGCCATGTTTTTTCACACAGTTTGTCCAGTATGGCGGGGTGGTGACCAGGGTGAAGAGCAGCGTCTGGCTCTCTGTTACCAGCAGGTGATGCAGAGGGTAAAGCAAGAAAATCTCCGCAGTATCGCATTCCCCAGCATTGGTGTTGAAATAGGGGGCTTTCCAGCTCGTCGGGCAATCAAGATTGCTGTTCAAGAGGTTACCGTGGCTCTGGCACAAAACCCGTTTCTGGAGTCGGTCAGTCTATGTTGCGCAGACCCTGTGACAGCGGCTCTCTATCGCAGCCACATAGGCAAGTAAACAGTTTCAAGCAGGCTAGCATCTTTAGCCAATTTACATTTTCTCCATCACTTCGATGCCCAGTAAATCTAGACCCTGAGCCAGGGTAGCGGCGCTGGTTGCGCAGAGTTGCAAGCGGCTCTGTTGAATATCCTTAGCAACCCCATCTTTTAAAACAGGGCACTGCTCGTAAAAAGACATAAAGGCACTGGCTAGCTCATAGAGATAGCCGCACAGACTATGGGGGTAGCAGTCGCTGGCCACCTGATTAAGCACCTCGTTAAATTGCAGCAACTTGAGCGCTAGGGCCTTTTCCTGAGGCTGTTCAAGCATAACTTTAGCAGAGAAGGTCTCAGCCTCAATGCCGGCTTTGCGGAATATGCTACGGATTCTGGTATAAGCATATTGCAGGTAGGGGGAGGTGTTGCCTTCAAATGACAGCATGGCATCCCAGTCAAAAATATAATCATTGGTGCGGGTCTTGCTTAGGTCGGCATATTTAATTGCGCCAATACCCAGCTTGCGGGCTATGTTGGAGACTTCATCTGAACTGAGTTCTGGGTTCTTTTCTTGCACCAGTCGTTGGGCGCGCTCCTCTGCCTCGACAAGCAGGTCGGCTAGTTTCACTGTGCCGCCGCTACGGGTTTTAAAGGGGCGGCCATCGGCCCCCATCATGGTGCCAAATGGGTGGTGCTCTAGGCTAACGCTGTCTGGTACAAACTGGGCTTTGCGGCCAGTGATAAATACCTGCTTCATATGCAGTGATTGACGAGCATCTATAAAGTAGAGAATGCGGTCAGCGTTGAGTGTGCCTACTCTATATCTCAGACAGGCGAGATCACTAGTGGCATACAAAAAGCCACCGCCAGACTTCTGAATAATCATAGGTGAGGGATCACCATTCTTGTCGGCCAGCTCGTCGAGAAACACCACCTTGGCACCTTCGGAGTCAACGGCTAGGCCCTGTGCGCTAAGCTCATCGACTACGGTTTCTAAATCATCATTGTAAGAGCTCTCTGGCTGTATATGCTCTCTGCGCAGGCCAACATTAAGTTGCTGATAGATTGCCAAGTTGTGGGCAACAGAGACATCGATAAACTTTTGCCAAAGAGTTCGGCAGTGGGCATCTCCAGACTGCAGCTTGACCACATAGGCGCGGGCTCTGTCAGCAAACTCTGGGTCGGCATCGAAATGCTTTTTCGACTGCTGATAAAAAACTTCTAAATCATTGAGCGCTAGTTCGGCCTGTTCACCCTCACCCATCTGCTCTTCCAGCTCAGCAATCAACATACCGAACTGAGTGCCCCAGTCGCCCATATGGTTTTGGCGCACAACAGAATGACCCTGGTATTCCAGGATACGTGCTAGGGCATCGCCAATAATGGTCGAGCGCAGGTGGCCTACATGCATTTCTTTGGCGAGGTTAGGTGAGGAGTAATCAATGACGACAGTCTGCTTGTTGGTTTGTCTATGATCGTCTTGCTGCTCAAGACGCTGGGCTAAAAACCCATTAGCCAGGGTGATATTGATAAACCCAGGGCCAGCAATTTCCAGTTTCTCGGCAATCCCGTCGAGATCAAGATTGTCGAGTATTTTTTTAGCCAGCTCCCGCGGGTTGCTTTTTAGCGCCTTAGCTGCGCCCATTGCGCCATTGGCCTGATAGTCACCAAATTGAGGCTTGCCGCTGAGGGCGACCATGGGCGAACAGTGACTGGGAACTCCGGCAGCCTGCATGGCGGCTGACACCCTTTGAGTAAGTAGTTCTTTAATTCCCATCTCTGCGCCTGTCCCACTATTTGACATAATTTTGACTGCGGATTGTAGGTTTACCATGACTGAAAGCAAAGCCAAACTTGCAAAAACTCTTCTGATTGCTATAGTTTTGCCTTTCCGGCCCGATTTATTGGCCTCTATGTTATTTTTGCGCGATTATCTGGACTCTTGATGGACTCATTACTTATAGCTCAGGGCCTTGATTTATTAATCTATGGTATGGGCACTGTTTTCACTTTCCTAACCCTGTTGGTAGGCATAACTAGTCTTATGTCGATGTTGGTTAACAGGATTGTTGCTGATGAACCTGACGTGGTGGCTGACGCTGTCGCGCCGGTCGCCAGTGCAGCGGTGGAACCCCGAATAGCGAGAGTTATCCAGGCCGCTATCGATCTGCATCGCGGTAAAAAGTAGTAAGCGACACACAAGCCTAAACGCTATACAACTAATCTGAATTTACAGGAACGGACATAACTATGCCCTCTAAAACCCCTGCGCTTGGTATAACCGAAGTTGTTCTTCGCGATGCCCATCAGTCACTTTTTGCAACTCGCATGCGTATTGACGATATGTTGCCGATTGCCGAGAAGCTAGACCAGGTCGGCTACTGGTCGATGGAATCCTGGGGTGGCGCCACCTTTGATTCCTGTATTAGATTTTTGGGTGAAGATCCCTGGGATCGCATCAGGGAAATTAAAAAGGCGATGCCTAATACTCCTCAGCAGATGCTATTCCGTGGCCAGAATATCCTCGGCTACCGCCACTATGCGGATGATGTGGTAGAAAAATTTGTTGAGCGCGCGGCGGTCAACGGTATCGACGTATTCCGTGTATTTGATGCGATGAACGACATGCGCAACCTCGAGACTGCGCTGCGCGCTGTCAAACAGGTGGGCAAGCATGCTCAGGGCACTATCTCGTACACCGTCAGCCCGGTACATACGATCGATTCTTGGCTGGATCAGGCGCGACAAATTGAAGATGCCGGAGCGGACTCCATCTGTATCAAAGATATGGCAGGTCTGCTTACTCCCTATGTAGGCTACGAGCTGGTTAGCAAGCTCAAGAAGGCTGTGGCTATTCCTCTCCAGCTGCATGCTCATGCCACCACAGGGCTGTCAACAACCACTATCACCAAATGTGTGGAGGCCGGCATTGATAACGTGGACACTGCTATATCCTCCATGTCCATGACCTATGGCCACTCTGCGACTGAATCAGTAGTTTCTATATTCCAGGGGCAGGAGCGCGACACTGGTCTGGATGTTGGCAAGATTGAAGAAATTGCCGCCTACTTTAGAGGTGTGCGTAAAAAATATGCCAAGTTTGAAGGTTCATTGCGCGGCGTCGATTCGCGCATTCTGGTGGCCCAGGTTCCCGGCGGCATGTTGACTAATATGGAATCCCAGCTGCGCCAGCAGGGTGCTGAAGACAGGCTGGATGAGGTGCTGGCGGAAATTCCACGGGTTCGTGAGGACCTGGGTTATATTCCACTAGTGACCCCAACTTCCCAGATTGTTGGGACCCAGGCGGTGCTGAACGTACTGACCGGCGAGCGCTATAAATCAATTTCAAAAGAGACGGCCGGTGTTTTGCGAGGCGAATATGGTGCAGCACCTGCGCCTGTCAATGCCGAGCTACAGGCGCGTGTCTTGGATGAGAATGAACAGGCTATTACCTGCCGTCCAGCAGATAATATTCAGCCTGAGCTAGAGAGCCTGACAACCGAGCTACAGGGGCTGGCTACTGAGCATGGGTTTCCGCTGTGCAGTGGAGAAGGGCAGATTGATGATGTGCTGACCTACGCACTGTTCCCACAGGTCGGTCTTAAATTTCTACAGAACAAAGATAATCCTGATGCATTTGAGCCTGTGCCCACTGGTGTAGCTGCGGTGCAGTCCAATGATGCCGGCGAAGAGATTTATACGGTCGAGGTTGAGGGTAAAGCCTATACGGTGAGTGTGGCCAATGGTGGTGATGTCAGCGCTATTGCTGGTGCTAGTGCTGCTGCGCCTGTCGCGGCTGGCGCAACACCGGCAACCGGTGGCTCTCCGGTCAATGCTCCGCTGGCCGGCACCGTGGTGAAGACCTTGGTGCGTCCCGGTCAGGCAGTGGCTGAGGGTGAGAATATTATTATTCTCGAAGCTATGAAAATGGAGACCTCGGTGAGTGCTCCTGCGGCTGGTACCATTGTCGAGGTGCGAGTGCAGGCCGGTGACAACTGTGCTGTGGGTGATGTGCTAGTAACTCTGGCCTAAGGAGCTGAAAGAATGGAAAATTTACTCAGTTTATGGGCAAGTTCTGGAATAGCGCAGCTTCAGCTGGGCCAATTTGTCATGATGATGGTGGGCCTTGGTCTGCTGTTTTTGGCAATTAACAAGGGTTTTGAGCCTCTTCTGCTAGTGCCGATTGGCTTTGGTACCATTCTTGCCAACATCCCTGGCGCAGGTTTTGATGTGGCGCCGGTCTATGATGCCCTGGGCAATATGGAGAGCCCGGGTGGATTGCTCTATTACATCTACCATGCTGGTATTGAAACCGGTCTGTTTCCCCTGGTAATTTTCATGGGTGTGGGGGCCATGACTGATTTCGGCCCACTCTTAGCCAATCCAAAAACTCTTCTGCTGGGTGCTGCGGCTCAGGTAGGTATCTTTACCACTGTGTTAGGTGCTGTAGCTCTCAGTCACTTTGGTATTCTCGACTTCAGTATTCGCGATGCCGCCTCCATCGGGATTATCGGTGGTGCCGACGGGCCCACGGCGATATTTGTAACAAGCAAGTTGGCTCCGGATTTACTGGGGGCTATTGCGGTAGCTGCCTATTCCTACATGGCGCTGGTGCCGATTATTCAGCCGCCTATTATGAAAGCCCTAACCAGCCCCGAAGAGCGCCAGATTAAAATGGAACAGTTGCGACCTGTCACCAAGGCTGAGCGTATTGTATTTCCGTTGACATTGCTGGTACTGGTGGCTTTCTTGCTGCCTGATGCAGCGCCGCTGCTGGGTATGTTCTGTTTTGGTAATCTGATGAAGGAATGTGGGGTGGTCAATCGTCTCAGTGATACCACTCAGAATGCGCTGATTAACGTGGTGACCATTTTCCTGGGCCTGGGTGTCGGTTCTAAAATGAGTGCCGAGAAGTTCCTCAATCCTGAAACCATGGGTATTCTGGGGCTGGGTGCTGTGGCGTTCTGCATAGGCACAGCGTCTGGAGTACTAATGGCCAAGCTGATGAATAAGTTGTCGACCAACAAGGTGAATCCGCTAATTGGCGCTGCTGGTGTCTCTGCGGTTCCCATGGCTGCCCGGGTCGCTAATAAGGTTGGCCTGGAGGCCAATCCGCAGAACTTTTTACTGATGCATGCCATGGGGCCCAATGTGGCGGGTGTAATTGGCTCGGCTGTTGCTGCGGGTGTGATGATTAATCTCGTGAGTGGCATGTAATGGGGCCAATTGAGTCGGTAATCAATGAGAAGCTCGGTGAACGCTTTTTGCCTGAGTTTCTCGAAGTGACCAACGAGAGCTTTATGCACTCAGTACCCGAGGGCTCAGAAAGTCATTTTAAATTGGTGGTGGTTTCCGAGCAGTTTGCGTCTATGCGCTCTGTGGCCCGTCATCAGGCAATCTATGGGCTGCTTGCTGATGAAATGGCAGGTCCAGTTCACGCTCTCGCTCTGCATACATACAGTGCCGCTGAATGGTCTGAAAAACAGCAGCAGGCGCCCGATTCCCCTAATTGCCTAGGCGGACGCAAGTAGTCTCAACAGCCTGTACAGCCCTAATTTAAGCCTAAATACAGGCTTGCATATGGTGATATGTCGGGAATTATGCAGCGGCTGCCGGTTCACCGCATATATACCCCTATTCACCGTATTGCTGTGGTGCTGCGGGGCGAACGGGCAGAGAATCAGGTTTGAAATTCTTTAATTTCTATAATTAGTCATATTATAAAAACTCATTTAGGGGGAGTTATGCATTCGCAAACAACCGTTAGTTCGTCTGGCTGGTTTTCGAGATTTCTCGAAACCAACCATTTAGGTGCAGTTCTTGCACTGTCATTCTCTTTAGTGCTCTCTGCCTGTGGTGGCGGTGAAACTAAACAAGAAGAGTTAGTTGAGCCAGGTCCAGATGGTGTGGCACCAACGCTAACTTCTGTTTCAATTTATAACAGCTTTAATTCTGGCGATGAAGTGAGACTGGGTCAGACGGTTGAGCTGCAGCTTACAGCAAGCGAATCGCTTGTTAAGCCGACAATCACTATTGCTGGTGCGGCCGTTGAGGTATCTGGCCAGCATTCTTCTTGGTCTGCGCAGAGAACTATGAGCGAGGCTGATGAAGATGGTGTTGTGAGCTTCACTATTTCTTTCGCTGACGTGTCAGGGACTGCAGGTGTTGATGTAACTGAAACTACCGATGGCAGTTTGGTGACATACTGTGCGGCTGGCTGTATCGACGAAGAAGAGCAGGAGCCTGTTATTGTAGGTGACTGGAAACTTTCTCCTGTCGCTGGCGCCATGGGTGTTGGTCCAGGTCTGGGCGACACAAGCTGGTGGTCAAGCGGTGACGCTGACGTCCAGAACCGCGCCTGTCTCTTTGATGACATCTACCGCTTTGGTGCCGATGGTTCTTTCGCTAACGTAATGGGTGATGAGTCTTGGGTTGAAACCTGGCAGGGTGCTGCTGCAGAAGGCTGTGGTGCAATGGTTGCTCCTCATAACGGTTCGAATGCTGCAACCTATGTGCATGATGAAACTGCTAGCACTATCTCGCTGTCCGGCTTGGGTGCACATATTGGCCTAGCAAAGGTAGTAAATGGTGCTGAACTGACAAGCCCAGCTGATGCTGTGTCGGATGTGGTTTATACCGTAACTGCAATGACTGACAACAGTATGACGCTGGATATCGAGGTTGCAGGTGGCGGCTACTGGCGCTTTATGCTTTCCAAGGTAGAAGCCCCAGCTATCGCTGGTGACTGGAAGCTGGCACCTGTTGCTGGTGCTCTGGGTGTAGGTCCAGGTCTGGGTGACACTAGCTGGTGGTCAAGCGGCGAAGCCGATGTTGATAACCGTGCCTGTCTGTTCGACGATATCTACCGCTTCGGCGCTGACGGAAGCTTTGCTAACGTCATGGGCGACGATAGCTGGATTGAAACCTGGCAGGGTGCTGCTGCAGAAGGCTGTGGCGCGATGGTTGCTCCACATGATGGTTCCAACGCTGCCACTTACACCTATGATGAAGCTGCGGCCACTATCACCTTAGACGGTCTGGGTGCACATCTTGGTCTGGCCAAAGTCTATAACGGCGGTGAACTGACAAGCTCAGCTGATGCTGTGTCGACGATCACTTACACCATTAGTGCAATGACCGATACCACCATGACGCTGGATGTCGAGATTGCAGGTGGCGGCTACTGGCGCTTTATGTTGGCTAAAGATGTACCAGCCGCTGCACCAGCTATCGCTGGTGACTGGAAGCTGGCACCTGTTGCTGGTGCTCTGGGTGTAGGTCCAGGTCTGGGTGACACTAGCTGGTGGTCAAGCGGCGAAGCCGATGTTGATAACCGTGCCTGTCTGTTCGACGATATCTACCGCTTCGGCGCTGACGGAAGCTTTGCTAACGTCATGGGCGACGATAGCTGGATTGAAACCTGGCAGGGTGCTGCTGCAGAAGGCTGTGGCGCGATGGTTGCTCCACATGATGGTTCCAACGCTGCCACTTACACCTATGATGAAGCTGCGGCCACTATCACCTTAGACGGTCTGGGTGCACATCTTGGTCTGGCCAAAGTCTATAATGGCGGTGAACTGACAAGCTCAGCTGATGCTGTGTCGACGATCACTTACACCATTAGTGCAATGACCGATACCACCATGACGCTGGATGTCGAGATTGCAGGTGGCGGCTACTGGCGCTTTATGTTGGCTAAAGATGTACCAGCCGCTGCACCAGCTATCGCTGGTGACTGGAAGCTGGCACCTGTTGCTGGTGCTCTGGGTGTAGGTCCTGGTCTGGGCGACACTAGCTGGTGGTCAAGCGGCGAAGCCGATGTTGATAACCGTGCCTGTCTGTTCGACGACATCTACCGCTTCGGCGCTGACGGAAGCTTTGCTAACGTCATGGGCGACGACAGCTGGGTTGAAACCTGGCAGGGTGCTGCTGCAGAAGGCTGTGGTGCAATGGTTGCTCCACACGATGGTTCCAACGCTGCAACATACGCCTACAGTGAATCAGACTACACCATTACCTTGGATGGTCTGGGTGCGCATCTTGGTCTGGCCAAAGTCTATAACGGTGGTGAACTGACTAGCCCAGCTGATGCTGTATCTTCGATCATCTACACAGTGACTGCGATGACCGATGACAGCATGACGTTGGATATCGAGATTGCGGGTGGCGGCTACTGGCGCTTTATGCTGGTGCGTGATGGTACTGCTCCGGCTCCAGCCCCAACTCCAGAGCCAACTCCTGCGCCTGCTGGCGGTATTGTGGGTGACTGGAAGTTTTCTCCTGTAGCTGGCGCCATGGGTGTGGGTCCAGGTCTGGGCGACACTAGCTGGTGGTCAAACGGTGACGCTGATATCAATGGCCGCGCTTGCCTATTTGATGATATCTATCGCTTCGGTGCTGATGGTAGCTTCACAAACGTCATGGGCGACGAGAGCTGGGTTGAAGGCTGGCAGGGTGCTGCTGCTGAAGGCTGTGGTGCTCTAGTAGCTCCCCATGATGGTTCTAATGCTGCAACCTATACCCATGACGATGTCGCTAATACGCTTACTGTTGATGGCTTAGGTGCTCATATTGGTCTTGCTAAGGTGTACAACGGTGGTGAGCTGACTAACCCAGCTGATGCTGTGTCGTCTATCACTTACAGCATTACTGCAATGAATGATTCAGAGATGACTCTGGATATTGAGATTGCCGGTGGTGGGTTCTGGCGTTTCGTTCTGGTTAAAAACTAAGTTTAGTTTGAGCTAGATAAGCAATGTAAAAAAACCGCGCCATTGGCGCGGTTTTTTTATGCTTTCCCGATAACCAGAATATATTTTTCAGTGTTCCATGGCTGATCTATCCTGCGTGTGACTACCTCAGCTGAAAACGTTTCCGCACAGCGGTCAACTAGCCCCCAGAAAGGTGGCCGTCCAGGATCTGAAATCAGAATTCTTTCCACCCCGGATTGCATGGCGAGGCCAATAAGCTCAAATAGGGGTGTTGTCATTTCATCCCAGAAGCAGATATCTGCGCCTATGATCATAGGGAAGTTGGCTAGCTCGGTTGCAGTGAGAGATTCAAAACCTCGCACCTCAAAATCCATCGCACATTGGTTGATCTCGGCTTGCAGTGCGAAAAAAGGTGCCACAGATTCATCAATGTCTATGCCAGTTACGCTGGCAGCGTATTGCTTGGCTAAGAACAGTCCAGTCAGTCCCCAGCCGCAACCGATATCCAGTACTGATGTGTTTGGTTCAGGCGGATAGGTTGTCAGGTAGTCCATAAGCACAAAGCTTGATCGCCAGACTTTATTGCCATGGGCGCTGTGACCCTGCTGTTGACGCTTGAGTTTACGCACCTCTGGATGCGTTGATCTAAGGGCCTTGATGCCGAGGTGTTGGATGATATGAGTACTATTTGCAAGCTTAGAATCGGACATGGATACAGCTGTAGTTTAAACAAAGGGGCGATAGTAACAGTTAATTATAGCTTTGCATTAATATCGCGACCAATTTCACTGTTGTGCGCCTACTATGGTACTTTACGCCTCTGTGAATCAGGGTTTTATTAAAACTGACAAGAATAGAATAATATTATGCAACCAGCCCAGGTCGAATCAAACTACCATCCCTTTGTGGGTACGCTGTACCGCAATACTAATTACCAGTTTTGGATCCTGCAGCTTGTCGGCTGGTTTGGATTTGCCCTGCTGAGTTTTCTTAGTTTGACCCTCTGGTACAACCAGCAGGAGCCGGCCTATATCGCCCATACCATATTGCAGTCTGCCATGGGTGTCCTGGTGTCCTGGCCGTTGAGACCCTTATTTCATTATTTTTGGTACGACAAAGGTATATTTCGTATTTCGGCAGCCATTGCTGGAGTTCTGGGCTGTTCCATAATCTGGACTATTCTACGCATCACAACATTTATGCGTATGACCGGAGAGACTGATCTCTGGGCAGACTTTGGCGGCTGGTTATTTGCTTCTATTTTGATATTTTTGGCCTGGGTGGGCTTTTACCATGGTGTGAAGTATTACCAGCTGCTACAAACTGAGCATGAGACTCTGTTGAAGGTAGCCTCTGAAAATAAAGAACAGCAGCTAAGGCGTGCCAAGGCTGAAACTATTGCCCGTGAAGCTCAGCTTAAAATGTTACGCTATCAGCTGAACCCTCATTTTTTGTTTAATACGCTTAATGCTATATCAGCGCTAGTAAAGACTGAAGAGGCGGGTAAGGCCAATGCCATGGTGCTGCAGCTCAGCTCTTTCTTGCGTTATTCATTGGACAATGATGCCTTTCAAAGCGTGCCTTTGGAGAAAGAAATCGAGGCTTTGAGAATGTATTTGAACATTGAGCAAACGAGGTTTGGTGATCGCCTCCAGTTGGAGTTTGATGTTGAGGCTCAGGCTGAGTCAGTCTGGGTGCCTAGTCTGATTTTGCAGCCACTAGCGGAGAACGCTATCAAACATGCTATTGCCCAGGCTGAGAATGGCGGTAAAATATCCGTCTCTGCAAAATTAGAGAATAATTTCCTGATAATTCAGGTGGTTGATACAGGCAGTGGCCTGACAACGATCCCAGATGCTCAGGTAAGTGGCGTCGGGCTGCGCAATACTCTCGATAGGCTGGATGAGTTCTATGGCGATAGTTATACTTTCAGTCTTGAAAATGCAGCCAATGGTGGACTGCAGGTCTACATGAAATTGCCACTTAACAAACAATCTTCTTAGTTATTTAAACCAATTAGGTACGAGGTAGCATGCCGAACTTAACAGCGATCATTGTTGATGACGAGCCTTTGGCAAGGCAGCTTTTGCGGTCCTATTTAGCAGAGCTCGGTCAGATTGAAGTTCTCACTGAATGTGCAAACGGCGCTGAGGCTGTATCGGCTGCGTTAGACCTAAACCCTGATGTGCTTTTTTTGGATATCCAGATGCCGGGTATGAATGGCTTTGACGTGATTAAGGCCCTGCAGGCTGATGTGACCCCGCTGGTGATCTTTGTTACCGCCTTTGACCAGTATGCGGTCGATGCCTTTGACCTCCACGCCGTTGACTATGTTCTCAAACCTCTGGATAAAGAGCGTATTGGTCGCGCAGTAGAGCGCGCCATAGATCGCTTAGAGCTGGATAAGGAAGAAAGCTTTAAGGCACCGCTGATCGGTGCCATCGATGCCATAGCTGAAAAGCTGTCGGTTCATGAGCCCACAGATATTGGTAGTGAAAATAGACCCGATGGAATGAAACGAAAATTGCTGGTGCGTGATTCTGGTGTGGTCAAGGTGATCCCGTTTGATGACATAGACTGGGTCGATGCTGCTGGTGACTATATGTGTGTGCACGCTGCAGGAGAAACCCATATTATCCGCAGCACATTGCGTGAGCTAAAAGCTAAGTTAGATGACCAGCTTTTTGTGCAGATCCACAGATCGACCATTGTGAATGTTGAGCGAGTTGTCAGTGTCACACCATTACAAAAAGGTGGAAGCCTGCTCCATCTCTCAGATGGTGGCTCGTTAAAAGTGAGTCGAAATTACCGTGAATCGATTCGTAATCTATTCCAATAGGGGCTTGATAACAGGTCTATTAGAGGCGCTCTGAGCCCACACCCCTTTTGTCGCATGGCATCAGCAAGCTGCCGCATCTGCACTTCCCCTAGATGGAACTCCGTGACACCCTTCATTATTCAGCGCATTGTTCTGATAAGAGCTCTGCCAATGACTATTAAAAAGAAAGCTGAAAAAGTCGCCTGTATTGAATGCATCTACTGGAATGAGTTTCTGTCTAGATGATTTTAGAGCCGACGATATCTGTTTAAAGAGATTTTATCCATGTTGTTAGAATTGAAAGCCCTAAATATGAACCTAGTCCTTGGGCCCATTCGAGCCTTTCTGAAAATCATCGTAATCGCTTATTACGGTCTTGCAGCCCCTTCGGCGCTTGCGGTTGACGACGCCTTAGAGGCTCGCATTAAAAGCATGGTGGAGGAGATGTCCCTCGAGCAGAAAGTCGGGCAGATGGTGCAGGGTGAGATTAAATGGGTAACGCCAGCTGATGTGACTAAGTATCATCTGGGCTCGGTACTTAACGGTGGTGGCTCTTTCCCCGAGGGCAATAAACTGGCCACCATGAATGACTGGCTGAAACTGGCCGACAGCTATTATACCGCCTCATTGGACAGGGCTGAGGGTGGAGCGGGTATTCCTATTATCTGGGGTACTGACGCTGTGCATGGTCATAACAATGTGATTGGCGCGACGCTGTTTCCCCACAATATTGGTCTAGGTGCGGCGAGAGATCCCGAGCTATTGCGTCAAATTGGTCAAGTCACGGCGCGTGAAGTCGCGGTGACTGGCATAGACTGGATTTTTGCGCCTACAGTCGCAGTGGTTCAGGATTTTCGCTGGGGAAGAGCCTATGAGGGTTACACCTCTGATGCACAGCTGGTCAAGTCCTATGCCGAGCAGATCGTACTCGGTATGCAGGGTACTCTTGATCAATTGCGCACTGATGATGAAAAAGTAGTGGCTACGGCCAAGCACTTTATCGGCGATGGCGGTACTCATCGAGGCATTGATCAGGGCGACACCAGACTAAGCCTTGAGCAGTTGATTGAACGCCATGGTCAGGGTTATCTGTCGGCAATTGACGCTGATGTACAAACCGTTATGGCCTCTTTTAACAGCTGGAATGGCGACAAAATCCATGGCAATAAAACATTGCTAACCGATGTGCTAAAGGGTCAGATGGGCTTTGACGGGTTTGTGATTGGGGACTGGAATGGTCATGGTCAGGTCACTGGATGTACCAATGAGAGCTGTGCTCGCTCAATCAATGCTGGCGTAGATATGATTATGGTTCCTGAGGACTGGAAGGAACTGTTGCTCAATACTCTACAGGATGTAAAAACAGGCAAGATTGCCATGTCGCGTATTGACGATGCTGTCACTCGTATTCTGCGAGTCAAAATTCGTGCCGGTCTGTTTAACAAAGGCCTGCCTTCATCGAGAAAGGTAGCTGGTAATCAAGACTTAATCGGTGCTGAAGCCCATAGGGCTGTCGCTCGGGATGCAGTCCGCAAGTCATTGGTGCTACTAAAAAACAGTGGTGATATTTTGCCGCTAAAGGCCGGCCAGCATGTATTGGTAACCGGTGATGCCGCAGACAATATCGGCAAGCAAAACGGTGGCTGGACCATCACCTGGCAGGGCACCGAGAACACTAACAGTAATTTCCCTGGTGCTACCTCAGTGTTTGGTGGTATTCAGGAAGCATTGCAGACTATAGGTAGCTCTGCAGAGTTGAGTGCTGATGGCAGCTGGGTCAAAAAGCCTGATGTCGCCGTGGTGGTATTTGGCGAGGAACCCTATGCAGAGGGTGTGGGTGATATTGATTCGCTGGCTTACAAATTTGGCTCTAACAAAGATTTACGCCTACTAAGAAAACTGCGCGAGCAGGGTATTCCTGTGGTATCCATTTTCCTGACGGGTCGACCCTTAGCGGTTAACGCTGAGCTTAACGCGTCGGACGCCTTTGTAGTTGCCTGGCTGCCAGGTACTGAGGGGCAGGGCATTAGTGATGTAATTGTGGCTGATAAGAATGGTCAGCCGCGCTTTGATTTTACGGGACGCCTGCCCTTTGATTGGCCCAATGTAGAACATAATATTGATGACAAAGATTTGCCGGTGGCAGATAACATTCTGGTGGTTGGCGATGGCCTATCGTTTGGGGATGAGGAGATTATTGCGCAGCAACTTGATAAAGGTATTGCAGCCGCTGGTGTAAGCTCTCGTCTTGTGGTCTTTGACCGAACCTCGAGAGCGCCATTCAGTGCTTTTGTTGGAGACAAAAGTGACTGGTCAAGACCTCTGGATGGCAAGGTCACCAAATCTTCTTATGGCAGGCTTACAGTCTCTGCTGTTGATGGCGATGTTCAGGAGGATTCTCTGCGAGCTCAGTGGTCGGGGCGCAGACAGAGCCAGTTTTTCTGGCAGTCAGAAGAGGCTCTTAACCTGAAAAAAATCTCTGATCTCAACGGCGCTATTATGGTTGAGTTTATGGTCAACGAGAGACCTAGAGGCAAGGTTGTGCAGAGACTGGACTGCGGTTGGCCCTGCAGTGCCAGCCAAGATGTGACTAAGGTGTTCAAGACTGTTCCCATGGGTGAATGGGTGACTAGAGGTATTAGCCTTAAGTGTTTTGCTGCAGCCGGTGCCGATGTTGAGCGGGTGATTGTGCCATTTTTGCTGACCACGTCGCGACCCTTTGATATCACGATTAAAAATGTCCGCATAGTTCCCAAGGCGCCAGTAGATCTGATTGAATACTGTCAGCTGTAATAGCCTGCTCCCTAAGCCCTGCAAAGCCTGAGAATAGGCTGTGCAGAGAGGCAGCCTTCTCAGCGCCGAGCTATGGCTTTATAGGGCGATGATGCTCTTGGTGAAGCGCGGCCTTTACTGCTACTATTCCCTTATTCTAATAAAAAATTCTGTTTGAGAGAGGGAAAATAATGCAGGCTACATTTACCAAGATGTCCGACAGCACCGCTGAAGACTGGCAGATTATTATGCCTGAACAGCTGGCTTTCTTTGCTGGGCTACCCGATCGTATTCTCTCCCATATGGAACTGCTTAATGGCGATTATGGTGGCTTTGCTGTAGATCGTTTGCAGCATTCTCTGCAAACGGCCCATCGTGCTGCAGAGGCAGGGGAAGATGAAGAATACATTGTCTGCGCCCTGTTGCACGATATTGGTGACACATTGGGGAGTGCTAATCACGCAGATGTAGCGGCGGCTATTTTGCAGCCTTTTGTCTCAGAGGAGAATCACTGGATGATCAAGCATCACGCGATCTTCCAAGGCTATAATTTTTTCCATTTTATAGGTGCCGATCGCAATATGCGCGATCAGTTTAGAGACAGCGCTAACTTTAAACGCACGGCAAGATTTATCGCAAAATATGATGACCCATCATTCGACCCCAAGATGCCCAAAATGGAGCTTTCTCTATTCGAGCCTATGGTGCGCTCAGTATTTAGCCAGCCCAAAAACAGCATGTATAAGGTTTTAACCGACAGTTAAGGTCAGTTACTCAGTAGCCAGGAGACTTAGATCAGCATGGGCAAGATTACAGGGATTTATACAGCACCTCAGTCTGGGGCAGGGGTTAGTGGTCAGGGCAAGGTGCTGCTTAAGGCCGGTAAGGGTATTGTAGGCGACCGCTACTATTCCGAGACGGGTAAGAGCCGCTCTAATTATAGAGGCCAGCCTGACTGGGAGCTGACATTAATCGAATCAGAGGTGATTGAGGCGTTTAATCGCAGCTCTGGCAATAAGTTTCACGACAGTGACTTTCGACGTAATCTTATCACTGAGGATATTCGGCTAAATGATCTTGTGGGCAAGCGATTTACGATCAATGGCCTGGAGTGCTATGGGGTCCAACTCTGTGAGCCCTGCGCCAGTTTACAAAAACGCTTGGCTGCCAAAATATTACCGGATCTGGTTGGCAAAGGTGGACTGCGAGCTCAGATTCTTGGCAATGGCGTGGTAGCCGTTGGCGATAGTATTGGCCAGCTCTGATACCTAGCTTTCAAGCCGAAAAAACTTTTCCGCGGTGGCCCTGGTGGCTGCGACAATCTGCTGGGCTGATTCAGTTCTAGCCTCGGCTATGCCCTCTGCAACATAACTCAAAAATGCGGGTTCGTTGCGCCGATCTTTGGGTAGCGGCTGGATGTTTCGCGGCAGCAGGTAGGGTGCATCAGTCTCAATCATTAGCCGATTTAGCGGAATAT
The DNA here is from genome assembly GCA_965656965.1 of uncultured Porticoccaceae bacterium. Classification (GTDB taxonomy): domain Bacteria; phylum Pseudomonadota; class Gammaproteobacteria; order Pseudomonadales; family Porticoccaceae; genus HTCC2207. The sequence continues at coordinate 40,829 of CBFHMK010000002.1, forward strand.
TATTGACGATTTCCTTGAGTTCCAAGCCGCGCCGTTCATCACAGACCCAGCCGGTAATCCCTATATGCAAGTCCATATCCAGATAGGCGAATAGTGTTTTTTTGTCGCCGGTGAAGCAGTGGATAACTGCATCACCTAGTGAATCTCGATAGGCGCTAATAATTTCAAGCTGCCGCCGTGCGGCATCCCTCTCATGGAGAAAGAGCGGCATCTGTAGTTCTGCAGCTAGCTCCAAATGCGCCTCAAGCACAGTTTCCTGTTGCTTCTGTGGCGATAAGTTGCGGTTAAAGTCGAGACCGGTTTCTCCAATAGCCACCACCTCAGGCTCGGTGGCCAACCCTCGAAGCCTTTCCAGACTTTCGGCGTTGAAGGAGCTGGCGTCATGGGGATGTATGCCACAGGTGGCATACAGCATTGATGGAAACCTGGCAGAATAGTCGCGACAGAGTTGCAGCACAGCATGGCTCTCTGCCACCGAGGTGCCGGTGAGTATTAGCTTTGACAGGCCTGCATTCTGAGCGCGTTCCAGAATAGCCTCTATATCATTGTCAAAACGCTTGCTGGAGAGGTTTACGCCAATATCTATCATATCTGTCAACCAATGGGAAAAAGTCTGTGAGAGGTTCTGTGAGGCCCTCTGATGAGAGTGTAAGCTATTATTACAGCAGCGTTTCGCGTTCATGCTTTAACAGCATGGGTGGCTTGAGCCCCAGTTTGCGTGAATAAATCACCGAATACATCATTATATTGCTGACATAGCTGCGTGTTTCTCTATAGGGAATCAGAGCCACCCAGACATCGAAGGGCAGTTTGCCGTCTGATTTATTTAACCATTGATTCACTCGCGAGGGCCCTGCGTTGTAGGCGGCGGTTGCCAGAATTCTATTGTTGTCAAAGCGTGCAAGCAATTCAGAAAAATAAGCGGACCCCAGGGGCAGATTGATAGATACATCATGTAGCTGTTTTTTATTGCGATAGGCCAGGCGATGTTTTTTGGCGGTGGCCCTGGCTGTAGCAGGCATTACCTGCACCAGACCCATGGCACCAGCTGAAGAGGTAGCATAGGGGTTAAAAGCGCTTTCCTGACGAGCCAGGGCAAACAGAATATAATCAGCTATGCCGCTGTCTTGTGCTGCCTTGCTAATGTCGCTTTCAAAGGCTAGTGGAAATCTAATTTCTACATCATCCCAGTATCTAGCTCTACCCATGCTAGCAATCGCTTTATTGTGCCATTGCCATTGGCTAGCCAGCACTGCCGCAGCCAGCCAGTCGGCTCTCTGGAAATCCTTGCTGGACTGGAGCCACTCTCGATTAGCGTCAATATGTGCACCATGAAAGTGAAGCTCCCTGGCCCTTTGCATTGCGGGTATGGCGGCGATTTTCTTCCGTCTAGGCTCATCTAGCGTCACCGGAACATGATTGATGCTGTAATCTTTGCCGAGTCTCTCGCTGGCCAGAAACCCATAGAAGTCTCGCTCCTTAGCCAGGCTTTGAGTTAGCTGCTTTAGCCCAGGGTCGCGCGTGGTGAGCGGGTCACTTTCCATGCTGCGTATGGTCCAGTATCGCCATAGAGGCTTTTGCTGATTGGCCTCTGGTAGTCTCGCCAACCACTGGCGTACCTCTGTCCAGTTCATAGTGGCCAGAGCCTGGCGAACTCGCCACTCGGTGAGCTCAGCTTCAAGATTCTGATTTAATAGAGGTAGATGGTCGAGAAGGTAACTGTCTGCCGCCGCATAATGACCAGATTTAAACAGCCCCCTGATTATCGCGCTGACAATGTTGGCCTGTGCACTATGGCTAAATTCGTGGGTTTGCTTAAACCTTGTCCATTGCCTGAGTGCCAGATTTGGGTCTTGGCGAGCCAGATGGCTAAGTACATGTTCGAGAAAGGCCAGCTCTCCCTGGCTTTTCTCGGCCAGTTCCGCTCGCTGTCGCAGCTCGTGAGGATTGCGCTCAAGTCTGTAGTACAGCTCGTGCTGCTGCTGAGATCTGGGGCTGCTGAGAAAGCGTTTTAGGTAGCGGGCCAGTTGGTAATTATGAGCCAGTAATGCCCTGTTAAAACGCTGCCAGGCAAGACGCTCGGTAATATGGCCACCTTTGATAAGAATTCCAAAGAGTTGGTCACAGGTCTTGGGTTGTGAGTTCCCTGCCGCCCAGAGCCTGAGACCACCCTGAATGGCTAAGTCCCTATTGTCCAGCCTGTAATGAGCCAGATAAAAATTGCACTGCTGGCTAATCGTGGCAGATTGCTCAACATAGGCTTCGACATAGCTGGACCAGTGGCTGCGACGAGCCAGGTAGTCCAACCAGCGCCCGCGCAGCTGCCCAGCCTTGACGGTATTCTGGTATCTGCTCAAAAAATTGCTGACCTCTCCCCGTCTTGAGTAGCGTAGGTCGGCAATCAGATCCGCATACACCAAATAGGGGTAGAGAGGATACTCTGCGAGCTGCTGGCGATGACGACGGAGCTTTTTCCACTGCTGCTTTTCAGCTAGCTGCAATGCTTGGCTATAGAGTGCCCGCTGTGCGGCAAGGCTGATTGTCGAATTCTCTAATAGGCTGTCTGTTGGGCCGGCTGCCAGGCTGGTGCAAGGAATGGTCAGGATTAGCAGTAGGGCTCTAATATTTGACTGTCTGATTAGCATGGAGTCCCTGCGGGTTCGGTAGATTATCCTGACGATATGAAAGTTAACAGCAATGTAGCTAGAAAGCGAGTGACAGTGCCTGGCTAAACCAATAGGGGCCAAAGCCCACTATGCGCTCAAGCCAGACGGTGGTTGCTTACAGGGACTTCTTTAGGCTTCTTCGTTGATTCTTACTGCCAGCACATCACAGGTTGCACCATGAAGAACTGAGTTGCTGGTAGAGCCAAAGATTAGGGCCAGCCCATGGCGGCCATGACTGCCAACCACAATCAAATCTATGTCTTGCTGCTGTGCCATATTGTGCATTTCCTGGGCTGGATGGCCCAGCACAATATGCTGATTTTCGGGCGCCAGTTGCAGCTGTTCTGCCAATCGAGCCAGACGTTCAGTGGCTTGCTGCTGTAGCTGGTTTTGCACGTCAGAAAGATCTACGGGTATATCGCCTCCGTAAGTGAAAGCTAGGGGCTCTAAAACATGGCAGAAGGATATTTTTGTGGTGCTGTTGTGAAAAAGAAACTTGACGCGATCTACAACTTGCTGTGATTCTGTGGACAGATCCAAGCCGACTAAAACATGTTTGTACGTAGACATAGCTACTGACCCTCTGTTTGATGTCGTAAATAAACGAAAGCATCGCGTCGCTGAATGAGGCTAAACGATCCTTAACAGTAAGAGTAGTACGAAATGACTTGGTTGTTAATAGTTTTCGGAATTGCGGTAGTCCTATCGCCTTTGATGTGGCTCAAGCAGTCGCCCCATCAAAAGCGTATTACCGAATTGCGTCGCTGGGCCAATAGTAGGTCACTCAAGGTTAGCCTACACCGGCGGCCCGATGCTCGCGAAGATGAGGTGCGGCTGGACGCCGTCTATTATGGATTGCCCTGGCTGGATAAGAGCGCTGGTCAGGACTGGGTATTGCAACGGCATAGCCAACGAGGTTGGCAATCTGACCTAGAGGGTTGGCAGTGGTTTGGTCATCAGGCAGATCCAACGTGGGACCAGTTGCTGGCCGATACGGTTCCGGAACTGCCTTCTGGTGTCAGTGCTGTTATTGCCAATTCGTCAGGGGTTGGCTTGATCTGGGATGAGCGAGGTACCTTTACAGATATTGAACAGCTCTGTGAGTTTTTACAGAGACTAAGGCAAAAAGCTGAAGAAATTTGCCTCTGAAACTTGACCAAGGGGCAGGCAAGCACGTATATATGCCCACCTTAGCAATGCCAATCGGGTCAAAACTGCACTGGTGAGACCCCGGCAGACTGAATATTAGGATCTTTAATCAAGGAAATGTCCCACTATGGGTAAGTCGTTAGTTATTGTAGAGTCGCCCGCCAAGGCTAAAACCATCAATCGCTATCTGGGCGATGACTTCGTGGTCAAGTCTAGTGTTGGTCATATACGAGATTTGCCGACTGGGGCTAATCGAACCACTACTGATCCCAAAGAGCGTGCCAGGCTAGCAGCCCTAACTCGCAAAATGTCGCCCGAAGAAAAAGCGATACACAAAGAGAAGAAAGCAAAGGCACAGTTAATAAATAGTATGGGTATAGACCCGGACAATAACTGGCAGGCTGAGTACGCCACTTTGCCTGGTAAAGAGAAGGTAGTCTCAGAACTTAAGAAACTGGCCAAAAATGCTGACACTGTCTATCTAGCAACGGATATGGATAGAGAGGGAGAGGCTATCGCCTGGCACCTGACTCAGGTTATTGGTGGTGAGGATAGTCGCTATAAACGGGTGGTCTTCAATGAGATTACCAAAAAAGCGATTCGCACCGCATTTGAGACCCCAGGTGAGTTAAATACCAACCGTGTTGATGCCCAGCAGGCGCGACGTTTTCTGGACCGCGTGGTGGGCTTTATGGTGTCACCGCTGCTCTGGGAAAAGGTCGGTCGAGGTCTTTCCGCTGGCCGAGTACAGTCAGTCGCACTGCGGCTGATTGTTGAGCGCGAGCGTGAGATTCGCGCCTTTATTCCAGAGGAATACTGGACCGTTCAGGCAGATCTTGAAGAGCTTCAGAGCAGTGATGGCGAAGCCGAAGACATCAAGCTGCGCTTTGATATTAAAAAATTTCAGGGCAAAGGTTTTCGCCCAGTTAATAAGGTCGAGGCTGATACTGCTCTGGCCAGTTTGCGAGAAGCCGACTACAGGGTTAGCAAGCGAGAAGACAAGCCCACCAAATCCAAGCCCTCGGCGCCCTTTATTACCTCGACCCTGCAGCAGGCTGCTAGCACTAGACTAGGCTTTGGTGTAAAGAAAACCATGATGATGGCGCAGCGACTCTATGAGGCGGGCTACATCACCTATATGCGAACCGACTCTACCAATCTTAGTGCTGATGCCGTCGCCGCTTGCCGCGAGTATATTCAGTTGCGCCACGGTGCCAGGTATCTTCCTGAACAGCCGAACAACTATAGTAGTAAAGCCGGGGCTCAGGATGCCCACGAAGCTATTCGTCCGTCTAATATAGATATTTCACCCGGCAGTCTGGACGATATGGAAGTAGATGCGCGCCGACTCTATCAGCTGATTTGGCAGCAGTTTGTCGCCTGTCAGATGACGCCTGCAGAATTTACGGCGACCACTATCACCGTGGCGGCAAATGATTATGAAATGACCTGTAAAGGCCGTGTCACGCGCTTTGATGGTTATCTCGCGGTAATGCCGGCTCGCGACGAAGATGCTGAACTGCCCGATTTGCAGCAGGGCGCTTCGATGAATATGTTAGCGCTTATTCCTCAGCAGCACTTTACCAAGCCCACAGCGCGCTACTCTGAAGCTGCGCTGGTGAAAGAGCTCGAAAAGCGCGGTATCGGCAGACCCTCTACCTATGCGTCAATTATCTCCACCATTCAAGATCGCGGCTATGTGCGCATCGAAAACAAGCGACTATACGCTGAAAAAATCGGTGATATTGTCACGGACCGCCTGGCTGAAAACTTCACTGATCTGATGGACTATGGTTTTACTGCCACCATGGAAGAGCAGTTGGATGATATTGCCGAGGGCAAGCTGAATTGGAAGCAGTTGCTCGATCGCTTTTATGGTGATTTGAGTCAAAAGGTCAGTGTTGCCAAAGATGCCGAGGGTGGTATGCGCCCCAATAGCCCCTCGGAAACCGGCATTGAATGTTCTAAATGCGGTCGCCCGATGATGATTAGAACCGCGGGCACTGGGGTATTCCTGGGCTGTTCTGGCTATGCCTTACCACCTAAGGAGCGCTGCAAACATACCGTCAACCTGACCGCAGGTGATGAGGCGGTAAATATCGAAGAAGATGACGAAGCGGAGTCCAAGCTGCTACTGCACAAGCATCGCTGCAAAATCTGCAATACTTCGATGGACAGCTACCTGCTGGATGAGACTCGCAAGCTACACGTCTGCGGTAACAACCCAGACTGTGTTGGCCATGAAGTTGAGTTTGGTCAGTACGTGATTAAAGGCTATGAGGGCCCAGTTATCGATTGTGATAAATGTGGCAGTGAGATGCAGCTTAAGACTGGTCGCTTTGGCAAGTACTTCGGCTGTACCGGGGAAGTGGATGATCAGCCCTGTAAAAACACCCGAAAACTGTTACGCAATGGTGAGGCGGCACCGCCGAAGGTCGATCCCATCGCAATGCCAGAGCTGCGCTGTGTCAAAGTCGATGACCATTATGTCTTGCGGGATGGCGCCTCTGGTATCTTTTTGGCGGCAAGCCAGTTTCCGCGACATCGCGAAACCAGAGCGCCTACTGTGGAAGAGCTCTTGCCCTACAAGGATCGCATTGATGACAAATACCAGTTTTTGCTGACCGCGCCGGTGCAGGATCCCGATGGCAAGCCGACAGTGGTTCGCTACAGTCGCAAGACCAAGGAGCAGTATGTGCGCAGTGAAAATGATGGTAAGCCCACAGGCTGGAGTGCGTTTTTTAGTAATGGCAACTGGAAACCTGCTGAAAAGGGCAGTAGCTAGTCACCGTGGCCGTCTCGGTTTATCTATCTGCAGTTAATCAGAAGCTATTATTTGCTACGCAGCTACTGGCTATGGCGGACTCAGTTAAGCTGTCCGCCAGAGATCGACTCAAGGATAGCCATCAGGTGACCGCTATCAGTCAGTCAGTGGCTGTGCAGCTCTATCAGGCATGGCATTGGCATCTCCAGGATATTGCCAGTAATTATAAGTTACCGGACCCGGAATTAGCGGGCAGTGCCGATAAGCTAGTGGCCCTGCTAGATGAGGCTGGCAAGTGCCCGGCCGAGGCCGCAGAGATGCAGAATCTCAGCACAGATGCAGCCTCCTGGGTCACTGAGTTATTCGATGCTCATACAGCCCTGTATCAACTGCCGATTATTCGCAGGGCAGAGATGGATGCGGATCGGTTGCCCATGATTGCTGTAGATGCGGGGGCTGGGCGCAATAATATAGCCTGGACTCTGGACCTGGCAGAAAACTGGCTGGTAAAGATGCGCGAATTAGTGGATCGTCAGCGGGACATGATGGTGGAGTTTTAACGGCTCTTAGTAATAGCTGCTAGACACTGCTAGACTTAGTTTAGAAGTAGCAGACATAGATTTATGATTTACATTGTGGAAACAAAATAATGGCCCTTACAGAGTTTGAACTGATAATGCTGGATAACGGAGAAGTTGCATTGCAGCGCTCTGGATCAGACAAGGCATTGGTGCGTATTAATTTTTCTAGTGAAGTTTTGGACTATCTGGATGGTAAGCATCTGGACGTTGCCAAGAGTATGATGGATGCCGGCCTTCAGACTGTGTTTGAAATCAACGAAGAACGTGCACCTCTGTCTGAAGATGGCGAAGAAAAACGCCATACGCTCCACTAAGCTGCGCCTGCCTCGGCGGCTTTTTTAAAGATTAATACAATGGAAAATACCGATTTTATTGAGAAACTAGCGCAGGTGCGCAAGATTTCCCGTTATCGTCAGCACTTATTGCTTTGCACCGCAGGCAAATGCAGCTCCCCCGAACTGGCTAATGAGTCATGGGGCTATTTAAAGCGCCGTATTGGCGAGCTCAATCTTTTAGATGTGGAGTCCGGCGTTTATCGCTCAAAGGTCGACTGCCTCCGCGTCTGTCGCCAGGGCCCAATTATGGTCAGCTATCCAGACGGTACCTGGTACCACAGCTGTACCCCTGAGGTGATTGAGAGAATATTGCAGGAGCATGTTCTCGAAGGGAACCCTGTAGAGGAATACAGTTTCGCTCAGGCCAATCTCTAGCTAACAGAGCCCAGAGTCTCTGTTGTCATCTGGCGTCAAACTAAATTGCGACGCGCACAACCCCAACGGCTAACCCTTCGATGGCAAAGTCCTGGGCGCGCAAGTCCACCACTATAGGTGAGTAACTTTGATTTTCCGGCAGTAGCTGAATCTCATGCTTGCTTCGGGTTCGCTTCAGTCGCTTCACAGTCACCTCACCATCGACTCGGGCCACGATAATTTGCTGGTTTTCAGCCGTTGGCTGCTGATGCACCGCCAGTAGGTCGCCATCCATAATACCGACATCAACCATACTCTGACCCTGAACCCGCAAAAAATAGTCGGCATGGGGATGAAAAGAGCCTGAGGGCATCTCCTGGTAGTCTTCAATATTCTGCTCGGCAAGAATAGGTTCGCCCGCCGCGACGCGCCCAACAATGGGGATGCCATTAAACTGTTCGACCACTCTGATACCTCTGGAGGCGCCCGGAATCATTTCAATCACGCCCTTGCGTGCTAGCGCTCGCAAGTGATCCTCCGCCGCATTGGCTGAGCGAAACCCTAGTGTCTGAGCGATTTCAGCTCTGGTGGGGGGATAACCTGTTTCGTCCAGGTTGTCTTTAATCAGGTCAAAGATTTGCTGCTGTCGGGCTGTAAGGCGTTCCATAAACTGTTCCTCTCTCAGGTAGCTGTGATTATATACAGTATCCAAAAAATAACAACACTGTCTATATTTAAAGAAAACAGAGGTAAAAAATATGCTTGAATCAAAAGTACAAGAAGCTTGGCGCGTTCTGCGTATACAGTCTGAATTAGTTGATGGAACCGATAGACTTTTAAAGTTGGGTGCTGCGGTGACAGTATTTGGCGGCGCCCGGTTTGAGGCTGATACAGAGCCTTATCAGCAGGCTAGGAGGCTTGGCGAGCTATTGGGTGGAGCAGGGGTGCCAGTGATTACCGGTGGGGGTCCGGGGATTATGGAGGGGGCTAACCGCGGCTGCTATGTTACCGAAGCCGAGTCTGTCGGGCTAAATATTGAATTGCCGTTCGAACAATGTAATAACCCCTACCAGAATATCTCTTTGGATTTTCGCTACTTTTTTGTGCGTAAATACCTGTTCGTAAAACATGCCCTTGGCTTTGTTATCTTTCCTGGGGGCTACGGTACTCTAGATGAATTATTTGAAGCCCTGACGCTGGTGCAGACAGGTAAGGTGTCGCCATTTCCAATTATTTTGGTTGGTGTTGACTACTGGACTGGACTGGTAGACTGGCTTAAACAGCGCATGCTCGATCAGGGCTGTATTTCCGAGGACGAATTGGATTTATTTCAGCTGGTAGACAGTGCCGAGGAAGCAAGTGCACTGATACTGCAACATATGCCTATGAGTAGGGCTGGCTTAGTTAACGGAGTTGAGGCGCTGAGTTAAAATTCGTCCCAGCCAAAATAATGGGCGTCGGGCTCTATCTGAGCAAGTGGGTCACCGCTTGACCTGACTATCAACACATCGTCAGAGAATAGTCGCTGTTCGTCGCTCAGGCCAAATAGGTTGCGCCAGTCCTCTGGAGGATCGGCTTGCAGAATGGTCATCTGGGCCCAGTCGTCCAATTCTAGCTCGTCAATCTCGCCGTCTTCATATTGAATTTCCAGGGTTGCGCTGTATTGGTCTAAGGCAATAATTTCGAATAACCTGTTGACGGCGATATCCTGATACCACTGCCCAATAGTTGGAAGCTGTGTTGCCATAATGGCTCTCCTGAAATCGAGTAACATCCTAAATCTATCACCGAAATAATCTGCCTGCTCAGCTATTTTTTAGCGGCTCGTTTGTCTAGTTGGAAGGCAAATTTTAAGTAGATTTTTACATAGAGAGGCTAAGCCTTTATAAATCATATGATTATTTTTTCTGGGCTTAAAAACTATTTAGTGGGTAAAATATCTTTCTGGAATAGCCCTAGTGGGTTAAATAATAAATCCGTCTAAACAGGAATTCAGCAAATGACATACGGACGTTTAATGCTCGACCTCGAAGGGTCCGAGCTGACAGTCGAGGAGCAGGTATTGCTGAAAAACCCCCAGGTCGGTGGCGTTATTCTATTCGCCCGCAATATCCAAACCCCTGGCCAGGTGGCCAGGCTGGTGGCGGATATTAGAGGGGTCTCGGATCAGGTGCTTATTGCGGTTGATCAGGAGGGTGGTCGAGTGCAACGCCTGCGCGAGGGCTTTACCAGCCTTCCAGCTATGCAAAAGTTGGGTGATCTAATTGCCCGAGACCGCGAGGAAGGATTGGTTTTGGCCAAAGACACGGGTTGGTTAATGGCATCTGAGGTCTTAGCCTGTGGTCTGGATATCAGTTTTGCACCGGTGCTGGATGTGGATAGAGCGACCAGCAGTATCATTGGAGACCGCGCATTTTCAGATCAGCCCCAGGCAGTTATCGATGCTGCGGGTGCTTTTATTGAGGGCATGCATGAGGCCGGGATGGCTGCCACGGGTAAACATTTCCCCGGGCATGGTGGTATTGTTGCGGACAGTCATCTGGAAGCTCCAGTGGACCACCGAACCTGGCAGCAACTCGAGGCTCATGACTTAAAGCCATTTGCCGCCTTATCTGGGCAGCTGGATGGCATTATGCCGGCCCATATCACCTATCCAAAAGTAGACGGGCAGGCAGTGGGCTTTTCTGATTTTTGGTTGCAGCAGGTGTTGCGCCAGCAGCTGGGGTTTAGGGGTGCCATCTTTAGTGATGACCTAAGCATGAAAGGCGCCGATGTCGCCGGAGGCTTTGCAGATAAAGCAAAGCTGGCACTAGAGGCTGGATGCGATATGATTTTGGTCTGCAACTGCAGAGAGGGCGCTATTGAGGTGCTGGATTTTATGCGTGACCATTCCACTGGCCCCTCTGATAAACTGGCGGCACTGCGCGCCCAGGCCAAGGTTGACTGGAATCAGTTAGCTGAGCATCCCAGGCGCCTACATACCATAGTGCAGCTAGATAAACTAACGGCCTAGGCCCCAAACTTAATATAAGAGACCCCAAGGAAATAGCGATGAACAATATAGAGCAATGGTTTGCTGATTTGACTGGTGAGCAGAATCTATGGATTGCCGAGCTGTTCATTATTGTGTTGGCTGCCCTCAGTCTGGGGTATTTACTGAACAAGTTAATTGATCGTCTGGAAGTTCAGGCGGCCAAATCTAAAACTGTCTGGGATGATGCGTTGATAGAAGCCTGTCGCAAACCCGCCATATGGTTGATTTGGATTCTTGGTGTGAACTTTGCGGTCAGTGTGGCGGCGCAGAGAGTGGCCTCACCATTGCAGGCGTTGATTGATCCGGTGAATCGTCTGGCATTAATTTTTCTCGGGACGCTTTTCTTAACTAACTTTATCAGGCGAGCCGAACGCAATCTGATTCATCCCGACTATATAGCCAAGCCCATGGATGCCACCACCGTGTTGGCCATAGGTAAGTTACTGCGTGCCTCAGTCATAATCACCGCCATTTTGGTGGCCATGCAGCTGTTTGGCTACAGCGTCTCAGGCTTGCTGGCCTTTGGAGGCATAGGCGGCATTGCTGTAGGTTTTGCGGCCAAAGATCTATTGGCCAATTTTTTTGGTGGTTTGATGATTTATCTGGATCGTCCATTTTCCGTTGGCGACTGGGTGCGCTCACCAGACAAAGAGATCGAGGGCACAGTTGAAGATGTTGGCTGGCGTCTCACCAGAATTAGAACCTTTGATAAGCGTCCCCTGTATATCCCCAACTCGGCATTTGCCAGCATATCGGTGGAAAACCCGTCACGCATGTCCAATCGTCGAATCTACGAAACTGTGGGTATCCGCTACGCCGATATTAAATCTATGGCTGCGATTGTTGAGCAGGTGACCATTATGTTGCGAGAGCATCCGGAAATCGATACCCAGCAAACCATGATCGTGAATTTTAATAAGTTCTCAGAGAGTTCTCTGGATTTCTTTATTTACACCTTCACAAAAACCACAGATTGGATTAAGTATCACGGGATCAAGCAGGACGTTCTGCTCCGGCTTGCGACCATTATCGAGGCCAATGAGGCTGAGATAGCTTTCCCAACGTCGACATTACATATTGAAAAGCAGATTCCAGAGGCCTAAGAGTCAGGGGTTTGGCTTTAAGTTATCAGGTCAACTCGCGGGTTTTCAAAATAAGTTGGAATTTGTGGCGATCAGCATCTACATTTCTTGGGGTAGATAGATTGTAATCAACAGAATGTAAAATCCGGTAATTCCCTTTTAGTAACATGGATGTTTCTAGGGTCGCCGTGCTGTCTGGTGTTACCAGAGGTGCGATTTTGGTAGATAAGGAAATCAGGTCATGGATTCGATATTTCGGAATAGGTGCTTTCGACCCTGTTGTTTAACATGTTTTTGTTTTGGGGCTATCCCGTGATAGCGTCTCTCAGCTGGCTCCGCAATGGGGTTATGTTTGGCTTGCTGATTCTAGGCTGGGCTCTACTGGCTTCATCTCTGGTTAACTATGTCAAAGAACAGTTCTTGGGGCTGGGCTCTGGGTCCAGAGAGTTGCAGGTGTGGGGCGCTGTGCTAGGGATCTTACTTAGCAGCTATCAAACCTTTTATTGGCGGGAAAACCCTCTGCGCCGGCTGGTTTTTGTTTATCCTGGTGACGGCGGGCCTTCGCAACTGCAGCAAGCTGTTATTAGCATGGGCTATGCTGTAAAGCGCGGTTATCGTCTAGTTTTTCAAACAGCCGATGTTATTTTCTGTGTAGGAGCCCCGTTACTGGTTATGACTGCACTGGTGGGCTGGTGGTTGATCGATGAGATTACAGGTACTCTGATAATCATTTATCTGGTTCTTATATCCATTATCGCCCTAGTAGGGGTCTACAATAATCTAGTGCGAATGTTAGCCTTGGGTTATTTTCATGGCTATTGGCTGGTCGATGAAAACAAGCTCTCATATCCCTTTGAAGCCCCTGTGCGGGTCTACAACAATATCCAGATAACGCTTGCGAAGATTGGCCCTGATCTCTTGCCGCTACTAAGTTTTTCGGCGTTGATACTCTATGCTCTCTATCTGCTGTTGCCCTCTGCAACCACTGAACCCAATCAGGCGCATGACGACCGCGGTAGCGTTCTAAAACCGAGTTCTTTGTTGGGCCTGGACTCTTATCGCCGGTCGCTGCTGACAAATGTCCTCTTGGCGGGTATCTGCTTGCTGGCGATTCCTTTTGGTTGTTTGGTGCTCAATGCACTGGTTGATCTGGTTAACATTCATTGCTTCTTCGCTGCTCTGTTAATCCTGCTTCTGGACTATCATTGGCGACAGGAATTTGAGCAGGAGCCAGCACTCTGCGGTGACTGCCGATATTTTTTATCCAACCTGTGGCGAAAGTAGCCTGAGTCTTTTTGATCACCAGCTGGCCTTTCTAGCAGTTAACGCCTTTGTCAGGTATCTCCGTATACTGCAGGTTCAATTGTCTTAATAAGAGTTTGCCGATGAGATTTCCTATTATTTTTGTCCTCTACCTGAGCCTCAGTGGATGCCTGGGGGCACCAGATGCTGTCGTAGCAGTAAAAGATTTTGAGCTTAATCGCTATTTGGGTCAATGGTATGAGATTGCCAGGCTAGATCACTCTTTCGAGCGAGGTTTGGACGACGTGTCGGCTAATTACTCCCTTAGAGATGATGGTGGTATTAGAGTTTTAAACTCGGGAATAGAATCTGAGACCGGTTTGCTGAGCGAGGCGGAGGGCAGGGCATATTTCGTTGAGGATAAGACTACAGGCTATCTCAAGGTGTCATTCTTTGGGCCCTTTTATGGCTCCTATATTATTTTTGATCTGGACCGCGAAAACTATGAATACGCCTTTGTAGCAGGCAATAGTACGGACTATTTGTGGCTATTAGCGAGATCGCCTCAGGTATCTGATGAGCTTAAGGCGCGCTTTGTGGGGCAGGTAGAGGAGCTAGGCTTCGATACTCAGGGGCTTATTTGGGTGAAGCAGGGGGTTAATTGAGCCGCTGTTCTGGCGTCTGTGACTCTGGCTCTGAGTCGGACTCTGGTATTACCTGAGGCGGGTTTAGCAGTTCTGGCTGGTAGCTCTTGATGGTCACTATAACGCCCATTAGTGGATGGTCGATGTAGTAGATTTCATTGAGATCGATACGCTTGGAGTGATCTAGCACCCAAACCTCATCCACGCGGAACTTTGGGGGTTGGAGAGGCAAGCCGGGTTGGGCTAGTTGGAGCTTTGCGGTTATTTCTGGGTTGGAGATTGGCTCAGGGCTGTTTAACCGCTCAGGGCTGTTTAACCGCTCAGGGCTGTTTATCGGCTCAGGGCTTTTTATTGGCTCAGGGCTGTTGCTATTTAGAGGCAGATAAAGATTCTCCGGGTCAAAGTTCACGAAGGATTCACTGAGATTAATTTCCTGGGAGAGCTTTTCAGGTTTGATGGGATAGTCGGGTAGGTCTATTAGTTGGCCGCTGGTATCGCCAAATTGCAGAAGCCAAAGATTGGACTGAAAATGTAGGAAGCGCGATTTATAAAATCTAAGGGCTCCTTCGACCTGATGACGGCTATCTTTGGTCTGTCCCGCCTTTATTAACATCCAGGGGTCTGATTGCTCCGCCTCAGTGGCAATCCTCCAGGCCTCATGGAAAACCACATTGTAACCACGGCGATTCAGGCCTTTTGCGCTGTCATTGAGATCTCTAAATTGTTTATCCAGTAACAGGTGGGTTGGCTCGTATCTGGGGGCGTAGGGGGCTGGGGATTCTTGGTCCGCTGAGGGCTCTTGATTGGCTGAGGGTTCTTGACTCGCTGAGGGCTCTTGATTGGCTGAGGGCTCTTGACTCGCTGAGGGCTCTTGATTGGCTGAGGGCTCTTGACTGGCTGAGGGCTCTTGACTGGCTGAGGGCTCTTGATTGGCTGAGGGCTCTTGATTGGCTGTGGGCCCTTGATTGGCTGAGGGCTCTTCAGTCCATAAGGCTTGCTCGTCTCCGAAATAGCCGTCGTAAGCCATGGTGGCGTCTGTCGGGCTTAGGAGGTTGCCAGAGTACTGTTCGTTAAAGGGGGTGTCTGCTGCCAGTGCCGGGTCCTGAACGACCGTTAGAGGTATGGATCTCTCCTCTTTTGCAAGAGGCTCTGAAAGCAGAGCGCTGTCGGCCAAGGGGAAGCCACTATCCAGCTCGGGTTTTGTGGGGTCAACCAGTTCGCGCCAGTTTTTAGGGAACTCAAGCTGGTAGTCTCTTGGCGCGGTCTCTGTACCCTTATCGCCCTGGTGGGTAAAAATAATCACCTCGACCTGGTACCAGTTTTCTGGTGCAGCAATCTCCAGCTCTGCTGTTGCGGGCTGATTGGCTGCCAGTGCGGTTGATAGGCAACCCAGAGCCAAACAGAGTGCTTTAGAGACGCTAAGCCTAGCGTCTGGCTGGGTTGCTATATTGGCACCTTGCTGGTTCATTATGTTCCTTTTTAACGGCTTGACTCAGGCCGCAGGCAATAGCTGCTGTAAAATTTCATTGACCTGATTAAAACGTTGTTCCGCTGTATCCATCTCTCTAGTGAAACTCAGTTGATCATTGTTTTGCAAGCGGAATATGGCGGGTTCCTTTTGCACCATCTGAATTATAGTCATGGGCTCAACTGAGGTGTGTTTAGTGAACTGTAGGCGACCACCATGGGGCCCAGCTTCGATCTTCTTCAGTCCCAGCTGTTCGCCTATCTGTCGCAGTTCGGCGATCTCGAAAAGTGCCTTAACAGGTTCAGGTAAGAGTCCAAAGCGGTCAATCATTTCTACCTGCAATTCATGTAGATCCTGTTTAGTCTGGCAGTTTGATAGCCGCTTGTAGAGGGTCAGGCGCATATTGACGTCTGGAAGATAGTCATCTGGTATCAATGCGGGCAGATGCAGATTGACTTCGACACCCTGGTCCAGCGCCGACTCTAGATCTATCTGGCGGCCATTGCGAAGGGCGTTCACTGCACGGTCAAGCATCTCTAGATAGAGGGTAAAGCCAATCGCCTGGATATGGCCGCTTTGTTCTTCACCCAGTAGCTCGCCGGCTCCGCGGATCTCAAGGTCATTGGTGGCCAGAGTAAAGCCTGAACCCAGGTGGTCTGCCGCAGAAATAGCCTCCAGCCGCTTTGTGGCATCGGTACTTAGCTTTTTGTCCGCTGGTGTCATCAGGTATGCATAGGCCTGATGATGGGAGCGGCCCACTCGGCCACGCAGTTGATGTAGCTGAGCCAATCCTAATTTGTCGGCTCGATCAATAAGGATAGTGTTGGCGCTAGGTACATCAATACCAGTTTCAATAATGGTGGTGCACACCAACACATTAAAGTGCTGATGGTAAAAGTCAGACATTACCTTTTCGAGCTCACGCTCACGCATCTGGCCATGGGCTACCTGTATGCGCGCCTCAGGCACCAGTTCTGCCAGTTCATCGGCAATTCGCCGAATAGTTTTCACATCGTTGTGTAAGAAGTACACCTGACCACCGCGCAGCACTTCTCGCAAAATGGCTTCCCTGGTTACTCGCGACTCCTGCTTACGCAAAAAGGTCTTAACCGACAGTCGCCGGGCGGGTGGCGTGGCAATAATAGACAGGTCGCGGATACTGTGCATGGACATATTTAATGTCCTGGGTATGGGTGTAGCAGTCATGGTGAGAATATCCACCGAGCTGCGCAGTGATTTGATTTTTTCTTTTTGGCGCACACCAAAGCGGTGTTCTTCATCAATAATCATTAGACCCAGCTTGCTAAAGTCAATCTGGGCATGCAGCAGTTTATGGGTGCTGATCAGAATGTCGACTTTACCGACTGCAGTGTCCGCTATCACCTGGTCCTGTTCCTTGGCAGTGCGGAAGCGCGATAATTCTTCTACTCGCACTGGCCAGTTGGCAAAGCGATCACGGAAATTTTCCAAATGTTGGTGGGCTAGCAGTGTGGTAGGCACAAGTACCACTACCTGTTTGCCACTGGACACCGCAGTAAATGCGGCGCGCATGGCGACCTCTGTTTTGCCAAAACCCACATCGCCACAGACCAGTCGGTCCATCGGCTGAGGGCTCAGCAGGTCACGGCGCACGGCATCAATAGCCTCCTGCTGGTCGGGGGTTTCTTCAAAGGCGAAATCACTGCAAAACTTGCGGTAGTCCTCCTGGTTATCCTCGCAGGCAAAACCCTGACGAGCGGCTCGGCGTGAATAGATGTCCAATAGTTCTACTGCTGTATCTCGTACCTGTTTGGCCGCTTTCTCTCTGGCCTTGTCCCACTTATCGCTACCCAAGCGATTAAGCGGCGCGGCCATCTGGTCGCCACCTCCAAATCGACTAATCAGATGCAGTGAAGATACCGGCACATAGAGTTTGGCGTCGTCTGCATAGCTCAGCATTAAAAATTCTTGGGCAGACTTATCGACATCGAGAATAACGAGTCCCTGATAGCGTCCTACACCATGTTCAATATGAACTACTGGCGTGCCCACCTGAAGTTCGGCGAGGCTCTTGAATATATAGTCTGGCGACTCTGAGGCTTTTGATCGACGCCGGCGTTGCATTACCTGCTGGCCGAAAAGCTCCCCCTCGGTAATTAGACAGAGGCCCTGCTCAGCGCAATAAAGTCCCTGATCGATTGGATAGGTGGTGATGCTGAACTGTTGCTCCGAATCGACAAATTGCTGCCAGTGATCGATCTCAGATGGTCGTATATCAATACTGCGCAAAAGGTCCGAGAGTACCTCTCGACGCCCCGCGGATTCGGCACAAAAGAGCACTCTAGTCTCGGGGCCGCAGTGCTCGAGAAACTCCTGCAATTTGGCCATAGGGTTGACTAGCTTGGCATTCACCGCAACATCTGGGACAGAGTGCAGGCTCAGGTTGGCCCGTCCTGCTTTTGGCTCGACAGCCTCTCTGCCGATGATGGTTCTAGGCAGCTGACCGATCCGTTGAAATAGCCCGTCAACCGGGAGAAATAGTTCTATAGGCGGCAGAATTGGACGCTCTGGATCCACTGCATATTCTTCGTAACGGCGGCTGACATCTATCCAAAACTGCTCTGCCGCCTGTTGTATGCCGCTGTGGGTGAACAGCCGCACATTTTCGGGTAAGTAGTCAAACAGGGTGGCCGTCTGCTCGAAGAACAGGGGTAGATAATATTCGATACCCTGTGGCGCTATGCCATCTTTGATATCTCTGTAGACCGGGCACTTTGATGGATCATGGTCAAAGTGGTCGTGCCAGTTATTAAGAAAGCGATTGATCGGCTCTTTGTCGAGAGGAAATTCCCGGGCCGGCAACAGTTGAAACTGGCTGACTGTTTCCGTAGTGCGCTGAGATTCCGGATCAAACAGCCGCAGCGATTCAATCTCGTCGTCTAGCAGGTCAATGCGCAGGGGGCTCTTCTCTCCCATGGGAAAGATGTCGATTAGCGAGCCGCGAAAAGCGAACTCGCCATGCTCAAATACTTGGTCTACTCGGTTATAGCCAGCGCGGCTCAATTGATCCTGTAGCCTTGTTCTATCCAGTTCTTCACCCACCACATAGTTAAAGGTGCGCGAGGCAACAAAATCGATGGGTGCAATGCGGTGCAACAATGTTGGCAGGGGTACCACCAAAACGCCCTGTTGGGTGTTGGGCAGGCTGGCAAGGGTCTGAAGTCTGGATGACACAATATCCTGATGGGGCGAGAAGATATCATAGGCCAGGGTTTCCCAATCAGGAAAGCTGAAGAGGGGTAGGTTTTGCTCTGCGGTGAAAAACGCTAGCGCACGGGTTTGGGCGGCGGCTTCTCTGGCGGTTTCGGTGACCAGCATGGTCAGGCCCTGATGTTTCAGCGCAGCTTCAGCTACCGCTAGAGCTCGACCTGCGGCGCGCAACTCGCCCCAATGATGTTTGTCGCCAGGCTGTGCAGCAGGCAGTTGGTTGATAATACTCATAGATACTAGATTAATCCGTTGTGTTCGGCGCCCGGGAAGTGGTGAAAAGATTTACCAAAGACTATTCTACTTAGGTAGGGGTATTGATTGAAGGAATATTGTTTATCATAGTGATTTAAGATTAATTGTTTGTTCGTTGCTACCCTCTACCAGATAATGATTTTAACTATTACGGCATAAAAGGACCTGTGGAATGACTCAAGATCAAAGACCATTACCGGATGATTTTTTCAAGGATTGGAAACAGCGAGAAGCACTTGCGGAAGGCATGATCCCCCAGATAGGTAAGCTCTATCGTGAGCGCAATGTGTCCTGTTATATGTATGGCAACAATATGGTCAACAAATCAGTAATTGACCTAATGAAATCCCATCGGTTTGTGCGTCAGGTCGAAAAGAATGAGCTTTCAGAGTTCGATTCTGCCCCGGTTATTGATGCTATTACCAAGCTGCAGCTGGGGCCAGCTCATCTTGATATTGGCAAATTGGTCGTCAAGTTTCAGTCTCAGGGCAATGGCCGTTCCCTTGAAGAGTTTTTGGATCAAGAGCTAGGAGATATTATTGGCTCGGACACCAAGCCTCTGCCGCAGCCGCAGGATGTTGTGCTCTACGGCTTTGGCCGTATTGGCCGGCTAGTGGCGCGTATTCTTATCGATAAGGCCGGGGGCGGCGATGTGCTGCGTCTGCGGGCCATAGTTATTCGCAAAGGCAAAACCAATAATGATCTTGAGAAGCGCGCTGCGCTGTTGCGCCGCGACTCTGTGCATGGCTCCTTTAAAGGTACTATTCGCGTGCTCGCTGAAGAGAGTACTCTGGTTATCAATGGCAACCCCATCAAGGTGATCTATGCCAACTCACCAGAAGAAATTGATTACAACGAATATGGCATCAGCAATGCCCTTATTGTCGACAATACAGGTGTTTGGAAGGATACGGCAGGGCTTAGTGGGCACCTGCGCCCTGGCGCGTCCAAGGTACTGTTAACGGCACCTGCCGGCGATGATATTCCGAATATTGTCTACGGCATTAATCACCATGAAATCACGCCAGAGCGGAACATAATTTCTGCAGCTTCCTGTACAACCAATGCCATTGTGCCAGTGCTTAAGTGCCTGCTGGATGAGTACGATATCAAAAGCGGCCATGTGGAAACTGTGCACGCCTTTACCAACGACCAAAACCTGATTGATAACTATCACAAGGGTGATCGTCGGGGTCGCAGTGCGCCGCTGAATATGGTGCTGACATCGACTGGTGCAGCCAAGGCAGTAGCTAAGGCTATTCCCGAGTTAAAAGGTAAGCTGACAGGCAATGCCATTCGAGTGCCTACGCCCAATGTGTCGATGGCCATACTTAATTTGCAGCTTGGTCGTGATACCACCGCAGAAGATCTCAATGAATTTTTACGCCAGAAGGCATTGCATAGTAGTTTGCAGCAGCAGATTGGCTACACAGTGTCTACCGAAGCGGTATCTACCGACTTTGTGGGTTCGCGTCAGGCCTGCGTGCTGGATTCTCAGGCAACTATTGTCGATGGTAATAGCTGCGTACTGTACTGTTGGTACGACAATGAATTTGGCTACAGCTGCCAGGTAGTTCGCTGTCTCGAAAAGTTTGCTGGTGTGGTCTGGCCGAGTTATCCTCGCGAAGGTTAAATAATTTTTGCTCAGGGCCTATGCCCGAGGACGCTAGGCTATGTTAGTTGAACAGATTTGGACAGATAACCCGCTGCGAAATTTCCACTATCTGGTTGCCTGTCCAGAGACCCTCGAGGCCCTGGCAATAGATCCCTACGATCACCAGCTAGTGTTGGACAGGGCGGAGACCCTGGGCTGGAAGATTACGCAGATTGTTAATACCCATGAACATTTCGATCATATCGAGGGCAATCAGGCTCTGGTAGCGGTGACTGGGGCTCAGGTTTTGGCCCATGCCAATGCCAGAGATAAGATCGCTGGGATGGATAGGGGTTTGTCCGCCGGGGGCATTATTCAGGTGGGGCGTTCTGTTTCCCTCCATGTGTTGGATACGCCCGGGCATACCATGAGTCATATCTGTCTGCTAGCCAATACCGAGGTGCCAGCTCTGTTTAGTGGCGACACTCTATTCAATGCCGGGGTAGGGCACTGCCATGCTGGGGGTGACCCTGAGGTCCTCTACCAGACGGTTGCAACACAGCTGTCTGCAATGAGTGGCAGCATGTTGCTCTATCCTGGGCATGATTACATTGTTAACAATCTGCGTTTTACCCTGGATCGTGAGCCAGGCAATAGGGCTGCCCAAAAGCTTTTGCGCGAGGTGGAATCTCAGGATCCCAATCAGGCAATGGTTACGGATCTGGCCCTTGAGAAGCAGGTCAATACTTTTTTGCGGCTGGACAGTCCTGAGGTGATTGAAAATTTGCGAGAAAAATTCCCTGAGCTCCCTGCTGAACCCAGCCCTAAAGCTGTGTTTTTAGCTCTGCGGACATTGCGCAACAGCTGGTAGTCTGGGATCTGTAAATCAGTCCTAAAATAGCTGCGACAGCGGGTTGCTCTGAGTCTCACCACATCATTCTTGTTGCTGGTCAAAAAAAAGTATTGAGTTTCAGCTTTCAGTGTCTTATTCACTGGAATCATAGGCGTTTGCCCTTTATAATCGCGCGCATCTTAAAACCGGTCATCACCGCCATATTTTGGCCTGATTTCTATAGATCGGAACAAACTAATTGCATAGCTTTTGAAGCCTGAGAGGGCTCCGGAATTCGACTGGATAATCAGTCAGCATCAAAATTTAAATTAGAGTAGTGGGATTTCCTATGATCAAAGTTCGTCGCGGACTTGACCTGCCTATTTCCGGTTTGCCGGAGCAGGTTATTCACGATGGCCCCAAAATTAGTCAGGTAGCGGTAGTTGGTTCAGACTACCCGGGCATGAAGCCCACCATGGCTGTGCGAGAAGGTGATCGCGTTAAATTGGGTCAGGTACTGTTCACCGACAAGAAAAATGAAGGTGTCAAATTCACGGCCCCTGCCGCGGGCACTGTGGTTGCTGTTAATCGTGGTGAGCGCCGAGTGTTCCAGTCGCTGGTGATTGATGTTGAGGGTGATGAGGCGGAGGCGTTTACTGCCTATGATACTGAGCAGCTTCAGACTATTGATCGCGCGGCTGTGGTAGACAATCTGGTTGACTCCGGTCAATGGGTCGCTCTGCGCACTAGACCTTACGCCAAGGTTCCTGCCATCGACTCTGCACCAGCATCAATTTTTGTCACCGCAATGGATACGAATCCACTATCTGCCGATCCCGCGGTTATTATTGCTCCGCGCAGCCAAGACTTTGTCAATGGTTTAAAGGTGCTCAGCCGTTTAACTGATGGCCCCGTGCATCTCTGTGTGGCGCCTAATTCTGCTGTTGCTGTTGCTGGTGCTGAGGTTGATAGGGTTATCGAACACAGTTTTAGCGGCCCCCATCCAGCAGGTTTGGCTGGCACCCATATTCACCATATAGACCCAGTCAGTGTAAACAAGACCGTTTGGACGATCGGCTATCAGGACGTTTTGGCATTCGGTAAGCTATTTACCTCTGGCGCTATTGATACCGCACGTGTGGTGGCCCTGGCTGGCCCTCAGGTCAACAGGCCTAGACTACTGACCACCAAGCTTGGCGCTAATATTAACCAGTTGGTCATTGGTGAGCTCGCTAATGATGAAAATCGCTTGATCTCTGGTTCTGTTCTTGCGGGCCGCAAGGCCGCTAATGCGTTTGCATTCTTGGGCCGCTATCACAATCAGGTTTCCGTTATTCGAGAAGGGCGCGAGCGTGAATTTTTGCATTACCTGCGGGCTGGCGTAAACAAGCACTCTGCATTGCCACTCTTTATTTCTTCGCTCAAGAATAGACTCTTTGATATGACGTCCAGTACCAATGGTAGTGAACGTGCCATGGTTCCCGTGGGTGGCTATGAAGATGTGACTGCGCTTGACCTTCTGCCTGTGCAGTTGCTGCGTTCACTGATCGTCGGTGATACGGATATGGCTCAGAAGCTGGGTTGCCTGGAGCTAGATGAGGAAGATGTTGGTCTTTACACCTATGTCTGTGTGGGCAAGCACGAGTACGGCGCTATTCTTCGCGAAAACTTAACCAGAATTGAGAAGGAGGGTTAGGGCCATGTTGCGTAATCTTCTAGATAAAGTAGAGCCAAACTTTCACAAGGGTGGCAAATGGGAGAGCTGGTATGCGCTTTTTGAAGCCGTAGATACAGCGCTCTACAAGCCTTCAGACATCACCAAGAACAGTTCTCATGTGCGCGATGGCATCGACCTTAAGCGCGTGATGATCACTGTGTGGCTGGCAACATTCCCCACCATGTTCTTTGGCATGTGGAATATTGGCTTTCAGGCCAATACCATCATGGCGGACATGGGTATGGTTTCCCAAGAGGGACTGCGTGGCCTGTTTATAGGCCTTCTGGCTGGCTATGATGCCAACAGCGTTTGGGACAACATGGTGCATGGAGCGGCATACTTCCTGCCAATCTACATGACGACCTTTATTGTCGGTGGCTTCTGGGAAGTTCTGTTTGCTTCTGTCCGTGGTCATGAGGTCAATGAGGGCTTCTTTGTTACCTCAATCCTTTTTGCGCTCTGCTGCCCGCCGGACCTACCTCTTTGGATGGTCGCTGTGGGTATCAGCTTCGGTATTGTGATTGGTAAAGAGGTATTTGGGGGCACAGGCAAGAATTTCTTAAACCCGGCACTTACTGGTCGAGCCTTCCTTTATTTTGCTTACCCAGCCTATATGTCTGGTGATGCGGTCTGGGCTGCAGTGGATGGTTACACAGGAGCGACTATGTTATCTGTCGCTGCTGCCGATGGTATGGATGCGCTTCAGCAAACGGCCTCATGGACCCAGTCATTTTTGGGGACCATTCAGGGCTCGATCGGCGAGACCTCAACGCTGGCTATTTTGATGGGTGCGGTGCTTCTGTTGGTGATGCGCATCGCCTCTTGGCGAATTATCACGGGTGTTCTGGTGGGTTCAGCCCTGCTGTCTATGTTGTTTAATAGCATAGAATCCAGCAATCCTATGTTCGCCATGCCGTTCTACTGGCACTGGGTAATCGGTGGTTTCGCCTTTGGTGCTATCTTTATGGCTACGGACCCCGTGTCTGCGGCGATGACCAATACTGGCAAGTTTTGGTACGGCATTTTAATTGGTGTCATGGTGATATTGATTCGGGTGGTTAATCCGGCTTTCCCTGAGGGCATGATGCTGGCTATTTTGTTTGCCAATCTATTTGCGCCACTGTTCGACCACTGGGTTGTGCAGGGCAACATTAAAAGGAGACTGGCTCGTGGGTAATGACAGTATTTCTAAAACATTTGGCGTAGCACTTGCGCTCTGTGTGGTCTGCGCTGTGGTGGTTTCCAGTGCCGCGGTTATCTTGCGACCCACTCAGGAAGTG
The DNA here is from genome assembly GCA_965656965.1 of uncultured Porticoccaceae bacterium. GTDB lineage: Bacteria > Pseudomonadota > Gammaproteobacteria > Pseudomonadales > Porticoccaceae > HTCC2207. Next base: position 65,072 of record CBFHMK010000002.1, read on the forward strand.
AACAAGCTGCTGGATCTGAAAACCAATATTCTCGCCTCTGCAGGTCTACTGCAAGAGGGTGTGTCTATTGAGACTCAGTTTGAGCAGATCAGCACCCGTGTGGTTGATCTGCAGACCGGTGAGTTTACCGATGCCGTTGATGCGGCAACCTATGATCAGCGCAAGGCGTCAAAAGACCCGGCCCTTTCCATAGCTCTGGATCCCAAGCAGGATCCGGCCAAGATCAAGCGCCGCGCCAATTACGCCACGGTGTATATGGTTGAGGGTGATCAGGGTATTGAGAAAATTATCCTGCCGATCAAAGGCTATGGCCTGTGGTCGACTCTGTACGGATTTCTGGCTCTCGAAGCTGACCTTGAGACTGTCGCCGGTATTGGTTTCTATGAGCATACCGAGACCCCAGGTCTGGGTGGCGAAGTGGACAATCCGAGATGGAAAGCCAGCTGGGTGGGCAAGCAGGCCTACAATCAGGGCGAGCTGGCCATCACCGTGTTGAAAGGTAAAGCCGACATGAGCCGCGCTGGTTCTGAGTCACAGATCGATGGTCTGGCCGGTGCCACATTGACCACCAGAGGCGTGGATAATCTGGTGCGCTACTGGCTGGGTGATCAGGGCTTTAGACCGCTGATCAATTCTTTAAAATCTGGGGAGGCCTAAACAATGTCCAACGTTAAAGACACCTTACTGGAACCTATTGTTGCCAACAATCCGGTGGCACTGCAGATTCTGGGAATCTGTTCAGCGCTGGCGGTAACCTCAAGCATGAAAGTGGCCTTTGTAATGTGCCTGGCACTGACCACCGTGGCCGCCTTCGCCAATCTGTTTGTTTCTATAATTCGCCACCATATCCCCAGCAGCATTCGCATTATTGTGCAGATGACCATTATTGCCTCTCTGGTAATTGTGGTGGATCAGGTATTGAAGGCTGTGGCTTACGATATCAGCAAGCAGCTGTCGGTATTTGTGGGTCTGATTATCACCAACTGTATTGTCATGGGTCGCGCGGAAGCGTTCGCCATGAAAAATCCGCCGATGGCCAGTTTCTACGATGGCATAGGCAATGGCCTGGGTTACAGCATGATACTGATGGTGGTGGCGTTTTTCCGCGAGCTGTTTGGTGCCGGCAAACTGTGGGGCTATGAAGTCCTGAGTCTGACCACCGATGGTGGCTGGTATGTTGCTAACGGAATGATGCTAATGGCGCCCAGTGCGTTCTTCCTGATCGGTTTGTTGATCTGGGTGATCCGTATCTATGACAAAAAGCAGGTGGAGCAGCCCGACTTCAAAATTACTGCCAATAGTCGTCCGAGCGAGGTGGCCTAATGGAACATTATCTGAGTATTTTAGTTCGCTCGATCTTTATCGATAACATTGCCCTGAGCATGTTCCTGGGCATGTGTACCTTTTTGGCTCTGTCAAAGAAAATCGACGCTGCTATCGGCTTGGGTATTGCGGTTATTGTGGTGCAGACTATTACTGTGCCGGTCAATAACCTGCTGCTGAATTACCTGCTGGCCGATGGTGCACTGGCCTGGGCTGGTCTGCCGGATGTGGATCTTAGCTTTTTGATGTATCTGTGTTTTATTGGTGTTATCGCCGCCATGGTGCAGATTCTGGAGATGGTGCTGGATAAATATGTGCCGGCTCTGTACAACGCCCTCGGCGTGTTCCTGCCATTGATTACGGTGAACTGTGCCATTTTGGGTGGCTCTCTGCTGATGGCGGAGCGTGGCTTTAACTTTTCAGAATCTGTGGTTTATGGCCTTGGCTCTGGTACTTCCTGGGCACTGGCTATTGCGGTACTGGCAGGCATTCGTGAAAAATTAAAATATAGTGATATTCCAGAAGGCCTACAGGGCTTGGGTATCGTATTTATTACCGTAGGTCTGATTTCTCTCGGCTTTATGTCCTTTGGCGGCATAGATCTATAGGTATTTAACGACGACCCTGTAATAACGGAGAAGCATTAAGATATGAATACAGAAATTATTCTTGGCGTAGGCATGTTTACCGTCGTGATACTGGCTCTGGTTGCCTTTATTCTAGCGGCGCGCAGCAAGCTGGTATCCTCTGGCGATGTCAATATCGTGATCAACGGTGAGAAAACCATCACTGTACCTGCGGGCGACAAACTGCTGCAGACCCTATCAAATGCAGGGCTGTTTTTGCCCTCTGCCTGTGGCGGCGGTGGTAGCTGTGCCCAGTGCAAATGTATTATCACTGAAGGTGGCGGCTCTATGTTGCCCACCGAAGAGAGCCACTTTAATCGTCGCGAAGCCGCTGAAGGTTGGCGACTTTCCTGTCAGACTCCGGTCAAGCAGGATATGCATGTTGAGGTGCCTGAAGAGGTATTTGGTGTTGAGCGCTGGGAATGTGAAGTTGAATCCAACCCCAATGTGGCCACCTTTATTAAAGAGCTGACCTTGAAACTGCCTGAGGGTGCAGATGTAAAGTTCCGCGCCGGTGGTTATGTGCAGCTGGAATGTCCCCCCCACCATATTAAGTATTCTGACTTTGATATCGAAGAAGAGTACCGCGGTGACTGGGAGCGATTTGACTTCTTTAAGCATGAGTCGATTGTCGACGAGACGGTGATTCGCGCATACTCCATGGCTAACTACCCGGACGAGAAAGGTGTGGTTAAGTTTAATATTCGTATCGCCACTCCGCCTCCTGGCTCGACGGGCATTCCCCCTGGCCAGATGTCATCCTATGTCTTTAGCCTCAAGCCAGGAGACAAGATTCCCGTGTACGGCCCCTTCGGTGAGTTCTTTGCCAAAGAGACTGATAACGAGATGGTGTTTATTGGTGGTGGTGCAGGTATGGCGCCAATGCGTTCGCATATCTTCGATCAGCTTAAGCGGATCAAGTCTGACCGCAAGATCAGCTTTTGGTATGGTGCCCGTTCGTTGCGCGAATGTTTCTATGATGACGAGTACGATATTCTCGCCGCTGAGAATGATAACTTTGACTGGCATCTGGCTCTGTCAGATCCCCAGCCAGAAGATAACTGGGACGGTCTGACTGGTTTTATTCACAATGTTCTCTTCGAGCAGTACCTGAAGGATCATGAAGCACCAGAGGACTGCGAGTTTTACATGTGCGGGCCACCTATGATGAATGCGGCTGTGGTTAAGATGCTGATTGATCTAGGCGTCGAACAGGAGAACATTTTCCTCGATGACTTTGGTGGGTAAGCGGTTGTTGGATACAAAATTAACGGGGCTTCCTAACAGGGCCTCGTTTTTTCTTTCTGCGCTAGTTGCTTTTTGTCTGCTGGCGCTTTCCGGCTGTGACTCTAGACCAGAGATCATCAAAATCTCTGGTACCAAGATGGGCACCAGCTACCATATTACGGTAGTCGCTGATCAGCCGGCACCAGATGATTTGGCAGAGCGTATTGATGCAGCTCTGGATCTGGTTGACCTGTCTATGTCGACCTACAAGCCAAGCTCCGAGATTAGCCGTTTTAATCAGCTGCCAGTCGATGTAGAGCAGGCTATTAGCCATGAATTTTCGCAGGTACTTGAAGTAAGCCAGGATGTCTGGGAGCAGACTTCCGGGGCTTTTGATCCCACCGTTGGCCCCCTGGTAGATCTTTGGGGCTTTGGGCCAGCGCCGGCTTTAGATGTTGTTCCCGGGGACAATGCGATTGCACTGGCACTTGAGCGTATCGGTTTTGAACATCTGCAGCAGTCTGCGCAGCTTATTAGCAAGCACAAACCGGTGCGCCTTGATTTATCCGCGGTGGCCAAGGGTTACGCTGTTGATTTGGTCGCTGATTTGCTTGAAATGTTGGCACTGCCTGACTACTTAGTAGAAGTAGGCGGGGAGATGCGTCTCGGTGGCTCTAACCCAGAGGGTCAGGCATGGCGTGTTGCGGTGGAAATGCCAACGCTAATGCCTCAGGTGCAGCGGGTTATTGCTGCCCGGGATATAGCTGTGGCCACCTCTGGCGATTATCGAAATTACTTTGAAAAAGATGGCAAGCGCTATTCTCATACGATTGATCCACGGACCGGTCGGCCGATTACCCACAGTCTGGCCTCGGTGACTGTATTGGCGCAGACCTGTGCTTATGCAGATGCCTGGGCGACGGCTTTAATGGTGTTAGGTGAGGAGCAGGGCATGGCCCTGGCAGAGACGTTGCAGTTGCCAGTGTATATGCTGGTTAAAGATGGCGATGGTTTTAAGGCCATCAGTAGTGCGGCTTTCGAGCCCTTTCTAAACAGGCAACAAGAGATTTAACGCCATGGCTGAGATTTTACTGACGATTCTGATGTTTGGGCTGCTTATTGCCGCTATGGCAATTGGCGTGCTGATGGGCGGTAAGCCCATCTCCGGTTCCTGCGGTGGTGTTGGTGCGGCCCTTGGAGAGGACAACTACAACTGTGACATCTGTGGCGGCGACCCGAATAAATGTGACGAGCAAACAAATTCGGGGATCTCCTCCATGGCTTACAATGCTGCAGAATCGAATAAGGATACTAAGTGAGTAAGTCTGATTTTTCCTATGACCTAGTGGTTATCGGCAGCGGCCCCGCGGGAGAAGGCGCCGCCATGAGCGCAGTTAAGTTGGGCTGGAAAGTTGCTGTAGTGGATGAGAGAGCTATGGCAGGCGGCGGCTGTACCCATCTTGGTACTATTCCCTCAAAGGCTCTGCGGCACTCAGTGCGCCGTATGATGCAGTACAACACCATGCCGATGTTTCGCGCGGTGGGTGATCCCAAATGGTTTTCCTTTCCCCAGGTCATGAAAGCCGCAGACGATGTGATTACCAAGCAGGTTCAGGGTCGTACCAAGGGCTATGCGCGCTATCGAGTGCAGATGCATATTGGTCGCGCAAAATTTGAAAATCCCCATGAAATTTCCGTTACTGACAAGGATGGCAAAGTAATCAGGGTTAGAGGGGATAATTTTCTGATCGCTACAGGCTCTAGCCCCTATAGACCCGATGATATTGATTTTAGTCATCCGGCGATTTTTGACAGCGACAGTATTCTGACCCTGGATAGTACGCCTCGCAACATTATTATCTATGGGGCCGGGGTTATCGGCTGTGAATATGCCTCTATCTTTTCAGGCCTGGATACCAGGGTTGATCTGATTAATACCAGAGAATGGTTGATGAGCTTTCTGGATGATGAAATCTCCGATGCGCTCAGCTACCACCTTAGAGATCTCAATGTGATGGTGCGCCACAATGAAGAGTATGAGCGCGTGACCACCAGTGAAAATGGCGTCACTATTGAGCTTAAGTCTGGTAAGCGGATTCATGGTGAGGCTCTGTTGTGGAGCAATGGCCGGTCAGGTAATACCAAGAATTTAGGCCTCGAAAATGTCGGTCTGGAGGCTGATGAGCGGGGCCAGTTAGCGGTCAACAAAGATTATCAGACCGCGGTAGAGCATATTTACGCAGTTGGCGATGTCATAGGTTGGCCCGCATTGGCAGGAGCTGCCTATGATCAGGGTCGCTTTGCTGCCGCCCACATGTGCGGAACCGAAGACCAGTATCGTGTTGATGATGTGGCCACAGGTATATGGACTATTCCTGAGATTAGTTTTGTGGGTAAAAATGAAGCAGAGCTAACTGAGAAAAAGATTCCCTATGAAATTGGCCGTGCCTATTTCAAGGATACCGCTCGCGCCCATATCTCTGGCGAAGAAGTGGGGATACTCAAAATACTTTTCCATCAGGATACTCTGGAAATTCTCGGCATCCATTGCTTTGGAGCAGAGGCGGCGGAAATTATTCATATTGGCCAGGCTATTATGAATCAAGAGGGTGAAGCCAATAGTATTAAGTATTTCCTGCGCACCACCTTTAATTACCCCACCATGGCAGAGGCCTACCGAATTGCTTCAATGAACGGTTTAAATCGTGTCAGCCGCCAGCACCGTGTTTTTGGTGACAAGCAGAAATAAGCGTCGCTGGTTATTGGCTGGTTGGGGATTTTCTTTTTACTACGGCGTGTAGCACTAAATCCTGTTCAAAGAAGACGACAAAATCGGCATAGGCCCACTTAGAAATGGGTGGGTCGCCGATTGCCGCGACCATTTCTTGAGGTTCACCCTGGGTCTCCAACACCCTCTGTTTGCTGTCTCCCCGCTGTGGCAGCCGCAAATCTGAATTTGTTGTCTGAGTTCCGAGGGGCAGTGTGACTGTTTCGATAAGGGTTTCGACGATTGGCGCAGCCCTGTTATCGGCCTGCTGTCCGGCCAATAATTCAGCGCTGCAGATAATAAATACTGCGGCTAAAACCATCTGTTTCATGCTTAACATCCTGTCTAGCGATTGATTGATGGCCTAATTGTAGGCCATAGCTGCTGGCAAAACCTCGATTGATTGGCATTACTGATATGGACTGCATATTGTTTGTGGTCGGGCTTTCGGGTTTAATCCCTGCATGTTTAAAAACCTCCCACTCTTTATCGGCTTGCGTTATACCCGCAGTAAACGCAGAGAAGGATTTGTGTCCTTTATCTCCGGTTTTTCACTACTAGCGATGGCTCTGGGGGTTATGGCACTGATTGTTGTGCTGTCGGTAATGAATGGTTTTGACCGCGAAATTAAAAGTCGCCTGCTTCAGGTGGTACCCCATGTTACGGCTACTCGTGCTGAGGGTTTTTCCAGTGCCGAAATAGCCGAGCTGGATCAACGGCTAGTGGCAGATCAATCATCCGTGCTGTCGGTAACCCCAATGGTACAGAGCTTCGTTATGCTATCTTACCAGTCCCAGCAGACAGGGGTGATGATGCAGGGGCTAGATCCACTTTGGCCCAATGCAGAGCTGCTCAAGGAAAATATGCTGGCGGGCTATGCTGAGCAATTGCAGGCAGGTGGATTTGGCATTGTGTTAGGCAGTCAGGTGGCTCGTCGGCTAGGCGTTTTTGTTGGTGACAGGCTACAGCTGACTATGCCCCAGGTAAGCGTTACGCCAGCGGGCATTTTTCCGCGTATGAAAACCCTGACTGTAATCGGCATATTTCAGGTGGGTGCTCAGGTAGATAGCTCGGTAAGTTTTGTTCATCAGCAGGATGCGCGGCGACTGTTGCAGCTTGGCGATCGCTATCCGGGGTTTCAGGTACAGCTTGCAGACGCCTATCAGGCTGATAGCTGGCGACAAAACAGTCAGTCGCAGCTGCCCGATGCAAGCTGGCGTTCCTGGTCAGAGGCTATGGGAACCCTGTTTCAGGCAATGGCTATGGAAAAACTTGTCGTCAGCCTCTTGCTGTCGGTAATTATTGCGGTCGCCGCCTTTAATATTATTGCCAGCCTAGTGCTGATGGTGTCTGACAAACGCAGGGATATAGCGGTGATAAGAACCCTGGGTGCGTCCTCCCATCTGGTGATTCAGGTGTTTATGGTTCAGGGCATGGCCGTGGCCAGTCTTGGTATTTTTGCCGGCACTGTATTGGGCTGCATACTGGGGTTTTTTATAGGGGATATTGTGGGCTTTATCGAATCTGCTGCTGGGGTTTATCTATTCGACCCATCCGTGTATCTAATCAGTGCTCTGCCATCTCAGGTGCGCCTTGGCGATGTCGCAATGGTGGTCGGTAGTGCGTTTTTTGTTAGCTTTTTAGCCACTCTCTATCCCGCTTGGCGAGCGGGTCAGGTATTGCCAGCGGAGGCTCTGCGCTATGACCAATAATAATTCTGTACTGGTCGCCAGCGACCTGTGCCGCAGTTACCAGCAGGCTGACAACCAGCTAGCCGTGCTCCAGGGCGTTAATCTCGATATTGCCAGGGGCGAGAAACTTGCTATTGTCGGCGTATCGGGCTCAGGTAAGACCACACTTCTCAATGTTTTGGGGGGGTTAGATAATGCAGATTCCGGGACGGTTAGCCTCTGTGGCGAGCCCTGGAGTAATCTGGATGCATCCCAGCGTGCCGCCTGGCGCAACCAGCATGTTGGTTTTGTCTATCAGTTCCATCATCTATTAGCGGAGTTCTCTGCCTTGGAGAACGTCGCATTGCCTCTGCTAATTGGTGGCCTTTCTGTCGCGGAGTCGCGCCGCCGCGCGACTGAGTTGTTAACTAGGGTGGGTCTCAAAGAGCGCCTTAATCATCAGCCTGCTGAACTCTCCGGTGGTGAGCGTCAGCGGGTTGCTGTCGCTCGGGCCCTGGTCACTGAGCCCTCGGTGGTATTGATGGATGAGCCCACAGGTAATCTCGATCCCCATACAGCGGCTGCACTATTAGAGATGCTGATGGAGCTGAACAGCAGCCTGGCTATTTCATTTGTAGTGGTAACTCATGACCCTCAAATAGCCGCGCTTATGGATCGTACCCTCTGTCTAGTGGATGGGACCCTGCAGATGGTATCTGGAGATATTGTGGAGCCACAGATTGTTTAGGTCGGTGCCGCTGTTTGTGGGCCTGCGCTATTTTACGGCTGGTGGGCGCGGTAATCTGTTGCTATCTTTTATCTCTTTATTGGCGATTGCCGGTTTGGCGCTCGGAGTGGCCTTACTGGTGATTGTACTGTCGGTGATGAATGGCTTTGATCGCGAGCTGCGGGAGCGAATCTTAGCTGTAGTGCCGCCGATACAGCTGATTCATAGCAGCGGCATAGACGACTGGCAGGCTCAGCAGGGGCTGATTGCCGGGCTGGAGCATGTCACCGAAGTCACGCCATTTAATCAGGTGGAGGGGCTGATTCACAGCCGCCAGCAATCCAAGCCGATACAGCTACTGGGCCTTGCCGCTGATGCAGTGCCAGAGGGCTTGAAGATGACCCTAAAGCATCAGAGCTTGACGCTACCCGGTGCCAATGAATTATTACTGCCAGAGCCCCTCGCGGAGGAGTTAAATCTGTTGGCTGGCCAACGGGTTAATTTGATTATCCCCGGTGCCAACGGTGCGCGAACTGCAGTCCATCCCTTCTTGGTTAAGGGTCTTTTTTCGACCCGTACAGAGTTGGATCAGAGGTTGGGTCTGGCCTCGCTAGAGCAGGTTGCAGAGATTGCCGGCCAGCCCGGTCTGGTGCAGGGCTTTAGGCTACAGATTGACGATCAATTCGATGCGCGCCAAATTGGCTTCCAGCTTATTGAACAGTTGCCCTTTGGGTATGGCTTTAGGGATTGGTTTCAGACCCATGGCAATCTCTATCAGGCGATTCAGCTATCCCGAAATATGGTTGGGCTGCTTATCTTTCTGATTGTCGCCATTGCGGCGTTTAATGTAGTTTCGATGCTGATGATGTCGGTGATCAACAAGCGCAAAGATATCGCTATTCTGCAGACCCTGGGGCTTTCAAGGGCGGAGTTGGTGCGGCTGTTTTTAATTCAGGGCGCTATGATAGGTGTGTTTGGTATTAGCCTGGGTGTTGCCGTCGGCGTAGCGGGCAGTTTCTGGGTCGCAGATCTGGTGGTCTGGTTTGAGTCATTACTGGGGATGCGCTTTCTGGATAGTGCAATCTATCCGATTGACTTTGTCCCTGTAGATTTACGTTGGCCTGATGTTATTGCGGTGGCGGCGGTGGCTATTCTATTGACAGTGCTGGCGACCATATACCCAGCGCTGCGCGCCAGTCGCATGGTGCCCGCTGAGGAGCTGCGCTTCGAGGGCTAGCTGCCGTGCTTTCTTTTGAGGCGCAGATCCTTGCGCGCTTCCCAGTTCTTAACCACCTTCCAGCGCCACAGGAAGAGAATTGCAAAATAGCCAATAGCGGCAAAAATAACTCCGCACAGCAGGCTGCCTGTCAATAGCGGTAGTAGAATCCCCATCCCAAGATTAGAAAACCATTCCCAGCTCAGCGCCATAGTAAATTCTGTCGGTTCAGTGCCCAGCAAATAGCTACCCAGCCTGTGAGTCAGATAGAACATAGGAGGTATGGTGACCGGGTTGCTAATCCAGATAACGATCAAGCCAATGGGCAGGTTAGCACCCAGCCAGAAGCACATAAGCGCAGCGATTAATGTCTGTGCTGGCAGCGGGATAAAGGCGCAAAAAATTCCGACAAAGACGGCCAGAGAAACCGAGTGTCTATTGAGATGAAACAGATTGGGATCATGGGTCAAACGATTCACCCAGCGCAGCGAAGAGCGATCGAGCAGCTTGCCGATATCAGGTAAAAAACGATGGATAGTTTTGCGTGGCATGACGGCCCATTTGACTGTTCACTGTGCGTGACCATTATGCCCGCATTAATAATTGCTAACTAGTTAAAATACGCGTTAAAACCAGACATAGTTTACCCAGCCAGTTACAATATCCGCTGTGAAATATAACCCAGTTGGACATACTCCTTTGAAACAGACAAATGAACCAGCGCTGGCTATTAGCCAGCTTAGCAAGACCTATGAGGACGGTTTTCAGGCCCTCAAAGGCATTGACCTCAATGTTGCCCCCGGCGATTTCTTTGCTTTGCTTGGTCCCAATGGTGCCGGCAAGTCGACTACCATCGGAATTATCTGTTCCCTGGTGCGAAAAACAGGCGGCTCAGTCAAGGTATTCGGCCAGGATATAGACCAGGACTTTAGTGCGGCCAAACAGTTTGTTGGTGTGGTACCCCAGGAGTTTAACTTTAATCAGTTTGAAAAGCCGATTGATATTCTGATTAATCAGGCTGGCTACTATGGCATTCCGTATCGTGTTGCCGCAGAGAGAGCGGAGAAATATCTCAAACAGCTGGCTCTGTGGGACAAGCGGGACATAGCTTCGCGAACACTGTCTGGTGGTATGAAGCGTCGACTAATGATAGCCCGGGCGTTGATTCATGAGCCGAAGCTGCTGGTGTTGGATGAGCCAACGGCGGGCGTAGATATCGAATTGCGTCGCTCCATGTGGGAGTTTCTGCAGGAGATTAACCGACAGGGCACCACTATTATTCTCACCACCCATTATCTCGAAGAAGCGGAGAGCCTGTGTCGTAATGTTGCGATTATTGACCATGGCACCATTGTCCAGAACACTAGCATTCGAGAGTTATTAAAACAGCTCAACAAAGAAACCTTTATTCTGGATACCAGGGAGACATTAGATAGCTGTCCTGAGGTGGAGGGGTACCCTCTCAAGCAGACTGACAGTCACAGTCTGGAAGTTGACATTGAGAAATCTCAGTCAATCAATGAGCTCTTTGCAACGCTCAGTGAGCAGAGTATTCACGTGGTGAGCATGCGCAATAAGACCAACCGCCTCGAGGAGTTATTTTTCGATCTGGTAGAGAAAAACCTGCAGGAGAAAGCGCATGGATAACAGTCAAAAATGGATCGCCTTTAGTACCATTGTGCGTCGTGAGATTCATCGGTTTTTACGGATCTGGCCCCAGACTCTGGTGCCCCCTATTATCACCATAGTGCTATATTTTGTAATTTTTGGAAAACTGATAGGCTCGCGAATTGGTGAGATGTCGCAATTGCCCTATATCCAGTTTGTGGCCCCAGGGTTAATTATGATGTCGGTCATAACCAACTCCTATTCCAATGTGGTCTCGTCTTTTTACGGCTCTAAATTCCAGCGTAATATCGAAGAGCTACTGGTTTCGCCAACGCCGAACTGGATTATTCTCCTCGGCTATGTGGTGGGAGGCATGAGTCGTGGCCTGGGCGTAGGCGCTATGGTGACAGTTCTGTCGCTATACTTTGCCGACTTTAGCCTGCACAGTTTGCCGATCACCATAGGCATAGTGCTAATGACCTCATTAATGTTCAGCCTGGCGGGGCTTATCAATGCTATTTTTGCCAGCAGTTTTGATGATATTTCTATTATCCCGACCTTTGTGCTGACACCATTAATCTATCTGGGCGGGGTGTTCTACTCTATTGATCTGCTCGGCGACTTCTGGGGGTCTGTCTCTCTGATTAACCCGATTCTGTATATGGTCAATGCCTTCCGCTATGGCATGGTAGGTATAACAGACATTAACGTGGCCTGGTCCTTTGCAATGGTTGCAATGTTTTCGGTGGTACTTTTTGCAGTGGCCCTCAGGTTACTGGAGAAGGGTTCGAGGTTGCGCAGTTAATGGCGAACTACTCTGATACCGGGCTGGGCAAGCAGACTCAGTACAAAGACCAGTACGATGCGGGGTTACTCTATCCGATTCCTCGCAGCAAGGCTCGCCACCAGAGTAATGATGCCGAGTTGCCATTTAAGGGCCTAGATATTTGGACGGCTTTTGAGATCTCCTGGTTAAACCCCGCAGGGCTGCCTCAGATCGCCATAGGGGAGTTTTTTATTCCCTGCACCAGTGCAGCCATTGTTGAGTCAAAGTCGCTTAAGCTGTATCTAAACTCCTTCAATCAGACCCAGCTTGCTTCCAGAGAGGCAGTGTCTGAGTTGATTCTGGCCGATCTCTCTGCTGCCACAGGCTCTACTGTCGACGTGGTGCTCTACGACCCCGGCGAATATAACGGCCTTAAACCTGTGTCTGAGCCCAGTGGTATCTGTTTGGATCAGCGACCAGTGAGAATTGACCGCTATGAACCGGACAGTGGTCTGCTGCAAGCGGATAGTCAAAAAATAGTCACAGAGACGCTGTATTCGCACCTGCTTAGAACAAACTGTCCAGTGACTGATCAGCCGGACTGGGCCTCCCTGTATATCAGTTACCAGGGTCCGGCTATTGATCGCGATGAGCTATTAAAATACATAGTCTCGTTTCGGCAGCATCAGGACTTTCACGAGCAGTGCGTGGAGAAAATATACATGGATATTTTAGAGCGCTGCCAGCCCTCAGAATTAAGCGTATACGCCCGCTATATGCGCCGTGGTGGTCTGGACATAAACCCTTTTCGCAGTAGTCATATCAGCATGCCTCCAGCCTTTCGTCAGGAGCGGCAATAGTTTGATTCTCGGCTGTATTCTGCTCGGTCAATGCTAATATCGGCGGTTTAGGCGAGACTTGTGCGCAAAAATTCCGCCAGTAACATAGTAGCCTCATTGCGTTTTTTGCCCCGAGAGAAGACCAGACTAATACCGACCTTACCCAGATCTGGAAAGCGCGCTGATGGGCTGAGGATTCGCAGGTTTTCTGGTACCGTGCTCTTTGCCAATACCGTGACCCCAAGTCCCTCCTGAATCGCATGCTGAATGCCGCTCAGGTCGGGAATCGTGTAGACAATTTGCCAGGGCTGCTTGATCGAATCTAGCAATGTGGTAGCACGCTGGCGATAGAGGCAGCCCTGAGCCGCAGCTATAAGCGGGACTACAGGTGCTCTGTGGGTAACGTGGTCGGGGCTTGATACCCACACCAAGCTGTCTGTTTTAACCAGATCTGACCAGGTCTTTGAGGGGTTGTCTTCAAGCGCGAGAATCAGATCATGTTGATCTCGTCCAGCTTTAGAGAGTAGGTTCTTGCTCAGCTCACAGTTCACTTCCAGCGTAATATTGGGATAGGCCTTGGCAAAGCGGCTGACAATCTTAGGCAATAGTATGGTGGCAAACTCACTGGGAATACCCAGGCGAATTTTCCCCGACACGGCACTTTTCGATAGTTCACTAATCGCCAGATCATTCAGCGTCAATATCTGATTGGCATAGCTATAGAGATTGCTGCCAGCCTCGGTCAGCTCTAAGCTTTTACCATTGCGGGCCAGCAGTGGCTCAGCGACCAACTCCTCAAGCCTCTGTATCTGCAGGCTCACCGCAGGCTGAGACCTGCCCAGTATCTCGCCGGCCTTGGTAAAGCTCTCTAGTTGGGCCACCGAAACGAAGGCTCGCAGCAATTCCATGGGTAGATTTTTCATGGCTCACCCGTGCATTTAAATTATTAATACCAACATTATATCTATTAATTTAACAAATTTTAACTAAAGCTCTATTATTCGCTTTTCATAGCCCAAAAAAGACGTTGCTATGCCTGAAGATAGAGTGCTCAAACAGACCAGATTCTATGATTACCACCTGGCGGCAGGCGGTAAGATGGTGCCTTTCGCTGGCTATTCGATGCCAGTGCAGTACAGCGACGGTATTATGCAGGAACACCTGCATTGCAGAGACAATGCTGGGCTTTTCGATGTCTCTCATATGGGACAGGTAGTCGTTAGTGGTGAGGGCGTGGCCCGCGCGCTTGAACGACTTATGCCAGTTGATCTCGAGGCCCTGGCACTCCATCAGCAGACCTATGCCACCTTTACCACAGAGGCTGGCGGAATTTCTGACGACCTAATTGTGACGCGCTGGGCTGAGGATGTATTTTTTCTAGTCGTTAATGCTGCCTGTAAAGAACAGGATATTGCCCACCTGCGTCAGCATCTGCCGCATTTCAACATCGAGCACCTGGCTGATCGTCAGCTGCTTGCTCTGCAGGGCTTGCGTGCCCAAGAGGTGATGTCTGAGTTGGCGCCAGAGGCCAATAAACTTCTGTTTATGAACGGCCGGTCTCTCAGTATCCAAGGCATGGACTGCTATATCACGCGCTCTGGTTATACCGGTGAGGATGGATTTGAAATTTCCGTAGCTGCTGCTGAAGCTAAGCAGCTAGCGGATCTACTGCTGTCGTTTGAAGCGGTCAAGTGGGTAGGGCTGGGCGCTCGTGATTCTCTGCGTCTTGAAGCCGGTCTCTGCCTCTATGGCCATGATTTAGATCTGGATACATCGCCCGTTGAAGCCAGCATTAGCTGGAGCATTAGTAAGTCCCGTCGCATTGGTGGTGCCAAGCAGGGTGGATTTCTCGGTGCCGAAAAAATTCTTAATCAGCTGGCGCAGGGAGTCGACAGAAAACGTGTTGGCTTTTTTGTAGAGGGGCGTGCTCCAGTTCGCGAGGGGGCAGAAATTGTCGATGCCTCTGGCGCAGTGGTTGGCCTGATTACCAGTGGTGGATTTGGTCCCACATTAGGCGCACCTATCGCCATGGGCTATGTGCCCACGGGGCTGGCAGCATTGGATACTCAGCTCAATGCTCTGGTAAGAGGCAAGCCCAGGCCTATAAGAGTGACAAAAATGCCACTGGTAAAACAGCGCTACTACCGCGGATAGGCGCGGCAGATTAATTTAAACGTAATTGGAGCCCTCAATGTTGCAGAAGAAACGCACCTTCGCCGATCTACAAAACGCCAGCGAATTTATTGCCCGCCATGTGGGTCCTGGTGAAGCTGACCAGCAGGCGATGCTCAGTAGTCTGGGCTGTGAGAGTTTGCAGCAACTGACTCATCAGGTGGTGCCGGCCGCTATTGCGATGCAGGACGATCTCAGTATTGTCGAGGGCTGTACAGAGGCTCAGGCGCTTGCTGAGCTGGCGGAAATTGCCAGCCGCAATAAGGTCTTTAAAACATTTATTGGTCAGGGCTATTACGGCACCATTACGCCCAATGTCATTCAGCGCAATATCCTTGAAAACCCATCCTGGTACACGGCCTATACGCCCTATCAGCCGGAAATTTCCCAGGGACGTCTAGAGGCTTTGATTAATTTTCAGACCATGATCACCGATTTGACGGGTATGGAGATGTCCAATGCCTCCATGTTGGATGAGGGTACGGCAGCGGCAGAGGCCATGGCTCTCTGT
Source organism: uncultured Porticoccaceae bacterium (assembly GCA_965656965.1). GTDB lineage: Bacteria > Pseudomonadota > Gammaproteobacteria > Pseudomonadales > Porticoccaceae > HTCC2207. The sequence continues at coordinate 80,524 of CBFHMK010000002.1, forward strand.
CAGCGCATGTCTAAATCTAAATCACCGCGCTTTCTGGTTGACCAGGACTGCTTGCCGCAGACGATTGATATTATCAAGACCCGCGCCGAGCCCATGGGCATTCAGGTTGAGGTTGGCAACCCAGATGATTTTCAGGGCGAAGCCTTTGGTGCATTGCTGCAATATCCGGGCGCCAGTGGAGAGATACGTAACTATCGCGATGTAATAAGCAAAGTCCAGGAGCATAAGGGTCTGGTGGTGATGGCCGCGGACATTCTTAGTCTAGTGCTGTTGGAGTCTCCAGGATCTCTGGGTGCAGATGTTGCCATAGGTACCACTCAGCGCTTTGGTGTGCCACTGGGCTACGGCGGCCCCCATGCCGGCTATATGGCGACTCGCGAAGCTTATAAGCGCAGCCTGCCTGGTCGTTTGGTGGGGCTATCTCAGGACGCCAATGGTGACCCGGCTTACCGCCTGGCCCTGCAGACTCGTGAGCAGCATATTCGCCGTGAGAAGGCGACCTCTAATATCTGTACAGCTCAGGTACTTTTGGCGGTCATTGCCAGCATGTACGCGGTTTATCATGGTCCCAAGGGCCTTCAGCGTATTGCCGAGCGGGTTCATTTACTGACCTCAGTATTAGCGGCTGGCTTGCGTCTCAATGGTATAGAGCCCAGCAATAGCAGCTGGTTTGACACGCTGACTCTCAATACAGGAGAACGCACTGCCACAATATTGGCGGCGGCGCAGGCGAAAGAATTTAATCTGCGCCAGCTAGATGATGAAACTCTGGGCATTTCGCTAGATGAAACCACTGGTCCTGAGGATGTAGCGGCCCTCTGGGAAATTTTGATTGCCGATAAAAGTGCTCTTGGGAATCTGGACTTCGATAGTCTCGCTGAAGATGTTAGTGGCGCTTTGCCTGGCGATCTTATGCGTATTGATGGGTTCCTGAGCCATCCTACATTTAATAGCTATCACTCAGAAACCGAGATGTTGCGCTATCTGCGCAGACTGTCTGACAAAGATATAGCCCTGGATCGCGCCATGATCCCGCTGGGTTCCTGCACAATGAAGCTCAACGCCACAGCAGAGATGCTGCCAATTACCTGGCCTGAGTTTTCCAATATGCATCCCTTTGCGCCTGCCGAGCAGTCAGCGGGCTATCGCGCCATGATCGACGATCTCGAGTCTATGCTCTGTGCATCCACCGGCTACGATGCCATGTCCCTGCAGCCGAATGCGGGATCCCAGGGTGAATATGCAGGTCTGCTGGCAATTCGTGGCTATCACGAGAGCCGCGGGGATAGCCAGCGTAATATCTGTCTGATTCCAAGTTCAGCTCATGGTACTAACCCGGCTTCAGCTCAGATGTGCGGTATGCAGGTGGTGGTCGTTAAATGTGATGATCAGGGCAATGTCGATGTGGATGATCTGACAGCCAAGGCTGCAGCTCATGCTGAAAGTCTTGCGGCGATTATGGTTACCTATCCATCGACCCATGGAGTTTTTGAGGAGCATATCACCGAGATCTGTCAGATTGTCCATGACCATGGCGGCCAGGTGTATATTGATGGTGCCAACCTCAATGCAATGGTGGGTGTCTGTCAGCCTGGTAAGTTTGGAGGCGATGTTTCTCACCTCAATCTGCACAAGACCTTCTGCATTCCCCATGGCGGAGGTGGTCCCGGTGTAGGTCCCATTGGTGTGGGCGAGCATCTGGCGCCATTTTTACCCAAAGAATCCGAGACTGGCATCCGACAGGGCGCTCAGATATCAGCTGCACCTTTTGGCAGCGCTAGCATTTTACCCATCACCTGGATGTATATTCGTATGATGGGCCGAGTGGGTCTTAAACAGGCCACTGAGGTCGCCATACTCAATGCAAACTATATGGCCAAGCGCCTCCAAGATCATTATCAGGTGCTTTACACTGGCGCCAATGGTCGTGTCGCTCATGAATGTATTCTTGATGTGCGCCCGATCAAGGACGAGATAGGAATCAGTGTTGATGACATTGCCAAGCGTCTCATTGACTATGGATTCCATGCCCCAACCATGTCATTCCCAGTTGCTGGCACCCTGATGATTGAACCTACAGAAAGCGAATCAAAGGCAGAATTAGATCGGTTCTGCGATGCCATGATTGCTATCAAGCAGGAGATTGATCAGGTCGCTAATGGTGAGTTTCAGCTAGAGGACAACCCATTGGTAGGCGCACCCCATACTGCAGCCATTGTCTCTGGAGACATCTGGGAGAGAGCCTATAGCCGCAGCCAGGCTGCCTACCCGTTAGAGTCGCTGCGTCAGACTAAATACTGGCCGCCAGTCGGGCGTCTTGATAATGTCTTTGGGGATAGAAATCTGGTTTGTTCATGCCCATCAATCGCTGACTACGAATAGGCAAATCCTGTACTAGGTTACAGAACTTATCTTGCTGGCGGCTAACTCTGCCTCCTCTTGCAGATGCTTATGGAGGTCTACCGCTCGGTAGACCTCGACCGGCTTGGCAAAGCCCTTAATCGCTATCTGGCCCTTGTTGAGGCAGTGCACGCTATCCTTCACTAGTTCGTAGGTCTCTTTGGATATCAGTATTTCATTACTTTGCGCCGCAGATTCCAGGCGACTGGCAAGATTCACGGCGCGCCCCAGCAAGGTGTAATCGAGACGGTTCTCGGTGCCAAAGTTACCCACTTTACAGACGCCACTGTTAATGCCCATTCGCAGGGCAGGTGGGTTGCCGATGCCCTCGGCCCGCCAGCGTGTCTGCAGGTCTTCCATAGCCCGTTTCATAGCGATGGCCATTGACACGCAGGTAGTTGCATCAGATTTGACGCCACGGCTTTCCGGGTCCCCAAAAAACACCATAATGGAATCACCAATAACCTTGTCAATGGTGCCGCCAAACCGAAAAGCAATTTCAGACATCTCCGTAAGATAGGTGTTGAGTAACGAGGTTAGCTGTTCCGGATCAAGCTCTTCTGCGAGGCGAGTAAAGCCAGCCATATCTGAGAAAAAGATAGTCAGCATTTTTTCTTGAGTCTCAGCGCGGACATCTTTGCCGGTTAAAATTGCTTTGCGCAGGGCCGGCGAAAGATACTTCGAAAGACGGAAGGTTCTCAGAGTCAGCCATTCATTTTGGCGCAGCACTGATCCATGCTGCTCGGCCAGCAGAGTCTGTGCATGGCGGGCCATATTGGCCTGAATCAAGCAGTATCCTGCAACTACCATCAGAATCAATAGCTGAGACCCCTGACCAGGTATAACTGCCATGGATGACAGCCAGTAGGTGATGGCTATGCCCATAAAGAGACCCAATAAATCCACAGGCGCGGTGTCCTTAAGCGAGCTGATAATGGTGATTAAAAACGCCAGGCCAAAGGCGATTGTAAGCACCGGATCAAAACCCACAAAAGCGATAAGCACGCCAGTAAGCGCACCATCCACAAACTCCATAATTACCGATAGCCGCTGATGCACGCGCGCTGTTATCGATGAGCCAGAGATGAAATAACTGGATAACTGATAGAGGAAAAGAACAGGTAACAGCACTAGCAGAGCAGGGTGATAGCCAGTTACCCGCCAGGCGCCCAGTAGAATAATAGCACCACAGATACAGACTGTTAGCCTGTAAAGCTCCTGAGATTTAGGTGAGGGGTAAGCTATCTCTTTCCATGTCATAGCTTTAGTCTAGCACCGGCTTTCTATTGGCGCCGAGATCTGAAGCTATAGCCAGTTCTCGATTGCTTTTGAGGGTTCAGTTGTGTAAAGTTGCGCGCTTCAAAACGGCCTCCAAGCAGCGAAATAATTGGGCCCAAGAGCAGGTTGTGCTCCTATCTGGTCTGCCAGATAGAAAACGACACGAGTTTACGGTGAGGTGTCCGAGTGGCTGAAGGAGCACGCCTGGAAAGTGTGTAAGCGTTAATAGCGTTTCGAGGGTTCGAATCCCTCTCTCACCGCCAAATAAAAAAGCCCCCGAAAGGGGGCTATTTTATTTGTGATGAGATAGAGGGTGAGAAGCCTCGTCGGGTTCGACAAAAAGCGCAGCATTTTGGAGGCCGCAGGCAGTCCGCAGGACTTGTTAGCGCGCTTTAATGCGCTAACAATTAATGCCCCTCACCGCTAAATAAAGCGGTAGTCATGCACCGTTATTAGCCTGCCTAGAATGAATCAAGCACCACAAAATCAAATACCCCAGTATTATCCCTCAATGGCTTGACGCTTTGATATTCTGTGCTGCCATACCAGTCTTTTGCATGTTCAGCCGAAGGGAACTGGAAAATAATAGTTCGAGATTTATCATGATTCCCCTCAAGCACCTGGGTTACTGACCCTCCCAAAAGGTACTTGCCGCCGTAAAGAGACAGTGAATCCTCAGAGGCAGAAACATACTTCTGAAATTTTTCTGAGTCGGTTATTGTCGAGTGGGCGATTAGATAGGCTGGCATAGTGTCGATTCCCCAAGTAAGTTCGTCTGGATAGCAGGTCTATTTTAAAGTCATGGTATCTGATAAGAAAAAGCACAGCTAATACTTTGAAAATAGGTTCAGGAGAGGCTAAATCCCCTGACTGGCTGCAGCCTAACTACCTAAACCTCCCGCTCAAAATGTTATCTAATGTATAACGACAAAAAAAACAGTCAATGCTGCCTGCACCTAAAAAAGAGACTGCTCCCATAAGCCTATTTAGGCAGTAATTAAGCAGTGGCTGGCAGCAGTTTCTTAGCTATTGGCGCGTATTGATATTATTATGTGTAACTGAACCCTGAATAAAGTAAAAGCATTACAAACAACTCTAGGATTTTCTTATGTTGCGTATAAATACTCTGATACTCATTTTCTGTTCATTGCTTAGCATATTGCCGGCTCAGGCGAGCGATCATCCTAATGCAGAATTACAGAAAGGACCGATTTTAATCACCGGGGCAACCACAGGTATAGGGCGCAATTTAGCTGAGGCACTCGCTAAAAAAGGCCATCTTGTCTATGCGGGAGCCAGAACCGATGGGGAAATGGCCGAGCTTAATGCTATTAAAAATATGATTGCCGTGCGGCTTGATGTGACTAAACAGGATCAGATTGACCAAGCCGTTGCCTTTGTCAAAGAACAGGGTCTAGGCCTTTATGCCTTGGTCAATAATGCAGGCATTGGCGGTGGTGGGCCGGTTTTGGTAACCCCCTTAGAGCAACAGACCGAGGTGTATAAGGTTAATGTTGAGGGTGTGTACAGGGTGACAAAAGCCTTCGCGCCATTGGTTGTTGAGTCCAAGGGGCGTATCGCTACCACTGGTTCCGTTGCCGGTATTATTACCAATAGTGGCTACAGTGCTTATAGTGGCAGCAAGCACTGGGTTGAAGCTTTTACTGACGGATTGGTCGATGAGCTATCATCCACAGGTGTTTGGGTCAGCGTGATCGAACCAGGCGCATATCAGTCCTATATTCGTCGTAGTTCTGTCCTGCGCGATTTTGCTAGAGTCGAAGCCGCGGGTGGAGAGATCACAGATGCAATGCAGCAACAGTATCAGCAGGCTGCAGCTTATGAGCTGTCATTAAAGGAACCTCACGAAGTGACTAGCGCTTATATGCATGCTTTATTTGATGCCAATCCTCTGCGTCGCTACATGGTGACGCCCGATCAACAGACACAGGCGCTTACCATAGGCACCAAGGTTCAACAGCTGGTTGAGTTAAATCAATGGGGCCCGCACAGCTATAGTCGTGATCAACTCGTGGATATGTTGGATAAGGCTCTAGCAACGCAAAGGGCATCAGAATAATCAGCGACCGGTAACCATGGTTATCAGGCTAGAGGCACAGTCGTTGGACTCAAATAAGACAATAATAGGAGCTTAAAAATGATATCAAATAGCACCTTTACCGATGAAGCCGAAGCTTACGAGCAGATTAAAGCAGCAGGTTACTATCCGTTTACGGCAGACTATCCAGCGGTCAACAATGACTTCCATTGGCACGATTTTGATTCGTTGACTTATATTACGGCCGGTGAGTTGACGGTGACTGAACGCGACTCTGGCGAAACCAAGACCTTTGGCCCCGGCACCAAATTAGTGGGAGTCGCTGGAGTCGTGCACCGCGAGCGGAGTGCCGGCTATAGCGCAATTTTTGGTCTGGCGGTGGATCCTAAGACCTTATCAAAGCCAGTAGAGAAGCCAGTTTAGCTAATTAAAGGCGAGTACTTAATTTCCAGCGTGCAAGCCCTAGTTAATCTTTTTTATCGACATAATCTTAGGGTTAAATTTGAAAATAGTAATGGTCTGACATCGACTGTAGAGCTATTGCCCCAATCTGCCTAAGCATAAAAGAATCCAACTATCACCACAGCCAGAGCAGAGATATTGTCTGGGTACTGCGGCATGGGCTAAGTGGTGAGAGCAGACTAATGATCTGATGGTGCAATTAAAGACGTACGCAATCTACAGCAAACGGTAATCCGCTGCCAAAACGCAGGCTTGGTCAGGGCGGGTTACAACCTCGTTATCTAATAAGCTAACCCTAGGAATTGTTATGAGACCCTTAGTCTGGCTGATTCTTTTAGTACTCACTGCTTGCGGGGGCGGAACCTCTCCAGCATCGACTTCGCTGTCTCCGACCCCCAGTCCGGTTGAAGAGCAGGCCTCAGGATCAGAAAATAACAGCCTCAGTCAAACTATCGATGGGCAGTTAGTAGAGCGCAGCTATAGCATTCGATACCCGGAAGATATGCAGGCAGACAGCTACCCTGTGGTGATGTTTTTTCATGGCGCCGGCGGAACTGGTGAGGACTGGTTGGCGACAGATTCCGAGGTGCTTAGCTTGATTGATGCCGGAGAATTTATTGGCATATTTCCTGATGGCTATGAGCAGCGATGGAATGTTAGCGATGAGACCTTGGCTGATGATGTCGAATTTGTCCGTTTGATTATCAACAGTCTTGACGGTAATGGGCTGTTTAATTTGGATAAAGTCTATGGAGTAGGGGTGTCCAATGGCGCAGGGCTGGTCAATAAAATAGCCAAGCAGACAACCCTATTTGCAGGTATAGCGCCACTAATTAGTCAGCAGACGCAGGCCATAGGTGACATTGTGCCATTGCAGGCAGTCTCGGTGTTTCAGGTCAATGGTAGTGCTGACGAACTAGTGCCCGTTAATGGTGGCAGTGGCGTAGCTAACAGTCAGTTTATGTCTGCTCAGAACAGCGCTGAAAATTGGGCAAGTAGCTTTAACTGCGATTTGAGCCCCTTTAACAGAGCACTAACATGGGGAGGCAGCGCGGTTCAGGAAACGACCTATACTGGCTGTCTAAACAACAAAAAAGTACGCTTTTTTATTGTCGAGGGAGCGGGGCACAGCACAGCCTTTGGTGAGGACGTCAGTCTGTATGGTCTTATCTGGGCATTTTTTACTGCTACAGATCGGGAGGTCGCACTAGACTTTAAGCTGCTTGCTCTGGGTGATAGCTATACCATCGGCGAACGTGTCTGCAGCAGCTGTCGCTTTCCAGAGCAATTAAAAGATAGTCTAAAGTTTGCCTACTCAGATCAGGATACATTTGAACTACAGATTATCGCTCGTACTGGCTGGACCACTAGTAATCTCAAAAGCGCTATTCAGGCGGCGGAACTCACTCCAGATTTTGATCTAGTGACCCTGCTGATTGGGGTAAACAACCAGGTGCAAAGCAAACCCTTTAGTCTCTATGAAGTTGAGTTCGCAGAGTTAGTCGATTCGGCGATTGCACTGGTGGGTGGTGACGCTACAAAACTTATTGTGGTATCCATTCCCGACTATGCTTTCACACCCTTTGGGCAGAATTTTAATCAGCAGCTAATTAGTGATGAGCTTGATTTATACAATGATTATGCAGAGCAATACTGTGCCGAGAACGAGCTCTCATATGTCTATATTACTGATATCACCCGGCAGGGCTTAGACAACCCGGAGTTGGTTGCCATTGACGGATTACATCCCTCAGAGCTCGCCTACAGCAGGTTTGTCGCGCGGATCCTACCTCTGGCACTGGAGAAGCTGCAGTCGGTCAGTCAATAATAAATCCTATCCCTTAACCTGATGCTGCGCCAACAGAGGTTTCCAATAGAGAATGCCGAAGAGAATTATTAGCAGCAGATCCTTCGCTGAAGCATGGTTGATGGCCTTGAGTTTTTTGTAGTTAATAACCAGCTCGAGTATATGGACAGCAATCATTAGCAGTCCGATATTGTTTATCCACTCGCCCGTTGAGCCAGCTAAGGGCGCCACGAGATTGACAGCAAACGCCAGCCAAAAAAGCGACAACATAATCCAGACTGCAGTAGTAACTGCGCGTTGTATAGTCATAATAAAATCTCATTCCGACAGTAGTTTTTGATCCACAACCTTAGGCGATTGCAGCTAAACTTGCTACCCAGAGCGGAATATAAGTGCTGAGTGTTTAAGCCTGTATACTAACGTCTAGCTGATTATACGGTGATTCTTGGTTTTATAAAGTGGGGATAGATGTACCAAATACTTTAGACAAAAAGTCGCTTAACCGTTAAGGCTCCCCCCCCAACAGGTTGCAAGGCTAGATTAAATTACTCAATAGGGGCAAACTAGAGACCTTGCGGGATAGCGGTTAGGCCGTTGGGCTCGCAAAAATAATAAAACTAGAAAACATTCCCTAAACACAAGCTTCTAGGTAGCTTAGCCGAGAAATCATTGGGTCGATGCGCGAGGGCATGGCCGAGAAAGTCTCTGCACCTGCCTTTAGGCTTGATAGACCTACAGATTAAAAAGCTACCTATGCCAAAGATTTATTACCTGTTGAGATTAAGCCTAAGTATATTTTTCATCACAGCCCTAAACGCTGGTGCTGACATCAGCATCGATGGTGTTTTGGATGAGCCCGAATGGGATAAAGCAGAGATCTTTACAGACTTTGTTACCGTTGAGCCACTGACCGGGGATGCAGCAAAGTACGCCACCGAGGTGCGTATGATTACCAATCAAGATGGCATCTTTGTTGGTTTTAAAAACTATCAGCCAGCCTCAGTAAAACGCATCAATCGACAGTTTGCGCGGGATTCGCAAATCGAGGCGGACCGCAACGTAGTCAGTATCGATTTTGATGGCACCGCTAAGGCTGGTTACGATTTTACTGTGGGCTCTGCTAACTCCCAGCAGGATGGTATTGTTACGCCAAGAAGCTACTCTGCTGATTGGGATGGCACCTGGTACTCGCAAACCTCATCGCGGGGTGACTACTGGTATAGCGAAATGCATATTCCCTGGACCATAGCCGCTATGACCAGCTCTGATACTGGGCGCAAGAATATAGCGGTGTGGTTTTCTAGGGTGGTTTTTGAAGAATCTCTGCGCTTTGCTTACCCCAATGCCTATTACTCTCGGCCTACCTTTATGGAAGACTGGCAGCCGCTGACTGTGGATCAGGTGTCAGCCTCAACACTGGACTGGTTTCCCTATGCTAGCTATGCCAGCAATCTGCATGATGCTTCGGGAGACGGCGCCGATGATCAATTTAATGCCGGTCTAGACTTTGTTTGGCGGCCCAATAGTAATAGCCAGTTGACCGGTGCATTTAACCCAGATTTTGGTCAGGTAGAGAGCGATGATTTGGTGGTAAATTTCTCGGCATTTGAAACATTTGTCACCGAGAAACGCCCATTCTTTACCGAAAATCAGTCGTTATTTAGCGTCAATGTGCCCAATGGTGATCGCATTATCTACACCAGACGGATTGGTGCTGGCCCGGCGGGCAGCAGCGACGGACTGGTTGATATAGATATAGCAGCGAAGCTGAGTCATTTTGGCGAATCCACTGATATGGGCGCCTTTGCTGTGATTGAGGACAGTGCCAATGGCAGTCTGGGAGGAGATTTCTTTTCTAGCCGCCTGCAATACAAAGCCGAAGGTTTGAGTCTCGGACACAGCCTGACCTATACAGAGCGGCCCAGCTTTGATCGCGATGCCAGTGTGCATGGTGTTGATATGATCTGGCAGAAAGATAGCAATACAGAGGTTCGTGGTCAGGTTATGGCATCTGATATTCAGCAGCGCGGCAATCTACTTAACAGCCAGGTCAACATTGATACTCAGGATATTGCTGGCTGGGCCCTTTGGACCCATGCTCCCAGCGACGAATGGCAGTATGCAGTCTTTATGTCCCATTATGGCGATCAGTTCGATATGAACGATATGGGCTATATGCGGCGCAATGATTTCAACGAGCTCTTTACCTCTATTCAACATGACCAGCAGCAGTTTGCGGCTGATTCATCAGTTCTTTCAACGACCACCGTAGTTGAGATTGGTACTACAGAAAACGGTGCTGGTGACAGGTTGACGCTATTTACCGAATGGGATCATGCTTGGACCTTTAAGTCGACGCGCAAACTGGCTCTTGAAGCTGGTGCTAGAGCGGTGGGCTGGGATGATCGTATCAGTCGCGGCAATGGCCTGTTAAGGCGGCCCGCGGGATATTGGCTAGAAGCCAGATATGACAGTCCACGGGGAGATGACCTGACATTTCAATCCCGTATAAACTACGAGTACGACAGTCTCGAGCAGGGGGTTCTAAGCCTGTCGGTGAGTCCGCAGCTGTATCTGGCGGAAACGCTAACACTCAGTGGTTCTCTGCGTTTTAAAAATCTACAACACTGGATGATCTGGGATAGTGGTAATCAACAGTTAGGCGGCTATGAGGCGCAGCGCTACTCCGCTGATCTGCGGCTTGACTGGTATCCCTCAAGCCGCCAAGAGGTGCGCCTAAAATTTCAGTGGATTGGTATAGATGCTAAATTAGTGGGCGATTATCAGCTTAATAACCTGGGTGGCCTAACCGCCTCGGATATCAGCTCATCAGATTTTAGTCACAGTGATACAGCACTACAGGTTCGTTATCGCTATCAGCTGGCACCGCTTTCTGATGTGTTTTTGGTCTATAGTCGCGGCGGTTATTTTAGTACTGATGACAGTGATCTGGCTGTGATAGATCTACTACAAGAGGGCTGGGATCAGGTGCAGGTTGAGTCCATAGTCGCCAAGATTCGCTATCGATTTTAAAATTTTTGGCCTGAAAAGGTGTTAGGAGGTGTTGTATGAAGCCAGTGTGTTTAGTGCTGGGGGCTGGCGCTGGTATTGGCGGGTCCGTGGGCAAGCGGTTTGCTCAAGAGGGTTATCATGCAGTGCTCTGCCGACGCAGCGACCAGGCGGGCCTGGATAGACTGATTGCCGACATCCATCACAGCGGGGGCGAGGCAACTGGTTTTCTGCTCAATGCGGTGCAGCCTGAGACTATCGAAACCATGGTCGCTGAGGTCGAAAGAGATATAGGGCCGATTGAGGCTGTGGTATTTAACCTTGGTGCTCAGATTGGAGATCGCAGTCTCGCTGACACCTCCTACAAAGCCTTCGAAATGGGCTGGCGTATAGCGACTATGGGGCTTTTCCGTCTTGCCTCAGCGGTCTGCCCCCTGATGGCCGAGAGGGGCTCAGGTACGATTTTAGTGACCTCTGCAACGGCAGCGGTGCGGGGTAATGCTGGGCAGCACTCCCATGCCGCGGCTATGGGTGGGCGCCGAATGCTATGTCAGTCGCTGAATGCCGAATTTGGTCCTAAGGGTATCCATATTGCCCATGTGCTTATCGACGGCGCCGTCGATGCCCCAGACACTCTTGGAAAAATGCTTGGACCTGAGCGTTTTCAGACGCTCAGGGAAACTCGAGGAATGCAGCATGATGGGCTGATTTTGCCCGCAAGGCTGGCCGACACCTATTGGCACCTGGCGCAGCAGCATAAATCAACCTGGACCCATGAGCTGGACATTCGTGCCCATAGCGACCTGGCTTGGTGGAACCACTGATTCAAGACAGCTGATTGTCTGACAGGGGTACCTCCAGGGCGTTAGATTGGGTTTTTTCGGGGCCACCCACCATTTCATCGTAGGGGCTGGTGTGTCTTAAGACGGTTTCCTGAGCGGCTACTTTACGCAGGCGCTTCTGCAGCTCTAAAAGCTTGCTTGATTTAAGAAAGGCGCCACTGTGATCCACAATATAGTACTCGGTGCCCTCGACAATGGCAGATACCATGTAAAGGCTCAGGTCTACGGAGTGGTATATAAGCTTTTCTACCACGAAATACTGCGCTAATTTGCTAAGGGGCATTTTCATAACGTTCTGTGGGGACCTTTCTCCGGTTATAAAAAAGCCCTCCGTAGAGGGCTTTTTATGGGTATCAAGCTTCTGACAATTATACTAGTTGGATTGCCATTAGGATCATACAGACCAGCGACCCCCCCCAAACCAATGATCTAAGTTGATTTACGCCATACATATACAGGGGTATATAAACAATTCTCAGCCCCAGCCAATAGGTCGCAAGCTGTGAGATATCCACTTCCTGATACAAAGCGAGCAACATTAGCGCAAAAATAGCTGGCAGACTCTCTTGCAAGTTAATCTTAGCGCGCTCAACGCGCTGATATATCAGGCTAGTATCAATAGGCCCATCACGACTGGAGAGTAGCCAGGCCATATTTTTTGTATTGAGGCTCATGGGTAAAAGCCATATCTGCACTAGATTCAGCGCGAGGATTGCTATAATAATATCTGTCATGGGTTTTCCTTTTTTTATTATGCTGTGTTGATGGATTTAGTCACTGGGTAGAGCAGGGCTCTATTATCGTAGCTGGATCCGCTACTCATTCCGATACCAGCTGGCAATGTGGCAATATAATTTGATCCAGGTGGGTTTGTCACTTCGATTTTCATCTTTCTATCATCACTCGCCGCAAGCAACGAGCAATAGGCTTAGTCGCATCAGAGAGAATTTGGGACGCTTCATGGCGCCGCCTCTATTTTTTAATCAGCTTATCAATATTCTCTAGCTGTTGCGATACTAGTTTTGGCGCCTTCGACTTATTACCCTTTTGGCGTATGATCGGCCAACAGCGAATACTGGTAGACTCAATTTAATAATTCACAATCGAGATAGCCGAGACAGCGATATGAGCGATTCCTTTAATCAACCTCTGGGTGGCAATGAAATGCCACGCTTTGCTGGACAGTCAACTTTCTTTAGGCTGCCGGTACAGGATACTGCCGCCGGACTGGATGTTGCACTGCTGGGCATGCCAGTGGATATAGGCACCAGCAATCGCAGTGGCGCAAGGTTTGGCCCAAGACAGATCCGCTCGGAATCGGTTCTGGTGCGCCCCTATGGCATGGCAACTCAGGCCGCACCCTTCGATTCTTTTCAAATCGCTGATATTGGCGATGTTGCGGTTAACCCCTATAACCTGCTGAAGACTGTGGACAATATTGAAGCTGCAATCGACCTTGTGCTGGCCGCTGGTGCCAAGCCTGTCTCTGTGGGCGGTGATCATACCTGCACCCTGCCGGTGCTGCGATCCATCGCCAAGGTCCATGGCCCGGTAGCACTGGTTCATATTGATGCCCATGCCGATATTAATGATGAGATGTTTGGTGAAAAAATTGCCCATGGCACAGTATTTCGCCGCGCCATAGAAGAAGGGCTGATTGAAACCAGTAAGATGTTCCAGATCGGTCTTAGAGCAACGGGCTATGCGGCAGATGATTTTGACTGGTCAAGAGCGCAGGGCGCTAAAGTGATAACCGCGGAAGACTGCTGGTATAAATCTTTGGCGCCGCTAATGGATCAGATTCGTGAAACCATAGGCCCTGATACACCAGCTTATTTAACCTTTGATATTGATGGCCTGGACCCATCAGTGGCGCCTGGAACCGGTACTCCAGAGCCTGGTGGGCTATCGGCTTCACAGGGACTGGAGATTATCCGCGGTTGCTACGGCCTCAATCTAGTGGGCTGTGATTTGATGGAGGTGTCGCCGCCTTACGACACCACAGGTAATACCTCATTACTGGCTGCCAATCTACTCTTTGAAATGCTCTGCAGCCTGCCGGGCTGTATTCGCCGCAGCTAGCCTGTGGCTTAAGCGCTTAAAGCGGCGCCGGAATACCTTCAAACACAGTGCCCCAGATCTCAATATCTTTTAAGCGCTTGGGGCTGACCTTATAGGGGTCTGCCTCAAGAATGGTAAAGTCCGCTTTTTTACCGGCCCGTATCGACCCAATCTCATCCTCATAGCCCATTACCCAGGCTGCATTAATGGTTATCGCCCGCAGTCCCGCATCCAGGCTGACCCGCTCCTGCTCGCCAGTTAGATTGCCGTTAATAGTGACACGATTAACCGCTGCAGAGACCAATGTCAGCGGTTCTAGCGGAGCCATGGGGCTATCGGAATGGAAGGCAAAGGGCACACCCAGGCGCTCCAGAGAGCCCAGGCGCACCATCTGATTGCCGCGGTCGGCCCCCAGCCATTGTTCGCTATAAATATCACTGAGAATAAAATGGTAATAGGGGTTAGCACTGACCACAGCGCCAAGCTCTTTTAACTGGCGGTTTTGATCTTCGGTGGTGTAGGCGAAATGCTCCAGTGCCAGACGATGGTCGGGCTTGGGGCTGTTGGCTTGCAGGGTTTTAATTAGCTTGATAAGCCGGTCTGCACTGCCATCGCCATTGGTATGGGCATGCAACTGATAGCCCTCATCCCAAAAGGCCTGAGCCCATTGGGTGGTCACATCCTCAGGCACCATCCATATACCCTGGTGGCCATCGATATAACCCGGGTAGTCAAACTGGGCCAGTCCGCTAAAGATGGCGCCGTCCATCATCAGCTTAAAGCGCCGATCCAGTTTTACCCGATGGGTGTTTTGCGAGCGCCATTGATCAATCTCTTTAAAGGCATCCTCAATGGCGACACCTCGGCCGAGAAAGTCGGTAATAATCGGGGTGAGAATTAATCTTGCCGGTGCTTTGGCCGCCTCAACAGTATGGCGAATCATAGCAATCTCGCTAGCCGGGTCACCAAAGACACCAGTACCCATATCCAGTGCTGTGGTGACTCCACCCTGATGCACCATGCGGATAAAGTTTTCTATGCCTTTGCCAAAGCGGGCGGGGTCAAACATAAATGGCATTTTGGGTATCAGTGCGTACATGCCATTTTCAAAGAAGTGGCCGCGCTCCCAGCTTGTTAACGGGTTGCCCGCCAGCTCGGCCTCAGTCACCCCTAGCAGATCCATGGCCGCATCATTGCCAATAAGCTCATGGAATGAACGGTGCCACAGCATCACAGGCTGGTCGGGGAATAATTCTGTGAGTTGCTGACGAAATAGCTCACCGTGCCAGAGTGGGTGATAGCCCCAGGTGATAAAGGGAATGGCAGGGTCGCTGTGTTGGGCGACCAGTTGTTTTAGGCGCGCAATATAGGCTTTAGGGGTTTTGGCGCCAGGAAATTCACCGGTGGGCAGCGACCAGTCATCCGGGGCTATAAAAGGAAACTGCGTGAGTACTGCGGGCAGGGACGGGTGTACATGGGGCTCAATAAAGCCTGGCATAATAACCTTGCCGTCAAAGCGTCTATCAATTCGCGCCTGTTTCTTTTCTGTCCAGCTTCGCAGGCTATTTAAACTGCCAACGGCGACTATACGCCCGTCGGCCACAGCCACCGCAGTGGCCTCGGGCAGGGCGGGTTCCATGGTGATGATTTTCTTAGCGGTGTAGATCACCAGAGGGCCGCTGACATTGGTATTTGAGGCGTCAGCTTCTGAGGCTGGCGCCGAGGCGTAAACCGGGGCAGAGAGCAGTAAACAGAGGATAGCTAAGGGTTTGATCACAGGAAATTCGCCTTTATTATTATCTATTTTTATTAATATTATGGCTAAAATAGGGCTTTTTACCCTAGTATGCCAGCAGGGCTTCAAGACATAATCATAACCTGAAAGAACCACTTCCACCCAAAGGAATTAAGCGTATGAAAACCAGAGCAGCAGTCGCCTTCGGCGCCGGTAAACCATTAGAAATTGTCGAGGTTGATTTAGACGGCCCCAGAGCCGGTGAAGTGCTGGTGGAAATTAAGGCCACCGGCGTTTGCCATACCGATGCCTTTACCCTTTCTGGTGACGACCCAGAGGGCGCATTTCCAGCGATTTTGGGCCATGAGGGCGCAGGCGTGGTGGTTGATGTGGGCCCGGGCGTTAAGAACCTGAAACCCGGCGACCATGTGATTCCCCTGTATACCGCGGAATGTCGTGAATGTGATTTCTGTCTAAACCCCAAAACCAATCTCTGCCAGGCGGTGCGTGCCACCCAGGGGCAGGGGGTGATGCCCGACGGCACCAGCAGGTTCTCTTTTGAAGGCAAACCCATCCTCCACTATATGGGTTGCTCCACATTCTCTAATTACACCGTACTGCCCGAGATCTCTCTGGCCAAGGTGCGTGAGGACGCACCCTTCGACAAGATTTGTTATATCGGCTGTGGTGTGACCACCGGTATTGGTGCCGTGGCTTTCACTATGAAAGTGGAGGCGGGCTCTACAGTGGCGGTCTTTGGTCTGGGCGGTATTGGCCTCAATGTGATTCAGGGCGCCAAAATGGTCGGCGCCACCAGAATTATTGGTATCGATCTAAATCCGGCTCGCGCCGCACTGGGCAAGCAGTTTGGTATGACTGACTTTATTAACCCCCGTGACGTAGAAAATGTGGTTGACCATATTATCCAGATGACTGGCGGCGGTGTGGATTACAGTTTTGAATGTATTGGCAATGTAGAGGTTATGCGTCAGGCACTGGAATGCTGTCATAAAGGTTGGGGCGAAAGCTGCATTGTCGGCGTGGCTGGCGCGGGCAAAGAGATTGCCACCAGACCATTCCAGCTGGTCACTGGCCGCTCCTGGCGAGGCACCGCATTTGGTGGCGCTCGCGGTCGCACCGATGTGCCCAAAATCGTGGACTGGTATATGGATGGCAAGATCAATATCGACGATCTGATTACCCATAAGATGCCACTGCAAGATATTAATAAGGCCTTTGACTTGATGCACTCGGGCGAGAGTATTAGGTCAGTTGTCGAATTTTAAGGCGGAGTTGTCAATGACAGTTGAACAGATTGGCTCAAACCACAGCTTTGCTGGCCAGCAGTTGCGCTTCAAACATCAGTCCGCCGTGCTCAATTGCGAGATGACATTCTCGATCTATCTGCCGCCTCAGGCTGCACAGGGCCCAGTGCCGGTGCTGTACTGGTTATCTGGCCTGACCTGCACGGATGAAAACTTTGTGCAAAAGGCCGGGGCCCAGCAGCATGCAGCAGAGCATGGTATTGCCATTGTCTGCCCGGATACCAGCCCCAGAGGTGAGGGCGTGGCCGATGACCCCGAGGGTGCCTATGATATGGGTCTGGGGGCCGGATTTTATGTGAATGCCACCGAAGAGCCCTGGGCTAAGCATTACCAGATGTACAGCTATATAGTCGAAGAACTGCCGACATTGATAAATACTGAGTTTCCAGTAGACCCCACAAAGGCGTCAATTTCAGGGCATTCCATGGGCGGTCATGGTGCGCTGAGCATCGCGTTAAACAATCCGGGCCAGTTTAAATCGGTCTCAGCATTTTCACCCATCTGTTCGCCCTTAAATTGCCCCTGGGGTGATAAGACCTTGGGCAACTATCTGGGCAGCAACCGGGATAGCTGGGCCCAGTACGATACTGTGGCTCTGGTGGGCCAGGCCACAGAGCATCTGCCGGTACTGGTAGATCAGGGTGAGGCCGATAACTTTCTTGAGGAACAGCTAAAGACGCCACTACTGATTGAGGCCGCAAAACAGGCTGGTTACCCAATGGATATTCGTCTGCAACCAGATTACGACCACAGCTACTTTTTTATTGCTACGTTTATAGGGGAGCATATACGCTTTCACGCCCGTGCACTGGAGGCTGGCAAGGCTTAGAGTAGCAGTCCTTATTAGATAAATAAGAGTCGCTTAGGGCCCGAATTCAGTGGGTTGATGGTGATAGACTGCGGCGCAACAAGAGTGTGCTTTGAGTCTCTAGGGGTAGGGCAGAGAAGTCGCTCAGCAACAGGAGTTATTGAGACGTGGACACAAGCGCACAAAATACCGCCGATATCAGTCATCTTGTGACTGAATACAAGACATTGCCCGGCGGCCTGTTACCACTGTTGCATGCCATTCAGGCGGAGCTGGGCTATGTGCCAGACGCAGTGGTACCCAGCATTGCCACCGGCCTTAATCTTTCCCGCGCCGAAGTGCATGGCGTGATCAGCTTCTACCATGATTTTAAAACCCATCCAGTGGGCCGCCATTCCGTGCAGATCTGCCGCTCTGAAGCCTGCCAATCCATGGGCTCGCGCCAGCTTGAGGCCCATGCCAAAGCGGTGCTTGGTGTGGACTACCATGAGACGACCGATGATGGCGCTATCACATTAGAGCCAGTGTACTGCCTGGGCAACTGTGCCTGCTCACCCTCAGTGCGTATTGATAATGATATTTATGCCCGCGTGGATACCGAACGCTTTGATGATTTGATGGCTGGTTTGGTGGTGAGTAAAGGGGAGCCAAAATGAATTTTTATATTCCCCAGGATACCACCGCCTTAGCCCTTGGCGCAGAAGCTGTGGCTCATGCATTGCAGGCCGCTGGCGAAGAACCAATACGCAATGGCTCCCGGGGAATGTTCTGGCTGGAGCCGCTGCTGGAAGTCGATACCGATAATGGCCGTATTGGCTTTGGTCCGGTATCTAATAAAGATATCCCCGGCATTCTCGATGCCCTTGACGCCGATGCCAGTGCCCATAATTTATATCTGGGGCCGGTTGAAGAAATAGACTATCTATCCAGTCAGCAGCGACTAACCTATGCCCGCGCCGGGCTGGGTGACCCAGTCTGTCTGGACAATTACCAGGCCCTCAGTGGCTTTGTCGGGCTTAAAAATGCCCTGAGCCTAAGTGGCCAGAAAATTGTTGACCAGGTAAAAGACTCCGGCCTGCGCGGTCGCGGTGGGGCAGCCTTTCCCGCCGGTATTAAGTGGCAGACAGTTCTGGACTGCGATGCCGATCAAAAGTACATAGTTTGCAATGCCGATGAAGGGGACTCCGGCACCTTTGCCGATCGACTGGTAATGGAAGCCGACCCCTACCAACTTATCGAGGGCATGATTATCGCTGGCCTGGCCGTGGGTGCCACTCAGGGCTATATCTATCTGCGCTCGGAATACCCGGTGGCCCATAGGCTGTTAAATATTGCTATCGACAGGGCAGTAGAAGCCAATTTCCTCGGCGACAATATTCAGGGCTCCGGCAAGTGCTTCCATCTGGAAGTGCGTCTAGGGGCCGGTGCCTATATCTGTGGTGAAGAGACCTCATTGCTGGAGAGTCTAGAGGGCAAGCGTGGAATGGTTCGCGCCAAGCCGCCGCTGCCTGCTATTGAAGGGCTATTTGGCAAGCCCACAGTGGTGAACAATGTATTAACCCTGGCTGCTATCTCCAGCATTATGGAGCAGGGCGCCGAGACCTATCAGAACTTTGGTATGGGCCGCTCGAGGGGCACCTTGGCCATCCAGCTGGCGGGTAATATTAAACGCGGCGGTCTGATCGAACTGGCTTTTGGTGTGACCCTGCGTGAAGTGGTTGAAGGCTATGGCCAGGGCACCCACAGCGGCCGCCCCATTCACGCTATTCAGGTAGGTGGGCCATTGGGCGCCTTTTTGCCCGAGTCCCAGTGGGATACACCTCTGGACTACGAAGCCTTTGCGGCGATTAAAGCCATGATTGGTCATGGTGGTATTGTGGTGTTTGACGATACAGCGGATATGGCGGCGCAAGCGCGCTTTGCTATGGAGTTCTGCGTGGCGGAATCCTGTGGTAAGTGCACCCCTTGCCGCATAGGTTCGGTGCGCGGTGTTGAGGTGATTGACCGCATAGTGGCCAATGAAGATCGGGATAATAATTTAATTCTGTTGCATGACCTGTGCGACACCATGGAGCTGGGCTCCCTTTGCGCCATGGGCGGCATGACACCATTCCCAGTGCGCAGTGCGCTTGCACATTTTTCCAGTGACTTTACCGGCGAAGGTAGGGGAGATAACTGATATGTTGGAATTCTACGAACCCCAAGCAGATTACGGCACCCCAAAAAGCACCAGTACCGAGCTGGTAACCCTCAGTATTGATGGCGTTGAAGTCACAGTGCCAGAGGGTACCTCAGTGATGCGCGCTGCCGCTGAAAGTGGCGTCAAAATTCCACGCCTCTGTGCCACCGACCAACTAAAATCCTTTGGCTCTTGCCGAGTTTGTCTAGTCGAGATTGAAGGTCGTCGCGGTTTCCCCGCCTCCTGTACCACCACAGTAGAAGCGGGCATGGCAGTCAAAACCCAGTCTGATGAAATTGCCAAGTTACGCCGCAATGTGATGGAGCTTTATATCTCCGATCACCCGCTCGATTGCCTAACCTGCCCCACTAATGGCGACTGCGAGCTGCAGGATACCGCTGGTGAATTGGGTTTGCGCTCAGTGCGCTATGGTTTTGAAGGTGAGAACCATCTCGTAGCTGAGAAAGACGAGTCCAACCCCTATTTTACCTTTGACCCCTCCAAGTGCATTGTCTGCTCCCGCTGCGTGCGCGCCTGTGAAGAGGTGCAGGGCACCTTTGCCCTGACCATTGATGGCCGCGGTTTTGAATCCAAAGTCAGCGCCAGTCAGGCCGAAGACTTTATGAATTCCGAATGTGTCTCCTGTGGTGCCTGTGTCAATGCCTGCCCTACGGCAACCCTCACTGAAAAGAGCATTATCGAAGCAGGTAAACCGGAACATTCGGTCACTACCACCTGCGCCTACTGTGGTGTTGGCTGTTCATTTAAAGCTGAGATGAAGGGCAATCAGGTAGTGCGCATGACACCCTACAAAGATGGCAAGGCCAACGAAGGCCATGCCTGTGTTAAGGGCCGTTTTGCCTTTGGCTATGCCACCCATAAAGACCGTATTACGGTACCCATGATTCGCGACAGTATCGACGACCCCTGGAAAGAAGTGTCCTGGGAAGAGGCAGTGACCTATACCGCCCAACGCTTTAAAGCGATTCAGGCAGAGTATGGCCGCAACAGTATCGGCGCCATCTCATCCTCAAGATGCACCAACGAAGAAGTCTATCTGGTGCAAAAAATGGTCCGCGCCGGATTCGGCAATAACAATGTCGATACCTGCGCCCGGGTGTGCCATTCACCCACCGGCTTTGGTCTAAAAACCACCCTGGGGGAATCCGCAGGTACCCAAACCTTTGCCTCAGTCGCCGATGCCGATGTGGTGGTAGTGATGGGCGCCAATCCCACAGAAGCTCATCCGGTATTTGGTTCAAGACTTAAGCGACGCCTGCGAGAAGGCGCCAAGCTGATTGTGATAGACCCACGCAAGATTGAGCTGGTTAGCGCACCCCATATTAAAGCCGACCATCATTTGCCCGTGCGCCCGGGCACCAATGTGGTAGTGCTCAATGCACTGGCCCATGTGATTGTTAGCGAAGGCCTGGAAGACCGCGCCTATATCGAAGATCGCTGTGATATGCCCGAGTTCGAACAGTGGATGGCGTTTATAAAAGACCAGCGCCACAGCCCAGAGAACACCGAACAGTACAGTGGCGTGCCTGCCGCCGACCTGCGCGCTGCAGCAAGACTCTATGCCACCGGCGGCAATGGCGCTATTTTCTATGGTCTGGGCGTGACAGAACACAGCCAGGGTTCCACCGCCGTAATGGGCATTGCCAACCTCGCTATGCTGACCGGTAATATTGGTCGCGATGGCGTCGGCGTCAACCCACTGCGTGGCCAGAACAATGTGCAGGGCTCCTGCGATATGGGTTCATTCCCCCATGAGCTGCCCGGCTACCGGCATATTTCCGACGGCGCCACCAGAGCATTATTTGAAGGGGAGTGGGGCGTCACTCTGGATTCAGAGCCTGGCCTGCGCATTCCCAATATGTTTGATGCCGCCCTCGACGGAGACTTTAAAGGCCTCTATTGTCAGGGCGAAGATATTGCGCAGTCCGACCCCAACACCCAGCATGTCGAAGCCGCACTGCGCGCTATGGACTGCTTAGTGGTGCAGGATATCTTCCTTAACGAGACCGCCAAATATGCCCATGTATTTTTGCCCGGCGCTTCATTTTTGGAAAAGGATGGCACCTTTACCAATGCCGAACGCCGTATCTCCAGAGTGCGCAAAGCCATGCCACCCCTAAGCGGCAAAGCCGACTGGGAAGGCACCATGGCCCTGGCCAATGCACTGGGCTGTGAGATGAGCTACGGGCACCCCTCAGAGATTATGGATGAGATAGCCCGCCTAACCCCAACCTTTAAAGGTGTCTCCTACGCCAAGTTGGAGCAGCAGGGCAGTATCCAGTGGCCCTGCAATGACAACAGTCCCGAAGGCACACCCATTATGCATATCGATGAATTTGTGCGCGGCAAAGGCTTCTTTGCCATGACCGAATATGTGCCCACCGAAGAGCGTGCCAATCGCAAGTT
Organism: uncultured Porticoccaceae bacterium; assembly: GCA_965656965.1. Taxonomy (GTDB): domain Bacteria; phylum Pseudomonadota; class Gammaproteobacteria; order Pseudomonadales; family Porticoccaceae; genus HTCC2207. The sequence goes on from CBFHMK010000002.1 coordinate 102,916, forward strand.
CCCGCTGTTGCTCACCACCGGCCGCATACTGTCCCAGTATAATGTAGGCGCCCAAACCAGACGCACCGACAATAGCGCTTGGCACGGCGAAGATCTGATAGAGATTCATCCACATGATGCAGAAGAGCGCGGCATCAACCATGGCGACTGGGTAGGTATTAACAGCAGAGTCGGCGACACCGTACTGCGCGCCGATGTCACCGAGCGGGTAAAACCCGGCGTGGTTTACACCACCTTCCACCACCCGGTATCCGGCGCTAACGTAATCACCACCGATAATAGCGACTGGGCCACCAACTGCCCAGAGTACAAAGTCACCGCGGTGCAGCTAAGCAAAGTCACAGCCCCATCCAACTGGCAGTCGCGACAAATAGCCTTCGACAAGCAGCAGCAAGGCTTGTTAAAGAAAGGCTTGTCACAGAAAGCCCAGTTGCAGGAAGCGCGTAACTAAGGTGAGCACGGGCAGTTCAGGCAAGGTAAATCGTACCGTCTGGAGCGCTGGAGAGCTGTCCGAGGGAACCGACTATGTGGCCACAGAAACCGCAGTAGCCATGGTCTACAACGGCATCTCCCATGTAGTGATGATGGCAACCCCCGCAGACCTAAAAGACTTTGCCCTGGGGTTTAGCCTCAGTGAAGGCATATTGACCTCGTCCAAACAGCTACTGGATTGCGAGCAAATCGAAACCGATAAAGGCATAGAGCTGGCCCTAACCATCACCGCCGAACCCTTTGCCAAACTTAAAGAACGCCGCCGCAATCTGGTAGGGCGCACCGGCTGCGGCCTCTGCGGCGCCGAATCCTTAGAACAGGCCATCACCGCACCCAACAGCATCAGCGCAGAGCTAAGCATCAGCCATCAAGCCCTGCAGCGCGCCATAGCCGCACTGGGCAGCGAGCAACAACTACAGCAACAAACCGGCGCAGTCCATGGCGCCGCCTGGTGCAGCAAAGAGGGCGAGATACTCATGCTGCGAGAAGATGTAGGCCGCCACAATGCCCTGGATAAATTATTAGGTGCCATCAGCAAACAGGAACCCACCGAGGGTTTTGTGCTGGTCACCAGCAGAGCCAGCTATGAAATGGTCTCCAAAACTGCCAGCGCCAATATCCCCTTATTGGCCGCAGTATCGGCCCCCACATCTCTGGCCATAGAGCTGGCCGAGACAGCGGGTTTAACCTTGGTAGGCTTTAGCAGAACAGGCCGGCATGTAATCTATGCCCATGGCCAAAGAATTAACTGAGAGAAACAACATGTCAGCATCAAAACTCGACCGCTTAGTAAAAATGGTGAATCAGATTGCCCTCAATATGAGTGCCAATGGCACTGATGAGATGGTGGCCGATCAGGTGGCTCAGCATCTGGAAAAGTTTTGGTCACCGCCGATGAAAAACTTGATTACTGAACAGGCAACTGGGGCTGATTTTGGGCTTACGCCTATTGCCCAGTTGGCGGTTAAGAATTTGTTGGTTATGCAGGAAGCCAAACGAGCTTAGTCTCTGTACCTTAGTCTTTCCGTCTACTAAGCCCCTCCCATATTGTTGAGCGTAACGAAAGTTCTCTAGCTACTTTGCTGATTAATAGTTTTAGTCAAGGGATTTAACTCATTCACATTTGGGTAATGCCTGCTTGCATTTTTTTGATAATTAAATAATTCGTAGTCTATGCTTATCAGTAATTAAATTTTTCAAGTGAGTGGATGAATCATCAATGGAAGCACCGATTTGGCTTGCAGCATTATCTTCACTGGCTTCTGGTCTCGTGACCTTTGTTATTTCTACGCGGTTCTATGTTCGCCATGAAGAGAGAAAACAAAAACTAGAGGTGTTTAGGGGGTTAATGGGAACTCGCCACGGTCTAGTGGAAAATGTTGACCCCGTAATAAATAGGGAGTTCTTTAGGTTTTTAAACGAGGCGTATGTAGTTTTTGGTATGTCCTCATGTGTCATCGATGCTATCAAGAGCTTTAAAACTCACCCACAACGAACAAGTGATAACTTCACCATACTGGCAAGATCTATGTCTAAGGATTTAAAAATTCGAGATTCAATATTAAAGGATGAATTTTTCAATTCTCCATTTGTCCCTGCCGCTTAAGGCTAATGCGCGAAAAAATCCGAGCAGCAGATATACAGGGGGGGCTCTAACAAATTTTAGGTGTGATGGAGAGAAGGAGTTATTATGGCGGTGCCGCAATTCTTAGAGTTTCTTGGAGGGGCCGCAGCTATATCGGTGACTATAGGATATCTTGGTAAGCAGGCAATCGATGCCTTTATGCAGGGAAGATTAGAGTCATATAAAAATAACCTAGAAAAAATTGCTATTGAACACTCCGTTAGATTTCAAAGTTTGCACGCTGAACGAGCAATAATAATAAAAAATTTCTACGCAAAGCTATCAAATCTAGATGAATCCCTTTATTCAGCACTTAGGAGGTTTCAGTCTGTGGGTGAGACTGATTTGGAGGAAAAAGTGCACAAATTAGCAGATGACTTCCATAGCCTAAGACGCTACTTTCTTCCAAATCGAATATTCTTTGAAAAGGAGTTGTGCATTAAAATTGATAATATCCTTGAACTGGCAAAAGATACTTTCATTGATATGACCAGTTTCCCTGTAAATCCTAACGATCCGAGTATTAGAAATGACTCAATTGCCGTTAGGGAAAGGCACGATTTTTGGGCGGAAGCTCGTAGCATTCATGGTAACGAAATAACCAGTTTAAAATCAGAACTCGAGGACGAGTTTAGAGGAATCTTGGGTATCACCCCTTAAAACAGGGAAGGCTCGGATTGGAAGTGCAACCTATTCACACTTTAATTTAAAGCAAAAATACCGAATTGAGGTAATAAATTGACCGCAACCACATTAGAGTTATTTTTCATTGATGGAAAGCCTGACGGGATGCTTACCGCAGAAGTCTTTGGCTGGACTGGTCATATTCTTGTCGCGCCTAGAACTCGACTTCCTGAAGCTTTGAAACGGAAAGAAAGTTCATACACAGGCGTATATATTCTTCTCGGCGACCAAAACGAAGAGTCGTTAGCTTATATTGGTGAAGGTGAAAGCATTGCTGCCCGGATAAAGAGTCACGATGCAAAAAAGGATTGGTGGTCTAGAGTTATACTTATTACATCTGCCGCCAACAACCTACACAAGGCACATGTTCAGTATCTTGAATCAAGGCTGGTGCAACAAGGAAATTCCGCTGCCAATACAAAACTTGAAAATGGTACAAGTCCGTTTTTACCAAGCCTCTCGGAAGCGGCCCAAGCGAATATGGAGGGTTTTATTTCCCAATTGCTTATGGTCCTTCCGGCGATCAAAGTAGATTTGTTCACTAGCAATACTAAACCAGAGAAGGAAAGTGAATCTGATAAGTTAAGAGATACTAAAGAAACTCAAGTATTTGAACTTACGCTCAAAAAGGAAGGCATAGTCGCCACCGCAATTCTGGAAGATGGTGAGTTTATTGTTCAAAAAGGTTCACTAGCCAGGGCGCAATACATCGGAGATCGAAGCGAAAAGTCATATTACTGGAAACATCATGATAAGTTGGTTGAGCAAGGAATTCTAATAGACCAAGGCAAACATAAAGTTTTCACTCAAAGCTACGTATTCTCAAGCACAAGTGCTGCAGGGGCAGTCTGCAATGGTAGGTCTACTGCTGGCCCGATAGCGTGGAAAGTAAAAGGCACAACGCAAACCTACAAAGACTGGGAAGCTAAAATGTTAGCCGAGAGTTGATTCAGAGTGCCATTTAGATCAGAGTCAGACTAAAATCTACTAATTAAATAAAAGGCTCACTTTGAATTTTTTCAGACTTTACTTATGTTTTAGTAGCTCGATAAATGACTCAATATCTTGCTGACTAATACCCTTCTTAGATGGAAGAGCTTTAAGGATTGCCTTTTTAAGTTGTGGATCATTTTCCTTGAGCACCTTAGCCAACGGCGAACTCTTAATATTATCGAGATGCTCAAACCGACTCCCCCCTACATCCCGCAGACACAGTGCCACATACCGCAACGTACTCTCCAAGGTGCGCGTCTGCCAAAAAAACGCATTGGCCGCCTGTTCAGATAGTCCTCCCTCCGTCTCACCATCCAGATCCACACAGCCAAATAAATCCACCAGGTAACAGCAGTTATGGAGAATATCCAGGCAGTTGGTGAAGGAGGGCGGTTCTCGAAAATGGACCAGTGGGTGGGTGATCACATCAAAATGGTCGGGCAGATAGGGACTGGGTTGACTACTATTAACTCTGTTCATAATTGATACTCCTTTATCGGTTATGGAAAGTCGTCTGCCTGTGGAGTTACTGCTCCCAGGCGGGCGCATTCAGTTGTGTACATCTGGTTACAAGCCGTTTACTTGTAGGCTTAGGCAGATAAAGACAACTAACAGCGTTTCTCGAGGACTCTCCCTAGACAAAAAACGGAGAAAGAGAAATAGTTGATCTGGCTCATTAACTGTATGTTAATACAGTAGTTTAATCCAGTTTTTAGAGGGTTAAATGATGACCAATTCGAGGAGATAAGGATGTCAAATGAAGGTTACCACGAGCCTATTAATGAGCTGAGCGATGCAACCCGCGATATGCACCGCGCGATCACATCGCTGATGGAAGAGCTGGAGGCGGTTGACTGGTACAACCAGCGGGTCGATGCCTGTGTGGATGCTGAGCTAAAGGCGATTCTTGAGCATAACCGCGATGAGGAGAAGGAGCATGCGGCCATGGTGCTGGAGTGGATTCGCCGCAGAGATCCGCGGATGGATAAGGAGTTAACGGATTATCTATTTATCGATAAGCCTATCACCCATGGCTAATGAGGCCTGTAAAAGCAGTAGTGGGGGTCAAAGCCTATTCGCCTGATGGGTACTATACAGAAGGCCCTTATTATCAGCGCTATGCAATGTACCCCTTTCTGATTTTTGCTCTGGCGATGGACAATGTGAAACCAGAGTTAAAGGTATTTGGGCACAAGAATGAGGTGTTGCTCAAGGCGGTAAATGCGCTGTTGAATTTATCCGATGCCGATGGCAATTTCTTTCCCCTTAACGATGGCCAGAAGGGAATGTCGTACTTTTCTAATAGCCTGGTAACAGCCGTTGACATAGCCTATCACTACGGCGAAAAAAATCCCCAGCTGTTGAGTATTGCGGGCAAACAGGGCGCGGTATTACTGGACCAGTCTGGATTGTCGGTGGCAATGGCGATTCGTGATGCCAAGACTAAGCCATTTCTCAAAAACTCTATTAACCTTAGCGATGGTGCCGACGGTACTGAAGGTGGTGTGGCTGTGTTGCGCTATGGAAAAGAAGACTTAGGGTTGGTCTTTAAGTATGCGGCCCAGGGGCTGAGTCATGGCCATTACGACAAGCTGTCCTATTCATTGTATGACAGAGGTGATGAGGTCGTTCAGGACTATGGTCTGGTGCGCTTTGTTAATATCGAGCAGAAGGGTGGTGGCAACTACCTCAAGGAAAACAACACCTGGGCCAAGCAGACCATTGCCCACAATACGCTGGTGCAAAATCAAAGGTCCCACTTTAACGGCAAATATGAGATGGGTAGTCAGCATCATTCCCAGCTTAATTTCTATGATGATTCCAGAGACGATATCCAGATCGTCAGTGCCCGGGAAAGCAATGCCTACCCAGGTACCCAGATCAATCGCACTATGGCGATTATTAAGCCAGAGAAATTTGCTACAGCGCTGGTACTCGACATTATGAAAGTCGAGTCCGAGAATAAAAACCAATATGACTTACCCCTGCATTTTATGGGGCAGGTTATGAACACCAATTTTGAGTACAAGACCCCGGAAACACTGTCTCCCCTGGGTGATGCAAACGGTTATCAGCATCTCTATCTTGAGGGCAAAGGCAAGGCATCGTCGGCCATGATCCAGTTTAATTGGTTGGTTAAAGGCAAGTTCTACACCATGACCGCGGCCACAGATACTGCGGATGAGTTACTGTTTGCCCGGCTGGGAGCCAATGACCCTGAGTTTAATCTGCGCAGGGATGCAGCCCTGATTTTGCGCCGCAACCATGTGGATAATACCGTTTTCGCCTCAGTGATAGAGCCCCATGGCCGCTACAGCCCAGTATCGGAATTGTCAGTCAATCCCAATACCAATATCACTGGCTTTAAGGTGGTACATGATAGTGAAGATTACACTGCAGTTCGGGTTGAAGATAAGAATGGGCAGATAAGTTTGCTCGTAATCGCCAACAGCGATCTGTCGCCCAAGAAGCAGCATCTGCTCAACATAGAGGGCAACAGTCTGCGGTGGCAGGGGCCCTATCATTTTGTTGCTTCTGAATCCTAGCCGAGGTTGATGAATAGCGCTGTTGACGTATTATGTTGATATAGCCGGCCCAGTGCCAAGTGATATTAATAACTCAGGACTACGTCAATGCGCTTTCTCGAAAACAAAATTCCACCACCCATTGTGGCGCTGCTATTTGCCGCCGATATCTGGGTTATCTCTATCTATACCCCTGCAACCGCTCTCTTAATCGGGCCCTATAGCCTTTATGTGGCAATTGGGCTTTTGGTGCTTGGCTTTGGTATTGCGATTGCCGGGGCTCTAAGCTTTCGGGCGGCGGCCACCACGGTAAATCCCTTAAAGCCTGAAACGGCCAGCAGCCTAGTAACCTCTGGCGTGTTCCAATATTCCCGCAATCCGATGTATGTGGGCTTAACCTGCTTGTTGCTGGCTTTAACGCTGTATCTGGCGGCAGGCTGGGGACTGTTGGCTGTAGCGCTGTTTATGGGGTATATCCATCTGTTTCAGATTGTGCCTGAGGAGCGGGCCATGCATAGGTTATTTGGCGCCGAGTTCGAGGCCTATCAGGCATCGGTGCGTCGCTGGCTGTAATGGCTAAACCCCTTAATCAAATCTGCATTCAGTACTACAAAACCAAAGTCGCTGAATTTATTTTGGGGTCGTTTGAGGGCAGGCTATGTCTACTGGATTTTAGGTACCGCAAAATGCGCGCAACGGTGGATCGGCGCCTTGAGCAGGGCCTGGGCGCTGAGTTTGTCGAGCTAGACAATGAATTGCTGCAGGCCAGTCGACAGCAAATTGATGAGTACTTGCTGGGAGATAGAAAGCAGTTTGACCTGCCGTTATTAATGGTGGGGAGCGAGTTTCAAAAGCAGGTTTGGCGTGCGCTGCTGACGGTTGCCTATGGTGAAACCAGCAGCTATCTTGAGTTGTCGCACAGGATTGATAATGTGAAAGCGGTGCGTGCAGTGGCTTCTGCCAATGGGGCCAATGCGATAGCTTTGATTATTCCCTGCCATCGAATTATTGGCGCCAATGGTGATCTGGTGGGCTATGGTGGTGGTCTGCCTCTCAAGAAACGCCTGTTGGCTCTGGAGCAGGGGGCTGGCTCTGCGCAACAGCGCCAATTTGTAACAGGCGATCTATTTGGTGATTAAGGGCGGCTAAGTTATTCTGCTCAACTTATTGATAATAAGAATAATTCTATGGCCAAGTCAGATGCATTTATTCCTTTGGATTTCTCTTCTCAAGAGGAGGCTTCTATGCAGCAGCAGGCCAGGGATTTTTATCAGCTGATGTCAAAGCGCCGCTCGGTGCGTGATTTCTCGAATAAGCCTATTCCCGCCTCTGTGTTGGAAGATGCTATTTTAGCTGCTGGCACTGCACCCAGTGGGGCCAATATGCAGCCCTGGCACTTTGTGGTGGTGCAGGATCAAGCAATAAAACAAAGGATTCGGGAGGCGGCGGAGATCGAGGAGCGAGAGCTCTACGAAAATCGGGCTTCAGAGGAGTGGCTAGATGCACTGGCACCATTGGGTACTGATGCTAATAAGCCCTTCTTAGAAACTGCCCCGGCGCTAATTGCTATCTTTTTAAAGAAGGTCACCATTGATGAAAATGGCGACAAACATAAAAACTATTACACCTCTGAATCTGTAGGTATTGCCACTGGGGTGCTGATTACGGCGCTGCATAAGGCGGGCCTGGCCACCCTGACCCATACCCCCAGTCCAATGAAATTTCTGTCTCAAATTCTTGAGCGTCCCAGCCATGAGCGGCCTTTTTTGTTGCTGGTCACTGGCTATCCTGCCGCGGGCACTCTGGTGCCTGATATCAAGCGTCTGCCTCTGGATAAGATTGCCACCTTTATCTAGGCGGGCTTTTGTACGCCAACAGCGGTTTAAATCATGTATTAGCCCTCAGACTTTGCCATAATAAGGGCGACTTGTACCTTTCTATGGTTATTAAAATCTATGTCCAAACTGACCCATCTAAACCCCAGCGGCGAAGCCCATATGGTGGATGTGTCCGCCAAGGCGGATAGCGTCCGAACGGCCATTGCCCAGTCTCAGGTTGAGTTGACAGCTGCTATTGTGGCGGCGATTACCGATGATAATCTGCCCAAAGGTGACCTCTACGCGACCGCGCGCATTGCGGGCATTCAGGCGGCTAAAAAATGCAGCGACCTGATTCCTCTGTGCCACCCATTGCCGCTATCCAAGATTACGGTGGATATTGAGCTGCAGGGCAATAGCTTGTTGATTACTGCCCTGTGCAAAACCACGGGTAAAACTGGTGTGGAGATGGAAGCTTTAACCGCGGCCTCGGTGGCGGCACTCACGGTTTACGATATGTGCAAAGGGTTGGATAAGGGCATGATTATCCGTGAGACCAAGTTGCTGGAAAAGTCTGGCGGCAAGTCTGGGGACTGGAGTGCCTAATGGTTAATTTATTGTTTTTTGGTCGTCTGGGTGATTTTGCCGCGGATGTACCCGCCTCAATTGAGGCTTCCACGCCAGCGCAGATTCGAGAGCTATTGGCGGCGGATTTTCCTGCGCTGGGTGCGGAGTTGCACGAGCCACAGGTGTTGGTATCGGTTAACCAGATGATTGTTAGCTGGGACCAAAAGCTCGCCGAGGGCAGTGAAGTGGCGTTTTTACCGCCGGTTACCGGGGGCTAATAGCTTGAATAGCCTGCGTATCCAAACCGAAGATTTTGATCTGGCGGCGGAGTACCAGTCTCTGCGCCAGCTGTCGTCCTCTGTGGGCGCGGTGGTGACCTTTACTGGCTTGGTGCGCGATTTTGAGGGGTGGGGGTCTATTGATTCATTGTCCCTACAACATTATCCGGGTATGACTGAGAAGCTGTTGCAGGAGATTGTGGATCAGGCCAATAGCCGCTGGAATCTGCTGGGCATCAGAGTGATTCATCGTGTAGGCAAGCTCTTGCCCCGCGACCAGATTGTGTTTGTGGGCGTGGCCAGCCAACATCGGGCCGATGCCTTTGAGGCGGCGCAGTTTGTGATGGATTATCTGAAGACCCAGGCGACCTTTTGGAAAAAGGTCGATCAGGATGGCGAGCAGCATTGGGTCGAAAGCAAAGAGTCAGATCAGGCGGCCAGTCAGCGTTGGGCGACTGATGATTAATGTCGACGGGGTAATTCTGGCCGCAGGAAAGTCTAGCCGTATGGGCCGGGCTAATAAGGTGCTGGCCAGTTTGGGCGGGCGTTCGCTGCTGGAGATTGCAGTGGAGAAAATCAGCCCTCAGGTGGACACTCTGGTGATTAATGGCGATCCGGCACTCTGCGGTGAGCAGGCGCTGGCTGATCGAATTGCGGGCTTTAAGGGGCCGTTGATGGGGCTCTATACCGCTTTGCTTAGCGAGCAGCTGTCTAGGGCGGAGTATTTAATGATGGTGCCCTGTGATGGTCCTTTTATGCCAGATAACCTGGTTGCCGAGTTGCATCAGCAGATTGTGCAGGCGGATGCAGATATAGCCTCTGTGCGCTACCAGGGTTTTGCCCAGCCAACGTTTTCTCTGTGGCATAAGCGGGCACTGCCTGATATTGAGCAGGCATTGCTGGTGGAAAAGAACGGTGGCTTTAAACCCCTGTTGCAGAGCTTGGATACTCTGTATCTGGACTGGCCTGAGCAGGACCCCAGTCCATTTTTTAATATTAACACCCCAGAGGATTTGGCTCTGGCTGAGAAATTACTATGGCCTTAAATGATCAGCAGTTTATGCGTTATAGCCGCCACTTGCTGATGGATGATATTGGCGAGGCAGGGCAGGAGACGTTGCTCAATGCCCATGTGCTTATTGTGGGTATGGGAGGCCTGGGCTGTCCGGTGAGTCTGTATCTGGCGGCGGCGGGCATAGGTCAGCTGTCGATCTGCGATGGCGATACTGTCGACCAGAGTAATCTACAGCGTCAGGTACTGTATACCAGCGAAGACTGCGGTCAGCCCAAGGTGGCCTGCGCTCAGCGGCGTTTGCAGGCGCTAAACTCTGGGGTACAGGTTAATACCTATGCCGAAAAGGCCAATGAGCAAATACTGGCAGGCAACTATAGTCTGGTGGTGGATTGCACAGATAATCTAGCGGCGCGGCAGCAGCTTAATGCCCATTGTTATCAGCGCAAAATGCCCTTTGTAAGTGCCTCGGCTCTGGGTTGGGAAGGGCAGTTAATGGCCTTTGATTTTGGTCATAACCCCAGGCTGTGTCTTAACTGTATTATCGGTCAAGATTCTGCTGAGCCTGTTATGAACTGCGGTAATTCCGGCGTGGTAGGGCCTGTGTTGGGCGCTATGGGGAGTTTGCAGGCGACGACGGTGATCAGGATACTGCTGGGATATTTTAAGCAGCATGGTCAGGTTCAGCGCTATGATGGCAAGACTGGGCACTGGCTGGCGCTAAACGGCCAGGCTAATCAACAATGTGTCACCTGTGGCACCCAACAAGAGATTTAAAGGAGTAGTAAATAGTGGCCTCTGATCCATCCGCCCCAAGACGTTTTGTCAAAATCGCGGTATTGACCGTATCTGATACCCGCAACCTGGACACCGATACCAGTGGCGCTTATTTGCAACAGGCCCTTGAGGAAGAGGGTCATCATCTGGCCGATCGCAAGCTGGTGATTGACGATGTGTATCAGATGCGTGCGATTGTCTCAGCCTGGGTTGCGGATCCGAGTATAGAGGTTATCCTCACCACCGGCGGCACTGGTTTTACCGGCCGCGATAGCACACCAGAGGCGCTGGCTCCCCTATTTGATAAACATATTGAAGGCTTTGGTGAGCTATTTCGCCAGCTTTCCTATGATGAGATAGGCACTTCCACGATACAGTCTCGCTGTCTAGCGGGGCTATCCAATAATACGGCTATCTTCTGTGTGCCTGGTTCCACCGGTGCCTGCAAAACCGCCTGGAATGGCATTATTCGGCAGCAGCTAGACAGTACTTTTCAGCCCTGTAACTTTGTGCAGCATGTGCGCAAAAAGTCATCTTGATGTTAAACGTTTCTGAAGCGGTAGATCAGCTAATAAAGAGCGCGCAACCCCTGGGTAAGGAGCGTCGACGGGCCGGTGTGCAGTCAATTCCCTTGTTGCAGGGCCTGGGTCGTGTTCTTGCGGCAGATATTACTGCTACTGTTGATGTGCCGCCTGCTGCTAACAGTGCAATGGATGGTTATGCATTCTGTGTAGCAGACGCAGAGGCACATAATTGGGTTCTGCCATTGAGTCAACGTATTCCTGCGGGGACGGCGCCCGATCCATTAGCCGCTGCGACGGCAACTCGTATCTTTACTGGCGGTGAAATACCTGAGGGTGCAGACGCTGTGGCTATGCAGGAAGTCTGTTCTGAACTAGAGGGTATGGTGCATATTGATAACAGCTGTTTGGTCGGCGATAACCTGCGTCCTCAGGGGCAGGATATTCAGGCGGGGCAGCTTATTCTGAGCGCTGGCGTCAGACTAAGAGCCCAGGAGATGGGTCTCTTAGCCTCGGTGGGTGTTGACTCTATATCCGTATACAAGCCTCTAAAGGTGGGGATTTTTTCGACGGGTGATGAGCTGGTAGAGCCAGGTTCGATATTACAGCCAGGCCAAATCTACAATTCAAATCGGGCTACATTAACAGGCTTAATTCAATCCCTTGGTATGAAAGTCGTTGATCTCGGCTCTGTGCCTGATCGCCCTGAGGCCACTGAGCATATTCTTAAAAAGGCGGCTGCTCAGGCGGATGTTATTCTTAGTGCGGGTGGCGTCTCTGTGGGCGAAGAGGATTACGTCAAAGACGCGGTTGCCAAAGTCGGTAGCCTAGAGTTCTGGAAGCTCGCGATCAAGCCGGGTAAGCCACTGGCCTTTGGCAATGTGCAGGGTAAACCTTTTATGGGTTTACCGGGAAATCCTGCCTCGGTGTTTGTGACCTTTATGATTTTGGCGCGGCCGTTTTTATTGGCCTGTCAGGGCTGCCAAAACAGTCCTCAGCTTTACTTAAAGGCTCAGGCTCAGTTTAGTAAGCCGGGAGAGAAGCGCGAAGTTTATCTGCGCGGTCGGCTGACGGATCAGGGCGTCCAGATACATTCCAATCAGAGTAGTGGTGTTTTATCCTCTGCCTGCTGGGGTGAGGTCTTTGTCAGACAAATCAGTGGTGAAAGCATTCAACAGGGTGATTGGGTTGATGTGTTACCCTATCAACTCTAGTCACAGGTATTAGCGAGAGTAGCTTGGATTCGACCCTGCTTACAGATCCCTTCGGCCGCGAGATTAACTATCTGCGCCTGTCGGTTACCGACCGCTGCAACCTGCGCTGCACCTATTGCATGGCAGAAGATATGACTTTTCTGCCCAAGCAGCAGATTCTGTCTCTGGAAGAGCTGCGAGATATGGCCGCCGCCTTTGTGGGGTTGGGTATTCGCAAGATTCGTTTAACCGGCGGTGAGCCGTTGATAAGGCGCGATATTCTCAAGCTGGTGAATGGGCTGGCCTCTCTCACTGGTCTCGATGAGCTGACTATGACGACTAATGGACTGATGCTGCCCAGCATGGCACAGCCCCTTAAAGATGCTGGGATGTCACGGCTAAATATCAGCATAGATAGCCTGAGGCCCGAGCGTTTTAAACAGCTTACCAGGGTAGGGGATCTAGCTGAGGTTTTGGCGGGGATTAAAGCGGCTGGTGCTGCAGACTTTGCGCGAGTCAAACTGAATGCGGTAATTCTTGCCGGTTTTAATGATGATGAGGTATTGGATCTAGCCCGATTTGCGGTGGATCAGGGCATGGATATTTCATTTATTGAGGAGATGCCCCTCGGCGAAATATCCTCGCATCAAAGAGTCAGTACACAGATAACCAGTCAGCAAATTCGCCAGCAGCTGGAGTCCGAATTCAGCCTAATCGACAGTGCGGAAACTACAGGTGGCCCGTCCCGCTATGCGCAGGTGGCCAATACCTCTTCAAAGATTGGTTTTATCTCGCCCATGTCGAATAATTTCTGCGAGTCCTGTAATCGTGTGCGACTGACTGCAGAAGGGCGTTTGTTACTCTGCCTAGGTAACGAAGATAGCGCAGATTTGCGAGAGATTATTCGCCGTCACCCCGGCGATATTGCGCGCCTGCAAACCGCGATAAGTAAGGCAGTTAAAAGCAAACCTGAGAGACATTATTTTGATCCTCAGCAAGTCGATATTGTGCGATTTATGAATATGACCGGGGGCTAATACCGGTGGCTGAGTTTTTCGCACTGCACTATAGCTTTTGGTTGTTGGCCGCGGTGCTGCTAATGGCGGTGCTTTATTCCTCTGTCGGGCATGGCGGTGCATCTGGGTATCTGGCGGCAATGGCTCTCTGGGGGTTGGCGCCTGATGAGATGCGACCAGCGGCGCTGCTAATGAATATTCTGGTTACCGGCTGGCTCTTATATCGTTTTCAACCCTATAAACTGATGCCCAGGGGGCTGTTTTGGCCTCTGGTTATAGCCTCAACGCCTTTGGCGTTTATTGGTGGCATGGTTCAAATCGATGCCTCCGCCTATCGGGTGCTTGTGGCTCTACTGCTGCTCGCCGCAGCATTGCGTATGCTGATCGCTACGCCTGGTTCTCGAGCTAGCCATAGACCTCGGCTGGCAATCGTGGTGCTGGTGGGTGCCTGTTTGGGCTTTGCAGCTGGTTTGACAGGTATTGGTGGCGGGGTGTTTCTGAGCCCGATTCTGCTGATATTTGGATGGTGCAGTATGCGGCAGAGCACTGCGGTGGCCGCTGGATTTATTCTGTTAAATTCTGTGGGTGGTCTGGCGGGTTATCTGGTAAGCGATCAGAGTTGGCCTATGGGGACAGGCTGGTTGCTATTGCCTGCTTTTGTTGGCTGCTTATTGGGCGCTGAGTTGGCCTCGTCCAGGGCTTCATCCCTGCTATTACAGAGGCTGCTGGCTGCGGTGCTGGCGATTGCTTCAGCCAAAATGCTCTACACAGCATTACTGTAAGGTTTTCCCCCTTTAACTAGTAGTTGAGTATGTTATTCTTCTGCAAAGTATAACTATTGAACCTCTCTGCGCCTGCAATGAACTCGATCAATATAAAGCCTGTCGCCTCACCATTTTCCAAGGGACGTCAGCACCAGCTTAAATTTCAGTCAATCCTCTCGGAGGCTGCGCAGCTATTCAATTGGCAGGGTTCCCGTGCCACCACGCTATCCGATATTGCCGGCAGCATGGAGCTGACGAAAACCTGCGTCTATTACTATGTGAAGACCAAGGAAGACCTCATCTATCAGTGCTATGTCTCGAGCTGTGATATGTGGTTGTCCAGGGCTCAGCAGGCAGCAGATATGCCTGGCACTGGGCTTGATAAAATTATCAATATGGTAAGAGGGCACTTCTATCAATATATAGATACCCTTGAGGGCAAGGCTCCGCACTTTGCCATGCTGACAGAGGTGTCGGCCCTGGATAGCGCCCATGCCGATGATATCGCCAGACGCTGGGGTCAGGTGTTTGACCTCTGCACTGCTATGGTTGAGCAGGGCATTGCTGAGGGGGACATTGAAGACCTGGATGCAACCATTATTGCTTCTGGGGTGTTCTCTGTGTTGCAGTGGTTTCCAGTCTGGCTTAACCGCTCACATGTGAGTCAGGCAGACGCTGTGATCGACGGGGTGTTAGATATTCTTGTCAATGGCATGGCGGCACATCCCCACAGCGTTGATGCGATTCAATTTCCACCCGTTAACAGCCTGGTGTTAGATAGCTTTGATCGGGATGTGCAAAACCGTAGAAAGCGCGAAGCATTTTACCGTGTTGGGTCAATCTACTTTAATCAGAAGGGATATAAGGGCACCTCACTGGACGAAATAGCCAGTTCTTTGGATGTCACCAAAGGCGCATTTTATTACCATATTAAAAATAAAGAAGAGCTGCTCTACCAATGTTTTAATAGAACTCTGGATGTTGAGAATCTGCTGTTAAAAAAGGTGGGCTCAGCCCAGGCTACAGGCCTTAAAAAAATCGAGCTGTATCTGCGTTATCTGTTTAATGTGCAGTTTACCGAGGAGGGACCCCTTATTCGCTACCGTGCTCTGCCGTCTCTCGATGAGGGCCACCGCAAAGCGATTTTAAAAGCGACTAGGCGCAACAGCGCTGGCCTGGGCGCTTATATCCGCGAGGGTTTTGAGGACCATACGTTACGAAATATAGATGCAGATATAGCGCAGCATGTGCTGTCAGGAGCCGTAGAGGCTAGCCCTGATTTAGCGGGTCGGGTTGCGGATTTTGGGCGTCGCGACCTGTCGGCGGCTTATTTCAATCTGTTTATCAATGGGCTTTCTGGCAATAAATAATAACCATAAGAGTTGCAGGCTATGAATGAATTTCTTTTTAGTACCGTCTCGGACCTTCTGGTGGGTCCTGGTACCTCAGGTCAGCTTGGTGATATGGCCTCTGGCATGGGTATCAAGCGCGCACTGGTGGTTACAGATCCAGGTATTATGCAGTTTGGTCTTTTGGAAGATGCCAAGCAAAATCTAATCAGCAACCATATTGAGTTTACTGTTTACGCGGATGTGGTGGCTGACCCTCCTGAGTCTGTCGTTATTGATGCGGTAAAGGCTGCCCAGGAATTCGGCTGTGACGGCGTTATAGGTTTTGGCGGCGGCAGCTCTATGGATGTGGCCAAATTGTTGGCGGTATTAATTAAGGGTGAACAGGTTCTGCAAGATATTTATGGGGTCGACCAGATTAGGGGTGGCCGACTGCCGTTAATTCAGGTTCCCACTACCGCTGGCACTGGCTCTGAAGCGACCATGGTCTCCATTATCACTACCGGCGAAACCACTAAGGCCGGCGTGGTAAGTCGCAGTCTGCTGGCCGACAAGATTATTCTCGATGCCAGCCTTACTCTGGGCCTGCCAGCTGCGGTGACAGCAGCCACTGGCATCGATGCTATGGTGCATGCCATAGAGGCTTTTACGAGTGCGCGGTTAAAGAATCCGCTGTCAGATATGCTGGCCCGTGAGGCTCTGCGCCTTATGGCGGAAAATATAGAGACAGTCGTTAAGCAGGGTGACAATGTTGAGGCTCGCAGTGCCATGTTGCTGGGAGCAATGTACGCTGGCCAGGCCTTTGCCAATGCGCCTGTGGCTGCAGTACATGCACTGGCTTACCCCCTGGGGGGTAATTACCATATACCCCATGGGCTGAGTAACTCATTGGTGTTGCCTCATGTGTTGCGCTTTAATGCGCCCCAGGCTGCCGTTCTCTATGCTCAGCTGGCTCCACTGATTTTACCCGGATCACAGCTACCTGATGATGCTTTGGCTGTCAGTGAAATGCTGGCCGAGCACTTTTTAGCATTGGCCGCCGACCTAGGCTTGCCGACCAGGCTGCGCGACATGGCTATTGCCGAGCAGGATCTGCCTATGCTGGCAGAAGAGGCAATGTTGCAGCAGCGATTATTAATTAATAACCCCAGAGATGTCAGCTATGAAGATGCGCTGGCGATCTATCAACAGGCATTTTAACGATGAGTAGTTACAGCGCAGAGCCAGATAGCCGACAGGGTTATGGCTATTTTTCCGAAATCACCACCAGATGGATGGACAATGATATCTATGGCCATGTTAACAACGTGGTCTATTACAGCTATTTTGATTCAATTGCCAATCGCTATTTGATCGAAGAGGGTGGTTTGAATATCGCTCAGGATAATATTATTGGTTTTGTGGTGTCCTCAAGCTGCGAATATAAATCACCAGTGGCCTATCCAGAGTTGCTGGAGGCAGGGTTTCGAGTGAATCGAATCGGTAACAGCTCGGCGGAATACGGCATAGGCATCTTTAAAAAGGGTGCTGCAATAGCCTCTGCCTATGGCACCTTTACCCATGTGTTTGTCGATCGTTCCAAGGACAAATCGGTGCCTATACCCGCAAAGATAAGGGCGGCATTAGAAGTCGTTTTAATTTAATAAAAAAAACAGTTTTAGGAGGGGTTTTGGAACTTACCAATCAGGTTGTAGTAGTGACCGGTGGGGCCAGTGGTATTGGGCGTGCGCTATGCGAAAAATTTGCGGCGGCTGGCGCTAAGGTTGGGGTGGTCGATTTGCAGGCGGAGCTAGCTCAAGAGGTGGCCACAAAAATAGATGGTATCGGCCTGGCCGCTGATGTTGGTGTGGAGGCAGATATTCAGTCGGTGATTGAGGCTACAGAGGCTCAGCTGGGCCCGATTGATATTTTTATCTCTAATGCAGGGGTTTCATTTAGTGATGCTCCTGGCTGGATGGCCGCTTCGGCGCCCAATGAACACTGGATGACCAGTTGGAATGTCAATGTCATGGCTCATGTGTTTGCGGCGCGGGCGCTGGTGCCGGGAATGATCAAACGCGGCGGGGGCTACCTGGTTAATGTAGCCTCTGGCGCCTCATTGTTGTGCCAAATTGGCGATGCGGCCTATTCCACCACCAAAACAGCGGCCGTTGGATTTGCTGAGTCCCTAGCCATTACCCATGGCGCTGACAATATTAAAGTCTCTGTAGTTTGCCCTCTGTATGTGGCGACGGCAATGACAGCTGGGGGCCGCGGAGTCAGCGGCAACGATAAGGTGATTAGCGCTGAAGAGGCGGCTGATGCCATTTTGGCTGGCATGGCGGACGAAACATTTATGATAATGCCCCACCCAGAACTGGCTATCTATGCCAGACGTAAGGGAGAGGACTACGACCGCTGGCTTCAGGGTATGGGACAGTTGCGCAACAGTATACTGGAGCAGCATCCAGACTATGCTTATAAAGTGTAAATGGCCCTGTGTTAAAAGTTTGCAGCATTGCCTGGGGCTTGCTGTATGGCTTTATTCCCTTTGGATTAGCCCAAGTCTAGCTATAGATTATGATGCCTATGATGAGGATGTTGCCGCTCTGCTGTGGGAATATCAAAACGCTCAGGATAACAGTGCGGCAATAAAGCCCTCGGTGCTGGTATTCAATGATGGGGCTGAAACTGGCACCATTATCGATTTCGAAAATGGCTTTGTGCTGATCAGAGCTGTCAGCGTTGAGCAGTTGCAAGAGGCGATTATTCAGGTGTTACTGACACAGATTGACCCCTCGGTAATAGATGCAAAAACTGCTAGTGACTTTGGGTTAATCAATAGTAAGACCCGCAAGCCGTTTTTTTGGAAGCAGATTTTAGACCACAGTGGGCAGCCGATCGAGTTTGCCTGGCGCGCTGAGCGCTATGCTAAGCATCTTACGCAAAATGTACAGCCTCAAAATGGTCGCTATAAAATACGCATTGATATGATTGCCCAGCATAAGGATATTGCGGGCGGCAAATATATTCAGTATGCCAAGGCTGCTGGTCGCCAGCACAATGTGCCGGTTTCTCTGATGATGGCAATTATGGAGACCGAGAGTTCGTTCAATCCCATGGCGCGCTCTGGCTCTAATGCCCTGGGTTTAATGCAGATTAAAGCCAACACCGCTGGGCGTGATTATTTTTCCATTATCAAAGGCTATCAGCATACGCCAAGCTCCTCGTACCTCTATAACCCGAGCAATAATATTGAAGTCGCTGCAGGCTATCTGCACATTTTGGGCAACCGTTATCTGTCTGGTATTCGGCATCCAAAGAAGCTGGAGTACGCTGTTATCTCCAGTTACAACGGTGGAGCCGGTAATCTATGGCGCAGTCTTGACCCAAGGGGCAATAAAACCAAGTCTCTGGCGCGAATCAATAAGATGTCTGTCAGTGAGTTCTACTGGTTTCTTACCAATAAGCATATTCGCGCTGAGACCCGCAATTACCTTAAAAAAGTGACTGCCAAGCAGAACAAGTATAGCAATCTCTAAACAGTTGCAGGCTGTCTCAGCCCTGATGCAGTCGTATTAAACCCTCTTGTATTGTGCTGGCTACCAGGCGTCCGTCACGGCTATAAAAGGTTCCGCGGCTAAGGCCTCTAGCGTGGCTGGATCTTGGGCTATCCATCACGTACAGCAACCATTCATCGGCTCTAAAGCTATCATGAAACCAGATACAGTGATCGAGAGAGGCCGGTTGCAGCTTTGGGTTCATAATGCTGACTGCATGGGGCAGCAGAGAGGTGCCCATCAGGTTAAAGTCTGAAGCATAGGCCAGTACGGCATGGTGCAGCGGCTGAGTATCATTTTTTGCAAGCCCGGCTATAGAGCCGCTGGCCTTGATCCAGATCAGTTGCTCAGGTTTGCGGTTTCTGGGATCCATATAGTCGATAGGGTCGACCGAGCGCATTTCAATGGGTCTTAAACTAGGTCGGTGAGCCGCCACCTTGGCTTCGGTCTTTGCGGCCAGAGACTGGCGTAACTTCGCCCAGCGCTCACCATCATCCTCAAGACCCTCAGGGCCAGCACAGTCCGGCATCTCTACTTGGTGGGTCAAGCCTTCCTCTGGTATCTGGAAAGATAGTTCGGTATTAAAGATCGCTTTTCCCCGCTGTGAAGCAACGACGCGACGGGTGGTGAAAGAACTGCCGTCTCTAATGCCGTCAACGGAGTAGAGAATGGGCACCGAGGGGTCTCCAGGGCGCAAGAAATAGGCGTGTTGCGAATGCACCATGCGATTTTCTGGCACTGTGTCTTGAGCCGCACGCATGGCCTGAGCAAACACCTGGCCACCAAACACGCGTTTATTAATGGTCTCTGGGGTTTGGCCGCGGTAGATATTCTCGTCGATTTTCTCAAGGGCGAGAATATCAAGTAACTGTTGTAGAGCCTTGCTCATTTTATGGGTCCTTATCTATCTTTACGCGTCGGCAATTTTAACAACGAGTTTGCCAAAGTTTTTGCCACTAAACAGCCAGCTGAAATATTCCGGCGCATTATGCAGGCCTTCGACCATAGTTTCCTGATATTTGAGCTCTCCACTAGCAACCCAGTCCACCAGGGCGGTATTGGCTACGGCGAACTCGGCATAGTAGTCAAACACCAGGAAGAACTTGTGCGCCGGAGGATTGGCGAGTTCGCCGAAAATATGAAAGGGCGTTCGCTCCTTGCTGATATCGGTAGAATTATAGTTTGAAATAAAGCCACAGATAGGCACCCTTGCGCCCGCATTGAGCTGCTTAGCCACAGCTTCAGTCAGCAGGCCGCCAACAGACTCAAAATAGATATCAATGCCATTGGGGCAGGCAGCGGCCAGCGCGCTATCCAGATCGTCGGACTTGTAGTCGACGACTGCATCAAAGCCCAGTTCATTTTTAACATAGGCACACTTTTCAGCGCCACCTGCGACACCAACCACATGCAGGCCCAGTTTTTTGCCGATCTGTCCAACCACGGAGCCAACAGCCCCGGAGGCAGCGGAGACCACCAGCGTTTCGCCTGCCACAGGTTTTCCTTCAGACTGCAGTCCAAAATAAGCGGTGCGCCCAGGCATACCACAGACACCCAGATAGGTGCTGAGTGGGACTCGGCTTGGATCGACCTTATAGGTCATGGGGTCTTTATCTGCCGAGATAAAATACTCTTGCCAGCCTGAGCGACAGCAAACATGGTCGCCTACCTGATATAGGTCAGACTTGGATTCGACAATGACGCCTGCGGTTTCCGCGGCCATGACCTCGCCAATAGCGACGGGCTCTGCATAGGACTTGACTTCGCTCATGCGGCCGCGCATATAGGGGTCTAACGAGAGGTAGAGTACTTTGATCAAAACCTGGCCATCCGCGAGAGGCTGCACCGTAGATGTTTCCATTCTAAAGTTATCGGCACCGGGCTCGCCCACAGGGCGACTCGCCAACACTATGCTATTGTTGCTGTAACTCGTCATTGAAATTCCTCTTTTAGTTGCGCTTGCTGATTGCGAACAGTGCTGTGATAGCCGTTATTGCGCCTTGCCAAAATAGGCTTATAAGACAGACAAATACTGGGCTTTAGCTGATCTATACTTGAAAGTGACAATAACATACTGTAAGTTCAATTGCCTTAAAAGTCTTACAGGATGCTGGTCTTATGAGGCGGCATTTCGAAGCATTAAATGAAGTGAAATTACTGAATAGCAGGAGCCTAATGTGAGTGATCTACAAGCTTTTCGTCAAGAGACTAGAGACTGGCTAGAGGATAATTGTCCGCAATCTATGCGCAGCCCTACGGCTGGTGAGGATATGTGTTGGGGTGGCCGCAACTTTGAATTCAGCAGTGAAGATCAAAAGTTGTGGATGGAGCGCATGGGTGCCAAAGGTTGGACGGCCCCTGACTGGCCAACTGAATATGGCGGCGGCGGTCTCGATCGCGTCCAACACAAGATTTTAAAAGAAGAGATGGCGCGGATTAACGCGCGCTCACCACTGAGTAGCTTCGGTATCTGGATGATAGGCCCGGCGTTGCTTAAGTTCGGCTCAGAGGCCCTTAAGCAACAGCACCTGCCGCCGATAATACGTGGAGAGATTCGCTGGTGTCAGGGCTATTCGGAGCCCGGCGCCGGTTCTGATCTAGCCGGCCTGCAGTCTAAGGCTGAGGATATGGGCGATCACTTTATTGCCAATGGTCAAAAAGTTTGGACCTCCTATGGTGACAGGGCCGATTGGATGTTCTGCCTGTTGCGCACAGATCCAGAGGCTAAGAAGCAGTCAGGTATCAGTCTGGTTCTTTTTGATATGGAAACGCCTGGGGTCACGCCTAAACCGATTAAGCTGATCTCTGGCAGCTCGCCGTTCTGTGAGACCTTCCTAGACAATGTGCGAGTGGAAAAGGACCAGGTTGTAGGTGAGGTTAACCAGGGCTGGACCATTGCTAAATATTTGCTGACCCACGAGCGAGAAATGATCGGCGGCATGGGCATGGCAGCCACGGGATCAGATAGTCTTGGCCAGACTGCGGTTAAGGCTTTAGGTCTAAATCAGGGCCGTCTGAATAACCCATTGCTGCGTGCAGAGATTGCCAAGTGGGAGATTGATGGCGCCTGTTTTGCTCTTACCGCAGAGCGGGTTACTGACGAGATTAAATCTGGTCATGGTGTGGGTGCAACCTCAGCCATGCTCAAGTATTACGGGACTGAGTTAAACAAGCGTCGCTTTGAGACATTGCTTAGGGTCAATGGCAGTGATGCCATGGTCTGGGATGGCGAAGCCTCAAAAGGCGGCTGGTTGCCACGCACCTGGTTGCGTACTAAGGGCAATTCGATAGAGGGCGGAACCTCCGAGGTACAGCTAAATATTATTGCGAAAAATATCCTCGGCCTGAGCTAACAGAATTTAAAGGTACATAACAATGGCATTAGTATTAAACGAAGAGCAGCAGATGCTCAAAGAATCGGCTCAGGGATTTCTCAGTGAGTTTGCCCCGGTGGCTGAGTTGCGTAAGCAGCGCGATGCTGGCAGCGAAACTGGCTATGCAGACAATCTATGGAGCCAGATGGCAGAGATGGGTTGGGCCGCTATTCTGGTTCCTGAAGCCTATGGTGGTCTTGAGTTCGGTCATGTAGGCATGGGCCAGATTATTGAACAAACCGGACATACATTGACAGCCTCACCTCTTTTCGCGACTGCGGTGCTGGGTGTAACCGCAATCAACAAAGCGGCAAGTGAGTCTCAAAAGACTGAGTTGTTGGCGGCTATCGCGGCTGGCGAGTTAACCACAGCCCTGGCCGTTGACGAGACTGCTCATCATGCGCCAACGCAGATCAGTATGGCAGCTACCGAGCAGGGCAATGCTTATAATCTGACCGGCAGTAAACGCTTTGTGGCCGATGGTGGCACTGCGGATAAGTTGATTGTCGCCACTAGAACCAGCGGAGAAGCCGGTGACCCACAGGGCATTAGCCTGTTTATTGTAGATCGCAATGCGCCAGGGGTGAGAATAGATCGCACTGAGATGGTAGATGGCCGCAACTATGCCAACATTCAGTTTGATAATGTTGAGGTGCCTGCCACTGACCTGCTGGGTGAGAAGGGCGAAGGCTTTGCCGCGCTGTCGGCCACGCTGGATGCTGGCAATGTGTATCTGTCGGCTGAGTTGTTGGGGATAGCTCAGCAAAGCTTTGACCGCACACTGCAGTATCTTAAAGAGCGCAAGCAGTTTGGGGTTTTGATTGGCTCTTTCCAGGCTCTGCAGCATAGAGCGGCGCATTGGTGGAGCGAAGTTGAACTCTGCAAGTCTGTGGTCCTAAAAGCGCTACAGGCGATGGATGAGAACGACGTGAAGACGCCAGCTTTAGCCAGCATTGCTAAAGCCAAACTCAGCGAAGTGGCAGAGTTGGCCACTAATGAGGCTATTCAGATGCACGGTGGTATTGGTATGACTGATGAATATGAAATTGGCTTCTTTATTAAACGCGCCAGACCAGCCCAGACATTGTTTGGAGACAGTAGCTACCATACAGATCGCTTTGCGCAGCTGAGTGGTTTTTAATCTGGAATAGGGATTAAAAAGGGTTGCCAGCAATGGCGGCCCGTTTTTGTATCAGGCCACTGAGCTTTGATTTACACTGACTGCAGGCCACAATAATTTTAAAATTTTAGAGGGAAAAGCAACATGGATTTAGGTATAAGTGACAAGTTAAAGCCGATTCTTGAAGAGGTTAAGCACTTCATAGACAGTGAAATACTGCCATTGGAACAGGAGTATCATCAAGAGGTTCGCAAAGGTGATCGCTGGACATTTACCGAGCGTCAAACAGAAATCCTTGAAAGCTTAAAAGCCAAGGCCAGAGCCAAGAATCTATGGAATTTTTTCCTTACCCATTATGAGGGTGGCCATGGGTTGAATACGGTTGAATATGCCTATATCGCCCAAGAGACGGGACGCTCACATCTGGCCCCGGAAGTGTTTAACTGCGCGGCTCCTGATACTGGCAATATGGAAGTGCTGGCCCGTTACTGCAATGAAGAGCAAAAAGAGACCTGGTTAAAGCCATTGCTGGCTGGAGAGATTCGCTCCGCCTACGCCATGACCGAGCCAGACGTAGCCTCTTCTGACGCTACCAATATTTCTATGTCCTGTGTTGCCGATGGCGACGAGTGGGTGCTAAACGGCGAAAAGATCTGGATCTCTGGCGCGGGCGACCCGCGCTGCAAAATTATGATTGTGATGGTCAATACCAACCCAGGTGGCCCACGTCATGCTCAGCATAGTCAGATACTGGTTCCTTTTGAGACACCTGGCGTGAAAAATTTGCGCCCTATGGAGATCTTTAATATCGATGATGCGCCCCATGGGCATATGCATATGCGGTTTACCGATGTCCGTGTACCTAAAGAGAATATGATCCTTGGTGAAGGGCGTGGTTTTGAAGTAGCCCAGGGTCGTTTGGGACCTGGCCGGATTCACCACTGTATGCGTTCACTGGGCCTTGCCGAGGCCGCTCTCAAGTTGATGTGCGAGCGCTCTCTCAACCGTGAAGCCTTTGGTCGACCGCTGGCCAAGCTGGGTGGCAATGTGGATATTATTGCTCAGGCACGGATAGATATAGAGATGACCAGATTGCTCTGTCTTAAAGCGGCCTGGCTAATGGATCATGAGGGTACAGATGCCGCCCAGCCCTTTATCTCTATGATTAAGGTTGCGGCGCCCAATATGGCTCTCAAAATTATTGATGAGGCGATGCAGATGCATGGCGGTATAGGTCTGTCGCAGGATACGCCACTGGCGACCTGGTATGGCGCGCAGCGCACACTGCGCTTTGCCGATGGCCCGGATTCAGTTCATCGCATGGTTATTGCGCGGCGTGAGCTTAGCCAATACCGCTAGGCAAAAAGGACTTTTTACACCAAAGGAGAAAGACGAATGACAATTCGATACGATGGACAGGTAGCTATAGTCACTGGCTCGGGCAATGGCCTGGGTCGCTCTCATGCGCTGGCACTAGCAGCCCGCGGCGCCAAAGTTGTAGTAAATGATCTCGGCGGTTCAGTTAATGGAGTTGGTGGATCAAGTGATGCGGCCCTAGAGACCCTGGCTATGATTGAAGCCGCTGGCGGTGAAGCCATAGCCAATGGTGCTAACGTAGCCAAGATGGATGAAGTTGAAGCCATGGTTTCACAGGCCGTTGAGAAGTGGGGTCGGGTTGATATCCTGGTTAATAACGCGGGGATTCTTCGCGATAAAAGCTTTGCCAAAATGGACATGGCTGATTTCCAGTTAGTTGTTGATGTGCATCTGATGGGGTCAGCTAATTGCTCCAAAGCAGTTTGGGAGTTAATGCGTGCTCAGGGCTATGGCCGGATTGTAATGACCACATCTTCAAGCGGTATGTACGGTAATTTTGGTCAGGCAAATTATGGCGCCGCCAAAATGGCTGTGGTGGGCTTGATGAATACGCTTTGTATCGAGGGTGAAAAGTACGATATCAAGGTGAACTGCCTATCGCCAACAGCTGGCACTCGCATGCTGGAGGGGCTGGTAACTGATGAGCAGTCGGATATTATGACTGTGGAAGCGGTAACCGCTGGTCTATTGACTATCTGCGATAAGGATGCTCCCAGCCGCAGTATCCTCTGTGCTGGTGCTGGTGGCTATGCCCGCACCCATATCTATGAAACCGATGGTATTTATCTGCCGCCGGATCAGCAAACTCCAGAAAATGTCCGTGCGCAAATCGACGCAATCGAAAACCCCGAAGGCCAGCAGATGCTGGTGGGTGGTTTTCAGCAAACCAATAAGTTTGTTGCCAAAGCTGCGGCCTATTTGACTAACAATAAATAATAAAAATCAGGAAATCATTATGAGAGCACTAGTCTGTAAAGAATTTGGCCCCACAGAAAACCTGGCGTTGGAAGAAGTCAATGTGCCGAAACCGGGCAAAGGGGAAATTCTGATGGATATCAAGGCCACGGGCGTTAACTTTCCCGATGTGCTGACGGTTCAGGGTAAGTATCAGTTTAAACCCGAGCTGCCCTTTATTCCTGGCGCCGAGTTGGCCGGCGTAGTCACCGCCGTAGGAGAGGCTGTCACCAGCCGCAAGGTGGGTGATAGGGTGATTGCAACAACACAGATTGGTGCCTTTGCCGAGCAGGCTGTGGTCAATGAGCACAGTACGTTTGAAATGGGCAACACCATGTCCTTTCAGCAGGCTGCAGGTTTTGCTATTACCTATGGCACCTCCTATTACGCGCTTAAGCAGCAGGCAAATATTCAGCCCGGCGAGACTCTGTTGGTATTGGGTGCTGCTGGTGGCGTGGGTATTGCCACCATCCAGATTGCCAAGGCCATGGGCGCCACTGTGATTGCTGCGGCAAGCACCGAGGAGAAATTAGACTTTGCCTGTGAAGCTGGTGCTGATCTGCGTATCAATTATTCCACAGAGAACCTTAAAGACAGAGTTAAGGCGCTGACGGGTGGTAAGGGGGTAGATGTTGTTTACGACCCAGTTGGTGGTGAATTCTCTGAGCAGGCATTCCGCGCTATCGCTTGGGATGGTCGCTTTTTGGTGATCGGTTTTGCCTCTGGTCCAATCCCGGCTATGCCGCTGAATCTGGCGCTGTTAAAAGGTGCCTCGCTAGTGGGTGTATTCTGGGGCTCCTGGGCTGCTCGCTCTCCTATGGAGTCACGCAAAAACTTCGATGAGCTGATTGAAATGATTGATGGCGGTAAGTTCTCGCCCCTGGTGACTGAGGTGTATTCTCTGGATGATTATAAAGCTGCTTTTGCTTCAATCTCCGAGCGCCGCGCCAAAGGCAAGGTGATTCTGTCGAACGAATAATTGCTTTGCTGATATAAAAAAGGCCGGGTTATTAACCCGGCCTTTTTTGTGCGAGACAGTTATTAGATGTTGTACATCACACCCAAGAATCCCACGATGGTCAACACCACAGTATAGGGCAGAGCCATAATGACCATGCGCATATAGGACAGTCTAATCAGTGGTGCCAATGCAGAGGTTAGCAAGAACAGAAATGCTGCCTGGCCATTGGGCGTAGCCACACTGGGTAGATTGGTACCAGTATTGATAGCGATAACCAGCTTGTCGAAGTGGTCGCGTGTAATAGTGCCAGCATCAAACGCAGCTCTGACTTCGTTGATATACACGGTGGCCACAAATACATTGTCGCTGATGGCCGAGAGAAGACCGTTGGCGAGGAAGAACATAGCGGGCTGGATTTCTGGATCCATTGCCAGTACCCAGTCAATCACTGGGGAGAAAAGATGCTGTTCATGAATCACAGCTACAATGGCAAAGAAAACCACCAGCAGGGCCGTAAAGGGCAGGGCCTCTTCGAAGGCATGGCCGATACGGTGCTCTTCAGTAATGCCATTAAAAGCTGTTAGCAGGACGATAATCATTAGACCGATCATGCCTACTTCAGCCCAGTGGAAACCCAGAGCTAGTACTAGAACCAGGGCAATCACTGCCTGCGTGATTAGTGCCGCTTTATCATACTGAGTACGCTTGGACTCGTCGTGTTCGCTAGACTCCTTAAGGACCTGACGAACTTCTTCGGGCAATGTAGCGCCGTAGCCAAGAATCTTAATTTTTTCCAAAATAACACAGGTTGCCAAGCCACAGACAAACACCGGCATAGTCACTGGAGCCATGCGCATAAAGAACTCCATAAACTCCCAGCCAGCTCGCTCGGCTATCAGCAGATTCTGTGGTTCTCCCACCAGGGTGGTAACTCCGCCCAGAGCAGTACCCACGGCACCATGCATGATCAGGCTGCGCAGAAAGGCACGGAAGTCTTCCAGATTCTGGCGGTGGTTAGATACCAGGCTGTTGTCGTCGCCATGATCATGGTCTTCGTCGACAATCTTTTTGCCCGAGGCCACCTTGTGGTAGACCGAGTAGAAGCCAACAGAGATGGTGATCAGTACGGCAGTCACCGTTAATGCATCCAGGAATGCAGACAAAACGGCACCAGCAAAACAGAACAGGAATGACAATAAGGTTTTTGAACGCACGCCCAGTAGAATTTTAGTGAAGGTAAACAGCAGCATGTCGCGCATAAAATAGATGCCAGCGACCATAAACATCAGCAGCATAATGACCGGGAAGTTTGCGACGGTCTCTTGGTAGACCGCTTCAGGGCTTGTCATGCCCAAGACCACAGCTTCAATTGCTAATAGGCCACCTGGTTGCAATGGATAACATTTAAGCGCCATCGCCAGGGTAAAGATAAATTCTGCAATCAGTATCCAACCGGTAACAAATGGACCTAATAAATACAGGCAAATCGGATTGATAAGCAAAAAAGCGATGATCGCTGATTCATACCATCCGGGTGAATTACCCAAAAAGTTCTTTTTAAATGCCTGCGGCAGGGTTGGTGTCATTTAGAGTCCCTCAAGTAAATTTGCATGGGTTAGGATCTCATTAAATAAGCAGATCGACCCAGGTGTTTTTATTCATGCTAGACTTACGAAAAACGAGCGTAGACCTTAGCCGGAGCGCCAAAACATTGCAAGCATACAGAGAATAATAAACAGCTAAATTTAAGGCGTATCTTCCATTGCAAAGCACTCAGGTTTTAAACGGCTTTCACCCAGGCCCCAAACCCCTCAATACTGACAAAAAATGGATCCTTGCGGTTCTTGGCGGCAACATTCTGGTCCTCGCCAACCCCGGGTCTGCGGATAGCATTTTGATCGATCAGGAGTCTGCGGATCAGCTTAGGTTTTTTTGTCAGCGACGCCTTTTGTTAGGTCAGTGGCAGGGTCTAGACTGCCAGGTCTGGGAGCTGTCGCCAGAGGCTAAGGCAGCCAGCGATTTTAGGTTGGTAGAGTTACGTAGTTTGTTGGTCGCTGCAGGGGACGAAGAATTTAGCATGGCCTGCCGCGCAGTGCAGCTACTAGATTGGCAGGACAAACATCAATACTGTGGTAGCTGTGGCGTGGCTATGGCGGGTTCAGGCACTGAGCATGCGATGCGCTGCGAGCCCTGTAACATCAATAACTATCCCCGTATATCACCCTGTATTATTGTGGTGGTGACTCGCGGTGATCACTGTCTTCTAGCCCGTCAGCCAAGCTGGCCAGAGGGTCGCTTCAGCACCCTGGCGGGATTTATTGAAGCCGGTGAAAGTGCAGAGCAGGCGGTGCACCGAGAAGTCTTTGAAGAGGTGGGTGTTGAGGTGACTAATATTCGCTATGTGGGGAGTCAGTCATGGCCGTTTCCCGGTCAGCTAATGATCGGCTTTATCGCTGAGGCAGTCACCGATGAGATTGTGGTAGATGGCATTGAGATTAGCGAGGCCTATTGGTGTCACTACAAAGATTTACCTCATTATGTTCCGCCACCTACTATCATGGGTGGTCGTCTCATCAAGCAATTTGTTGATGAAGCTACTGCTCAGCAGTAGCAGCTTTGTATTTAATCTATAATTTATCTTTTGTATCAATGTTGGAGTGAAGTTTGGAATTCTTATTTGAATATGGCCTGTTTTTGGCCAAGGTAGCTACTGTGGTGATGGCAATGGCAATTATTGCCAGCATTGCGGTGACTGTCGGTCAAAAAAATAAGCAGGGCACTGAAAAGGGCCACCTGGAGATTACCCCATTAAACCAGCAGTTTGAGGACATGGGCGAAGCTATGTTACTGGCGACCATGGACCAATCTGCGCAAAAAGCCGAGGAAAAAAAGCTTCACAAGGCCAAAAAGAAGCAGGCTAAGCTAGACAAAAAAGCGGCGGCGAGCGGTGATCAGGCTCCAGATGCGCCAGCCAGGAGTCGAGTATTTGTGCTGAGCTTTAATGGCAATATCAGTGCCTCGGCGACCAGCCATCTGCGGGAAGAAATTAGCGCGATTATGACTCAGGCCACCAGTGCTGATGAGGTGTTGATCAAGCTCGAAAGTCCGGGCGGCATGGTGCACAGCTATGGTTTGGCCAGTAGCCAGCTTGATCGCCTGCGCAAGGCGCAGATACCGCTAACAGTCTGCGTGGATAAGGTAGCAGCTAGTGGCGGCTATATGATGGCCTGTGTGGCTGACAAGATTTTAGCCGCCCCGTTCGCCATTATTGGCTCTATTGGTGTGGTGGCTCAGATGCCCAACTTCAATCGGGTACTTAAGAAGCATGATGTCGACTATGAAATTCTTACCGCGGGCAAGTATAAGCGCACGCTGACGATGTTCGGTGAGAATACCGACCAGGGTCGACGCAAGTTTGTTGAAGACCTTGAGGATGTGCATCAGCTGTTTAAAACTCATGTGTCAGCGCGCAGACCTCAGGTGGATATTGAAAGCATTGCCACAGGTGAAACCTGGTATGGTTCGCAGGCGCTGGAGATGGCTCTGGTAGACGATGTGCAGACCAGTGATGAGTATCTGATGTCAAGAATCAAGGATGCCAATGTCTATGAGGTGAGCTATGTGCTCAAGAAGAAACTGCATCAGCGGCTGGGGATTGCCGCCGAGGAGAGTGCAGATCGTCTGCTGCTAAAGTGGTGGGCGCGACTGACTCAGGATTCCAATAAGCATATCTAAGTGCAGCTGCTAGAAAAGTGCCTCCGGATCCAGATTATAGGCATCCGGGGGTAGGTTTTTGGCGATATCAACATTGCCTTCTTTTCCGGTTAGCCTGATCACTCTCTTCCTTACCAGGCGATTTTTATTAGCGTCTAGAATAACGGTTAGCTCAGGTTTTCTACCCATGCCAACACGAAAATCGCTAACCACAGCGACCTCACCGCTGGTCAGTTCTACCAGTGAGCCTGGCGGATAGAGTCCAATCGCCTGGATAAAGGTATCCACCAGCTCTTTCTGAAATAATTTTTTGCGCCAGCCTGCCAACCTCATAATGGCCTCGGAATGGGCGATGGGTGTTGCATAGTATCTGGGGCTAGTCATGGCATCGTAGCAGTCGACAATGCCGGCTATCCTCGCATACAGGGGTATGTCTAGCGCCGCTAGCTGGTCAGGGTAGCCGCTGCCATCAAAGCGCTCATGATGATGTCTGACAACCTGCAAGACTTCCTCAGGTAGAGTCGTGCCGGATAGGACTCTCAGGCCTAGCTCAGTGTGTCTGTGGGTTTCTTGCTGCTCTGCGCAGCTGAGGGACTCGGTTTTTCGCAGCAGATGATTGGGCAGTAGTAACTTGCCAATATCCATAAATAGTCCAGCTAGGCTGAGTTTTAACATTGAATCAGCATCAAAGCCCAGTTGTCGCCCCATCACTGCACAGAGAATGGCACAGGAGATGCAGTGACGATGAGCGTAGCTGCTTTTACTTTTTAGTCTCGCCAGCCAGACTCCGGCTGCGGGGTTGCGCACAATACTGTCGACCAGGGCCTGCAGCAGTGGTGTTATGCGCTCAATCTCTGGGGTGGCGCCAGACTTAATGGCTTTGCTAATGCGATTGAATTCTTGCTGAATACTGAAATAGGCGAGGGTGCCGACCCGAAGTTCAGAGGAGAGGTCGGTACTGATACTGTATTCACTGAGGGTTTTCTGGGCTAGTTCAGTGGCTAAGCTTGAATGGCTGGCAGTTTCTGCTGCCTCTGCAGTTTGCTTCATAATTGATAAACATCCAGTTTGTCTTAGTTGTGCTTCCGTTAACCATTCAATCAGTATCAGAATAGCAGAAAATAGTCTCGACGCAGGGCTAAATGCCGGCCGGTGCAATCCTCAGGACAGGGGATACTGTTTGCTCGCTCGAAATTAGAGGCTGGTAGGCAGGGCTAATCCCTGCGCAGACGGCCGCTGATGGCTATGGGGCTTGGGAAGTTCATCACCACGATATAACTGGAGACTAGAAAGGTCAGAATAGCCACGGCCTGAATGAGGTGAGAGGCATTGGTGCCAATCAGCTGGGTGTTAAAAGCCAAATAGGCGATCAACAGCGAAAATTCGCTGTTCTGTCCGAGCCTAAAGCCTATATCCCATGACAGGGCCTTGCTCTCGCTTTTTGCCAGCAGAAATTTGTAGATCACTGGTTTAAGGCAGAGCATAGCTATCGCAAGCACTAGCACTGGCACAATAATGTGGGGGATTAGCGCAAGATCGAAGGCTCCTCCCAATGAAAAGAAAAACAAAATTAAGAAAAAGTCCCGAAGAGGCTTCAGATTAATTGCTATATATTGTGCGATAGGGCTGGTGGCAAGAGCGATGCCAGCCACAAAAGCGCCTATTTCTCTGGATAGCCCGATGGTTTCGGCCAGCTCCGCCATACCAAGGCACCAGCCTATGGCAAGCAAAAATACATACTCGCCAATGCGATCAAAGCGTGCGAATAATGACTGAAGTATCCAGCGTACAATCAGAACCGCGCCGCCAATCAATAGGGGTAGGGCGAGCAGGCTTTTGCCAAATATAAGTAGATTGTCACTGCCACTGCTAGAGACTCCGGAGATCAGCATGAGAAGCACAAAAATGGCGAGAAAGTCCTGCATCAGCAGCATGCCGATCATCAGCTCACCAGAATGTTTATGGTGTAACACTGTGGTGGGTAAAAGCTTGATGCCAATGATGGTGCTGGAAAACATCATAGAGGTGCCAATAATTAGGCATTCCAGCGCCGAGTAGTTGAATAGATAGGCGATCATATAGCCGGTTGCTGCAAATAGTAGTGAGCTAATAAGGGTAATATGGGTGACCTGGCGAAGCACATTGAATAGTGCCTGGGGCTGCATATCCAGGCCCAGCAAAAAGAGTAGAAAAATAATTCCGATACTAGAGATTTGACCTATCAATTCAACATCAGCCACCAAGCCCAGACCATGGGGGCCGAGAATGGCGCCTAGTGCTATATAGGCAACCAACAGTGGTTGACGACCAAAAAGAGCTAGCGAGGCGAGAACTGCAGCGCCGCTAAAAATAAGAAAAAATGTCTGTATAAGGTCGTGCGCCATTTAGCTCTCCTACTATTGGTTAGCGTCGCTTAAACAGAGGTACCTGTTGATCAACGGCTGTCTGGTAGGCGTCAGAGAAGTCTTTGAGGGACTTACTGGCCTCGGCTACATCAACGCTGTCGTCAAACTCAAAAGAGGTAAAGCCGCAACGCGTCAGAAAATATAATTGATCGCGAATAAAATCACCAGTCGCGCGTATATCACCCTGATAGCCGTAACGCTCGCGCAGCAACCTAGCCATTGAAAAGCCGCGACCATCGGCAAACTTATTAAATCTAATGCCGATAACTGGGGCCTTAATCAACAGCTCTGCCAGCGGCTCGATCTCTCCACTGCCATCCAGCCATACGCCTAGTTCTCCACTGCGCTCGCCTGAGTCTGCACTCAGCTCTTGCCAGAGCTGCACAGGGACCAGTAGATCACCGGGCGGTAATTGCGCGGTCTCTTGATCCAGGGTTTGCCAGGTGTTGGTTATAACCTGGCCCTCTTTAAGAAGCTGTGCCATAAACCCTCTGTTTAAATTTTTCTATACCAATGCGCTGGTAGGTCGATAAAAATGTCTCCTGATCGAGACGATTCTCTACATACACATCTAACAGCTTTTCAATGCCATCAGTAACAGCCTCGCGTGATAGGGAGGGGCCCAGCACCTTGCCGAGAGCAGCGCTGCTATTGGCACTGCCTCCAAGCTGTATCTGATACCATTCCTCGCCCTTTTTATCCACACCCAGAATGCCGATATGGCCAACATGATGATGGCCACAGGCGTTCATGCAGCCAGAGATATTGAGTTCCAGATCACCTAGATCATACACATAGTCAAGGTCATCAAATTTACGCTGAATTGCCTCGGCTACTGGAATCGATTTAGCATTGGCGAGGGAGCAATAGTCGCCTCCCGGGCAGCAAATCATATCGTTGATTGTACCGATGCTCGGTGTTGCCAGGCCTGCGGCTTTGGCCTGTTGCCAGAGCTCAAAAAGATCAGGTTGAGCGACATCGGCGAGTACTAGATTTTGATTGTGGGTGGAGCGTATTTCGCCAAATGAAAAGCGATCAGCTAGATCGGCTATGATGTCGAGCTGGACATCTGTCACGTCACCAGGCGCTACCCCGGCTGGCTTTAAGGACAGCGTAACTGAGGCATAGCCCGGTTGCTTTTGGCTTCTGACATTGCGATCTAACCAGCGAGAGAACCCCCTATTGTCTGCAGCCAAGGCCTGCAGGTCAGCGGCGGTTCTGTCCGCATCCAGGCTGAGATAGTCTGGCGCGGTGAAAAAGCTTTTCATACGCTCTATTTCCGAACCGTCCAATGTGGCTGGGCTATCTTGGAGCTTTGCCCATTCCGCCTCGACACGTTCGGCAAACACTTCTGGCGTCCAGGCTCTGACTAAAATCTTAATTCTGGCCTTGTACTTGTTTTCGCGATTACCAAAGCGGTTGTATACCCGCAAGATTGCGTCCAGGTAGGTTAGCAGGTGCTGTTTGGGCAAAAAATCGCGAATAGAACGGGCGATTACCGGCGTACGACCCAGCCCACCGCCAACAAATACATGAAAGCCGACTTCCCCCTCTGCATTCTTTACCAGTTGCAAGCCAATATCATGTAGCAGAAATGCCGCGCGGTCTTCTTCGGAGCCGCAGACGGCAATTTTAAATTTGCGCGGTAAAAAGGCGAACTCTGGGTGCAGGGTAGACCATTGGCGAATAATTTCGCACCAGGGTCTGGGGTCCTCAATTTCGTCAGTAGCAACACCGGCAAACTGATCCGTGGTGGTATTGCGAATACAGTTTCCGCTGGTTTGTATCGCATGCATTTCGACGGACGCTAGTTCACTCAGAATATCCGGAACCTCTTCAAGCCTAGGCCAGTTTAGCTGGATGTTCTGTCTGGTTGTAAAGTGCACATAACCTTTGTCATAGACTCTAGAAATCTCAGCTATTTTGCGCACCTGCTTGCTGGACATAAGGCCGTAGGGCACGGCGATTCGCAGCATGGGTGCAAGCCGCTGAACATAGAGGCCATTCTGCAGGCGCAGTGGAAGAAACGCTTCTTCGCTTATTTCGCCGGCTAGATAGCGCTGGGTCTGATCACGGTATTGCGCTACTCGCTCATCGACGAGTTTTTGGTCATATTGGTCGTATCTATACATAGAGATCTGGTCTGGGCCCTGCTCGATTAAGGGCGCTATGATAGCGGTCGGGGTTATTCTTTTGAATTATTATTTACCTATATATGGGTATCGTTCTGGAATAAGCCGGCTTACATGAGTTTAAGCGGTTATAAGCTAGGCCTGCCGCATAACTTTGCACTAATAAACCTCCAGCAAAACGAGACAGCTGTATGATTGGTTGGTAGAATGCTCGCGCGAAAAATACCCAGGATTTATCCATTGCTAATCGACGGTTTGATCGTGGATTGTCCCTAACCTATAAAGAAGGCAGTGAATTATGAGTAATGAACCCACACCCAATAATGAAGGTGATTCTGTAGCTGATGCTATTGCTGCGGTAGTAGTGTTATCGGTTGTTTTAATCGGAGTAGTTTACTGGCTATCGACCTATAACTAAGTCCTCTTAAAGGACCTGTAGGCATTTTTAAAATGACAGACCAAAAGCGCAATATTCAGGTGGTAGAAAATCATAGTCAGCGAGAGCTGGTTGAGGCCTATCTCAACCAGGTGCCTGCAGAGACCCTGATTGATTCATCTAGAGTTGCTGAGCTACAGGCTCAGATTAAAACGCTGTTGATCGAAAAAAATGCCGTTATTATCGCTCACTACTATACCGACCCATTAATTCAGGCGCTTGCAGAAGAGACTGGCGGCAAGGTCGCTGACTCTCTGGAGATGGCGCGGTTTGGCAATAGCCATGCAGCCAAGACTCTGGTCGTGGCCGGGGTCAAGTTTATGGGTGAAACCGCAAAGATTCTGACTCCCGAAAAGCGTGTATTGATGCCCACGTTGGAAGCCACCTGTTCTCTCGATGTAGGCTGTCCGGCTGATGAGTTTGCGGCTTTCTGTGATGAGCACCCTGACCGCACTGTGGTGGTCTATGCCAACACTTCGGCGGCAGTTAAGGCCCGTGCCGACTGGGTGGTAACTTCCAGTATTGCGTTGGATGTAGTGGAATACCTGGATAGTCAGGGCCAAAAAATTCTCTGGGCACCGGACAAGTATCTGGGCGCCTATGTTCAGAAGCAAACTGGCGCCGACCTGCTAATGTGGGACGGTAGCTGCATAGTGCACGAAGAATTTAAGGCCAAAGGTATACTCGACCTTAAAAAAGTTCATCCAGATGCTGCGATTTTGGTGCATCCAGAGTCACCGGAATCCGTCGTGGATATAGCCGATGTTGTAGGCTCGACCTCGCAGCTTATTGAGGCGGCGAGACAGTTGCCTCATCAAGAGATGATAGTGGCTACAGATCAGGGCATTTTTTACAAGATGCAGCAAGCAGTGCCCGATAAAACCCTCTTGGTGGCACCCACTGGAGGCAGCGGAGCGACTTGCCGCAGCTGTGCTAGCTGTCCCTGGATGGGAATGAATAGTCTTGAGAACCTGCTGCACTGTTTGCAGGACGGTAGTAATGAAATTGAAGTGGATGCCGAACTGGGGCAGCGAGCTAATCGCTCCCTCGAACGTATGATGGAATTTAAGGTTTAGAGCTTTTTAATTCTATCTTCCATAGCCATCAGATCCCGCAAGCGCTGACTGATAATTGCTGAACGTTTAAAGTCAGCAGTTACCAGTTTGGCTGCCAGCACCAGCTGTTCTCTGGCGTTATCAAAAGCTCCCACCAATATAAAGTACTCAGCCCTTGCTTGATGGACACCCGAAATATTACCAGCTAAACCGCGCACCTCTGCCAAGCGGTACCAGATCATTGGGTCCTCCGGGCGCATTCTACTGAGAGTGGTAAGGACTTCAGAGGCCTCTTCATACCTGTGGGCCTGCCATAGGGCCTCGGATTTTAGGCTGGTTAGGGGGTAGTTGTTGGGACTGACCTGAAGAAGTTTATCTAGCTTACTGAGGGCGCCGACATAATTTTTCTGTGCGATATCTAGCTCCAGGTCTGCATACAGATAGCTGAGCTGGGACGGGTCCCTGGCCAATAGATTTTTAAGTACCTGATCAGCCTCTTGAAACCTACCGATTTTTATATAAGCCAGCGCCAGCCCATAATTAGCGGCGTCCTGATTTTGGCTATTGGCATTGAGTTCGGCGGCAAAGATTTTGGTCGAGTCCTGGTAATTACTGGCCAGGGCTACAAGAGCTCGGGCGCGCATTAAATAGAACTCTGGATTGATTTCGTAATGTCGATAGGTTTTTGACATGGCGCGACTGCGGGCATCTGCGATCCGTTTTTCTGTCACCGGGTGGGTGAGGAGAAATTCTGGTAGTCGGCTACCTTTATACCTTGTCGCCTTGAGGAGAGTTTCAAACATATCCGCTGCGGCGCCAGGGTCGCGATCAGCGCGCTCCATCGTTTGCAGGCCCATACGATCTGCCTCCTGCTCATTAGATCTGCTATAGCGAAGCTGCCCATCCATGGCCATAGCCTGGGTAGCGGTAATAGCGGCCATGCCGGCGTCGCTACCTGCTGTGGCGGCCAATACCAAGCTTGCCAGCAGGCCTGCCAGACTAATCATGCTCGAAGCTCGCTGCGCATCGAGGCCGCGGGCAAAATGACGCTGACTTAAATGAGCCAGCTCATGTGCGAGAACCGAGGCCATCTGATCCTCATTTTCAGCCAGAGCAAAGACTCCAGTGTGAAAACCGACAATGCCGCCAGGCACTGCAAAG
Source organism: uncultured Porticoccaceae bacterium (assembly GCA_965656965.1). Taxonomy (GTDB): domain Bacteria; phylum Pseudomonadota; class Gammaproteobacteria; order Pseudomonadales; family Porticoccaceae; genus HTCC2207. Next base: position 140,756 of record CBFHMK010000002.1, read on the forward strand.
GCATTCATTGAGGGGTTGTTAACAATGACCAGTTCTAACCTGGGGTCTTCAAGATCGCTGTAGGTCGCCAGATTATATAGTAGCTGTTCCAGATATTGTTGCATCAGGGGGTCATCGTGCACCTGCACTCGGCTGCGAAATGCCTTAAGCCAGGTTCTGCCCAGGTCATATTCCTGCCGTTTTGACACTATGCCTGAGGTACTATCACCCAATACGGGCAGTTTAATGTCGGCTGCCACTGCTCTGTGCTGTGGCACTGCGCCAAGGCTGATGACCATCAGGCCGCTAAGCAGAAAAGAGATTAGTCTATTGCCGGTTAGAGACAGCAGGGTTTGGGTACTTGCATAATGTTTCAAAATTGATGGTTACATCCTGTATTTAAACTGCGCTTACTGTAGCGAAAAACTGGCCTCATTTCGACAGTTGAAATATTCACTGGTTTCATGTCAGATAAAGGTTTAAATGGACCCATCTATCCAGTGGTTGACTCTGTTATCCTAGGGTTGCCTAATGGGCTCAATATTAATTGGAAGAGGTTTGCATGAAGCAGGTATTACAAAAGTGGCTAGAGCAGTATCTTAGCAATGAAGAGGCGGTCCTTTTAGTTTTAATCTTGGCCGTATCTCTCGTCGTGATGGCAACACTAGGCACCGTGTTAGGGCCAGTGTTCACTGCACTGGTGCTGGCATTTTTGCTTCAGGGAGTGGTCAACGCTTTGCAGAGTCGGGGGCTGCCGCGCTGGGCTGCAATTACCATTAGCTATCTACTGTTTATCTTGGGGTTTTTGTCGGTGCTGATCGGGCTGATCCCTATTGTTGGCAGGCAGACTTCTCTACTGGTTGCTGAGCTACCTAATATGCTGGGTCGCTTGCGCGATCTGCTGGTAACCTTGCCTGAAAAGTATGCTGACTATGTGAGTCCAGAACAGTTTCAGGTGATCGTGGCACGTGCCTCTGAGGAGGTTGCCAATCTTGCTGAGCAGATTCTCTCGATGTCGATCAGCAGCTTTCCAGGGCTTCTGGGCGTGATGATTTATCTGCTGCTAGTGCCTCTGTTGGTCTTCTTTATGTTGAAAGATAAGGATCTATTGGTGGCTGCGCTGTCCAGCATGCTGCCTAAGGAGCGCACTGTTATGACCGCGATCTGGTCAGAGATGGATGTCCAATTCGCCAACTATGTCCGCGGCAAGGCCATTGAGATTCTAATTGTTGGCATCGCCTCGTTTATTGCCTTTTTAATTCTTGATCTCAATTATGCGGCTCTCCTGGCTTTGTTGGTGGGCCTGTCGGTACTGATTCCCTATATAGGTGCTACGGTGGTCACGCTGCCGGTGCTGCTGGTGGGCTACATGCAGTGGGGCTATTCCCCTGACTTTCTCTGGTTATTCGTGGTCTATGGAACGATTCAGCTTATTGACGGTAATATGCTGGTGCCTCTGCTGTTCTCTGAGGTGGTAAATCTGCATCCGGTGGCCATTATTGTTGCCGTGTTATTGTTCGGCGGTATCTGGGGCTTCTGGGGAGTATTCTTTGCTATTCCTCTGGCTACACTGGTCAAGGCCGTATACAACGCCTGGCCGCGCAAAGATATCAATCCTAACCAAGCTGAATTGACTCTGGATTCCCAGTAGTCAACCCGGCAGTCGCCCATTGTTTTATGCTCCCTACGGGCTTTGAGCTATTTTCGAATTCGATATGAAGGACAGAGATATGACCATCTTCGGGATTAAATTTCAGCCAATATGGCTGGCCGTTTTAATGGCTGGATTAATGATTCAGGGCTGTAGTAATGAGACTAAAAAGTCTGACAGCTCAGAGATGGCGTTGGTATCCGAGGTGATAAAGAGCCCCAATGATCAGCGTGAGTATCGCCATATCAGGCTTAAAAATCAGCTAGATGTCCTGTTGATCTCTGATGCTGATACCGAGAAGTCAGCGGCGTCACTGGATGTCCATATAGGTAGTTATCAGAACCCCAAAGATCGCGAAGGGCTGGTCCATTTTCTTGAGCATATGCTGTTTTTGGGTACCGAAGCCTACCCCAATCCAGGGGATTATCAGACGTTTATTAGTGAACATGGTGGTAACCATAATGCTGGTACCGGTCTGGAGAACACTAACTACTTTTTTGATATTAATTCGGCCTATTTGGTTCAGGCGCTGGATCGCTTTGCAGCCTTTTTCTCGAGCCCCAACTTTGACGCCAAGTATGTTGATCGTGAGCGCAATGCCGTAGAGTCAGAGTACCGGTTAAAGATCAAAGATGATGGCCGCCGGCAATGGGATGTGATGCAAGAGCAGGTTGATCCTGCGCACCCAATGTCCAAGTTTACTGTGGGAAATCTGCAGACCCTCGCCGACTTTGAAGGCCGTCCGGTGCGCGCTGAACTCCTTGAAGTTTACAATAAATTTTACTCTGCAAACCTCATGAAGCTAGTGGTTTTGGGTAAGGAAAGCCTCGATGAGTTGCAGGCCATGGTGGTGCCTAGATTCGAAATAATTCGCAATAATAATGTGCAGATTGAGCCTCATATTGATCGTCTTGTTCAGCAACAGCGCCTGCCTCTGGAAATCCAGGTTAAGCCACTTAAGAATGTCCGAGAGTTGAGCCTGAATTTTCAGCTGCCAAAAATGCAGCCCTATTGGCGCTTAAAGCCTACTCAGTATATCGGCGGTATTATTGGCCATGAGGGGCAGGGGACCCTGGTTCAGGTCTTAAAGGATCAAGGGCTGATCGAGAGCTTAAGTGCTGGTGCTGGCCTTGAGGACCGCAGTTCGAGCCTGTTTTCAGTCAATATAGGCCTTACCCCCGAGGGCTATCAGCAGCGTCATAAGATTGTGGGAATGCTATTTTCCTGGATCAGGCTGTTCCGAGAGGAGGGGATTCAGTCCTGGCGCTATCAGGAGCAGGCCAGGATGGCCGATGCGGGTTTTCGTTTTCAAGAAAAGCAGGACCCTATGGGGTATGTCTCGTCCCTTTCTGGGCTGATGCAAGACTATCCTGTAAATGAGGTGCTCCGCGCCGGGTATATCATGGAAGGCTGGGATAGAGAGGTAATTGAAAAAATCGCAGCCGCACTGACGCCGAATAATGTTTATATAATGGTCACGGCTCCCGAGGTGGAGACCGACAAAGTCTCAATGCGCTATGCAACCGAATATGCGGCAGCAGCTGTAGCAGACGAGGTGTTAGCCGTTTGGAATGACCCTGCCATAGTGCCGGAACTGAAAGTCCCAGATCCAAACCCCTATCTTCCCAGCAGCCTGGCGCTGCTCAAACAGCCCAATGACCAGTCTGTACCTCAGCTAAGAGTGTCTGAGGCAGGTGTAAGAGCCTGGCACTTGCTCGATACCAGCTATGGCGTCCCCAAGGCGCATGTGATCGCGTCCATTGGAACCGATAAGACGGCAACTATCGAGGGTCTGGTGCAGGCTCAGCTTTTCCTTGATCTAGTAGAGGACCAGCTCAACGCAAAGGTCTATCCAGCCTCAGAGGCGGGTTTAAGCTTCTCTCTGCAAGCGGATGATCAGGAGCTTAGTATTGTGATAGGGGGTTACTCCGACAAGCAGCCTCTGCTGTTGGCAGATATTTTGGCTGTGCTGACTCAGCCAGAATGGGATGAGCAGCGCTTCAATCAGTTGAAAGAGGCGCGTTTGCGCCGCTGGTCTAATTTTCAGCGGGAGTATCCCTTTAGGCAGCTTATGTCAGGGCTGTTTTCGATGTTAAGTGGGCGCTGGATGCCTACACAGAAAGTTCCTGTTTTAGAGCAGGTTGATATGCAGCGGCTGCAGAGTTTTGTGGCTGACCTATTCAGGGAAGGGGAGCTCAGGATACTGGTTAGCGGCAATCACAGTGAGCAGGGGGCCGCTGAGTTTGTTGAGCTGGTTTCTGAGTCACTTAACCTCAAGGATGTTAGCAACCCTTCAAGAGTCGCTAGACTCGAAGTGGCTGCACTCGAGGCTCAGCTGCCTGTTGACCACGACGATGCGGCTCTGGTGCTCTATGTGCAGGGTGCTGATGATAGTCTCGAGGAACGAGCTCGATTTGCACTGCTGGGCGAGATGCTATCAGCGCCGTTTTACAATGACTTGCGGACTGAAAAGCAGCTTGGCTATGTAGTATCTGCGTTTACTAGCCATCTGGGGCCGGTTCCGGGCCTGGCTATGCTGGTTCAGTCCCCCAAGGCTACGGCGGCAGAGCTTCGCGCAGAGTATCTTGGTTTCTTGAAGGGTTATCAGCAGCAGGTCTCGACACTTGAAGAGGTGGATTTAAAACGTTATCAGGATTCTGTGTTAGGTCGTCTTGAAGAAAAGCCCAAAAATCTTGCCGAAAAGAATAGTCGTTTTATGGAGGCATTGGGTATGGGCTATGAGAGCTTTGACTTCCGAGCTCAACTAGCCGCAGCGATTCGCAGTATTACTGTCGCAGAGTTGCAACAGGCTTACACAGAAATGTTGCTTGAGCAGCCCCGTAGCCTGTGGCTTAAGACGGCCGATTCAGCTGAGCCCAGTACGCTTATTGATATACGGGAAGAGTCCAGTGACTATGCCTATGACTTTTGAACGATGAAAATATCAAATGTGTAGTTAAACTAACTTCTCATTAGCTGGCTTATTTGTTTTGTAAATGCATATAAATCATATATCTATATGGATTATCTAATGTAATTTATCTTATATTTTAACTTGCAAGCCGGGGTTTTTTTGATTGATCTTGTAGTTCAGCTACATTAAAATGCTCGACCAAAAGAGACCGACAAATTGCTTCCTGGCAGCCAGCAGCGGTAACCTAGTAGCACAGGTCAGTCGACCCTAAAGTTAACTAACATTGATTGGTGCCGCATGTCGCAGGATTTTGACCCAGCTGAAACTCAAGAATGGCTCGATGCCTTCGATTCAATTGTTCGCTCCCAGGGAGATGAGCGCGCAACCTATATTCTGAGCCAACTCCAGGCTCATGCCGCAGATGAGGGTATTCAATTGCCTCAGTCGGTGACTACACCATTTCATAACACCATTCCGGTGAGTCGCGAAAAAACCATGCCTGGCGATCTCTTCATGGAGCGCCGCATACGCTCTCTGGTGCGCTGGAACGCACTGGCAATGGTGATGCGCGCCAACAAGCAGAGTGAAGGCATTGGCGGACATATCGCTAGCTTTTCTTCTGCGGCGACCCTCTACGATATTGGCTTTAATTATTTCTTCCGCGGTTCCGACGGCGACGATATGGGCGATCTGGTATTTTTCCAGGGTCACAGTTCACCCGGTATGTATGCGCGGTCTTTTCTCGAGGGCCGGCTGACAACAGAGCAGCTCGACAGGTTCCGTCGCGAAGTCGATGGCACCGGGCTTTCCTCCTATCCACACCCCTGGTTAATGCCTGATTATTGGCAGTTCCCTACGGTTTCAATGGGGCTTGGGCCAATTCAGGCGATTTATCAGGCCCATGTGATGCGCTATCTCTCGGCTCGCGGCCTCTCGCCGCGTGGTGATCGCAAGGTATGGGCCTTCCTTGGCGACGGCGAATGTGATGAGCCAGAAAGCCTGGGTGCGATTTCTCTCGCAGGGCGCGAGGGGTTAGAAAATCTTATTTTTGTTATTAACTGTAATTTGCAGCGTCTCGATGGCCCAGTGCGAGGCAATGGCAAGATTATGCAGGAGCTTGAAGGGGTCTTCCGTGGCGCCGGATGGAATGTTATCAAGGTAGTCTGGGGGCGTCACTGGGACCCGCTGCTTGAGAAAGATAAGAGTGGCATGCTAATCAAGCGCATGAATGAAGTTTGCGACGGTGATTTGCAGAACTACAAATACAATGGTGGTGCCTATACCCGTGAGCATTTCTTTGGCAAATATCCTGAGCTTTTGGAGCTGGTAAAGGATATGACCGATGATCAAATCATGGCCCTCAATCGCGGTGGCCATGACCCCTATAAGGTCTATGCAGCTTATTCTGAAGCTGCGGCTAGCAGTGGTAAGCCAACGGTTATTTTAGCGCACACAGTTAAAGGCTATGGTCTGGGTGTTGGTCAGGCGGCCAATGACACCCATTCTGTGAAAAAGCTCGATATTGATGGTTTGCGGTATTTCCGCGATCGTTTCGGCCTACCTATTCCCGACGATCAGCTAGAAACCGTACCCTACTATCGTCCAGCGGATGATAGCCCTGAAATTACCTATATGAAGAGGCGTCGTGATGCTCTGGGTGGGCCGCTGCCTTCTCGTAAATCTCATTTTGAGCCTATGCAGGTGCCGGCGCTTGATGCCTTTAAAAAGCAGTTGGAGAGTACTGGCGAGCGCGAAATTTCAACTACCATGGCTTTCGTGCGTGTACTGTCGACCCTGGTTAAGGACAAAAATATCGGCAAATATGTGGTGCCAATTGTCCCTGATGAGGCGCGCACTTTTGGTATGGAAGGCATGTTCCGCCAGCTGGGTATCTATACCTCTGCGGGTCAAAAGTATGTGCCCCATGACCACCAGCAGATTATGTACTACAAGGAAGATAAAAAAGGTGTGATTCTCGAAGAGGGTATCAATGAGGCAGGGGCTATGTCAGCCTGGTTGGCTCTGGCGACCTCCTACAGCACCAATGCGGTGCCTATGATTCCGTTCTATATCTTCTACTCTATGTTTGGCTTCCAACGTATTGGTGATTTGGCCTGGGCCTCTGGTGATAGTCAGGCTCGCGGCTTCTTGATCGGGGCTACTGCAGGTCGTACCACGCTTAATGGCGAGGGTTTGCAGCACCAGGACGGTCACAGCTTAATTTTGGCGAACACCATACCTAACTGTAAAAGTTATGATGCAGCCTATAGCTATGAGCTGGCAGTGATTGTTCAGGATGGCATCAAAACCATGTTTGAAGACAAAGAAAATTGCTTCTACTACCTGACAACTATGAACGAAAACTACGTTCAGCCAGCTATGCCAGAGGGTGCCGAAGAGGGCATCGTTAAAGGTATGTACAGGCTTACAGATGTTCAGAAAAAGTCGGATCTAACCGTGACCCTGCTGGGAGCAGGTACCATCCTCAATGAGGTGACTGCAGCGGCTCAGATACTTAAAGACAGTTTCTCAGTTGAGTCTGAAATCTGGAGTCTGACCAGTGTTAATGAATTGGTACGTGAGGGGCAGGCGATTGATCGCTGGAACCTGTTGCATCCCACCAAAACCCCAAAACAGTCATATATCACAGAGCAGCTAGCCAATAGTCAGGGGCCAGTGATTGCGGCTACCGACTATATGAAGGGCTATGCGGAGCAGATGCGGGCCTATGTTGAGCAGCCAATGCATGTGCTGGGTACGGATGGCTTTGGTCGTAGTGACAGCCGTGAGGCGCTGCGCCATTTCTTTGAAGTGGACCGCTACTTTATTGTTATTACAGCGTTAAAGGCGCTAGCGGACCAGGGGGCTATCAAGACATCCGTCGTATCCAAGGCGATAAAAGAATTTGGTATAGACCCAGAGAAGAGTAACCCACTGTATCTATAGTGCGGATTGCTCAGTACCAGCTTAATTTTAAAAGGAAGAAATGTGGCCATAGAAATCGTAACTGTTCCTGATCTTGGTGGCGCCGAGAGCGTTGATGTTATTGAGCTCAGCGTAGGTGCTGGTGATGCGGTAGAGCAGGAAGACTCGCTCCTAGTACTGGAATCTGACAAGGCAACCATGGATGTGCCCAGCCCATTCTCTGGTGTTCTGGTTAAATTTCTGGTGGCCGATGGAGACACAGTGAAGGTTGGCGATCCGATAGCGGAGGTCGAAACCAGTTCCAGTTCTGCAGATCCTGGCGAGCTAGCCGGCAGTGAAGAGCCAGTCGCGGCCATAGAGCAGCCTGAAGTGGTTGTCGAGGTTGCGGAGGTTGCGCCAGTGGTTGAGGCTCCGGCAGAAACCTCAGAGCAGATGATTCTGGTGCCAGATATTGGCAGCGACGGCGAGGTTGCGGTAATTGAAATTTCAGTGGCCGTTGGTGATGAGATTGAAGAGGGCGAAACCCTGCTTGTCCTGGAATCCGATAAGGCCACTATGGATGTACCCGCATCACATAGCGGGACTCTGCTAAAAATTATTGCTGCAGAAGGAGATATGCTGCGTACCGGGGATCAGGTGGCAGTGCTACAGCTAAAGGCCTCTCAGGCTGATGCTGCTGAAGTAAGCGAACCAGCGCCGAGCCCGGCTGCGGCTAGTCCTGCTCCGGCACAACCAAAACCCGCTCCAGCTCCAGTCTCAAAGGCCGCTGCTGTGGTTATCAATAATGACAGCTCAGATGTCTATGCTGGCCCAGCCGTGCGTCTACTGGCGAGAGAATTAGGGGTAGATCTCTCCAAGGTTTCTGGCACAGGCCCCAAGGGTCGGGTGCAGAAAGACGATGTTAATAATTATGTAAAGGCGGCTCTCGCTGCCGAGCCCGCAGCGGCCGGTGGGGCAGCTATTCCCGCTGTTCCTGCCGTTGATTTCAGCCAGTTTGGTGAAATCGACACTGTGGCCATGAGCAAAATTCAAAAGCTGACCGCTGCCAATATGCAGCGCAACTGGCTCAATGTGCCCCATGTTACTCATTTTGACGACGCAGATATTACCGAGCTTGAAGACTTTAGAAAGTCGCTAAAAGCTGAGGGCGAAATACGCGGTGTGCGCGTGACCCCAGTGGCTTTCCTAATTAAGGCATTGGCCACATCGCTGCAAGCTATCCCTGAGTTTAACCGCTCTCTGGCCGCCGACGGCGCCCACTATATTCAAAAGCATTACTGCAACATCGGTATGGCAGTAGATACGCCTAGAGGCCTGGTGGTTCCGGTGATTAAAAATGCAGACGAAAAAGGCATCTGGGATATTAGCGCAGATATTATGCGCCTAGCAACTAGTGCTAGAGATGGCAAGCTGACACCAGCAGAAATGCAGGGTGGCTGCTTTACCCTGTCTAGCCTGGGTGCAATAGGCGGCAATGGCTTTACGCCAATCGTCAACAGCCCTGAGGTGGGTATTCTGGGTGTCTCTAAATCCCAGATTAAGCCGGTTTGGAATGGCTCAGAATTTGCACCTCGTCTAATGCTGCCTCTTTGCCTGTCCTACGATCATCGAGTAATTAATGGCGGTGACGCTGGGCGCTTTATGACCCACCTGGTGAAACTACTCAGCGATATTCGCTATTTGGCTCTATAATCAGGCTTTTGCAGGCAACTGAGAGGCGACAATGCAGTTTTTACATACCATGGTCAGGGTGTCTAATCTAGAGGAGTCCTTGGACTTTTACTGTGGCGCTCTGGGTCTTACTGAGATGTATCGCAAGGATAGTGAGGCGGGACGCTTCACTCTGGTCTTTCTGGCAGCGGCGGCGGATATTGAAACCGCGCAGCAAAAAAATGCTCCAGTGATAGAGTTGACTTACAACTGGGATCCCGAAGACTATCAGGGTGGACGCAATTTTGGCCATCTTGCCTATCTGGTGGATGATATTTATGCCACCTGCGATAAATTAGTTGCCGCTGGTGTGGTGATTAACCGTCCACCCAGGGATGGTCATATGGCTTTTGTGCGATCTCCAGACGATATTTCTATAGAGTTGCTTCAGCGCGGTGAGAGCCTGGCAGTTCAGGAGCCCTGGGCTTCTATGAAAAATATCGGCGAATGGTAGCAATCATACTGGCTTCTTGAACGGCAATAGTTCAGTGGCCTGGCGAATATGCTGATTGATAGACAGCTGCTCTTCTTTCAAAAATCGCGCGATAGCATCACGAAACTCTGGGTGCTGGATCCAGTGGAGTGATTGGGTTTTGACCGGTTCAAAGCCGCGTAAAATCTTGTGCTCCCCCTGGGCTCCCGCATCGTACTTTGTAAGACCCTTCTCTATAGCAAAGTCTATCCCACTGTAGTAACAGAGCTCAAAGTGCAGGTACGAAAATTCCCCAGCACTACCCCAGTAGCGACCGTAGAGACTCTCAGAATCAAAAAAATACAGAGCGCAGGCTACAGGCACCTGGTTCTGGTAAGCCACCGCCATAGCGATCTGTTCTGGCATGGTGGCGGCAATCTGCTTAAAAAAGGCCTCGGTCAGGTAGCCTCTAGTGCCGTTGCGTTTTGCGTAGGTCCGCTCGTATAGTAGATAAAAAAGCTGCCAGATTTGAGGCTCAATGTCGTCGCCTTCCAGAACCCTTATGGAGATGTCTTGGCGCTTAATCTCTTCGCGCTCCTTGCGAATCATCTTGCGTTTTCGAGAGTTCATGGCCCCTAAATAGTCGTCAAAACAACTGTAGTCGCGATTGAACCACTGATACTGAACCCCGTTGCGCTTCAGCAGCCGAGAATCTTGAAATAAGTCGGCCTGTTGCTGATCGGGAAACAGCAGATGCCAGCTTGAAGCCCCGGTCTCATCCGCTACCGCGAGCACCTCCTCAAACAGCTGTTGGCAATGGGCCTGAGTCAGTCCGCTCATTCCCTGGATACGTGGTCCCGTCGAAGGGGTAAATGGAATAGAGCTAACCAACTTGGGGTAATATTCCAAATCATTCTGGTGATATGCGTTGGCCCAGGCGTGATCAAACACATACTCACCCATGCTGTGATCTTTTAAATAGAGGGGCATCATTGCCCGACTGTTATCCGTGGCCAGAGATAGATGTATAGGCTGCCAGCCCGTCTCGATACAGGCACTTTCGCTGTCTTCCAGAGCTTCTAGAAATTCCTGCCGCAAAAATGGGTAAGACAATACCCTGTTGTCTGAAGATGCCATTGAGTAGGTAGGCCTATTGGTGTTTTTGGATTAGAGTTTTCTGTCACTGTCTAAGCGAGCGCGCCTAGACACATTGAACCTAATTGAATGTGCAGTCTGGCGGGTTTTATGTCAATAAAAAGTACCTAAACCTCTATGAAAAATTCTCGCAGCTGCCAGTTTTGGTTCGTATTAATGTATGATGCGCAGCTAACTGGCAAGCCTGCCTTTGATGGAATTTCTCAATAGTACATTAGGGAGACAATGAGATGATTATCAAGCCTCGCGTTCGCGGTTTTATGTGCATTACCACTCACCCTCAGGGATGTGAGCAGAACGTTAAAAATCAGATCGACTATATAAAAAGTCAGGGAGCTATTGGCGGCCCAAAGCGGGTATTAGTCATAGGCTCCTCTACCGGATATGGTTTGGCAGCGCGCATTACATCGGCGTTTGGCAGTGGCGCCTCGACACTTGGTATTTTCTTTGAAAAGCCAGGCACCGATCGTAAGCCGGGTACCGCAGGCTGGTATAACAGTGCTGCCTTCCATAAGTTTGCCGAGCAAGATGGTCTGTATGCTAAAAGTCTCAATGGCGATGCTTTCTCCGATGAGGTGAAAGAAAAGACCATTGCCACGATTAAAGAAGATCTGGGTCAGGTTGATCTCGTAATCTATAGTTTGGCAGCTCCCCGTCGTCAGCATCCTAAAACCGGCGAAGTATTTAATTCTACCCTCAAGCCTGTTGGTAAAAATGTCAGCATGCAGGGCGTTAATACCGATAAAGAAGAGATTCAGGAGTTTAGCCTGGAAGCCGCCAGTCAGCAGGAGATCGATGACACAGTAGCGGTGATGGGTGGCGATGACTGGCAGATGTGGATCGAAGCTTTGGCTGATGCTGGCGTGCTGGCTGATGGGGCTAAAACCACAGCATTTACCTATATAGGGGAGAAGATTACCTGGGACCTGTATTGGGACGGCACCATTGGCCAGGCTAAAAAAGATTTGGATACCAGAGTCTTGGGCCTTAGAGAGCAGCTAGCGGTTACCGGTGGTGATGCCCGTGTCTCGGTTTTGAAAGCGGTGGTTACTCAGGCCAGCTCAGCTATTCCCATTATGCCCCTCTATTTAGCCATGCTATTTAAAGAAATGAAAAGCAAAGGCACCCATGAAGGCTGTATAGAACAGCTCTACAGGCTGTTTACAGAGTGCCTGTACAGCGACGAGCCGCGCCTGGATGATCAGGGTCGCCTACGAGTAGATGAGCTGGAAATGGATCCTGAGGTACAGGCAGTGGTTGCAGAATCCTGGGCCAAGATCAGCACAGAAAATCTGCCATTGCTCAGTGATTTTCACGGCTATAAGCAGGAGTTTCTCAACCTGTTTGGCTTTGAAGTTGCGGGCGTGGACTATGAGGCTGACGTCAATCCTGAAGTAGCCATTGAGCAACTTATTAACTAAACCGAGCGAGCTAGATGAAATCCAAAGCCACAGCTTTTAAGGCTCAGCTGCTGCACCCTAGATACTGGCTTCTATGGCTGGCCTTTGGACTGTGGCGTCTGATTACCCTGCTGCCTTATCGGCTATTGTTATGGCTTGGCACCGGCATAGGACTGCTGGTCTATTCTGTCCCCAGCCGACGAAAAACTATTGCACTGCGCAATATTCAGCTGTGCTTTCCCGAGCTGAGTGATCAGCAGCATAGAGCCATGTTGCGCGCTAATATCATCAGTGTTGGCATTGCCTTGATGGAAGTTGGCATGGCCTGGTGGTGGCCGAAAAAACGGTTTACCAAGCTGCTGCAGTTTGAGGGCCTGGAAAATCTTCAGGTTGCTGAGGGTCGCGGTGTTATGTTGCTGGGTATTCACTACACCACATTAGAAATCGGTGCTGCCGCCATTTCGACCCAGATGCAAATGGACGGAATGTACCGGGCCCATGGCAATCCAGTGTATGACTTCCTGCAAGCTAGAGGTCGTCTAGACAAGGGTATAGGCAACGGCGCGGTCTTTGAGCGCAGGGATGTTCGGGGCACAATGAAAGCCCTAAAAAATGGTCGCTCACTCTGGTATGGACCAGACCAGGACTATGGTCTGGGTCAGGGGCTGTTTGCGCCTTTCTTTGGTATTCAGGCTGCTACGGTCTATGCTACGGCTAGATTTGCTGAAAAGACGGGTGCTGCGGTTGTCCCCTTTAGCCATATAAGGCTACCCGGTGCCCAGGGTTACAAAATAACTGTCTATCCTGCGCTGCAGGGCTTCCCATCTGGTGATGATCTGGCAGATGCTACTCGGATCAATCAGATTATCGAAGAGTTTGTCCGCTTGAAGCCCGAGCAGTACCTCTGGGTTCATCGGCGCTTTAAGAATCGACCTGAGGGTGAAGAGGATGTCTATCAGGTGGCGCTAAAGAAAAGAAGCGAAAGACGTAAATAATTGTTAGGGCTTTCAAGATGCAGGTGCAGCAGGTTTCCCTTGTGTCAGTAGAAGCCCAACAGTACCATTGGGCGCTGTTTACAGGTCCAGATTGAGTAAGGAATTGAGATGATTCGCGGAAGCATTGTCGCATTGGTAACCCCCATGCATTCAGACTCTCTGGAGGTTGATTGGGACGCGCTGAAAAGGCTGGTTGCCTGGCATATAGAGCAGGGCACAGACAGTATTGTCGCCGTGGGCACCACGGGTGAATCCGCTACCTTAAATGTCTCAGAGCACAGCGCTGTTATCCGCTTTGTTGTAGAGCAGGCCGCGGGGTGTATTCCGGTCATCGCTGGCACAGGTGCCAACAGCACTAGTGAAGCTATTGAGCTTACTCAGGGCGCTAAACAAGCGGGAGCCGATGCCTGCCTACTGGTAACTCCCTATTACAATAAGCCTACCCAAGAGGGGCTATATCAGCATTACAAAGCTATTGCAGAGGCTGTTGCCATAGACCAAATTCTCTACAATGTGCCTGGTCGCACTGCCTGCGATATGCTGCCTGAGACAGTTGTTCGACTCAGCGCTATCCCTAACATTGTTGGCATCAAGGAAGCGACCGGCGATTTGCATCGTGCAGAGCAACTGATTGCCCAGTGCCCCGCAGATTTTGCTATTTATTCTGGTGACGATCACAGTGCTCGCGAGCTTATGCTTATGGGCGGCCATGGCGATATCTCGGTGACTGCGAACGTCGCCCCGCTGCTTATGTCGCAGATGTGCGCTGCAGCTCTGGCCGGTGATGCAGAAACAGCAGCAGCTATAGATAGCGTTTTGCAGCCCGTTCACGATGCCATGTTTGTGGAGTCAAATCCGATTCCTGCAAAATGGGCCTTAAGCCAGCTTGGGTTGATGCAGGGGGCACTGCGTCTGCCGATGACGCCTTTATCAGAGCAGCATCAGAAGGCTGTTTACGAGGCTCTGCAAAGTGCAGGTCTGATCTAAAACTTTACTTATTGCTATCAGCGGCATGCTGATAGTTGCCGAAAGGGGCTGAACAACACAATGAAAAAAATGCGCACGGGAATAAACGTACTTATCATTTCGAGCCTGATTATTAGTTTAGCAGGCTGTAATTGGTTGGGGCTGCGTGATCGTTCTAAGGACTATCTGCTAGCAGAGGAGACGGAGCCTACTTTTGTCCCTGGTGAAATGGCCCCTATCAGTCTGGGACAGCTATATCCGATACCAAAGATTCCTGTGGAGACGTTGGAGACTGAGGGCTTTGAAGTACCTCGCCCTCAGGCCGCCTCGGTCAATACGTTTGAGCAGCTAGTCAAGATACAGTCAATCGAGGGCGGGCGCTGGATTCTAATTAATATCTCGCCCAGTGAAACCTGGCCGCGTATTCGCAACCTGCTAAACCGCAATGGTATTCCCTCGGCCAAGGCTGAGGGATCGTCTGGGATTATTGAGACTGTCTGGGTGACCTTTAATTCTGATGAAGAAAATAGCCACCGCTTCCGTTTTTCTATCTCACCGGGAGTCCAGGTCGATAGTACAGAAATCACTGCAGTGCACCAGCAGGTTGCCCGTGGTAGCGAAGAGCAAGCTCAGTGGCCAGAAGACTCTGATGCTGATCAGCGGGAGCTGGATATGTTAACCATGGTGGCCAATGAGTTGGCGGAAGCCTCTAACTTTGCCAGTGTTTCTCTACTAGCACAGGAAATCGGCGGTGACGCGAAGGTACAGGTGGTTACACCAGCAGCGACTGATCCCTATATTCTGGTGAAACTTGGTTTTGATCGCGCCTGGGCATCCATTAACTACTCGGCTTCTCGCGGGGGCTTTGCTATTGTCGATCAGGATCGCAGCCAGGGGCTGATGTACGTTAACTTCACGGAACAGTCAGAGGTTGAGGAGGGGCTGTTTGGACGTTGGTTCGGCAGCGATAACTCCGATGAGCTACTGGAGACAAACTACCGTATTTTGGTGCAGCAAGTTGGCGCAAACGTCGAGGTGCGCATGGTGGGGCCAGAAGGTGAGAGTCTTGGCCAGGCAGAAGCGCTACGCCTGCTCAAGGTGCTGCGCTCTAATATGTCTTAAGCCCCATAGATAATGCGCTTTGCATCCCTGGGCAGTGGCAGCAAGGGTAACTCAACCCTTGTTGAGTGGCGGGATACCTGCATTATGGTGGACTGCGGCTTTTCAATACGAGACACCACACAGAGGCTCGCCAAGTTAGGCAAGCAGCCTGAGGATCTGAGCGCGATTCTAGTGACCCATGAGCACAGTGACCACTGGAAAGGGGTCGTACCGCTCGCCAATAAATATGCCATCCCTGTATACCTGACTGCTGGCTGCCTTAAAAGTCGCAACCTCAGTGGCTCCGACAGCGGTTTTAAAATTATCGATAGTCACAGCCCCTTTCAGGTTGGCGACATCCAGGTCACACCCGTGCCTGTGCCTCACGACGCACGTGAGCCCGTCCAGTATGTCTTTAACAGTGACTCTCACCAGCTCGGAGTTCTCACCGATATAGGCTCTCTAACGCCCCATGTGGAGGCTCAGTACGGCCGCTGTGATGGTTTATTAGTGGAGGCCAATCATGATCTGGATATGCTTGCTGCTGGCCCCTATCCGGCCTTCCTTAAAGATCGTGTGGGAGGGCAGTGGGGACATCTTAATAACCAGCAAACCGCGCGCCTAATATCAAAAGTTGAGCATGATCGTTTGCAGCACCTGGTGATAGGGCATATAAGCGATAAAAATAATTCGGTTGAAAAGGTCCGAGCAGCCGTGGAAGAGGTCTTTGGCGAAAACGACAGGGTCTTTTATGCCTGTCAAAAGGATGGTTTTGATTGGCTACATCTGGTTTAACCCTAGGTTTTGGTAAAGATATGTTGGAGGGCTTGTAAAATTAAGCACTTTTTTTTCGGCGTGGCAATAGGTTGTCACTATGAATTTATCTTTTTTTCTCCAAATTTGGTTTCTTTTCCACAGATAGCAACGCTTTCTAAAAACTATTTTAAGAAACCGCTCTAAGTCATTGATATTTAGTCTTGAAATTCATAAGTTATTGATTATAATAGTATTTTATAACTGGTCAAAATTTGACCAATCTAACAAAAAGCGCCGATTTTTGGGGCTTTGGCCTAGTTGCACAGTGCGTAATCCACAAAGTTATCCACAGCTTCTGTGGACATCTTTCTGAAACCTCGCTGTCATCACGCTGTCATTAAGTTATTTTTTGCAACTTTCTGCACCATTAAGGTGCCCAGACAGGAATTGGCTTAAGGCTTGAAGGTCAGAGCAGAGCAAATTTTGATTGCCGCTAAGATTTATCTGGCGCAATTCCCCAAAAAACATCAGAGGTTTTATGTCAATAAGCTCATTGTGGGCTAGGTTGATGGTTTGAATCTTGGTAAATCTAGTGATGCCAGAAACGGATTGGATACCGGCATGGGAGCAGTTGATCATGGTGAGTTGGTCGGCTGCGA
Organism: uncultured Porticoccaceae bacterium; assembly: GCA_965656965.1. Taxonomy (GTDB): domain Bacteria; phylum Pseudomonadota; class Gammaproteobacteria; order Pseudomonadales; family Porticoccaceae; genus HTCC2207. Next base: position 157,379 of record CBFHMK010000002.1, read on the forward strand.
TAATCTGCTGGTCGAAAATCGTCTGCCTAATACAGCGATCTAAAGCCGGGTCGCTAATTTGGTAGTCGTTGAATAGCTGCGGTGGCGAATAGACCTCAAGATCATTGACGGTCACCTGATAGCGTTCGCACGCAGCGAGGCATAGTAGGCTCAATATAGTGATCAGCATTTTCACTGCGTTTAGTCTCCTGTTAGATTGGATCGTCGCTATCTGGCTAAAAGTATATGTGGTTAAATAAGTCTATGACCAGCATTAAAATCTCCTATCTTTATGCAGAGCAACAGCCGGCTGCTGCGAAACTGGCTAGCAAGCTGGGTCTTGAGGTTGTCGACCCCAGTGAATTAGAACAGCTTAATAGGTTAGCCAGTAAGACTGATAGTGATTCCGGCTATTTCTTAGAGTTAGGTCCAGATGGGCTTTCGCTGGTGCCTATGAGGCGCAAGGCTCATGGACCTGTGATCTGTAATTTTGCCAGCTCTGCCAATAGTCATCGACGCAAATATGGTGGTGGCAATGGTCAGGCAATTGCCAAGGCTGTGGGGCTGTCAGGTAAGTTTCATCCCCGCGTACTGGATCTAACCGCGGGGCTTGGCGGCGACGCCTTTGTGCTGGCCTCGTTAGGCTGTCAGATGGAGCTTTTAGAGCGTAATCCCATAGTGCATTGTCTGCTGGCCGACGGCTTGCAGCGAGCAGCTCTGCAGGCGACCGAAGATAGCGAGCTGGGCGATATTATCGGTCGAATCAGTCTTATCGAGGGGGATTCCAAACAGCATCTACAGGCTCTTGATAGTCGGCAGCGGCCGGATATTATTTATCTGGACCCGATGTTTCCTGAGCGTAAAAAATCCGCCAAGGTAAAGAAAGAAATGCAGGCGTTTCATAGCATTGTCGGCGACGATGAGGATGCAGCTGGTCTGTTGGATCTCGCTTTAGAACGCACGCAATACAGGGTAGTGGTTAAGCGTTCAGCCAGTGCTGGCTATCTGGCTGATAAGGCCCCTTCATATTCCTTGGAGGGAAAGTCGACGCGCTTTGATATTTTTGCAGTGCGCAAGCTGCCGGGCTAACTATTTACTGCCTGGGCGTCTGCCCATCACAAGATAATTGCCTGCCGCGACGAGAAAAAAGCCTATACCTGCCATCAGGGTCCATTGATAGCCCTCAAAGATAGTCGATAACAGAATCGCGAAAAATGGAATCATCAAACCGCTGTAACTAGCCTTTTCAGGTCCTAGAATAACCAGTAGCTTTAGATAGGCCCCAAAGGCGAGGATAGTACCAAATACTGCGAGATAGAGTAGGGATACGTTGTAGGCGAGGCTATTGTCATAGGTAAATTCAATACCCGTGGCCAGGGCAATAATAATCAGTGCCAGAGTACCGTATAGAGTCCCCCAGGCATTGATTACCCATACCGAGGTGCCTAGCATGCCGTTTCTTGTGGCCGCTATATTGCCTAGCGAGGCGACAAACACCGCGATGATCGCTAGCAGAAAACCCTTGATGGCGTCTCCAGTAGCAGAAAATTTTACCAGTTCAGGATAAAACAGCAGGCAGAGGCCCGTCAGGCCTATTATGCCGCCAACCACAGAATTGATGGTGATAGGGCGATTAAGAAAAATACGACCATTAATAATATTAAAGAATACGATAAGGGAGAATATCACCGCAATAATGCCGCTAGGCAAATACAGTTCGGAATGGTAGATAGCCCAGTAATTTATCCCAAACAGGCAGATGCCCTGAAAGGCGATAAATTTATGATTATTGGCATTTAGTCCCAGGGGTAAGCTGCGTAATTTGCATAGCGCAAACAGCAGTGCCGATGCAATAGCCATTCGATAGATGACTGACGCCAGAGGATCTACTGTGCCTAGCTGAAACGTAATGGCAATCCAGGTGGAACCCCAGATCAATACCGTGGAGACATAGAGGAAAATACTGTAACTGTTCATCTATGCGAACAATTTTTCTAACAGCAACTGATAAATGCTGGTTAGAGTTTCCAGATCCTCGACCTTAACATTCTCATTCACCTGATGGATCGTTGCATTAACTGGCCCTAGCTCGACAACCTGGGTGCCCATAGGGGCAATAAAACGCCCATCGGAGGTGCCGCCAGCCGTCGATAGCTGAGTTTTTATACCGGTGACCTGCTCGATGCTAGCGACAGCAGCCTCCACCAGAGCGCCCTCAGGGGTCAGAAAAGCCTGACCGCTCAGATTCCAGTCCAGCTCATAATCCAGGCCATGGCTGTCAAATATAGCCTCAGTTCGCTCGCGTAACTGCTGGTCCGTAACCTCCGTAGAGAAGCGGAAATTAAATACCACCTCCATTTCTCCGGGTATCACATTAGTCGCGCCAGTCCCGGAATTGATATTGGATATCTGCAAGCTGGTGGCCGGGAAAAATTGATTACCCTGATCCCAGACCTCTGCAGTTAGCTCAGTCAGAGCCGGCAGTGAATTATGAATAGGGTTGCTGGCTAGGTGCGGGTAAGCCACGTGCCCCTGCAAACCTTTGACTCGCATAGAGCAGCCGAGAGAGCCGCGGCGGCCATTTTTAATCACATCACCACATTCAGCTGTACTGGAGGGTTCGCCGACCAGGCAGTAGTCAGGAACCATATTTTGCGTCTTTAACCAATCCACCACGCGCACTGTGCCGTTGGTTGCCGGGCCCTCTTCATCACTAGTGATCAAAAAGCCTATGCGGCCATTATGCTGAGGATATCTAGCAATAAATTGCTCGACCGCTACAATCATGGCGGCCAGTGATCCTTTCATATCAGCTGCACCCCGACCATAAAGCTGGCCATCTTTAATGCTGGGCTCGAAAGGTGGATAGGTCCAGTTTTCATGGGGGCCTGTGGGCACTACATCAGTATGCCCAGCAAAGCATAGGAGGGGGCCTTGGGTGCCGCGAACAGCCCAAAAATTATCGACATCTCCAAATCGCAAATCGCTAATCTCAAAGCCCAGCTTCTCGAGGCGCTCGATCATCAGGCGCTGGCACCCATCGTCATTCGGCGTGACCGACTGCCGAGAAATAAGCTGTTTGGCGAGGGAGAGAGTGGCGGAGTCAGATGACATCGTAAAAACCTGTAGAGTCTAAGCCCTGTATTGTAGTGCTGATTTGTTGGCGCGGCTATATGCGCACCTGTTTGTTTTTGTTCTAATAGTCAAAATTATTCAGCGCTAGCAAGCCATGACCATTACCCATGATAGAAATTTTGATGACCTGACGGAGAAATTTGCACGCAAAGTCTATGGAGGTTTAAAGGGTGATATTCGCCTGGCGGTTATCTGGCGCGATCTGCTGGCAGCCATTCCGAGTTTAACTCAGAGCAAGCCCCTGCGAATATTGGATATTGGTGGCGGTCTTGGTCAGTTCTCAGTGCGTCTGGCCGACCTTGGGCATCAGGTGGTGTATAACGATTTGTCAAAAAACATGTGCCGCGCAGCTCGGCAGCTTGCCGCAGAGGCATCGCTGGAGGACAAGATTGATTGGCGACAGGGCGCCTATCAGGATCTGACTGAGGTGGACGATGGGCAATTTGATTTGGTGCTCTGCCATGCGCTGATGGAGTGGCTTGCACAACCAGATCTATTGGCAGGGCAGTTGAGCGCAAAACTTGCAACCAATGGCTTGCTATCTCTAACTTTTTACAATGCGCATTCTCTAACCTATCGCAACCTTATTCGCGGCAATTTTAAAGTTGTGCAGAGCCAGTTCAAGGCTCATCCTGGCAGCCTGACGCCTGGTAAGCCACTGCATCCAGATGCAGTACAAGCCTGGGTATCGGACGCGGGGTTGGTGACTCAGGGGACTACTGGTATACGGGTATTTCATGACTATGTCAGCGATGCGAGGGGCGGGCATCAGGATCCTCAATCGGTGATCAATATGGAGCTCGAGTACTCCCTTCAAGAGCCATACAAATGGCTTGGTCGCTATATCCATCTGATGGCCATAAAGCCTGAATAGTGGCAATAAAAAGGCCCCTAAGGGGCCTTTTTATTAGCTTAGGAGAGCTAGGAGTATAGGTGCCTAGGCTTGCATTACCTGGCTACCAGGGTTGTACCTTATTATGCCGATCAGCCCAAGGAGCATTGAGCCAAACAGAAACGCTGCACTTGGCAAAGGTGTTGCTATGGGTGCTAGTGGCGCAAAGAACTCTGATCTGCGATCTGTAGAGGTATAGACCAGCATGCTGTTGCTCCAGTTATAGTCATCAATAGCTGGATCGCCAGCGACAGCGCGGCTGTATAGGCTGTTTGCTGTGCCTTTTAAACGACCTTTTTTGCCCATAATCTTCCAGATTGCCTTATTAATTGCAGAGTTTAGTCTACGGTTGGCCTTGCTGAGACTGTCTGTGATGACCAGTTGATTGAAAAGCCAGCCAGCCTGATTATATTTATCAGCGTCACCGTCGCGGTCATTATATTTGCCTGCACCGGCCTGAATATCAGCGTAGCTATTTACTGTTGCGGTCCAGACCTTGCCCGGTCTTATTTTTGCCGATTCTGTGTTAATTGCGAAGGTGGTTTGACCGTCGATGCTCAGTTCATTAAGGCCGGCATTTTTGTGAGAGCTAGAGGTGTTTTCATAAATAATATCGACGGTACCCGCGAAACTGGGTGATGCTAAGCCTAATATCGCCGTGCCTATTAGTGTAGGCAGCCAATTCAAGCCTTTGCCCATGGTAAGATCTCCTTGTTAGCGTCCTGCCAACTTAATGTTTTTTGTTCAGGGAGAGAGTTTATGGGGCTGCACTATTTGCGCAACCAGTAGGAACTAAAAAAGCGAACCAGTTATCCTTTTGTATCGAAATAGAACACTGCCCGGGCTAGAGAGTGCTCCCTACGAGTCCTGTGAACCTTAGGTGCTGTGGCGCAGCTGCGCCGACCAGAGATCGGCATAGCGGCCCTGATGGTCTAGCAACTCTTGATGACTTCCCTGTTCAATAACGGCGCCCTGATCCATTACCAGTATCTTGTCGGCGTCAATAATAGTGGATAGCCTGTGAGCGATCACTAGGCTCGTATGACCCTCAGATATCTCATTGATTGCCGCCAAAATTGAGCGCTCTGACTTGCTATCAAGGGAAGAGGTTGCTTCATCAAATACCAAAATGGCAGGTCGCTTTAAAATAGTCCTGGCGATCGCCACGCGCTGTTTCTCGCCACCAGACAGCTTTAGGCCCCGCTCACCCACTCTAGTGTCGGCACCCTCAGGCAATTGGTTAATAAAGTTCTGTAAATGGGCCAGTTTAATAGCCTCCAGAACCTGTGCGTCGCTGGCTTCTGGATTTCCATAGCGGATATTTTCAAAGATGCTGTCATTAAATAGCACTGTATCCTGAGGTACCACTCCGATCACGCGGCGCAACGAATGCTGATTTATTTTGGAAATATCCTGTCCGTCGATGCAAATGCGGCCTGACTGGGGGTCATAGAATCTAAACAGCAACTTCACCAGTGAAGATTTACCAGCACCGCTGGCGCCTACAATAGCGACCTTCTGTCCCGGTTCAACGCTAAAGCTTAGATCTTTTAGTATTTGCCGGTCTTCACGGTAATGAAAGGCTATGGAATCAAAGCTAATTTGTCCCTTATTCAGCACTAAATCGGGGGCATCGGTTTGCTCAGGTACTCGGGGCTTTAGATCCATTAGGGCAAACATATTTTCGATATTAGCCATGGAGCCTTTTATTTCTCGATAGACAAAACCGAGAAAGTTGAGGGGCACAAAGAGTTGCATCATAAACGCATTAATCAGCACAAAGTCACCCAATGTCATGGTCTGTTCCGTCACGCGAATCGCTGCCAGCCACATCATGGCGGTCATGGCTAGGGTGATAATAAGTGCCTGCCCGGTATTTAGTGAAAATAGCGACAGGCGATTTTTGCGCCGTGCCGTTTCCCAATGGCTGAGAGACTCGTCATAGCGACTGGCCTCAAACTGCTCGTTAGTAAAATACTTGACAGTCTCATAGTTGAGCAGGCTGTCAATTGCTCTGGTGCTCGCCTGATTGTCAGCCTGGTTGGCCTCTCGTACAAAGCGGGTGCGCCAGTCGGTAGTGACCATGGAAAATAAAATATAGAGCACTACTGAGCCAAGGGTAATAAAGGCAAATGCAGGGCCATAGTTGAATAATAGCAGGCCTATTACCAGGCTAATCTCAATGAGTGTTGGCGCTATATTAAAGATAAAAAAGCGCATCAAAAAGCTGATGCCATTGGTGCCCCGTTCAATGTCTCTGGCAAGGGCGCCAGTGCGGCGATTGAGGTGGTAATCCAGATCGAGGTTATGGATATGTTTAAACACCTGCAGACCAATGCGGCGCATGGCTCGTTCTGTGACTCGTCCGAATACAGTATCCCGTATTTCGCCCAGTAAAATCATTGAGAACCGCGCAAAGCCATAGGCTAAAACCAGAGCCACAGGCACGATGAGCAGAGCTCCAGCCCCAGGTTCAAGGGTTAGGCTATCGACTATATGTTTGAGAAGGAAGGGTCCACTGACGCTGGCCGCCTTAGAGAGCACAAGGCAGCCTAGTGCCAGAGTGACACGAAGCCTGTACTCGAGCAAGTAGGGCCAAATAACAGTAAACAGCTTCCAGTTAATGGTGCCCCCAGTATCGGAGCCTGAATTACCATGGCGCACCCTTGGGCCTAAACCAGATGGTCTTTTGCGGCATTGATTTTGGCTGCCAAATAGTCGCTGCCACCGCGATCAGGGTGCAGTCTCTGTACCAGGCGTTTGTGGGCCTTAATAATCTCTTCCCGAGTGGCGCCACTCTCAAGGCCAAGGATTTCAAGAGCCTCTTCATCAGAGAGCTGGTTAAAACTGGAGGCCTGATAACTGTCCTGAGACTGCTGGCTCCCTGTGTTTTGGTTTTTACGCAGCAGATAGGCCTGTAATAGCATGGCGGATTCACGGTCTGCCTGCTCTCGAAGACTGGTAGCTAATGTCTGTAGCTGTTCTGCTGAAAGTGCTGAGAGGCGGAGTCCTTTGAACTCACCCTGCAGCACCTCGCCATCCATCTGGCGGCTGGCGAAATTAATTTCCACCAAGAGTGACTGTGTGCGGAATTGCGAAGGGCTGGTTTTGAGTTTGCTAAGCACGTTAAGCCAAGGCAGGGCGCGCATACCTAAGCCAATTACCAGCTTGCCGATCGGAATCAGTGCCGCTAAACCAGCTCCTAGCCAATGCATGCGCCCGCTGACCACTAGCCCTACAGAGATTGCTAGCACAGCCCAGAATGCACTGCGCCATAAAAACGATCTACGCTGCTCCTTCGGTAGGCTTTTTTGAAGTCGCCACCAGTACCAGCCGGCAATAATCAGAGCAACTAAAAGTAATAATCTGGCCATGGTTGGTAATCCTAGCTCCTGAGTTTTCTCAACAATACAATGTTATACGGCTGAGGGCGAGTTCCGTGCCCTGGTTTTATAAAGATCATAAAAAAGCCCCTAAAGAGGGGCTTTTTGAGTCACCGGAAACCCTTTAACGGGCCCTGAGCACATCGCGCAGCTTGTCAGCCATACTGACTAGTGATTCTTCCGTAGTGTCCCAATCTATGCAGGCGTCGGTCACCGAAACCCCGTACTCCATATCTTCTGGGTTACTTGATAGCTTTTGATTACCTGCCTTGAGGTGACTTTCGATCATAACGCCGATAATAGATTTATTGCCTTCGAGTATCTGGTTGGAGACATTGGCTAAGACCAACGGTTGAAGGTTGTGGTCCTTATTGGAATTGGCATGGCTACAGTCCACCATAATATTGGCGGCTATGCCGGCAGTTTCAAGTTCCTGCTCACAGATGGAGACGCTCACAGAATCATAGTTGGGTTTGCCGTTGCCACCACGCAAAACTACATGGGCATAGGGGTTGCCCTTGGTGGTTATCACTGACACCCGGCCGTCAGAATTAATACCCAGGAACCTGTGGGGACTGGCGACAGACTGCAAGGCATTAATGGCTACGGTTAAGCTACCGTCGGTGCCATTTTTAAAACCGACCGAGGACGACAGACCTGAGGCCATTTCACGGTGGGTTTGTGATTCTGTGGTACGAGCACCAATCGCCGACCAGGCTATAAGGTCCTGCAAGTATTGCGGCGATATAGGATCCAGTGCCTCAGTTGCTGTGGGCAGACCAATTTCCAGTACATCGTGCAGCAGTCGACGCCCTATGTGCAGGCCATCGGTAATCTTGAAAGAATCGTTCATAAAGGGGTCATTAATCAGACCTTTCCAACCCACCGTTGTGCGAGGCTTCTCAAAGTAGACGCGCATAACGATCAACAGGCTGTCAGAGACTTTGTCGGCCAGCTTCTTTAGGCGCAGTGCATATTCGTTTGCTGCATCTAGGTCGTGGATAGAGCAGGGGCCTACCACCACAATAATGCGATGATCTTTGCGTTCGAGTATATTTTCAATCGCTGTGCGTCCCTGTGAAATAGTTTCTCGAGCCTTTTCTGAAAGCGGTATCTCGCGCTTGAGTTCTGATGGGGTAATCAGAATCTCTGGTAACTCGATATTAATATTTTCTACTGCATGGGCATCCATGTGAAAAGTCCTAGGGTAATCTTTGATTCAGAGGGCCGCTATTGTACTGAAAAATTGAGGTTTATGAAGATTATTAAACGTCTACCTCAACAAACAGGGGGATCCGAGGGAAATACAGGGCGCATTTCACCGGATCGGTGGCTATCTGTTGATAAAGCTGAGCGTAATGTCGGAGCTGAGTGCGATAAGCCTCTACCTGCCGTTGGACAAAATCATCCTCCGACTCCTGATCTGTGGGCTGAGTGAACTTGTAGTCAATAATCCAACGAACACCCTGGTCGATAAATGTACGATCAATAATCGAGGTAGCCACCTGCCTGCTTTCAGGTTTTAAGTAGCCCAGTGCCTGCTCGCAGTGGGCCTCAGTCTGGGCGCTGAGAATCCACTGCCCCCTAGTATCCGCCAGCATTGCTTGCACCGCCTGTGAAAGCTCATTGAGTTCTTCAGCTGTGGCCATGATGCCGAGCTGCTTGAGTTGGCTCGCCCAACCTTTTGGCAGGCGTTCTAGGCGTGCCGCTGGCCACTGGTCAATGCCCTCGGTTGCAAGCTGCTTTAGAGTCCTGTGCAGCACAGAGCCAAAATGGCGTGAGCGTGAACTGACGGGCATCTCCGACAGTATTTTTGACGGTAGTGACGTAACAGAACCCTCTAGGTCATACCTCTCTGCATCGTTGCTGTCTGCTGCATAGCTCTCAGTGCCATAACTCATCATTTCAATGGGTAAGGGTTGCGGTTTAAAGGTACTCGGCAGTCTGCGCTGATAATTAGTCCCTGCTGCGGGTTCTTTGGTGCTATCTCGACTGTCCTCAGACTCAAGTTGTAGCAGGCGATAATGGCCGTTATCAAGACCGGCCTCTATATCGTCCCAGATTGGGTTAAGCAGAGTTCCGGCGCTGGGCTTTTGACATTTATCGTTCTTGGTTTTAAGGGAGGCAAACAGGTAAAGCTTGCTGATAGCTCGAGTGGCAGCAACATAGAGAATTCGAGTGTTTTCAAGACGTGATTTAACCCCGTCTTCATATTTGAGATAGCGGTAAACCGTATCGTCTTCCTCATCATGAGGTCCCAGCGTAGCCATCATAAGGGAGGATTGATTATGCTCATCGACCTGTTCATGCCAGCGCAGCAGGGGCTTGCTGTTAGAGCCCGAGGCTCTGGTAAGTCCTGGGAGAATCACATGATCAAATTCTAGGCCCTTGGCTTTGTGAATTGTCATTATCTGAATCACCGGGCCCCCGGCCAGCCCATTGTCGATGTCTGGTGAAGCCGCGGCATAAAGTTTTGAGGCTGCCTGTTGAAAGCCAGACCAATCGGCAATAGTACCAGCGATTTGCCAGCGCTCCAGGAGATCAAGATAGGTGCGTACATCGGTCAGATCATTGCTGTTAGCAAGTGTTGCCGGGCCACCAAGATTAACCCATAGTGATTCCACTCGATTGCGCAGGCTATCTCGACCCCGTTGCTGCCAGTCATCGAGCAGCAGAGGCGCCAGGCGTCGCAAGCACTGCTGCCCCTGCACTGAAAGCCTGTTACTCAAATTATTCCTAGCCAAGTTAGCCAGCTGATTGAGGACCGCGCTCGGCCCTTTGAACCCGTTGTATCTCGGCTCCTCGAGGTGGTCCGACAGGGCGAGTAGATCAGCCAGGCTAAGACCACAGAATGGCGCTCGCAGCAGGGCTAGCCAAGCAATGCGATCAGCAGGAGAGATTAAAGCTCTGGTGATCGATAGTACATCTACCACAGGCATGCGGCTCGCCAGAGGGTCAATATCTATGGCCTGCCAGTTAAGCTTTGCTCGCCTTAGAGCCGGCACAATGGACTTTAAATGGCCGCGACCGCGAACCAGAATAGCGACAGAGTCGCTGGGATGACTGCTTGATATCTGCTGACATAGCCTTGCGATCTCTGCGGCTTCGGCTTCTCCATAAAGGCTGTTATCCTCAGAGGCAAAACCGCAGAAGCTAACTGCCGGGCCTGTCTGAGCCGGCTTGCAGGCGTCGGAAGGGCTATAGGGTATAGCGCCTCGACTGCTGTCTGCTGTGGCTGGAAATGCCTTGGTAAAGGCCTGGTTGACCCAATTGATCAAGGCCTTTTGAGATCGAAAATTAGTGCTGAGGCTCAGCGCTGTGCATTGCACTGGGCCAATAGGGTGGCGCTGGGCATTGAGGAATAACCCGACATTGGCATTGCGAAAACCGTACAGCGATTGCATTGCATCACCCACCAGAAAAAGGGTGCGGCCATCATCTGGCTGCCATCCGGCAATCAGTCGTTCTAGTAGAACAATCTGTGAGCCAGAGGTGTCCTGAAACTCATCCACTAAAATATGCCGCAATTGGTAGTCCAGTCGCAGGGTAATATCCGATATGGATTGGTCCTCAGGATCGAACTGCAATGCCTGCAGTGCTGCCAGAGTGATTGCTGAGTAATCACATTGGTTCTGCTGTTTAAATCTATTGTCCAGGCGGGCGACTAATCGAGGTAATAAATGGGCGAGTGCATTTAATAAATCCTGCTGACCTTCTGCTATCTCTGCGTCTGGCAAATGTAGGCAGTTGACAATTGACTGCTGTAACCCAGAGTTAAGGCGGGTCCAGTCGAGCAGCTCGACCATACGCACCTTGGCCTCTTTCTGGTCGGCAGGGAAACCTTCACGGACCGTCACCTGCTTGCGAGGTTTGTGATCCTGAGTCACCAGCAGGCTCAGCAATAGTTTCCATTTGGGCATAGCCTGCAGGCGTGGCGCTGGTAACTCTTTAATCCCAGCAAGATTCAGTAGCTCAGGATTTTTGTCGGCTGGAACGTGGCTGGCGGCGAAGTCTGCCATCGCCACTAGCTCCGCTTCCACAGGAGCAAGGATTTGACTTAGCTGTATTAAGCTATCAGTCACGGTCTGTTCGATTATCTGCTGGAAATAGGCTCGATTATCCCGGGCAGTATAAATATAAGGTAGCCATTGATCGCGATTTGCCAGCATCTCCGCCAGCAATGTTTCGCTGCGACCCAGATCATTGCCTAGATGGGCCAGCAAAACCTGCAGTTGGGCCGCAGTGTCTGAGTCCTCTTCGACACAGCTGAGCAGGCTGCGTGCTGCAGCCTGATAGTGACTTTCTGGATGCTCGCTGGGCTCAGGCAACTCGCCGAGACTGGTTTCCAGGGCAAACTGACTGGCAATATAGCGGCAGAAGCTATCAATGGTCTGAATGCGCAGGCGGCTGGGCATATTAAGAAGATCCCAGCCAAGTGTCTTGTCGCGGTCAAGCGCCTGGGAGGCGAGATCCCATGTCTGTGCCTCATAAGCTACTTCGGGCCTAGCCTGATAGGCGGCCGCCTGTAAAGCACCATGCACTCGACTTGCCATTTCTCCTGCCGCCTTGCGGGTAAATGTGATGCAGAGGATTTCTTCGGGGTTGTCCACAGTGCAAAGCAGTCGCAGCAAGCGCTGGGTAATAAGCCCGGTTTTTCCCGAGCCGGCGGGGGCACTCACTATAAAACTCTGTTGTGGGTCCAGTGCCTGCAATCTTTCGCGACTATCGCTCATAACCGCTCCTCTGGTTCAGAGGAGTCCAGAGCTGCCTGTATATCCGCCTGTTCATACCAGCGGTTAAGGGGCAGCAGATACTCCTGAAAGCCAAAGGCGGCGGCGTCAAATACCTGCATACTGGCGTTGCCGCTGGTGAATTCTAGCGCTAGATCGCTCAGCGCCTGTTGCCATTGCTGGATCTGTAAGGCCCAGTCGTCCTGGGGTTTCTCATTGCTAATTAACTGGCTGTCGCTGACCCCGGTAAACTTGATTTTTCCACCCTTGATCTGCGCAAATGCGCAGCCATTAGCCTGCGGCTGGCTGGCTAGTACGTAGAGTGGAAGCTGGGGATCCCTGGGTCTTGCACCCATCCAGCTCGATGGTTTTACTTCGCCGCTCTTGTAGTCAATAACCAGTTGTTTATTATTAATTTGGTCGACACGGTCGAGACGTAGAGAGATATTGAGGTCACCGAAGGCGATAGTAACGGGTTGTTCGCGAGCCACCACCTCGAATAGAGGTCGCTGCTTTTCCTCTTCCAGCCACTGTCCAACCAGTTTTTCCAAGCGCTGCTGCTCCAGGGCTAGATACTGTGGCCCCAGTAACAAAGGAAGCTCGGGAGCGGCGGCAGTGAGTGTCTCAGCAATGGTATCACTGAGCTGGAGCCTGAGCTCGGAGGCTGATAATGCATGGAGGACTTCAGCATTTTTCCAGCGGCCCCAAAGACGAAACATCACATCATGAAGTATTGAGCCGCGATCCATGGCAGAGATACCCTGCTCGGGCTCCTCCAGTGGCTGGGCCCAAAGCCGGTGAATCGCAAAGGCATTGAAGGGACAGGTCGACTGATTTTTTAACAGGCTTGCGCCGCCAGAAATTCGCTCATGCAAAGGGTCGTACTGCGGTCCCTGATCGACCACGATCTGCGTAGCATTATCTTGGTGCAACCAACTGGGGTGGGTTGCTGCTGTGCCCAATAGATCTGGATCCAGGGGCGGCATATCCCGAAGCAATGGGCTGGGATCCAGCTGCTCTTCACCGCACTGAGCTGGATAGCTGATAATAAGATTTCGGGTATTGGCCCTGTAGCCATCCAGCAACTGTTGGGCAATTTGTACTTCTTTAGCCGGCAGGCTGTGCGGCATGCCATGCAAACGCTGAAAGTCGGCGGGTAGCAGAGGGTTTATCGTCACAGAGGCTGGAAAATTTTGACTATGCATGCCGACAATCCACAGCTGATCGAACCTTAGACCTGAGCCCTCCAGCAGGCCCAGTATCTGTAGTGAGGCATCGCCAGTTTGTGGGTGGAAAACCTTATCCTGGGCCAGCTGATGCAGATGCTTGTAGGCATTAGCAACGCCCAGTTCAAAACCGAGATTGTCGAGCTCACCAAGCTGTTCGAGAAGTACCTTCCACTGCTGTAGCTGCTGATACTCGAGGCTGTTGATGCTGCGCGATCCAGGCCAGCCCAGTCGATCTAGGAAGCTTTGAAAATACAGAGCCCAGTCGCAAAAGCTTCGTAGCCCGCTGCTCTGGCGTCGCTGGTCGCGCTGCAGTTCAAATAGGGGCTGCAGCTGCTCTTCAACTTCGCTATCCGCGCTAAATCGGGCGCTGCGCAGGGCGTTGAGAAACTGGTCAAGATTAAAGTCAAAACGTTTGGTGGCCCGCAAAGCCAATTCTATATCGACTTTTGGCTGTACAGCTAGATCCGCGAAAAGGCTGTGGGGTGAATAGATCAGTTCAAGCCATTCCTGTAATGGCCTTTCATGTAGCTGGATACTTAATAGCTGGAGCGCACTACGCACCAATGGCGTGTCGCTTAGGGCTGTACCAGCAGAGATATTAACTGCGACCTCTGTGCCCTCTGATTTAAGAGCCTCTGCCACAACTCTTGCGGTCTGTGACAGATGTTGGTTGAGATCTGGCACTAGGATACCGATGCGCTGATTGGCATCTTCGGCGAGCTGTGATGCAGCCCAGCTGGCCGCATAATTCAGCTCCTGTTGGGCATCAGCACAGCTCATTTGATAACAGTCGCCTTGACTTGGCTGCGGTTTAATATGCTCAACCTGCTGGCAGGCCTGCTCGAGAATTGAGCTCTGAATAGGTGGTAATGACTGAAAGCCATAGAGACAGATCAGGGTTTCATTGCCAAGGAAGCCCTTGTTAAACGCCTCGGCAATAAGCTGCCAGCTCTGAGCCCTGGTTAGCAGTTGGTTTCTGTCTAGCAATTGCTGGTAGGCGCTGGCCCAGAGTTTAAATTGAACAGTAGAGGGTGTGTCTGCAGGTACCTGATCTAGACTGAGATTCCAGTTTTGCACGGTTCGCAAGCTGTCGTCTGCCAATCTGCTGTAGTTACCCTCAATGTCGGGATCCTGCTCCTTGATAGCCCGCTCCCAGTAGTAGCGGCTCTGCTGCTTACCAACAATGCTAAGTCCGGCCACCAAGCTGTGGTTTTGGTCCTGGAGCTCATCCCAGCAGTGATTTAGCCAGTGGTCTATGGCGAACACCCGTGGAGCAGGCCAGACTCGGCTTTGACCTGCAACATCAAGACCCCAGGCCTGAGAAATTTGCGCTGCCAGACGCTGATTTGACGTTACAATCAGCTGGTTCGCCCTGATAGCTTGGCGAAATGGATTGATATCTACTAGTGGTGGCAGCATCCGTGAATTGGCAACTTATATATCTAGAAACAGGCTCAGTATAATCGCAAAACAGCGGTGTAATTGACAGTAGGCTGATATAATATCTCGATGGAACCTCAGATAACTTTAAGCTTTATTTTTTTGGCCCTGGGTCTTGTCCTATGCGGCATGGCGCTGGGCTGGCTATTAGGCCGCAATCAGGCAGCCACAGAGGCAGCTGAATTTAATGCTCTTAACAGAGTGCTGGAGGAAAAACTTGTTGGTCAGCAGTCTCAGTACGAAGCGCAGTTAAAGCTACTCCAGGAGGCTAAGTTATCCCTGGGTCAGGAGTTTGAAAACCTAGCTAATCGTATTTTTGATGACAAACAGGCCAAGTTCTCTGCCCAGAGTAAAGAGGCACTAGAGGTTTCGCTGAGTCCACTGCGTCGCGATATAGGTGATTTCCGCAAACAGGTTGAAACGGCTTACGACAAAGAAAACGCCGACCGCAACAAGCTGGTGGGTCAGATTAGCGAATTACAAAAGCAAACGCTGCAAGTCTCAGCTGATGCTGTCAGGCTGGCAAACGCGCTGCGCGGTGACAACAAAGCCCAGGGTAACTGGGGAGAATTTGTTCTTGAAAAATTGCTGGAAGACTCTGGTTTAACCAATGGTCGTGAATACGACACTCAGGTGGCACTGAAAGATGAGTCAGGCAAGCGCCGCAATCCAGATGTTGTTGTGCATCTGCCTGAGGGGCGGGATATTGTAATTGATGCCAAGGTCAGCTTGGTGGGCTACGAAGGTTATTTTCACGCTGAGGATGAAGAGACTAGGCAGCAATGCCTGCGCCAGCATCTGTCGTCCTTGCGAGCCCATATAAAGGGTCTGAGCGGCAAGGACTATGAGAGCCTAGAGGGCGTAAACAGTCTTGATTTTGTGTTGATATTTGTACCGGTAGAGTCCGCATTTATGCTCGCTCTGGACCAGGATCCAGAAATGATGAGAGATGCCTATGATCGCGGGATTATTCTGGTTAGTCCAAGCACCCTGATGGTCACCCTTCGCACGATTAAAAACCTTTGGCGTTATGCAGACCAAAATCGAAACGCCCAGTTAATTGCCGACAAGGCGGGCGCGCTTTACGACCAGTTTGTTCTCTATGCTGATTCGCTTAAAGATGTAGGCCGCCATTTAGACAGAAGTAAAGACGCCTGGGATACTGCCTTTAAACGTCTCTCCACTGGCCGTGGCAATCTGGTAAGGCGCACAGAAGAGCTTAAAAAATTAGGCGCCAAAACTAAAAAGAGTCTCCCTGAGGAGCTGTTGATGGATGAGCCGGGCGCTGAGCGGGATTTATCTCTGGCCTCTGACGCCGAGAGCTATACTTCCCAGAATAATGGTTCCAAGAGCCATGATTCAGAAGAGTCTGAAGAAGAGTCTGAAGAAGAGTAAAACAATCGCTTAAAGCCTGAGCCAATAACTCAGTCGCAGTTTTAAATGGTTATTAAAAGTAGTATGTGCCGTTTAGGTATCACTTTTAAAGCATTAAGGAGAACTGCATTGGACATACCCAGAGGGAGAAAAATTAGGGTGGCGATCACTCTGGCCACGGGCGCGCAGGTGATCGATGTAGCCGGCCCCTGGGAAGTGTTTCAAGATGTGACTATTGAGGGTGAAGCTGCCTTCGAGCTCTATACGGTGTCTGCCACTGCAGCTGTTGTAATAATGAGTGGAGGGATGCAAATCCTGCCCAACTTCACCGTGGATAACGCACCTCAACCCGATATTATTTTGTCACCAGCCCACAAGAATTGCCCAGTGATCAACGACTGGATTAAGGATACAAGTCAAAGGTGCCAACTGACTTGTGGCGTTTGTACTGGTGTGTATAACCTCGGGGAGGCTGGTCTGATAGATGGTTTAACCGTAACCACCTACCATCAATCATTGGAATCTCTGCGTGAAAAATATCCGCTCGCCGCTGTCAATAGAGAGATGCGCTTTGTCGATCAGGGACACATCATAACTGCGGGTGGCATCAGTGCCTGTATCGATATGTCGCTACATATCGTCAAGCGTTGCTTTGGAACCCAGGTCGCACAGGAAACAGCAGATTTACTTGAATATGAAGGGCATGGCTGGCGCCAGACTTGCGGATTAAAGCCGACAAGAGCCCGTCGACTGTATGCTGAGGAAACCACTGGATGTGGTGCATCCGTATGCCCTAGGTCAACTAGCTAAAAGAGACGTTTTATGGATTTAACTCTGATTATTATCTTGGCCGCGTTGCTGGTCTTGGGTCTGGCCGCCTATGCCGGTGATCTGTTTTTGCAACTGCGTGCACAAGACCGTGCGCAGTCTGCTGGAAGAGCTGAGCTAGAGGAGGAGCTAGCTGGACGAAATAAAAAAGCCAGGGAGTCAGTGCGTATTATTGCCAGAGCTCTGGTCCAGAATGACCTCTCCGAGACCGAGGCGGCTATGCGTATTTCCTTTCTGTCTAAACAGATCAGGGCAACAGAGCAGGAAGCTGGGTTATTCGAAGTGTTCAATCAGCTGGCAGAGGCTACCGCCTACATTCCTATTCTGGACGACTGGGCGCTACTTGAGCGCTCTGAAAAACGCCGGCTGACAAATGAGCGCGAAACCATTGAAGCCAAGTACAGAGACTTTATTCAGGCGGGTGCCATTCAGCTGATAGAGATAGATCCAAAATAGTCAGCTTAGATCGGGGCCCTGCGTTTTAAGAGTACCCCGGATTCCAGGTGATGGGTCCAGGGAAACTGGTCAAACACCGCAACAGCTTCGATATCATGGGTTTTGGTGATTGCGGAGAGATTCTTTGCCAGGGTCTGCGGGTTGCATGAAATATACAGAATATGGTCAAAGCGGCTGACCAGTTTTTCAGTGTCCTGATCCAATCCAGCTCTGGGCGGGTCAACAAAAATGGTTGAAAAGTTATAGTTATCTAAATCAATATTCGCAAGACGCCGAAATGGCCGCTGCCCGTTTAATGCCTGGGTAAACTCCTCACTGGACATTCTTACCACAGTGACATTGTCGATTTGATTGGCGGCAAAATTGCTGAGTGCCGAATTGACTGACACCTTCGAAATTTCTGTCGCCATAACCTGATTAAAGTGCTCAGCCAGAACCGCCGTAAAGTTGCCATTACCACAGTACAGTTCCAGTAAGTCACCCTGGGCAGACTCGGCCAGGCAGTTACTAGCCCAACTCAGCATCTGTGTGTTGATCCCGGCATTAGGCTGGGTGAAACCAGACTCAACCTGCTGATAGCTGTATTCACGGCCATTAACTGTCAGTTGCTCGGTCACATAGTCTCGGTCTAGCACGAGCTTTTGCTTGCGGCTGCGACCTATAATTGCGACTTTTAGCTGCTCTTGCAGCTCTCTAGCTTCAGTTTCCCAACTAGCGTCGAGAGGTCGGTGATAGATTAGGGTAATCAGGGCCTCACCACTATTAGTGGTGAGAAATTCTGCTGAAAAGCATTTGTGGCTGAGGACTTCACTGGCATTAAGTGCTTTGAGTAAAGGGGGCATTAGAGCGCCGATTAGAGGCGCACCAATGGGGAAGTCATCGATAATATAGGGACGTTTTTCACCCGGCCTGTTCATGGCGTAATGCACCAGGCCCTGTTCATGCCAGATACGAAATTCAGCGCGCATGCGAAAGCCCAGAGGCTGGGATTTATGGACGGCAATATCAGTGATATCCACAGCGACGGCATCCATGCTGCGCCGAAATTCCTGGATCTTAGCTTCTAGTTGATTCTGGTACTCAAGAGGATCTTGTTGATTAACGGTCATCGATTAAATAGGCTCTATCGGTTTTTGCGGCGAGAACAAAATCATTATGATGCAGCCCGCCAATACTATGGGACCACCAGCTCACTGTCACCTTGCCATATTCAACGAGCAATGCCGGGTGATGATCGTTGGCTTCAGCAACCTCACTGAGAGTATCTGCGAACCTTATAGCCTCAACAAAGTTGCTAAAGCTGAAGCTTTTTTTTAACTGCTGACCAGTCTCACAATCAACGATATGCCAGTCGCTCAGCTGCAGCAGCAGGCTTTTTATTTCATCTGCGGCAAGCCTGGACGCAGTCTTGGGCGTCGCTTTACACTGATACTGCCAGAGCGCTTTTGTAGTCTGATTGTTCATAGGCAGTTCTTGGGTCTGGGCAGGCCGCTAAGCAGAGCCACAAGTTTGGCCGGGCTTCCCGGAAATTGCTGGTTGAGATAAATGCTGCGGCCCATTTCTATACCCAGGGCTTCCGAAACGGACTTGCACAGGGGCCTCATTGATGGCGAAAAGCCATACTGATTATAGAATTCCCGGGCCACCAGCAGAATATCTATCTGTGCAGACGAGAGGATCATATTATGTTCTTCGGCAAGTAGCTGGGCCTGCTTTGGGTCCCAGGCGGCTAATCGCTCAAGATGATTATTTTGGTTACTCATAGTCAGCTAGCTATTTCTTCCTTGGGACTAAAAAAGCCCTGCTATAAAACAGGGCTTTCTATTGTGTCCCAAGGGGAGTCTAGTCATCACCACCCATAATGCCGAAAATCTGTAGCAGACTTAAGAATAGGTTGTAGATCATAACGAACAGGGTGACAGTGGCTGAGATATAATTGCGCTCGCCGCCATGAATAATGGCGCTGGTCTGCCACATAATCATCGCCGATGAGAGTAATGCAAAAACCGCACTTACAGTCAGTGAAAGCGCTGGGATCTGCAAAAAGTAGTTAGCGATGGCGGCAATAAAAGCCACCAGCAAACCAGTCATTAGAAATCCAGTCATAAAACTGAGGTTCTTTCTGGTGGTTAGCACATAGGCTGAAGCCGCAAAGAAGATCAGGGCAGTAGAGCCCAGTGCCAACAAAATGGGTTCAGCGCCGCGCATCGCAAGAAACATGCTGAGAATCGGGCCCAGGGTAAAACCAAGCCAGCCGGTCAGAGCAAATACCCAGGCAATACCACTGGCATTATTTTTGTTTTTCTCAGTCATCCAGAGGCAGAGAACGTAGGGAAGTAGTGTCCAGAGGCCAAAGAAAGGAGCATTTATTGCCATAGAGACGCCGGCCATGAGGGTACTAAACGCCAATGTGGCTGCCAGCAACATATAGGTGCTGCGCAGGACCTTGGCAACAGCGGGATCCAGTGCTGTGCTTTGAATGCCTCTTGGCATAGTTTTGGTGCGATTGTTACTGTCCATATCAAAGTCCTAAATAAAAATAGTCTGAGTGAATATAGCTTAATAATACCGATTAAATAGGAAATATCCAGTGAGCTTTTTGACCGCTCGCCGGGTTTTTTGTTCAGGCGGCGGATATAGGGAAGCTCTGGAGTTCGAAGCGTCCACTGTCGAGCACCAATACCCAGCCAAAATCATGCCAGTCTCCCAGTACTATGCGCTCGCCATTCGTTAGCCTATGCCTGTCTGGCCTGTGGGTATGCCCGTGGATCAGGGTCCGCACAGACCATTTATTCATCACAGCTTCCACCGCCTGAGGATTGACATCCATTATCGCGCTCGGCTTGTTACTGTTGGCCGCCTTACTTTTAGCGCGCCAGTCTGCGGCGAGCTTCTGACGGCGTTTTACTGGCAGCCTGGCTAATAGCCATTTATAAATGGGATGCCTGGCTTTGCGCCGAAAACGTTGATATTCAATGTCGTCGATACATAGGCTATCGCCGTGCATTACCAGGGCCTGGAAATCCTCATGCTCGATCAGATGCTCCTCAGGCAAAAGATTGGCTCCGGTATTAGCCATAAATCGTTTGCCCAGCATAAAGTCGCGATTGCCCTGTTGGACATAGACAGTGGTGCCGGAATTGCTGAGTTCTCGCAAGGCAGCTTGAACATCCAGAGACAGGTCGCTGGGGTCATCGTCCCCAATCCAGGCTTCAAACAGATCGCCGAGAACATAGAGCGCTGAGGCATGTACCGCTCGCTGCTGCAGAAAAACCAAAAACGCCCGGGTTACTTCCGGGCGCTCTGGTGCTAGATGCAAGTCTGAAATAAATAGGACAGGCATAGTTGGCTATTTACCTGTCTGCGTAAGCTTCACTGACATCTGTTGCGGTGATTTCAATGGCGTCAACGGGGACGTCCTGATGCCCGGCATAGCTACCCGTTTTGGCACCTTTGATGGCCTCAATGACATCCATTCCTTCAACAACCTTGCCGAATACGGCATAGCCCCAGCCCTGCATGTTTTTGCCACTGTGGTTAAGGAATCCATTGTCTGCAACATTGATAAAGAACTGTGAAGAAGCTGAATGTGGCTCACCGGTGCGGGCCATGGCCAGGGTCCCAACTTCATTTTTCAGACCGTTATCTGCTTCGTTCTCAATGCTGTCGCGAGTCGCTTTTTGGCGCATATCCGAATCCATGCCGCCGCCCTGAACCATAAAGCCATTAATCACGCGGTGAAAGATGGTGCCGGTGTAGAAATCATCACGGGCATATTGCAAAAAGTTAGCGGCGGTAACCGGCGCTTTGTCGAAATCCAGTTCTATCGAGAAGTCGCCCATGTTGGTACGGAAGGTAATCATAAGAAATCCATATTTGTAGTGGTTAAATTATCCAGCCACTATTTTAGTTTGAATAATGTTGGATTTAAACAGATGTTTGATATTTTCAGTCTTTATCTGGGCTTTTTGTTTATTGCATTGCCACTCAAGGCTATAATCGGGGGCCTCATACTCCAGCCAAAATTTGACCATGACCGACACCCAGAAGCCGATTAATTTTATCCAGCAGATAATCAATGCAGATCTTGAGGCTGGCCTCGTTGAAAAGATCACTACCCGTTTTCCACCGGAACCCAATGGCTATCTTCATATAGGTCATGCCAAGTCGATCTGCGTTAATTTTGGGCTGGCCGAGCGGTATAGCGGTGGCTGTAATCTGCGCTTTGATGATACCAATCCTGAGAAAGAGGATCAGGAGTATGTCGATGCGATTATCGAGGACGTTCGCTGGCTGGGGTTCAGCTGGCAAGATGAGATCTGCTATGCGTCGGATTATTTTGACCAGCTGTATAGCTGGGCCCAGTACCTGATCAATCAAAATAAGGCTTATGTGTGCGAGCTCGACGCGGAACAGATGCGCGAGTACCGGGGCACGTTAACCGAGGGGGGCAAGAATAGCCCCTATCGTGAACGGCCAGCATCTGAGAGTCTGGCTCTGCTTGAGCAAATGAAAAACGGCGAGATTGATGAGGGTCGCATGACTCTCCGGGCGAAAATTGATATGGCCTCGGCGAATATTAATCTGCGCGATCCGGTGATGTATCGGATTAAGAAAATGGCACATCAGCGTACCGGCGACAGGTGGAATATCTATCCATCCTACGATTTTGCTCATGGCCAAGAAGACGCTATTGAGGGCGTGACCCATTCTATCTGCACTCTGGAGTTTGCCGCGAATCGGCCCCTCTATGAATGGTTTGTGGCTAATCTGCCGCTGCCGTCCAAACCCCGTCAGTATGAATTTGGCCGTCTTAATCTGAATTATACAGTGACCAGCAAGCGCAAGCTCAAGCAGCTGGTGGATGAGCAGTATGTAGAGGGCTGGGATGATCCCCGTATGCCAACCATTTCCGGTCTGCGCCGACGGGGTGTCAGTGCTAGATCAATCCGTGATTTTTGCAACAGTTTGGCCGTCGCCAAAACCGATGGTGTGGTTGATATGGCTCAGTTTGAGCACTTTATTCGCGATGACCTGAATAATAGTGCGCGACGGGCCATGTGCGTTTTGAACCCGCTACTGGTGACTCTGACCAATTACGAGGCCGATAAAACCGAATATTTCGCAGCAGCAGGGCACCCCAATCGTGATGATCTCGGCGAGCGAAGCCTGCCGTTTAACCGACAGATTTATATTGACCGCAATGACTTTAGTGAAGATACCAGTCTGTCGCGCAAGAAATTCAAGCGCCTGGTGATTGGCGACTATGTGCGGTTGCGCAGTGCCTATATCATCCGTGCCGATCGGGTGGTGAGAGATGCCAATGGTGAGATCAGTGAGATTGTTGGCTCTCTTGTGCCAGATACTGTGGGTCAGGATGCGCCTGAGGACATCAGACCAAGGGGAGTAATTCATTGGGTATCAGCCCCCAACAGTGCTGACTGCACAGTAAAAATGTATGACCGGCTGTTTAATAAGGCTGCGCCCGATGCCGGAGAGGAGAGCTTTCTTGAGCATATCAACCCGACATCACTGCGGGTTATTGAGGGCTGTAAAGCAGAAATGAGTCTGGCCGACGCCAGCGCTGGAGACCATTACCAGTTTGAACGCGAGGGCTACTTCACCCGCGATGGCCAGAGTTCAGGCCTGGTTTTTAACTGCACCATTGGTCTTAGAGATAACTGGAAGTCATAGATGAGTCTAACGCTATATAACAGCTTAACGCGACGCAAAGCTCCCTTCACTCCCCTGGATCCGGAGCGGATTACAATGTATGTCTGCGGTCCGACCGTCTACAACAGGGTGCACATAGGTAATGCTCGTCCCGCTGTGGTTTTTGATACGCTTTTTAGAGTGCTGCAAACTCAGTTTCCCGAGGTGGTTTACGCGCGCAATATTACCGATATTGACGATAAAATTATGAATACGGCCGCGGAGGCAGGGGAAGAGATTGGTGAGCTATCCGCCCGCTATGCCCAGGCCTATTTCGATGATATGGCTGCATTAAACTGTCTAGAGCCCAGCGTCATTCCCTACGCGACTCAGCATATCCCCGAAATGATCAATATGATCGAGCGCCTTATCGATAAAGGTCATGCCTATGGTTCTGAGGGCCATGTGTTGTTTGCGGTGCAGTCCATGGCTGACTACGGCGCCTTGTCGGGCCGATCTCTTGAGGATATGTTGGCTGGGGCGCGTGTTGAGGTGGCAGAGTACAAGCAGTACGCGGGAGACTTTGTGCTCTGGAAACCATCTGCCGATAACGAACCGGGATGGGATAGTCCCTGGGGTCGCGGTCGACCGGGCTGGCATCTGGAGTGCTCGGCTATGATTGAAAAGCATCTGGGTGAAACTATCGATATTCATGGTGGCGGACAGGACTTGATCTTTCCCCATCATGAAAATGAAATAGCACAGAGTTGTTGCGCCCATGATGGCAAGCCTTTTGCGAGATACTGGCTACATAATGGTTTTATCAACATAGACGGTGAGAAAATGTCCAAGTCTCTGGGCAATTTCCGCATGGTGAATGATCTTCTAGATCAGTATCCGGGCGAGGTGCTGCGCTATGTTATTTTATCTTCTCAGTACAGGTCTGAACAAAACTTTGGTAAAGAACTTTTGGATAGTGCCTGGCGTTCATTGGATACGCTATACGGCTATTTGCGAGGCATGACAGTGGGTAGGCCAAGACTCAATCCAGAGAGTGCTGGCTACCAGGCCCTATTGGATGATTTGAATACGCCCGTTGCGATCAGTGAGCTTTACCGGCTTGGGAAAGAGATGCACGCTGCAGAGGGTGAACGGCAGGCAGAACTCTGTGATGAGCTCTTGGGCTTGGCTGAGTTAATGGGGCTGCTGCAGCAGGATGCTGAGCATTGGTTTAAGGGTGCCCGTGGCGTTGACGGCATTAGCGAGGCTGATATTGAGGCTTTGATTATGAAGCGCCAGCAAGCCAAGGCCAACAAAGACTATGCTGGTGCTGACCAGGTGCGTACTGACTTGTTAAATCAGGGAGTGGTACTTGAAGATAGCCGCGAGGGTACAACCTGGCGGCGTAGTTAGTAAGCCAGCAGGCTCTCTATCTCGAAAGTCTCCAAAATATCGACTCCGCGCTGGAGTAGTTGCTCGGCCAGATCATTGGTGCCAACTTCATAGGCAACCAGCTTGGTGCTGGCTAGGGCAGAGTTGCTCTGTAGATCATGCCGATCGGGAATGATCTGATGATTGCTGTAGATGTAATCTGGCTGTGCCTGAATAACCTGCGGGTGCTCCAGATCCTGCCATTGCTTTAATACCACGCCCACTAAAGGCCAACCTGCCTGCCGCGCAGCTATGGCCAGCTCATAGTCAAAGCTCATAATCACAGCTTGCCGGGCCACCGGTCGCAGAATATCTCTGACGCTGTTTGAGATGAGTTGGCGCCCGCAGTGAGCTATAGATTCCTCTTTAAGCTCAACAAAGGCTGTCACCTGAGGATTAGATTGCAATAGACTTACCAAGGTTTCCAGGGGTGAGATTTTCTCGGTAATAAACTGATCGCCAAGTCGCTGTGGCTCGTAGGCGGGTAGCTCCAGTAGTTCATGCCGCTGTTTGTTGAAGACTGAGCCCGGGCAACCACTGACGCGCTGTAATTTGGTGTCATGATAGATAATCGGCAGTCTGTCTGCGCTAAACTGTACATCCAGCTCAACCATCAGCGCACCATGCAGAATTGCTTGATTAAGGGCCAACAGGGTGTTTTCTGGGTATTTGGCCTGGTATCCCCTGTGGGCCACTAGCTGGTCTGCTTTAATCATCTAAGCACCTAATTTATTACTGATCTGGCTAATGGTATCCTTGAGCTACTACAAATTAAAGGGCAACGTAGTCGCTGCCATGCCATGAAGGAATTCCTATGTCATTAGTACTCTATGAAGTACGCGATAATATCGCTCTGCTGACCCTAAACAACCCCGACAAGCGCAATATGCTGACCCTTGATGTCTGTGAGCAGATTGTCGCCTATGTCTCCCAGGCAGAGCAGGATCCTAAGGTAAAGGCACTGATCGTCACGGGCAATGGGCGGGCGTTTTGTGCTGGTGGCCAGCTAACGGATCTGACACCTAATAAGCAAGTGTTAGAGTCTATTTACAGCGGTTTTTTGAGCGTTGCAAACTGTAAGTTACCCACCATAGCTGCTGTTAATGGTCCAGCAGTGGGCGCCGGATTCAATATGGCGGTGGGTTGCGACGTGCGAATTGTCACCGAGAGGGCAAGGTTTGAGCCGCGATTTTTCGGCCTGGGCCTGCACCCTGGAGGCGGTAATACCTGGATGCTACGACAGCTTGCCAACTGGAATACCGCGGCGGGTATGTTGCTTTTCTCTCAATCCGTTAGTGGTCAGGAGGCTGTTGAAAAAGGCCTGGCATGGAAATGCGTGGCACAGGACGCCCTAGTGGAAGAGGCCCTGTGTTTTACCGCCAATATACAGGATCTCCCTAAAGAACTCTTGGTGCGCACTAAACAGACCCTGCGCGACGCTGGCGGCACTAACAGCCATCAGGAGATATTAGCGTTGGAAACAACGGAGCAGCTCTGGTCCATTAATCAGCCCTATGCCAGAGATTCTATAGCGGCAATGATTAATAAAATCAGCAGTGACAAGGCTTGATTATCGGCAGTGTCGAACAGCTCAAACTAGTTGGAATCTACGCTGCGGTTGCTGCCAGAAAGATTCTTAAGCACGTGCTGAGAAGGGCTCCGGCAAATTAAACGTATCGCCTCTGCCGGTTCGGCTGACTAGGGGCTGTAATTAGGCAATCCAGCCCTGCTTTTTAAGCGGGCTATTAGCCGATGCTTTTTTCGGCAGCTGCTACAGACTGCAGAATCAGTGTGTTAATGGTCATTGGGCCAACGCCGCCTGGAACCGGGGTGTATGCGCTAGCGCGGTCCAACAGAGGTGCGAGTTCAATATCCCCTACGCCACCAGGATGATAGCCAGCATCAACAACCACAGCGCCGTCTTTAATCCACTCTGCCTTGATAAATTCGGGGCGGCCAACTGCGCCGACTAAAATATCGGCCTGCTTGATTAGACTGGGCAGATCCTGGGTTTTTGAATGGCAGATAGTGACGGTGGCATTGGCGTTTAGAAGCATAAGAGCCATTGGCTTGCCCAAAATAGGGCTCCGGCCTACTACCACCGCGTGCTTGCCAGACAATTCAATATTGTAGGCTTCTAGGGTACGCATGATTCCCTGGGGGGTAGCTGATCCGTAGGCTTCTTCATCCATTGCCATACGGCCGAAACCAAGACAGGTAACGCCATCCACGTCTTTTTCAAGGGCAATGGCATCAAAGCAGGCGCGCTCGTCAATCTGCGAGGGTACAGGGTGCTGTAATAAGATACCGTGACAATTCGGGTTGGCATTTAGCTGGTGAATTTTTTCGAGAAGCTGTTCTGTCGTAGTATTCTCCGCCATCTCAACCTTGGTAGAGTCCATGCCTATTCGCTTGCAGGCATTTTGCTTCATTTTGACATAGGTGGCTGATGCTGGATCGCCGCCTACCAGAATCGTCGCTAGAATCGGCGCCTGACCGCCACTTTTTTCTTTGATTGCGGCTACCCGCTGGGTGAGTTCAGCTTCTGTCTGAGCTGCTAATGTTTTACCGTCGAGAACCAGTGCGGACATGCTAATACCTGTACAAATTCATTGATTAAATAGGGTGTTTAAAATAGGCAAGGCTACCCGTTAACGCAAGCACTTTTAAAGAAGATTAGGAAAAATTATAGAAGAGTAAAATAAATGGGGTGGACGACGGGGATTGAACCCGCGACCACCGGAATCACAATCCGGGGCTCTACCAACTGAGCTACGTCCACCATTGTCTAACAAGCTTCTTGAGCGGCGAAAAATGGCGCGCCCGGCAGGATTCGAACCTGCGACCCACGGCTTAGAAGGCCGTTGCTCTATCCAACTGAGCTACGGGCGCATTTTTAAAGCCGGAAAGTGGTCGGGGATGAGGGATTTGAACCCCCGACATCCTGCTCCCAAAGCAGGCGCGCTACCAGACTGCGCTAATCCCCGAATGTCTTACCATGCGGTCTCTCTAGAGAGCGCGCATAATACTGATCAGGCCGGTTTCCGTCAATGCGAAATTTTACATCTAGTCAGTTTATCTGCCAACAATTAATAATATCTGTTATTCGCGCTTGAACCGCAGCCCCTGGACTGGGCGTTCATCCTGAAGTCGCGCCTGCAAGTGACCTGAATAAACTGCATTTGCAATAGTTCCGGGAGCATGACAGTCGCCAACATTGGCCAGAGTACGAATGCCACTGTTGGCCCATTGCTCAGAGTTTTTATTAGATTCATTGCTAAGGTCTAGATAGAGCTTTTCATTCGGCAGCCTCTCAGTGACTAACATTAGGGCATTGCATGGAATGGCTGTCTGTTTACCTGTGTAAATACAGCTAACCAGGCAGTGATCTGCAGAAATTGAACTAAGGTTTTTCTGAGTGTAAATGCTGACGCCCAACTCTAATAGCCTTGTCTGTATGCGGTGTTGTTCCATAGTGTAAACCGTCCAGGGGGATACCAATGCAGCATTGGTGACAAAGTTTACCTGACAGCCAGCCGCGATTAACTTTTCGGCGATCACGCCGCCAATATAAAAATTATCCTCATCAAATAGGGTCACACTGCCCTGAGGAGTATTTCCAGCAAAGATATCATCCGGGGTGAACAGATTGGTGGACCCCAGGCCCGGGATCGAAAAAGGCGTAGCCCGGCTTATTCCGTCTCGTCGCCAACTGGCACCGGTGGCGATATAAACATGGGGTATAGCAAAGCTCATAATATCCGCTGCAGTTAAACAGCTGTCAAAATATAGTTGTATATTTGGGGCCTGCCGCAGCCATTGCTCGCGGTAGTCGGACACGCGCTTCCAGGCACTGAGGCCTGGCAGGGCGGACTCCTTTATCACTCGCCCGCCCAGGTAATCGGTGGCTTCCGCCAGACTGACCTGGTAGCCCCGTTTACCCAGAGACATCGCCAGCTCCATGCCGGCTGGGCCAGCGCCAACGACTAAGATGTCGTCGTCGGACTGCCGGATAGGGATCTTTTCGGGATGCCAGCCGCTGCGCCATTCCTCGCCCATGGTTGGGTTTTGGGTGCAGCGAATCGGCGAGCTGTTCATATCTCCGGTAACACAGATATTACAGCCGATACATTCACGAATATCTTCAAATCGGCCATCGCGGATTTTATTGGGTAGAAAAGGGTCGGCGATTGAGGGGCGGGCAGCGCCAATCATATCCAGCGTACCGCTGTTGATAAGGGATACCATTTTGTCAGGGCTGGTATAGCGGCCAACACCGACCACGGGTTTACCGGTGACCTGCTTAACAAATTGGGTAAATGGCTCTTGGTAGCCTTCTTCAGAAAATCTCGAAGTTTGAGAGTCATTGGACCAGTCTGACAGATTGACATCCCAGAGATCCGGTATATCGGCCAGCATCTGCACCACTTCTCTAGCTTCATCATTACAGCGCAATCCGCCTGTAGCCAGTAGTTCGTCGACAGCAAAACGGCAGGCTACCGCGCAGCGATCGCCAACGGCCTCTTTGGTGTCCTGTAGTACTTCCCTAAGCAGTCGCATGCGGTTTTGGAGGCTGCCGCCATAGCTGTCGGTGCGGCGGTTATGCCTTGGGGACAAAAAATGCTGCAGCAGCGTTAAATCGTGGCCAAGGTAAACATAGACTATGTCGAAGCCAGCTTTTTTGGCACGCAAGGCCGCCTGTCTGTGCCAGCCCCTGTACTCCGCGATATCTTTTTTATCCATAGCCCGGGCCGAGAAGGGCAAATTGTCATAGCAGGAGGTATGGCTGGGGGCTAGCGCCGTCTCTCGAGAATAGAGGTTGCCAGTCGAGGATCCGCTATGGGCTAACTCAATACCGGCCAGAGAATCGTATTGATGCACTGCATCGGTCATTAGTTGTAGTTTGGCTATATCAGAATCATCCCAGAGACGGCCCTCTATGTAGGGCGTGACATCTGAGGTTGGATGGATTTCCATCATTTCGGTGCATACGACGCCCCAGCCACCTTCAGCTTTAACGGCACGCATTGCAGCCAGAGACTGTGGCCGTAAATGTCCCATGCCATTGCAATGGGGTACCTGATAAAAGCGATTTGGTGCCGTAACTGGACCAATTTGGATAGGTGAAAAGAGACTGTCGTATCTATTGTTATTCATCGGCTTTGCAGCTGTTCTAGTCTGATAAACAAGTGTCCGCTACCTTCAGATAGATCTCAACCACTCCTAAGTGGTAGATATGCTAAGTTGTTTGACAGGATACAAAGATACAGTTAACAGATAGGCAACAACCTGAGAGAAATAACTATGTCCGTGCTAGACGATAGTCGCTGCCCGCTGTGTGGTAGTTTGAACTGTGTTGATTTTTATCAAGACCAGCAGCGACCCTATGTGCAATGCGGTCGATGTCATATGGTTTTTGTACCTGAGCAATATCAGATCAGTGCCGAGGCTGAAAAAGCCGTTTATGACCGGCATCAGAATTCTCCCGAGGATGCTGGCTATCGAGCATTTCTCAGCCGCCTTGCAACTCCCATGATAGAGCGTTTGGCGCTGGGTTCGGTGGGACTCGATTTTGGTTGTGGGCCCGGGCCTACGCTATCGGTGATGTTTGAAGAGGCCGGACATAATATGGCCCTGTATGATCTGTACTATGCCAATTATCCTGAGCTGTTGCAGACAGATTATGATTTTATTACCGGTACCGAGGTGGTGGAGCATCTGGCTCAACCAGGGATGCAATTGCAGAGGCTCTGGGAGCTAGTTAGACCTGGTGGATATCTTGGGCTTATGACTAAACAGCTGATTGACCGGGATGCCTTTGCCGGCTGGCACTATAAAAACGACCCGACGCACATTAGCTATTTTTCTAAATCTACCTTTCTATATCTAGGGCAGCAGTGGGGCTCAGAGCCCACATTTGTTGGCGATGATGTGATTATTTTCCGCAAGTAACCCGCTCAGTGCCAAACTACCTTAGTTTGCTTAAACCGCATCTTTCCTTAGACCTTAAAAACAGACTTCTTTATCGGTAGCTCCCTTATACGATTGCCGGTGGCGTTAAATATAGCGTTGACCAATGCCGGCGCAATCGGTGGCGTGCCGGGTTCACCGGCTCCACCCATGGCTTCGCCGCTGTTACTAATATGGGTCTCAATGGCAGGCGCCTTGGACATCCTAACCGATGGGTAGTCATGAAAATTACTCTCGGCAACCGCCCCGTCCTTAATGGTAATTTCCCCATACAGGGCTGCGCTTAGGCCATAAATAATTCCTGACTCAATCTGGGCCTTCATTCCATCGGGTGAAATAGCGTATCCCGCGTCAATAACAGCGACTACCCGGTCAACTGTTAAGTTGCCGTCATTAACAGTTACTTCAACGACTTCAGCAACAATTGACCCGAAACTCTCCTGCAGTGCAATCCCTCGTCCGCGCCCTGGCGCTAGTGGCTTGTCCCATTGAGCCTCGGCGGCCGCTTTTCTTAAAACAGCCAGTTGTCGCGGTAAATGTGCTAGCCGCGCTGCGCGATATTCATAGGGGTCCTGACCAGCGGCGACAGCTACTTCGTCGATAAATGACTCGGTAAAAAACCCATGCTGGGAATGATCGACGCTACGCCATGCGCCTAAAGGAACATGGGTCGGACTGGCAACATGGCCAATGTTTTTAGCCGCAACGCTATAGGGAATGATAGGTGCTTCAACGGGTTCCATTTTTCCAGCATAGGTATTTTCCCAGGCTGTAAGATTACCGTCATTATCCAGGGCTCCGCGGAATCGGCTCTGAACAGCTGGCCGGTAAAAACCTTGTTGAACATCCTCTTCACGGGACCAAATTAGCTGCACAGGACGCCCAATCTTAGCCGCCAGTTGCGCAGCCTGAATGGCGTAGTCCGGTCGCGACTTGCGACCAAAGCCACCGCCCATAAAACAGTTGTTCAGGGTCACATTTTCAACGTCAAAACCCAGGGAATCTGCGACAGCTTGTCGGAAGCTTAGGGGGCTCTGGCAGCCGATCCAGATTTCGCAGAAGCCGTCCTTAACCACGGCGGTAGCATTCAGGGGCTCCATACAGGTATGGGCTAAAAAAGGCACTCGGTAGTCCGCATCGATCACCTGGGCCGCAGTCGCCATGGAAGCTGCTATATCACCCTGAGAAACATCAAGTTGACGATCGACAGCGGCGCTAATATCTCTATCAAATTGGGCAAACAGAGTCTCGCTGGACATCTCATCATTATCGGTTGCGCGCCACTGAATATTTAGCGCATCCATACCATTTTTCGCCTGCCAATAGCCCTCAGCAACCACGGCGACCGACTCAACGGAAGAGAAGCCACCCACCAGTGCGCTTACTTCAGCGGCGGGAAGTCGAACAACCTCCACAACACCGGTTATTGCGCGGGTCAAACTGTCGTCAATATTGTCGACGCCACCGGCAAACGCTGGCGCACGCTTAACTGTCGCGTACAACATATCAGGCACCCTTACATCAAGGGCAAAGGTAGCCGTGCCATCGACTTTCCCGGGAAGGTCATGCCTCTGGACATTACGCCCCATGATTTTAAACTCATCTTGCGTCTTCAATCTAGGTGATGCCGGTGGCGTCATAGTTGCAGCCGCAGCTGCAAAAGCTGAATAGGGTTCGCTGCGACCCGTCGCTTCATGGGTCATCTGACTATCCCGCGCAACCACCTGTTCGACTGGAACCTGCCAGGCTTCACTCGCTGCGATGCGCAGCATCTCCTTGACTGCGGCTCCTGCGACACGCATACCATAGGCACCGGTAGTTCGCACGCTAAGACTGCCGCCAGTAATCTGCAGATCAAGAGCCTGCGCGGCACGGATGAAAACCCCATCAATGGTGGGTACCACTAAATCTGGCATCTCAGCTCCGCCAAGCAGCATAGCTTTACCCATAGGGTAATTCGCGAAGTCGCTTACAGCTGGAGCTTCTTCAAATCTGACCTGACTCCAGTCTGCATCGAGCTCATCAGCAAGCATTTGTGCCAGAGCTGTTCCAACCCCTTGCCCCATCTCTGAGTGTGGCACTATGGCAGTGACCACATTGTTACTGTCAAGCTTTACCCAGGTGTGCAGGAGGGTTTCACCCTCATCGATCACATGTTTGGCGAGCGCGCCGTTGCGATTGCCCGGGCGGATGGCAACGCCAACAATTAGGCCACCCCCGGCGATAACGCCGGCGCTGATAAAGCCGCGTCTGGTCCACTTACCCATTGGTCACCTCCTGCGCTAAAGCAACTGAGGCGGGGTCGAATTGCTGTACCCCAGAAGCCGACTTGATCGCTCTGCGGATGCGATCGTACATTCCACAGCGACAAATATTACCCGCCATGGCTTCATCAATATCTTTATCTGAGGGTGCAGGGTTTTTCGCTAATAAAGCAGCTGCCGACATAAGTTGGCCGGATTGACAGTAGCCGCATTGCGGGACCTGCTCCTCAATCCAAGCTTGCTGCAGCGGGTGAAGCTGGTCTGGGCTTGGCGCCAGTCCTTCAATTGTAGAAATACTTTGCCTGGCTACTGCCGAGACCGGGGTGACACAGGAACGCATAGCTACGCCATTAATATGCACGGTACAGGCCCCACATTGGGAGATGCCGCATCCAAATTTTGTGCCGGTGAGCTCGAGCTGTTCACGTAACACCCAGAGTAAAGGCGTTTCAGGATCTACCTGTAGTTCGTGTAGAGTTCCGTTGACGGTTATTGTGATCATTTTTATTATTCTCTTATCGGGTGTCGAAAATAAGCTTATCGGCTTGGGATAGTTTGTCAAACCGCTTTTCATTAATTACCAGATATATACGACCTACAGAGTTCGTTTGGCTTTTCCTGTTTAGGATTAGAACCTGATTCGTCATTTGACTTCGCCGCAAATCCGGTCGCGAGCTTTAATAAATGCCAGCACCGAGCGGCTTATATCATCTTCCGAGGTTGCCCAGGAGCAAACGCTTATACGGATGACTTTCTGACTCTGCCAAACCGAGGTGCCGGCCCAGCATTCTCCTGATGACTGTATCTCAGTAATAATTGCCTGGGTGATTTCCCCGTCGCTACTGGGCGACACAATAACCTGATTAAAAGCCACATCATTGATGATCTTAAAGCCGGCGGCACGGAGTTCTCGGGCGAATTGTAATGCCCGCTCATGCATGCCAAATACCAGCTCGTCCACTCCGCTTCTGCCCAGATATTTAAGCGCAGCCCAGAGTTCGATGACTCGGGCTCTACGCGACATTTCCGGTGTAAACAGCATGCCATCGCGGTGCTCGCTAAAACTGGAGGTCAGATACTCACCGGTGGCTTGCAAAGCGGTCACCAGAGCCTGTTTGTCACGACAGAGCAAGATGCCGCTATCGTAGGGAGTGTTGAGGGTCTTATGGCCATCGACGGACCATGAATGGGCCATAGCCATGCCCTCAGTCAGATGCTTGAGTTTCTCTGTAGCAGCTGCCCAGAGCCCAAAAGCACCATCAATATGTACCCATGCTCCTACCTGATTGGCCCTGTGGCAGATGTCTTCGAACGGATCAAAGCAGCCGGAGTTTACATTGCCTGCCTGGAGCAAGACAATGCAGCTACTGTCTAGTGCTGGCAGCTGGTCGGGGAGAATTCGTCCCTGCTCATCAGCGTCTACCCACTCAATGTTATCTAATCCCAATCCCAATAGAGCTATGGCTTTAATGACTGCTCCGTGGGTTTGCCGGCCAGCAATAATACGCATTGTTGGTGCGCCATTATGGCCCTGCAGATTAAAGTCCCAGCCCTGGTTGCGGCACAGACGCCAGCGCGCAGCGGCCAGGCCACAGAAGATCGCCGAGGACGTACCACTAACAAAACCAGCCGCAGTATCCCTGGGTAGACCAAACAGCTGTTGCAACCAGTTTTCGCAGATCTCTTCAAGTTTAGAGCTGATAGGGGACATCACATTAAGAGCAGTATTTTGATCCCAAAAGTCTGTTAGCCATTTGGTCGCTAGGCACACCGGAAGAATCCCACCATTGACGAAGCCAAAATAACGTCCGCCAGTCTGAGCAACGCTAGCCGGTGAGCCGTATTGATGAAGCTGATCTAGGATGCTCTCAGCATCGACACCGCCTGTGGGCATAGCTTCATTAAAATACTGGAGATCAGTCAGGGCCTGAGGAGAGGGAAATACATTGCGCTCAGAGACTCTGTCTGCATACTCAAAAGCGTAGGTTTGCGCCTTTTTAAACAATAGTTTCTGTTGCTGCTCTCTATGCATCTGGCTGCGCACAGTCATGGGAGTCTCCCGTTGGTCATTTATGTAGAAACATCTAGTCGCAGTAAACCATAGACTAAATATTTCACAAAGTTAGAATACAGCCAACCTCATTAGCCATGCCCAGGGAATACTATGTACAGCGGATCTACTCTCAGCTTGAAAGCCATCAAAAATGATTTTGTTGAGCTTAACTTCGACAATCAAAACGGCTCGGTCAATAAGTTTGATCAACAGACTTTAGGCGAGCTAGAGGAGGCGGTTGTCGCGCTCTCAGCAGCTTCTGCTGTGCGCGGGCTTTTGGTTACCAGTGGTAAGTCAGTTTTTGTAGTCGGTGCTGACATTACTGAGTTCTCTGATATGTTTGCCGTATCAGAAGACGAATTTCTTCAGGCCGCCCAGCGAGTAAACAGGATTTTTTCACGGCTGGAGGATTTGCCATTTCCATCGGTGGCCGCGATCAATGGCTTTGCCCTGGGGGGTGGCCTTGAGGTCTGTCTGGCCTGTGATTGTCGGGTTATTTCTGAGGCTGCGGCAGTAGGGCTGCCAGAGACCAGCCTGGGTATTCTGCCTGGCTGGGGGGGTACGGTTCGTTTGCCGCGACTGGCGGGTTTTGCCGTGGCGGCGCAGTGGATCACTACGGGCGTCCAGCAAAAACCTGAGACTGCATTTGCTGCCGGCATTGTAGATGCGGTGGTCGCTGCCGATAGGTTGCGTGGGGACTCGCTAAACCTTTTACAGCAAATGGCCGAGGGAAAAATGGATTATCTGAGTCGCAGGCAGCATAAGAAATCGCCGTTAACCACAGGCGCTGAAGAGCTTGAGTCTATTTCAGACAAACTGAGTGCAATGATCGAAGCGAAATTTGCCGCTAATTACCCTGCACCTATCTTGGTTTTAGAGCTCCTTAAAAGTGCTGCACCTCTTCATAGAGATGAGGCCATAGCACTGGAGAATAAGGCCTTTTATCAGGTAACAAGAACTCCTCAGGCCCGCGCTCTGGTTGGCCTGTTCCTCAACGATCAGTATATTGCCAGGCGCGCTAGGGGTTTTGGCAAAGCGCTGGCTGAGCAGCCGATTTCAGTTACCCAGGCGGCGGTTATCGGTGCAGGCATT
Source organism: uncultured Porticoccaceae bacterium (assembly GCA_965656965.1). Taxonomy (GTDB): domain Bacteria; phylum Pseudomonadota; class Gammaproteobacteria; order Pseudomonadales; family Porticoccaceae; genus HTCC2207. The sequence goes on from CBFHMK010000002.1 coordinate 193,287, forward strand.
ATGGGTGGTGGCATCGCCTATCAGAATGCGATTAGAGGCTATCCGGTGGTAATGAAGGATATCCATCAACCTGCTCTAGACCTTGGAGTAGCCGAAGCCAGCAAGTTGTTGGCTAAGTCCGTTGCGCGGGGCAAGCTGAGTGACAATAAGGCGGCGCAAGTGCTAGATAAAATTACTCCAACGCTGGCGGACGCTGACCTGAATAGCTGCGATATAGCCGTAGAAGCAGTGGTTGAGATGGAGAAGGTGAAAATGCAGGTGTTGCCAGCGGTGGAAGCCCGGCTTGAGCCTAGGGCTATCATTGCCTCCAACACCTCCACTATTTCGATTAATCGTTTGGCTGAGTCTCTGCAGCGCCCAGAAAATTTCTGCGGTATGCACTTTTTTAATCCGGTGCACGCCATGCCGTTGGTTGAGATTATTCGCGGTGAGCAAACCTCTGATCAAACTGTTGCCGCAGTCTGTAACTACGCACTCGGTCTAGGTAAAAAACCGATTGTAGTTAATGACTGCCCCGGATTTTTAGTTAATCGCGTGCTCTTTGCTATGTTATTTGGCCTTGAGATGCTGATAAAAGAGGGGGTAGATTTTCAGCAAATAGATCAGGTGATGGAAGACTGGGGTCTTCCCATGGGCCCTGCCTATCTAATGGATGTGATTGGCCTAGACACCATTCACCACTGTTACAGCAGCATGATTGAGGGACTGCCTGAGCGCTTTGTTAAGCAGGATCGCTGGCCAACCGAGACCCTCTACAACGCCGATAGACTGGGTCAAAAAAATGGGCTTGGATACTACAGGTACGCGCTTAACGACAGGGGTAAGCCCTCGAAAACATCGGATCCAGAAGCTATTGCTATGATCGAGGCTATTGCCAGTCGAGCGAAACTAGTACCAGCCGAGGAGGTGATAGATCGCCTTTTGATCGCTATGGCGATGGAAATGGTGCACTGTTTGGAAGAGGCTGTGGTTGCATCGCCGGCTGAAGCTGATATGGCTCTCATCTATGGTGTAGGGTTCCCCAGATTCAGAGGCGGTATCTGCCGCTGGATGGACGAGCAGGGTCTGCAGTCAATTGTCGAGCGGGGCGATCGTTATGCCCATCTTAGCGAGCTGTACAGACCCACCGACAGATTGCGTGAGATGGCAGACAATAGGGATTCTCTCTACGGCGCTTAGGTCTGCGTATTCTCAAATGGGGCCTATTAAACTGTGGTTATTGGGCCAGATGAGCTGAGGGATACTAGCTGACGGCTGGTCTCTCAGGCGTGCCCTGCATAAATGGCCCATCGACACAGATTCGCCTGCCATCTGGAGAGGCGCAAGCGCCACAGATGCCGACGCCACATTTGGTTAGGTAGTCGATGGCACTGAATATCTGATCGTCGCCACAGAACTCCCTCTGCACGGCGGCGGCTGCATGTACCATTGGGGCTGGCCCGCAGTTATAAAACACCAGCTTGTCGAGCTCTGCCTGCGACATAGCCTGAAGTCTGTCGCGCAGCAATTCAGTAACAACACCTTTAAAACCCTGGCTGCCATCGTCGGTGGCCACATGGACCTCTGCAATTTGCTGACACTCCTCTAGATAATAGAGACGCTCTGCGGTGCGTGCCCCGGTGAATACTTCAGCATTGCCAAAATCTCTTGCTAATTGATAGACAGCAGCCAAACCTGTACCACCGGCAACCGCCATAATCTTGGCGTCTTCTGGTGGTGTTGCAGCTATACCATGAGGACCTCGGACATAGACCTCTGTTCCCACCGCCAAATCCATTAGCTCGTGGGTGAAGATGCCAACATCAATAACAGCTAGCTGAAATGGATCGTCGGAGAGAGCAGAGAATGGTTTTTCACCAAGCCCTGGTACCCACAGAAAGACGAACTCACCGGCCTGAATGTTTATCTTGCGGTCAAAGGTTAGAACGCAGATATCATCGCAAACGCGTTTGTTTTCGACCAGAACAACGGGCTCAAAGTCCATATCTATATCGTAGCGAATATGGCCTTCAGCTTTGTCTGAATCAAAGCAGATATCGGACTCAAGCTGATTAAAGTAGCTCGCCATATCATCCGTAGTCATGCCAGTCAGCGCAGAGCCAACACCAACAATAGTCGAGCCGGCATTGATAAACTCTCTTACATCAGCAGCGCTACTTACCCCGCCACAGCCAATAATCGGCACATCAGTCACCGCAGCAATCTCCCGTACGCATTTGAGTGCAATGGGCAGTACACCCTTGCCGGACATACCTCCGGCTCCATTGCTGAGCACCGGATGACCGTGGGAGGACGTGTAGCCCGGCCCAACGGTATTAATTGCGCAGATTGCGTCAGCACCGCCAGAAACAGCTGCCAGAGCAATTTCACCAATATTGGCGGTATTGGGTGTTAATTTTGGAATCACTGGTATATCAACCACAGCCTTCACTGCTGCAGTGACTTCACGCACTAGGTCGGGGTCCTGACCCATAGCCATGCCGTAGCCCTTGGCATGGGGGCAGGAGAGGTTGAGCTCAAGACCATTAGCCACTGGGGCCATTATTTTTGCTACCTCTACAAATTCTTCAACACTGCCCCCAAAGATCGATACCAGGAGAAAACGATCATCTGGTATCCGCAACTTGGCCATAGCGTCTGCGGCAGCTCGTGCACCTGGATTGGTTAGGCCAACCGCATTGACGAAACAGCCCGGAGCATACTGGCTGTAGACCGGTTCGCGATTGCCGGCTCGCACGTCTGGTCCCACGCTTTTGGTCGTCAGCACGCCAACCTGCGGCATATGATCAAAAACATACTGGATAATAGAAGTGGCTGTAGTGACAATTCCGGAGGGAACTGTGAATGGGCCTGAAAGGGTCTTGCCGAGAAATTCTGTATTCAAGATGGCTCGCTCGAAACTGGTTTTAATGGGCTATTTACGCAGGCCACGATTATACCGATTTTAGAGGATTAGTCTGCTTTCATTTTCATTGCGGTACAAAAAAGGGCGGAGAAAACTCCCGCCCTTATTTTGGTGCCAGCCATAATCTTAGAACTGATTCATGGTGTTATCTTTGCCTGAAGCTTTGAGTGCCGCTTCACCGGCAAAGTACTCCTTGTGGTCGTCACCCATATCAGAACCTGCCATATTCTGGTGCTTAACGCAGGCGATACCCTGTCTAATCTCCTTGCGCTGAACACCGGCAACATAACCCAGCATGCCTTGCTCGCCAAAGTACTCTTTAGCCAGGTTGTCAGTAGACAGTGCGGCTGTGTGGTAGGTTGGCAGAGTAATCAAATGGTGGAATATACCCGCCTCCCGCGCGGCATCGGCCTGGAAAGTGCGAATTTTATCATCCGCGGCAGTGGCTAGATCGGTATTATCATAGGAGACATTCATTAGATCGGAGCGCTCATAAGCGGAGACATCGGTTCCGGCTTCTGACCAGGCATCATAGACCTGCTGACGGAAGTTAAGCGTCCAGTTAAATGACGGCGAATTGTTGTAGACCAACTTGGCGTTTGGCACTACCTTGCGAATCTCTTCCATCATGCCGCCGATCTGGCCGATGTGGGGCTTCTCAGTCTCGATCCATATCATATCCGCGCCATTTTGAAGGCTGGTAATACTGTCGAGAATACAGCGCGCTTCGCCAGTGTCAGGCTTAAATCTGAATAGGTTGCTAGCCAGTCGCTTAGGTCTAACAAGCTTGCCAGCTTGGTTAATCACCAGGTCGCCGTTTTGCATATCCTCTGGCGCAACCTCTTCGACGTCGAGGAATGCATTGTACTGGTCGCCCAGATCACCGGGCTTATGGGTTACCGCAATCTGTTTGGTTAGGCCTGCGCCTAGGGAATCTGTGCGAGCAACAATGACACCATCATCGACACCCAGCTCAAGGAAGGCATACCGCACCGCGTTAATTTTTGCCAAAAAGTCTGCATGGGGCACAGTGACTTTACCGTCCTGATGACCACATTGCTTTTCGTCTGACACCTGATTCTCAATCTGTATACAGCAGGCACCAGCTTCAATCATCTGCTTGGCCATGAGATAGGTGGCTTCCGCATTACCGAAACCAGCATCAATATCGGCAATTATTGGCACAACATGGGTTTGAAAATTGTCTATTTGATCTTGAATCGCTGCTTTGGCGTCGCTCTCAGCAGCGTCTAGCTCACGAAAAAGGCCACCTAGCTCACGGGCGTCTGCCTGGCGTAAGAATGTGTAGAGCTCGCCAATTAAGGCAGCCACGGAGGTCTTTTCATGCATGGACTGGTCTGGCAGAGGTCCAAACTCTGAGCGCAGAGCCGCAACCATCCAGCCCGATAGGTAGAGATATTTCCTGTCTGTACTGCCGAAATGCTTTTTGATGGAGATGAGTTTCTGCTGACCAATGAAACCATGCCAGCATCCCAGTGACTGGGTGTAGGCTGACGTATCTGCATCATAGGCCTCCATGTCAGCGCGCATCACCGCCGCAGTATATTTGGCTATATCCAAACCAGTTTGGAAGCGATTCTGTGCACGCATACGGGCTACAGACTCGGGGTTAATTGCGTCCCATCCTCCAGCTTGGCTCGATTTAAGCTGCGCCAGCGCGGCAATGTTGTTGGCATAAGTTGTCATGGCTAACCTCTAAATGTTCAAGTGATATTTGACTGTGGGGCAAGTTTAGGTATCATGCCTGTATAAATCTAATTGATAGTTTATATTTCGGGCATTTTTCTTATGAATATATCAAGAGTTGATCTTAATCTCCTAGTTTACCTGGATGTTCTGCTCCGTGAGTGCAATGTTACAAGGGCGGCTGAGGAGCTTGGCATTAGTCAGCCCGCCATGTCGAACAGTCTGCGACGCCTCAGGGACCTGTTTGATGACCCAATTCTAGTGCGCACTAGCGATGGTATGACCCCTACAGACCGCGCCTTAGAATTACAGCCAATGGTTCGCAATGTGCTCTCAGCAGCTGAACAGGCGATTCTTCCCAAGACCGAATTTGACCCCGGCGCTTCGACGCGTATCTTTCGCATAATGGCGAGTGATTACACAGAGTCTACGCTGCTGCCTGGGCTGCTGCGTCAGTTGAGGGATAGTGCACCTAATATTCGCTTAGATATCATGACTCCAAGTGATGTGAGCTTTCATGACGTTGAGCGCGGTAAGGTGGATCTAGTTATTAATCGTTTCGATACATTGCCGCAGTCTTTCCATCAGGTGCATCTCTGGGATGATAGTTTTTCCTGTGTAGTCAGTGCAGAAAACCCGGTGTTAGAGAACTGGAATCTGGAGTCTTATCTAGCCAGCAAGCATGTCTGGGTGAGTAAAACAGGCATGGGTGTGGGCGTAGGCATGACACCAGATGATGTTCAGCGCCTTGGATGGGTTGATGAGGCTCTGAGTAGGTTAGGAGTCAAGCGTGAGATTTCGCTGTTTACCAGGCATTACCAGGCCGCGTTGCTGCTTGCAGAACAGCGCGATTTGATTGTGACAGCGCCCAGTATGTCGGCGCAATCTGCCGCGGACAGTCCGAGAGTAGTGATTCTCGATCCTCCTTTTGAAATACCCCGTATGCGCCTCAAAATGGTTTGGAGCCCCTTGTTACAGCATGATCCCGGTCATCGTTGGTTGCGCCAATTAATCAAGGCTGTTTCAGAAGACATGCGCCACTAAAGTTCTGAGCGTATTCATTATGTGAATACTAAAGATTAAAACCATAGATTTGGAAAATCTAGGTCATGCTAATAGACTCTACCCAAAGATCGCGAACCGGAGATACGGGATATGACCATTAGAGTAGAGCGCGCTGGACTTCAGGTCGCCAAACCCCTTGATGAGTTGGTTAGCCAGCGTATCTGTCCTGCCTCTGGGGTCGATGCTGACGCGTTTTGGCATTCATTTGCGGCGATTGTTCAGCAATTTGCCCCCATAAACAGTGATCTCCTCGAAAAACGGGCACTTCTGCAGAGTCAAATCGATGCCTGGCATCAGCAGCAGGGCCCTGACTACAGTTTTTCGAGCTATAAGACATTCCTCCAGGATATTGGCTATCTGGTACCCGAGGGCGATGATTTCGAGATTAGCCCCCAGCAGGTTGATGCAGAAATTGCTCTGCAAGCCGGGCCACAGTTAGTGGTCCCGATCATGAATGCTCGTTTTGCTCTCAATGCTGTGAATGCGCGCTGGGGCAGTCTATACGATGCCCTGTATGGTAACGATGTGATTCCTGAGCTCAATGGTACCGAGAAGCAGGGCGCCTATAACCCAGCAAGGGGTCAGGCAGTTATCGACTATGGCCGAAGGTTTCTTGACCAGTCGGCTGCACTGGCAAATGCCTCACATGCTCAGGCCTGTGGCTACGCTGTTAAAGATAACGCGTTAATCGTCAGCTTAGAGGGTGGTGCGGAGGCGTGGCTTGAATCGTCATCGCAGCTCATAGGTTATACGGGCTCCCCTGATGCGCCGACTTCTATTCTGTTACAAAACAATAGTTTACACATAGAAATTCAAGTGGATTCTACGCATCATGTGGGTGCGACTGACAAGGCTGGTGTCAAAGATATTGTGCTTGAGGCTGCTCTTACAACCATCATGGATTGTGAAGACTCGGTTGCCGCTGTTGATGCCGAGGACAAAACTCTGGCCTATAGCAATTGGCTTGGCCTTATTGATGGCAGCCTGACGGAGACTATCAGTCGTGGCGGCAACAGTTTTGAGCGCTCCATGAATCCGGATCGAGAGTTCTTGAGCCCTGAGGGACTGCCGATCTCGCTCAGTGGTCGCAGCCTCATGTTTGTCCGCAATGTTGGCCACCTAATGACCAATCCTGCAATTCTCTATGGCGACGGACGCGAAGTGCCCGAAGGCATTATGGACGCCATGATTACCAGCCTTATCTCAATGCAAGATTTGCAACAGCGAACCAGCCATAGCAACTCTTCAGCAGGCAGTATCTATATTGTTAAACCCAAGATGCATGGCCCCGAAGAAGTGGCCTTCACTAACAACCTCTTTGATGCCATTGAGGATGCTCTAGGCCTCGCGCGCTATAGCATTAAGGTAGGCATTATGGATGAGGAGCGCCGTACATCAGTGAACCTCAAAGAATGTATACGGGCAGCTAAGGATCGTGTGGTGTTTATCAATACAGGGTTCCTTGATCGAACCGGCGATGAGATTCACACCAGTATGCATGCAGGGCCCTTTGCTCTTAAAGCTGACCTAAAAGCTATGCCCTGGATTCATGCCTATGAAAATCAAAATGTAGACGTAGGCCTAGATTGTGGCTTTAAGGGTAAGGCGCAGATCGGTAAGGGAATGTGGCCAGTGCCGGACAATATGGCGGATATGATGGCAGCCAAAATTGCCCATCCGCAGGCTGGCGCTAATACTGCATGGGTACCATCGCCTACGGCAGCAACGCTGCATGCCATGCACTATCATCAGGTTAATGTGGCTAGCCTTCAAGAGCAGCTTAAGCAGCGCAGACCAGCTCATGTAGATGACATTTTGACGGTACCCCTGCTGGGCGACAGACGTCTCAGCGCTGAGGAGATTCAGCTCGAATTAGACAACAATGCACAGGGTTTGCTGGGCTATGTAGTGCGTTGGGTTGAGCAGGGTGTTGGCTGCTCGAAAGTTCCCGATATCAATAATGTGGGCCTGATGGAGGATCGCGCCACCCTGCGTATTTCTAGCCAGCATATGGCCAACTGGCTGCACCATGGAATTTGCTCTCAAGAGCAGATAATGGAAACCTTGCAGCGTATGGCCTCGGTAGTCGATCTGCAAAATTCAGGGGATCCAGACTATGTCAGTATGGCGCCGAATTTTTCCGATAGTATTGCCTTTCAAGCGGCCTGCGACCTAGTGTTTAAAGGGGCAGAGCAGCCCAGTGGATATACGGAACCCTTGCTGCATAGCTATCGTCAGAAGGCTAAGGCCGGCCGCCGAGCTAGAGGGCAATAGTCTTGAAGCCGACACCAGACCTATGCGATGAGTTCGCGGATCTAATACAGGTGCTGGAACCTGTTCTAACCAGCTATGGCGGTCGCCAGCAGTTCTCTGGCGAGATAATCACCGTTAAATGTTTTGAGGACAATTCTAAGGTTAAAGACCTTGTGGTGACACCAGGTGATGGTCGAGTGTTGGTGGTGGACGCCGGCGGTAGTATGCGACGCGCATGCCTCGGCGACATGCTTGCAGAAAAGGCGTCTGCCAATGGTTGGTCAGGTATTGTTATTTTTGGGTGTATTCGGGATGTCGATGAGATTGGCGACATAGATCTTGGGGTGCAGGCTCTGGGAGTGCACCCAATGAAAACAGAAAAGCAAGGCGCGGGTGAGATAGGTGTTGCGGTAACCTTTGGCGGCATAACCTTCAATCCAGGTGCCCATCTTTATGCTGATAATAACGGTCTGCTTGTGGCCTCTAAGCCTCTGATGTAAATCAATTTTTCGGCAGCAGTTTGATTGCCATGGCTATGTGGGGTATTCCTGCGTCCATAAATTCTTCGCCATAGCGGCTAAAGCCCAGATGCTGATAAAAGGGCTCTGCGGTTATCTGGGCATTTAGATGGAGCGACAATAACCCAGCCTGCTTGGTATGGGCGATTATGCTGCGCATTATTGCACTACCAACACCGTTCTTGCGATAGGGCCTAAGAACCGCCATGCGGCCGATATGACCATTATTTAATAGTCTTGCGGTCCCCACCGGCTGGCCCCGACTGTCCTTAGCTAGCCAGTGGCAAGCTGTTTGATCCAGACCGTCAAATTCAAGATCAAGTGGCACCAACTGCTCCATTACAAAAACTTGCATACGGATCTCAGAGACAGCCGTTTGGCAATCTATCCAGTTGCATGAAGATACTTTAATGTCGGTCATAGGATTATCCTGATTGATCTGGCTAGTCTGAATAAACCCAGGATTAAGTTCAATCATTGCTGGATGATTTTTGGCTAGCTATTGCCATAGGGCCAGTTTTGATAAAAAATGCCCGCAAGTAAATTTCCGCAGACCAGCCGAGACCAATATGAGTAAAATTTATTCCAGCCTAAGGGGGCTAGTCGTTGCCAGTTTGATTGGCCTGACTGGCCTAGTCCCGGCGTCGCCAGCTTTAGATTCCCAGGCACGGTTTCATCCGGTTATCAGCGACTTGGGGCTAGTGGTATCTCAGGAGATCATCGCTAGCCGTGTAGGTGCTGATATTTTAGCGCGCGGCGGCAATGCGGTTGATGCTGCCGTGGCTACAGGGTTTGCGCTGGCTGTAACATTGCCGCGGGCTGGCAATCTCGGTGGCGGCGGCTTTATGCTCCTGCATCTCGCGGAACAGAATAAGACAGTTGCCATTGATTATCGCGAGATGGCTCCCTCAGGTGCCTATCGTGATATGTTTCTGGATAGCGAAGGCGATGTGGACAATCAAAAGGCGCGGTTTAGCATTCAGTCCTCTGGTGTGCCGGGCACGGTAGCTGGGCTAGTTCACGCCCAGGAGACCTATGGGCTACTGAGTCTAAAGGAAGTAATTAGTCCGGCTATAGATCTCGCTAAGCAGGGTTTTCCAGTGAGTTTCGATCTGGTTGATTCGCTGGCTACTCGTGCGGTTAGGATGCAGAAAGACCCGGGTTCTAGGCAGTATTTTTATAAATCTGACGGCGGTCTTTATCAGCCGGGCGAGGTTTTGGTGCAGTCAGATCTTGCTGAAAGTCTGGCGCGCATAGCCAGTGCTGGCCGCGAGGGTTTCTATTCTGGTAAGACTGCGGACTTAATTGTTGATCAGATGCAGCGATCTGGTGGGCTAATTAGCAAAGATGATCTGTCCAACTACCGGGTCGCAGAACGCCGGCCTGTTTGTGGTGAGTTTAGGGGCTCCAAGATCTGTGCCATGCCGCCACCATCCTCCGGCGGCGTGCACCTGTTGCAAATGCTCAATATTCTTGAAGGCTGGGATCTTCAGGCCATGGGCCACAATAGTGCTGACTATATTCACCGCCTGGTGGAGTCTATGCGCAGGGCCTATGCAGATCGCAGCCAATATTTGGGTGATCCTGACTATTTCCCCGTGCCTGTGGCTCAGTTAATCGATAAAGAATATGCGTCTATGTTGCGGGCACAGATTGATCCTGCGAAATCTAGCCGTTCAGCTGATGTTAAGCCGGGACTCAGTGATAACGGTGGTCGAAATAGCGGTCAAGAAGGTACTGAAACTACCCATTTCAGCACCTGGGATCAATGGGGTAATGTGGTCAGTAACACCTATACGTTGAATTTTTCCTACGGCAGCGGTATATCAGTGGCCGGCGCGGGCTTTCTGTTAAACAACGAAATGGATGACTTTTCCTCCAAGCCCGGGTTTCCTAACGGCTATGGCCTAGTAGGTGGCCTCGCCAATGCTATTGAGCCGGGCAAGCGGCCGTTATCGTCCATGACACCAACCCTGGTGTTTGACAAGCAGGGCGCACCTATATTGGCTACGGGTAGCCCTGGTGGCAGTACCATCATTACCATTGTTATGCAGATGATTTTGAATGTGGTTGAATTTGAGATGGGTATTGCCGAGGCAGCTGCTGCGCCCCGCATCCACCATCAATGGCTGCCAGATAATATCTATTATGAATCTGGGATTTCCGTTGATACGCTTAATCGTTTGCGGGAAATGGGGCACAGAGTCAACAGCAAGCCCGGGCGTCTGGGCTCAACGCAGAGTATTCAGCGGTTAGATGGGCAGCGCCTGTATGGCGCAGCAGATTCACGCAGTCAGGGTTCTGGGGCTGTTTCCCAGCCTGGATCGCCCCTTGCGCCTAAACCATAGCCCCGAGCTGTTTATTCGCTAGATTTGAGTCCATTTTCAAAATAACACTGAGCATCCTCGGTCTCTTCTCCGGATTGTCTAATACTGGCTACGCGATATTCCTGGGTGTCATCCACATAGTCCGGGTATTTTGGCTGAGTCATATACTGCGCGAACCATTCCGCCAGCATCTGGTCGTCGTTTAACAGACCCTGCAGCAGAGATCTCACTTGGCCTACATAGGCTGCTGGTATTTCAGTGCCCGCCATCGCCGGTGTCAACGGAGGGTCCATCAAGTAGGAGGGATTTCCGCCTTTGCTCAAAAGCTCTGTGGCTAAATCGTCGAGCATCTCAGTGGCTGCAGGGGCCCTAAAGCCTACAGAGAAGGTAGTGCACTCACCAACAGCAACACCATGATGGGCAACGCGAGGCGGTATATAGAGCATATCTCCAGTATTTAGCAGCCATTCGTCCGCGGCTTGAAAATCAGCAAGTATTTTTAAATCCCTATGAGGCTGAAGTGCCGTTGTCTCGTCACATAGTTGACCAATCTGCCAGCGGCGTTGACCTGCACCCTGAAGTAGAAATACATCGTAGTAATCGAAGTGCGGGCCGACGCTACCACCATCCTCAGCATAGCTAACCATAATGTCATCGATACGCCAGGGGGGCAGGAATTTAAACTGTTCTAAGATTACCGCCACCTCTGGAACCCAGAGATCTACGGCCTGAACCAACAGCGTCCAATCACTGTTAGGCAGTGATGAAAAGCGACGTTCCGAGAAGGGGCCCTGTTCTAACTGCCAGTCAGCTCCCAGCACCAGACGTGACTCCACTTCAGCTTCTAGCGCTAGGCCAGCCAGTTCGTCGCCATCAATAGGGGGTTCAAAATTGGCTATGGCATTGCGGATTAGTACAGGTTTTTTCTGCCAGTAATCTGCCAGAAAATCCTCTGCACTCAGACTGCCTAAAACTGGAAAGTTGACTGTCATAGCGAGCCTTTAAATAGACTTGGCCTGCTGTTCTGCGCTGCCAATATAGTTTGCTGGCGTCAATGCCTTTAACTCTGCCTTGGCTTGCTCGGGCATATCCAAAGTATCAATAAAGCTTTGGATAGTTGACTGATCCATAACATTACCGCGGGTCAGGGCTTTGAGCTTTTCATAGGGTTCTTCGATGCCATAGCGGCGCATCACAGTCTGAATGGGCTCGGCCAGGACTTCCCAGCTCGAGTCTAGATCAGCTGCCAGCTTATTGGTATTGAGCTCTAGCTTGCTAAGCCCTTTGTCCAGGGATGCATAGGCAATCATACTGTAGCCCAGGCCGACACCCATATTGCGCAGGACGGTTGAGTCAGTGAGGTCCCGTTGCCATCTGGAGATAGGCAGCTTGGCAGACAGATGGCCATACAGTGCATTGGCAATACCCATATTGCCCTCAGCATTTTCGAAATCGATTGGGTTGACCTTATGAGGCATGGTGGAAGAACCGACCTCACCAGCAATGGTTCTCTGTTTGAAGTAACCCAGTGATATATAGCCCCAGATATCTCGGGCGAAATCAATCAATACAGTATTTGAACGAGCCATAGCATCGAAAAGCTCAGCCATATAATCATGGGGTTCAATCTGCGTGGTGTAGGGGTTAAAGCTAAGACCTAGTCGCTCGATAAACTCTTGACTCCCAGCTGCCCAATCAATATCTGGGTAGGCTGACAGATGGGCATTGTAATTACCCACTGCACCATTGATTTTGCCAAGAAGCGGAGTCTCTGCGATCTGTTTAATCTGGCGTTTCAGCCTAAAGGCAACATTGGCAATTTCTTTGCCGACAGTCGTGGGAGATGCTGTTTGTCCATGGGTGCGAGACAGCATGGGTACCGCAGCAAACTCTCTACCCATAGCCGCTAGCTGGTCCGCTATGTCTTGAAGCGCCGGAAGCACCACCTGATCGCGACCTTCCTTTAGCATTAGTGCATGGGAGAGGTTGTTAATATCTTCGGAAGTACAGGTAAAGTGGACAAACTCAGTAACGGCGTTGAGCTCTGGGTTATCTGCAATAGTTTCTTTAATGAGGTATTCGACCGCCTTTACATCATGATTTGTCGTGCGCTCTATTTCTTTGATGCGCAGAGCTTGCTCTAGGGTGAAGTTGTCTACCATTTGATCGAGAAGATCATTGGCTTCATCGGAGAAGGGCGCAACCTCGGTCACTCCAGAATTCGCAGCTAGGTGCTGTAGCCAGCGCACCTCGACCATAACTCTGTAACGAATCAGACCAAACTCACTAAATACGGTGCGCAAACGCTCGGTCTTGGACCCATATCGACCGTCGATAGGCGAGATGGCGGTTAGAGATGTTAAGGCAATGTTGTCCATGCTGATTTCCAAAGTGGTGGCTAAAATTAGCCTCGTATAATACCGGATTTACAGTTTAATTTCAGAATTGAATTACCGAAACAATGCTGTACCTTGGCGAGTTATAGGTCGGGTAAAGCTCGCACTAAACTTTTTCGGTACAACATAATATGGGTTCGCTTGCCGCCCAGCTGCTGCCACAGAAAAGCACTTCTAATGGCGGCAAATAAGAGGCAGCGAATACGGGTAGCTATAGCGGGTTGCTGGAGGTAGAGCCCATTGCCACTGACCTGTATGCGCAGGCGCATGGTGCTAACCGTTTGCTGATAAAGTGAGGCAATACTGCCATAGACGTTCTCATGGGTGACCGAAAAGTGCTCAGCCTGCCGCGCTCCATTGGCAATACCCTCAGAGATGGAATTTAGCATCTTGGCATCCTTTGATAGCCGGCGGGCCAGATAAAGGATAGAAATAAGGTAGCGCAATACCTCGGGCCGCGCTGAGGGCAGGCCCATGGGAGTCTTGCTTAAGTGGCCAGCCATGGACTTTATTCCCCTTGAAAGGTTTTCTTCAGACCCATAAAGCGCCTCCAATGATACTGGAGCCTGATTAAGCAGGCTGGACATGGCTAATTCCAGACATTGCGGAGATGCATCACCGTTGTGGGCCAAATCTGCAACCAGCTCGCAGGCCTGAAAAACCGCAGACAGTGCAATTGCCTGGTCCTGCGTAGGGCTGGAAAATATCAAGCTTGAACCCCGTCCGATAACCTGCCTGCAGCATTCGCAGTCTTCCATGCCCGCTCAATGGTGCCCCCGCCAAGGCAGAGATCGTCCAAATAAAACACCACCGACTGGCCTGGCGTCACCGCACGCTGCGGCAGGTCAAAGGTGACCTCACAGCCGCCGTTGGCAGTTGGCCTGATCCAGCACTGCTGGTCCGGTTGTCGGTAGCGAGTTTTAGCCATGCACTGAAAGGGGGCCTTAGGCACACCATTTATCCAGTTAATACCTGCGGCTACAAGTTGACTGGTGAACAGTAGCGGGTGATTGGCTCCCTGGCCCACAATAAGCTGGTTGTTCTGCAGATCTTTATCCAGGCAGTACCAGGGCTCATCTCCACTGTCTTTAACGCCGCCTATACCGAGCCCCTGACGCTGCCCAAGAGTGTAAAACATCAGCCCTGCGTGTTCTCCCATCAGTTTCCCCTCAGGTGTCCGCATCTCCCCGGGCTGGGCCGGCAGATATTGTTCGAGAAAATCCTTAAACCGCCGCTCACCTATAAAGCAGATGCCGGTACTATCTTTTTTATCTGAGGTAATGAAACCCTGTTCCTGCGCAATACGCCGCACTTCGGGCTTTTCAAGTTCTCCCACAGGGAATAATGACTTGCTAAAAGCACTCTCTGGCACGGCATGTAGAAAATAACTCTGATCTTTATTGTTGTCTAAGCCCTTTAAAAGCTGGCTTTGATTATCAACTGATCTTACTCTTGTGTAATGACCTGTGGCTATTAAGTCTGCCCCAAGTAGCTGGGCATAGTCTAAAAACACCTTAAATTTGATTTCACGGTTACACAGAATATCTGGATTAGGTGTGCGTCCTACTCGGTATTCTGCCAGAAAATATTCAAACACATTGTCCCAGTAATCGGCGGCAAAATTGGCGGTGTGCAGCGGGATATTTAAACGATCACAAACCTGCTGTGCGTCTGCTAGATCTGCTTTGGCCGTGCAGTATTCCGAGCCATCGTCCTCATCCCAATTCTTCATAAACAGGCCTTCGACCTGATAACCCTGTTGAATCAGTAGGTAGGCGGCCACTGAAGAATCAACGCCACCAGACATGCCGACAATAACTTTTTGCGCTTTGCTCATTTGAACTCGATGCCAGAGTGAAGGGTTAGGCCGCTATTTATACAGCGGGATTATTTTTGCCGTTACTATAAGCCGTTGCGAAATATTTCCAAAGGGAAAATACGTTTAGCTAGATAATCCTCAATGCAGCCAAGCACCATGTGGCTGCGCAAGCGGGATTTTTCTGCTTGAATTTCTTCCAGGCTCATCCAAAGAACTTTATCTATATCTCTATCAATAACTGCCTCAGGATTAAACTGCAGAGCCTCTCCAAGAAAGCTCATACGATAATAGGTGACGCCATTCTGTCGAGCTAGGTGGGTAGAGAATCCGAGAAAGGCTTTAATACTTATATCCCAGCCGGTTTCTTCCAGAGTCTCTCTGATGGCGGCTTGCAGTATGTCCTCTCCGGGTTCTACATGTCCTGCCGGTTGGTTGATGACCTGCTCACCGTACTTGGTCTCCATCACCATCAAAAAACGGTTATCTTTTTCTACTACCGTGGCTACGGTCAGATGTATCTTATCGGGCATGCTGAGTTCCTGAATGGCGAGATTTAATTCTCGACTTTTTCTCTGCTATTGGCGGGGTCACCTCTAGCGCCCTGTGCTCACCGGGCTGCAGGCCCTCTAATGTCCAATCACCTATAGCAGCGCGTACCAATCTTAAAGTAGGTAGTTCCACGGCTGCAGTCATCCGCCGTACCTGTCGATTGCGTCCCTCGGCAATGACGAGCTCTAACCAGCTATCGGGGATTGACTGTCTTACTCTTATTGGTGGGTTGCGCGGCCAGAGGCTAGGCTCGGCAATTAGTTTGCAGCTGACAGCTGCGGCGGGACCATCTTTGAGGCTGATGCCAGCGCATAGTCTGTCGCAATGGGCCTGGGTCGCGATGCCCTCGACCTGCACCCAATAGGTCTTAGCTAGCTTGTATTTCGGGTTGCTAATTTGCGCCTGCAGCTGTCCATTGTCGGTCAGTAAAAGCAGACCCTCAGAGTCAAAATCAAGACGTCCAGCTGGGTAAACAGTCCTGATATCAATGTATTCAGACAGGTTTTTTTTGTTGCCGTCAGAGGTAAATTGACTTAGCACCTGAAAAGGTTTGTTCAATAAGATCAGTTTAGCCAAAGTTTTTCTCCATTTAGGCCTATTGTAAATGAAACAGGGTTACAAAAAAGCGCCTAAATCGTGTTAAAATATGACCATTCGGTAATTAATTTACAAATCAATCTATAACTCAGCATACATTTCTCGGAGACAACAATGGGATATCAACATATCCAGATCCCCCAATCTGGTGAAAAAATTACAGTCAATGCAGACTTTTCGCTCAACGTGCCCAATAACCCAATTATTCCTTTTATTGAAGGTGATGGGATTGGTGTAGATATTACCCCAGTAATGGTCAAGGTAATTAATGCGGCCGTTGCCAAAGCCTATGATGGCAGCAAGGAAATTTCCTGGATGGAAGTTTACTGCGGCGAAAAAGCTGCGGAGCTTTACGAGGGTGACTGGTTCCCAGCTGAGACTCTTGAAGCTGTGAAAGAATATGCAGTTTCTATCAAAGGTCCGCTGACCACTCCAGTGGGCGGTGGCTTTAGATCTTTGAATGTTGCTCTGCGTCAGGAGCTTGACCTGTTTGTATGTCAGCGCCCAGTGCGTTGGTTCGAAGGCGTTCCATCTCCAGTTAAAGAGCCGAACAAAGTTGATATGTGTATCTTCCGTGAAAACTCAGAAGATATTTATGCGGGTATCGAATGGCGTGCTGGCACTGATGAGGCCAACAAAGTCATCAAATTCCTGCAGGAAGAGATGAGCGTGAGCAAGATCCGCTTTGATCAAAACTGTGGTATCGGAGTTAAGCCTGTTTCAGAGCAGGGTACCAAGCGTTTGGTGGCTAAGGCCATTCAGTACGCAATTGACCAAAACAAACCCTCTGTGACGCTGGTGCACAAGGGTAATATCATGAAGTTCACTGAGGGTGCTTTCTGTGACTGGGGTTACGAAGTCGCTGCAGAGCAGTTCGGTGGTGAGCCCCTAGACGGTGGCCCATGGCATGTGGTGAAGAACCCAAATACAGGCGAAGATATCATTATTAAAGATGTGATTGCAGATGCAATGCTGCAACAGATCATTCTGCGTCCTGATGAGTATAGTGTCCTAGCAACACTTAACCTTAATGGTGACTATATTTCTGATGCGCTGGCGGCTCAGGTGGGCGGCATCGGTATCGCTCCTGGTGCCAACCTGTCCGACGATGTTGCTATCTTTGAAGCGACCCACGGGACTGCTCCAAAGTACGCAGGCCAGGACAAGGTAAACCCCGGTT
This sequence comes from uncultured Porticoccaceae bacterium, assembly GCA_965656965.1. GTDB lineage: Bacteria > Pseudomonadota > Gammaproteobacteria > Pseudomonadales > Porticoccaceae > HTCC2207. The sequence continues at coordinate 210,603 of CBFHMK010000002.1, forward strand.
CACTAATCCTGTCTGCCGAGATGATGTTGCGTCATCTGGGCTGGGGAGATGCGGCTGATTTAGTCGTTAAAGGGATCGAAGGTGCTATTTCTGAAAAGAAGGTTACCTATGATTTTGAGCGCTTAATGGATGATGCCACGCTAATGTCTTGCTCAGAATTTGGCGATGCAATGATCGAAAATATGTAAATCCCATTGGTGGTAAAATCTAAAAACCCGGCACTAGCTAATAGTGCCGGGTTTTTTACTCTCTGAGATAGCTGCCTAATCCGGTGCTATGCCAATACGCTTTTCGCGGTGTTATCAAGATCAATTTCTGAGGGATCATCTTCAGGCTCAACATTCGGGTCATAGGGGACAATGTTTATTGCATGTAACCCTTTGTCTCCTTTTTCTGTTTCATAGGAAACAAGCTGACCTGCCTTTAATGTCTTATAACCCTGTATATTAATTGCGCTGTAGTGGACGAAAATATCGCCTTCTCCATGTTCTGGGAGAATAAAACCAAATCCCTTCGCATTACTAAACCATTTAATTGTGCCTTTACTAACCATAACCTGTCGCCTTCTTCCTTTTTAGCGTTTCAAAAAGAGCGAACAGCTAATCGCTCATAGATGCCTTTAAACAGGCAGTTGCAACTCTAAATTGCCACAGATTTCTGTCAAGTACCGCTCATCGGTTCACTGGCCAGTCTGTTCTGATGTAAGATGCAGGCACACTTAAAATGATAGATATTCGGCTGTTTTACATGAGTAATGAAAAAAATATCCCAGGTTGGCAACAGGACGACAATACTGTTGTCGAAGAATCAAGGCCAAAGTTAAAGAAGCCCCGTATGTTTCAGGTAGTACTGTTAAATGACGATTACACACCGATGGAATTTGTGGTCGAGCTAATTGAGCAGTTTTTTTATAAGTCGCGCGAAAATGCGACTCGAATCATGCTTAAGATACACACCGAGGGAAAGGGTGTCTGTGGCATCTATACTGAAGATGTGGCAGAGACGAAAGCGGCAGTAGTAAATCAATACTCGAAGGACCATCAGCATCCGCTTCTGTGTGAAATTGAACCCTGTAACGACGACGAAGAGACATAGTTATGTTAAGTAGAGAGCTTGAAGTCACCCTCAATCTGGCGTTTAAAAATGCACGGGATAAACGACACGAGTTTATGACTGTCGAACATCTGCTATTGGCGCTTTTAGATGACGCCTCCGCAGCTAATGTGCTGAGAGCCTGTGGCGCAGATATCGATATTTTACGTCAGGATTTAACCGAATTCATCGACTCAACCATACCGACAATTCCAGAGACACAGTTAGAGCAAGAAACCCAACCCACTCATGGTTTTCAGCGTGTGTTACAGCGGGCCGTTTTTCAGGTTAACTCTGCCAATCACAGCGAAGTAGTGGGCGCAAACGTAGTGGTGGCAATTTTTAGCGAACAGGAGAGCCAGGCTGTCTATTTCCTGCGTCTGCAGAATATTGCTCGCATAGACGTGGTTAACTATATCTCCCATGGCATATCCAAGTACGCTGACCAGCCAGAGCGCAGTAATGATCAACCAGACGAGGCAGGCACAGACAACGGGATTGAGGATAAGCAAGAAGAGAGCCTGCTCAGTCAATTTGCAACAAATCTAAATGAGAGGGCTAGCCTCGGGCAGATCGACCCCTTAGTTGGGCGAGATGCTGAAATTGAGCGCGTCAGCCAGATCCTTATACGTCGCCGCAAAAATAACCCACTGCTGGTGGGCGAATCTGGCGTGGGTAAAACCGCGATCGCAGAAGGTTTGGCGAAGCTAATCGTTGAAGAGAAAGTGCCTGAGCCTATGCTCAATAGTACGGTGTACAGCCTGGATATGGGTTCGTTGCTAGCGGGCACCAAGTACCGAGGTGACTTTGAAAAGCGGCTCAAAGGCATTATTAGCGAGCTGGTCAAGAAAGAAAAATCTATCCTGTTTATCGATGAGATTCATACCATTATTGGAGCCGGTGCCGCTTCAGGCGGGGTCATGGACGCTTCAAACCTGCTTAAACCCCTTCTGTCATCAGGTGAGTTGCGCTGCGTAGGCTCGACAACTTACCAGGAGTACCGCGGCATCTTTGAGAAAGACCATGCTTTGTCGCGTCGTTTTCAGAAGATCGATGTGCCAGAGCCAAGTATCCAGCAGACTTATGAAATTCTTAAAGGCCTGAAGTCTCGCTTTGAAGAACATCATGACCTTAAATTCACTAATCCGGCACTCAAAGTTGCTGCGGAGTTGGCTAGTCGACATATCACTGACCGTTTTCTACCTGACAAGGCGATTGATGTTATTGATGAGGCGGGAGCCTATCAGCGCTTGCAGCCCGAGAGCCGTCGCAAGAAAAGTATCGGCGTCAGTGATATTGAGTTGGTGATCTCCAAGATCGCGAGAATTCCGGCTAAAAGCGTCTCTAGTTCCGACAAGGCGCAGTTAAAAGATCTTGCAGCCAAGCTGAAAATGGTGGTGTTTGGTCAGGACCCCGCGATCGATGCCTTGTCCACAGCAATTAAATTGGCCCGCGCAGGGCTGCGCGAAGGCGAGAAGCCCATAGGTAGTTTCCTCTTTGCGGGGCCCACGGGGGTAGGTAAAACCGAAGTCAGTCGTCAGCTAGCCAATGTTTTGGGAGTTGAACTGGTGCGATTTGATATGTCTGAGTATATGGAGCGCCATACAGTTTCTAGACTTATAGGTGCGCCTCCAGGCTATGTGGGCTATGACCAGGGTGGTCTGTTAACTGAGGCGGTAACCAAGCAGCCCCATTCAGTGATCTTGCTTGATGAGGTCGAAAAGGCCCATCCGGATGTTTTTAACCTGCTATTACAGGTTATGGATCACGGCACTCTGACCGACAACAATGGTCGCAAAGCTGATTTCCGTAATGTGATTCTAATCATGACCACTAATGCGGGTGCGGAACTCATGAGCCGAGCTTCTATAGGGTTTTCAAATCAGGATCACAGCACAGATGGAATGGAAGCCATTAAGAAGATGTTTACACCGGAGTTCCGGAATAGGCTGGATAGTATTGTTCAGTTCGGCGAGCTAAGTCTTGATGTGATCAAGACCGTTGTAGATAAGTTTTTGGTACAGCTGCAGTCGCAGCTTGACGAAAAGAAAGTGTTTCTCGAAGTAGAGGACACAGCCAGGCTGTGGTTGGCAGAGAATGGCTATGACGCCAAGATGGGCGCTCGTCCGATGGATAGATTGATTCAGGAAAAGATCAAGAAACCACTAGCCGAAGAAGTGTTGTTTGGCAGCCTGTCTGAGAAGGGCGGTACGGTTTATGTCAGCGTTGAGGGCAATGAATTAACCGTGTCTACAGAGCCGAGAGAAGCGGAGACCTCCTCATAGGCTCTGTGAAAACAGAGGCCCACAAGAAAGGCGAGATAATTTACTTATCTCGCCTTTTTTTATCTCAGAATCAAAAGGGTTTAACGTTCGCGGAAGGTGATGCGTCCCTTGGTAAGGTCATAGGGGGTCATTTCCACCTTAACCTTGTCGCCCGTGAGAATACGGATATAGTGCTTGCGCATCTTGCCTGAAATATGGGCAATAATGATGTGTCCGTTTTCGAGTTTAACTCGAAAAGTGGTGTTAGGCAGAGTGTCTATAACTTCGCCTTCAAATTCAATGTGATCTTCCTTCGCCATACGCTTATTTTCGTGCCTGTAAAAAAGGGGGCAGTTTGCCCTAAATTGTGGCTCTTGGCAAAGTCATTCGCTTAGTTGCCAGGTATTTTCGCTCAATATTTCCAGGGGCCTGTAGTTAGCTTTGTAACTCATCTTCTGGCAATCGGTTATCCAATAGCCAAGATACAGATAAGCGAGTGATGACTTGGTCGCCAACTGGATCTGCAGAAGCACGGCCAGAGTACCCAAGCTACGGCTGGCATGCTCGGGGAGGAAGTAGGTATAAATAGCAGAAAGAGCATCTGGCAACCAATCTATCACCGCGCAGCCTATCAGGGCTCCGTCGAGCCTAAACTCCAGAAATCTCGTGCAATCCCAGGCGTTGCCAAGAAACTGTTCAAACTGCTGGGACGTGGGCGGAAACATATCGCCTTCGTAGTGCCGGCCTGAAATATAGGCTTCATAAATAGGGTAATGCTCTGTTAAGCAAATGCTGTCGACAAGACTAACAACAATATCAGAGTTGCGCTTTAGGCAGCGCTTTTGTGATCTACTAGCAACGAACAAATTAACCGGGATCCGCGCGGGTATACAGGCCTTGCATTCCTTGCACAGTGGAGAGTATAAATAGGGCCCACTGCGACGGAAGCCCACAGTGCTCAGTTGGGCATATAGCGCCGTATCTATGGCTGCGTCGGGATCCACAAATGCTGTTGTGGCCTGACGACCTTCCAAATAGCTGCACGCATGGGGCTCTGTTAAAAGAAGCCTTATTTTGCCGATGTCAGGTGAGATATCTCTGGTCATAGCCAATATTCTTTATGGTTGCAGGCATTGAGTAACTAAGCCTAGTTTATAACTGACTCAATCACCACTCCAGTCAATTCCAGCAGCCTGAGGCCAGGCCAGTCGCGTCGACCTAGTGGTCTCGAGTTGGGTTAAAAACCACTCTCTATGCACGACCTGTGCCCCGAGACTCAGTAGGTGGTTGTTCTCTATTTGGCAGTCGAGCAGATTAAAGCCACTGCTATCTAGCCATCGGCACAGGTAAGCCATGGCTATTTTTGAGCCATTGGTCACAGCGCTAAACATAGATTCACCGGAAAAAACTGTACCCATGGCAACGCCATAAATACCGCCCACTAATCGATGCTGATCCCAGACTTCCACGGAATGTGCAATTCCCTGTTCATGGAGCTGCTGAAAGGCAGAGATCATTTCGTCGCTTATCCAGGTTCCCTCAGTCGCTCTGGTATTAGCACAGGCTCTGATTACGGCGCCGAAGTCTCGGTCTGTGGTTATCTGATACTGATGCTTTTTAAGGCATTTACGAAGGCTTTTTGAAATATGTAAGTCGACAGGCGCTAACAGGCAGCGTTCACTCGGGCTCCACCATAGGATAGGGTCATCGTCCTGATACCAGGGGAAAATGCCCTGAGAATAAGCTGAGACAAGCGTGCTGGGACTAAGGTTGCCACCAACTGCAAGGAGCCCGTCGGGCTCCCTGATGGCTGTGCGAGGATCTGGAAATTGCGGGTTATCTGTATCCAGTAGGGCCAGTTGCATTAGCTGTCGAGAAAACGCTCGGCATCCAGGGCGGCCATGCATCCGCTGCCTGCAGAGGTTACAGCCTGGCGATAGACATGATCTGCTACATCGCCCGCAGCAAATACACCTTTGACACTGGTTTCCGTGGCATTGCCAGCAAGACCACCAGCAATACTGAGGTACCCATCTTTCATATCCAGCTTGTCTACAAAGATATCTGTATTAGGTTTGTGGCCAATAGCAATAAATACGCCGGTCACATCGACTATTTTACTTTCCCCTGATTCTGTACCCACCAGTTGGATACCTGTAACACCAGCATCGTCACCCAGCACTTCGCCAAGGTTATGATTCCACTCAATACTAATATTGCCATTTTTTTCTTTTTCAAATAGCTTGTCTTGCAGCATTTTCTCAGCGCGCAGAGCATCGCGGCGATGCACCAATACTACCTCTGAGCAGATATTTGAAAGATACAGGGCTTCTTCCACTGCTGTATTACCACCACCAATAACAGCGACTTTTTGATTGCGATAAAAGAACCCATCACAGGTCGCGCAAGCAGACACACCTTTGCCCATGAAGGCCTCTTCAGATGGAAGACCCAGATACTGCGCGGAAGCACCGGTGCAAATGATCAGTGAGTCGCAGGTATAGGTGCTTGACCCAACAAGAGAGAAAGGGCGCTTTGAAAAATCCACAGAGTCAATATGATCAAAAATGGTCTGAGTATCAAAACGCTCGGCATGCTTCTGCATGCGCACCATCAATTCGGGGCCCTGCACTCCATCTGCGTCTCCCGGCCAGTTGTCCACATCTGTTGTAGTGGTCAGCTGTCCACCTTGCTGAATGCCAGTAATAACCACTGGATTTAGGTTGGCTCGCGCGGCATATACAGCTGCAGTCCAGCCGGCAGGGCCGGAACCAAGAATAATGAGGGGATGATGTTGCGACTCGGACATAAATAACTCTCTAAAAAAAGGTACGTTGGCCAGTAAATCTGGCTTGGCAAGTGATCTTGGGCGCTATCATAAAGAATTGTTCGATCATCACCAATTGGTTTTTTATATACAGGGGATAGTTGCTCAATATCGCCCCCGCCAGCATGGTGTTTACGAGAGAATAGGCTACAATTGGCCAAGGCCAAAAACACAGGGAATCGGTCCGTTGAGCAGTGATAATAAAAAATCTCGAAAACAAACGTCTGAACAGACTGGGATATCAGTTTCAAGAAGCAAACGCCTGCTTGCCGATGGCGCACTTATCGGGTGGCTGGCACTCTGTGCTGTGCTGCTTTTAGCATTAGTCACCTATTCCTCTGGAGATCCGGGCTGGTCACACACGGCCACAAGAAGTGAAGTGAGCAATGCGATTGGCCCCGCCGGCGCCTGGGTGGCTGATATCTTCTACTCCCTATTTGGGGCTATGGCCTATCTTTTTCCTCTGTTACTGGCTGTCAGAGCACTCCAGATTTTACGGACCCATTTTTTAGAGGAAGCTGAGGGCTTTGATTCCGCAACCTTTATGCTGCGTTCCATAGGTTTTGCTCTAGTAATGATAAGCGCCACATCGCTGGCCAGCATTCAATACACAGACATGGCTAATAGCTATCCCTTTGGTAGTGGCGGCATGCTGGGAAGCAAAATTGGTGAAGCTGTGCTGGCAGCTTTTAGTTACACGGGCAGCACGCTGATACTGCTGGCCCTATTTTTATTTGGACTGACGGTCTTTGCGGATATTTCTTGGATTAAGCTAATTGATCGCCTCGGTAACTGGGCATTTAGTGCCTTTGATACTTTGCTTATATGGCTAGCCGAGCGCAAGCGCCGCAGGCTAGAACGGCAGGCTTCGAAGGAAGCGATGTCTGAGCGCTTGGTGAAAGTCGAGGCAGCTGTTAAGCAGAACAAGCAACGCAAGCCGCCAACGATTCAAGCTCCTAAGGCCAAGCCGGTGGTAAGCCCCAGAATAGAGCGTGAGAAACAGCAGACCCTGTTCAGTGATGCTGAGGTGGTTGGCTCTCTGCCACCTCTTAACTTGCTGGACCCCAGTGATAAGACAGGCGATACCGGCTACTCGGAAGAGTCTCTGGAACACCTGTCCAGGCTCTTAGAGCACAAACTTCAAGACTTTGGCATTAAGGCGGATGTGGTAGAGGTACTGCCCGGGCCGGTGGTTACCAGGTTCGAAATCCAGCCAGCTCCAGGCGTCAAGGTCAGCCGTATCAGTGGCTTGGCAAAGGACCTTGCTCGCTCTATGGCCGTTATCAGCGTCAGAGTGGTGGAAGTTATACCGGGAAAATCAGTGGTTGGCATTGAGATACCCAATGAGAAAAGAGAGATGGTCCGGCTTACCGAAATTCTCTCTTCGGAGGCTTATGACCGCTCAAGCTCTCCTCTAACCCTTGCTCTGGGCCATGATATCGCAGGGGTGCCTACAGTGGCGGATCTAGGCCGTATGCCACACCTGTTGGTCGCTGGTACCACAGGATCGGGTAAGTCAGTCGGCATTAACGCCATGCTACTTAGTCTTCTGTTCAAGGCTTCGCCTGAGGAAGTTAAGTTAATTCTTATTGACCCTAAGATGCTCGAGTTATCTGTCTATGACGGTATTCCACACTTACTGACTCCCGTAATCACCGACATGAAAGATGCTGCTAGCGGCTTGCGTTGGTGTGTCGGAGAAATGGAGCGGCGTTATAAAATGATGGCTGCACTTGGTGTGCGTAATCTCGCCGGTTATAACCGCAAAATAGAAGATGCGATTAAGTCTGGCAACCCAATCACAGATCCACTCTGGACCTTTAATCCTGACGAAATGGGCTGGGACCCGACTCAGGAGCCACCAGAGGCGCCAACGCTTGAGACATTGCCCTACATTGTTGTCGTGATTGATGAATTCGCTGACATGATGATGATCGTCGGCAAAAAGGTTGAGCAGCTGATCGCTCGCATCGCTCAGAAAGCGCGTGCGGCCGGTATTCATCTCATTCTGGCTACTCAACGTCCCTCGGTGGATGTGATTACAGGGCTTATCAAGGCCAATGTTCCCTCGAGGATTGCCTTCCAGGTTTCATCCAAAATTGACTCGAGAACTATCCTGGATCAGGGCGGAGCAGAACAGCTCCTTGGACATGGTGATATGCTGTATTTGCCGCCAGGTACCAGCGTTCCTGAACGTATACATGGTGCCTTTGTCGATGACCATGAGGTGCACAAAGTGGTTGCTGACTGGAAGCGACGCGGTGAGCCTCAGTATCTTGAAGAGATCACCGACGAGAGCTCTGTTTCCTCGATTCCAGTGCCAGGATTCTCTGGAAATGAAGAGTCTGAGGACGATCCCGAGGCCGACCCACTGTATGACGAGGCCGTGGCCTTTGTTCTTGAAAGCCGAAAAGCATCTATCTCCTCGGTGCAGCGAAAACTTCGCGTCGGCTATAACCGGGCGGCGCGCTTAATTGAGCAGATGGAAGCTGCCGGTGTCGTTAGCCCAATGAGTAGTAATGGCAGCCGTGAGATTATCGCGCCTAGTCATGGCAATAGCTGATTAACAATGAATCTTCTCAAAAGCATAGTATGGGTTTTAGGTGGTCTCAGCATTGTGACGCTGGCTGCCGACAATCAGCCCAGTGCCTCGCAGCAGTTGCGCGATCTTCTTGAGCCAATAAAAAGTCTTTCCACCAGCTTTAGTCAACGGATTACCGACAGCGAGGGCTATGAACTGCAGCTGTCCAACGGCAAATTTCAGGTTTCGCAACCTCATCGAATTCGCTGGGCAGTGATCGAGCCCATGCCACAAGAGATCATTACCGACGGGCTGACTCTTTGGGTTTATGATCCGGATTTAGAGCAGGTAATCATCCAGCCCTTTAATCAAGACCTCAGCGCAACGCCTGCTAGTTTATTTTCTGGGGACCTAGAGGATCTGGATAACAGCTATAGGGTTCGCCAGCTATCTGAGCAGCACTTTGAATTATCACCAAGACAATCCAGCAGCCTATTCAGTCTGGTACAGTTGCATTTTTCTCAGGGTCATCCAACCGCGATTATTTTGAAGGACAGGCTAGGGCAGACAACCCATATTAGTCTCTCCGAAACCCTGCTTAATCCACCTATAGCGGCGGGCCTGTTCCGGTTTGAGGTTCCTGCAGGTATAGATGTGATTGACCATGCCTACTGATCTGTTTAGCCAGCAGGTATACCAGCCACTCGCTGCACGCATGCGTCCAGTGATGTTGGATGGCTTCTATGGGCAGCAACATCTGGTAGGTGAGGGTAAGCCTCTACGCGAGGCGATCGAGCGGGGGGCCCTGCACTCGATGATTTTCTGGGGCCCGCCTGGCGTCGGTAAAACCACCTTGGCAAAGATTATTGCGGCCTCGGCCGACGCTCATTTTGAGAGTATCTCGGCAGTGCTTTCTGGGGTTAAGGAGATTCGGGCTTCCATCGCCAGGGCAGAGGAGCAGCGCGATCTGCACGGCCGTAAAACAATTCTATTTGTCGATGAAGTACATAGATTCAACAAATCTCAGCAAGATGCCTTCCTACCCTTTGTCGAAGATGGCACGGTCGTATTTATTGGTGCGACCACCGAAAACCCATCCTTCGAACTCAACAATGCCCTGCTATCGCGCTGTCGGGTATACCTACTTAAGAGTTTGGGGGCTGATCAGATTAAAACAGTCATCCAGCAGGCTGTAGCTGATGCGGAAGTTGGGCTTGGTGAGCGCAGGCTAGAATTAGATGAGACGGCTTTGGATTTACTCGCCAGTGCATCCGATGGCGATGCTCGCCGCGCGTTAAATTTACTTGAAATTGCCAGTGATCTTGCCGCAGAGCGCGGAGGGGCCGCCGTGATAGATACCGCTGTCCTAGAACAGGTTTTAGTGGGCGATACTCGGCGTTTTGATAAGGGTGGCGAGTATTTTTATGATCAGATTTCGGCACTGCACAAGTCGGTCAGGGGTTCCTCGCCAGATGGTGCCCTCTACTGGCTGTGCCGGATGCTAGATGGCGGCTGTGATCCGCTGTATATTGCACGGCGGGTGGCCCGTATAGCCACGGAAGATATCGGCAACGCTGATCCACGAGCTCTCGAGTTGGCACTGAATGCCTGGGCTATGCAAGAACGCCTCGGCAGCCCCGAAGGAGAATTGGCGCTAGCACAGGCAGTGACCTATTGTGCGGTGGCAGCAAAGAGCAACGCCGTATACAGCGCCTTTAAAGCGACTATGGCCGATGTAAGGTCGTTACCTAGCTATGAGGTGCCTCTGCATCTGCGCAATGCACCGACCAAGCTGATGAAGGATATGGATTATGGCAAAGACTACCGCTACGCCCACAGCGAAGATGATGCGTACGCCGCAGGAGAACAGTATCTGCCAGAAGAGCTATGGGAAAAGCAGTATTATTTCCCCACCGACAATGGGTTGGAAAAAAAGATTGCTGAAAAGCTCATCTACTTGCGAGAGCTAGACGCAGTAGCTAATAAAACAACTCAAAAGGATTCCACATAATGCATTGGCTAGCTGTAGCAATTGGCGGCGCCCTTGGAGCCATGAGCCGGTATGCCGTAAGCATTTGGATGGTTGATTCTGCGGTGGGCAAATTTCCCTATGCGACACTCTGTGTCAATGTGCTGGGTAGCTTCGTCATGGGCCTGTTATATGTGCTCATATTGGAGAGGGGGGTGCTACCTGTTGAGATGCGCAGCCTATTGATGATTGGCTTCTTGGGGGCCTTTACCACTTTTTCAACATTCTCGCTTGATGCCCTTGGTCTGTGGCAAAATGGAGAGCCCGTTTTGGCTCTGGCCTATGCGCTGGGGACTGTAGTTTTATGTTTGGCCGCCGTTAGTGTGGCGGTCTGGCTAACACGTTTGTTTTTGATTTAATTTTAAGGAAGTCACATGATCGACCCGAAGCTATTACGTTCGGATTTAGATGCCGTTGCTACAAGTCTGAATATCAAGCGTTATGCACTTGATACCGAGGCTTTTCTTGGCTTGGAGGCGCAACGAAAAGAGCTTCAGCTGGCAGCTGAAAGTCTGCAACAGGAGCGCAATAGCTATTCCAAATCCATGGGTAAGCTGATTGGTGAAGCCAAGGCTAAGGGAGAAGATATAGAGCCTCTAAAGATCAGAGGAGAGCAGATTAAGAACGATTCTGCCGCTGCAGACGCAGCGCTGACTGCTGTCCAGGAAGAGCTAGATACGCTTCTACAGGGTATTCCTAACATTCCCCACCAGTCTGTGCCTGCGGGTAATGATGAAGATGATAACGTCGAAGTGCGCCGCTGGGGTGAACCCAGAGTCTTTGACTTTGATGTGAAGGACCATGTTGACCTAGGCGATGCAATCAATGGCCTTGATTTTGATACCGCTTCTAAAATTACCGGCTCGCGGTTTTCGCAGATGCGTGGCGGGCTTGCTAGCCTGCATCGGGCACTGACTCAGTTCATGCTGAATACCCATATTCAGGAGCATGGCTACGAAGAGGTTTATGTACCCTATATAGTTAACCGTGAGTCTCTTTATGGAACCGGTCAGCTACCCAAGTTCGAAGAGGATCTATTTAAGCTGGACGATGAGCGTGGGTTCTATCTGATACCCACGGCCGAGGTTCCGATTACCAATATTTACCGCAATGAAATTGTCGATGAACTGCCCATCAAGTTTGTCTCTCATACGCCATGTTTTAGGAGCGAGGCGGGCAGCTATGGGCGTGATACCCGTGGCATGATTCGCCAGCACCAGTTTGAGAAGGTCGAGATGGTGCAGTTTGTTCATCCCGACCAGTCATGGGAGGCACTTGAAGACCTGGTTGGCCATGCTGAAGCCATATTGCAGAAGCTTGGGCTACCTTATCGTACGGTGATCCTGTGTGGTGGCGACCTGGGTTTCTCTGCGGCTAAAACCTACGATATCGAAGTTTGGTTGCCATCCCAGGAGAAGTATCGTGAAATTTCATCCTGTAGTAATTTCGCTGACTTCCAGGCTAGACGCATGAAAGCTAGGTATAGAAATACCGAGGGCAAGCCAGAGTTGCTGCATACATTAAATGGTTCTGGTCTGGCGGTGGGGCGGACGCTGCTGGCGGTAATGGAAAATTATCAGCAAGCTGATGGCTCGATCGCGATCCCTGAGGTATTACAGCCATTGATGAATGGACAGACTGTTATAGCCTGATGGATTGCCGTCATCCTGGGTTTCAGGCCCCTGACTGCACTCGATATCAGGGTACCCTGAGCCCAAACCATTTTGCTTGGTATGCTTACCATAGCGAAGGATCTTTAGGAGACACCAGCAAACCCAATGGATTACCTGCCGTTATTTCATAACCTCAAAGGTCGCCGTATCCTGGTGGTTGGTGGGGGCGAAATCGCTCTGCGCAAGGTGCGTCTGGTTCAGGAAGCCAGCGCACTGATTACCATTATAGCCAAGGACTTTTGCCCGGATCTGATTGAGATGGATGCCAGAGACAGCGCTGCTGGCTGCAATGGCCTAGAGCTTATTGCCGCCGCATATGAGCACCATCATTTATTGGGCTATCCGGATACAGTGATGGTGATTGCTGCCACCAATGACCGCGAGTTAAACCGGCTGGTCTCAGAGCATGCTCAGGCTGCCAATATGTTATCCAACGTGGTGGACGATCCCGGATTTTCTACCGTGATATTTCCCTCTATTGTTGATCGTTCGCCTATTCAGGTAGCGATTTCAAGTGGTGGCGATGCGCCGGTACTGGTGCGGCTGTTGCGCACCAGATTTGAGAGTCTCCTGCCTGCTGGTATGGCAAAACTGGGTGCGCTGGCCGGAAGTTTTCGCGAGCGGGTAAAGGCCAAGTTTGAGAGTGGTGCAGATCGTAAGGCATTTTGGGAAGACGTTTTTTATGGACCCATTGCCGAGCAGGCCTATGCTAACAACCTGGATGAAGCCGAGCGGTTATTAGCCGATAAGCTCGCCACTACGGATAGCTTTAAAACCGGTGAAGTCTATCTGGTTGGTGGTGGTCCAGGAGACCCAGATCTGCTGACATTTAAGGCGCTGCGGCTGATGCAGCAGGCCGATATAGTGCTCTATGATCGCCTGGTATCCAAGGAAGTGCTTAATCTGGTGCGACGAGATGCCACGCGCATCTATGTGGGCAAAACCGCCGGCGATCATCCGGTTACCCAGCACAATATTAATCAAAAGCTAGTGGACTACGCCCTTGCAGGTAACAGAGTGGTACGGTTAAAAGGCGGAGATCCCTTTATCTTCGGTCGCGGCGGCGAAGAGATTGAAACTCTCGCCGAACATGGTATTCCATTTCAGGTGGTACCAGGGATTACTGCAGCTTCAGGCTGCGCCAGCTATGCGGGTATTCCACTGACTCATCGCGACCATGCCCAGTCGGTGCGATTTATTGCCGGGCATCTGCGGTCGGGCAAGATGGATCTAAACTGGCCAGAGCTAGTTCAGCCCAATCAGACTCTAGTGTTTTATATGGGGCTAAATGGTATGGAGACTATTTGCCGGCAGCTCAAAGAGCATGGTCTTGATCCAAAAACGCCCACTGCACTTATTGAAAAAGGTACCTCTGACAGGCAGCAGGTGTTTGTGGGTGACTTGGATACGCTACCCGGTATCGTGCGCGAAGCGGGCGCCAAGGCACCCACACTGATTATCGTTGGCTCTGTCGTTAGACTGCACAGCAAGCTGGCCTGGTTTGGCAAGCCTGGTAATCAACTGCAAGGCGTGATTAACAAGAATAATGAAGTTTAGAAGAGATAATATATGAGCGACAGTTTTGACTATGATCTGTTTGTAATTGGCGCTGGGTCCGGTGGTGTTCGGGCAGCCCGCATGGCGGCCTCCAGAGGCAAAAACGTTGCCGTTGCGGAAGAGCGCTACCTAGGCGGCACTTGCGTCAACGTGGGGTGCGTACCCAAAAAGCTATTTGTATATGCCTCTCAATTCCCAGAATTATTTCAGGCTAGTGAAGGGTTTGGCTGGACTGTACCCCAGCAGCCAACACTCGACTGGGCGACCCTTAGAGATAATAAAACAGCCGAAATTAAACGCCTAAATGGTATCTATAACCGTCTGATCGACAATAGTGGAGCCGATCTATTTAATGGCAGGGCCACTATTGTGGGTCCGCATCAGGTTAGTATCAATGGCAGCCTGTACAGAGCTCGCACGATTCTGCTGGCGACCGGAGGCTGGCCCTATATCCCGGAATTCCCCGGTAGTGAGCACGCTATTAGTTCTAATGAAATGTTCTTTCTAGATGAGCTGCCAAAAACTGCTGTCGTCGTTGGCGGCGGCTATATAGCCGTTGAATTTGCCGGTATTTTGAATGGACTGGGGGTAGAGACTCATCTGATTTATCGCGGGTCAGTGCTACTTAAGTCCTTTGATCAAGAAATGGCTGAGACGGTGGCGGAGGGCATGACAGCAAAAGGTGTTCATCTGCACCTGGATACTGAAATTGATGGAATCATTAAAACTGCCGCAGGTCTTTCTGTGAGCCTGAATGGCCAAGGCAGTCTCGATGCTGGTCTAGTGCTCTATGCAACAGGCCGCCAGCCCAATACAGCTGGGCTGGGCCTAGAAACCACCTCAGTGACGACCGCCAGTAATGGCGCTATTCTGGTGGATGATAATTTTGCTACTGCAGACCCCAGCATCTACGCCTTAGGCGATGTGATCGATCGCGTACAGCTCACGCCTGTCGCCATTCAAGAAGCCATGGTGCTGGTTGATCATCTGTATGGGGCAGGGCAGGCCTGTATTGACTACAGTACTATCCCAACGGCTGTGTTCTGTCAGCCAGAGCTAGGTACTGTGGGGCTTAGCGAAGAGCAGGCACGCATGGAATACCAAGACATTGCGGTATATATATCTGATTTTAAACCTATGCTGCAAACATTGGGCGGCGGTGCTGATCGCATTACTATGAAGTTGATTGTTGATACAGCTTCAGACAGGGTCATTGGCTGCCACATGGTCGGCGAACATGCGGCAGAAATTATTCAGGGTATGGGTATAGCGCTAAAAGCCGGTGCGACCAAGGCGCATTTTGATGCGACGGTGGGAATTCATCCTTCTGCGGCCGAGGAGTTTGTCACAATGCGAGATAAGGCTAGATAAATCTATTTATATCAGCTAGTTATGAGATAAACTTAAACTATTTTATCGTTATTAAGTATTGCTGGGCCATTGCAGAGAATCCTTCAGCAGAAGCGCCTAGAATTGCCCTTTGGCCCGCTCCAGTAGACTTAGGCTAAGATACTTTAGATCGGCGAGAGTCTTGTCCCCATCCTCAGGACTTTGATTGACTGCAATCATTAGCAACGCATGGGTAATCTCCATATAGGCGCGGCCTAGGCGTCGTAGCTCAGCAGGCTTAGTGGAAACATCCAGGCGCTCAAACATGCGCGCCATCGAGGCGATAATCAGCTCATCGTGGATTAAATCCAGCTCTACCAGCTCTGGTACACCATACATAGCCTGTACTAGGGGCAATAATCCCTGTTGATTGATGTACACCAGTCGCATCCGGTCTGTGCAGCGCTCAACAAAACGCTTTAGGCTCAGAGCCTCAACCTTCTCCGCCTCCAGCTCTTGGAGGGCAATATCCATTTCGCCAACCCACTGTTCTGCAAGAGCGTACATAATCGCATACTTATTTGGAAAGTAATGGTACAGAGTGCCAACAGAGACGCCAGCACGCTTGGCCACTAATATAGTTGTTAGATCATCCTGGCCGACCTCATCAAGTAGCTCGGCAGTCACTTCCAAAATCTGGTTGCGGCGTTCTTGGGCGCGTCGCTGAACCGGCTGAGTTCTCGGTGAGGTCTTGCGTAAATTACTCATTAAAATCGATCCCTAAGCGCATAGTAGAGCATCCCGGCCACCATTCCCGGCCATCTCAGTAGGGTACCGCCAGGGAATCTGGGGGTCGGCAGGCCGGCTATTAGGTCAAAGCGCTCCAGCTTTCCACTAATAGCCTCAGCCACAAGCTTGCCCGCAAAGGTGGCTGTGGGCACCCCATGGCCAGAATAGCCCTGCATATACCAGATATTATCCTGTAATCTGCCGAAGTGGGGCAGGCGGTTCATGGTGATAGCCACTCTGCCGCCCCAGCCGTAATCAATCTTGGTATTTGCAAGCTGGGGATATACCTGCAACATATAACGCTGCACGAAACCCTTGATATCAGAGGGAAAACCGCGACGGTAATTTTCTCCACCACCAAATATTAACCGGTTATCGCCCGAGAGCTTCCAGTAATTAATCACAAAGCGGCTGTCTGCCATCGCGGTATCTAGGGGGATTATATCCTGGGCCAGCTCATCAGTTAGAGGCTCAGTAGCTAGCACAAAATTATTAATCGGCATAATACGGCCATTAATCCGTGGCTCTAGCTTGTCTAGGTAAGCATTGCAGGCAAGTATCAACTCAGTGGCGGTCACCTGACCGCGATTGGTTTTTACCACGGCCGGGGCTCCAGCATAGCTGGTCACCCGAGACTGCTCATATATTGTCACGCCAGCCCGCACTGCTGCCTCTGCCAGACCCTGAACAAATTTGAGAGGGTGGATATGTTTAGATGCTGTATCCAGCACTGCACCATAATAAGCGTCGCTGCCAATCACCTCAGAAAGTCGATCTTTGGAGACATACTCCATCTGATCGAAATCATAGCGGTCACGAAGAAAGTCAACTTCTTCCTCCATTTCGTGGCAATAGCGATGCTTGTGGGCAAAGTGCACATTACCGTGCTTTAAATCACATTTAATGCGGTGCTTCTCTACTAGATTTTTCACCGTATCAACAGCCTCCAGACTCATAGACCATAGGGTGCCCGCTATCTCATGCCCAAAGGCTTCCTCCAGGTACTGTTGATCCCTGCGCTGACCAATGCCGACATGACCGCCATTGCGGCCAGAGGCACCATGACCAACTTTTTCGGCTTCCAAAACAATGACGCTATAACCCAGCTCAGCGAGATGCAGGGCAGAGGACAGTCCGGTAAAACCCGCTCCGACAATACAAATATCCGCCTGGTGCTCGCCTTGTAATTCGGGAAAGGGCACTGTGCTAGCTGTGCTGGCTTGATAGTAAGAGCTCACATTGGCCTCGCTAAAGGTTAGAAAGATTGACATTAGCACCTTTTCGAATAATAATTCAACATTAATCGAATAATTATTCGAAAAACCACAGCGGAACAGGTGCCCAATGCAGTCACAGCAGCAGATAATAAACTGGCTTAAGGAAAATCAAGTCACCGAGGTTGAGTGCCTGGTGCCGGATATGACCGGTAATGCGCGGGGCAAATTTATACCGGCGAAAAAATTCCTCAAAGAAGACAGCCGATTACCTGAAGGCATACTGGCTCAGACCGTCACCGGAGAGTACTCAGATGACTACTGGGAGCTGCTAGGCACCATAGACGGCGATATGCTGCTTGAACCTGATGCATCCACCGCTCGCGTCGTACCCTGGGCTAATGAGTCAACCGGCCAAATCATCCATGACTGTTATACGAAGGACGGAAAGCCTCACCCCTTCAGCACCAGAGCGGTGTTAAAACATATTCTCGGCCTTTACGAAGAAGAGGGGCTGCAACCTGTGATCGCGCCTGAGATGGAGTTCTATTTGGTTGAAAAGAATACCAATCCGGATATGGCACTTAAGCCGCCTCTTGGCCGCTCAGGGCGACCAGAGACCGCGCGCCAGTCTTACAGCATAGATGCCGCCAACGAATTTGAGCCCTTTGTGGAAGATATGTATGCCTATGGCGAAGTGATGGGTCTGGATATCGACACATTGATCCATGAGTCGGGAGCCGCCCAGCTTGAAGTGAATTTTATTCATGGCGATCCGCTCAATCTCGCCGACCAGGTGTTTACCTTTAAGCGCATGGTGCGCGAAGTAGCGTTAAAGCACAATATCTACGCCACCTTTATGGCCAAGCCTATGGCCTCAGAGCCAGGCTCAGCCAAACATATTCATCAAAGTATTCTATCCGCTGCTGATGGTAGTAACATATTTGCTACCGCAGACGGTAACTACAGTCAGGCTTTTTATCATTATCTGGGTGGCCTCCAGCGGTATACCCCCTATGTAATGAGTTTCTTTGCACCCAATGTGAATTCCTACCGTCGATTTACCCGTGAGGTTTCAGCGCCTATTAATCTCCACTGGGGCTTTGATAATCGCACTACCGGCCTGCGTGTGCCTGACGCCAATCCCAAAAACTACCGTATTGAGAATCGCTTTCCCGGCGCTGACGTCAATCCTTACCTGTCTATTGCCGCAACGCTGGCCTGTGGTTATCTTGGCATGAAAAATAAAGTCAAACCCTCAGCAGCGTACGAAGGCAATGCCTATGAGGAAGAGTTGGCCTTACCCAGGACCCTAGAGGAGGCACTGCGCGGCTTGCAGGAGGATAAGGACGTATTCGAGCTGTTTGGCGATAAGTTCATCCAGCTATACACCTCAATTAAGTTGGTTGAGTTCGAGGAATTTAACCGAGTTATTTCGTCTTGGGAGCGAGAGCATTTATTGCTCAATGTGTGAGTCAGTTTAGATAGGGCTTATACGGGTATAATTCACTTAAGCTTTTTTATCTAACTAGCTGATATATATAGCTATACCTCTCTATTCTTTCCGGATCTAGCGCGCTCTTTCATATCTGACTGTATGTAGACCTGGTCCGTTGTGCCCATACTCGCATGCCCAAGGTCATCGGCCATATGCTTGAGAGGTCTGGTGGCGATATCTTGAGACGCCCCGGTGTGTCTGAGCCAATGAGTCGTAGCTTCTCGCAGCGCTTTGGCCTCCTCAATAAACCCTTCAGCACACATTTTAGCGTAGGCTAGGTCAAACGCCTGCTGCACAATTCGCCTAAGCTGACGGGAGCCCATGCCGCCAGCGCCGCGGTTTTTCGCGACGAGAGCAGAATTTACCCCAAAGTTAGGGTTGAGATTCGCGCGGTATTTTTGGTACCGCTGAATATAGGGGGAAAGGGCGCTTGGCACAGAAATATCGCGAATTTTATTGCCTTTGCCCAAGACCTTTAACCATTGATTACCGTCACTATCCTGCCAAAAATGCTTCCACGATGGCTGCCAATTTGCGCGTTCAGAGAGCTCCGACACCCTAAGATACAGCGTTTTGAGCATGGCAATAATAAATAGCATGCGCTCCTGGTCAGCGTCATTATCGGCCGCTATTTGGGCGCAATCCAGCACAGTTTCCCACTGCAGATCTGACAGACGCTTAATTGTTTTATGGGTTGCTCCTTTTATAAGGTAGGCTGATTGCTTACGTATTGCTGGTATTGGGTTGCCGAAGGCATACCCCTCATCAGTTAAATAGTCATAAAAGCATGAAATAGCCGAATAGCATATCTTCATCGCTTCATGGCTTAGCAGGTGCCCGTCTCTGCTAATTTCCAGCGCCAAACCTTCAGCCAAGGCTTCTGCGCGGTCTTCCTTTGCGATTTTCGCGGCAAACGGCCGCCAATTCTCATTTTGACGCGACTCTCCGCCGATTATTTTAAAGCGATCCTGCACCGAGCCAGCCACCCAGGCCTGTGTCGGTGCATGGGCGAAATCAAAATAGGCCTCCAGATCTGGCCGCTTAAGCTGAATGACACTTTTGCCTGCGACAGTCCAGGCCCATAGCAGAAGGCGCTCGACCTCGTTACGGTAACCTCTATAGGTCGCCTCAGACTTTCTGCTGTAACTCTTTAAAAACGATTGGGTGTGCAAAACATCGTCGCGTACATCAGGAATAGAGCCACTGAGTTTCAAAATGAATGCTTTGGAATCTGGGTAGCCATCAAACATTGCCATACCCATGGGTAAGCGCACAAACGCTTTGTGGGCATCAAACAGGGGCGTAGCATTAAATACCTTGGACATTACCTAAGACTCAAATTAATCTAGTTGGGGCGCCTGTTAGGGCCGGCACCTTGGGTTTCATTGTAAGAAGTACTTTATCAGGGCCTTTCTTCTCTGTCTAGCTATGTCCACTAATTGAGATTAGAGGACATTTAAGAGGTGGTAACTTATTGTTAATGCCAGTCGGCTACCCTACTGAATAAATAGCTGAAATTAACAATCACTCCTGTGGTCTATATTCACTAATTGCAGTTCTTGCTATGCTCTGCACTACAGACAAGGAAACTACTATGCCACGGGTTATTGCCACCTTATTATTTACCATTCTTGCCAGCACTGCCATCGTCGCCAGCGTATCGAGCTCTGGTGTAGCTCCGATAATACAAAAGCCGGACCAGGCCGCGCTATACCGAGAGATTTTCGACCGACTTGCGACCCGCCACTACCGCGGCCACGTAATAGACGATGAGTTATCCCAGCGTTACCTTGAGAAATATATAGATCAGCTAGACCCTCTGAAGAGTTATTTCTTGCAAGCTGATATCAGCGAGTTTGAGCAATGGAGAACCAAACTCGATGACCTTGCCAAGCGCGGCGACGTCAGCCCTGGATTTATAATGTTCAACCGCCTGCGTGATCGCGTCACACAACAGCTTGAGTCTAATATTGCCCTACTCAAAGATCCCGAGTTCAGCTTCGACTTCAGCAAGGATGAAAGTATTATTCTAGATGGCGATAAGCGTAACTGGTTTGAATCCGATAAAAAGGCTCAGGTGTTTTGGCGTAAACGTCTAAAGGATTCAATGATAAGGCTTATTCTCAACGATAAGCCCGAAGACGAGGCCCGTACATTACTCATAAAGCGCTTTCAAAACCAAATAAAGCAGTTTGAGCAGCGCGACAGTCAGGATGTATTTCAACTCTATGTTAACGCCCTAGCCACGCTCTATGATCCCCACACCGCATACTTTTCACCGCGTACCACAGAGAATTTTCAAATTAATATGTCCCTCTCTCTGGAAGGTATTGGTGCAGAGCTCAATGTCGAGGATGAATACACACAGGTAGCGCGAATTATCCCTGGCGGGCCCGCCGATCTTCAGGGCGTCCTGAAAGCCTCTGATAAGATTGTCGGTGTTGGCCAGGAGGATGAAGAGATCGTCGATGTCGTCGGCTGGCGGATTGACGATGTTGTTGCCTTGATAAGAGGTGCAAAAGACTCTGTAGTAACATTGGAAGTTATACCCTCTAACGGCCAGATAAGTTCTGACAGTACCAAGCTCATCTCCATTGTTAGAGACAGGGTTAAATTAGAAGACAAGTCCGCACAAAGCAAGATTCTGGAAATCGATGAGGGCGAGCAGAGCTTTCGGCTAGGCGTTATCGATATTCCGGCTTTTTACATGGATTTCGAAGCCTACAGAGCGAGAGACCCTAACTATAAGAGCACAACCCGTGACGTAGCCAGGCTGGTTGAAGAATTAAACCAGCAGCAGGTAGACGGTATTGTCTTGGATTTACGAAATAATGGTGGCGGCTCATTGTTTGAAGCCACTGCCCTAACTGATCTCTTTATCGGCTATGGCCCTGTGGTGCAGATACGCGATTCCAATCAACGCGTCTATCGCAATCAGCGCGCTACCATGCCAGCTGCCTATGATGGCCCTCTCCTAGTGATGATTAACCGCCTGAGCGCATCGGCCTCTGAGATTTTTGCCGGAGCCATGCAAGACTATGGCCGCGCCCTTATTGTTGGCAGTCAGAGCTATGGCAAAGGTACCGTGCAGGATGTCACTGGGCTTAGCAGTGGGCAATTGAAGCTCACCACAGCCAAGTTTTACCGTGTATCAGGAGACAGCACTCAACACCGGGGCGTTCTGCCTGATATTGCCTTCCCATCAGCCTATGATCCAGACGAAGTCGGCGAGAGCCAGCAGGACCACGCCCTCCCCTGGGATCGTATTCGCTCTGTGCCTCACAGTACTACAGCTACCCTAAGACCGCTGGTTACACCACTTATTGAGGCTCACAATAAGCGAACAAAGAGCGATCCTGACTTCTCTCATATGGTTAGCCAGCTAGAACTTAGTAAGACGTGGGAAAAACAAGATGCTCTTTCGCTCAATATCGACAAACGCCGATTGCGCAGTAAAACCTGGGATACGAAAGTTTTTAACCTGGAAAACAAACGCCGCCAGAGCAAGGGTCTAGATATCTATGCTGATATAGAGGCGTGGAAGCAATCATCCGAATCAGAGGCCGAAGAAGATGATGTCACACAAACTGAGCCCGAACAGGAAGATATTGCTGAAACAGATCCCATGCTACAGGAAGCTGGACTTATCCTTAGGGACCAGATACGACTGCAGGCTGAGATAGCTGCAGACAGATACAAATCTGAAAGACTGGTTCAACTACAAAACAAAAAAGCGAGTTAAAATTTAGTGAAAGCTCAATCGACACGCATTATTTCATTTAATGTTAACGGTCTGCGCGCCCGCCTGCATCAGTTGCAGGCCGTTATAGACCAGCATTCGCCAGCCATTATCGGCCTGCAGGAAACCAAGGTCAGCAATGACGAGTTCCCTTTTGATGCTATTGCGGAAATGGGCTATGAGGTTGATATACATGGTCAGAAGGGACACTACGGCGTGGCACTGTTAAGCAAAGCTAAAGCCAGCGCTATAACTCGAGGCTATCCTGGCGAAGATGCTGAAGCGCAGCGGCGTATGATCCATGGTCAGTATCTGGTTAATGGCAAAACTCTAAATGTGATCAACGGCTATTTTCCGCAGGGTGAAGGACGCAGCCACCCTACCAAGTTTCCTGCCAAACAAAAATTTTATGCCGACCTGCTGCTGTATTTAAAGACTAATTTCAGTCCGGATGACCTGGTCATTGTAATGGGTGATATGAATGTAGCTGCCCAAGATATAGATGTTGGCATCAAGCCGGAAAATGCCAAACGTTGGCTTAAAACTGGCAAATCTGCCTTCTTACCTGAGGAGCGGGAATGGTTGCAGAATCTCCGCGACTGGGGCCTAGACGATAGCTTCAGGTCGATGAACCCCCAGGATGATAGGTCCTATAGCTGGTTTGATTATCGCAGCCGTGGTTATGAGCAGGAGCCTAAGCGGGGGTTGCGTATAGATCTAATCCTCGCCTCTCAGAGCGCGATGCAAAGCTTAGTCGACACAGGCATAGACTTCGAGGCTAGACGTTCCGAAAAACCCTCAGACCACTGTCCCATCTGGGCTGATTTTACACTCTAAACTCGTAGATACGTCAACCAATCGCTCAGGGAACCGTTGTATTGAGCAAATAAGAGCGAAGGAGATGGCGATGAATAAAGGACTACTAATCAGGGCGGCGCTTCTAGGTATTTTACTATGTCCCACGCAGGCTATAGCAGGGGACAAAAACAGCCAAGGCTACAATCAGGGCGAGCAAAAATGGCAGCATCATAGGAGCCATCGGCGTTTTAATAATGAGCACCCAAGGATACAGGGTAGTTTTCACAGAGATCAGGGTCATGCGCTCGATAGAATCCATAGAGGGGCGTTAGAATCTCCTCTAGCCCACTACAGAAGATCGGTAAATAGGCAGCATAACCGCTGGCATGCCCAAGCCGCCCAATATAGGTATCAACGCTATCATCATTACAGTCAGCATCAACACTGCGGTGAGCGACTGTTCGATTCAAGGCATAGCCACAGGATTCATCACAATGCGGAGCGGCTGGCAATTACGTCCCTGCTAAATAGTATTTATACTGATGATCACAGGTAAACAATGACCTCTGCGACGAACAATAATCCGGCGACATCGGATAATCAGGCGACAACTGGGGCGCAGGTCGCTGTATCCCCTGGGCCGGACTACAGCACCATGGAGCAGTTTTTGAAGATCATTGAGCGGCGGGCCTTTCATATGGCCCGTTTGCGTACCGGCACCGCCGATGCAGCCATGGATATAGTTCAGGACAGCATGTACAAGCTAGTTGAGAAATACAGTCACAAGAGCAGTGAAGAGTGGAAGCCTCTATTTTACCGGATCCTGAACAACAAGGTCACTGATTACTACAGGCGTAAAGTAGTGCGTGACAGGATATTTTTCTGGACCTCTAATAGAGGCAGCGAGGAAGAGCTTGGCGACATTATCGAAAATTCGCCCGCTTCGCTCTCGGAAAACCCCGACAAAATGCTGCATCGCCAACAGCGTATTACCAAGATTGCCAAGGCGGTAGACAGATTACCCAGACGCCAGCGAGAGGCGTTTATGCTGAGGTGCTGGGAAGGAATGAGTACCATTGAGACAGCTAAAAGTATGGACTGCTCTGAAGGCAGTGTTAAGACCCATTACTCCAGAGCCATGCATTCGCTAAGGGAATACTTGGAGGAATACCAAAATGACTAAACAGACCAATTTTGAAGCCGGACTAATGCAAGAACTGCGTCAATTAGAGGCCAGCACTGAGGCTGCAGATCTATTTCGACTCGCCCAGGGGCGCAACCAGGCATTGGTTCAGAAAAAAGCGCAAGGAATCAGACTGGCCTGGCCCACCGCTGGGGTTGCCCTGGCCTCTTTGATATTGTTCGCAGCAGTGCTGCCTGAGCAAAACATCACCGCTGTCGACATCCAGCTCGTCAATGGGTCAATAGATAATGGGACCCTTGCGAATGAGACAATTGACCTGTACGAAGACCCGGACTTTTATTACTGGCTGGCAGATATAGAGGATGGCAGTGGTAATTGAGCCATGCTGACTGTGGGCTAGCCTGGGCCTCTACCCTATTCCCGAGTTATAAAAAAAAGCCCCTAATGGGGCTTTTTTTCTGCGAAACCTAAGCTTAAAGACTAGCTTCAAACTCCGGCAGTGCTGCAAACAAATCCGCAACCAGACCATAATCAGCGACCGAGAAAATGGGCGCCTCTTCATCTTTGTTGATCGCGACAATCACCTTGCTGTCTTTCATGCCAGCCAGGTGTTGAATTGCGCCAGAGATACCCACGGCAATATAGAGGTCTGGAGCAACTATCTTGCCTGTCTGACCGACCTGCATATCATTGGGCACAAAGCCAGCATCAACCGCAGCACGTGATGCGCCTACGGCAGCGCCCAGCTTATCAGCGATACTATAGAGCATGTCGAAGTTCTCACCATTGCCCATACCACGGCCGCCAGAGACAACAATCTCAGCAGCAGTCAACTCAGGACGGTCAGATACCGCGACTTCTTCGCCGACAAAAGACGATCCGCCAGCACTGTGTGCAGAGGTAATAGCGTCAACGCTGGCTGATCCGCCCTCAGCGGCACCGGCATCAAATGCCGTACCGCGCACGGTCAGCACCTTGATGGCATCAGAGGACTGCACTGTAGCAATCACATTACCTGCGTAGATAGGACGCTTAAAGGTGTCGGCACTCACCACTGCGCTGATATCAGAGATAGCCTGTACATCCAAAAGAGCAGCGGCACGAGGCATTACATTTTTAGCTGTGGTGGTAGCGGTCGCAAGAATATGGCTGTAAGCAGTGCCCACTTCAGCAATCAATGGCGCGATACTTTCGGCCAATGCATTGGCATAGGCAGGATTGTCAGCCACTAGGACTTTATTGATGCCAGCGACCTGTGCCGCTTGAGCAGCTGCGTCCTGACAGCCGTCGCCAGCAATCAGAATATCAATGTCCCCACCTATGGCTTGCGCCGCTGTGACTGAGTTTAAAGTCGCAACATTCAGTGAGCTGTTGTCGTGTTCAGCGATAATTAGAATGCTCATGAGATCACCTTCGCTTCATTTTTTAATTTTTCAACAAGCTGAGCCACATCTGCCACCTTGATACCGGCCTGGCGCTCAGCTGGAAGCTCTACGCCCAACAGTTGTGTGCGCGCAGCTGCATCCACACCCAGCTCTGCAGCCGTTGTTGTATCCAGAGGCTTTTTCTTGGCTTTCATTATATTGGGCAGTGACGCATAACGCGGCTCGTTAAGGCGCAAGTCAGCCGTCACAATGGCTGGCAGATCCAGCGCCAGAGTCTGAAGTCCGCCATCAACCTCACGGATAACTGTTGCCTTGCCACCTTCCACAGTCAGCTCTGAGGCAAAGGTCGCTTGCCCACAGCCCATCAACGCAGCCAACATTTGGCCGGTCTGGTTATTATCACCATCAATGGCTTGCTTGCCCATGAGAATAATATCTGGAGACTCGGAGTCGCAAATAGCCTTCAAGCACTTAGCGATTGCCAGGGGCTCCAGAGCCTCATCGGTGGTGACCAAGATGCCGCGATCAGCGCCTAGCGCCATGGCATTACGCAGCTGGTCCTGAGACTGTTGCGCGCCAACTGACACAGCAACAACCTCTGTCGCAATGCCCTTCTCTTTAAGACGCACTGCCTCTTCAACAGCGATCTCACAAAATGGGTTAATAGACATTTTTACATTAGCCAAGTCGACATCGGTGTTGTCAGCCTTGGGTCTGACCTTGACGTTGTAATCTACAACGCGCTTCACGGCTACCAGTACTTTCATGGTGATCCTTCTAGACTAGTTAAATTCGTTGCGTAGGCCTGCTTCAAAAAGCACAACCCATGTAATTTTGAGGCCGTCATAGTGCCTAGATAACCTAAATAAATCAAGCAACTGGGCTACATATTTCGACCAACGAGTCAGCATAAAACCGCCCTAAACTGGGCTGATAAAGGTTATTGATATTGAGTATAGCTATGGCCATATGTTGTGTATAAAATGCATACTTGTTATTCAATTACAATCTGGGGAGATTAAGTTTGGAACGCGAATATATGGATTACGACGTGGTTATTGTTGGTGCAGGCCCATCGGGATTGTCTGCTGCATGTCGTCTCAAACAGGTTAATCCAGACATCTCTGTCTGTGTCGTAGAAAAAGGCTCAGAGGTAGGCGCGCACATCCTATCCGGCGCGGTATTGGAGCCCAGCGCTCTTAATGAGCTCTTCCCTGACTGGAAAGAAAGGGGCGCACCGCTGCATACCCCAGTGACCGATGATCATATATTCATCTTTACCGGTGCAGAGAAGCGCGTAAAAGTGCCTGGGCTGTTTGCTCCTAAAACAATGCACAACCATGGCAACTATGTGATTAGTCTTGGCAAGCTATGTCGCTGGCTGGCTGAACAGGCTGAAAACCTTGGTGTTGAAGTGTTCCCGGGTTTTGCCGGCGCCGAGGTGCTGTATGGCGAAAACAACGAAGTACTAGGCATAGCCACTGGTGATATGGGGGTTGGTCATGACGGCGAGCAGAAGGACTCCTATATGCAAGGCATGGAGCTGCGTGCTAAGTACACTTTATTCTCGGAGGGCTGTCGTGGCCATCTTGGCAAGCAGCTGATAGCTAAATACCAGCTGGATGCAGACAAAGACCCGCAGCACTACGCCATTGGTATTAAAGAACTCTGGAAGATTCCCGCTGAGCAGCATCAGCCTGGACTTGTCGTCCATAGTGCCGGCTGGCCCTTGGATGAGAGTAAATCTCTGGGTGGTGGATTCCTATACCATCTAGAGGACAACCAGGTTGCTCTTGGTCTGATCACTAACCTGTCCTATACGAACCCTCATGTAAGCCCCTACGATGAGTTTCAACGTTATAAGCATCATCCAGAGATCAAAAAGTACCTTGAGGGTGGAGAACGGCTTACCTACGGAGCCCGAGCGCTGCTTAAGGGTGGCCTGCAGTCACAGCCTAAAATGTCCTTCCCTGGCGGGATTCTGATTGGCGATGATGCTGGCACGCTAAACTTTGCCAAAATCAAAGGCACGCATACCGCCATGAAATCTGGCATGGTCGCCGCTGAAACTGTCGCCAAGGCACTGACAGCAGATAAGACCAATGCCGACCTCAAAGAATATGCTGAAGCCTACAAAGCCTCATGGGCCTACAAAGAGTTACATATGCAACGTAACTTTGGCCCCGCTCAGCATAGATTTGGCAATATCATCGGGTCGGCCTATGCGTTTATTGATATCAATATTTTCAACGGGTTACTGCCCTGGACCATGAGCGACAAGGTTGCTGATCACGAAACCTTAAAGCCTGCCAGTGAGTGCACTAAAATTGATTATCCCAAGCCGGATGGCAAGCTTAGCTTCGACAAGGCTTCTTCAGTATTTATGTCCAATACTAATCATGAGGAAGACCAGCCCTGTCACCTAGTGTTAGCAGACCCAGATTTGCCGATCAGTAAGAACCTTGAACTCTATGATGAGCCAGCGCAGCGTTATTGTCCTGCGGGGGTCTATGAGGTTTTGGCCAATGATGATGGTAGCAAGCGGTTTCAGATCAATGCGCAGAACTGTGTGCACTGTAAGACCTGCGATATCAAGGAACCCAGCCAGAATATCAACTGGGTAACGCCAGAGGGTGCCGGAGGACCGAACTACCCTAATATGTAATTGCAGCAGACAAAAAAGGCGGCTACTTAATCATAGCCGCCTTTTTTGTGTCCTAATAAAACCTAATCTATTCGAGAGACCCCAGTCGAAACTGCTTACCAAGGCTTTCTATATAAAGCCCAGGCTCGCTCTCAGATTGCCGACTCTTCTGCCCCCAATCAACAAGCTGGTAATAGGTTCCTCTGCTTAACAGTCCCGGCAAATTGTCTCGCACTAGCACTAGCGGCACAGGGCTGTGGCTACCGGGCTCGAAGTCTACCCAGAGAGGATTGCGCTCGCCTAAAACAATGGATTCACCTGTGGAAGTGATCAACAGAATAGCCTGCTGAGAATCGCGCATTTCGCGCTGCGCGGCAATAATAAAAAAGGGCGCTACATCGACCTGGATTTGCCACTTTTCAACCGGGGTCACCAGGTAATAGCAGCCAGCTTCACACTTAAGGATTCTCGAGAAAAGCTTAACCAAAGGCCGACGCTTTATCTCACCACCTTCATGAATCCAGCGTCCCTCCCGGTCCACGCGCATATCCATATCACCGCTTTTCTTTGGGTTCCACAGATGCACTGGCGGAAGGTCACGGGAAGAATCCTGCTGCTGATTAAGAAGATCAGAAAATAACTGTTCTAGTGCCGCTGTTCCATCATGGGGCTTATCAGACGAGGTCATTTGCCTAGCTTGGAGGCGGTTGTATTTGAATGGTACTGGCCGCGGTTGCCCATGGTCACGCCGATATTGGTGATAAATTCCATCAGCTCTTTAGTATCGGTGCGATAGTTCCAGCTCCGGTTAAAGCAAAGCTCTACGGCTCCCTGAGCCAGGGCCCAGCAGGCCAGATAATGGAAGTGCGGAGGCACATCTTCCAGGACGCCCTCGCCTATAAGGCCAGTCATTAGAGTATTTAGGGATTCTTCATTGGAGCGCCGTGTGAGGTGTAGCTCCTCGAGCTGCTCTGTAATATCAGAGGCATCGGCAAGCCTCACTTCGAGCTGCTGAACCAGACGATCCAGTTCTGGGCGCTCTAGGCGAGCTTTAAAGTAACCCTGCGCAGCAGCACCAGAGTCGCCGCCTTCGGCTTTGATAATCCCCTCGGCCAGGCAACTGGTAATGTTGCGCTCATAATCGAGCATGATGCGAGCGAGAATTTCGTTCTTGGTTAGGAAGTGCTTATAGACAGTACCCTTGCCAATTCCGGCCACAGCAGCGATTTTGGAAACTGTCACCCGGTCTATGCTTTCTTTGAGAAATAGCTCTAGCGCAGCGTCAATGATCTTCTGCTCGCGAGCCAGAAAAAGCTTCTTTTTCTCACGAATCCGATCAGCACTGGAGGTCTTATTACTCATAGTAAAATGGCATCTTCCAATTTAACGTCATGGCTACAGGCTAAGACTGCGATTACTGGCATGAATAAACTCTTCTTTCAAAGCCTCAAAAGTCTGCACCGCGGGGAACTGTGGAAACTCTTCAATTACATTTTGTGGCGCGTGGAAGAGAATCCCTGCATCAGCCTCAGCGAGCATTGTTGTATCATTATACGAGTCACCAGCGGCTATAGTTCTATAATAGATACTTTTAAAGGCGACAATTGCCTGACGCTTGGGATTGGCCTGACGCAATCTGTAATTAGTCACTGTGCCATCGGTATCGTACTCCAGTCTATGGCAGAGCAGAGTTGGGTACCCCAACTGTTTCATGAGGGGGCTAGCAAATTCGTAGAAGGTATCGGAGAGAATAACCACCTGAAACCTTTCTCGCAGCCAG
Source organism: uncultured Porticoccaceae bacterium (assembly GCA_965656965.1). GTDB lineage: Bacteria > Pseudomonadota > Gammaproteobacteria > Pseudomonadales > Porticoccaceae > HTCC2207. The sequence continues at coordinate 240,886 of CBFHMK010000002.1, forward strand.
TCAATAAACTCGCGGGCGCCATCCAGGGGCTGTAATGTTGAAATTACTTCCTGTATTTCATTTAGCCCAAGACCCTGTTCTTTTAGAATATTCAAACGGTAATTCATCAGAACATCGTAGTCAGGCTCATCTCTGGTTGTCTTCTTTAAGGCTTCTATGCCTGTTTTTTCCGCAAACGCAATCCAAATTTCCGGGACCAACACTCCTTCCAAATCTAAACAGGCAATTTCCACAAAGTCTCTCCTAAAAAGTTCGTTGTATGCTACTGAAAATCATCGCAGTCCGCAATTAGCCACAGGATAAACCCGCCGAAATACCTGGTATACAGGCAGGTTCAGCGCAAAAGGTTATAAGTCTATAGCCCCTAATTCTTTTTACCCATTCTAGGACTTTGTTATAGTCGCGGCAAAATTAGTGGCAGCCTCGGCGCCCTGCTACAAAACTTCGCAAAATCTGAAAACGAGATCTATTAATGAGCAATACTGCAGCAGCAATAAACCTTACCGATATCGACAGTCAACTCGCCAGTCAAACGCCTCAGGAAATACTGAGATACGCCCTAGCGAACCACGACAATATTGCTATCTCCTTCAGCGGTGCAGAGGATGTGGTGCTGGTTGATATGGCTTATCGGATTCGCCCTGATATTCAGGTGTTTTCATTAGATACCGGTCGCCTGCATGCGGAAACCTACCGGTTTATCGAAAAAGTGCGCAAGCACTACGATGTAGCAATTGATCTGGTGATGCCTGAGGCGGCGAAAGTTGAAGCGCTGGTCAAGGAGAAAGGTTTATTTAGCTTCTATGAAGACGATCATAAAGAATGCTGTGGTATTCGAAAAATTGCGCCTCTACGCAAGCAGCTGCAAACAGTGGACGCATGGATTACCGGTCAGAGACGTGACCAAAGCCCTGGCACCAGAGCCGCGGTGCCGGTGATACAGGACGACAAGGCTTTTGCACGCGCTGACAGCAGTTTGACAAAATTCAACCCGCTGGCCAATTGGACATCCCAGCAGGTATGGGAATACATTCGGGCCAACAACGTGCCCTACAATGAACTGCATGACAAAGGCTTCGTCAGTATTGGCTGCGAGCCATGTACCAGACCCACAGGCCCAGGTCAGCATGAGCGTGAAGGTCGCTGGTGGTGGGAAGAAGCCACCAAGAAAGAATGTGGCCTGCATGCAGTCAATATGGAGAAGTAGACGGCGTGAAGATTACGCTAGTTAAAAAGCTGTTTGCCGATGGCTCAGCCTGCAAAAAATGCGCTGAGGTAGAGGCTAAAATGCAGCAGGCTGATCAGCTAAAACATATTGATCAGGTACTGCTGGCTGATGAGGCTGACCCGCAGTCCCCAGGCATGCTATTAGCCGCGCAATATAAGGTTGATCGTGCGCCATTCTTTATCGTCGAAGCACAGGGAGCACCGCCCAAGATTTACACGGTCTACTTCAAGTTTGTAAAAGAAGTATTAAATACCCAGATCAGTGAAGATGAAGAAATCCAAGAGATACTCAACGACAATCCCGATCTAGACTTTATCTAAGCCGCGGCCTTCGGCTTTGGCGAGTTAATAAACCGGCAGCTCCATATCTGCAAAGAATTTTTCTTGGGCTTCCTTGTTGGGCAAGGCCATAGCCTCATCGACTATATTACGGGTCAGATGTGGTGCGAACGCATGAATAAAGTCATACATATAACCCCTTAGATAGGTGCCTTTGCGAAACCCTATGCTGGTGACGCTAGAATCAAACAGATGAGCCGCTTCGATAGCGACCAGATCCGTATCCACCTCTGGGTCATAGGCCATATGCGCAACTATGCCAATCCCTAGGCCCAGTCGTACATAGGTTTTAATAACGTCAGCGTCAGTCGCCGTAAATACGACCTTAGGCTTGAGCCCCTTCTCTCCAAAAGCGTCATCTAATTTTGATCGTCCAGTAAAACCGAATACATAGGTGACAATCTGGTATTCAGCCACGTCTTCCAATGAAATCTTAGGAAGCCTGGCTAAGGGGTGATCTCTAGGTACCAGAATACAGCGGTTCCATTTGTAACAGGGCATCATTAATAGATCGGAAAACAGCTCGAGCGCCTCTGTGGCAATAGCAAAATCGACAGTACCGTCAGCCGCCTTCTCAGAAATTTGGATTGGTGTGCCCTGGTGCATATGCAGCGATACATCGGGGTACTTACCGATAAAACCCTGAATAACCTTGGGTAAGGCATAGCGGGCCTGCGTATGGGTAGTGGCGATGGATAGGCTGCCCTGATCGGGGCTATTGTGCTCCTGAGTGAGCTGTTTGATGCTTTCTACTTGCCGCAGGATGTCGCCAGCAATCTTGAGAATTTCTTTGCCTGTGGGTGTGACTCTAGTCAGGTGTTTACCGCTGCGGGAGAATATCTCAACGCCTAGCTCGTCTTCGAGCAGCCGGATTTGCTTGCTTATACCAGGCTGAGAGGTATACAGACTGGCAGCGGTCGCAGAAACATTTAAATCATGGTGGGCTACTTCCCAGATATAGCGCAGTTGTTGTAGCTTCATAGTCTTTGCCCTCAGGCTTCTCAGCAATCATCCTAAATATACTCTAAAGCTATAAAAATATACAAATTTATTCCTTCTGAGAATACACCATAGTTGCTAGAGTACCGCCTTCAAAAATGAGTAATAGCTAACCGTGATTGATATTTTATTTTATATAGCCGCTGGTGCTGGTGTCGGCCTCGCTATTGGGCTTACCGGCGTTGGTGGCGGATCGCTTATGACACCACTGCTAATACTCTTTGGCTTTCCATACAATGTCGCCATAGGCACCGACCTGCTTTATGCCGCCATAACAAAAGCGGGAGGAATGGTTTCGCACACAAGGCGCCAAACTGTAGAGTGGCGCATTGTCGGCTATCTGGCTGCGGGTAGCTTGCCTGCCTCTCTACTAACAGCGCAGCTGCTCAGCAGCGTGTTTTCCGACTCGTCGGAATACCAGAGCCTGCTAACTCGGAGTCTAGGGGTTATGCTAGTGCTGACTGCCACGGTAATATTGCTCAATGGACGTCTTCGCAGATCAACAAAAACCAGCATTTCAAATACTGGTCAGTTTGTTCAGCGTCACAACAACTGGGTGATTTTTTTTGCAGGTATTTTTCTAGGGGTATTTGTAACCCTCTCCTCTGTAGGCGCGGGGGCGTTCTGCGCCGCGGTTCTCTTAGTCCTCTACCCTCGATTGCCCGCCCTGCATGTTATAGGGACAGATATATCCCATGCCGTCCCGCTAACTCTTGTCGCCGGCCTTGGTCATTTCCTGTTACTGGGGAACGTCGACTTTATGCTTCTAGGCTGCCTGTTAATTGGCTCCTTACCCGCTATTCACCTGGGCACTGCCCTAGCCTCGCGTATTCCGGGCAATATACTGCAAACCACCATTGCCATGGTTTTATTGGCTATGGGGATTAAATTCGCGATATTTTAACCCCCAGGGCGGTTAGGTCATTCCAGAACCAAACCGACTCCAAAAAAGTGCGAACAGACAGAGATAAAACAGATAATACAGCGGCGAATGGCGGGATTTTTTACGATGATTATGGCTTTGCGTCGCCAGCTCATCCTCTAGCTCACGCTGCTCAATTTCTACCATTAAGAAGTAGCGATCTTCTCCCTGAGGACTGTCTAAATAGCGCTTTAAAATCTCAGGATCAGAAAGGTTCTGGAATTTCTTAGATCTAATCAATCTTCGTGACGACCGGCTTCATTGGCAACCCCATGGGGCACATGCCCAGTAGCCACATATTCGCTGGCCGAGGTACAATGGGTCTGCTGATCGTCGAAAAACACATCGGCGCCAAAGGAGTTTAAGAAGTCCCCTTTACTCAAGCCACCTAAAAACAAGCTTTCATCAATACGGATATCCCATTTGCGCAACGTGCGAACCACCCGCTCATGAGCAGGAGCCGCTCTGGCAGTGACCAGCGCTGTCCGGATGGGGCATTCATCAGCGGGAAACTCCGATTGCAGGCCATGCAAAGCTTGCAGGAAATCTTTAAATGGCCCTGCATCCAGCGGCATATGGGCCGAGGCTTTTTCATTGGCCGTAAAGGCGTCCAGTCCCTGCTCTTTAAATATTCTCTCGGAGGCATCCGAAAACAGCACTGCATCTCCATCAAAGGCAAACCTGAGCTCATCAGATTCACTGGGACCACTCTGAGAGGGAATCAAAGTAGCCGCGGCCATACCGCTTTCTAGGGCGCTGCGTACATCTTCGGCATGAGTTGATAAAAATAGATGGCAGGCAAAAGCAGAAACGTATCTGTAGGGGCTATTGCCGCCAGAGAACGCTGCACGAGAAATATTCAGGCCATGGTGGGCAATCGAATTAAACACTCGCAGGCCAGTGTCTGCAGAGTTTCTTGACAATAGAATTATCTCAACTCTAGGTTCGCCGTCCAATTTTTCATTGATACGAAGCAGCTTAGTGGCCAGAGGAAAGGCTTCACCAGGTTCAAGAATATCGTCCTCGTGCTCACGTTGATATTTCGCATAGGCTGCCACACCTTCATTCTCATAAATACTATGGCTCTCACGCATATCAAAAAGTGCCGTCGATGAAATGGCAATAACCAGTTTTGGCCCTTTAGGTTTCGGCATCATGGGTCTCTACTTGGCCTCCTCCGAGTTCAATGTCTGAGTTTGCTCTTCAGCAAAATACTCCTGTGTCAGCTTAAAGACTACCGGCGCAAGCAAAATAAGTGCAATCAGGTTAGGAATAGCCATCAAACCATTTAATGCATCGGTCATTTTCCAAACCAGCTCCAGGCTCATCTGAGTACCCACAAAAATACCTATCACCCATAGAATTCTAAAGGGAGTGATTACCTTGGCGCCGAGAAGAAACTCGGCACAGCGCTCCCCATAGTAACTCCAACCCAACATGGTAGTGAAGGCAAACAGGGCCACACAGACCGACAGAATCATATCACCAGCCGGCAGCGCAGCGCTAAAGGCGGACAGAGTCATGGCCGCCCCCTGGGGCTCCCCGCTCCAGACGCCAGTCACAATTAATACCAGGCCTGTCATGGTACAAATAATCAATGTATCTATAAACGTACCCAGCATAGCGATAGTGCCCTGGCGCACTGGACTGTTAGTCTCGGCAGCCGCATGGGCAATAGGGGCCGAACCAAGCCCGGCCTCGTTGGAGAAAATCCCTCGCGCAATACCCATACGCAGGGCCAACATCAGAGTCGCGCCAGCAAAACCGCCTGTGGCAGCAGCACCATTAAACGCGCTATCCACCACCAGAACCACGGCGGCGGGGATATCGGCAATATGGGTGATTAAGATAATTAGCGTTGCGGATATATAGAGCAGAGCCATAAAGGGAACCAGCTTGCCAGCCACCACAGCAATCCGCTTAATACCACCCAACAGAACCACAGCAACCAGGCTCGCCATCACCAGCCCACTGACTATCGTTGGTACCCCAAAGTTACTCTCCAGAACCTGTGACACTGCATTAGACTGAACTGTGTTAGCTAAACCAAATCCGGCAAGAGAGCCAAATAAGGCAAAGGCCATACCCAGCCATTTCCAATTGGCGCCCAAGCCATTTTTAATATAGTACATAGGACCACCGACTTTGCGCCCCAACTCGTCGGTCTCTCTAAAATTGACCGCCAGAACCGCCTCTGCATATTTGGTTGCCATGCCTACAAATGCTGCACACCACATCCAAAACAGAGCTCCCGGCCCACCGAGGCCGATGGCAGTAGCAACCCCTGCAATATTGCCCATGCCGATCGTCGATGATAATGAGGTCATCAATGCATTAAAGGGGGTTATTTCACCTTCACCGCTACCCTCTCGACCCTTAAATAGCTGTTTGAAAGCGTAAGGGATATGGCTGATCGTCATGCCTTTGAGGCCAACTGTCAGGTAAATACCCGTTCCTAACAGCAGACACAGCATCACGGGGCCCCAGACAAAACCATTGACTGCATCAATTACCTGTTCAAACATAGAAGTTCCCTAATTATTATTTTAGTAGCCTAAGTTATCCTGCTGCGCTAGGAGGCCAAATAGGCCACCTGTATGCACAAACACTATATCGCTGGTGTCGGAATAACGCCCAGCCTTTATTTGTTCGATCATGCCATGAAAGGCCTTCCCTGTATAAACGGGGTCAAGAATTATCCCTTCCAGCGCAGCCAAATGCTTGATTGTGGCAAATACCTCAACGCCGGCTAAACCATAATCTGGTCCAATATAGCTATCATTGGTGGAAATCGACAGGCTTTCCTCGACGACAGGTATCTGATACTGCTGACTCCACTGCTGGATATCTTCGCTGACTTTGCGATGAAAGTAAGCGCTGTTGTCACAGACCGCATAGGCATGCACCTTCGCAGAGAGGTTCAGAAGTTGGCAGCCCATGGTAAGACCCGCCTGAGTGCCACCCGACCCTGTGGCATGAATAATAAACCCCGGCTCTATGCCCTCTTTAGCAAAATCGGCACCAAGCTCTTCTGCTGCCGCTATATAGCCCCAGAGCCCAGTGCCATTACTGCCTCCAGTAGGAATCAGATAACAGCGACTGCCCTGTGCCGTATACTGTTCCTGCCACCCCTCAAACAGCTGATCTAGCTGTTTGAACTCGTCCTGACTGTAATGACTAATGGTGGCACCAACCAACTGATCCAGTAATAGATTACCCACTGGCTGCGGCTTGATATCTGAGCGCAGCAATAAATGAACCCTAAGCCCAAGCTGCGCGCCCAGTACCGCTACCGCTCGACAATGATTTGACTGCACACCGCCAGAGGTAATGATGGTATCGCAGTCATTATCCATAGCCTCTGCGAGCAAAAACTCCAGCTTGCGCACCTTATTGCCCGATGTCAGGCAGCCACTCTGATCATCACGTTTGATCCAGATCCGCGGGCAGCTTGGAATGTCTTTAGAGAGTTGCTCGGAGAGCCGATCCAGCGCATAAAATGGCGTTGGAGTCTGGGCTAGATTAAGTCTATTGGGATAGGAAATCATAATAATGGGGCCCATTGCGCGAGCCCCATAACCGTTGCCATATCTGACAACTAAATGGCTTTAATGGTGCCTTTAGGCAATACAGCATGAACGGCGGCCTTCTGAAACTTAAGTTCGAGGTTGTTGCTGACCTCGATCACGACATAACCCCCGTCAATCTTGGTGACCTTGCCCAGCATGCCACTGGTCATGACCACTTCATCACCTTTGGCCAAAGCTTCGACAAGATTGGCATGTTCCTTTTGACGCTTGCGCTGCGGTCTTATTAGCATAAAGTAAAAGAAGACGAACAGGCCGCCAAACATCACCAGAGTAAACATCGGGTTTGTTTCTGGCGTACCAGCAGACTGAGCAAAAGCACTTGAGATAAATAACATAGATAAAATTCCTTAGACTAAATTTGACATAATGACAGAGGTTTAACCAAGATTTTCCTGGACCCAGTTGAGGGCATCTTCGTGATGAGTTTTGGTCTTGACCTTATCCATTACATGAGCAATGCGGCCATCTTTACCGATAATAAAAGTTGATCTCAAAACACCCATAAACTCGCGACCCATAAATTTCTTGAGCCCCCAGGCGCCGAATTTTTCCGTGACAGCGTGGTCTTCATCCGACAACAGTGTAAAGTTGAGTTCTTGCTTGTCTTCAAACTTCACCAACCTATCGACAGAATCCGGACTTACCGCTAATACCACTGTATCCAGAGCCTCAAAGGCCTGCTTGCTATCTCTAATACCACAGGCTTGCACTGTGCAACCGGGGGTCATGGCTTTTGGATAAAAATACAGCACAACATTTTTACTGTCCCGAAAATCTTTAAGGCTGACTTTATTGCCTCGCTGATCTAACAGTGAAAACGCCGGAGCAAGCTTCCCGACCTGAGCAAATGCCACAAATTTCTCCCTACACAATAACCAAAAATTTAGCGCCTCACTTTAGCAAACTTTTCTGGAGCATCGCCAATGAATACTGGGTTTATTTTGCTGAAAACAAAAAAAAGACCGCGGAGCTATGCTCAACGGTCCTTTTAAACTTATCTTGGTGACTGGTTATGGTAGCAAATGCTGCACTGCATCGCGCTCTTCAGTCAATTCTAGCTCTGTGGCTGTCATTTTGCTGCGCGAGAAATCATTAATGTCTAAGCCCTGCACAATTTCCCAGTCGCCACCTTTACAGACACAGGGGAATGAGTAGATCAAGCCCTTGGCAATACCATAGCTACCATCGCTATAAACGCCCATGCTTACCCAATCACCCTCTGCTGTGCCTAGCGCCCAGCTACGCATATGGGCGATTGCCGCATTGGCTGCAGAGGCGGCGCTCGAAGCCCCACGAGCATTAATAATAGCCGCACCACGCTGCTGTACTGTAGGAATAAAATCAGCTTCATACCAATCCTGATCTATCATCCCCATGGCGGGCTCGCCATTAACCTGAGTTTGGTGCAAATCAGGGTACTGTGTCGCTGAGTGATTACCCCAGATGGTCATATGGGTCACATCGTTGATCGTTGTACCGGTCTTATTGGCTATTTGGGTGAGAGCACGATTGTGATCCAAGCGCGTCATGGCGGTAAATTGACGAGGATTGATGTCCGGCGCATTGCGCTGCGCGATCAGCGAGTTAGTGTTAGCTGGGTTGCCCACAACCAACACCTTAATCGCTTTAGAAGCCTTAGCATTGATCGCCTTACCCTGGGCCGAAAAAATCGCTGCATTGGCTTCTAAAAGATCCTTGCGCTCCATACCAGGCCCTCTGGGGCGAGCCCCAACCAAGAGTGCGTAATCCGCATCCTTGAAGGCAACAGCAGCATCATCGGTGCAAACCATTCCGGCAAGCAGCGGAAATGCACAGTCGTCTAATTCCATAGCCACACCCTTAAGCGCCTCAAGCGCGGGTGTGATTTCCAGCATCTGCAAAATTACAGGCTGATTGGGGCCAAGCATTTCGCCGGCGGCGATGCGGAACAGGAGGGAATAACTAATTTGCCCAGCTGCACCTGTAACAGTAACGCGAACGGGTGAGGTCACAGTGAATCTCCGTAAATCTATGTGGGTTGTGTAGGGAACGCCTTATTTCGGGCGCCATTATAATGGGGTAGCAGAAAAATGCACCAATGGCGGCGCTAAACCTGCCCCGCCATTGCTATAGAGTGCATTGATAAAGTAAATGGGTCCTAGGCAGTGAGCTCTTTGTAGACCGAGTTCATCTCAGCATATAGCTGGTCTTTAAAATCAGCTGCTCCTGTATCCAGACGAGACACTATTTCCACCAGGTGTTCGTTATCTTCCTTACCACCCCACTGCTTGTGATAACTACCATCCTGATAGCCATTGTCCTGACGAAAGAAATTCAAAACATTCTTGCCTACATAGCCAACATAGAGGGTTTCAAAGTCCATATTGATGCCATCCATAAGTCGCGCAAAGCCAGCAATATCAAATTCTTTGGTTATGAGGGTCTGCGCGGTGAACTGTTCCAGATCAACAGCAAAGGTTTCGCCACCCTGCTGCTGATCAAACTCAGAAATTACCAGATCACTGATCGCTTCGATAGAATCCCCTTTGAGTAGCAACAGGCTTAAGCCAAAGTGCCAAATATCGACTAGCTCAAGTGCAATTTGATCAACATCAGGGGTCTGTTTTTTCCACCACTTCCAGCCGTAATGATCCAGTAATTCAGCACATTCCACCCAAATGGCTCGATACCATTCAAAGTTTTGTTGTTGCCAGTCCGCATGGACCTTAGTGTTCATATCGCCCTGCAGTTCCAGCATGGTTGCTAATTGTTGTTTCATTTTTATTCCTTATACGCGGACAAAGCCATTGGCCATTTTTTCGTAGCCTATACTGGTGCTTGGGCCATGCCCAGTTACCACTACGGCTTCGTCATCAAGACTGTAGATACGCTCTTTAATTGAGGTAATTATTTGATCAAAATTGCCACCAGGTAGATCAGTGCGGCCTATACTCCCCTGAAATAATGTGTCTCCGGCGATCAAAGTTTTATATTCCTCAAAATAGAAACTGATCGAGCCAGGCGTATGCCCCGGGGTATGGATAGCAACGCCGCCACAGCAACCAAGATCCTGATCATCCTGAAGGTAATGATCGGGGTCAGGAAGCTTAACCGCTGGCACACCGAACCGAGCACATTGCTCTTCCACCATATCCCAGAGAAACTGATCTCCTTCGTGGAGATAGATAGGCGCGCCGGTCGCATTCTTAATTTCCCCAGCGGCAAGAATATGATCCAGATGCGCATGGGTATGAATAATGGCTATGGCTTTAAGATTGAGCTCATTGAGGAGAGCGAGAATCTGTTCAGCATTACCACCTGGATCAATAACCAACGCTCGACCCGACAGACGATCACCAATAACCGAACAGTTACAGCCAAGCGGGCCAACGGGAAAAGTGCGGATAATAAACTGCGAATCTGGGATTACGGGATCTGACATGCTGGTCACTCAGTCTTATCTAATTGCTGGGTATTCTAAACAATCGGTGAAAATTTTGTGTGGTAATTTCCGCTAATTCTTCCACTGAAATACCTTTGAGCAAAGCCACAGATTCGGCTACCTCACGAACATACTGCGGCTCATTTTGCTTACCTCTGTGTGGTACAGGAGCCAGCCAGGGTGAATCGGTCTCTACCAAAAGTCGATCAAGGGGTACCTTCTCAACCACTCCGCGGAGTTCATCGGCACTCTTAAATGTCACAATCCCGGAAAAAGAAATATAAAAACCCAGCTCTAGCGCCGCCTTAGCCATCTCCCAGGTCTCGGTAAAACAGTGCATAACACCACCTGCCTCCAGAGGATACTGGCGCAGAAGCTCGATAGTTTCCTCCCGCGCATCCCTAGTGTGGATAATAATCGGCTTGCCAGTCTGCTGGCTGGCTTGAAGATGGTTAATAAAGCTATCGCGCTGCCATTGATGAGTATCTGCGCTATAGAAATTATCCAGACCAGTCTCTCCTATAGCTACCACCGCTGGCGCCTTGGATAGCGCGACTAGCTGTTCAACACTGGGTACCGGCTGATCGACTTTTTGCAGCGGATGAACGCCCACAGAAGAATAAATATTGCTATAGGCTGCAGTGATATCCACCAGCGAGGCGGAGGTTGCAAGATCCACAGCAACGCTCAGGAATTGTTTAACGCCGCGAGCCTGGGCATCAGCGATGACCGCTCCAAGGCCGCCCTCTCGATCGCTTAAATCTAGGTGATCGAGGTGACAGTGAGAATCTACCAGCATAGGATTATTTTTTTATTCTGTAATTACATGGTTAGGGTAGGATGATGGGATGTCACCTTACCAGTTAAAGCCTGCTCTATCTGTATTTTAAGCTCTGCTTGATCTGCAGTAAACTGCACACCAACACCCTCCCGTTTTGAACTGCCTGATCCGCGATGAGCAACCCAGACCACAGTGCCAGTCATTGGAATTGGCTCACTGTGCAGATAGATGCTCAACAAGAAGAAAATATCATCACCCAGTTCGTGATTCTTTTTGGTCGGCACAAACAGTGCTCCCCCCTCAACAAAAGACATGTAATGCTCGTAGAGCTCTGCATCATCTTTAATCTCCAGGGCCAAGATGCCACCTTTACCACCGCTAAATCCGCTTCTGCCAGCCATAACCTGTCTCCCTGTTATCATCCTTGCAACATGCAGCGCGTATGTACAGAGTAGCACATAGCATGGGTCTAAATGGCTCAGGGGCAGAATAATCTAATCTGGACTATGAGCGGCGACGGAATACCTGCATCCAGTCCATAAAGAGCTCTTCCCAGAGCAGCTGAGGGTTGATATTAGAGCCCGATAGCACCCAGCCTCTTGCCCTGTGCAACTTGTCAGAGAAACTAAATAGAGCAGCATTAGGCCGGTTTTGAAGTTCGCCAGTTGCCAGACGATGGAGGTAGTTCATAAACCATTCCAGCATCTGATCACTATTGAGTTTTTGACACTGTTGCGCGGCATCCAGGGGTGAAACATCAGCCTGGCGAACACGATCAATCAGGGCTTCAAAATCTCGTCTCTGCTGGAGGCTATCGCCCTGCATGTACTCCAGCGCAAGCAATGGTCGCCCCCCGGCAAGTTCCATGCAGCTTTCTGCTGCGGCACTATCGCCGCTGACCTCGGCAAGCCAGCGACTCGCAGTCTCAGACTCTGGTATGGGCAGGCTTTCAACCTGACAGCGACTGCGAATGGTGGCGGCGACCTGACTGGGGCGATAGGATACTAGGATCAACAATGTCTTTCCCTGAGGTTCTTCTAGGCTTTTGAGCAGAGCATTAGATGCACTGATATTCATCGCCTCAGCTGGCGTAATCAGCGCTACTTTCCAGCCGCCCTGCTGAGCTGTCTTTGACAGCTTGGTGCAGAGCTCTCGAATCTGATCAACTTTAACGGCTGGGGGCTTCACCTGGTGATGCCCCTGACTAAGCTCTGGATTATTGTCCAGAGCTCCCAATACAGAAAAGTCCGGATGATTACCGGCCATTAAGAGATGGCAACCTTTGCATGTGCCGCAGGCATATTTACTCATTTCTGCAGAGCACAATAGTCGCTGAGCAAAAGCATATGCCAGACGATCCACGCCTATGCCCTGCGGCCCTGTAAGCATCAGAGCATGGGTTAACCGCCCCTGTTCAAGACGGCGATTAAAGCTCTGCCAGAGCTGCTCCTGCCAGGGTAAAGGCAGAGCCAGGGGAATGGGGGCTGTAAATTCTTGGTCCGCCATCAACCAGATTCCTCAGATGAAAACCAAAATGCCTCAAGCGCAATGTTAATCTCACGCTGCACAGCCGCCAGCGATTGCGAGGCATCTATAACCACACAGCGATCTGGAGTCTCCCGCGCTATCTCCAGATAACCTTCACGCACCCTATGAAAAAACTCCGCCTTCTCCCGCTCAAAACGATCTGGCTCGCTGCGCTCACTGGCACGCTTTAGCCCTAGCTCCACTGGGATATCAAGAATTAAGGTCAGGTCAGGCCTCAGGCTACCCTGCACAATCAATTCCAACTCTGCAATCAAATCCTTACGCATATTTCGGCCAGCGCCTTGATAGGCATAGGTGGCATCGGTAAAGCGATCACAGAGCACCCAGGCACCCTCCGCTAGAGATGGCTCTATAACCTGATTAAGGTGCTGAGCGCGACCAGCAAACATAAGCAGTAGCTCCGCTGTATCGCAGACTAGCTCTTCGCGCGGGGCCAGCAATAGCTCGCGGATTTGCTCGGCCATCGGCGTCCCTCCAGGTTCACGAGTACAAAGGTAGGCTAGCCCCTTAGCCTTCAGCCATTCCTGAATAAACTCTATGTTGGTGGTTTTACCCACTCCTTCGGTACCCTCAATGGTGATAAATTTTCCGCGCATGTTAATTCCGTGATTCTTACAGTGCTGGGGGCGCAGACTGATAGTTCTGCGCTCGCTGATTAATTTGGTACTGCTTAACTGCCTTGAGATGTTCTTCAAGGCTATCGGAAAAATAATGTCCGCCATCTCCCCGCGCCACGAAGTATAGGCTAGAACCCTGCTTGGGATGAAGTGCTGCATTAATCGCAGCGGCACTGGGCATTGCTATAGGGGTTGGCGGCAGGCCATTAATCATATAGGTGTTGTAGGCAGTTCGTTGCCTGAGATGCTTTCGTCGTATATCCCCCCGATAGGCGTCTCCCAGCCCATAAATGACCGTTGGGTCGGTCTGTAGACGCATTTTTTTATTGAGACGGCGAACAAATACCCCAGCAATCTCCCCTCTTTCCGCAGCCAGGCCGGTCTCTTTTTCAATAATAGAGGCCATTATCAGAGCCTCATAGGCTGAGGCATAGGGGAGATTGGGGTCACGACCTTGCCAGGCCTGGTCTAACAGACTAACCATCTTCTGATGTGCGCGAAGCAAAATATCCGCTCTGGTATCAGTGCCGCGGTAACTATAGGTATCAGGGAAAAACCAGCCCTCCGGATGCTCAAGCTCAATTCCAGCCTCCGCCAACATTTCAGCGGCAGATTGCTCTGGGTCACCAGAAAACTCTAGACTTGAATTTAGGTGTGCCAGCCACTGTTTAAAGGACCAGCCCTCCGGGAAGGTAATCTGATGCTCAATCACCTCCCCGCGGTTGAATTTGTCGAGCAGAGTTCTAGCACTATCCTGCCGTGTAATCCAATAGCTACCGGCCTGAATGCGGGCGCGCTTGTTGAGTTTGGCATAGCGAGCCATTAGCTTTGGCCGAGAAACAATACTCTGCTCATATAGCTGTCGATTGACCTGACTGAGGTTACTGCCGCTATGCACCACCCACAGCAGCCGATTATCTGCCTCTAGAGTTGACTGGCTAGCCAGGTTAACTGGCATATCCATATGATAGGTTACAAAGGCTTGCAGCCCAAACCAAGCCGCCGCAGACAGGATCGCGAAAATAATAGCTAAACGCAGGAAGAATCTACTCATTGAAAACAGGGATACCGCTGGGTTAAGGCATTCTGCAATGACCTGGTCTGCTCGCCGATCTCAAAGCTAATAGCGGCGGACCGAAGATCGCTCGACTGAGCTATACCGACCACCGGAACAATACCTCTAATAGCATTACAGACAAACATCTCACTGCAGTCTTCCAGTCGCTGTAGAGGGATAGCCGCAATAGAAGGCGCAATATTTTCGGCAGCAAATATTTCTCTAATGAGAACAGAGCGCATCACCCCGGCCACTCCCGCCTCAGATAGCAGCGGCGTCTCCCAGCCCTGCTTTGTTCTAATAAAAATATTAGCCGCTGTCGCCTCGATAACGCCGCCAGCCTGGTCAAGCATCAAGCCCTCAGCATAATCTGATGAGCCCCATTCTCGCCGTGCCATCACCTGATCTAGCCGATTTAAATGTTTGATGCCGGCTAATCTCGGATTCTGTGGCAGGCGGTAATCACAGCGCCAGAGTTTAATTCCCTTGGCCCTCTGCTCGCTCAGGGAATCTGGCAGCACAGTATAGGCACAGATTACTTTTGGGCTGATCGAATCGGGGCTCTGATAGCCGCGCCCGCCAATACCGGCGGTGACCATAAGCTTTATAACGCCGGCCTCGACCTTGTGGCTATTTAGCGAAGACTGAAAATCATTCAGATAATCATGCAAAATCGACGGCTGTAGGTTTATACCCAGTTTCTTTGCATCTCGGTAGATACGCTCTACATGCTGGTTTTGGAGAGCTGTGGTACCACTGCATAGAAGCATCGACTCAAATAATCCATGCCCGTAGGCAAGGCCGCGATCAAGCAACCCCTCATCCGGCGCCTGTATGCCGCCAAATTGACCGTTAATACTGTGGTAAAGCATAGTTTCCCCTTTAGGGATTTGCGCACCTGCGTCAGGGCCTTTGTTCCCATTATAGGGCCCATTATGACAAAACTAACAGGCATAAAAAAACCGCCCCAAAAGGAGCGGCTTTTTAAAACAAAAACCTAAATCAGCCGTTGGCGTTAATATAGGTGATCGCGTCCTGCACTGTGGCAATTTTTTCAGCCTCTTCGTCAGGAATTTCAGCATCGAACTCCTCTTCCAGAGCCATGATCAGCTCAACGGTGTCCAGAGAATCAGCGCCTAGATCTTCAACGAAAGATGAAGTTGTCTTTACATCTTCTTCTTTAACACCCAGTTGCTCTGCAACCATTTTAATAACGCGTTCTTCAATGTTGCTCATCGTGCTTCCACTCCTATTAAGGGATCTGATGTCTAACCTGTTATCTAGCGATTAAGCTGCGATAACGCTAATCTGTGAATTATGGGCGCGCATTTTACCTGACAATTCCGAAAATGCTAGTGCCCTTTTTAAAAAAGCTTGAAACTACAATAAAATCATAGGCTTAAGCCATGTACATACCGCCATTAACATGGATAGTTTCGCCAGTAATATAGCCAGCAGCATCGGATACCAAAAAACTTACCACTGCGGCGATCTCTTCTGGCGCACCCAGACGGGCCAGCGGAATCTGACTCAGCATAGCCTCTTTATTGGCATCAGGCAGATCCTTGGTCATATCTGTGTCTATAAATCCTGGAGCCACACTATTGACCGTGATGTTTCTGGAGCCCAGCTCTTTTGCCAGCGCCCGGGCAAAACCCTCAACGCCAGCCTTGGTAGCACTGTAGTTACTCTGGCCACCATTACCCATCGACCCTACGACAGAGCTGATGTTGATGATACGCCCCCAGCGAGCCTTAGTCATGGCGCGCACACAGGCCTTGGATAGTCGGAAGACAGCACTGAGATTAGTGTTCACCACATCCATCCACTCATCATCCTTCATACGCATGATGATGTTATCTCTGGTAATACCTGCGTTATTCACCAGAACAGTAGGTGCTCCAAACTCGTCTGTAATGCTCTTCAAAACAGCCTCAATAGATCCAGCTTCGGTGACATTAAGCGCCATGCCGCGGCCAGAAATATTGTTATCCGCAAAACGCTGACTAATCTTTTCAGCACCGGCTTCTGTGGTGGCAGTACCGATTACAATATGGCCTGAGCACCCAAGATCATCAGCAATGGCGGCGCCAATGCCCCGGCTTGCACCTGTGACCAGTGCCACCTTTCGTTCAACTGTCATGCCCTACTCCTAATTTTTATTAAACTGAGGTTAATGCATTATCGAGACTAGCTTCATCATCCGTAGAAAAAGAAGTTAAATCACGATCAATTCGTTTGGTAAGCCCATTCAGTACTCGGCCTGGACCACACTCGACAAATAGCTCTGCCCCCGTGGCTTTTAAGCCCTGAATGCAGTCTACCCACATGACTGGTTTGTAGATTTGCTCAAGCATCAGGGTTTTGATGGTTTCAGGATTGCTCTCCGGACGGCCATGGAGATTATGTATTACAGGGACCCTGGGGCTGGCAAATGCAGTGCTCATCACTAAGTCGGTCAGCTGCTCTGCAGCAGGCTGCATCAACCGTGTATGGAACGGCGCACTAACGGGAAGAGCCATAGCGCGTTTTGCCCCGGCCTCTTTGCAGATTCTGATGGCACGATCAACTGCCGCCGCAGTACCGGCAATGACGACCTGCCCAGGCGCATTAAAATTAACCGCATCGACAATATCGTCCTGTCGAGCGGTATTGCAGGCATCCAAAATAATATCATCAGAGAGGCCCAAAATAGCAGCCATAGCGCCCACGCCAACAGGAACAGCCTTCTGCATGTAGGACCCTCGAGCACGAACAATTTTTATTGCATCCGCAAAATCCAACACATTAGCGCAGACCAGTGCGGACCATTCACCCAAGCTATGACCAGCCATCTGAGCAGGCAGAGGACCGCCTTTCTCGTTCCACAGGCGCCAGATAGCCAGACTACTAGCCAGTAATAATGGCTGAGTCCGCTCGGTGAGGTTGATTTCCTCTTGCTGGCCTTGCTGAATCATTTGCCAAGCGTCGTAGCCGAGTGCATCTGAAGCCTCCCGGAAGGTAGCTTCAACACTGGGGTTAGCGGCAGCCAATTCGGCCAACATACCCACCTTCTGTGAACCCTGGCCGGGGAAAACAAAAGCCAAATTGCTCTGTATCATAAATCCTCTATTCGATTTAATTGCAGTCTAACTTGCTCTGAAGTATAGGCGACAAAATACTTGGCAGATTGTGTTTGGCAGCTTCAACAGCAACATCGATAGCATGGCCGAAGGCTTTTTCATCAGCGCCACCATGACTTTTGATAACCACACCATTGAGTCCCAACAGATAGGCGCCGTTATATTGCGCCGGATTGAGCCTAGATTTCAGTACTGAGAGCGGCCCGCGTATCAACAGCGCTCCCAAGCGGGCTAACCAACTTTGAGTGGCTAGACTCTGGACCATATCATCAACCATGCGAGCTACGCCCTCACTGGTCTTCAAAGCCACATTGCCAGTGAAACCATCGCACACAACCACATCGGCAAGACCCTGAAAAATACCATCGCCCTCAACATAGCCACAGTAGTTTAGCAGCGTTTCTGCCTCCAGTAGCTCTGCAGTCTGCTTGATCACCTGGCTACCCTTGTTAGCTTCACTGCCAACATTTAGCAAACGCACCAGAGGCCTGTCGATACTCTCAATCTCTTGAACAGTGAGCGAACCCAGCAGAGCAAACTCCGCCAATTGTTGAGCAGTACAGTCAACATTCGCGCCCAGATCTAAAATATAGGATTTACCCCGACTCGTCGGAAATGTAGTGCATATCGCCGGCCTGGAGACACCGGGGAGTTTTTTTAAGGTAACCATTCCCAGCGCCATAAGTGCTCCGGTATTACCAGCACTCACACAGGCAGCAGCATCAGCCTTGGCTAAAGCAGTAAGGGCCTTCCCCATCGATGAGTCGCGTTTATCTCTGATAGCAGTAGAGGGCCGATCTGAGTCGGATACCTGGGACATACAATGCTTGACTTGAATTCTAGTCAGCAGGGAGCTATCGGAACACAGGGATAGTTCGGCCTCCAGCTTTTGCTGGTCACCAAATAAAAGCGCAGTAACACTGGAGTGCTTGCGGAGCGAGCTAATAAGCGCGGCTACTATAACGCGGGGACCGTAGTCCCCACCCATAGCGTCAACGGCAATTCTAAGAGAATCTGCCAATGAATGTAATTCAGCTAGTCGGCGCTAGTCTCAACGACTTTACGACCGCGGTAAAAACCATCCGCAGTCACATTGTGGCGCAGGTGCTTCTCACCGCTTACCGCATCAACTGAAACAGTTGCTGCAGTCAGGGCATCGTGTGAACGGCGCATGCCGCGCTTTGATCTTGTCTTGCGACTCTTTTGAACAGCCATAGGAACTCCTAAGCAAAAAATTAATAGCAGTCGATTACTTCTTCAACTGCAGTAAAACATTAAATGGGTTGTCCGAAACAACCGCATCACCCACAGGCTCCACCTCAGCTATAAAGGTATCGCCGGTACATTGCCCCGTCGCATGGTAATTAACCAGGGGCAGCGCCAACAAAATTTCGTCTTCCAGCAACTCATTGAGATTTGCCATTTTGTCGACAACGAGCCAGGGTTCATAGTTAGCAGCAACCC
>CBFHMK010000003.1:0-222178 GCA_965656965.1 uncultured Porticoccaceae bacterium
TTGGTGGGTGGTGTAGTTGATGCCGGTGTGCAGCGCCACCAGCAAGTTATTCTCCATAGCTTTGGCATAGATGGGGTACAGCTTTCTAAAGAGCTGGATATTCCCCAGCGTTTAATTGCCCATGTGGGCAGTACATTGCGGATGGAGTGGGTTTAGTTATTGGGGAATTACTATTCTGAGCCTGAAACACAATGTCATCCTGAATCAACCAAAAACTTGTCATCCTGAACCTGACTGAAGGATTCCGTTTCTTTCATATTCTTCAAGGCCCTGAACTACAGCCACGCCTCGGCCTCGACTGGTTAAAAGCAGCGGGCGACCGGAATCTTTGAAGGTACTAACCAGCCTCAGCATAACGACGAAGAATATCCAAAAAGTCACCGCCGTATTTTTCCAGCTTGCTGTCCCCTACTCCGTTAATACGCAGCATCTCACTGGGCGAGGTGGGCATGGTGTCGAGCATCTCTTTGAGGGTGGCGTCGTGGAAGATTACGTAGGGTGGCACATTGTGCTCTTCAGCCAGAAATTTTCTGCATTCTCGCAGTTCATCCCATAGCTCTTGGTCTTCGGGTAGTATCTGGGCTTTACGCCCTGACTTGGAACCCGATTTTTTACTGGACGGCGCTTTAATTTCTTCTTTGCGCAGATGTAACGACTGCTCGCCTTTTAACACTGGTCGGCACAAATCGGTAAGCTGCAGTGCGCTATATCCCTCAAGATCGACACGTAAAAAACCACGCACCACAAGCTGGCGAATGACCGACCGCCACTGCGCCTCATGAATATCGCGACCAATACCAAAAGTACTTAGCTGTTGGTGACTATGTTGCAACACCTTGTCGTTTTCTTTTCCCTGTAGCACATCCATGACATGCATCACGCCAAAGCGCTGGCCGGTGCGATAAACACAGGATAAAACTTTTTGTGCGGCCTCGGTCGCATCCCAGGTCTCTGGCGGTAGCTGGCAGTTGTCGCAGTTACCGCATTGGTTGGGCGCCTCATCAGCAAAATAGCTCAGCAACACTTTTCGACGACAGCTGGTAACTTCACAGAGACCCAGCATGGCATCGAGCTTATGACGTTCGGCGCGCTTATGCTGCTCCGACCCCTCTGAACCCTGCGCCATCTGCTGCAATCGTACAACGTCCTGCAAGCCATAAACCATCCAGGCATCCGCGGCCTGACCATCGCGTCCTGCCCTACCCGTTTCCTGGTAATAGGCCTCGATACTTTTGGGTAAATCCAAATGGGCAACAAAGCGAACATCTGGTTTATCTATACCCATGCCAAAGGCGATGGTGGCGACAATAATGACGCCATCTTCGCGCAGAAATCTATTTTGATGTGTCTGTCTAAGCTGTGCTGGCAATCCTGCATGATAGGGCAACGCATTGAAGCCCTGCTGACTTAACCATTCTGCGGTATCTTCTACCTTCTTTCGCGACAGGCAATAGACAATTCCCGCTTCACTTTTACGCTGCTGTAAAAACGCCAGCAGCTGTTTTTTCGGGGTAGTTTTATTGGCAATGGCATAACGGATATTGGGGCGATCAAAGCCACTGATGTACGCGTTGGCGCCGGTGAGCGACAGCCGCTCAATAATCTCCTTACGGGTACGAATATCGGCGGTGGCGGTTAGGGCAATCCGCGGTACCGCGGGGAAGCGCTCTTGCAATAGACTCAGAGACAGGTAATCGGAGCGAAAATCATGGCCCCACTGGGATACGCAGTGGGCTTCATCAATGGCAAACAGTGCCAGTTGGCAGCGGCTGAGCAGGTCGAGGGTGTAACTCTGGATCAGGCGCTCCGGTGCTATATAAAGCAGATCCAACTGCCCTGCCAGCAACTGCTGTTCAATACTATTCTGCTGGCTGTGGTCGAGGCTGGAGTTTAAGAAAGCTGCCTTTACACCCAGCTGCTGCATGGCATCTACCTGGTCCTGCATCAGGGCGATTAATGGCGAAATAATGACCCCAACACCATCCCGTAGCAATGAGGGAATCTGATAGCAAAGGGATTTACCACCCCCGGTGGGCATAAGTACCAGGGCATTATTGCCGGCACTGACAGTCTCGATTATCTCTGCCTGGTGGCCACGAAAACTATCGTAGCCATAGAGGCTATGCAGAATATTATGCGCCTTTTGCATCATGTGGAGGTTTTCTGTGGTTGACTAAAGAGGGCGATTTTACAGCTGCCACTCAGTTCGGCCTGCGAAGCTATCACCATTATTGGTGAAGCGTACAAAGGAGGGGGTGACACGATAAAAATTGCTGCGGCCAAAGGCGGCGCCTATGAGTTTTTCCTGCTCGGTCTGGGGGCTGTCGATCAGGCCGGCAATTTCCGGGAAGCGAGCGAAGTAAGCCTCGGCAATGACCGCCCTCTCCGTTTCGGCAACCTGGTCTATGCTGCCGTGAATTTGCGCGCCGCGGATGGATTGCCAGTGGCCATCGTAGTCGGAGTAAATGGAGACTGCGGCGGCGCCATCTAAGGGCAGGCTTTTAATATGGCGGCTATTGGCGGAGGATAAAAAATACAGGACAAAGGGCTCAGTGCCGAGGTCAGCCACATAGAGCACCGGGGCTGACCAGGGGCCGCAGGCATCGCCTGTGGCTAGTGTGAGTACAGACTCGGCCTGCAAAAATGCTTTGAGCTTTGTCTGGTCTTTAGACATTGCCCTGCCAGCGCTTGAGGCTATCGGATTCTATATCGAACAGGTCCAGTATGCGGGCCACAGAGTGATTGACTATATCATCAATGGTTTTGGGCTCGGTGTAAAACGCCGGTGATGGTGGGCAGAGTATGGCGCCTATCTGGCTGGCTTTAAGCATCAATTCGCAATGACCTGTGTGCAGCGGTGACTCGCGGGGCACTATGACCAGCTTACGGCGCTCTTTAAGGACCACATCGGCGGCGCGAACAATCAGGTTATCAGCATAGGAGTTGGCTACGCCAGAGAGAGTTTTCATGGAACAGGGCACAATGACCATACCGGCGGTTTTAAAGGAACCGCTAGCTATGCTGGCACCAATATTTTTGTTGTTGTGCACCACATCGGCCAGGGCTTCAACATCTTCGACTTTCCAGTCGGTCTCTATGCCGATATTCATACGCGCGGCACTGCTGAGTATTAGATGGGTTTCTATGCTCTCGCAGGCGGCTAGCATCTCCAGCATTCTGATACCGTAGATAACGCCGCTGGATCCGGACATTCCAATAATAAGTCGCATGGTTATTCTCTGTTTACTAATCCGGGACTAGCCGGGACGCCGCTTATGCAGCCTTGGCCTGTTCCTCAGCTTTTAAATCTTTACGCAGCACCTTGCCTACATTGGTCATGGGCAGCTCGTCGCGGAATTCTACAAACTTTGGCACCTTGTAGCCTGCCATATGCTCTTTGCAGTACTCAATAACCTGCTCAGCCGTCAGTTGCGGGTTGGTGCGCACCACAAACATTTTGACTACCTCACCGGCCTTATCGTCCGCCACACCAATGGCGGCGCACTGGGCCACATCGGGATGCAGTGTCAAAGCCTGCTCGAGTTCATTGGGATAGACATTAAAGCCAGAGACAATAATCATATCCTTCAGGCGGTCGACAATCTTAATATAGCCCTCTTCGTCGACGGTCACTATGTCACCGGTATGCAACCAGCCATCAATCAGCACTTCGTCGGTCTGCTCCTGGCGCTGCCAATAGCCTTTCATCACCTGCCGACCGCGCACACAGAGCTCACCGACTCCGCCCACTTCCTGCTCGACGCCCTCTTCATTGACCACTTTGATCTCTGTACCGGCAATCGGAATACCCGCTGAGCCAATTTTCTCAAAACCCGAGGGATTCATTGAGATCACGGGCGATGACTCGGTCATGCCATAGCCTTCGCTAACCACACAGCCTGTGGCCTGTTCCCAATCATTGGCCACCGAGTCCATCAATGCCATGCCGCCAGATAAGGTCATACGTAGACGAGAGAAGTCCAGGTTAAGGAAATCTTTATTTTGCAGCAGACCAACAAACAGTGAGTTGAGCCCGACAAAGATCTCAAACTTAAACTTTTTAATCGCCCGGACAAAGCCCGGCAGGTCCCGGGGATTAGGGATAAGTACCGCATGCCCTCTAGTGGCAGGCATCAGCCCCATACAGAGGGCATAGGCATAGATATGGTAGATCGGCAGTGGCGCTATGGTGGTGCAATATTTAATCGGTTCTTCCACTACGGTCAGCACATCCAGTGACTGGGCAATATTCGACATAATGGTACCCTGAGTCAGCATGACTCCTTTGGAGGCTCCCGTGGTGCCACCGGTGTATTGCAGCGCGCACACATCATCTATCTGTGCTCTGTGGCCGCTGTAGTTACTGCCGGCTGAGAGCAACTCAGCGAACGGAATCCAGTCTCCCTTGGGCAATGTGGGGCGCTTGCCGGTGAGTTTCATCAACCCGGCTAAGAGGGCTTTCTTTGGCTGCGGTAGCAGGTCAATGGGACGAGTCACTATCACATGTTCAATGGACGTTTTGGGCAGGGCCTGGGTGAGGGTGTCATAAAACTGGTCTAGCACCACCACGGCTTTAACATTGGCATCGGTAAACTGGTGCACCAGTTCGCGGAGGGTGTACATGGGGTTGGTGTTAACAATAACCAGGCCCAGCTTCCAGGCGGCGATCACCACCACAGGGTACTGAATCAGGTTGGGTAGCTGAATAGCTATGCGATCACCAGCCTGCAACTTGAGGCGGCGCTGGAAGTAGCTGGCCACCCGTCGCGACAGCTGATCCACTTCGGCGTAGCTAAGGGTCTGTCCAAGGCAGGTAAAGGCAGGTCGGTCTCTGCTATCTGCTACCGCCATATTCCATAGTTCAAGCAGCGAATCTGCCGGCAGTGGTGGCTGCTTATCCGACAGCCCAACTCGCTTCTGTGCCTGTTCTACTGCGTCTTGAACCAACATAATATGCTACCCATCTCTTGTTTTTATGATTTGAAAGACCTGCTGAGTCTCGAGACCTGGCTGCTGGACACTAACGTGATAGCACCTGCATCCCTTCTTCGAGACCACTTAGAGTCATTGGGTACATCTTATCCTCTACCAACTCTTTTATCATGGTAATTGAGGGTGTGTACTCCCAGTATTTTTCTTGTACCGGGTTAATCCAGATAAGCTTCTCGTAGGTCTCGGCCATGCGCTGCATCCAGACTGCGCCAGACTCTTCATTGTGATATTCAACACTGCCGCCGGGGCTGGTGACTTCGTAGGGTGCCATGGAGGCATCGCCGACATAGATTACCTTGTAGTCTGACGAGTACTTGTGCATCAGATCGAACACCGACATCTGCTCTTCACGACGGCGATGATTATCCTTCCAGACATAGTCGTACATGCAGTTGTGGAAGTAAAAGTACTCAAGGTGCTTGAATTCTGTCTTGGCCGCAGAGAACAGCTCTTCGCAGAGTCGCACGTAGGGGTCCATGGAGCCGCCGATATCAAAGAAGATCAGCACCTTTACCGCATTGTGACGCTCGGGCACCATTTTTAAATCCAAAAAGCCTGCATTGCGCGCTGTGCTGCGGATAGTGTCATCCAGATCAAGCTGATCTGCCGCCCCTTCTCGGGCAAATTTGCGCAGGCGTCGCAGAGCCACTTTAATGTTGCGTGTGCCAATCTCTACCGAGTCATCTAGGTCCTGGTACTGTCGCTCATCCCAAACTTTAACCGCTGTGCCTTTACCCCCGGGGCCGCCAATGCGGATGCCCTCGGGATTAAAGCCCCCATGGCCAAAGGGGGAGGTGCCATTGGTGCCCACCCATTTGTTGCCGCCCTCGTGGCGCTCTTTTTGCTCTTCGAGACGCTTTTTAAACTCTTCAATCAGCTTTTCAAGGCCGCCAAGGCTTTCAATCTTGGCTTTTTCTTCTTCGGTAAAGTGCTTTTCAAACTCCTGCCGAAGCCAGTCCTCTGGAATCAAAGCCTCGATAATGCCATCGACATTTTCGAGATTTTTAAAATAGGCACCAAAGGCTTTATCAAAGCGGTCATAGTACTTCTCATCCTTGACCATAATGGTGCGCGCCAACAGGTAGAAGTCATCAATCGAACCGAACGCCAGGCGCTTCTCCATGGCCTCCAAGAGCACCAGCAGCTCCTTGACGGAAACTGGTACCTTGGCTCTTTTTAGCGTGTAGAGAAAGTTAATCAGCATGGGGCGACTTTTTACTGTGCTGCACGACGGGTCATAAAGGCCAGTCGCTCGAGTAAATGGACGTCCTGCTCGTTCTTTAACAGCGCACCATATAGCGGTGGAATTGCCTTGGTAGGATCGCGATTAGTCAGAATATCCTCTGGGATATCATCCGACATCACCAGCTTTAGCCAGTCAACCAGCTCCGAGGTCGAGGGTTTTTTCTTTAGACCGGGAATCTTGCGCACATCAAAGAAGATATCCAGAGCCTCATCCACCAATGTTTTCTTAATCTTGGGGAAGTGCACATCGACAATGCGTTGCATGGTCATGCGGTCGGGGAAGTTAATAAAATGGAAGAAGCAGCGGCGCAAAAATGCATCGGGCAGCTCTTTTTCGTTATTACTGGTAATAATGACAATTGGGCGCTGAACAGCTTTAACGGTCTCGCCGGTCTCGTAGACATGAAATTCCATTTTATCCAGCTCAAGCAGCAGGTCGTTGGGAAATTCAATATCGGCCTTATCGATCTCATCGATTAGCAGTACCACCTGCTCGTCTGCTGTGAAGGCTTCCCAGAGCTTGCCCTTGTCTATGTAGTTGGCAATATCATGAACCTTGTCACTGCCCAGCTGAGAATCTCGCAAACGGGATACCGCGTCGTATTCGTACAGACCCTGTTGGGCTTTGGTGGTGGACTTAATATGCCAGCATAGCAGCGGCTTACCCAGGGCAGCGGCTACCTCTTCTGCCAGCATTGTTTTACCTGTTCCCGGCTCCCCCTTAATTAGCAGAGGTCGCTGCAGAGTCACCGCGGCGTTTACCGCCATCTGCAGCTCTTCGGTGGCTACATAGTTGTCTGTACCAGTAAATTTCATATCTTCTGAATCCACATCATTGAGTTAGTCTTTTCGCTTAGCCCAGCATAATAATCTAATCCGCACTATTTTTTGAATCTAAATCGCCCTCTTGAGGCGTCTTAATTATGAAAATCAGCAATATGTATGACCACGGAGTACTTACTGAATTTTCGTTGTCATAAAGAATAGATTATGCGGATATGCATGATCTTGAGTTTTGAGTCCCTCGAAGGACATGGAGAAAGTAATGAAAACGGACCTAATTAAACACTTCCTGCTCGTAATGACCATCTACCTAGCACCTATAATGCTTACCACTGCAGTGATTGGCAGTTTTGCTCTCGCCTAAGAGCCCAGCCTAAATCGCTCTCTTTAGAACCTCTGCGCCGCTGGTGCAGAGGTTTTTTAGAAAAATAAACCCCCAACAACCTTTTTGAATCCAAATTGCTTTTTGACCGCGTCCTACCAATGAACGTTAAGATGACCTAGCATCCAATGCTGCTCTTAGCATAACCTTTGCTCACAAGCCCTAAAAGCTATGGAGATACTAATGAACATCAACCTATTTAAAGCCCTGCCGCTATCCGCAGCATTACTGCTATCACCCGTCCTAGGGGCTGAGTCTGCCGAAGAGCAGGACGCTCAGCAGCAAATCGTAGAAAAACATGTGGAGATAGTGCTCTCTGCAACCGAAGAAGGCCCCGAGAAAACCATGAAAATTGTGGTCCGCGGCTCTGGTGATGACGATACCTGGGTAACTGATATCAATAGCGATGAAGAGCTCACAGGGGATGAAGAGGCTCCTGGCGAACAGGAAGGCACAATGATCCGCTTCCAGTCATCGGAAGACGGCATAGCGTCAGTCAAAAAAGTCATCAAAACCCTGGCCATGACCGAGTGGCAAGATCTTAGCGGGGAAGAAAAAGAGCAGCTGATAGACAGCCTGGAAACTCTCGATGATGATATGGAGTTAGAGGTGCGCCATGATATTGATATCGATAGCGACTCCAGCGCAGAGGCGATTATCGCCATTATTGCGGTATTTGGTATGCCTCTATTTATTATTATCGCTATCCTTTACTACAAGCACCGCAAACGCATGGTCAAAGTAGCGCTAGTTAAAGACTATCTAGATGCAGGTAAAGATGTACCAGCCGAAGTACTCACGGCAATTAACGGTGCCGAGCCTGACGCTCCGGCAGATAGCTTTCAGAGTGCGGTACGCAATATAGCAGTGGGCGCGGGCCTGTTCCTATTCCTGGGTCTGCTGGTTGGTTGGGATATTGCCGCCGTTGCCCTGATTCCTCTATTTATTGGTATTGGTAAACTGATCGTGTGGCGCATGAACAGAGAGTCCAATGATAATCAGGCCAGCTAAGACAGTTGCTGGCCCCTACTGACCAAGCACTGATCGAGAGAGTCGCGGCAAGCAATTGCCGCGACGCTTTCGCGACTCTGGTAGAACGCCATCAGTCAGATCTGCGCTACTCCTTGCGTCAGATGACCGGCTGGGATGAGGCCCTGGCGGACGATCTTGCCCAGGAAACCTTTATCAAGGCCTTTCAGGCCATAGGTAGCTACAAAGGTGATGCCAAATTTAGCAGCTGGCTCTATCGCATTGCCTATAACCAGATGGTTAGTCATTTCAGACTAGCCAGAAACCGGGAAGTTACCGGTATTGATGAAACTGTTATCCGCACTACCGAGCAATCGGTCAGTAGCGACTTTTCCCAGCAGGAGCTGCATCAGGATCTAGCCCGAGCCATGCAGCAACTGCCAACACAGCAGCGCATGGTACTTCATCTTTACCTGCACCGGCAGTTAACTCATCAGGAGATATGTACTATTATGGAAATACCGCTGGGTACAGTGAAGACAGGTATAACTAGGGGTAGAGCCAAACTGAGGGAGCTACTCTCTAGCTGGCAGAATGAGGATGCAATATGAGCACAACCACCGATATCGACAATCTATTTGCTCAGACCCGCAATAGCGAACCCTATTTTAATGATCAGGGCTTTGTTAGCCGAGTTACAGCTCAGCTACCCGCCAGCCGCAAGGTCTCTGTGGGCCAGGAAACAGTTGTTACCATTGCCGCCACCGTTCTTGGTGGCGCCGTAGCCTATCCATTTTTCCCGGTTACTGAGGTGATCGCGCTGATACCTAACAGCTTTACCATTACCCCTGTGGGCCTACTGGCGTTTTCCAGCCTGGTCTCCGGACTGGGTTACTGGCTGGCCGAGCATGGCAAACCCAACAAGTTTTAATTGACGGGCAATAGCTCCCCGGATTTAATCTTTTTCATTAACTGCCCTGCCCCTCTCAGGCCCACTACCGACATTGCGGTTATCATTCCCGACATCAATGCACCTACTACGCCACAGCTAACAACATCCTGACCCGTTAGGTAGAGGCCAGACAATGATGTGGTTGGTTTAAGCCAATCCTGTTCAAAGCGCTCTTTGTTGTGGGCCAGCCCATAGGCCTGACCCTGCTCGTAGCGGCAGAAATGGCTGGTGGACAGCGGTGTAGAAACCTCAGAGTAGTCAATCTTGCCTTCTAGGTGGGGCATCTGCCTGTACAGTGCAGCTAACATGCGCTCCGACAGGTCTTGCTTCAGCGCCTCGTAGTCATCGCCGCGCTTGCCCCAGGTTTTATCCGCCCATTGACGGTACTGCTCATAGTCACAGGGACCAGAGACAATTTCAATGGTGGAGCGGCCAGGATAACGGCGCTGAAAATCCGGATCCTTGGCTGAGGGAAAGGACACATAGACCAACGGCAGTGGCGCACTGGGATCTGCCCTGAGAGCTGCGACGTTTTTATCATGATGCTGATCCAGATAAATCCACAGATTGGTTTTTGGCAACTGCAACTCTTCCGCAGTGCCTTTTAAGCCTATATACATGCCCACATGAGACATGGAACGCTCCAGGGCTGTGGCCTTTTGCACATAGCCTAGCTTCTCGCTGATAGGCTGGGGCAGCAACTTGGAGAAGGTATTCACGACCCCGGCATTGCTGATTACAGTGGGGGCATGGATACAGTGACCATCGACCAATTTAACTCCGATAGCAGTATTTTTTTCCACTAGAATTTCTTGCACATCGGCATAGGTAAATACATCACCACCAGAGGCCTGGATCTGCGGAATAATAGTTTCAGCAATTTTTGAGGCACCACCAACAGGGTAAAAGCCGCCATTAAAATAATGACCAGCAATCAGCGCATGCATCAGGAAGGTTGATTCTTTGGGCGGGCAACCATGGTCGCCCCACTGGCCGCAGAGCACCGCGATCAGCTTTTCATTGTCAGTCAGACCCCTGAGCACATTGTAGGAGGTGTCCAGTGCATAGTCGGGCAATTTGTTTTTGCTCGATAGTGACATCAGCTTGCCCATCATATTGGGCATGGCTTTTAGCTGGCTGATGTTGCCCATAAATTTGCCGGTCTTCAGCACCAGTTCCACATACTGGTCAATAACATCGGCTTCATCAGGAAACTGCTGTTTCAGACTGTGCTTAAAGTTGTCTTTGCCGGCCACAAAATCAAACTGCTCGTCACCGAGAATAATGCGGTCGTATACAGGGTCCATCTCCGCCCATTGCAGTTTGCCGCCACTGATATAGTCAAACAGTCCGCGGCCGGTGCTCTTACGCCCCATATCGCCGATATAGTGCACCCCCACATCCCATTCATAGCCATTGCGCTCGTAGGCATGGGTAAAGCCACCGGCGGTATAATGCTGTTCCAGTACTATGACTTTTTGGCCCATCTGGCTGAGCAGTGCAGCGGAGCAGAGGCCACCTATACCGGAGCCTACAACAATGGCATCATAATCAGTATCTACCCGCTCGGCGCGGTAGCGCTTGCCTATTCTCAATGTGCTTGGGGTGGTTTTTTTACTGCTGCTTGCGGAGGGTTCGATAGTTGGTTCAGTCATGCTATACCCTGCTTTTTATCGTTTTTATTATCAGTTATTAAAAAATTACTCTGGCTCTGTCAACTGACGTTTGCGACGCGCTAAGCGCCAGCCGATTAGTCTGACAATAAGATACAACAAAATAGTTACCGTCGACATGGCCAGTATAGGCGCAAGGCCACGCTGAAAACCCATCCCATCACCTGAGGCGAGCACACCTTCATAGAGACTGACAAAAAATGCCGGCGCTAGATGGCGGTCATCCTGATAGGCGGTCACTGGTGTAAACAGGCTGATGATACCCAGCAGTAAAATAATATGCCGTGCTGCGGCAAAGCGAATTTTTCGCACCAGCAGCCAGAGACAAAACAGCAGACAGCTGGCCCCTATTGAATAGGCTACCCAGCCCCATAGATAATTTTCTGCGCTGTACATAATCTGTTAACCCAATCAGTCAATCCACTGAATAATATGGTCTTCAATATCATCGTCATGAACATGAAGCTCAGATATCACCTTACCACGCAATGAGGCTCCGTAGCTGTGCAATGTCTCCTGAGACCCAGTCACCAAATGATGCCATTCTGGAAGCGTCTCTCCCGCGGCAATCAGGCGGTAAGAGCAGCTCTTGGGCAGCCAGGCCAGTGACTGAATATTGTCTCTATCCAGCTTGATACAGTCATCGACTATACTGTGACGCCCATCATAGTCTATGCACTTGCAGCTCTCAGTGTCCAATAGTTCGCAGGTGACGTTGGTATGAAAAATCTCACCGCTGTAATGGTCTTCAAGTTTTACCAGACAGCATTTGGCACAGCCATCGCAGAGCAACTCCCATTCCTGGGTGCTCATCTGGTCAAGGGTTTTTGTCTGCCAAAATTCAGCCATATTTATTCATTGCACTAGGTGGCTGATCAGCCGCTGGGTAAAGGGTTGGTGGCATCTGCAGGTAGAAACCGCGGTCCTGTATCTCCGCCATGACTTTGATAATATCAGCGCGCGCCAGTTTGCGCGTCTCGGTGAGCACCAGCGTGGTGACCAGAGTCATTTCGCCAAAGCGGGCCAATAGAGCCTCTGGCACATTGTCGAGCCCATCTGACTTGGGTACATAGAGATACATCTCCTGCTTTTTACTGCCTTTATAAATATCGCAGAGAATCCTGCTTGAGTTGTTAAGGTCTGTCATAACGCTTCTGTACGATCAAGTACGTCCTGTAGTGCGGGCTTTACTCTGGCTAGTCGCCATCCCTGGTTTAGTCTTTCTGGCCATTGGCACTGGCCCTCCATGGAACTGCGCAAAATGGCTTCCAGTTCCTTTTTATTACATAAAAATTCCTGGGGAATTTTCATATCCTGAGCCACATTGCCCAGAGAGTCACGCATTTCTCGCATTACTGAAGAAATCATTTTTGGCAGTGGCTGGGGCATGGGTAACACCGGGGTGTCGCTGGCAGCCTCGGCTATCTGTTGCAGTACCGCATCGCCATAGCGCTTAACCGAGCGTGGAAACCAATCATCAATACCATACAGCTGATCGCGTGCCGAAGGCAGGCGTTTGGCGAGTTCGATTAATACTGAGTCCTTGATAACATGAGCTCTAGGGCGATTGCTTAACCGCGCCGTATGCTCGCGCCAGTCACAGAGCCGATTGAGGACTGTCAGTGATTTAATACCCAAACGCCAGGCACCCTTTAGTTTTAAATAGTAGTTACGATGGTCTTTGCGCCCGTCTACCGTAACGAACAGACCCTCTGTTTCCTCAACAAACCAGTCATGACGCCCCTGTTCTGCCAAAGCCTTGCTAAGAATCTCCTCCATGGCGTGGAGATATTCCACATCCACCTCGGCATAGTCGAGCTGGCGCTGACTTAGAGGCCGTGCCAGCCAATCGGACCGAGTCGCCTGCTTGTCCAGACTCACCTCGAACAGGCTGTCCACCAACCGCGCATAGCCCATGCAGTAACCAAGATTCACTATGCCTGCGGCGATCTGGGTGTCGAAAATATTGCTGGGCCTAATATCCAGAGCATGCTCTAAAACTTCAAGATCTTCAGCACAGGCATGCAGTATCAACTGATTGTTGGGGCTCTCAAGCAGCGCCTTTAGGGGCGTGAACTGATTGATAGCCAGTACATCAATTAACCAGCACCGCTGGCCATCGGAAATCTGTATTAGAGCGATTTTAGGGTAAAAGGTATCGGTGCGAATAAACTCTGTATCCAAAGCTAACTTGGCCACCGGGGCCAGTGTTTCGCAGAGTTGCTTAAGCTGGTCGTTGCTATCGATCCACTGATGCATCTAAAGCACCTTCCTGCTCTGCAGAGCCATATTTAATGTGCCGCCATCAACATATTCCAACTCACCACCCATGGGCACACCATACGCAATGCGCGACACAGCCACACCCAGGGCCTTGGCTTTGTCGGCAATAAAATGAGCTGTGGCCTCCCCCTCAACCGTCAGATTAGTGGCCAAAATCAACTCACTGACCTGATCCTGTTGCAGGCGCTCGATCAACTGGTCGATACCCAGCTGCTCTGGGCCAATACCATCAATTGGCGATAGATGCCCCAGTAGGACAAAGTATTTGCCCTGAAAACTACCCGCCTGCTCTATGGCATAGAGGTCGGCGGGATTCTCGACCACACAGATCTGCGAAGCCTGGCGTCGAGTATTGCTACAGATGCCGCAGAGGTTATGTTCGGTAAGGGTGCGGCAGGACCCGCAGCGACCCACTTTTTCTACTGCCTCCTGGATGCTCTCCGCCAGTCGGCCAGCACCCAGCTTGTCACGCTCCAGCAGTTGCAGCGCCATGCGCTGGGCAGACTTTGCCCCTACCCCCGGTAGTACGCGCAATGCATCTATCAATTGGTCTATTACAGGTCCGTACAAGGCACAGCCTCCACTAGAAGGGCATCTTAAAGCCCGGGGGAAGGTCCATACCGCCGGTCATTGTGCTGAGAGCCTCTTTGCTCTGAGCTTCGATCTTACGCACGGCATCATTAACTGCAGCCGCCAGTAAGTCTTCGAGAAATTCTTTGTCTTCGCTCATCAACGAGGGGTCTAGGGTCACCTTGCGCACATCGTGACGCCCGGTCATGACCACCTGCACCATACCGGCCCCAGACTCGCCCACCACCTCTGCATTGGCGGCTCTGTCCTGCATCGCAGCCATTTTCTCCTGCATCTGCTGAGCCTGTTTCATTAGATTGTTTATATCCATTTGGTCCTCTGTTGTTACCTTAATCAATAGGCCGCACAGACTTCTCGTCCAGGCTGCCTTCAAAAATCTGTTTAAACTTAATTACGGCTGGGTCTGAATTTAGGGTCTCTACAGCTTCGGCAAGGCGCTCGGCTTTCTGCCGGATATCGGCCGCTCTTGGAGTTTCTTGCTCGGCGACACCAAAGCTAATCTCAACACTGACCGGCTCGCCAAAATACTGGGAAAGCGCTTCGCCGAGACTCTGCTGATGCGCAGCATCGTAGAGGCTGGTCTGATCGCTATCAATCAAAAACTGCAGCTGGTCGACCTGACGACCGAGATACAGGCAATGGCTGGCAATCTCGCCCAGCGATGCCCCTATGCTGAGCTGGCTACGCAACTCAATCCAGTTGCGGGGAGTAAAATCTTGCAGAGCTATTTTTTTCTGCGCTGGAGGCTCAACCGCAGGGACCGGCTCTGCTAGACCGGCCTCGGGTGTTTCTTGTTGCGCAGTGTCGGGCTGCTCCTGCTGAAGGGCCCTGGGTGTGCTCGCTACCTGAGCCGCAGGCGACAGGTCTATGTGAGGCGCTGGCGAGCTTTCTATTGGAGGCGCTTCAGGGCTTTCGACTAGGGGCGCTGGAGGGCTTTGTATTTGGGGCGCTGGAGGGCTTTGTATTTGAGGCGCTGGAGGGCTCTCTAAAACAGGTTCAAAGGTCGGTTCTATAGCCAGGGCGCTATTCGCCTGCTGAGGTGGCACGATTTGCATTACCGGTGCCTGAGGAGGCCTGTTCTCGCTGGCCTCAGGTTGAGGCTTTTTTACAGGAGACTCCGCCTCCAGGGGAGCAGTGGCATCGGAATTTTTTCTCGCTGGGGGATTGGCCTCAGGGCGGAATGCCAGGGCCCGCAACATCACCATCTCAAAGCCGGACTTAAGGTCTGGGGCTAGATGCAAATCTTTGCGCCCCAGCAGGCAGATTTGATAGAACAGCTGTACATCTTCTTTCGAGGCCTGGGCTGCCAAATTGAGCAACTGGGAATAATGACTAACACCTTTGTCCAGCGCTTCTGGTACGGTCTGTAAAATCGCCACCTGGTGCCAGATCGACAGTACATCGGCTAGCGCCATATCGTAGTCGGGGGCCTGCTCAGCCATTCTTGAGATAGCAGCCAGGACATCTGTGCCTGTGCCGCCGGCCAGTGCAGTACAGATATCCACCACATAACTGCGCTCGATAGTCCCCAGCATGGAGCTGACATCGGCTTCGTTAACCTGTCCTCCGCCATGGCCAATCGCCTGATCTGTGAGGCTTAATGCATCGCGCATGCTGCCGTCGGCAGCCCGCGCCAGAGACCAGAGCGCAGCTTCTTCGAAGGGCACATGCTCTTCTCCCAGAACAAATTGTAGATGCTCGGTGATGCGCTCGGGACTAAGGTTTTTAAGGTTAAATTGCAGACATCGAGACAGCACGGTGATGGGCAATTTCTGTGGATCTGTGGTGGCGAATAAAAACTTTACATGGGGCGGCGGCTCTTCCAGAGTTTTTAGCAACGCGGCAAAACTAGACTTGGAGAGCATATGCACTTCGTCAATCAGGTAAATCTTAAAACGCCCGCGAGACGGCGCGTACTGCACATTATCAAGCAGGTCGCGCATATCGTCGACACCGGTACGCGATGCTGCGTCTACCTCAATCAGGTCGATAAAACGACCCTCGACAATCTCTTTACAGCTGGTGCATTCGCCGCAGGGTACAGAACTAATGCCCTGCTCACAGTTGAGACATTTAGAGAGAATACGGCCGATAGTGGTTTTACCCACGCCGCGGGTTCCGGTAAATAGATAGGCATGGTGGAGGCGGTCATTATCCAGCGCATTGATCAGTGCCTGCAGCACATGTTCCTGCCCCGCCATTTCGGCAAAGGAGTTGGGGCGCCATTTACGGGCAAGGACCTGATAGCTCATCGCGATATCTGCTTTTTGAGAAAGCACTTATTATAGGGAGATAAGGGTTGCGCTGGAAGGGCTAATGGCGATGACCCCCAATAGCCACACCTCGGCACACAGTGTCACCGCTACCGTTGCTCCCTTCCGGGCCTGGCGGGGTTCGCGGTTGACTGTTGCGAGGGGACCAAAGGGGGTCACCATTAAAGCGAAGCGCGGGATTATCCGGGGTTTAGAGAGCAAGTGCAACAGCCCCGCGCAATCAAGGCCAAATAAGCCGCCAGAATAACCCAATAGAGGGGTTGTTCTTCACTTCCTAGGCCAGCTTGTTTACACTGCTTCGCAGCAAGTCAAACCTCTGACTGACCAAATAATAATTAAGGAATCTTACCTTATGAAAGAGCGTTCTTTAGCTTCAAGTTCATCCCTAGTTTCGGCCATTGCACTATGCCTTATTTCGAGCCTATTTTTGAGCGGCTGCGGCAGCACAGAAAGTAATGTTGAAGCGGGCAATCGCACAGGAACTTTACATTGGGGTAACGGCACAGAGCCCCAGAGCCTGGACCCTCATATTGCGACTGGCGTGCCAGAGCACCATATTATCAAGGCGCTAATGGAAGGTCTGGTGCAAAAAGACAGCGAAACCCTGGGACCAATCCCCGGTGTGGCCGAGTCCTGGACAGTCAGTGATGACGGTACGGTGTATACCTTCACTATCCGTAAAGATGCGCGCTGGTCAAATGGTGATGTGCACAATGCCCATGACTTTGTCTGGTCCTGGTGGCGCGCACTGCAACCGGCCCTGGGTAATCTCTATGCCTATATGTATTTCCCGATCGTCAATGCCCGAGAATACTATGAGGGAGATGTATCTGACTTTGATCTGGTAGGCGTCAAGGCCCTGGATGACCATACTTTGCAGGTCACTCTGGATAACCCTACCCCGTATTTTTTGCAGCTGCTGGATCACTACAGCATGTACCCGGTTCATCAGGCGACATTAGAAAAGTTTGGCGCCGCCGATGAGCGCGGTACCCGCTGGACCTATGCAGGCAATATGGTGAGCAACGGTCCCTTTAAGCTGACTAGCTGGGAGATCAACCGAGCTATTGAAGTTGAGCGGAATACCCTCTACTGGGGTAATGATGATGTGCGTCTCAACAAGATTGTTTTCTACCCCACTGAAAACACCACAACAGAAGAGCGCATGTTCCGCGCTGGCCAATTGCACTACACCAATGACGTACCCATTGATAAGGTGGCTACCTATCGCGAAGCCAATGATCCGGCGCTGCGTATCACCCCCTATCTGGGCACCTATTACTATAGAATCAATGTCCGCGAGCCCCATCTGCAGGACAAGCGTGTGCGCCGCGCGCTAGGCATGACTATTGATAGGGAAAAGATTACCGAGAACGTTATTAAGGCGGGACAGATTCCTGCCTATGCGATGACCCCGCCTAACACCAGAGGCTACTACCCGCCGATTAGCCTGAGCTTTGATCCTGAAACAGCGCGTCAACTGCTAGCGGAAGCGGGCTATCCCAACGGCGAAGGTTTCCCAGTCACCGAGATACTCTACAACACCAACGAAGGTCATCGCAAAGTGGCGGTGGCGATTCAGCAGATGTGGCGTGAACATCTGAATATCGACGTAAAGCTGCTTAACCAGGAGTGGAAGGTGTATCTGGATAGCGAGAGCAATGGCGATTATCAGATTTCCCGCGCGGGCTGGATCGGCGACTATGTAGACCCCAATAACTTCCTGGATATGTTTATCTGTGATGGCGGCAATAACCGCACTGGCTGGTGTAACGAAGAGTACGATCGTCTGGTATTAGATGTGGCTCCCCGAGCCAAGACCCACGAAGAGCGTATGGCTATCTTTACCCAGGCTGAACAGATGCTGATGGATGATCTGCCGGTGCTGCCTATTTACACCTACACCACCAAACATCTGGTGCACCCCTCGATGAAAAATGTTGCCGGAAATATTATGGACCAACAGTCATACCGGGAACTTTATCTTGAGGGAGACGAAGACTAATGCTGCGATTTGCGTTAGGCCGCCTGCTGCAGGCCATTCCTGTTCTTCTGGTTGTGATTACCATGACCTTTATGTTGGTGCACAGCGCTCCAGGCGGGCCATTCTCTGCGGATAAAGCTGTACCTGCAGAGGTACTTGAGGCTCTGGAAGCGCAATACAATCTGAACCAGCCCCTGTGGCAGCAATACATCAGCTATCTGGGTGATGTGTTGCAGGGTGATATGGGGCCTTCGTTTAAATACCCTGGCCGCAGTGTTAATGAGCTGATTTACTCTGGACTGGGCACCACGGCTGAACTGGGTTTCTACGCCATGATGGTGGCTATCTTTATTGGTGTGATCGCCGGGGTTACTGCCTCTATGCGACCTAACACCGCCCAGGACTATGTGCCTATGACGGCGGCCATGATTGGTATCTGCATGCCCTCTTTCTTGCTGGGTCCTCTGTTGGTTTTAATCTTTGGTATTCATCTGGAATGGTTGCCGGTGTCTGGCTGGAATCAGATTCCCGGGGATAAGATTTTACCGGCGATTACTCTGGGCACTGGCTATGCAGCCTATATTGCTCGGCTCTCTCGTGGCGGTATGCTCGAGGTGCTATCCCAAGACTATATTCGCACTGCCCGCGCCAAGGGTCTGTCTGAGTTTTTGATTATTGGCAAACATGCCCTGCGCGGTGGTTTGATCCCGGTGGTGGCTTTTCTGGGGCCGGCCTTTGCTGGCCTGCTGGGTGGGTCATTTGTGGTGGAGACTATCTACCAGATTCCCGGTCTCGGCCGATTCTATGTGCAGGCGGCATTCAACCGCGACTACACCATGATTCTGGGCACTACGGTGTTCTTTGCAACGCTGATTATTCTCTTTAATCTGCTGTCGGATATGTTGGCTGTTTGGCTTAACCCCAAACTGCGCCAACAGGTTAGAGGAGAACAATCATGAACTCTAACGCTGTAACGATGACAACTGAAAAAGGCACTTCGCTCTGGGAAGATGCCTGGATTAAGCTGCGAAAAAATCGTCTGGCTTTAATTGGTCTTGGCCTGCTGGTATTTCTCTGCCTGATCTCTCTGCTGACGCCCTGGATTGCTCCCTATGGTTATGAAGAGCAGGATCTATTGATGGGCGCCACACCGCCCTCAGCGGAGCACTGGCTGGGTACTGATGTATTTGGTCGCGATATGCTGACTCGCATTATGTGGGGTGGCCGTGTATCCCTGATGGTTGGCTTTATTGCAACCGCAGTGGCTCTGGCGATCGGGGTTATCTACGGCGCCGTGGCTGGCTATGTCGGTGGCCGCGTTGATGCAGTGATGATGCGCCTAGTCGATATTCTCTATGCCCTGCCCTTTATGATTTTTATTATTCTGCTGATGGTAGTGTTTGGACGCAATCTGCTATTGCTGTTCTTTGCCATTGGTGCGGTCGAATGGCTGACCATGGCGCGTATTGTGCGCGGCCAGGTAATGTCATTGCGCAAACAGGAGTTTGTAGAAGCGGCTCATTCTCTGGGACTGTCCCAGTGGATTATTATCCGCCGTCATATTATTCCCAACACTCTGGGCCCGGTGATTGTATACACCACACTGACGATTCCCAGTGTGATGTTGCTGGAGGCATTTTTGAGCTTTCTAGGTCTGGGTATCCAGCCGCCGCAAAGCTCCTGGGGACTGCTGATTAACTACGGTGTAGAAACCATGGAGGAATATCCCTGGCTGTTAATATTCCCGGGTATTGCCCTCTCTTTAACCCTTTTTGCCCTTAACTTCCTGGGTGATGGCCTGCGCGATGCGCTGGATCCACGCACTGCCAAGGACTAATGGATTAATTACTATGGCTGCTCTACTCGATGTTAAGAATTTAAAGGTCCATTTCCATACCAGAAATGGTCTGGTCAAGGCGGTGGATGATGTTAGCTTCTCTGTTAATGCTGGCGAGACTCTGGCGATTGTGGGTGAGTCTGGTTCCGGTAAATCAGTGACCTGTTACAGCCTGCTGGATCTGCTACCCAAACCACCGGCTAAAATTGAAGGTGGCACGGCCATGTTCGATGGCGAGGATTTGCTGACCTGCGACAAGAATCGCATGCGGCATTTTCGCGGCAATGATATCGCTATGATCTTCCAGGATCCCATGACTTCGCTAAACCCCAATTTGACCGTAGGTGAGCAGCTTGTCGAGCCGCTGATTTATCATCCGGATAAGGAACGCCGCCACAGTCGTGCTTCAGCAAAACTGCGTGCGATTGAGTTGCTGAATGAAGTGGGCATTATTGATTCTGAACGCCGTTTTGATAGCTATCCCCATGAGTTTTCTGGCGGTATGCGTCAGCGCGTGATGATTGCTATGGCGCTGATTAATGAACCACGCCTGCTGATCTGTGATGAACCGACAACGGCGCTGGATGTGACTATTCAGGCGCAGATACTGGAGCTGATCAAGAAGCTGCAACAGTCGCGTGATGTGGCGGTGATCTTTATCAGCCATGATCTGGGTGTGGTGGCCGGGATTGCCGATAAGGTACTGGTGATGTGCAATGGTGTGGCTATGGAAACTGGCGACACTGATAAGATTTTTTACCACACTGAAGATGCGTACACCAAACGCCTGCTGGATGCGATTCCCGAAGGCGCCAAAACCATGGCCAATCGCGCTCAGGCGGAAACTCTGGTGGATGTCTCTAATCTGAGAACCTGGTTTAAGGATTTCTCTGGCCCCAAAGTGAATATTGTTAAGGCGGTGGAGGATGCTTCGCTGACCATCAAACGCGGCGAGATTTTGGGTCTAGTGGGTGAGTCGGGCTCGGGCAAGTCAACTCTGGGCCGCTCTATTTTGCAGTTAGCGCCAACCACTGAGGGCATTGTAACCTTTGATGGCACTCAGCTAACGGGCATGAGCCCTGCTAAGTTAGTGCCTTGGCGTCGCAGGATGCAGATGATTTTTCAGGACCCCTATGCGTCGCTTAATCCGCGCATGACGGTATTTGAAACTCTGGCGGAGCCTCTGCTCTACCATGGTATTGCTGATAAAAAGAATGTCGCTGAGCAGGTTCAGCAGCTGATGGATGATGTGGGTCTGGCGCGTGCGCATATGCGCAAGTATCCCCATGAATTTTCTGGTGGTCAGCGTCAGCGTATTGCGATTGGTCGTGCTATTGCGACCAAGCCGGAGTTAATTATTGCTGATGAGCCTGTATCTGCTCTGGATGTGACTATTCAGGCTCAGGTGTTGGATCTGATTCTTGAGTTGGTGGAGCGCCATAATCTGACGATGCTGTTTATTTCTCATGATCTGTCTGTGGTTCGCTATATTTCTGACCGAGTGCTGGTGATGCATCATGGTGTGTTGATTGAGCAGGGTGATACAGAGCAGCTGTGGGCTAATCCTCAGCAGGAATATACTAAGAATTTGTTGAAGGCGATTCCGCTGGCTGACCCTAGGTCTGAGAGGGCTCGGCTATCTAGTTAGGTTTTTTAGAGGGGTGGTGATAAAGGTTTTGGGGGGATTCTTTTCGGGCTCACCTACCCTAATATCCAGCGAGATTTTTGTTTTCTAGTTTGTGCAACTTGGACGACAGCCCCATAAATCATTTCAGTCATCTCTCTCAAAAAATCAAGAATTACGCTCGATACCCGTGCTTTCATATACCCTAAGCCTCTCTAGACAGTGGCCAGCAGGGATGCTGGCCTCGAGCTTACAGGGACGACATACATGGATGTATGAGTGTCGCAGGAGGCAGGATGCCGGGAGCGACCGTATTTACGTCGTGTCTTCAGAGGCCATAGGCACATGCAAGCTCACACCAACCTATAATTTTCTACCACAACCAAGAGATCCTTCGCTTGCGCTCAGGATGGCCCGGCGGTTCCTGTTTGGGATAACAATTGGGTGATGGGGGTTTAGCCGCAGCTAATACCTGTGCCGCGGAGACCACAGTAACCCGCAGGATTCTTGGCTAGATACTGCTGATGGTAATCTTCAGCATAATAAAAAGTCGGCGCCGCAATAATCTCCGTCGTGATCGCACCGAAACCAAGATCAGTGAGTTGCTTCTGCACCGCGTTGGCAGAAGCATTGGCAGCCTCTAACTGTTCAGGGCTAGTGCAATAGATCGCAGAACGATACTGCGAACCGCGATCATTACCCTGACGCATACCCTGAGTGGGATCATGGGCCTCCCAAAAAACGGCTAGCAACCTCTCATAGCTGATCATGTTAGGATCAAACACCACCAGCACCACCTCAGTGTGGCCGGTCATACCAGTG
The DNA here is from genome assembly GCA_965656965.1 of uncultured Porticoccaceae bacterium. Classification (GTDB taxonomy): domain Bacteria; phylum Pseudomonadota; class Gammaproteobacteria; order Pseudomonadales; family Porticoccaceae; genus HTCC2207. Next base: position 22,411 of record CBFHMK010000003.1, read on the forward strand.
CAGGTCTCCTCGTAGGTTGGATTAGGTGTATGACCACCGGCATAGCCAACCGCCGAGGTCACCACCCCAGGCTGCTCCCAGAAGCGGCGCTCGGCGCCCCAAAAACAACCCATGGCAAAAAAAGCCGTCTCCAACCCCTCCGCAAAAGGCCCCTTTAACGGCTCAGCATTAATATAATTCTGATTAGTTAGCGGCATCTGGGTACTGCGACCGGGAAGCGCCTGCTCTGCAGTGGGTAACTCAGGGGTTTTAAAAAACATAGACAGATCTCAGAGGGCGCTAAGGCCAAGTTCAAGGTCAGCTTTAATATCAGTAATATCTTCCAGGCCAACAGCGACCCGGATTAAGCCATCGGTAATACCCGCAGCAGCGCGGGCCTCGTCAGAAAGACGTCCATGGGTAGTGGTCGCCGGATGCACTATCGTAGTTTTGGCATCGCCCAGATTAGCTGTCAGAGACAGCATCTTGGTGCTATCAATCACCTGCCAGGCCGCTTGCCGTCCACCCTCAACAGAGAAGGCAACCACACCGCCAAAGTCCGACTGCTGCTTCTTAGCCAGAGCATGGCCGGGATGATCTTCCAGGCCAGCATAGAAAACTCTCGTCACCTTTGGATGGGCATTGAGCCAACCCGCTAATTCTGCAGCATTGGCTGAATGAGCCTGCATACGGATACGCAAGGTTTCCAGACCCTTCAGAAAGACCCAGGCATTAAAGGGACTCATGGTTGGCCCTGCGGCGCGCAGAAAGCCTACCACCTGTTCCATCAGTGCAGCGCTACCCAGCACCGCACCACCGAGACAGCGTCCCTGGCCGTCAATATATTTTGTGGCCGAGTGCACCACAATATCGGCGCCCCAGAGCAGGGGTTTTTGCAACACTGGGGTACAGAAACAATTGTCTACCACAAACACTGCATCGGCCTGTTTGGCTATGCCCGACAGCGCCTCTAGATCGGCTATTTCGGATAGCGGGTTAGAGGGCGTCTCACAAAACATCATTTTGGTATTGGGCTGAATTGCCCCCTGCCAAGCATCCAGATCGGCCAGCGGCACATAGCTAACCTGCACACCGAACTTGGTAATATATTTATCCATCATCACCCTGGTGCTGCCGAATACGTCCTGGGAGCAGACTACATGATCACCAGACTGTAAAAGGGCCATAATCACGCTCAGGGCGGCGGCCATACCCGAGGCGGTGGCCACACCTTGCTCAGCACCTTCCAGCGCAGCTAAACGCTTTTCAAAGCTACTGACGGTGGGATTGGTATAGCGGGAATAGACATTGCCCTGCAGCTCATTACTAAAGTATCTGGCGGCCATTGCGGCACTTTCAAAGACGTAGCTCGAGGTTAAAAACAATGCCTCGGAATGTTCGTTTTCATGACTGCGCTGATAGCCACCGCGAATCGCTAGGGTATCTGGCTGGTACTGATCTACATCCTTATCCATGATTTAAATCCCAGTGGTTTTTTAGGACAGGGTATTATTGTGAATACCAATCACCTGTCCTTTCTTGGGCTGGGCATTGGGATCCGCTTTTTGCTTGGCGGCATCGTTGCGCAACCCCTCGATACGATCCAGATAGTTTTTATCCACATCGCCGGTAATATAGTTGCCATCAAACACCGAGCACTCGAAGCGTTTGACCTCTTCGCTACCCTCAGTGCCGGAGCTGATTAGATCTTCTAGATCCTGATAGATAATCCAGTCTGCACCTATAATCTCGCCGACCTCGTCATCGGTGCGACCATGGGCAATCAGCTCGGTGGCCGACGGCATATCAATGCCATAGACATTAGGATAGCGCACGCCAGGGGCTGCTGATGCCATATAGACTTTTTTAGCACCGGCATCACGGGCCATCTGAATGATTTCCTGAGAGGTGGTGCCTCGCACAATCGAGTCATCAATGAGCAAAACATTCTTGCCGGCAAATTCCAGCTTTACGGCATTGAGCTTTTGGCGCACAGATTTCTTGCGCTCGGTCTGACCGGGCATAATAAAGGTCCGCCCTATATAGCGGTTTTTCATAAAGCCTTCGCGCAGCTTAATGCCCAATCGCTCTGCCATAGCCTGTGCGGAAACACGGCTGGTGTCCGGGATAGGAATTACCACATCAATATCATGATCTGGTTTAACACGCAGTAGCTTTTCGGCCAGCTTCTCACCCATTCGCAGACGACATTTGTAAACTGAAATATTGTCCATCAGGGAATCTGGACGGGCAAAATACACATGTTCAAAGATACAGGGCACCAGCTCATGCTCTGCAGCACATTGCTGCAAATGCGCTTCACCAGCTTTGTCTACAAACAGGGCTTCACCGGGAGCCAAGTCCCGGATCAGCTCAAAGCCAAGATTGTCCAGAACCACAGATTCAGAGACCACTGCGTACTCTTTGCCCGCTGCTGTCTCGCGCACACCAAAACATAGCGGGCGAATGCCGTGGGGGTCGCGGAAGGCAAACATGCCATAGTTGGCGATCAGACCGACCACCGCATAGGCGCCGCTACAACGCTTGTGAACATGCTCTACGGCGGCAAATATATCCTTACTGCTAGGCTCTAGTTTGCCACGCAGCTGTAACTCATGGGCAAAGACATTGAGCAGGACTTCGGAATCTGAATCGGTATTGAGATGACGCAGATCGGCGCGAAAAATATGCTCTCGCAGTTCATCAGCGTTGGTCAGATTGCCATTGTGGGCGATACAGATGCCATAGGGACTGTTGACATAGAGTGGCTGGGCTAGCGCAGGACCCGAGCTACCAGCGGTAGGATAGCGAACATGACCGATACCCACATCGCCCACCAGTCGCTCCATATGGCTCTGGCGAAACACATCACGGGCCAGGCCCTCGCCTTTGCACTGGTGAAGTTCGCCCTCGGCTTCGGTCACAATACCAGCCGCGTCCTGGCCGCGATGCTGCAACATGGTCAGCGCATCATAGAGCCGTAAATTTACATCTGAAGTTCCAGAGATTCCTACTACACCGCACATGGGCTATATCCAACTCGTCAAGAAGTCTTTAACGCCAGTCGCTGCTTCCCTGCCCCAGGTTTCAAACCCCTGAAACAGCGGAATAAGTGACGACGCATTCCACCAGGGATCCTGATCAACCGGCACCGCTTTTGGTAATATTATTACCAATGCCAGCACAATCAACAATCCTCTAAATACACCAAAAACCAATCCTAACGTCCTGTCTGTGCCGCTCAGTCCTGTTGAGCTAACCAGTTTCCCCATTAAAAAATTAACCATGGCTCCAAGCAGCAGAGTGCCGACAAACAGACCGCCCCAGGCTGCCAGCTGTCGAAATGAAGCCAGGTCTATAAAATTAACCAGCATCTCAGCGGCTGGCTCTTTAAAATTCATGGCCACAGTGAAGGCGGCAATCCATATCACCAGTGACATGGCCTCTTTGACAAAACCCCGAACCAGACTGATCATCCCTGAAACCACAACAATGGCCAGTATAGCCAGATCAACAGCGGCAAAATCCACAGGCTATCCCCTAGGGCACATAATGCAAAATAATTGCATCGGTTTTAAACGCCTGGTCGATGCTTGCCTTGTCGGCAGCCGCTCGGCGCTTATCAATTTTTGGCCCTACGTATACTCGGTAATGGGTCTTGTCTTTAATCACCACGCGCTTAGTAAAGGCTTTGTATTTTTGTTCGCGAAGTCTATTGATTAACTCTTCGGCACTGCTTTGCTCCGCAAAACTGCTGACCTGGAGCAGCCAGCCTTTGGGCAGCCCCAGCTCGTTAAGGCCAAAGGGCTTTTCGTTGTTATCAGTGGCGGGCACGGACTTTTCAATATCAAATAGGGGAGTCTTGAGATCCTGCTCTGCGACTGCGGCGGGACGCTGGGCCTTGTCCACGGAAACTGCGACTATTTCTGGCGCTGCTGGCAGCTTGCTGCTGCGGTCAACTCGGCTGGGGTCGGCAAAGTCAAAGAGTACCGGCAAAATAATCAAACCTAAGGCTCCCAGCACCAGTGCGCCGACAATTCTCTGTTTTAATCCACTACTCACTAGCAACCTCTGCCAAAATTACTTTCAATACCGACGCTACGGTATGAAATGAACCAAATACCACGACTTGGTCCGCTGCTCTCGCTGTATCTACCGTCTCTAAAAACGCGGCTTCTACAGAACTATGTAACTGCCCTGACTGGCCAGCATTGTATAACAAATCGAGCAGAGATTGGCCTTTGCTGGCCCTTGGACTATCGCTTATTTCTGCTAAATTCCAGTCATCTATCACATTGACCATGGGCGCAACAATTCCCGACCAGTCCTTGTCGTCTAAGACCGAGGCAACCGCCAGGGTTTTTCCCGCTATGTCAGGCAAATTAGCGGCCAGCACCTCTGCCGCCGCTGGGTTATGGGCGACATCTAGAATAATATCAACACCCCTGAACTGCAGTCGTTGCTGTCGTCCCGTCAGGCTTAGGCCCTGCAGAGCACTGCGACTATCCTCCACATTTAGCGAAATTCCAGCACAGACGAGCGCCTGGATAGCTAGGGTTTTGTTTAATGGCAGCAGGCCTGGGGCCTCAAGGCCATCAAAATGCTGATTGGCAGCAGAGCCCTGCACTGTGCAGCTAAACATCTGCTCCTGGGTATAGGTGAAATCATGGCCGACAAACAGCGCTTTGGCGCCTGTCTCAGCAACTAGAGCCTGGAAGCCCGGAGGATGGTCCTGCTCACCGATCACCAGCGGGTGGCCAGGGCGTGCTACACCCAGCTTCTCGCGGGCTATCAAGGCTCTGGTATCTCCCAGCCAGTCACAGTGGTCCAGCGCAATACTGGTTAGCACGGCAACATCAGCATCTATAATATTGATGGCATCCAGGCGGCCACCGAGTCCGACTTCGAGCAACATAATATCGGGGCTGGCCTGATAGAACACCACCAGGGCTGCCAGGGTGCCAAATTCAAAATAGGTAAGGGAAATATCACCGCGCACGGCTTCAATCTGCTCAAAGGCATCCACTACAGTCTGGTCTGATACTGGCTGACCCGCCAGGCAGATACGTTCGTTGTAGGCTATAAAGTGCGGAGAGGTAAAGGCCCCTGCGCTGTAACCATGGGCCAGCAGTAGTGCTTGCATGCTGCGAATACAGGAACCCTTGCCGTTGGTCCCAGCCACAGTAATCGCAATGGGGGGCTTTTGTTGCTTTAGCTCTGGCGTTTGTAGAAGCCGGACCCAGACCTCTGCAACTCGCTCTAGACCCAACTCGATCTCGCTGGGGTGCCTGCTCTCGAGTAGATGCAGCCAGTCAGCGAGAGAGCGGTCAAGCATCGCTGGGTTCAGGTACGTTGATTAGCTTGGAGACTATCGAACCCAGTCGGTCGCGCATCTCATGACGACCAACAATCATATCTATATGGCCCTTCTCCAGCAGGAATTCACTGCGCTGAAAGCCCTTGGGCAATTTTTGTCGAATGGTCTGCTCAATAATATTGGGGCCGGCGAACCCTGCACGAGCACCAGGCTCTGCGACATTTAAATCGCCCAGCATAGCGAGACTGGCGGATACGCCACCATAGACTGGATCCGTCATCACCGAGATATAGGGAACGCCCGCTGCGCTCAGACGCTCCAATACGGCACTGGTTTTGGCCATTTGCATCAGCGAGATAAGGGCTTCCTGCATGCGTGCCCCGCCGGTGGCAGAGAAACAGATAAATGGACGGCGCTCTTCGAGAGCCAAGTTGGCGGCGCGGGTAAATTTCTCACCCACTGCGTAGCCCATGGAGCCACCGTGGAAGGCAAACTCAAAGGCACAGGAAACTACAGGGATACCCTTTAATGAGCCACTCATGGCGATTAGGGCGTCTTTTTCACCGGTCTTTTTCTGAGCATCACTCAGGCGATCTTTGTATTTTTTAACATCGCGGAATTTTAGGCGATCTATGGCTTCGACATCTTCGGCTATTTCAGCACGGCCCTGCTCATCGAGAAATATATCCAGGCGGCGGCGGGCACCAATGCGCATATGGTGTTCGCACTTGGGGCAGACATCGAGATTGCGTTCTAATTCTGGGCGGTAGAGGGGCGAAGCGCACTTGGGGCATTTTTTCCAAAGCCCTTCCGGGATGGAGTTTGAGCGTTCGTTTTTACCTGCAGAGGGTCCGGCAGGTCTAATGCGTTTCAGCCAATTCATCGCTTACCTTTTAGCTAAGGTTACTGAGTTTGAGCCCAACTATAGTGACATTGTCAGAGGGGGGCATTCTAACATGACAATCTCAATCCAGATAAGGCCCAAGGAAACTTTTTATCGTCCTATTAAGTGGTCAATCATCAGCCCTGTAACGTTTAGGCGATAAAGTCAGATGCCTATGCTTATTGCAGCCCTGGCTCGTTAACCATACCCCTCACTATAGACCCGCCGCAGCCTGTTTGGCCTGATTAATAAACTCAGCCACCTTGGCTGGGTCTTTTATGCCTGGAGAGGATTCAACACCGCCGCTGACATCCACCATATCTGGAGCCACCAGCTCTACGGCACTGGCAACGTTCTGCGGGGTTAAACCGCCGGCCAGAATTAACCGGTAATCTCTGTGGCTGGGCAATCTGTTCCAATCAAACCGATGGCCTGTGCCTCCGTATTGCTCGGCGCTCCAGGCGTCAAACAGAAAGCCACCAGGCGCCTGATAGGCTGCTACTTCGGCATCCAGATCCAGGCCTTCGCGCATGCGAATAGCGCGGATAAATGGAAAGTTAAACTGCTGACAAAACTCTGGGCTCTCATCGCCATGAAATTGCAGCAAATCGGGCTTTACCTCAGCAATCACCTGCTCCACCTGTGCCCTGTCAGCATTGACCAGTAGCGCTACGGCCAGAGCCTTGGGGCCTATAACTTGACGAATTTCAGCAGCGCGCTGAATATCCACGTAGCGAGAACTGTTCGAGTAAATCACCAGACCCAGGGCGTCGGCACCTGCCTGCTGAACCATCAGGGCTTGCTCGGGGCTAGTGATACCACAGATTTTTACATGCACTGTCATGAGGTTAACCCTTTACCTAGGTCTCTAACTATTAGTTTAGAAGGCTGAGATGGTCAGGCAAAAATACCGGGCCAACCGGCAGCCTTGGCATACTGGGATACCCAGGATATTGCACATCCACTAAATACAGGCCATTGGGTGCGGCTGTAGCACCACTCTGGTTGCGATCGGCTGCCCTGAGCAGCTGTTTTATCCAGCTGGGCTGCTGGCGCCCAAAGCCGACTTCCAGCAACGAGCCTACCATATTGCGCACCATATGCAGCACAAAGGCATTGGCGGTTACCTCAAACACCAGCAACTGCCCTGCCTGGTATATATTGGCACTGGTGACATTGCGAAATGGCGATAGCGACTGACAGCCGGCGCCACGAAATGCAGAGAAATCCTGTTCGCCCAGCAGATACTGACAGGCTTCCTGCATAGCCGCCGGGTTAACTGGAAATTTTACCCAGGTGACGCCGCTGGCAAGAATGGCCGGGCGCGCCCTGGAGGCAGCAATCACATAGCGATAGGTTCTCGCACTGGCACTAAAGCGCGCATGAAAGCTGGCATCCACCTGATCGGCCCAGACTAATGAGATACTATCAGGCAACTTGCTATTAGCACCCTGAATCCAGTTGTGTCCGGTTCTAACTGCGCCGCTATCAAAATGAATAACCTGATGGCTGGCATGCACCCCTGTATCAGTGCGACCTGCGCAGCTGATGATTAATGGCTGATCGGCAACATAACTGAGCGCTGATTCCAGCGCCTGTTGCACCGACGGACTGTGTTTCTGTTTTTGGAAACCACAAAACGTGCTGCCGTCGTATTGGACGACGGCAGCGTAGCGCCGAATGCCCTCTGGCAGGCTCTGGGCCTCGGGCATTTTGCAATTAGGCGTATAAACCCAATCTGACATTGTTGCTTTCCAGTTAGTTGCTATCCGATTAGTTATTATCCAGGGTATTGAGTACTGCCTGAGCTCGCGCCTGACCCAGATCATCGGCTTCGCCAATAATCTCTTCAAGAATCTCGCGGGCACCCTCTGAGTCGCCCATCTCGATATAGGTATTGGCCAGGTCTAGCTTTACATCCACCGGATTAATCTCTGCCACATCATCGAGGCCTTCAAAGTCATCGAAACTGGTAGCAAATTCACTTATATCACCGACATCAGTTTGTTGGTCAGTGCTGGCAGGCGTTGTATCTGCCGCAATATCAGCAAAGATTCCGCCATCCATAAAGCTATCATCCAAAAAGTCTTCATCGAGCACTGAGGCGGTCAGTTCATCAATATCCTCGTCGCCAACCAGCTCCAGATCATCCAATGCTTCGCTATCGCTCTGAGCTTTAGGTTCTGGCTCGGGTTCTGTGCCTGCCGCAGGCTCTTGGTTGGGCTGAGGCTCTGGTTCGAGCTGAGGCTCTGGTTCGGGCTGAGGCTCCTCTTTGGATTCGGGCTGTTCCTGGGGCTCAGGCTCTTCTTTGAGCTCAGGCTCTTCTTTGGGCTCAGGCTCTTCTTTGGGCTCAGACTCTTCTTTGGGCTCAGACTCTTCTTTGGGCTCAGGCTGTTGATCAATATCAGCCTCCGCCATATTGAGGCTATCAGCAGTATCGGGAAAAGTATCCTCCTCGCTGACCGGCGCAGAGGTTCTGCGCAACATAAACAGCAGCAAGAGGATAAGCGCACCCAGCCCACCCCAGATAGTCCAGGACTGTTGTTCCAGCTGACTGATTATTGCCTGGCTAGCGGCTGGCTTGCCGGCTGCTGGCTCGGCGCTCTGCTCTGCGGCGTTGGCCTGGGTGCGTTCTGCGACCTCGACCAGGGTGGCCAGGGTATCTACCTGGGCCTGCAGCAGTGCTATGCGCTCACGCAGCTCGATATTTTCCAGCTGAGTCTTGTTAATTTCATCCTGAGCCAGAGTCAGCTTGGATGTCAGCTGCTGTATTTCGCTAGCTGCAATACCATCCAGCCCGGCTGCAGTCGCCTGGGCAATATCCTCGGTTTGCTGTGCCTCAGCCAATAGATCGTCGGGCTGATTAATATCATAGGCAGAGGCTAACTCTAAACGGCCATCGGGGTTCTCTTGAAAGTCGCGGGCGCTGTCAGTCAGGCCGCGGGCGCCATCTGCAAGGCCGCCGGCGCTCTCCTGACCCTCATCATAGACTGTATCCAGAAACAGCTCATCATTGACCTGGCCTGTGAGCTGAGACTCAGCGATTTGCTGACTAAGCGCTTCCTGTTCAGTGGGCCGCAAACCAATCTGCTCTGCCACAAGATCACCGGCCTCGCGGCTGATTTCGGTTTTTGAGGGCAATCTGATTGTCATGCCTTTTATCAGCCGATTGGCATCGCCCTCAACGAAGGCCTCGGGATTTTGGCTAAACAGCGCATCCATGGTCTGTAATATAGTCAGACCACTGGGCTTAAGACGCTTGGCAACATTCCATAAAGTATCTCCCTCCACTACGCGATGCTGGGTGCCGGAGATATTTTGCAGATTTAGCCCGGCCTGCGGGACGCCGGAAGGAGCGACCTGGTTAATAATGGGCGTAATAACCTGATTGGTTTTGTAAATAGGTAGGTCCAGAAGCACGGTGTATTCACGCATTATGCGTCCACCGGGCCATTCAAGCTGCACCAGAAAATCCAAAAATGGCTCTAGCACGGGCTTGTCGCTGGTGATAGAGATAACGCGTTCGCCCCAGATATTGTCTATGATGGCAAAATCGAGCTCTGTCAGATGACTGTCTCTGCTAATGCCAGAACGAGAAAAAGCCTCTGCCGAACCCAGCTGAGCGCGCATTTCAGAATTTTTGAGCCCCCCCAGATTATTCAGGCCTATCTCTGCATGCAGAGGCTCGTTAAGCACTGATTTGAGGCTGATATCACCAAAACCAACTGCCAGCGCTGTGCCTGTGTAAAACAGAGCCGCTGCCAATAGACCTGCAATAAACTGAGTCGACCACTTCCTGATTGTCATAATTTTTTCCTGTAAAACGCACACTTTGTCCGTTTTGAATTGAATCGGTAGCCAAATTCTAGAGATTGCGCTGAGATTTTCTACTTATATCGCCTAATTTAGCGGATTAAATACGCAAACCCACAAAAAAAGGGCCACCCACTGACATAAATCAGCCGGTAGCCCCTTTTGGCTGAGCAAAATTTAACGCTCGATAACAATCCGCAACATGCGACGCAGCGGCTCAGCAGCACCCCATAATAGCTGGTCACCTACGGTAAAAGCTGAGAGATATTGCTCTCCCATATTCATTTTGCGCAGACGGCCAACGGGCACATCCAGACCACCGGTCACTGCGGCCGGTGTCAGATGAGCGACGGATGCCTCTTTATTATTGGGGATAACCCTGGCCCATTGATTGGCTTCGGCCAATATGGACTCGATCTCATCCATGGGCACGTCTTTTGTCAGCTTAATAGTAAGAGCCTGGCTGTGACAGCGCATAGAACCGATGCGCACACAGAGTCCATCCAAGGGTATGGGATTACCCTCTCGGTTAAGAATCTTATTGGCCTCGGCCTGATTCTTCCACTCTTCACGGCTCTGGCCGTTCTCAAGTTGGGAGTCAATATAGGGCAACAGGCTGCCCGCCAGAGGATGACCCCAGTGATCAACTGGAAAGCTATCAGAACGCAATGTATCCGTGACCTGCTGATCAATATCTAGGATTGCTGACGCTGGGTTTGCCAGAGACTCAGCCACTGACTGGTTGACCACTCCCATCTGAGCAATTAGCTCACGCATATTTTGCGCACCAGCACCAGAGGCTGCCTGATAGGTCATGGACGATGCCCATTCCACCAAGTTAGCGTTAAACAGACCGCCCAGGCTCATAAGCATCAGACTCACGGTGCAGTTGCCGCCGATATAGTCCTTAACGCCATTGGCCAGGCCATCTTTAACCACCGACATATTAACCGGATCCAGCACAATAATAGCGCTATCCTCCATACGCAGGGCCGATGCGGCATCGATCCAGTAGCCATTCCAACCGGCTTTTCTAAGCTGCGGATAGACTTCTTTGGTGTAATCGCCGCCCTGACAGGTGAGGATAATATCCATCTGCTGCAAAGCTTCGATATCAAAGGCGCTTTGTAATAAGGGTATCTCCACCCCCACATCTGGGCCCGGCTGACCAGCCTGGGAGGTGGTGAAGAAGATTGGCTCGATATGAGCGAAGTCATTTTCCTCGCGCATTCTATCCATCAGCACAGATCCCACCATGCCACGCCAACCGATAAATCCTGTTTTTTTCATGTTTACAATCCTAGTTTTGTGATTTTTAGATGGTGGACAGTGCAGCCACAACCGCATCACCCATCTCAACAGTACCCACCCGCTGCATACCCTCAGTAAAGATATCGCCAGTGCGCAACCCCTGATCCAGCACATCACTCACGGCCTTCTCAATAGCATCCGCAGCCTCAACTCCATCCAGCGAATAGCGCAACATCATCGCCACCGACAAAATAGTCGCCAGAGGATTAGCCACTCCCTGCCCCGCAATATCCGGCGCTGACCCATGGCAAGGCTCGTACATGCCGCCGCCATCTTTATCCAGCGAAGCCGAAGGCAACATACCAATCGAGCCCGTCAACATAGCCGCAGTATCCGACAAAATATCGCCAAACATATTGCCGGTGACCACCACGTCAAACTGCTTGGGCTCCATGACCAACTGCATCGCCGCGTTGTCCACATACATATGACTCAGCTCTACCTCAGGGTAATCTGCCGCCATATCGCTGATAATTTCGCGCCATAAAATGGTCGCTTCCAACACATTAGACTTATCCACCGAACACAGACGCTTGCCGCGCACCATTGCCGCTTCAAAAGCCATCTTGCCAATACGACGAATCTCCGACTCATTGTATTTATAGGTGTTGTAACCTTCGCGCTCGCCATTTTCCAAGGTGCGAATACCGCGGGGTTCACCAAAATAAATACCGCCGACTAATTCGCGCACAATCAAAATATCCAGGCCAGAGACAAACTCAGGTTTCAACGAAGAGGCATGAGCCAGCTGGGGGTACATAATCGCCGGGCGCAGATTGCCAAATAAATCTAACTCGGAGCGGATAGTTAACAGCCCCTTCTCCGGACGCAGATGGCGCTCGACATCATCCCACTGGGGGCCACCTACAGCGCCGAGCAAAATGGCATCGGACCCGCGGGCCTTGTCCAGAGTTTCTTTGGGGCATGGCTCGCCGACGGCATCCAGTGCCGCACCGCCCAGGTGGGCGTAGTCCAGTTCGATACCCAGGTCGAACTGACGACTAACTTTCTCTAACACCTTAACCGCTTCGGTGACAATTTCCGGACCTATATTATCGCCGGGTAATACCAGCACTTTTTTACTCATTTAATGGCTCCAAATACCCAGGGGTGCTGCTTGGCACGATCCGCCTCATAGGCTTTAATATCATCTGCGTTTTGCAGGGTTAGGCCTATCTCATCCAGACCATTGAGCAGGCACTCTTTACGAAACTCGTCCAGCTCAAAGCTAAATACATGGCCGCTGTCTGTGGTCACTGTCTGAGACGGCAGATCAATCGAGAGCTGATAGCCCTCTTGTGCATGCATCTCATTGAATAGAATATCCATCTGCTCTTCCGTCAGAATCACTGGCAACAAGCCGTTCTTAAAACAGTTGTTGTAGAAGATATCCGCATAACTCGGCGCAATTACCGCATTAAAACCATAGTCTTCCAATGCCCAGGGCGCATGCTCACGGCTTGAGCCACAGCCAAAATTCTTGCGCGCCAGCAAAATAGAGGCGCCCTTAAAGCGCGGAAAATTCAGCGGAAAGTCGGAATTAATCGGACGATTAGAGCAGTCCGCACCCGGCTGCCCCTCATCCATATAACGCAACTCATCAAACAAGTTCGGGCCAAAGCCGCTGCGCTTGATGGATTTTAAAAACTGTTTGGGGATAATCATATCCGTGTCCACATTGGCGCGGTCCATAGGGCCCACCAACCCACGATGTGAGGTAAATGCTTTCATTATTTATCTCCTCCAGCAAATGTCCGTACATCAACAATATGTCCGGCCACCGCGGCGGCCGCAGCCATGGCCGGGCTCATCAAATGGGTGCGCCCACCATTGCCCTGACGGCCTTCAAAGTTGCGGTTGGAGGTAGAAGCACAGTGCTCCCCCGCCCCCAACTTGTCCGCATTCATGGCCAGGCACATAGAGCAGCCTGGCTCGCGCCAGTCCATACCCGCCTCAATAAAGATTTTATCCAGGCCCTCTTGTTCAGCCTGGGCTTTAACCATCTGCGAGCCAGGCACAATTAATACCTGTTTAACTGAACTGGCCACCTGACGACCTTTGGCCACCTCGGCCGCGGCACGCATATCTTCGATACGAGAGTTGGTGCAGGATCCAATAAAGACGCGATCTACCGCGATAGATTCAATGGCCTGACCGCCCTCGAGGCCCATATATTCCAGAGCGCGCTCAAGACCTTTGCGCTGCTCATCGTTGGCCTGCTCTTCCATAGTTGGCACAGATGCCGTGACCGCAGCCACCATCTCCGGGGAAGTACCCCAGGTCACCTGTGGCGCAATATCATCCGCATGCAGAACAACCTCGGTATCAAAGATTGCATCTGTATCGCTGGTCAGGGTATGCCAATACTCAACCGCCTGACTCCAGAGCTCACCCTTGGGCACAAACTGGCGCCCCTGGCAATAATCAATAGTCTTCTGATCCACCGCCACCATACCCACCCGGGCACCGGCTTCAATAGCCATGTTACATACCGTCATGCGACCCTCTATGGACATATCACGGAATACGGACCCAGCAAACTCAATGGCATGCTCATTGCCGCCCGCGGTACCAATCTTGCCGATAATCGCCAACACCACATCCTTCGGAGTCACACCAGCGCCCACTGTGCCATCCACAGTGACGCGCATATTTTTCATTTTCTTGGCCACCAGACACTGGGTAGCCAATACATGCTCAACCTCAGAGGTACCAATGCCATGGGCCAGACAGGCCAGCGCACCATGGGTAGCCGTGTGAGAATCACCACAGACCACGGTCATGCCCGGCATAGTCGCGCCCAGCTCAGGGCCCATCACATGAACAATGCCCTGACCCATCTCATTGATTTTGAATTCTTTAATGCCGTAGAGATCGCAGTTATCATCCAGTGTCTGTACCTGAATCCGCGAGACCTCATCGCTCATGCCCGCCACACCGGCATCGCGCTCGGCTTTGTCGGTGGAAATATTGTGATCAGGAGTAGCAATATTGGTATCCAAACGCCAGGGATCGCGGCCCGCAAGGCGCAGACCTTCAAAGGCCTGAGGTGAAGTAACCTCATGAATCACATGCCGATCAATATAGATCAGCGATGAACCATCGCTATTCTGTTTAACAAGGTGGCTATCCCACAGCTTGTCGTAAAGTGTTCTTCCCGCCATAACTCTCTCCCAGAGAATTCCCATATTGCGCCCATTGTAAACCTGCTTTATGATGAATTAAATTCATATTTAGCATGGCAAGCATTCTTCCGGGGAATGAAATGGACAATCAGAATATTAAGGCCTTTATCACAGTGGCCCACTGCGGTTCATTTTCCGAGGCCGCCGAGCAGCTTTACCTGACTCAGTCCGCCATTAGCAAGCGCATTGCCCAGTTGGAACACCAGGTGGGCAAAAAGCTCTTTGACCGCTTTGCCCGTCAGGTTAGCCTCACAGAAGCCGGCACAGAGCTGCTGCCGAGAGTGAAACGCATCCTTCAGGAATATGAAAATGCCCTGCAGGCCATTAGTGACCTCTCAGGTGAAGTCAGCGGCACCCTCAGACTGGCCATTAGCCACCATCTGGGGCTGCACCGCCTGCCTCCGGTGCTCAAGCAGTTTGCTCAGCAGTATCCGAACGTAACCCTGGATATTGAGTTTATGGACTCAGAAAAAGCCTATGAGCGAGTACTCCAAGGCCAGTCTGAAGTCGCAGTGATTACACTGGCCCTAGAGCCCCAGCACAATATTGATAGCCAGGTGATCTGGCAGGACCCCCTGCGCTTTATCTGTGCCCAGGATCACCCCCTAGCCAATATCAAACAGCCGACGCTGGATGATCTGGCGAACTACTCAATTATTTTGCCGGGCATTAATACCTACACCGGGCAGATTATTCAGAAACTGTTTCAGAAGGAAGGGATACCATTGAAGGCGCCGATGTCGACCAACTATTTGGAGACCATTAGTACTATGGTGGAGGTGGGATTGGGCTGGAGTGTGCTACCTGAGACCCTGGTAAGGGACCTGCATGTAATGCCGTTTGAGGCTATTGGGATTGAGCGAGAGCTGGGTTATATACACCACACCAAGAGAAGTTTGTCGAATGCGGCGGTGGCGTTTTTGGGATTGTTGGCTAAAGCTTAGCAGCCCTACTTTGGAGTCAAACCCTTGCGACTGACGCGCTGCCTGATACTAGAAAATAATAGGCCAGCAGTCTATAGAGCGCCTAATTAAATGGCATAAAGTCGATCAACGTCGCCTAACGGCCAGACTCCAGCGCGCGAATAAGGTCGGTGAATTCTTTACTACTGTCGGGGCTCAACTGCATAAGCAGCTTATGGGCTTCGAGCACCTGGCGGCGCACTTCGTCGATATCTGGGTCTACCGTCTCCAGATCGTGCAGCTCGGCATCAATGTTGGGCACATCTTGGAAAATATCGATGATCTCATCAAAGCCCATGCAGTCAAGGGTGCGTAATATGCTGGGGTTTTGGCAAAATAACTGAATATTGATGTCGTACTCTTTGCGGCAGTGCAACCCCAGCTTGGCGATTAGCCCCAGGGTTGTGCTGTCGACGCATTTGGCTTCGAGCATATCAATCACGACCTGCCTGACATCTGTGCTGCCAAAGATAACGTCCATATGGCGGTTGAGTGAGCCACAGAGCGTCACGCGCACATCGCCGCTGAACTTTAGTAGGTAGCTGCCCTCTTTGTCTGAAACAAGAATCTTACCCTCGCTCACGACATGCCTCCAGTAAGCAGCAGAACCGAGATATCGTCCTGCGGGTCTTCGATATAGTCAATAAACAGGGCTTCTTTGAGCTGCTCGATATTGCCGGAGCTGGTGGAGAGATACCTGAGTAGGGTCCGCTCTTTTTGGGCGATTTCTTTGTTGGGCAACAGGTCATAGACACCGTCGGATAGCAGGACCAGAGCGAAGCGCTCTGGCAGATGTACCTGTTCGACAACCCAACTGGCGTCTTCAAAAATACCGGCGGGCTTGCCTTTGCCAGGCAGAAATTTGGCTTTGCTGTCGGTAATTAGGATCGGCTGTGGCTGCTGGGCACCCACCACATAGCGCAGCTCGCGTGTTTCGGTATCCAGTGAGCCTGCAACTATGGTCAGGTGCTTGCCCAACCCCGTGGCCAACAGTTGATTGTTGATATGTTCCACCAGACCTTCGGGGGCCTGGGCCAGTGCCACATAGTCTTTTTCTAGCATATGGCGGCGGATAACACGGCCGATCATAAAGCGCAGCAACACAGTAACAAATGCTGAGGAGGCGCCATGGCCAGAAACGTCGGCAAAATAAAATAACAGATAACGGTCTAACACAAAGTTGTAGCCGACAAAGTCGCCACTGAGATAGAGCGAGGGGGTGATAGAGTGAGAGATCTCGTAGTCGCCAAAGGCCAGCGGGCTCTCGGGCATTAGGCTCTTCTGCACTTCTAGGCCGGCTAACTGATCCTGTTTTAGCAGCCGCAGACTTTCTTGCAACTCGCGGTTGGTAGTTTCCAGTTCGGCGCTATAGCCACTAGTTTGCCGTCGGGCGCTGGCCAGGTCGGCTACTCGATCCAGGGTTTTTGCTAAGTCGCTTGGGCTAGCCTCTGGCAGTATCACATCAGCCACACCCAGCCGAAAGTATTCAGCAACCTGATCTTTATCTGCAGCATCGGTGGCCATAATGACCAGATAGTCTGCACAGAGTTGCTGCAGCTGTTCGGTTTGCTGAGCTGTATCAAGGGGGGCGTTTTGGGAGGCTAGCACCAGGGGCTGGTTAAGCGGATCGGCACAGACATCGTCCAGAGACTGGGTATCTTGCACTGTCAGAGATTCCGCTCCAACGGCTTGGAAGTCTGACTGTAAGTTCTCTAGCCCAACAGCATTATCGTCAACGAGGATAACTGGGCCTTTTATTTCGCTCATTAGGTACCGGCTTTAACAATTACTATATTGGCTTCTGTTAGGAAGCACTGTTGCTTTCGGTGAGAGAGTAGCAATACCAGCTCTGCACAACAATCTTAAATTCTATGGAGGCGCATTAGACTAGTAATCGTAATCTTCTAAATCGCCAAAATCATCTTCAATCGCGCCATCATTGACCAGATATTCTCTGCGCTGTAAATAAACATCTCTCACAAACAGGTAGCTGTCACCGGATATCACATCATCTAGGCCCAGTAAGTCTGCTCTGGTGGACACCAGGCTGACGGCCCTGAGACTGTTGCGATCTGACACATCATCCAGATAGGACAATGGGTTGGCAAAGCTATCGACAAACTTGGAAGGTGCATCGCGCAATGTTGAGGGACCAATGAGGGGCAGCATCAGATAGGGCCCTTCTGCAACACCCCAGGCGCCTAATGTCTGGCCAAAGTCTTCGCCCTCACTCTTGGGCAGACCTGCGCGCTGTGCCACATCAAACAACCCGCCTACCCCAATGGTGCTGTTGATTAAGAAGCGGCCTGTGTCATTGGCGGCCTGAGCAAATTTGGCCTGCAACAGGTCGTTAACTATATTGGTTAGCTCGTCGAGATTACTAAAGAAGTTACCTATACCTTTTTCCAGGGGATCGGGCACTGTATTAGTGTAAAGTTTGGCCACTGGACGCGCCATATAGTCGTCGAGTTTGAGGTTGAAACTATGGGCTTTGCGATTGAGCTCTTGGAGGGGATCCGGGTCCTGGTATTCATCAGCAAAAGCCATCGTCGAGAGCACTGCCAGACTGGTCAGTAACATCGCGGCTAATTGGCTGGATTTAATCATGCTCTCCTCGCAAATCATTTGCTGGTTTGGCAACTCTGTGGCCTTGGGGGCTATTCTACTTCTGCAGAGGCCCTGCGTATACCGCATTTGTCTATACGGCGAGGCGAAAACCGCAGATTATCTCTCTATTAAACAGCGTCTGAAGAATATCGCCACCAAATTTAACCAGTGCCTCGGGCTCTGGATGCTTTATCTCAGTTGCTAACTTAACTATAGCCGCTCTGCCGCTCAGTTGCTGCTGTTCTATAATTTCCAGCAACCGCAATGTTAGGGGGTTGGATGCCATAAATCCCATTTGCAGCGCGCGGTTGCGATAGATGATTAGGGCGGTTGGTTCAGTGCCAGGCTCTGAGGGCTGGTACTCTGGGCCAATTAGATGCACTGGGTACTGGTAAATAAAACGCCAGGCTGTGGGAGAAACCACTGGCTGATCAGTCAATACATCGCCCTGAGGAGCGAGTGTATTTGGCATTTCTATGGCGGAGATATCCAGCGCTAGCTCGGCCCATTCATAATGGGCCAGCTCAAGCATAAATCTCGGATCTCTATCACTGGGCTGGCGCTCCTGCTGCAAGTAGCTGAGGAACTCCTGGCTTATATTTAGGAAATAGGGGCTATGGCTCTGGTGACGATAAATAAAATCTCGCACCAGCTGCGGCCAGTCTTGAGCAGAGGTAATAGACTTTAGTACGGGAAATCCAGAGGCTAAAAACCCTTCAATATTATTAAAGAAGAGACTGCGATAGATCTCCAGACGGCGGTCTTCGATATTAGCTGGCGCTGCATTTAACTGGGGATGGCGTAGATGGGCGGCAAATTCTATCTGGGTATGCTGAAAAGTCTTTTGCTGCGCAGGCTTTTTTAGGCTAGCTCGATTAGCAGCCATGGGCAGCCTCGACTGGCGCTACACAGGCCTGCTGTATAGCACTGATAACTGCCACTTCTTTCAGCAGTTCGTCCACCGGGGGTAGATTAAAGTCGCGCTCCAATAATGTGGGAAAGACACCAAACTGTTGATAGGCGGCCTCTAACAATGCCCAGACTGGGTCTATAACATCGGCGCCATGGGTGTCCACACGCAGGTCGTCTGCCTCATCATAATGGCCGGCAATATGCCCATAGACGATTCTGTCACCGGGTAGGCCGCGCAGAAACTCCAGGGCGTCGTAGCCATGGTTAATGCTGTTGACATAAATATTATTCACGTCGAGCAACAGGCTGCAGTCGGCTTTTTCCAACACGGCACGGGTAAATTCCAGCTCTGACATTTCCTGTTGTGGCGCAGCGTAATAGGACACGTTTTCCATAGCGATACGCTGGCCGAGAAAATCTTGAATCTGACTAATACGCCCTGCTACATAGTCTACGGCCTCGGCAGTAAAAGGAATGGGCATAAGGTCGTAGAGATGGCCCGAGTCGCTGCAGTAGCTGAGATGCTCGGTGTAACAGCGGATACAATGCTCGGCCATAAAGGCTTTGATGTTTTTTAATAGCTCCCAGTCCAGAGCGGATGGTGAGCCAATCGATAGGGAGAGACCGTGCAGTACAAAAGGGAATTTTTCTGTGTACTCTTTAAATGCCCGGCCATAGCGACCGCCCACATTAATCCAGTTTTCAGGCGCCACTTCCATAAACTGCACCTGTTGGGGGGAGACGGAGAGCAGCGAACCCAGCAGGGCTCGCCGCAATCCTAAACCAGCACCATCGACTGGGTGTTGTCTGGTCATATCAGAGTAACGGATAGGTCAGCTGTAAATAGGCTCAGCTATTGCCACCGCATTTGCCTTCAGACCCTTTGCCTTCCCCTGCATCCTTTTCTGCAGCCTTATCGCCGCCGCACTTGCCTTCGCCACACTTGCCCTCTTCTGAAGACTTATCGCCACTGGTTTTGCCTTCACCGCACTTACCTTCAGCAGCTTTCCCTTCATCTGCGGACTTGTCGCCACCGCATTTGCCTTCGCCACATTTACCCTCAGCCTGCTTGCCTGCGAGGTTATAGCCGGATGATAGTTGATCTGCCTGGAAAGGATTCTGTGATGCGAAAGATGATGAGGAAAACGTCATGGTTGCCGCTAATGCAACACCTACTGCTGCGGCCATCGGTTTGATGGTTTGTTTAGCCATTGATACTTCTCCTTGTAAAAATAGTTAGTCCACTTATCCCGACCCAGTATGGCTTCAGGATGCTACTCTGACTTGAGAGAACTCAGTAAGTTTCCTTGCCAGAGTCTATTTTATAGACCAAACAGTTATGCTCTTATGTATTATCTGAGAAGATATTTATTCGGGGCTGATCAAAAACCGTCGCAACTGGTCGTCAATTTCCAGCCACTGTTTTTGCAGGCGCTTGGGCGAGATGGGTATCTGAGTTTTAAGCTGCTGGGCAAATAAGGATATGCGGTACTCCTGGACAGCCCATTGAAAGGCTTCTATGGCCAGGGTGAGCTGCTGAGATAGCAACTGATCTTGCAGCGCCTCTACCGGCGCTAAAAAATCCTCTATCTCCTTGATATGCTGCTGGTCTCTGGAGACCTGCGAGGCGAGTTTTTCCAGCCGTATTTTTATGCCGCGCACATATCTTGGGTACTGACTGATCTTATCCAGAGAGAGGCGGCTGAGGGTTGCCGGTGAAAATAACCAGCTGAGTTGATTGTCGATATCCTTTTTGGCATAGATAGCGGATAGGCCCAGAGACCTGAGTTGCTTTTGATTGTCATGCAGCATCGGCAGTACAGACTCTAGTTGGGCGGCCTGTTGCTGAGCTATATCGACCACCTTGCCGATACCTGCCTGATAGCAAGCCTCGAAGCTGGCCTGATCTCTAATAACCCCAGTGCCGGCATTTCCCTCAGCAAAGATTCCCTGCTGGAAACTGCTGTTGATAATGGCTTCAACAATTTCCTGGCCCTGACCAATGGCTGCGGCCTTGAATGCCAGCTCGGAGCCACGCAACAAGTTTTTGCGCAGATATTTCTCCTGATCACGGCCTTTTAGCAGCGCCAGCCTTAGTTGGCCAAGACGGGTCACCCGGTCTGCCGCCAGCGGATTATCCATTACCTCTAAGGCCGCGGATTCACCGCAGTCCCTGAGGGCCGGCCAGGCCTTGATGGTGATGTTACCGCGCTTGAGCTGCACCTCGCTGGGCAATTCAGCAAAATCCCACTCAACAATGCCCTCTCGCGAGATGCTATGGTCTGAGGCCTGCTGCTCTAGACCCTTACTGATCTGGGCTTTAAAGTCCCGCTGTAGCCTGTCGAGACTGCGTGCCATGGCCATGGTTTTGCCATTTTCGTCCTGGAGCAGGAAGTTCATCAGATACCAGGCGTCGAGGTTATCTGACTTCCAGTCCTGATCATTGATACTGATGCCGGTATGGCGCTTTAACTGCTCTGCCAGTACCTGGGTGAGCGGGCGATCCTGGGCACGCACCTGCATGAGCACCTTATCGACATAGTCGGGCACAGGGACAAAGTGCCGTCTAGTTTGCTTGGGTAGACTTTTTACCAGGGCGATACATTTATCTCGCAACATACCAGGCACCAACCACTCGAAGTAGTAACGCGGCAGCTGATGCAGCAGGGCCAGGGGAATCAGTGCGCTAACGCCGTCTTCTTCATGACCGGGCTGAAAGGTATAGCGAAGCTCAAATTCCAGGCCATCACAGCTCAGCTTCTCTGGGAACTGCGCCTCTTCAGTGGCGGACAGACCACGCAACATTAAGGTGTCTTTATTGAGCTCTAGTAGGCTGGGGTTTTCGCGCTCCGCCTGTTTGCGCCATTTTTCGAAGGCTGGCAGGTTATAGATATCCTTGGGCAGACGCTCATCATAAAAACTGTAAATCACCTTTTGCTCGGCTAGCAGATCACGACGGCGAAAGCGGTCTTCTAGGGCCTGCAGTTCCTCCACCAGTTTTTGGTTTTTGAGGTAGAACTCACCTTTGCCTCGGTAGCCCTCCTCTACTAGCGCCTGCTGGATAAAGATTTCGCGAGCCTCCACTGGCGCCACATTGCCATAGACGGTGTTTTTTCCCTCTACAATGGCCAAACCAAATAATGTCTGGCGCTCTTTGGCCATTACCTGACCTGATTTCTGATGATAAAAGGGTGCGCTATAGGTCTTTTTAACCAGATGAGCTGCCAGGGGCTCGAGCCAGTCGGAGTCTATTTTGGCAACGGTCAGGGCAAATTGCTTGGTGGTTTCCATCAGCGCCCCGGCCATCACCCATTTGGGCGGCTTTTTACTGAGCCCGGAGCCGGGAAAGATAAAGAATTTGCGGTTTCTGGTGCCTAAGAATTCCCAGCGATCTTCTCGCACCCCCACCTGACCCAGCAGGCCGGATAGTAGCGCCTGATGGATAGTGGAGTACTCTGCGGGCTTCTGATTTTCTCGAAGTTTGAGGGCGCGACAGGCATTGTGAACCTGATGGTGTAGGTCGCGCCATTCTTTCATGCGCAGATAGGACACATAGTTAGCGCGGCAATATTTGCTGAACTGGTTGCTGGACAGCTCGGCGCGTTTGGCTTCGAAATGCTGCCAGAGATTGAGTAGGGACATAAAGTCTGAGGACTCATCACGCCACTGGGCATGAGCCTGATCTGAGGCCTGTTGCTTATCGGCTGGGCGCTCTCGCGGGTCCTGGATGCTAAGCGCGGTGGTAATGACCATGGCTTCGGCCAGCGAACCATTGTTGGCTGCCTGAAAGATCATCCGCGCAAAACGGGGATCCAATGGTATGCCAATCAGTTTTTTGCCCAGTGGGCTTAGTTTGCCATTGCTGGTGACCGCCTGAAGTTCTTCGAGCAGTTTGAAGCCATCGCTAATCATACGGCTATCGGGTGGGTCCACAAAGGGGAAGTTGCGGATATCGCCAATGCGTAGATGCAACATCTGCAAAATGACTGCAGCAAGATTGGTGCGGACAATTTCTGGGTCGGTAAATTCTGGGCGGTTGTTGAAGTCTTCTTCGGTATATAGGCGATAGCAGATACCGTTGCTGACACGGCCG
This sequence comes from uncultured Porticoccaceae bacterium, assembly GCA_965656965.1. GTDB lineage: Bacteria > Pseudomonadota > Gammaproteobacteria > Pseudomonadales > Porticoccaceae > HTCC2207. The sequence continues at coordinate 45,473 of CBFHMK010000003.1, forward strand.
CAGCGCCCTGCCCTCTGGTTGGCACTGGCCTGAGAAATGGGTTCGATCGGCAACCGCTGTACCTTGGTTCTGTAGCTGTAGCGGGAGAGCCTGGCCCGACCGGTGTCAATCACAAAACCTATACCTGGCACTGTCAATGAGGTTTCAGCGACATTGGTGCTGAGTACTACTCGGCGCCCGCGGTGGGGAGAGAATATTTTGCTCTGCTCGGCAAGACTGAGTCGTGCATAAAGGGGCACCACCTCGGTATGAGGCAGCTGGGCGCGTTTGATAGCCAGACTGGCCTCACGAATTTCTCGCTCACCACTTAAAAACACCAACACATCGCCCGTCTTATGATTGGCCTGAATATCTCGCAAACAATCAATAATGCGCTGATCGCGATCAGCTTCAAGGTCTTCTATCTGGCTATACACTATCTCCACCGGATAGATTCTCCCAGATACCTCGACCACAGGGGCCTGATTAAAATGCTGAGAAAACTTTTCTACATCAATGGTGGCTGAGGTGATAATTAGCTTGAGGTCCTGGCGCTGTGCCAGCAGGTTTTTTAGATAACCCAGCAGGAAATCAATATTAAGGCTGCGCTCGTGGGCCTCATCAATAATGAGCGTGTCGTACTTACTGAGAAAACGATCGTGCTGAATCTCTGCGAGTAAAATCCCGTCAGTCATCAGTTTAATTCTGGTATTAGCTGAGCTCTGGTCGGAAAAGCGCACCTGATAGCCAACGCTTTCGCCCAGGGGCGTTTGCAGTTCTTCGGCTATGCGGTTGGCCACGGTACGCGCGGCTATGCGGCGGGGCTGGGTATGGCCAATAATACCTTTGACTCCACGCCCGGCCTGTAGACAGATCTTGGGTAACTGGGTGGTTTTACCCGAGCCAGTCTCACCGGCGATTATAATCACCTGATTTTCCCTGACTAACTTAACAATTTCCTCTGCTCTAGCACTGACCGGAAGATCTGGGTAGCTGATGCTGGGCAGGCTGTTGTGTCTGTCTTTAACGATCTGCTGCGAGCGGCCGACAGCCTCTGACCAGCGCTTCCAGGCCTCACCAATGTATTTTTTGTCGCTCTGATCCCGTTGTAATTGGTCCAGCTGGCGACTGAGACGAAACAAATCCTTGCTGGTCACCCGGTCTACCAGCTGGCTTTTTAGGGCGACAAATTGCTGCACCTTGACGGGCGGTTCAACGGGCAGGATAGGGTCCGGGTCCGGGCTCGGGTTGGGATTCTGGGTAGGTAACTGGGACAAGGGCTTTTATTCGCCCAAATTTTGCCAGATACATTCGCCACTTGCGGCCTTGATGGCCTCTAGTTTTTGCTGATGGCTAGCCAATTCGGTCTCGGTGGCGGTTATCACACGCAGCGCTGGTCGCCCCTTAGGCAGACGGCGAATATTTGAGGCCTGGTTGATCTCACCGGAGTCAGAGGCATCCTGGTCGCTGATATTGAGATTCACCTGCCCACCGGTCATTAGCAGGTAAACATCGGCTAGAATCTCGGCATCCAGCAAGGCGCCGTGAAGATCGCGCTGGGAATTATCTACTCCGTAGCGCTTGCAGAGAGCATCGAGGTTATTCTTTTGCCCCGGATGTTTTTGGCGTGCCAGGGCCAATGTATCAATGATTCTGCAGCCACTGTCGATGGGCTTTATGCGGCCGGACAGCTTGGCGATCTCGTGGTTAATAAAGCCAAGGTCAAAAGGCGCGTTGTGGATAATTAGATCTGCACCATCTACAAAGGCCATAAACTCGGCGGAGACTGCGTCGTAAGTCGGCTTATCTTCCAGGAACTGGTCGGTGATGCCATGCACTTCCATTGCCCCCTCGTCTACTTTGCGCTGAGGGTTAATATACTGATGGTAATGACGCCCGGTTAACTTGCGATTGATCATCTCAACACAGCCAATCTCAATGATTCTGTGATCCTGAGAGGTTTCTAAACCGGTGGTTTCTGTATCAAGTACGATCTGTCTCATGATCTGTTCGTTCCCTCTAGTTTAGTCTATAACTCGTCAATGCCGCGGTTGGCAAGCTGATCGGCGATTTCATTTTCGCGGTGACCGCTATGGCCTTTGACCCAGTGCCAGTCTATCTTATGTTCGCCTATAACAGCATCGAGTTTTTGCCAGAGATCGACATTCTTAACCGGTTTTTTTGAGGCTGTTTTCCAGCCGCGCTTTTTCCAGTTGGGCATCCACTCCTGTATGCCTTTAAGCACGTAGGTTGAATCTGATGTTAGCTCTACCTTGCAGGGTCTGGTCAGGGCGGCTAACCCCTCAATAACTGCGGTTAACTCCATGCGGTTGTTGGTGGTCTCAGCTTCGCCACCGAATAGGGATTTCTCTTCGCCGCCATAGCGCAGCAGCACGCCCCAACCCCCGGGGCCAGGATTGCCTCGACAGGCTCCGTCGGTAAATATCTGTACTGAATTCATATTATTCTCTGTTGCTGGAGTCCTGGGCTTTATGGCGACTGGCTTTGCTGTTGGGAGTGCCATAGCCATTGGCCGCGGGGCGCCATAACTGAGCCCGGTTACCGATCCCTCTAAGCTCGCGTTTTACGGCGTGAATCATATAGAAGTTACCCAGAGGAAAGCGAATCTTTTGTGCAAACTGTTGCCAGCGACCATCGCTTTGGAGCCATTGCGGGCGATTGAGTGGCAGGTTGTAAGCGCCATGATCAATTTCTAACACCTGAAAATTTAATAATGATAGCCAGTCGATAACCCGGCCTTTGCGCAGATTGTGAAATCGATACTCTGGGCGGCCGGTGATAAGCTGCATCGGAAACTTTATCGCCCCTCTTGGGCCGTAGGGGTTAAATAGGCACAGCAGCAGATGACCGCCAGGGGCAATCACACGGGATACCTCTGCGAGGACGGCTTTCGGGGAGGTTGAGTATTCTACTGCATGCTGCACTAGCGCCACATCAATCACTGAGGATGGCAGAGGCAGTTCGGCATAGTGACCGACCGCCGATGCCTGTGACTGGGCACTTAAATCGGTACCGGGCTGGATATAAAACCTATGTAACTGCTTAAAACAGGAGACTGTCTGCTGGTTGGCCCCCAGGCCTAAATGCATCAGCCTGTAACCGGGCAGCTGAGCATATTTTTGCTCTAGAATTCGCTGCTCATGAGCCAGCATATAGCGCCCAAAGTCCTGGTTAATCCAACTTTCAAGGACAGATGCAGACTCTCCCAGATCCGCCACTTTTAGACGATCGAGAATACTTTTGCTGCGCTGTCGAAGAAAATTTTTTGTCATAGACTTTTTGAACCAGGCTTTCAATACTGACCTTATTGCCAAAACGTGCTTTTATTATGTTCGCTACCCTGGATAAACACCAGTGCCAAGCGGCGTTGTTATTGTCTAATCTAGCTCTGGTCGCTACAATCCCTCCGCTAGAATAGTCTATAAAAGTTTAATTATATTGTCCGCCCTTAACTCTTTCGCCGCGATGCTCAAACTCTGTCTTGCCACTGTTCTGTTGGCCGGCTGTCAACTTGTGCCCCCAGAATCAGAGCCTCTAGCTGTCAGTGACCTGGCTAGCCTAACCGCTCCTCTGACTGTAGCTGCACCTCAGGCGATAGCGGAAGCCAACCCTGAGGCGCTAGCTGAGGGAGTGGATAAATCTGAATCACTTTTTGAATCACAGCCTGAGCCCGAACCACAGGATCTGTGGCAGCGAATCCGCTCCGGCTATAGTCTCTCTCCGGATGAGATGCACAGTACCGTCGCCAAACAACTGGACTGGTACCTGCGCAACCCAAGTTACCTAACGACCGTATTTGGCCGTGCGGAGCCGTTTATTTTTTATGTGACTGATGAGCTGGATAAGGCTGGATTACCTCTGGAGCTGGCGCTACTGCCGATTGTTGAGAGTACCTATGACCCCCTGGCTTATAGCCACAGTCACGCTGTTGGACTCTGGCAGTTTATTCCGTCAACAGCCCGGTCCTTCGGCTTACAGCGCGATCGCTGGTACGACGGTCGCCGCGACGTGATCTCTTCGACGCAGGCGGCAATCAAGTACCTAAAGTATTTGCACCGACGGTTTGATGGTGACTGGCTGTTGGCTCTGGCAGCCTATAACTCGGGTGAGGGTACGGTTAAAAAATCCCTAAGGCGCAACCGCCAACTGGGTAAGCCGGAAGACTTTTGGTCTATTAAGCTGCCCAGAGAAACCAGAAACTATGTGCCACAGTTGCTGGCGCTGGCGAAATTGATTGGCAAACCTGAGGCTTACAAAATAAGTCTTCCAGAGATGCCTGATCAAGCTTATTTTGAAGTGGTAGAAATAGAATCGCAGATCGACCTCAATAAGGTGGTGGAAATCAGCGCCGTTGATGGATCTGTTTTTACCCGACTAAACCCTGCTTATAGGCGCTCTATTACGCCCCCCCAGGGAACACATAATATTTTGCTGCCACTCGGCTACGCTGAACCCCTGCGCGAGCTAATCGCCACCACTGATCCTAAAACCTGGGTTCCCCACACTGAGTACAGCGTCAGAAGTGGCGATACGCTGTCGCAAATCGCCCAGAGCTACAGGGTACCCACCAGCTGGGTTAAACGGCGCAATGGTCTAACCTCTGACCGCCTGCGCATTGGACAGGTATTGCTTATTCCCCATTCTGGCGAACAGCAGAACCCTGACAACACCAATGGCCTGGCCTCAGTGTCTAAGAAGTCGGTCTATCGCATTAAAGCAGGTGATTCACTGTCTACTATTGCCGCTAGATTTAAGACCTCTGTAACCAGCCTTAAACGCGCTAATAACCTTAGTACTGATGTGCTGCAGATTGGCCAGAAACTCAATGTGCAACATTCCCTGAAGGTGCCGGCCACAGACAATCTTCGTCGCCTCTCTTACCGGGTGCGGCGCGGGGATTCGCTATACCTGATTGCGGAAAAATTTGATCTGAGTATCCGCGATATTACTCGGTGGAACAGTATCAGCCGCAATGAGTATCTGCAGCCTGGTCAACATCTGACCCTGTTTATCAATGCGCTGCGTATATAGTCGGCCTTTAAGGTAGACATAAAAAAAGGCAGGGTAACCTGCCTTTTTTAAAACGCTTTAACTACTGCGCCTTTACTGCACCACTTCTGCGTCAGCCAACAGGCTCTTCTGGTAGGCTTCTACTTCGCGACTGCTATTAACAGACTGGACTGTGTATATCAGGCTGGCCTTTTGCTCTGCGCTCATCTTGCTGGCATCACCGGGGGTAACCGCGGTTAGCGATGCCAGAATATAGTCGCCGTTGCGGGAATAAAACCCCTGATTGATTGGCTTTTCGTTGGGCACTGGCAATTGGAAGACTGCGGCTTTAACCTCATCATTAACTGATCGGGTGGCACGCTTCACTGCCTGACCAACCTGCCAGTCAAGACCAGCTGACTTAGCCACAGACTCAATGCTCTCGCCTGCCTCGACCTTAGCCAGAAGCTCTGCGCCCTGTGCGGCCAGCTGTTGCTGCGCTAATTCTGCGACCAGTGTATCGCTGACAGCGGTTTTTACTTCGGCCAATTCTTTTTGGCGCGCGGGGAAAAACTCTTGCAGCTTGATAACGACATAGCGGTCATCACCTAGGTCAAGGACCTCACTGGCGTACTGGTCTTCGAGTACCTCTGGACTGAAGGCGGCTCTTGCCACGGCTGGATATGCGGCAACACCATTGCCACCGGCTCGCGAAAAGGGCTCGGTAACCTGGGCCTGCAAGCCGAGCTCAGCGGCTACTTCGACCAATGTCTCGGAGTTGAAGCTCAGCTCTTTTAACATTTCGAGTTTCTCGACCAGTACATTAGTCGCTGACTCCCGCAGCAAATCCTGCTTAATACGCATACTTTCAGCGGCTAATTCAAAGCTTTGCCGCTGAGTATCCAACAACTTAACAAAATGGGTACCTGCATCAGTAACGACTGGCGCTGAAACCTGGCCTATCTCAAGAGCCGCCAGAGCGGTCTCAAAGGCTTCAGGGAAGGTGTCTCCGGAAGTGAACCCCAGGTCGCCACCTAAATCTGATGAACCGAAGTCTTCTGAGTACTGCCTGGCTAGAGCGGCGAAATCTTCACCGGCATCCAGCTTGGCCTGAATCTCCTGAAGCGTTTCCGCGCTGGGCTCTGATAGCAAAATATGTGCTGCCTGACGATTGACCGCTGTACTGACTGACGCCGCTTCCTGGTCGAAACGGGCCTGAACCTGCTCCTCAGTGACGGTTTGCTCTGCCATAAGCTGATCAGCACTCAGCTCTATAGCCTCGACAGTTACCTGCTCTTCAGTCTGATACTGAGCCTGGTTGGCGGCATAGTAGTCGGCAATCTGCTGATCACTGATGCTAATAGCGTCTTTGATCGGCTGCATTGGCAGACTGAGGTAGTAATAGTCACGGGCTTGCTCGGTAAACGCGGCCAGACTCGCCATCTCTGCCTGAGTGACGAAATTAGTATTCGAGAGACCCTGCAGGAACTGCTGAATCAATAGGTCCTCTTTGATCATTTCAACAAAGGTTGCACTGGTGTAACCCTGGTTGCGAATCGCATATTGGAATAGATCCTGGTCGAACTGGCCGTTAGACTGGAAGCCTTCGGTGGCTACAATCAGCTCGCCAACAGTTTTTGACGAAACGCCAAGCCCCTGGGCCGCTGCCGACTGCGCCAGCACTTTACGCGCAATAAGCTGCTGGAAAACCTGAGGGCGAATTAATTCGTCATCAAGTAAGGCCGGGTCGAGGTTTTCATTGTCAGCCAAGATGCGCTGTCGCTCTGTAGACAGCACCTGCTGAACCCGCAACGCGCTCACTGGCTCGTCATTAACCAGTAGGGCCGCTTCGCCACCTGTGCCAGATACAAACAGAGATCCGGTTCCCGAGAACGCGAATATGCCACCAATAATGACCACTATGAACGTGGCCATGCCTCGCATGTTACTTCTAAAATTATCCAACATTTGTCTAGTCCCGCATATTAAAAAAGGCGCATCCTTGATGCGCCTTTTTAAACTGGATTTTTCACTCTATCAGCGAATTCCCCAGAGGTTTCTACTTAGTTTACTGCATCTTTAAGCGCTTTACCTGCTTTGAAGCTTGGCACGTTAGCAGCCTTAATTTGGATCTCAGCGCCAGTCTGTGGGTTACGACCAGTGCGAGCAGCACGGTGCTTAACAGAATAGGTACCAAAGCCTACGAGTGACACCTGGTCACCATTTTTAAGAGCGCCTGTCACTGCGTCTAACGCAGAATCAAGAGCACGGCCAGCAGAAGCTTTAGAAATGTCTGCTCCAGCAGCGATTGCATCAATTAGTTCAGATTTGTTCACGGTGTTCCCCTTTTTTATGGAGTTAATTGTTCCTGGCTAAATTAAGGTCGCTTGATCATGTAGTTGCTTGGAATCCCTAGCTAATTCGCGGCCTCACCTGAACTTTATACCAACAGGCAAATCATCGGTCAAGCTTACTTTTTAGATTTCATAAATTAGTTTAACTCTAGTGAGTACTTGGCCTAGCGCTCGACTCATTGTTTTTTTCTGCTCCACTACTCTGATTGAACTCTTCTTCACTGAGAGGCTCGGGTGTTTCTTGCAACGCTATGTCCAGCACTTCATCGATCCACTTGACCGGACATATTTCAAGGTCTGCTTTAATATTGTCCGGTATCTCTTTCAAATCACTAGCATTATCGTGAGGAATCACCACGGTGCGGATACCGCCGCGATGCGCGGCCAGGAGTTTTTCTTTAAGACCGCCAATCTTTAGCACCTGACCACGAAGGGTTATTTCGCCAGTCATAGCCACATCAGCTTTGACCGGAATCCCTGTCAAAACCGACACCAGCGCGGTACACATGCCAACGCCAGCCGAGGGACCATCTTTGGGTGTTGCCCCCTCTGGAACATGGATGTGCAGGTCATTTTCCTGATAGAAATCTTTGCGAATACCCAATGGCATGGCGCGACTACGCACGACGGTAAGAGCTGCCTGGATGGATTCTTGCATCACATCACCCAGAGAGCCGGTCTTAATAACCCGTCCCTTACCTGGAATGGCAGAGGCTTCAATAGTAAGTAGCTCGCCACCTACCTGGGTCCAGGCCAGACCGGTGACCTGACCAATTTGATTCTCGGCTTCAGCGCGGCCATAGTCGAAGCGCCGAACACCCAGCATATCCTCTAGCTGCGTAGGGCTTACAACATCTTCTGTGATCCTGTTGTTACGCACATGGCTAGTGACGGTCTTGCGGCATATCTTGGCTATATCACGCTCTAAACCGCGCACACCGGCTTCTCTGGTGTAGTAGCGAATGGTATCTTTAAGTGCGTCTTCGGTTATATCAAGTTCTGCATCTTTAAGACCATTGGCACTGCGCTGCTTGGGCACCAGATACTTCTCAGCAATCTTGACCTTTTCATCTTCGGTATATCCGGGGATACGAATCACTTCCATACGATCCAACAGAGGACCCGGAATATTCATGCTGTTGGCGGTACAGATAAACATGACGTCTGACAGGTCGTAGTCCACCTCTAGATAATGGTCATTAAAGGTGTGGTTTTGCTCTGGATCTAACACTTCCAGCAGCGCTGAGGCTGGGTCACCACGATTATCCATACCCATTTTGTCTATTTCATCCAACAGGAATAATGGGTTCTTGGTGCCTACTTTGGAAAGCTTTTGAATCAGCTTGCCCGGCAAGGAGCCGATATAGGTTCTACGGTGCCCACGAATTTCTGCCTCATCGCGCACGCCACCCAGGCTCATACGCACAAATTTTCGTCCGGTGGCTCGCGCAATAGACTCTCCCAGCGAGGTCTTACCTACGCCTGGAGGCCCTACTAAACAAAGCACTGGTCCTTTGAGCTTTTTAACTCGCTGCTGGACCGCCAGAAACTCAAGGATTCGCTCCTTAACTTCTTCTAGCCCATAGTGGTCCTCATTGAGCGTTGACTCGGCGTTACCTAGATCGTGCTTGACCCTGGAGCGGGCTTTCCAAGGCACACCGATCATCACATCAATATAGTTGCGCAGCACAGAGGCTTCTGCAGACATGGGTGACATCATTTTCAGCTTGGCCATCTCAGACTGAGCTTTTTCCAGAGCCGCTTTCGGCATACCGGCGTCCTGTATTTTTTGCTCTAGCTGATCGAGTTCTGAAACACCCTCATCCATGTCACCAAGCTCTTTCTGAATAGCTTTCATCTGCTCATTGAGATAGTACTCACGCTGGCTCTTTTCCATCTGCTTTTTGACCCGACCACGGATTCGCTGCTCAATCTGGAAGAGATCAATCTCTGACTCCATTAGGCTCATCAGATGCTCAAATCGCTGAGTTAAATCGGCGATTTCGAGGACTTCCTGTTTCTGCTCAAGGCTGAGGGTCATATGAGAGGCAATGGTATCTGCCAGACGATTCGCATCTTCGATACTACTGACCGTGGCAATCACCTCAGAAGGAATTTTCTTACTGAGGTTGACGTACTGTTCAAACAGAGAGGTGGCAGAGCGCGTCAATACGTCTGCTTCTGATTCCTCTAACTCGCCATCGGCAAGGGTGCTGATACAGGTCTGTAAAAATGTCGGGCCTTCATGGGCCTCAACTAGGCTGACACGGCTGGTGCCCTCTACCAACACTTTCAACGTGCCATCTGGCAGCTTAAGCATCTGCAGGATAGTCGCGAAGGTGCCTACCTGATAAACATCTTCGACACTGGGGTTGTCTTCGGAGGGGTTCTTCTGGGCGACCAACACTATTTGCTTGTCGGATTCCATGGCGTTTTCAAGTGCGATAATAGATTTCTCTCTACCCACAAATAATGGCACCACCATATGGGGGTAAACGACCACATCTCGTAGCGGCAGAAGTGGATAGATAATTTTATCAGCGACAGTCTCTTTGGAACCCATTGTTACCTCTAGTTCAGAATTTTAACCGCCGCTACAGCAACGGGGTTTACCTCTACGTACTGATATTGGGTCGGAGGCGGGAAATACAACCTTGTGACCAATATCAGCAGTAATAAATGCATAGAAGACATGACAATATTACCGGCCATGATTAAAAAGCAGATACAAAAAAGGCAGCTTGCGCCGCCTTTTTTCTAGCCTTCGTCAGAAGCGACTTTCTGCGCCTCTTGCTGTTCATACACCAGAAGAGGTTCATTTTCTCCTCTAATCACCGAGGCGTCCACAACCACCTTGGCAACGCCAGGTTCTGAGGGAACCAGGTACATGGTATCCAGCAACACGGTTTCTAGAATAGAGCGCAGCCCACGGGCTCCGGTCTTGCGTTCAATCGCTTTGTCTGCAATCGCATCCAGAGCATCACGCCGCAGGTCTAGCTCCACCTCTTCCATACCAAATAGGGCCTGATACTGCTTGACGACTGCGTTCTTGGGTTCAACCAGGATATTGACCAGAGCTTCGCGATCGAGCTCTTGCAACGTGGCCACAACCGGCAGGCGACCGATAAATTCTGGGATGAGTCCGTAGCCAATCAGATCACTGGGTTCGACATCCAATAGAGTTTCGCCGACAGATTTCTGGTTGTCTTTGCTGTTCACCTCGGCACTAAATCCAATGCCACCCTTCTCGGAGCGGTCGCGGATGACCTTCTCCAAACCGGCAAAGGCACCACCACAGATAAATAGTATATTGCCCGTATCTACCTGAAGAAATTCTTGCTGTGGATGTTTGCGTCCACCCTGAGGAGGGACCGAGGCCACCGTGCCTTCAATTAGCTTGAGAAGCGCTTGCTGCACACCTTCGCCAGAAACATCTCTGGTAATGGAGGGGTTATCTGATTTGCGGGAAATTTTGTCAATTTCATCTATATAGACTATGCCCCGCTGGGCCTTGTCTACATCGTAATCGCACTTCTGCAGTAGTTTCTGAATGATATTTTCGACATCTTCACCCACATATCCCGCTTCAGTGAGAGTGGTTGCATCGGCAATGGTAAATGGAACGTCCAGCATTCTTGCCAAGGTCTCTGCCAGCAATGTTTTACCACTGCCCGTGGGGCCAATCAGCAGGATATTACTTTTTCCCAACTCTACCTGAGGCTTGTCTGCACCTTTCTGCTCAGAGACCTGCAGTCGCTTGTAGTGATTGTAAACCGCAACCGAAAGGATGCGCTTAGCGCGCTCTTGGCCAATCACATATTCATCGAGAATATTTTTAATTTCGCTGGGGACTGGAAGCTGGTCTGGACTGCTGTCGGCTTCCACAACCTGAGTTTCTTCTGAGATTATGTCATTACAGAGATCAACGCATTCGTCGCAAATATAGACCGACGGGCCAGCAATCAAACGCCGTACTTCGTTTTGATTCTTGCCGCAAAAGGAGCAGAAAAGTAGCTTTCCGCCATCACCTAATGTATCACTGTCACTCATTTCTCTCTCCTGCAGACCTAGCAAAGTCCATATAAAACAATTACTTATAAGGCCTTCTTAATCGTATAAGACAAAAGACTAACGCCTCTACCCTCTCTTGTCCAGCACCTCATCTATCAGCCCGTAGTCCCTCGACTCTTCGGCGCTCATAAAGTTATCACGCTCTGTATCTTCCGTTACCTTATCGACCGACTGGCCTGTATGTTGCGCCATCAGCTTATTCAGTCGCTCTTTGATCTTGAGAATTTCCTGAGACTGGATATGAATATCTGTGGCCTGGCCCTGGGCCCCACCGCTAGGCTGATGAATCATGGTACGGGAATTAGGCAGACAATAACGCTTGCCCTTGGCGCCAGCAGTCAACAAGAAGGCACCCATAGAGGCGGCCTGGCCAATACACATGGTGCTGACATCTGGCTTGATAAACTGCATGGTGTCATAGATAGACAGACCAGCGGTTACGGAACCACCGGGGGAGTTGATGTAGAGGTGAATGTCTTTATCGGGATTTTCAGATTCCAAGAATAGCATCTGGGCGACAATCAGATTGGCCATATGGTCTTCGACCTGCCCTACCAGAAAGATGACTCGCTCTTTTAGCAGTCTTGAGTAGATATCGTAGGCTCTCTCACCTCTCGAGCTCTGCTCAACGACCATGGGCACCAAGCCGCTAGCTTCCACGTCGGGGATACCATTGATACCTGTTGGGTGCTGAAAATTCATTGCGTCCTCGCTTTGTTGATCACTAAATGAATGGGCATGCTAGCCTCTAAACAACAGCCCTTATACGCAGGTACTTGGCAAGCCGGATTTCATCCGGCTTGCCAGAAAGCAGTATCTAGACTTCAGAGCCTGGCTCTGGATCTGGCTTAACCGCCTCTTCGTAGGGTACAGCTTCGTCTTTTACCTTAGCTTTTGATAAAACCAGTTCGGTGACCTGGTCTTCTAGCACCACGGCTTCAACAGAGCTTAACAACTCAGGCTTGCTGTAATAGTAGTCTACTACCTCCGATGGCTGCTCATAGGTAGAGGCAATTTCATCGACTCTGGCGCGCACGGCATCTTCGTCAGGCGTTAGGCCTTCAGACTGCACTACCTCAGAAACAATAACGCCAAGTGCAGCACGGCGCTCAGCTTTCTCTTTAAACATATCATCTGGCAACATGCTTAGATCGATCTGCTGACCGCCACCAAACTGCTGAACCATTTGCTGTTTAAGCTGCGTGATTTCGTTGCTGACCAGCGCCTCTGGCAACTCAACCTTGTTGAGATCAAACAGCTGATTCATGACACGATTTTTAATCTTGGTGCGAACCGCATTGCGCAACTCACGTTCCATATTGGCCTGCACATCTTCGCGGAATTTTTCTTCGCCACCAGCTTCGACGCCATACAGCTTGAAGAACTCATCGTTCATTTCTGGCATATTCTTGGCAGAAACTGAATTGACCTTAACCGCAAACTGAACAGCCTTACCTTTCAGATCTTCGGAATGGTAGTCTTTAGGGAATTTGAGTTTTAAAACTGTTTCGTCACCAGCACTGGCGCCCACTAGGCCGTCTTCAAAGCCAGGGATCATGCTGTTGGATCCCAGAACCAGATCCTGACCCTCTGCACTGCCACCATCAAACGGCTTCTTTCTATAAGTGCCGACAAAATCGATATTGACCTGATCGCCATCTTCCGCCGCTTTCTCTGTGACTTCAAATGTCGCCTGCTGATTGCGCAGCACGTCAATCATAGTCTCAACATCATCTCCGTTTACATCGGCGACAGGGCGAGAGACTTTTACCTTGCTTAGGTCAGCAAGCTTAACTTCGGGATAAACTTCAAAAATCGCAGTGTATTCAAGATCCTGGCCTTCGAGACTCTTGATATCATCGATGCGAGGCTGACCAACGGGACGCAGCTCTTCCTGCTGAATGGCTTCATAGAAGCTTGAGTTGACGGTTTCGCCAACCACTTCCTGACGCACGCCAGCACCATACTGCTGCTTGACAACCTTCAGGGGGACTTTTCCTTTACGGAAGCCTTTAATGCTTACGGTCTTGGTGGCTTTCTGTAAACGATCTGTGACCTCTTGATCAATCTTGTCGGCAGGTACACCAATCTTAAGCTTGCGCTCGAGACCTGTGCTCGACTCAATAGAAACCTGCATGGGTTATCCTCTTGAAAAACATTTTAAATATGGTGCGAGTGGAGAGACTCGAACTCTCACATCCTAGGACACTAGAACCTAAATCTAGCGCGTCTACCAATTCCGCCACACTCGCATAATCTTGTTTTTGGCCCTGTTTCAAATCGGATTTTGGCGACCAAAGTCGCGGTTAATCAGACCCAGCCAAAAAGGGGCGTGAAGTTTGCCACAGCACCTATGAATCGGCAACTACTTCAGCGATGTTTAAGCCTCTATTTTTGCGCAAAGTCCCCTGCCAGACGAATGAACTATAAATTCCTCGTAAATTTGTCAACCAAAGAAGTTCGGAAGCCGCATTCAAGTTGATCTATGCTTTTAACGCGCAACCTTAAAACAACCTGGTTAGGAGTTAAATTATGAAACAGAGTTATACAGTGCTGTTTGCACTATTCATTATGTTTGGTCTAAGTGCCTGCGATCGCGGTGAACCTACCGCAGAGGGCACATCTGCCACCATTGAAACAACATTATCAGATACCACAGAGGCAGCTGAAGAAGCCGCTGATGAGGTGGTTGGCGCGATAGACAATGCCATTGAAGCCATGGATGAAATGGCCGATGAGGCTTTAGAGGACGCCGCAGACAGCATAGAGGAGCTTAGCTCAGAATAGAGCAGCAGCTACGGCTGAAAACGGCTAGACCATAAAAAAACCCCAGCCTGAGCTGGGGTTTTTTACACTTACTCTATTTGTAGGCTTTAAACCGCCACCTTGCGACGACGCAGGCCTGCCAGACCCAAGAGCGCCGAACCAAACAGCCATGCAGCTGCAGGAATGGGCACTTCGTTGATACCAGCTACATAGAGTTGATCCGCTGTGGTACCACGACCCCATTTAAACTGATTGGCATACCAGCCGCCGAGCGGGCCAAAAATAGCCATTTCGGTTAGATTAAAATCCAGAGAGATCTTGCCCGCCAGCATACTCAGCAACTGGAAGCCATTGGTATCAGTCCAAATCATAATCTTGGTACCATCGGCCAAATCTGCGTGAGCGCCATTAATTCCGACGTCTGAAATTTTCTTCTCTGAGTCAAACACAAAACCAAGTACCTCATTGGTTTGCATATTATCGTCACTGCTAGGGTCACACCAGTTGGTACCCTCCTGCTGAGCCAAAAGCTGCCCGCAGACGCCAAGACCAGCTTTGTTGCCTGAGTCCAGATAAGCAAAAGCACTGCTAATTTCTGGGCTCTGGCCATTGTCGATCAGCCTGGCACCATAGACATTGAGATCACCGAAATTCAGCGGTTGACCACCGCGCTCATTTTCATCCGCATCAAAGTCATAATCGTAAGTTGCAGCCATTGAAAAACTGGCCATAGACAACAGCATGACACCTGCAAGTGACTGCAGTAATTTTGATAGATTCCTATTCATATTCAAGCTCCTAAAAACTCCTAAAACTAACTAAACGCGCATGCAAAACGCGACCATTTCCATATTGTTGGTACAAAACTAAACTACTTAACAGGTAAAGGTAAACGTAGTTCTCATTTTTGAAATTGTCAAAAAATAAAACTGGAATTACGAGGTTTTTTCGGTAGTGGAATCAATAACTTAGCTGATCTTGTTAGCGACTCTCCAGCAGTCGCGAAGATTTAAATTTATTTATACTAATTAAAACAGAGAGTTAGGCAGGATTTTGAATAAATAATTTAACTGCGCAGAGGGAAACCTCCTCTATTTGCGCTGCATCAGTATAAATGCCATCAATAAACAGCTTGGCGATACCATGCACGGCTCCCCAAATCACCTGGGAGGTTCTCAGGGCATTGTCGCCACCGAGCAGTCCTACCTCCTGCCAGTTGCGTACCATGTCGACCTGGTGCTGGAAGCAGGGGTAGGCTACATCTCGCAATTCCTGGGTGCTATTTTTCATTTTCCAGATACTGCGACCAAACATTAACTCGTACTCTTCAGGATGCGCGGCAGCAAAGCGCACATAGCCACAGATATACTCCTTAAACTTCTCTTGCTGACTGGCTTCGGGGTTATCAAAATTATCAATCGCTTCCTGATGCCTGCGCCTAAAACCCTGTGCAGCAATCGCACAGAGCAAACCATTTTTGTCAGAAAAGTGATGATAGGGCGCAGTGCGCGACACCCCCGCTCTCTCCGCTAATTTGCGTAGCGAGAGATTTTCAATCCCGGCCTCTCCAATCAGCTCTTTTGCGGCAAGTAAAAGAGCTTGACGCAGATCACCATGGTGATAGCTCGGGCGGCGAATATCGGAGATAGTATGCGGGCTCATGATTGCAATGTAACAACACATCTTGACAGTGTCAAAATACCAGCTTAATCTGCTGTTACAAATTTGTCGTATCTATTGGTGGCAAAGGTTCGGGCAGCAGGTCGCCAACAAAAACCGTCGTTACAAAAGCAAACCGCGCCGAGCATCACTGCTGATGTGGGAAGACTGCAGCGGATTTAACAGGTGATGACAAACGGCCTAGCTCGGAAGCAGGGCTGCTACAGGTCTAACCTGGAGGCTGATGGAGCCTAGTCTTTTGGCTTTGTAAATAGACTGTTTGCAGATCAGGCAGAAATATTGGCCGCTGAAGGCTCACAGAGAAAAGCGCGCCCCAACATTCGATAACCTGTTACCTTAATTTGATAATCTTAAAAACTTAATAATTACAAAAAATACAGAGAGGCACCAATGTCACAGAGCTCCTACCCTCATATGCTGGCCCCACTTGACCTAGGTTTTACCACCTTGAAAAATCGCGTCTTGATGGGCTCTATGCATACCGGACTTGAAGAGGTCGCTGATGGCCATGAACGCATGGCGGCCTATTTTGGTGAGCGCGCCAAAGGCGGCGTAGGGCTTATAGTGACTGGTGGTATTGGGCCCAATACCGAAGGCGGTACCCATCCCAACACCAAGAAACTAGTCTCGGATGAGGATATTGCCGGGCATATGCAGATCACCGATGCAGTGCATCAACATGAGGGTAAGATTTGTCTTCAAATCTTGCACACAGGCCGCTACGCATACTCACCCGATCAGGTGGCTCCCTCGGCTATCAAGGCACCGATAAACCCCTTCACTCCCAGGGCTCTGACTGACGAAGAAGTGTACAAGCAGATCGATGACTTTGTATTCACCTCAGTGCAGGCTCAAAAGGCTGGCTATGATGGTGTTGAAATTATGGGTTCTGAAGGTTATTTCCTTAACCAGTTTATTGCAGCCCGCACTAACCAACGAGATGATGACTGGGGTGGCAGCTATGAAAATCGGATCCGCCTACCGATCGAAGTGGTGCGTCGCGTCCGCGAAGCTGTGGGCGAGAAGTTTATTATTATCTTCCGCCTGTCAATGCTAGATCTGGTCGATGGCGGCAGTACCGCAGACGAAGTTATCCAGCTGGGCAAGGCGATTGAGCAGGCTGGTGCCACCATTATTAATACCGGTATCGGCTGGCATGAGGCTCAGATCCCCACCATTGCTACCAAGGTACCCAGAGCGGCATTTACCTGGGTAACCGCACGTTTCAGAAAAGAACTGTCAGTGCCCGTGATTACCTCCAACCGTATCAATACCCCTGAGGTTGCCGAGGAAGTATTGGCGCGAGGCGATGCGGATATGGTGTCTATGGCTCGCCCCTTTCTAGCTGATCCTGAATTTGTTAACAAGGCGGCAGAGAACCGCGCAGATGAGATTAATACCTGTATTGGCTGCAACCAGGCCTGCCTTGACCATGTATTTAGCGGCGTTATGACTAGCTGTCTGGTTAATCCCCGCGCCTGCCATGAGACCGAACTGCATATTGTGGCTACAGACAACAGCAAGAAAATCGCCGTAGTAGGTGCAGGCCCCGCCGGGCTTTCAGCAGCTACTACCGCTGCCTCGAGGGGTCATCAGGTCACGCTATTTGACGCTGCGGATGAAATTGGCGGTCAGTTTAATATTGCCAAACAGATTCCCGGCAAAGAGGAATTTTACGAGACCCTGCGCTATTTCGGCAAACAGATTGAGTTGACTGGCGTAGACTTGCAGTTAAATACTAGGGTAACTGCCGAACAGCTCAATAATGGTGGCTACGATGAGGTTATTCTTGCCACAGGCATCTCTCCTAGAACCCCTGAAATCGAGGGTATCAATCATCCCAAGGTGCTCAATTATGTAGATGTGATTGGCGCTAAAAAGAAAGTTGGTGACAAGGTAGCCATTATTGGTGCCGGCGGCATAGGCTTTGATACCGCGGAATATATTACCCACAGTGGTGAATCCACCAGCACCAGCATCCCGGCCTTTATGAAGGAATGGGGTATTGATATGACCTTTGGATCGCGCTCTGGTATTGAGGGAGTCACCGCTAAGCCTGAGCCCTCCCCTCGCGAGGTCTATTTACTGCAGCGCAAGACCACTAGAGTCGGCAAAGGCCTGGGTAAAACCACCGGCTGGATTCACCGCGCAGGGCTGACAATGAAGGGCGTACGCATGGTGCCGGGCTGTGACTACAGCCATATAGATGACGAGGGCCTGCATATTACTGTAGGCGATGAGCCCAGGGTACTTCCTGTGGATACGGTGATTATCTGTGCTGGTCAGGACCCTCTGCGCGAACTGGCTGATGGCCTCATAGTGCCCCACCATCTGATTGGCGGCGCAGATGTCGCCTCAGAACTGGATGCTAAGCGCGCCATCGATCAGGGCACCAGGCTGGCAGCCGCGATGTAAGGCACGGAGCTCTCAGGCTTCAACAGAGGCCTGAGAGTCCAACCATTGTTTTTTTCTTTATAAGCCTTGCAACTAGATGGCAACCCACCCATCATTGCGGGCCGTTTTATTCAAGCCACTGCGAACTACTATTTCATGTCTGATAACAACTTTTCTACACTGGACTTCCGCAATGCCCTGGGCAGCTTCGCTACAGGGGTTACCGTGATTACCACCAGGGGGTCTGAAGGCCAAAAAGTAGGCATGACTGTTAACAGCTTTAACTCTGTATCACTGGATCCAGCATTAATTCTGTGGAGCATTGGCCGCGATGCAAATTGCTTCGATGAATTTGTCTCAGCAGATGCCTTCGCTGTGCATGTTCTGGCCGCTGACCAAGAGGCGTTATCTAACCGCTTCGCCAGCACCGGGACTGACAGGTTTGCAGGTATAGAGTCTGTGGAGGGGCTATCCGGCGTACCTCTGCTACCCCATTACAGCACCTGTTTTCAGTGCACCACCGAGCACCAGTATGATGGTGGTGACCATGTCATTCTGGTAGGCCGAGTTTTGGAGTTTAACGATCTTGGCCATCAGCCATTGCTGTTTCATCGCGGTAAATATGCCCAGCTGTAGACCTCTCGCAAGCTAGGAAAGCTGCTGAATAATCTCAGCCACGGTCTGAACATCAGCGTATTTGGCATTCAGGTCAAATAGATTAGCGGTATGAGCATCGAGATTTCTATCCCCTACTGCTTCTCGTGCAACCACTACCTGATAGTCATTTTGTAGCCCATCGACCGCCGAGGCACGCACGCATCCACTAGTGGTTAATCCTGTCACCACCAAAGAATCTACCCCCAGACCTTTTAGCTGCTGATCGAGATCGGTTTTATGAAAAGCGCTGGCCCAGTGTTTTTCAATCAGCGGTTCAGTATCCAGACGACCCAATGCCGGATCTACCTGCACCCAATGAGAACCGGGCTGCAGCACATTCAGCGCTGGTACCTTGGAGCGGAAAACTTTCGCCTGCTGATCATTGTGGTAAACCACTGTGGTAAAAAATATCGGCAATGCCTTTTGCCGAAAGCTTTGCAACAGCCTGACATTAGCCTTCACCACTTTTGGGCAATGGGTACCCAGAGCGCATTGCGGGTCGGTAAAACCATTAATCATATCCACGACCAAAAGAGCTGGCGACTGGGTCAAGCCTAATTGCGCTTGCTCAAGATTTTTTGAAGCCATGATTTGCAGCCTGTTACCTAGTTTTAATGCCTGGACAAAAAAGCGGGCTGCCCAAAAAGCACAGCCCGCTTTTTATACTACTAACTAAGACCTAGAAACGGTAGTTAAAATCAACACCGTAAGAGTCACGGGCCCCTGGGTGAACAAACGAGCCACCAAACTCTGGGGCTGGAATAATTTCTTCCAGGTAGTTTTCATCGCCTATGTTGCGACCCCAGAATGTCAGTCCCCAGCTCTCACTGTCAAAAGAAACTCTGGCATTAAGAGTTGAATAGGCATCTCGAGTCGCTTTGCTGAAGTTTTGCGTGATTGGCACACCAGGGTAGAACACCTGCCAGATAGTTGGAGTTTCCTCACCCTGTAAACTATGGAAGGCCATCTCGCCAACATGCTGCCAATCCAGACGAGCTGTCATCTCAATACCATCGGCAACTGTCATTTCATACTGGGCACCAAGGTTGTAGGTACGCTCTGGCGCCTGAGGGGCATCATTACCTTCGGTCATTGGGCGGTGAGTATTGCGGATGATTTCACTGTCCAGAATACCTGCGCCACCAAAGACTGAAAGGTTTTCAGTTACCACAGCGTTAAAGTCCATCTCGAAGCCCTGAATCTCCAGCTCTTCAATGGTTGTGACCACGCGCATCAAGCCGAAGGGTCCAGCATAGAATTCGAAGAACTGGTTATCCTCAACTTCAGTTTTAAATACCGATGCATTGACCCGCAGACGGTTATCCAAAAACTCCATCTTGCTGCCTAGCTCAAAGCTGGTGGATACTTCTTTATCATACTCATCTTTAACCGATAGCTGGGCGTCAACAAGAGCACCAGGGTTAGTACCGTCGCCATTATCGTTATACCAGAGGTCAATCAGCGCCTCACTACCAATTGAGTTAAAGCCGCCACTACGGAACCCAACACCCCAGCTAGCATAGATATTAATATCTTCCGCTGCGCTCCAGCTCCAGGTTACCTTAGGCTGGAATTGGCTAAAGCTCGCATCACGATCAGGTATGCCGCTAGGATTAGCACCAAAGGCCGGGTTAATCGGATTGGTTAGCGCATTCACACTGAGACCAGAAGCACTCACATTGGGCACCTGATTGTGAACATCTCGCTCTTCACGATCGTAGCGAGCTGCAAATGCCAGCTCCATGTCCTCGTTGAGATCAAACTCTACCTGACCAAACAATGCCATTACTGAGGTATCAAACTTATCGTTGAACATCAGGTCTGTCGGGTTGGGTCCAGTTGCCGGAACATAGGGCTGACGCAAGAAACCATTGCCTGTATCGGCACCATAGGCTACAACCACCTCACGCTCGATATCGGCGATATAGCCACCGGCAATCCAGCTGACTTCTGCATCGGCCTCTGAGGTCAGACGTATTTCCAAGCTAGTGTCTGACTGACTGCGCTCCTGATACTGGTAACCATCACAGGAGGTCGGTGTATAGGGGCCATAGATGCCTGTGAAGTCTGGCTCTGCTCCACCTGCACCAGGAAAGACGCCAAAGGGCCCAAAGAAGGCACCAAACAGATCATCGCGACCCGCACCGCCCATTGAGGCTGGCAGATTGTTCAGTGTTGCGCGATCTGACTGACAGGAGGGAGTCACCTCATATCCATAGAATGTGGCACTGGTGCCATCAGACAGCAGATATTCTTCCAGGTCGCTGTAGCTAAAGATTGCGCTGATATCAAAATCGTCGCGATCCCAGTCAGCTTTAATGGAGAATTCTGTAGTCTCCTGCTCGTTTTCACCGGGCACGTTATTGGAAAATATAAATTCGTGCTCGTTTACGTCGGCAAAGAAGCTAGGGCCTAAGCCAAAGCCTTCAGCAAACATGGGGATAGCAAATACCGCGTTAAAGTTAATGGCACCGCCACTCACTTCACTCATTCCGGCCCGCATATCCAGAGATAGCTCCTCATTAACATCCCAAATCAGACGACCGCGAACAGTGGTATCTTCGAGAAAATCAACAGAGTTGGCACCGGTATAGACATTGCTGTAATGACCATCAGTTTCCCGACGATTGACACTCACTCGACCCAGCACACCCTCACCAAGCCCACCACTTAACGTTAGACTGGCATTGCTGGAACCATTGTTTCCGGCACCAACTTTTACCTTGCCTTCAAACTCTTCGTCGGGACGGTTAGTGGTGACCAGAATGGCCCCAGCTACCGCATTACGGCCATAGAGAGCGCCCTGAGGGCCTTTTAGCACTTCGATCTGACTGACATCCATCAACTCTTCATTAAAGCCATTGGGGTTGGTCACCAGAACGCCGTCCACCACATAGGCAAAGGTTGATTCCGCATCACGGGTTGAAACGATACCGCGAATGCTAACCTGCGTATCACCCACATTGGCAGAGTCGACCATAGTGACATTGGGCATCAGACCAATAAAGTCACCGGGACGTTGAATACCGGCACTCTCAATCTGAGATTCAGTAAAGGCTGATACTGCAATAGGTACTTCCTGCAGATTCTCCGCACGCTTTCGTGCAGATACCACAATTTCCTCAATGGCAACTTCTGCCACCGAAGTCGTGGCTACGCTGGCTACTATAGCCATCGACATAGCATTTCTAACGCTTAACATTTTCATTATTTTTCCCCTCATCTATCTTTGTTGTTCTAATTTGGTCTTTAACTAGTACCACTTGGTTTAACGGCATTCCGCAAACGTCTTAGCAAAGCGCCGCTTAAGATGCGCCAATAAAGGTTGGTTTAACCGGAGCTGGCAGATGAGTCTCTGCTTCACAACGGCTGCGGATATCTTCTACATCACCGCCAAAATTAAACAGTGCTGGCTCTCCAGCGGCGGCTTTTAATTCAGCTCGCAACGTCGCCGTTGCGTCTGTGTCTACAGATCCATCCGCGGCCATTACCACGCCGTAGCGTCTGGCTCCCTCGACTGTTACCAGCCGTCGATTAATATCCTGGCGCACCAGCTCTGGATCACGGGCAAATGGATCGCCCCAACCGCCACCACCCCAGGTGTTGAAATACAGCATATCGCCTGTTTTGACCCTGATACCCTCGGCCTTGGCTGGCAGCCACTCTTCCGAGCCATCCACACGCACCAGACGCTTGGTTGAACGCAGTCCCGTCTCACCCCCAAGTACGCCCCAGGGATAGGTTAGCCACCGCTCATCATGAATGCCTATATCGCCATCGCAGAGGAAGCGATAGGCAACACTCAGACCATTACCACCCCGGTGTAACCCCGCACCACCGGAATCCGGAATGGTTTCATAGCGCTCAATACGCAGCGGGAAATAGGACTCAATAAACTCATTGGGCACATTAGTAAATCCAGGCCACAGGCTGTGACCGTCCGGGCCATCGCCCACAGGTCGGCCCGGAACACCACCAAAACCAATCTGGAATAGCTGGAACCATTCACCGCCTTTGCCCGGTCTGCTGTCATAACCGGAGAAGAACAGGTGCGGTGAATCGGAGAAGCCCGCCGCATTGAGCATCATCTCAGGTGCGCCCATGCCCAGCAGAGCACCCAGCACATCAAAGATCCTACCCAGAGCATGAGTTCTGCCCGACAGTGCCGCCGGATAATTGGGCTTTAACAGGGTGCCCTGGGGAATGCGCACATCCACCAGATCATAGAAGCCATCGTTAAATACAATTTGCGGATCCACCACATTGATGGTGAAAGAGCCAAAGAACATTTTGAACATATCTTCATTCAGGAAGAAATTCACCGAGCTCTGAGCCTGGGGATCGGTGCCAGCAAAATCAAAGATTGCCTTCTCCCCTTCCCGCCACATGGTGCATTTAATTTTATAAGGGCCCATACCCATGCCGTCATCGCAGAGATAGTCTTCAAACTCTCGGGGCTCTTCCGGAATAAACATACCAATAATATGCTTCATGGCGTCATAGTTGCGCTGCAACATGATATCCATGGTCGAAAACAGCACGTCATCGCCAAAGCGCTCGGCCAGCTCAACACAGCGTTTGGCAGCGGTATTACAGGCCGCTACCAGTGCATTTAAATCAAAACGGTTCCACTGGGGCGTACGCACATTGTGCAGAATCAGCTCGAGAAGATCAGACTGCAATACACCTTTCTTGTAGAGCTTAGTCGGCGGAATACGAATACCTTCCTGGAAGATAGTAGTGGCTTCGATAGGAATGGAGCCTGGCACCATACCGCCGTTATCAGACATATGACCAAACATAGCAGACCAGGCAATATGACGACCTTCTTTAAAGACGGGAACTAGCACAACCCAGTCAGGCAGATGGGATACCGCGGCATTACACATATAGGGATCGTTGGTGAGAATAATATCGCCCTCTTCGATCTCATCGTCATAGGCTTCTAAAAAGGGCCCGATAAATGAACCAAACTGACCCACAACCATCTTGCCGTCTTTATTAGCGATCATCGGGAAGCAGTCACCCTGCTCGCGAATACCAGGCGACATGGCAGTTCTAAACAGTACAGCGTCCATTTCTTCCCGCGCGTTGCGCAGGGCGTTTTCAATAATATCGACGGTCACACCGTCAACATCAATTTTGTTCAGAGGATCTTTATTGGTTTCTAATAATCTTGCAGTCATTTTATCGTCCTCCAATGGCTGGATTGATCAGCAGGTTACCCACGGCATCTACCTCGGCCACAAAGCCTGGTAGCACAACTGAAGTCGAATCCATCTCTCCGACAATAGCCGGGCCAGCCACCTGCAAGCCCGTATTAAGTTTATTGCGATCGTAAATATTGGCGTCATACCAGTCGCCTTCATAGTAGAAGCGGCTGGGGGCAATAATGCACTGCTCCAGACTCATGCCTGTTTCACCAACCTGACGCTCGGCAATATCACTGGCTTTAGCCTTAGCCACAGCGCGAATCATCAGAATTTCATGGCCATCATCCAGCTTGAAGGTAAATAGCTGTTCGTGCTCCGCATCAAATTGATCAGTCAGCAGGGCCACACCCTGCTGCTTGAGTTCGTCTTCAGTAAAGTCGATGGTGATCTGGAAAGCCTGACCGGCATAGCGCAGGTCTGCCTGGTAGGTAATTTCATGGTCTGAGGCGGGAATATTATCTGTTAGCAGAGCTTCGCCAGCCCTTGTTTTCAACTCATGCAGATCAGCCGCTAACTTGGCATCGGTCAGATCACTGGCCATGGTCAGATAGGTGCGAGCAGCCTCGTCCTGTACCTGGGTGGTCGCATCGCCATAGGCACAAAGCACGCCGGGGCCTGGAGGAATAATCACCGGCCAGGCATCAGTCAGAATACCTAGAGCATTGGCATGTAATGGCCCAGCACCGCCAAAGCCCACAAGGGCAAAGTCACGGGGATCATAGCCCTGCTCTACAGATACAAGCCGCAGCGCCCCAAACATAGATTCATTAACAATTTTGATAATGCCTTCGGCGGCGGCCATGAGATCAATTCCCATGGCATCCGCCACCGACTGAACTGCCGCCACAGAGGCTTCACGGTTGATTTCCATCTTGCCACCGAGCTGTACATCGGAAGGTAGATATCCCAGCACCACATTGGCATCGCAAACCGTTGGCTGCTCTCCGCCTTTCATATAACAAGCGGGGCCTGGCACTGCTCCAGCAGACTCTGGCCCCACGCGCAGGGCTTTGGTTAATTCGGGAACAAAGGCAATAGAGCCGCCGCCAGCACCCACTGTCCGCACGTCTACAGAGGGAGCGCGAACTCTTACATCAGCAACAATGGTTTCGCGGCGAACACGGGCGCGGGAATTTTGAATCAGGGCTACATCGGTAGAGGTGCCTCCCATATCGCAGGTCAGAATGTTGTCGTAACCAGCACGGCTACAGAAATAAATTGCACCAGAAACACCCCCGGCAGGACCCGACATCAGCAGGTTTACCGGTGACTCTGCGGAAGCCCGGGCCGACGCTAGACCACCATCAGAGCGCAGAATACTCAGCTGAGTATCGGCACCCATTTTGTCATCCAGGGCCGCCTGCAGATTGCTCACATAGCTGGCAACTTCGGGGCGCACATAGGAGTTCACTACCGTAGTTTCAGTGCGCTCATATTCCTGCATCTCCGGAACCACATCGCTAGAGATGGAGATCGGGGTACCAGTAAAAATCTCTGCAGCAATTTCAGCGGCGCGCTTTTCATGCTCGCCATTGATATAGGCATTAATAAAGCAGATGGTCAGGGCCTCAACTTCGCCAGTTGCATGCAGAGCTTTAAGGTCGGTGCGCAGCTGTTCTTCATTGAGATCAGTAACCACTGCACCATCGGCACCTATGCGCTCATGAGCGCCAATGGTAAGTTCCAACGGCGCTAATAATGGCTTCTTAACAAAGCTGACCCAGCCGCCCAGCCCGCCGGGACAGAAGGATCGTGCCACTTGCAATGTATCCTCGTAACCAGCGGTAGTGACCAGACCCACCTTGGCTCCGCGGCCAGTCAGCACCGCATTGGTCGCCACGGTAGTGCCGTGCATCACACGGCCAACCTCTGCCGGGTTAATCCCCGACTCGTCGCAGATACGGGCAATACCATTGAGCACACCGATAGAGGAATCCTCCGGCGTGGAAGGAACTTTGGCGGTATGGGTGTCCCCTGTGTCTTCGTTAATCAGCAGAAGGTCTGTGAATGTGCCCCCTACATCTACCCCTAATCTGTAGCTCATGTTTTTCTCCGAACCCTTTTTCTATTGTTATATGTTCTTATTTTGTTTTGTTATTTCTCTATCTTTTAGCAAACCTGCTTGGCGAGATGACCCTCAAGCCAGGCTTTGGATCTGCCCCCTGGCGCTGTGCCAGTGAGAGCCTGAGCCAGGTCAGAAGCCTGCATTAGTTTGTTTAGATCTATACCAGTGTCGAAACCCATTTGCTCCAACATCATAGCAATGTCATCGGTAGCCACATTGCCCGAAGCCCCAGGCGCAAAAGGACAGCCACCGAGCCCCGCAATGGAGCTGTCGAAACGCCTTATACCAGACTCCACAGCAGCATAGACATTGGCCAGGCCCATGGCGCGAGTATCGTGAAAATGACATCCCAGCTTTTCGGCCCCATGCTGTTGCACCAATGTGGCGGTCAGTTCGCGAACCTGCTGAGGATGTGCGGCACCTATGGTGTCCGCCAATACCACCTGGTCTGCGCCCGCCTCAATAAACTTGGCCACTGCCCTCTCCACTATTTGGGGATCAGTCGGACCATCAAACGGGCAGGCAAAGGCAACGGCAATAGTGGCTATCACTTCAATGCCGTCCTGTCTGGCCAGTTTGAGAATATCTAGGGTGATCAGCTCGGCTTTAGCCATGCTCATAGCGGCGTTTTTTTGCGCCATTCCGTCGCTGGCATACAGCACCATGGTGACTGTTTTGGCGCCCGCGGCTCTGGCTAGCTCATAGCCTTTCATATTGGGAATCAGGGCGATACTGGGAGTGTCAAAATCAGAACGTTCAAGACTGGCAAACAGCAATTCGGTACCCGCCATGGCAGGCACTGCCTTGGGTGATACAAAACTACCCACCTCGATCTGCGGTACGCCAGCATCAGAAATGGCCTTTACCAGAGCAAGGCGCTCCTCAATGGTCAGTATTTTCGGCTGATTTTGCAGTCCATCTCTTGGGCCCACATCAGTGATGACAACCGTCTCTACTGTCATTTTATGATCCCCTGTTTTTTTAATTGTTCTATTTGCTTTACGCTGAGGTTTAATAATTGGCTCATTACCTCATCGGTATGCTGGCCCAACGTCGGCGCGGCCGTAAACTCCTGATCAGAGCTCCTGGACAGTTTGATGGGATTCCCCGGCCCCTTGGTTGCCTTGCCATTAGGGTGTTTTAAATCTACCACCATATTGCGATGCAGCACCTGGGTATCGGCCAGCGCCTCACTAAGACTATTTACTGGGGCGCAGGGAATACGCTTTGCCTCCAGCTGCATCAGCCAGTACTGGCAGGTATTAGCGCTTAACAGACGATTCAAAATACTGTTGATCATGTCTTGATCTTCCCAGCGACCGGGCTGGGTATCATATTTGGGATTATCAAACTCGGGACAATCAACTACCTGCTTGAGGTTTTGCCAGAAGTTATCAGTAATTACCGCAATCACTATGTAGCCGTCGGAACAGCTAAAGGTGTTGTAGGGAACATGCACAAAATGACTGTTGCCTATGGGAAAGGGATCCTCCCCTGACAAAAAATGCATGGTAGCCATATAATTAAGCATAGAAATCTGGCAGTCCAGCATGGAAATATCTACATGCTGCCCCACTCCACTGTGCTCTCGCTCATAAAGCGCCGCCAGAATACCCATAACCCCAAACATACCGCCACCTAGGTCACCTATAGGTATACCTGCACGCACCATTGACTGTGCATCGGGTCCCGTAATCGACATGCCACCGCCCATGGCCTGAGCCACCTGATCAAAGGCCGGCCTTTTGCTGCCTGGACCATCGGAGCCAAAGCCAGACACGGTGCAGGTAACAATTCGCGGGTTCACTGCGGCTAAAGAGGCGTAATCAATACCGAGCCGCTCGGGCACACCAGCGCCAAAGTTGCTAATAACTATGTCAACGTTTTGCACCAGGTCTTTAAACAGAGCCAAACCCTCTGGGGTTTTAAGGTCAACAGCTACACTCTTCTTATTGCGATTAAGGGTAATGTAATAGGCACCCATACCGTCGAGGGAATTCTTGGGGTCAGTAGCCAGAAGTTTGCGCGTGCCCTCACCATGACAGGGCTCCACCTTGATAGTCTCAGCGCCCAGATCGGCTAGAATCATGCTGCCGTAGGGGCCTGATAACATATGGGTAAGGTCCAGAACTCGAACGCCAGCAAGCGCTTGATTCACAGGCTTCCCTCCGATGTTTCGGACAAATCAACCAGATGAGCCGTGCGGGAGAACTTAGACAATAGGTTAATGGAGTCACCAGAAAGACTCTGCAGGTAAATGTTAGTAGGCGCGCTAATGCTGCAGCTATTAATTAAACCTTGAAATTTCATCTCTCTCCTCTGAGCAGCAGGTAAACTACGTTGTTATGCTGGCAACGCTACTCCGCCGCTGTTTTGCCCTGTAAAGTGGTGCCTACCAATGGGGTGAATGGAAAATAGCCTAACAATGGTATATTGTTATATCAAAGTATCAAATCATGTACAAGATTAATTATTAGTTGATGAGAGTTCTATGAACGCCCATACCGGCGCAATACTTTTTAGCAAAAGCCAACGCAATCGGGTTTCCGAAGAGTTGCCTTCACCCCTTTACCACCAGCTCTATAGTCTTATAAAAGGCTACATTCTTGATGGCACCTTTCACCTGGGTGAAAAGCTACCCAGTGAGAAAGAATTGGCTGATGGTTTTAATGTGTCTCGTATTACGGTCAAACGAGCCGTTAATGAACTTGCCGCTGAAGATTTGGTTGAACGTGCCCGCGGCAAGGGGACTCATGTCATCTATAAGTACACACCCAAGCCAGTCCAGGCTCCTCTTCTCGGAGTGTTGGAGGAAATTGACAGTATCGCCCAGAATTCAGTGGCCGAAGTTCTCGACTGCAGAGTGCTGATTCCGCCACAAAATATCCGTACAGAGTTTTCTTTGGCCAGCAATGATTCGCTATTTCATCTGATTCGCAAGCGACAACGTGCTGGCGCTTTTTTTGGCTACTTTGACAGCTGGAGTGCTGGCGTGGATATGCCGGACAGTACCGATATCTTTATCAGTCAATCCAGACACCAGTATTTTCGTGAAAGCGGCATGACTGTGAGCCATATCAACCAGACTATTAGCGCAGTGCCCGCCAGCGAAGCCATTGCCGGACATCTACAGGTGCCTGTGGGCTTCCCACTGCTTAAGCTGGTGCGGCGTTCTTATTATCAAGATGACGATAAAGAGATGCTGGTGGACTACCTGCTGGCACTCTACAACACTGAGCTGTTTCAGTATGAAATGGATTTAAAGCTGGATTAACCCTCCCCTGCCACTGTTCCGAGCTCACCCCTAACCACATCGGTTAGGGGCGGCGAGCGCTCGAGCAAATAGTTTACGTTAACGTAAAGGTAAGTATATACTACCCCCCCTATTGATCGCGTTAGAGATTAGCAATGGCTGAATACAGTATTTCTCAACTCGCTAGAGAGTTTGAAGTGACGACCAGAACCATCCGCCACTACGAGGATATTGGCTTGCTGTACCCGGCTCGCCGCGGGCAAACCCGAGTCTACAGTGCGGCCGATCGCACTCGCCTGAGATTAATATTGCGCGGTAAACGCCTTGGCCTTTCTCTGGAAGACTCCAGAGACATTATTGATATGTATGAGCCAGGTAAGACTAATGTCGACCAACTCAAAAAGCTGATTGATGCAATTCAGGCGCAGCGTATCAAACTCAATCAACAGCTCGATGATATAAGCAACCTCTTAAAAGACCTCAACACAGCTGAAGCCGACTGTATTGACGCCCTTAAATCTACAGGAAATAAGTGACCTATGAATACCTCTTACCCCAGCCTAAATTTTAATCTCGGCGACGAGATAGATATGCTCCGCGAGGCGGTCTCTCAGTTTTGTCAGGCGGAAATTGCCCCCAGAGCTGGCGAGATTGATAGCAGTAACCAGTTTCCAATGGATCTATGGCGCAAGCTAGGCGATATGGGGCTGCTGGGCATTACCGTCAACGAAAGCTATGGCGGCACAGGCATGGGCTACCTAGCCCATTCAGTCGCTATGGAAGAAATATCTCGCGCCTCTGCTTCCGTGGGACTCTCCTATGGTGCCCATTCCAATCTCTGCGTCAATCAACTCCATAAGAATGGCACTGAAGAGCAAAAACTCAGGTATCTGCCAAAACTTTGTTCCGGTGAACATATTGGTGCCCTGGCGATGAGTGAACCCAACGCTGGTTCTGATGTGGTAAGCATGAAACTGGGGGCAGAAAAACGTGGCGATCACTATGTGCTAAACGGCAACAAGATGTGGATTACCAATGGTCCGGATGCCCACACCTATATTATTTATGCCAAAACTGATCTGCAGGCTGGCTCCAAAGGCATGACTGCTTTTATTGTTGAGCGTGATTACCCGGGATTCTCCCGCCACCAAAAGCTGGATAAATTGGGTATGCGCGGCTCCAATACCTGTGAGCTGGTATTTCAGGATTGTGAGGTTCCCGCTGAGAATGTTTTGGGTGGCGAAGGCCGCGGTGTGGCAGTGCTGATGTCTGGCTTGGATTATGAGCGCACGGTTCTGTCTGGCGGGCCGGTCGGCATTATGCAGGCTTGCCTGGATGTGGTGCTGCCCTATATTCATGAGCGCAAACAGTTTGGTCAGGCGATTGGTGAGTTTCAGTTAATGCAGGGCAAAATTGCCGATATGTATGCCGACCTCAATGCATCCCGCGCCTATTTGTATGCTGTGGCCCGGGCCTGTGATCTGGGTCAGGACTCGCGCAAAGATGCTGCAGCAGTGATTCTATTTACCGCAGAAAAAGCCACTCAAATGGCTCTGCAGGCAATTCAGGCGCTGGGTGGCAATGGCTATACCAATGAATATCCTACGGGTCGATTGCTGCGCGATGCCAAGCTCTACGAAATTGGCGCTGGCACCTCTGAGGTGCGGCGTATGCTGATTGGTCGCGAACTGTTTTCTGAGACTAATTGAGAGACTGATCAAGAGACTGCCCATGGCCATTCTAAAAAGCAAAATCAATACTAAAAGTGCGGAATTTTCTGCTAACGCTGAAGCCATGCAGGCTCAGGTTGATGACCTGCAAGGAACTCTGGATAAAATCCGTCAGGGCGGAGGCAGCAAGGCCTGCGAGCGCCATATCAACCGCGGCAAATTACTGCCCCGTGAGCGAGTGCAGGGTTTACTTGATCCAGGTTCGCCCTTTTTGGAGCTGTCTGCGCTGGCGGCGCACAATGTCTATGGCGAAGATGTTCCGGCGGCCGGCATTATTACCGGTATTGGCCGAGTCAGTGGCGAGGAATGCATGATCGTCGCCAATGATGCCACAGTTAAAGGGGGTAGTTATTACCCGCTGACGGTAAAGAAGCATCTGCGCGCCCAGGCGATTGCAGCAGAGAACAATCTGCCCTGTATCTATTTGGTGGATTCCGGTGGTGCCAATCTGCCACGCCAGGATGAGGTATTCCCAGACCGCGACCATTTCGGTCGTATCTTTTTTAATCAGGCCAATATGTCGGCCCGCAATATTCCCCAGATTGCCGCGGTGATGGGTTCATGCACTGCTGGCGGTGCCTATGTGCCCGCCATGGCTGATGAGTCAATTATTGTTAAGGAGCAAGGCACTATTTTTCTCGCGGGCCCTCCTTTGGTTAAGGCAGCTACCGGTGAGGTGGTAACAGCCGAGGAGCTGGGCGGTGCAGATGTGCACTGTCGTACTTCTGGTGTGGCTGACCATTATGCCAACAATGATCACCATGCTCTGGATCTAGCCCGCAGGGCGATAGCCAGACTCAATCGGGTTAAGCCGGTCAATGGTGATTTAAAAGAGGCCGTGGAGCCTGCCTATAACAGTGGCGAAATCTATGGTGTGGTACCGGCGGATTCGCGCAAATCCTATGATGTGCGAGAGGTGATTGCGCGCATTGTCGACGGTTCTGATTTTGATGAATTTAAGGCGCTCTATGGCACCACTCTTGTGTGCGGCTTTGCCCGAATCTTCGGCTACCCGGTGGGTATTGTGGCCAATAATGGCATTCTGTTTGGCGAGTCGGCACAGAAAGGTGCGCACTTTATTGAACTCTGTGCCCAGCGCAAAATCCCTTTGGTGTTTTTGCAAAATATCACTGGTTTTATGGTGGGCAAGCAGTATGAAAATGATGGTATTGCCAAGCATGGGGCGAAGATGGTGACTGCGGTGGCGACGGCTAATGTGCCCAAGTTTACGGTGATTGTTGGCGGTTCGTTTGGGGCGGGTAATTATGGGATGTGTGGTCGCGCTTACGATCCTCGCTTTATGTTTATGTGGCCCAATGCGCGAATTTCGGTGATGGGTGGTGAGCAGGCGGCTGGCGTATTGGCCCAAGTGACGCGGGATAAGTATGAGCGCGATGCTGTTGACTGGAGTGCCGAGGATGAGGCTGAGTTTAAGCGACCGATTATTGATAACTATGAGTATCAGGGGCATCCCTATTATGCCTCGGCCAGACTTTGGGATGATGGGGTGATTGATCCAGCGGATACGCGGATGGTGTTGGGGCTGTCGATTTCGGCAAGTCACAATCGGGAGATTGGAGAGACTAAGTTTGGGTTGTTTCGAATGTAACAGGGTTTGGAGTGCTTCTCTTAATACCTCTGGATAAGGCGTAACTTTTAGGGTGGTAAAGTATGAATAGGGTGATTACTGATATTGATGATTGCGGTGTAGCTCGGGTTAGGTTGAATAATCCGGATAAACACAATGCTTTTGATGATCAGATTATTGGTGAACTTACAGAAGCATTTGTGGCGATCGCCGACAATTCTAATGCTCGGGTTATGGTGCTGGCCTCTGAGGGTAAAAGCTTTTCTGCTGGTGCCGACCTGGAATGGATGAAGCGCATGGCCAGCTATTCCTATGAAGACAATCTTCGAGATGCTGGAGCCCTGGCGCTGATGCTTAAGACGCTAAATCAGATGCCCCAGCCGACCATCGCTCGGGTTCAGGGTGCTGCCTTTGGTGGCGCCCTGGGTCTGATCAGCTGCTGCGATATGGCGGTGGCTGCCAGTGCGGCGAGCTTTAGTCTGAGTGAGGTGAAAATTGGCTTGGTGCCGGCGACTATCAGCCCCTATGTTATTGCGGCGATTGGGGAGCGTGCGGCGCGGCGTTACTTTGTGACAGCGGAGCGCTTTGATGCTCACAGGGCACTGCATTTGGGCCTGATTAATGAGGTGGTGGATGCTGAACAGCTTGATCAGGAAGTTGAGCTCTTGGTTGATGCTTTGCTGGCTAATGGCCCTGAGGCAATTATGGCCGCCAAAAAACTGGTATTCGATGTAAGCGGCAAACCGATTGATCAGGATCTGCTTGATCATACCTGCGAGGTGATTGCGGCTATTCGTGTCAGCGACCAGGGCCAGGAAGGATTAAATGCTTTTTTAGAAAAGCGAAAACCCCTTTGGTTAAAGGACTAGGCGATTATGTTTAGCAAAATTTTAATCGCCAATCGTGGCGAGATTGCCTGTCGCATTATTAAGACTGCGCAAGCTATGGGTGTTGCCACGGTGGCGGTTTACTCTGAGGCTGATCGCAATGCGCTGCATGTGCAGATGGCTGATGAATCTGTATTTATTGGGCCTTCCCCCTCAACGGAATCCTATCTGCTGGGGGAAAATATTATTCGGGCTGCTCTGGAGACTGGGGCTGAGGCGATTCATCCAGGCTATGGGTTTCTTTCGGAAAATGCTGAATTTTGTCGTCAGTGTGGGGCTAATAACCTGATCTTTGTTGGACCTCCCGTGGAATCTATTCTGGCTATGGGCTCCAAGTCTGCGGCCAAAACTATTATGGCCGATGCCGGTGTGCCTCTGGTACCTGGATATCACGGAGAGGACCAGTCCCCCGAGCTGATTTTGCAGGCGGCCAATAATATGGGTTACCCAGTGCTGCTTAAGGCTGCGGCTGGTGGCGGCGGCAAAGGGATGCGCGCTGTTTATGCCGAGGAGGAATTTCATCAGGCTCTGGAGGCGGCTAAGCGCGAGGCCCGCAATAGCTTTAACGACGATATGATGCTGGTGGAAAAGTATCTGCTTAAACCCCGGCATGTGGAGATTCAGGTTTTTTGCGATAGCCAGGGCAATGCGGTGTATCTGTTTGAGCGCGACTGTTCTGTGCAGCGCCGCCATCAAAAGGTGATTGAGGAAGCGCCAGCGCCTGGCATATCTGAAGCTCTGCGTCAGCAGATGGGTGGAGCGGCAATCAAGGCTGCGCTGGCAATCAACTATCAGGGTGCTGGCACGGTGGAGTTTTTGCTGGATGCCCAGGGCCAGTTTTACTTTATGGAGATGAATACCCGCCTGCAAGTTGAGCATCCGGTGACTGAGATGATCAGCGGTCAGGATCTGGTGGAGTG
The DNA here is from genome assembly GCA_965656965.1 of uncultured Porticoccaceae bacterium. Lineage (GTDB taxonomy): Bacteria > Pseudomonadota > Gammaproteobacteria > Pseudomonadales > Porticoccaceae > HTCC2207. The sequence goes on from CBFHMK010000003.1 coordinate 80,040, forward strand.
GCAGCTGCGAGTTGCCAGCGGTGAACCCCTGCCCTGCTCCCAGGAACAGTTAAAAATCAATGGCCATGCCTTTGAAGCGCGAATTTATGCCGAGGATCCTGAGAAGGATTTTCTGCCTGCCACTGGACGTCTCAATGTATTGAGACCGCCACTCGAAAACGCCCATGTGCGAGTGGACACTGGTGTGGTTGAGGGCGATGAGGTGAGTATTTATTACGACCCTATGATTGCCAAGCTGGTGGTCTGGGATCTGGATCGCGATCGCGCTCTGCAGCGGCTTACTGAGGCTCTCAGCGACTATCGCATTTCTGGGCTGACGACTAATATTGGTTTTCTCTACAATCTGGCAACCAGTCAGGCCTTTAAAAATGGCGATGTGGATACCGGCTTTATTGAAGAGCATGATCAAGAGATATTTCGCCTGCGCGACAGGGATATAGATTATGCCGCGCCCCTGGCCGCCGCTGCTACTATTCGGCAGCATAAAGAGCGTGCTGCGGCTCTGGCCGCCCGATCTAGCCAGCCCAATTCTCCCTGGCATCTGTTTAATCACTGGGGACTGCCTAATCCGCAATTGCAACTCAGATTACAGCACAGAGAACTATCCCTTGCGCTCAACGGCCAGACTGATCTGACCGGTATCAAACTATTGGCCACTGAGTCTGGGTTTGATTTATTTACTCCCCATGGGTTTTTCCATGGGGCAGAAACTGGCCCGGATCTGGGCCTGGATAGCGAGAATGATAGCGCCGGCAGCCTGCGCGCACCTATGAATGGCACGGTGGTCGACACTCTGGTTGCGATTGGTAATAAGGTCAGCAAAGGCGATATATTGCTGGTGATGGAGGCAATGAAAATGGAGCATAGTATTGAGGCGCCCAGCGATGGTGTGGTGACGGAGTTCTATTTTCAGGCCGGTGATCTTGTGGATGGTGGCGCTGAATTATTGAGCTTTGAGGAGAGTGCCGAATGACTTATCCGCCAACAGTAAAAATTGTCGAAGTGGGTCCCCGCGATGGCCTGCAAAATGAAAAAATCAGTCTGGATACAGCGACCAGGGTTCAGCTGATTAATCATCTGGCCGCTGCAGGTCTAAGTTATATTGAAGCAGGCAGCTTTGTCAGCCCCAAATGGGTACCTCAGATGGCTGGCAGTGATCAGGTTTTTGAACAGCTCCCAACAGGCACAGCAACCACCTATGCAGCCCTGACCCCAAATATGCAAGGGTTGGAAAGAGCCCTGCACTGCGGAGTACAGGAGGTAGCCGTTTTTGCTGCGGCCTCTGAAAGCTTTAGCCAAAAAAATATTAACTGTTCGATTGCCGAGAGTATTGATCGCTTCAAACCCGTCGCGACCGAGGCTCTTAATGCCGGGTTAACTGTGCGCGGCTATATCTCCTGCGTGGTTGGCTGCCCCTATCAGGGCGCGGTGGAGGCTGAGCCAGTTGCCCAGGTGGCAGAGCAGTTACTGACCATGGGCTGCTATGAAGTTTCCCTCGGCGACACCATCGGCGTGGGCACTCCGGCCTCGATAGAAAAACTACTTTACAGGCTATTAGCTGACATTGCCCCCGACAAACTCGCCATCCATGCCCATGATACCTACGGGCAGGCGCTAGCCAATATTCTTATCGCATTGCAGCTGGGTATTAGCACTGTCGACAGCTCTGTAGCAGCCCTGGGGGGCTGCCCCTATGCGAAGGGAGCCTCAGGCAATGTAGCCACGGAAGATCTGGTTTATATGCTTAATGGCCTGGGCATTGAGCATGGCGTAGACCTACCCAAGCTTATCGCTGCAGGCAATTTTATTAGCCAAAAACTTAACCGCGCCAATGGCTCAAAGGTAGGAATCGCACTGCAGTAAGTTATACTGCCGCCCTAAACACTCATATTCGGAGCATAATCCTTTGACCGCGTTTCGTCCCTGTATCGACCTGCACCAGGGCCAGGTAAAACAAATTGTCGGCGGCAGCCTCACCGACGATGGCGCGGACACCAACTTTGTGAGCCAACATGATGCCGCCTACTACGCCAGACTCTACCGGCAACATCAGCTAACCGGCGGTCATGTTATTGCCCTTGGGCCCAACAATCAGCAGCAGGCACTTGAAGCTCTGGCGGCTTACCCTCAGGGCCTGCAATTTGGTGGCGGGGTTAATCTGGACAATGCAGCCAGCTATTTGGAAGCTGGCGCCTCGCATATTATTGTCACATCCTATCTTTTTGAAAATGGCCAGTTTTCCTGGCCGCGTCTGGAAGCGATTAAAGAAGCTGTTGGTAAAAAACATCTGGTGCTGGACCTAAGCTGTCGCAAAACAGATCAGGGCTGGATGATTGCCACCGATCGCTGGCAGACCATCAGTAATATGCCGGTGAATGCACAGAGCATTGCGGAGCTAGAGAATCACTGCGCAGAGTTTCTGGTGCATGCTGCGGATGTGGAAGGCCTGCAATCTGGTATCGACCAGGATCTGGTCAGGTTGCTGGGCGACTGTTGCAAACTACCCTGCACCTATGCAGGCGGTGCGAGGTCTCTAGATGATCTTAAGCTAGTGGACTCGCTGTCCAGCGGCAAACTGGACCTGACCATTGGCAGCGCTCTGGATATCTTTGGCGGCCAGGGGGTTACCCTCGATGACTGCATTCAATGGAACCATGGCGCCAGCTAACTGTGCAGCTTTTTGCGAATCCTTAGCGTCAGCATCACAGCGCCCAGAAAAACTACCGGCGTTATAGCCGCCAGCGCTATGCCCTGAGAAATGGGCAGATAGTTTTCAACAGCCACAGGCTTAAGCAGCAACTCAATCAGGCTCATGCTGTAATAGGTCATGGCAATTACCGACAGCCCCTCAACGGTCTGCTGCAGACGCAGCTGTATCTCGCTGCGCTTGTCCATTGATACCAGCAGCTGCTGATTCTGAGTCTCGAGTGATAGCTGTAATCTAAGGTGCAACAACTCACTGGTGCGGCTAATACGCTTGGATAAGTTTTCTTTGCGCCTGACCACTGACATGCAGGTGTTAAAGGCCGGAATAAATCGCCGCACATGAAACTGTTTGAGGGTTCTGATCGCTGGCATCTTCTGCTCTCTCAGCATATCCAGTCGACTTTCGGTGAGATTAAAGTAAGCCTCGGTGGCTGAAAAACGAAAGTTGTGGTCAGCAACCAGCTTTTCCAGTTGGGTGGCTTCTTCAATCAACTCGGTCATCAGGGCCTGCTCGTCCTCTAGGGTAACCAGCTGATTTAATTGTTCATTAGTTTTGACCAGGCGCTGTTCAAGATGGCGAACCTCTGGCATAAGCAGTCGCGCAGTGGGTAGCGCTAGTAATGTCATAGAGCGATAGGCGGCAATTTCAAGCAAATTGCGAATAAGCCTGCCGGCCTGGGAGGGATCCAGCCCCTCATCCACCACCAATGTGCGAATAAAGCCATCGTCTTCCGACTGTACTGAGGTCCAGACTGTGGCTAGACCATCGTATACTTTGCTGCCTACCAGGCGTTGATCATTAAATAGTGCAGAGAGATCCTGCTCCGTGGCTGGAGAAGCTGAGGCTGGGCGCAGGTCTATATGATTCGCGGCAATTAGCTGACCGTCGAGATTGGCAACCCAATCACTGTCTAACAGCGAAAAACCATCTGTGCAAAAAGGCAGCTCTGGCGGACCCCGGTGTACCACCGTGTAGGTGGAAAACTCATTGTGAAATTCCCAGCGCAGATCGAATTTATCAAAGCTTTGGTAATAGCAGTCGGCGTTGGCTGATGGGGCCTCGACGCCATGTAACTGGGCGAGTTTGGCGAGCTTATCAAGCTCAGCCTGACGGTCACCGGTGTGCAGAAAAACCAGACTGGACACCTGGGCAGGTAAATCCACAACGGGAAAGGGACGATTGTGCAACTCGTTAATCAAAGAATCTTTTAGCGGGTGAAGATCCATAAAGCGCAACCTCTCAGCTGGTTGTGATAGTTATCCCTGTGTGATTTTTCCTATACTTTTTTCCTGTGGCTAAAAATACAAATCGCACTGTATTAGCAGTGCGATATCTGTTTTACGTGACCTAGGGTGGTACTGGTTTACTCTGTTGTGAGTCTACCAGCTGAACTCTACGCCAACCTGAGCGGTTCTGGGGGTTCCCGGAAAATATCGCTGCTGGCTAAATGTGGTGTAATCGGCGCGCTCGGCATAGTGGCGATCGGTCAGATTGCTGATATTGGCATACAGACGGATAGCTTCAGAGACTATCCAGCCGGCTCTGAGATGCAATAAATTATTCCCCTCATAGCGATGGAGATTCTCAGGGTCTAAATAGTAGCTGCCCATAGACTGCCACTCCAACTCCAGGCTCTGACGATCACTGGGTTTAAACGCCAATCTGGCGCTGCCAAAATGCTTTGGCGCTGTATCTATGTCATTGCCACGGATATCCACGCCGCCTATCACTGTGCTATTGCGATAGGTATGACTGGCCTGGGTGGCACTCAACCCCAATGACCATTGCTGGTTAATTTCATAATCCAGCTCTAGCTCAACTCCACGATGCTCGGTCTCGCCGTCACTCACATTGAAAAAGCTCGAGTCGCGGAATATCACATGGTCTTTTTCCATATGATAAACGGCTAGCTTATAGCTCAGATACTCGCTGCTACCTTGTAGCCCGATCTCCATACTATCGATGCTCTCCGAGTCCAGATCAGTAATCTGCTGAGATCGCTGCAGACGATAGAGCTCTGTGGCCTGGGGCGCTCTAAAACCGCGCGCCAGACGAACAAAGGCGCTGTGGCTATTGCTCAGGCTAAACTGGGCTCCCAGGTTGGAAGACCAGTTATTAAAGTCGTCTTTACCGCTGGCGGGACGACTGTAACGACAGCCGCCGCGTCCACATTCGGTGCCATCAGCTCTGGTGCGACCGGTCAGCATTTTATTGCTGTAGTCATAGCTCATTGATTCAAAGCGCAGACCACCACTTAGGGATAACTGATCATTGACTGCCCAATCCAAATGCATAAATGGGGCTACCAGATTAGCATCCACCTGATAGTCATAATGCTGGCCCTGGGGAATCGTCTCTTGTAAAAAATCAGAGCCGCTGGTGGGTGCATCCTGAGACTGCTCTAGATAGGCATCGGTGATCTCTGAATCAAAACCGGCGATAAGGTTAATGCCCTGAGTCAGGGTTCTGTAGTAGCCAACCTGCACACCCAGACTTTTTTGACCATTCTCTTCCAAAGGATCACCGGGCAAAAAGTGCTGTAAAAAATCCATCTGGCTGTAGCGAATATAGGGCGTCACTATCAGCTGGTAGTTTTGCTCTGACTTGCTTATACGTGACCAGACTCTGGCAGAACGCACATCGCGGTAGGCCTCTGGGTTAAGGTTTTGCTTTACCAGAGAGTCATCTTTATAGGCATCCAGACCCTCGATAAAGCCTGCCGTTTCCTGATTCAGGTTGGTAACCGTAAGCCCGGAGTCAATCTGCAGGTCCGCGCTCTTATAGCGGTGGCGCACTGAGACCTTTTGTTGATCAAATCCAGACTCATCCCGATAACCACCGTCGCGGGTAAAGTTCGCTGCAACACCCAGGGTTTCGGTACCAGACTTGAACTTGACTCTGCCATAGTCATTGGCGCCAAACTCCAGACCCAGACTGCTCTGCTCGGTAATCTCGGGAGTCACTATATTGACCACGCCGTGCATGGCATTGGAGCCATGTAGCACAGTGCCTGTACCGCGCAGCACTTCGATACGCTGGGCCATTTCAGTATTGGCTTCAAACAGCTCATTAATATTGCAGAAACCAGCCGCACGCAGAGGTATACCGTCTTCCTGCATCAAGAAACCACCACAGCCACCAGCACCGGTTAGGACCGGTGAACGCACAGCCGGGAGATATTCCTGGCCATTGCCGCGATGTAGATTAACCCCGGCAACCCGTGACAGCGCTTGCTGAATATGGGCATGAGAGACAACTTTAAGAGATTCTTCATCAATCAGGGAAACACTGCCGATTACCTGAGCCAAGTCAGCCTCTGCTCTGGTTGCCACGGTGACAATTTCATCGATATTAGCCACCGCGGGACTAGACAAAAGCACAGCCCCAATGGCCAGAGTAGATCCAAGTTTATTGATCATTAAAAGTTGCCTTGGTTTTAGTTAACAAAAATTATAACTAACAATAGTTTTAACGACTCTTAGTCTTCGATTGTAAATGTCAGACCTGCATTGGCCTGCAAGCGGTCAATCAGCAATGAGCCCATCGCTGGCGCCGGCGTCCAGATTCCACCGCTGGCGGCGTCTGGGTTCTTCAGCAGACAGACCGCACTCTCGGCTATCATTTTTGAGGTAGAGCCATAGCCGGGATCTTTATCACCCTGGACACTGGCTTTAATCAACCGACCATCACTGGCCTCGCCGACAAATAGTACATCGTACAAGCCATTTTCTCGGGCCTCTTTGTCGGGGCCGTCACCGGGCTGAGTCTGGTCTTCTGCCATGGAGTTGTCATTGGCAATATGATTGGCGATGGCTTCACCCTGATCGCCAGGGCCAGTCAACATCATCTCGTCATAGACAAAGTCAGTGCCATAACGATGATCCATCAGCTGATTCGAGCGATGGATATTCTTGGTGTTGATGCTGGCCATCACAAAGGGCGCGATCCAGCTCTGCAACACCTCATCAAACACAGCCTTGTCGCCCTTGGGCTGCGCAGCGCCTGTAAAGCCAGGCGTCAGAGAGAACGGGTTACGCAATACATTGATTAAATCAGGATCTCTGGATGCTGCCGCCATGGTGGTTCGGAAACTGGCCAGAGTGCCGCCAGAAAAAGTACCTTTCATTGCTCGCACGCGGCCTCTCACACGGGGCACTGTTGCGCCTAATTGCTGCTCAGCAGCCTGCTGCAAAAACAATACGCCAAGATCAAAGGGAATCGAATCAAAGCCACAGGAAAACACTATACGGGCACCACTGGCCTCAGCAGCTGCGCTGTGAGCGCCAATCATTTTATGCATCCATCCCGGTTCGCCGCAGAGGTCCACATAGTCAGTGCCGGCCTCGGCACAGGCGGCAATCAGCTCATTGCCGTAGAGCTGATAGGGCCCAACAGTGGTGCAGACCACTGCGGTGCGCTCAACCATGGCATTAATAGAATCTACATCCGAGGAGTCCGCAACCACCAGAGGCACATCAGCAGAGATACCCATTTCATCGCGAACCTGCTCCAATTTGCTCAGGCTGCGGCCTGCCATAGCCCAGACAACCTCGCCATTTACCCCATACTGATTATTTAGGTACTCGGCAACCAAACGACCGGTAAAACCCGTGGCGCCATAGACAACAATGCCCAACTCTCGATTGCTTTTCATAGGAATTCTCTCTAATTATTATTTAATGAATGAATGGTAGCATTGATATTGACTCAAATTAGACGCAATAGTAGACCAAGGGTTCACGAAAACTAACTGGGACTTAGCGCCTCCGCTGGTACCAGAACTGGTAAGGATAATCCGTTGGGCCGGCTGCGGCCAGTGGCTGCAGACCAGAGTGCTCAAAGAATCCTATGGATGGCCTCTCGGCCTTCACCACCAGGCCATCAGCACCCTGAGCCTCGGCTTCAGAGAGCACAGCTGTCATTAGGGCCTGCCCGTAACCCCTGCCCTGCGCCTCTGGCGAAATATACAGACCATGCAGCAAGCGACCGGTACCCAGCTCTGTCAACACTGGTGCCTCTGGGTTCCAGGCCGCCACTCCCTGAATTTGCTCAGCCTCTTTGTAGACAGCAAATCGATAATATTTAAAGTCCTCATTGTCATAGCTGAGCACAGGCACCGATAGGCGTTTGATACGCTCTGGCATGGGCCAGGACTTTACTGCCGCAGTGATCACCTGATTAATGCAATCCAAATCAGTTTTTTTGCCTTTAACTATACTCATACCGCCATTGTACCTATTACAGACGCAAGAACAGTGGCGACTGATGCCAGAGTCTTGTAATGTTCAGGATACAAAAATAATAAGGGCAAAACCCCCATGACTTTTTCCTATATGAGAGTCCTAACAGTCAGCCTGGTTGCCACCATCTTGAGTGGCTGCACCGAGCCGGCGGCAACTCCCGAGACCACCGCAGTGGCAACCAGTCTTTATATCAATGGCCAGGTGGTTTCTGTCGACGATAGCATCGGCACTGTCGAAGCCATAGCAATAAAAGAAGGCCGTATTCTTGCGCTCGGCTCCAATTCAGATATAGAAAAATATCAGGGCGAAGGCACCAGACTGATCAATCTTCAGGGCAAAACTATGCTTCCCGGTTTTGTCGATGCTCACAGTCATCTCTCTGGTGTGGCCATTCAGGCCATCTCTGCCAACCTGCTGCCGGCGCCAGATGGACCTGTGAATACTATTGCCCAGTTACAGCAGACACTGCGTGACTATATTCGCCAGTCCCCAGTAGTAGCAGAACATAAAGTCGTGATTGGCTTTAATTATGATGACTCGCAACTGGCTGAGAAGCGCCACCCCACCAGACATGACCTGGATGCAGTGTCAACAGAGCTGCCTATTATGGCCCTTCACCAATCTGGGCATCTGGGTGTTTACAACAGCAGAGCACTGGCGTTATTTGGCATCAATGCCGAGTCGGTCAACCCCCCAGGTGGCATTATCGAGCGAGAGGCAGACGGTAAAACACCCAATGGTGTACTGCAGGAAAATGCTCATTTTGATGTGGTGTATAACATGGTGCCAAAATTTACTCCGGCCCAGTATATGCACGTTCTCAAGGCAGGAGAAAACCTCTATGCTTCCAATGGCTTTACCACTATTCAGGATGGCAAAACCGACCCAGTATCCCTGAAAACCTTTGCCGCGGTATCTGCCGCCGGCGCTCTGGATCTGGACCTGGTGTCTTATCCGGACCTCGTTAAAATCAAGGAGGACTCGCCAGTTCACAGCCCCCTGCTGTCTCGCGAGTACAGCAACCACTTTCGGATCGGCGGAGTAAAGCTCACCTTTGATGGCTCACCTCAGGGGAAAACTGCCTGGTTTACCCATCCCTACCATCAGCCACCCTTAAATCAGGATAATGATTATGCAGGCTACGGGGCATTTAGTGATAGGGAAGCTCTGCATTGGTTCGAACTGGCCTACAAGAACAACTGGCAGCTAATGGTGCACGGCAATGGCGATGCTGCCATTGATCAGTTTATTAAAACTGCGACCATTGCTCAGCAAAAAAACCCAGGCAATGACCGACGCACGGTACTTATTCATGGCCAATATTTACGGGAAGATCAGGTTGCCAGTCTGGAGGCCCTGGATATTTTCCCAGCTCTGTACCCTATGCATACTTTTTATTGGGGCGACTGGCATCGACAGTCTGTGGCCGGGCCTGAGCGCGCAGAAAATATTTCTCCCAGTGGGTGGTTACTGGAGAGAGGTATCAAGTTCTCCATCCACTCTGATGCCCCGGTGACCTTTCCAAACTCTATGCGGGTGCTGCACAGTGCGGTTAATCGCACCACTAGATCAGGTTATGTAATTGGTTCTGAGCATAGACTGAGCCCCATGGAGGCTATTAAAGCTATGACTATTTGGCCAGCCTATCAGCATTTTGAGGAGGGTAGTAAAGGAACTCTCGAGGTGGGCAAGCTAGCTGACTTTGTTATTCTGGATAAAAACCCGCTGACCGTAGAACCTTCAGAGATAAAAAATATTCGCGTGCTGGAAACTATAAAAGAGGGCCGTACTCTGTATTCCGCCCGCAACAATACAGAGGCAAAAAAAGATAAGGACCCAATAGCGCAGCTCGTCAGTCACCTGACTCTGGACAGTTACAAAGGCACGCTTAAAGGGCTGACTCAATTTGGTGATAGACGCCAGGGAACCACGCGCAACCGCAATGCTGTAGATTGGATAGAACAGCAGCTGCGCAGTTATGGCTGCGAGGATATTCAGCGGATTACTTATAACTATGACCCAGCACCGCGATCTCCCAGAACCCGAAAACCGCTGGTGACCGACCCCACTGAATTAGTCACTGCAACAGGCGGTGCTGTGGGTCGCAATGGCAGTGGCCCCGGTGGCTCTTCCATCTACGGGTATCGTGCGGAAACAGGCGTTAACAGAGACTTAGCCGCACAGCCAGATGAGCGTATACGAGAACTCAACAGAGAAGAGCCTGTAAATGGTGAGCGACAACAGGTTTACTGCACCAAAATTGGCACCACCCACCCCGACGAAATGTATATTGTCAGTGCCCATATGGATGGCCATGGGGTCAATGAAGCCGTCAATGACGATGGCTCCGGCACCGCGCTAGTGATGGAGTTGGCACGCATTTTAAGTTCGCCACAGGTGCAGACTGATCGCTCAATTCGTTTTGCACTATGGAATAACGAAGAGACTGGACTCAATGGATCGAGCGCCTATATAGAACAGCGCCAGCACTTACAGGGTATCGAAAACCCACTGGGATCTGGCCTCTACCCTGAACCCCGTTGGCTGGGGGTTATTCAACACGACATGATGCTGTGGGATCACGGAGCTCCCAGAGCTGACGGCACCGTTAGCCCGGATCAGCGACCAGAGGCCGATGTAAATATTGAATTTCAGTCCAGCTCTGAACTGGCCGACCAGTCTATGAAACTGGCCTTTATTTTCAAGGCAGCGGCCGATGCTTATAACACCGACTACCCTGCCACTGTTGGCCCCCATATGACTAACACAGATTCAACACCCTTTATGAATTTAGTGCCATCGATCAGTTTGCGGGAGAATGAACGCGGTGCACAGACTGGCGCAGGTTGGAATCCAACCTGGCACACACCACTGGATGTCTGGACAACCTTCTCGGACAAAGACTTTCGCCTTGGGCTCAATGCCGGACAGACTACATTGGCAGCTGTGGCCAAACTAAGTGGCGCAACTATCGAGGAATAAAGCAGTGATTAAGTTGATCGTCTAACCGGGACCTGTCCAATCCCAATGGTTACCAACTTACGCCACCCGCCAATTATAGGGAGGTTTTTTGATGGCCCAGGGTGTTCAAAAAAATCCTTAGGCCGGCTTGCTGGAAAGGGAAAACTCTTTCATTACATCGGCGACCGAATCGACTGAGTCTATATTGCCCAAACCTTTGCCTGCCTGCCAAAATTTAACATCATCGCTAAACGCGGTTTTACTGTAATTACGAATCCCCTTACTCATCAACCACATCCTTGCATACTTTTTCAGGTTAGGATTCCTCAGCATATAGTTGATAACAGGGCCAGTTCGCAACCCGCCTCTCATAATGTCGTCTGTCTTGATTACTGAGGAATTATTACCGGCTATTTTGTTAGTCCAGACAATATCTTCTTCCGAGGAATCAACAATGGCCTGCTTATAAGAATCAGTAATCTTACATTCATGAGTGGCTAAGAAACGAGTCCCTAACTGAACACCGGCGTAACCCATCTCCAAGACCTGCCTGAAATCCTCAGCATTACCAATGCCACCTGCACATATCAGCGGAATTTCAATATCCTGTAGCTCCTCTATAAACTGCTCTGCGGCCTGGATACCTGTCTGCCCACCACCGCGCCAGTTGATGCAATTGAGCCCGTCAACACCAGAGTCTCGCATTGCCAGCGCCACCTTTTTATTCGGCACATCGTGATATACCTTGACCCCATGCTCTTTGGCCACTTTGACAACCGAATCCGGTTTTCCCAGCGAGGTGAGGAAAAATTTCACATCCTCCTCGATTGAAATTTGCATCCATTCTTTCATCTGCTCATGGTACTTTTTATTGGCGCCACCAAAGATCGTAAAGTTCACACCAAAGGGCCGATCTGTCAGTTGTTTTATCAGCTGTAAGCCTTCTCGAAAGTCATGGCCATACAATGAGGTTAAAGCAACTGGCTGCACGACTCCGAGACCACCATTCTCAGACACAGCAGCGACTAGCTCAGGATTTGATCCGGGGTACATGGGACCACAGACAACGGGAGTTCGAGCACCAGTATCGGCCAAAAATTGTTGTACGTACTGACTCATGTCTTATCCCTTATTTTTATTCGCTTGAGACTATTCTTTGACGTTGGCACAGAGCCATAGGTTATGACACATACTATGCCATGTATTTGACTGTATCAATATGCTTGCAAGAGAAAAATCAAGATTGGCCTCGGGCCCAGGGAGTCTATGAAAAATATTCTACAGCGCCCAGTACTGTTAGCTGGGACTAACTTCTTTCCATACACTATCGGCGGTGAACTCTAGAGAGACAATAAATTTATGGGCCTGCCAGTTTTCGATCATACTTAGCAGATGACTCCCGTCAGCTTTTTGATAGAGATGGTAGTGCTGCCCTACCCTGGGAACAAAGTTATAAGCGGCGCTGTAGGCCAGTTCGTTTAAATCTGCGAGTCGCCTTATAGCCTCATATTCTCTATTTAGCAGATCAACAGCATTCTCAAAGTAGTTTTTGGTTAAGGACCCTCTCTCAGAGAGAAAAAGGGCAGTGTCTGGCAATACTATAGCCGGAGCGCTTGAGGTGGTTCCGTAGGGCAATAGTGCTTTCTTTAAATCAGACATCTGACTTCCAATGATTGTTCATCGCAAAGGGTACGGGACTGAGCGCAAATCTAGATCACCCCAGAAAAACACAGCATAGAGGCTATATAGACCCATTGGCTCCTGATTCCAGATTAGCTTTGACCACTCAGGATACTGATTGCTGCTCAAAGGCTAGCCTGCTAGGGTTTTCGGCATAAAAAAGACGGCTTAATTAGCCGTCTTTTTCGTTAATACAGTGCCATCTTACCAGATGCGGATGCGCTGCTCTGGCGGTAGATAGAGCGCATGTTCAGGCCCTACATCAAAGGCTTCGTACCATTCGTTAAAGTTTCTGACGGTCCCATTGACACGATAGTACGGCGGGCTATGGGGTCCACGGATCATTTGCTGACGCAGTGCTTCTTCGCGGTATTTATTGCGCCAAGCCTGAGCCCAGGCCATAAAGAAGCGCTGATCTCCCGTAAAACCTTCGATAACAGCCGGCTGTTCAGCAGCACTGATCATGCCGTCACCATCCTTGTCCAGGCTCAATTTATAAGCCTTATAAGCCATCGACAAGCCACCTAGATCACCCGTGTTCTCTCCCAGACCGAGACGTCCATTCACACAGGCTTCTCCATCATCCAGAGGGCAAAATCCATTGTACTGGCCTACCAGCGCATCAGTTTTAGCAACAAAAGCCTGATTGTCCTCCTGGGTCCACCAGTTGCGCAGCACGCCATCACCGTCTGACTTGGACCCCTGGTCGTCGAACCCATGGCCAATTTCATGGCCTATAATGCCTCCAATTGCTCCATAGTTAACCGCTGGATCTGCATCAATATTAAAGAAAGGCGGCTGCAAAATCGCTGCAGGGAAAACAATTTCGTTGCGATTGGGGCTGTAATAAGCATTCACCGTCTGAGGCAACATAAACCATTCGGTTTTATCTATCGGCTGCCCCAGCTGCGAAATCATATCGGCAAAACCCCAGACCTGCGATGCCATAATATTTTCAAAGGCACTGGACCCCACCTGAAGGTCATCGTAGGTTTCAAACTTCTCTCGATACCCTATCTTGGGAGTAAATTTAGCTAATTTATCGCGCGCTTGCTCTTTGGTGGCGTCTCCCATCCAACCTAGCTCATCGAGATTATCAGCCATTGCTCTACGCAAATTTTCAACTAAGGCATCCATTGCCAGCTTGTTTTCTTTCGGGAAATAACGCTCGGCATAGACTTTGCCTACTGCTTCTCCTAAGGCGCCTTCAACAGCACTAACAGAACGCTTCCACCTTGGACGCTGCTGCTCTTGACCGCGCAATTGCTGAGAGTAAAAGGCAAAAGTGGCTTGATCAATCTTGCCGGGCAGAACCGAAGAATAGTCCGAGATAAAGTGCGCAATCAGATAGGCTTTCCAATCATTGAGATCGGCGCTCGCCATGACCCCAAGAATGCCAGCTATGCCCCCGCCAGAAATTTTTTCAACCTGTTCTTCACTGAGACCAAGGCGTTCAATTTCGCTAGCGTCTGGGTTGTGCTGTCGAACTACAAAGTTTTCCTGATCAGCAATATTAAAAGTCTCTAACATGGTGGCAACGGGGAAATCGCCGCCCAGCTCGATTAGTTCACCTTTGGTCATTTTGTTATAGGTGAGGTTTCTATTACGCCCTACAGTGCGGTCCCAATGTGCCTTGGCTATCTCGGTTTCGAGAGCCAGGACTCTGGACGCGGCCTCAGAAGCATCAGAGTATCCAGCTTCAGCCAGCAATAGCGTCAGGTAATTGAGGTAACCCTCACGAGTTTCAATATTCTTACCTTTGTCGGTTAGATAGGTGTCCCGGTCAGGTAGCCCCAAACCACTCTGAGTCACATAGAAAATATAGTTTTCTGTATCTTTGGAATCTACATCGACCCACCCACCTATGGGGCTGGAAAAGCCAACAGTAGCGAAGATGTTTGCCAAATCATCCAGATCTTTAATGTCCCTGATTTTTTTGAGATAGGGTTCTACAGGCTTCATACCTGCAGCCTCAATACTGGCGACATCCAGATAGGCGTTATAGTAGGCCGCGACTTTGCCCTCTACTGTTGCCGGGCTTGGCTGCGCCTCAGCTAACTCATCGATAATTGTCTTGACGCGTGCCTCGGATTTATCTCTTAGGAGAGTAAAGGAGCCATAACGAGTTTTATCCTCAGGCATCTCAAAGTTGGCATACCAGAGACCATTGACATGGCAAAAGAAATCATCGCCTGCATCAAAGCGCCGGTCCATTGCCTCAGTATCCAGGCCTATGGAGCCCCACTCGTCGCGATCAACTGTTGCTATTGTCTTTGTCTCCCCAACCGCGCCCAAGCAGTCTCCGAGATAGGCTGAGGACATTTTTTCCTCAATGGTTTTTGGAGACCCCGCGTTCGCTGGCTGGTCTTTTTCTACGCTGCTGCCGCAGGCTGATAGCAGTGCAACAACACAGCTGTTAATTATTAAATTTTTCACACACACCCCCCTAATAAAGTAATCAAGAGTCTATTGTGATTACTAATATTTTGCTACATATTTGAACGTTTCATTCGTCCCCCGCCAATGTTATTTCGGTCTATGCCGCTGCGGGGATGATGCTTGATCCATCGTCCTAGGTTCTGCCAGCAAATGCATGGAGGGGTCATTTATCTATGGCAGAGAAAGAGGGATTGATAACTAATAGCCTCCCGGCTATTAGTCAGTCCTACGGACCGCCTGCGGCGTCCAAAACGCTCCGCGTTTTGTCGAACCCGGCGAGGGAGCTCAACCTTTTGCCTCACCATAAAAAATCCCCCGCATCTACGATGCGAGGGACTATTTATGGCGGAGAGAGAGTCTTCCTAACTTTAGTCCATAGCTTTCCGGCAATGTCCATAAATATGCCCTATAGCCCCCTAAATACTGCGTATTAAACATCTACCCTTCCTATGCTGTCCTGTACTATACTACTGAATATGGCAGTTAAATTGTACCTAATATTGTACCTATAACCTATGCTTAAGAGTAAAGCGCTATACCAAGCCAAAGTGTAGACCGATAGCCTTAACAGCCTTAGATACGATTTTAAAAGCTTAATCAGGGGGTCTCATATGGCAGAGAAGATTACGCAAAAGGGTTTCGAAAAGATCCTCAGAGAGGGCTTAGAGAAGCCTCATAATTTAGGGGATAAGCTGTATCTAGTAATCAAGGGCAACTCGCGCGATTTTAGCTTTCGATATACCCTACATAAAAAAACACGTAAATACTCTCTTTCGCCCTACCATGCTCTGACAAACACCTTGAGTCATGCCAGAAAACGCGCAACAGAACTTAACTTTATGCTCGCCCAAGGTCTCGACCCTCACAAGAAGAGGCAACTCGAAATTGCGCTTACTGAGAAAGCAGAAATCCAGAAACAAGCACAAGATGCTAATCGTGAAAATACATTTCAGAAACTTGCTTACGAGACATATGAGCAAAAACGGTCAGGATGGTCTAATCAGAAGCACAACAAGCAATGGATTAGGTCACTCGAAGCATATGCCTTTCCTATCATAGGCCAACTACCAATCACAGAAGTCACCACAGATCACGTATTAGCTATCCTGAATCCAATCTGGAATGAGATACCAGAGACAGCTGACCGCGTCAGAGGTCGTATCGAGGCCGTTATAACTAGAGCCGATGCTTTAGGCTTGAGAACAGACAAAAATCCAGCGCAATGGCGGGGACATCTATCAGGTTTACTAACCTCAGCGGCAAAAGTTAAAGAGGCTAAAGTACCTAAGGAAGAACGCCATCACCCTGCCCTGCCTCATGAACAGCTAGCTCAATTTATGAATACCCTCAGCCAATCATCAGGGATGGGAGCGAGTGCATTACAGGTATGCATTCTCTGTGCGACGAGAACCACTGAAACGCTCAAGGCGACATGGAAAGAAATTGATCTAGATAAAGCCCTTTGGGTGATCCCAGCAAACCGTATGAAAGGAAAAAAGGAACACAAAATACCGTTATCAACTCAGGCTGTAGCAAAACTGAGAGAACTCGAACAATTGAGGATCAGTGAATACGTATTTCCCAACCTATCCAACGGTAAGTATCTCTCACAGGCTGGCATGTCATCAGTATTGAAACGGCTCAACCAGAATAGTGGGTGGCAAGATAAACAGGGCCGCAAAATATCAGTTCATGGATTCCGTTCAACCTTCCGCGACTATATAGCCGATAAGACAATGTTTGACGGCGCCATGGCTGAACATGCCCTCGCCCACAAGATTCCAGATGCTTCTGTAGCGGCATATCACCGAACTACAATGGTAGAGAAACGACGAGCAATGATGCAAAAGTATAGTGACTACGCCTGTGCCACACCTCAATCAAAGGTAGTTTCGATCACAAGATAGTTTAATAATTATAAGGTATTAGCTGATATGGACATTGTATTTCACTGATAGTCCTTGTGCAGGCTCCAGATACGTCGTTGACTAATACCCTCATCTAGCCCTGATTTGACTGGATGGGGTATTCAGTTATGATTGATTAGCAACTCAATGGGGCAATATTATGAAATCAATTACATCAAAACTCAGTATTATCATCCTATCTCTACTTGCCAGTTCATATACATTTGCCTTTAGTCACGGCGATGTGTGTGAGGCTTTGAATGACGCTCTCTCTGAACTACCAGAAGGAGAATCCCCGCAGCCATATTGGGGGCCAATTACCAATATTTATTCACGCAATACAAATGGTTCTGATCCACGTGGAGAAGTATTTGGAACCGTAGGTGGTTGGCCAGATCGACTTTCGAGCCAATCAGGATTGGAATGCTCAGGGAAGACTTGCCACGTAAACAAAAAATGGCCTGACTGTGAGTGTACCAAGTCAAACTGCATGACAGCGAGCCAGTCAGCAGCCGACGAGGCCGCCTCTATAAATAAGTCCTGGTGAGGCGACTGTTACAACCCAGTCATAGCCCAACCCTTCCTACAAAGGTGTCATAGTGGCGGAGTGGTCGGTTTACAGTTGGTACCTGAGACCCGCCTGCGTTATGGTTGGACAACGGGTTGCAGTAATGTCGCGGCCATGCGAGACCGATTAGCCTCACGCTAGACCTTGATTAGAGACAAAGTCCGCCTTTAAAACGGGTGGGCTTTTTACCCAATGATGTTAAGTGTTGTAATTACGTACAGCCCTAGAATCAACAAAAAGAGAACCATGATGAATATAACAAAATTTCTGTACGTTTTAGGTGTGACATTTGGCATTGCTGGCTTTGCTCATAGCGGGCAAATCGTCCTGAATAATGGCGATATAGTGAAAGGTACTGTCCTCTCCAAAACAGAAACTCATGTGCTGTGGAAGTCTGATAGTTTTGGCGGGTTAAACATCCCTTTAAGTCAGGTAGCGTCCATTGATAACTCGGGTGCAGAAGCAACACTGCCCTCAACTGCTGACGACAAGATATCTTTAACGGGTAATGTTGGCCTATCAGGTTCATACCTTGCTGGTAACCAAGAACGTGAAAACCTCGAACTGGATGTTGGTTTTACCTTACAAGATGGTAATGCAAAGCATAAGGCTGAACTTACTTACGACGCCATTGGGCAAAATAACGAGCCGACCGAATATGACTATGGCATTACCTATGAAGTAGATTGGTCAATCAACAATGGTTGGTACTGGAATACCAATGCATCATTTAGTGTTGATGATAAGCGTCAAATTGATCAATCAAACTCTCTGGGAACTAGTATGGGCTACCAGTTCTGGGAAAACGATAAGGGCAGTCTATCGTCTAACGTTGGATTGAAATGGATTAGCGATAAATCGTTTTATTCTGGTACCGATGAGCGACTTGCTTGGGCATGGTCCAGTGATTATCAAAAGTTTCTATTTAGTGGAACATCGCTTTCTTACTCACATCAATTAAATGTGTCTACCGAAGATACTAAAAATACACAGTTGTCCATTGATGTTGGGCTTTCGATACCAGTCAATGATAAGGTGGATACGTCAATCTCTCTGGATTGGTCGTATGACAATCAACCAGAAGAAGGTGTCGAACAGATAGATAGAAAAGTAAATTTCGGGATAAATTATAAGTGGTAAAAATCAAAGTAAGCAATCAACTCAATGAGGCAATTTTATGAAATCAATTACATCAAAACTCAGTATTATCATCCTATCTCTACTTGCCAGTTCATATACATTTGCCTTTAATTCAGAGCAAGTGTGTGCGGCTATGAATGAGGCTGTTACGTCAACACAAACCTACAAACTTCCCATCCTTTGGGGGCCAATTACTAATATCTATTCACGTGAGACCTCCAGTATGGATTCACGTGGGGAAGTGATTGGAAACGTCGGTGGATATGCTGATCGAATAGAGGGGCAATCAGGATTGGAATGCTCAGGCGATACTTGCCACGTAAACAAAAAATGGCCTGACTGTGAGTGTACCAGTGAGCGCTGCGCAGATGATGAGGCTACAGCAAAACGTAATAAGGCAGATCCTAGCAACACAGACATGACCGAGTGTTGGGGGATGCCTTGTCCTATGAGCGGGCGCTAAAAGGAACACATGGTTGAAATGTACCTAAAACAAATTTCATTATTTCAGAAACAAAAAAACCCCAGCTTTAGCAAGGGTTTAATCGTTAGCACTTGGCGGAGAAAGAGGGATTCGAACCCTCGATACGCTATTAACGTATACGCCCTTAGCAGGGGCGCGCCTTCAGCCACTCGGCCATTTCTCCGTAAACTTGTATTCCGGTATTCACTTATTAGTCATAAGCCACGCCCGGTCGCGTATTGCTGCGAAGCTTCCGCATTTTGTCAGCCAATCGGCTATTTTTCCAACTAGAAACTCAGGGAGCTACAAACAACTATGCCGCCCTTTTGCAGCGGCGGCATAATATCACATCAGCGAATAAATCAAAGACTGTTTTAGTCAGAATCGCCTGACAAAGGGGCTTTTTCTCCGCCTTTTTCATTTTGAATTCGCTGATAGATTTCTTCGCGATGAACGGCTACTTCTTTTGGTGCATTTACACCCAGACGAACCTGATTGCCACGCACACCTAAAACTGTCACCGTGACATCATCACCAATAACGAGAGTCTCTCCAACTCTTCTCGTAAGTATTAACATAGCATGCTCCTACACTGCTGCTCTACCGCTCTATGGTAGATTTAATTTTCCTTGATCCATCTTATTATAAGATGGGCTCTCCTGCCCAAGTCCCTCTACAGCTTAGTGTTTAGCCATAAATTGTTCTGAAATCTATCAGCTTTTAAACTGATTGTCCAAAAATTAGCCCTGTTCTTCGCTAATCGCATCGAGATCGAAGCCAGAATGCAGAGCACGCACAGCCAATTCCAAATAACGCTCTTCAATCACTACTGTAATCTTGATTTCAGAGGTGGTAATCAATTGAATGTTGATGCCTTCCTGAGCCAGTGCCTCGAACATCTTTGCAGCAACACCTGCATGAGAGCGCATACCGACGCCCACAATAGAAACCTTTGCAATCCGATCATCGGCATCGACTTCCAGAGCGCCCAAATCTTCAGCAATGCTCTTCAATAATGTCTGCGCCTGAACCAGATCATTGCGGTGAATTGTGAAGGTAATGGTCGCTGAGTTATCTTTCGCCACGTTCTGCACAATCACATCAATTTCAATATTGGCTGCGCTGATAGCCCCCAATACTTTATAAGCAACACCTGGCTGATCGGGAATGCCGCGAATGGTGAGTTTTGCTTCATCACGATTAAATGCGATACCTGATACAACAGCTTTTTCCATCTGATCTTCATCCTCAAGAGATATCAACGTGCCAGGGCCCTCTTCAAAACTGGACATCACACGTAGGGGTACATTGTATTTTCCGGCAAATTCTACTGAGCGAATCTGCAATATCTTTGAGCCCTGGCTGGCCATCTCCAGCATTTCGTCAAAGGTAATTTTATCTAGGCGCTGTGCACGGCTAACCACTCGCGGATCGGTTGTGTAAACACCATCCACATCGGTGTAGATTTGACACTCATCGGCTTTGAGTGCTGCGGCCAGAGCGACTGCTGTAGTATCTGACCCACCTCGCCCTAGCGTCGTAATATTGCCGTCTTCATCTGTGCCCTGAAAACCAGCCACCACCACTACACGACCGGCATTTAAATCGGCTTCTATTCGGTGACCGTCAATCTCTTGGATTCGTGCTTTGCCATGGGCGTTATCAGTCAAGATACGCACCTGGGCTCCAGTATAGGAGCGGGCTTCAACACCAGCTTTTTTTAGCGCCATACAGAGCAAAGCTATAGTGACCTGCTCTCCTGTGCTTACCAGCACATCCATTTCTCGCAGACAGGGCTGATCATCAACATCTTTCGCCAAACCAATCAGACGGTTGGTCTCTCCACTCATAGCAGATACCGCAACCACCAGCTGGTTGCCGCTGGCATGACTTTTCGACACTTTTTCAGCAACGGCCTTGATACGCTCTACCGTTCCTACTGAGGTACCACCATATTTTTGAACTATTAAACTCATCTGTTCCTATTTCTACTCAATGTGTTTTATGGGGCGTTTACCACCCGACTGTTTCCTGCCCTGCTACTAGGATAGATTTTGCTCTACCCAAGCATAGATTGATTCCATGGCGCCGGGTAGTTTACTCACATTCCCTGCCGCGCCCTGAGCCATATCCGGTCGACCACCACCTTTGCCATCAACCTGGGTGGCAACATATTTCAGTAGATCGCCGGCCTTGATTCTGTCGGTGAGGTTATTGGTCACACCGGCCAACATAGCGGCCTTGTCACCCTCTACCGCAGCCAGGAAAAACACGCCTTTATCTAGTTTGGATCGCACCTGGTCTGCGACGTCACGCAGACTCTTTGCATCTGCGCCTTCCACAATAGTTGAAAGCACCTGCACCCCGTTCAGCTCTTTTAAACCTGACATCAGATCTGAGCCTGAGGCATTGGCTAACTTGCTTTTCAGACTTTCAATTTCTTTTTGTAATCTGCGGTTGTCATCGACTAGCTGTCGAACCTTGTCTGCAATATTGCTTCCGGATGCACGTGCAACCAGTGCCACTTCGTTGATACGGTCCTGCAGCTCATCACAGAGTGCCACGGCATTATCGCCAGTCACCGCTTCAATGCGTCTAACACCTGCAGCTACGCTGCTCTCAGCTGATATTCGGAGTAGCCCTATATCACCAGTGCGCGCCACATGGGTACCACCACAGAGTTCAACTGAGAAGTCACCACCCATGCTGAGTACACGCACCTGATCACCATATTTTTCTCCAAACAGCGCCATAGCGCCGCGAGTCCTGGCATCGTCCATTGACATTACCTCAGTCTCTACTGAGGTATTGCGCAGGATTTCTGCATTGACAATATGTTCAATCTGACGAATCTGCTGCGGAGTCACAGCTTCGTTGTGAGAGAAATCAAACCGCAGCCGCTCGCTGTTTACCAGAGAGCCTTTTTGAGTTACCTGCTCGCCTAGCACCTGCTGCAACGCCGCATGCATAAGATGGGTCGCCGAATGATTAAGTGCGGTACTCTGTCTTACTCCAGCATCAACAACAGCGACGACCTGATCACTTCTGGTGACTACCCCAGAAATCACGCGACCTATATGCAGATGATGGTCACCAGACTTGCGGCAATCCAAAATCTCAACTTTTCCAGAGTCACTTTGCAGGTACCCGGCATCACCTACCTGGCCGCCTGATTCGGCGTAAAAAGGTGTGGCATCCAACACCACCACAACCTCGGAATCTTCCGTGGCGCTATCGACCTGGTCGCCTGAGGCATAGAGCGCCATCACTGTTGCTTTATTTTGCAGCGACTGATAACCCACAAACTCGGTATTGCCATCAAGACGAATACTGTCGCTGTAATCGAGACCAAACTGGCTCGCCGATCTGGCTCTGTTACGCTGCTGATCCATACACTCCTCATAGCCTGGCATATCCAAGCTATAGCCCTTTTCACGGGCCACATCGTTGGTCAGATCTGTGGGAAAGCCATAGGTATCATAGAGCTGAAAAATCAGTTCGCCAGGCAATTCTGTCCCAGACAGATCCGCCAGTGCTGATTCGAGTACACCCATGCCCTTATCAAGAGTGCGAGCAAACTGCTCCTCTTCCTTTTTGATGGTGCTGGTAATCTGCTGCTGCATGGTCAAAAGCTCCGGATAGGCTTCGCCCATCACCTCACCTAGAGATACCACCAGCTTATGGAAGAAACTGCCCTTGGCACCCAGATTGTAGCCATGGCGCAGCGCTCTGCGAATAATGCGACGCAAAACATAGCCTCGCCCTTCGTTTGATGGCTGTACACCATCCACCACCAGAAAAGCGCAGGAGCGAATATGATCCGCGACTACTTTTAATGAATTCTCTTGCAGATCATCACAGCCTATTACCTTGGCCGCAGACTTAATAAGGTGCTGGAATAGGTCGATATCATAGTTGTTGTGAACGCCCTGCATAACCGCAGCGATACGCTCAAGACCCATGCCCGTGTCTATGGATGGCTTCGGCAGAGGTGTCATTGTGCCGCTACTATCGCGCTCAAACTGCATAAACACCAGATTCCAAATCTCAATATAACGATCTAGATCATCATCTTCGCTGCCCGGGGGGCCACCGGGAATATCTTCACCATGGTCCCAAAAGATTTCAGTGCTGGGTCCACAGGGACCTGTATCACCCATCTGCCAGAAGTTGTCTTCATCAAGGCGAGACAGCCTTGCCGGATCAATGCCAATTTCATTGATCCAGATATCTGCCGCTTCATCATCGCTGATATGCACGGTAACCCAGAGGCGTTCTTTAGGTAGCTCAAGTACCTGGGTGAGAAATTCCCAAGCAAATCCTATGGCCTCGCGCTTAAAATAGTCTCCAAAGCTAAAGTTACCAAGCATTTCAAAAAAGGTGTGATGGCGCGCTGTGTAACCTACGTTCTCCAGATCATTGTGCTTACCACCGGCGCGCACACAGCGCTGGGATGATACCGCCCGGTTATAATCACGCCGGTCATCACCCAGAAAGACATCTTTAAACTGCACCATACCCGCATTGGTAAATAGTAAAGTTGGGTCATTGCCAGGCACCAGACTGCTGCTGGGCATCACCTTATGCTGCTTGCCGGCAAAGTAGTTTAAAAAGGCGTCACGAATTTCGGCGCTTTGCATCATTTAATATTTCCATTTATTAACCCGGCCTTGCTGGCCAGTGTTATTACAATTCTTGTTCAGTAAAGCTCTCGCCACCCAGCACATGAAGATGCAAGTGAAAAACAGTCTGTCCAGCCCCCTCGCCATTATTTACCACGAGTCGAAAGGCATCATCTATACCCGCCTGACGCGCAACTTCACCAGCAACCCACATTAGGTGGCCAAGCAGTGGCGCATCGGACTGGCTGGCATCAGCTAGTTTAGCGATCGGCTGGCGAGGAATAACCAGCATATGCACCGGTGCTTGCGGAGCAATATCATTGATGACAATACAGTGCTCATCCTCATAGAGAATGGCTGCGGGTATTTCTCTATTGATGATCCGAGTGAAAAGGGAAACCTCAGTCATGATTTGCTCCTCTGTTTGGGGCCCTACCTGTTGCCCGCAGTAGTACCTTTAGCCGCCGATGATTTGAGTTTCTCATCGACATTAAGCAGTCTGGCTTCGGCTTCAAGCATGACAGGAATACCGTCCCTGATCGGATAAGCTAGGCCGCTGGCTCGACAGATTAACTCCTGAGCTTCGGCGTCATACTCCAAAGGGGCTTTACTCACTGGGCAAACCAATATACTGAGAAGTTTTTTGTCCACATTAATAGTCCGTTAAAAAACCGCGGTAGTTTACGCAAATTAGCGCCAAATCGCCATTTTATCGACGAAATATCATCGACCAGCTGTTGTTTAGATCCCAGAAAATAACCTCGCTGTCAGCCTACCGAGCAGGAAGGGTATCCATGACCAGCTCTGGGTCAATACGCACCTGGCGCCAATTCATACGCCAATCAAGATGGGGCCCTGTGGCTCGACCCGTAGCTCCCACCTCGCCAATTATCTGACCAGAGTCTACCAGGTCACCCTCTTTGACAAGAATATCACTGAGGTGGAGAAAGCTTGAGGACAGGCCATGGCCATGATCAATAATCAGCGTACCACCAGAATAAAAGAGATCCCGCTGAGCTAAACGCACTGTACCGGGCGCTGGCGCCTTAACCGCTGCCCCAGTGGGGGCTGCATAATCGACGCCATAATGGGGGCTCCGAGGCTCACCGTTATAGACTCTCTGGCTACCGTAAACGCCGGTGACTGGCCCCTCAAGCGGCTTTCTAAAACCCCTGAGAAAATCCACCATCTGGGTAGTCTCTCGCCGAGCGAGTTTTACCATGGCTGAGTCGCTGCGGATTTGTGCTATGTCCGTCTCGCTCGGAACCACCGTGCGCTGTGGTACACCATTGACATGTTGGATGTTGTATTGACGCTGAGCCACAGTAAATGATCGCAGAGTCTGCAGGCCCCCTGCATCGACAATGCGCAGCTTAATAGTTTTAGGTGCATCTCTGGCAAGGCCCAGCAAAAATTGCCCTGCGTCAGTAGTTTGTAGTGCTTCGCCCTGATAAAATACAGTGGAATCAGGTGCTGTTTGGCCCAACAGCAAGCCACCCTGCTGCAGGCTTCCCTGCAAACTTAGCTCAGCAGCTGACACTGTGGTGGAGTAGGCCAAGAGCACCAGCCCCAGCCTCGAAAAATTGTCGCAAGCAAATCTAAGGCCCTTAAAAAACTGCACTAGGTTGACTCACTCTCGTCTGACTTGACGTTTTCCACTTTGATGTAGGGCTCAAAAGATTCGATCTGGCAGGTTATTCCCGTCTTGTAGAGTTTTAGGCGATCGAAACGGGCACAGAGCCGCGAGCCGCGAGCTTGATAAATAAAGCCCTCATATCGAATGCCTCGGCACTCGCGACGTAAACGCATAAGTACTTCCTTGCCTCTACCAACCTTGATAATGGCAGACTGATCATCTTGAAAGGAAATATTGCGAATGTTTCTGATAGAAATGCAGTCTTTACGAATACCCCACTTCGCAGGGTCCACCTCATCGATCGCCTGCATCCGCTCAACAAGGGATGAGTCAGGCTGTTGATCTTCGAGCGCTTTTCCCCCCTCGCCCTCCAGGCTAGGGTTCAGCGTAGCTTCTGGCGTTTCCTGCGCGGCTTCTTCTCCATGCACGGGCCAGGACGCTAGCGTCAAAGCCAATACGGCAAAACACATCCTCATAGCTTTCATTGACGGCCTCACAGCAACCTAGGAAGTTACTATGAAAAGCTAAAACCTAAGTCAGAAGCAAGGAAATTTGGCAATTTCAGTCGAATTCTTTAAGTTCAGGGGGTTCTTCCAACTCCACATAGGGATCGATACTGGCAATCTTACAGTTAAAACCTACACCTAAAGTCTGAAAGCGACTATGTTTAGTGCAGAGCCGCTTACCATCGCTGATATGCAAAAAACCGTGCTTTTTAATACCAGGACATCGATTCTTGAGGCGCATAATGGCCTTTTTCTTACCAAACATACTGATCATCGCAGAGCGGTCGTCAATAAACTTAATACGCTTGATTTTGCCGTTGCTGATACAACCTTTGCGGATACCCCATTTTTTATAATCTAACTTTTGAATTGCCCACATCCGCTGCAGAACGGAGGGCTCAGCCGGAGCCGTCTCTGTTTGGGATGTGACTTGGTCATTGAGATTATTATCGTTATCTTGCGCCTTAGCGGGCGCTGAAAAACTCATTGAAGAGGTGAAACTGGCAACTATTACAAGCGCAGTAACCTGCAGTATCTTAATCATCCTGATCTCCTTGATACTATTACTTCCTGAAGACCAAATTTCCTTGGTCTATCTGTTCGACCACAGTTATTATTAGGGGTTCGTGTACTATTAAATTTAAAAAACTCCAACTAGCCCTATATATGACTGTAGACCAGATATTTACCCCACCTCGACATTTAAGAAATCCGCATATACAGAGTGCTCTTAACAGCGTGGGGCCGCGTAAAGCGCGTGCCAAACGTCTGGCGGAGAAGCTAAATTCTGAGCAACTGATACTGACGACAGGTAAAGGAGTGAGGCTGGCCGCTGAATTTGACCTAGCCAGTAGCAAAAAGGCACCGGTCAAAAATGCCCTGGTGCTAATGATCCATGGCTGGGAGGGTTCGAGCCAGTCCGCGTATCAGGTGACCACGGCTAAATATCTGCTAGACCATGGGTTCGATGTACTTCGACTCAACCTGCGAGATCACGGGGACACTCAGCACCTAAACAGGGAGTTGTTCAACTCTACGATGACGGAGGAGGTAGCTGATGCTATTGAAATTTTTATCAGTCAGCGCAATTATCCAGCTGTCTTTCTTGCAGGGTTTTCATTAGGGGGCAATTTTACTCTAAGGATCGCTGCCGACCGCGGCATGGCTCTGGGCCTTCGCGCTGCCGTTGCAATATCACCGCCGGTTGATCCCGTAAATGCAATGGTCGCCCTTAATAAAGGTGCGTTTTTCTACCGTAAGTATTTTATGCATCGCTGGACAAACTCACTGCGAAAAAAGCTTGCCCACTTCCCCGAGTATGACTACGGTGCAGAGTTGGAGAGTGCCAGGGATTTTGATCAGCTCAATCAGTTTTTTGTACCCAGGCATACGGATTTTGAGGATGTAAACAGTTATTTCGAGTCCTACGCCCTAACTGGCGACAGACTTGGGCACTTGGAAATACCCGCGCACCTGATCACAGCTTCTGATGACCCTATTATCCCGGTCAAAGATTTAGACAGGATAAATCAACAAGACCACTTAAGCTTCGAGATCTATGCCTATGGGGGACACTGTGGATTTATTACAAATCTGAAAGGCCACAGCTATATGGAACCTAGATTAGTGGAGATATTTTCAAGCTATCTAGAAACTTAGTCGGCATTCTGGCCGTTAAAACAATTCATCTACATCAGTGCCGCTTAACGCGTATTTAATCTGCTCAAAGTTGAAGCCTCGATACTGCAGAAAGCGCATGCGCTTGGCCTTTTCTTTTTGCTCGGTAGCCAGGCTGCTGCCAAACTTGCGCTGCGCCACTTCTCTGGCTAGCGCAAACCAGTCTATATCTGACTGTTCAACAGCGGCCTCAAGTAATTCATCCCTTATACCTTTCTGGCGAATGTCCATTTTAATTCGCGCCAGACCATGGCCCCGGTAGAGTCTCGAGCGCAAAAAAGCCTCCGTAAAGCGCTCATCAGACTGCAGCCCTTCTTCTTGCAAGCGCTCCAATACATCGCCGATAGACTCATTGCCCTCAAACCGCTTCTCGAGTTTCTTGCCTAACTCAGCTCTCGAATACTCCCGGCCAGTGAGTAGATCCATGGCTGCGGAGCGAATTTTAGCAGCGGTAATTGGCGGGTCCTGCTTAATCATTGCATCCACCTATGGTTTATTGTAAACGCGGCTAAGGAATAATTAGCCTATAAAAAAAGCGCCACCAGACGCTTTTTTTACTATAACCAGAGAGTCTAAATACTGTCTTTTACTCAGCTGATAGGTCCTGATCCTGCGTTGACGCTGTCTCTTCTTTGGGCTGCAAGCCACCCAGCTCTTTCGCTCTGATCTGCGATTCGATCTCAGCTGCAATATCTGGATTCTCAGTCAAAAATACACCCACATTGGCTTTGCCCTGACCTATCTTATTACCCTTGTAGGCATACCAGGCACCGGACTTGTCCACTAGACCATGCTTAACACCTAGATCAACTAGCTCGCCATTGCGATTAATGCCACGTCCATAGAGTATCTGGAATTCGGTCTGTTTAAACGGCGGCGCTACTTTGTTTTTTACCACCTTGACGCGGGTCTCATTACCCACAATCTCGTCGCCGTCCTTGACTGCACCTATGCGGCGAATGTCCAGGCGTACTGAGGAATAAAACTTCAGCGCGTTACCACCAGTGGTGGTCTCTGGATTACCAAACATAACACCAATTTTCATACGGATCTGGTTGATAAAGATCACCAGACAGTTAGCAGTTTTGATATTACCGGTAAGTTTGCGAAGCGCCTGGGACATCAGTCGCGCCTGCAGGCCAACATGGTGATCACCCATCTCACCTTCAATTTCTGCACGAGGCGTCAGAGCGGCTACGGAGTCAACAACCAATACATCACAGGCACCGGAACGCACCAACATATCAGTGACTTCAAGCGCCTGCTCCCCGGTGTCTGGCTGCGAAACAATCAGGTCATCAACCTGCACGCCCAGCTTTTCTGCATAGACTGGATCCAGCGCGTGCTCGGCATCCACAAAGGCACAGGTACCACCAGCTTTCTGCGCTTCAGCAATCACCTGGAGAGTCAGGGTGGTTTTACCGGAAGATTCTGGGCCGTAGATTTCAACCACACGACCCTTAGGCAGACCGCCAATGCCCAGCGCAATATCCAGCCCCAGCGAACCTGTAGAGATTGCAGGAACCGCCTGACGAGCGTTTTCGCCCATGCGCATCACTGTGCCCTTGCCAAACTGGCGTTCTATCTGGCCAAGCGCAGCCTCTAAAGCTTTTGATTTGTTGGCGTCCATAATTGTTTCCTCGGTATAAATTGTGACTTATTAGTTAGCTATTCGCTGACTACTGGTTACTTAATCAGTAGCTGTATGGTTATACAGTATTATATCCAGTAACCCGATGCAACAGTTCTTTTAGTGAAATTTCGATTGCTTGCTCGCGAACTGAGGAGCGGTCCCCAGATAACAGATACTTTTTGGCCTGGGTGCCATTGGGAGTGGCCCAGGCAAACCAGACAGTGCCCACTGGCTTATCAGAACTTCCACCCCCGGGTCCCGCAATACCGGAGATGGCAACTGCAAACTCGGCGCCACTGGCAGCACTGGCACCCTCAGCCATCTGTCTCACTACCTCTTCACTCACAGCGCCTTCTCGGGCGAGTATTTCATCAGAGACAGCCAGCAATCTGTGTTTGGCACTGTTGGCATAGGTTACAAAGCCACAACCAAACCAGGCCGAACTACCTGGCACTGCAGTGATTGCATGGGCCACACCGCCGCCGGTGCAAGATTCTGCCGCAGTCACTGAACAACCGCGCTGATGCAGGGCCTTACCTAGCTGCTCCGCAAGTTGATAATTAGCTGCACCCGTTGTCATTGGCAACTACAGCCCGGTTAGACTGAATCTGGAAGTACAAGATCGTCGATAATGCATTGATCCAGTAATTCAAGAAATTCTTTACGCGACTTGTTTTTGGTGCCATTAAAAGCACTCATATTAAGACTACCAAACATCTCGGCAGCTTTGCTTGCGGCCGCACCTATGTGCTCGACAGGTGCGGTAGCATCATAGAAGCCCGCACCAATCGCGGTGTCGGGATTCCATATCTCAGCATTAATCACTGCTCGGCTATAGTAATTAAGAGGAATACGATACCGGGCCAGCTCAATGCCAAAGTGATGCATAGTCATGCCAATCATGGTTTCGTTAAGACCAATCTTAAAGTCACCGGCTGCGCCAATACGATAATCGCAGGCCAGCATCAGAAATGCACCCATGGCAATGCAGTGTCCGGTGGATACCCCAATTACTGGTGTTGGAAAAGCCAGAATACGGCGCGCCATCTTTGAACCCCGAGAAGTGAGCTCAACGGCGGCTCGTGGGCCCTTGCCTATTTCTTTAAGGTCAAACCCACCTGAGAAAATTCCAGCTCGACCTTTAAATATAACCAAAGCACCTGCCTCTTCAGCCTGATCAAATGCTGCCTCTAACTGGTCCCACATAGCATGACCCAGGACGTTGACCTTGCCATCATCCATTGTGATGGTAGCCACTCCGCTCTCAATTTCAATCGCTACTGCTTCGCTCATTGCTATCCCCTGACTATGTCCCATTAAATTTTTCTTCTGTTGATCAGTTTACCTGTTTTGCTTTGTGGAAAAACCCTAAATTGCCAATCCTTTGTAAATTAAACAACCAGAAATATTTGTCCCTACAGAGATTGAAAATTATCTGTCTTTGGCTGTAATAATGTCTATTTCAATAGTCTAGAGAGGCCAGTATGGTCTAAACTAAGAGGCTTATTGAGTAATGACAGTCCTCCCAGATAAAAACGGCCCTATGACCTCAAAAGTAGAAAGCAGCCAGCATACTCCTATGATGCAGCAGTACTTGCGCATCAAAGCCGAGCACCCCAACGATATAGTTTTTTACCGCATGGGTGATTTCTACGAGTTATTTTTTGATGATGCAAAACACGCCAGCCAGCTTTTAGATATCACTCTAACTGCTCGCGGAAAGACTAATGGCAATCCGATTCCCATGTGCGGTGTGCCCTACCATGCCGCCGAAAGTTACCTGGCCAAACTGGTTAAACAGGGTATGTCTGTAGCCATCTGCGAGCAGATCGGTGATCCGGAAACCAGTAAAGGGCCAGTGGAAAGAGCGGTAATGCGGGTGCTGACTCCAGGTACATTAACCGACGAAGCTTTGCTGGACGATCAAAGTGACAGCCTATTGGCAGCGCTTCATTATCGGGATAATCAGTTTGGTATTGCCACCCTGGATATGAGTAGCGGCCGCTTTCAGTTGCTGCAAGTGGATGGCGTTGAGCAACTACAGGCTGAATTGCAGCGGCTTAATCCGGTTGAGCTTTTGGTTTCCGAAGACCTGGCTCATATTGATTTCCTGGACAATCGTTCTGGTGTGCGCCGCCGGCCACCCTGGGAATATGACAGCGATAGCGCCCTGCGCTTACTGACCCAACAGTTCGGCACCAAAGACCTCAGCGGCTTTGGCTGCGAGCATTTACCCATTGGTATCAGTGCGGCGGGCTGCCTATTGCAGTATGCCAAGGATACCCAGCGTAACAACCTGCCCCATATCCGCAGCATCAGCACTGAGAATATTGAGGATGCAGTGGCTCTTGATGCTTCAAGCCGCCGCAATCTTGAGTTGGATACTAACCTTACCGGCGGTCAAGAAAACACATTATTTGATGTGCTGGACACCAGCGCCACCAGCATGGCCAGCAGACTTTTGCGCCGCTGGTTGAACCGTCCACTGCAGGATATCGCAACTCTACAAGCCCGGCAGGACAGCATCTCCGCCCTGCAGGCTAACTATCTTTATGAATCGTTACACAGCCACCTAAAACAGGTGGGAGATATGGAGCGGATACTCACCAGAGTTGCACTTCGCTCTGCGCGGCCAAGGGATTTGACTCGTCTGCTGGTGTCTCTGGCTGTGCTGCCTCAGCTTGCCAGTGAGCTCAAGGGCATAGATGTACCCCATACCCAGCAACTGGCATTGGAGGCACAACCACAGCCCCAACTCGTCGAGCTGCTAGGTAGTGCAATTAAAGAAAACCCCCCGGTAATTATTCGCGATGGCGGTGTTATCGCCGATGGCTATGACTCAGAATTGGACGAGCTGCGCGCCCTCAACACCAATGCAGGTGAATTTTTACTGGCTATGGAAGAGCGCGAAAAAACGAACACCGGCATAGCTAGCCTCAAGGTGGGCTACAACCGTGTCCATGGCTACTATATCGAAATATCAAGGGGTCAGAGCGATCAGGCGCCGGTGGAATATATTCGCCGCCAGACGCTTAAAAATGCCGAGCGCTTTATCACCCCGGAATTAAAAGAATTTGAAGACCGAGCTCTCAGCGCCAAGAGCCGAGCCCTCAGTCGCGAAAAGCACCTCTATGAAGAGCTCCTCGAGCGGCTTAATGAGGACCTGGCCGCACTGCAGAACTGCGCCGCCGCTATCGCCGAGTTAGATGTGTTAACAACTCTGGCCGAACGAGCTCACAGCCTTAGCTTCTGTAAACCTCAGTTAAACATGCAGCCGGGGATTCATATCCAAGCCGGTCGTCACCCTGTGGTTGAACAGGTCTCCAGCGATCCCTTTGTGGCCAATGACTTAATTATGCATCACGAGCGTAAGATGCTGATCATTACCGGCCCTAATATGGGTGGTAAATCGACCTATATGCGTCAGGCTGCCTTAATAGTGCTGCTAGCCCAGATTGGCAGCTTTGTTCCTGCCAGTGCAGCCGAGATTGGTTTGGTAGATAGAATCTTTACGAGGATTGGCTCCTCTGATGACCTGGCTGGCGGGCGCTCTACCTTTATGGTTGAGATGACTGAGACCGCCAATATTTTGCACAATGCCAGTGACCGCAGCCTGGTATTAATGGATGAGGTCGGTCGCGGTACTAGCACTTTTGACGGGTTATCCCTAGCCTGGGCCTGCGCATTTCATTTAGCAGAGCAGGTTAAGGCCTTTACCCTGTTCGCGACTCATTACTTTGAACTCACGGCTCTACCTGAAAAAGTGTCAGGCACGGTTAATGTGCATCTGGACGCCACAGAATACAACGACAGTATAGTGTTCTTGCACAGTGTTCAGGATGGTCCTGCTAGCCAGAGCTATGGAATCCAGGTCGCAAAGCTAGCTGGCATACCTGCCGACGTGATCAACCTAGCCAGGCAGGAACTCGCGCTTCTTGAAGCTGGTAGCTCTGGTGTTATTAGCCCATCCCAGCAATCTGTTGCACAGCCCAGTCAGGCAGAGCTATTCTTGCCTCCAGTCAACCCAGAGCTGCAAAAACGGCTAGAAAAACTAAGCCCCGATGAGCTCTCTCCGAAGCAGGCTCTAGACCTGGTTTATGAACTAAAAAAGCTGCTCTAGCGTAAGCTGCTACTGTGGTTTATAAGTTAGAACTAAATAAGCTCAGCAAGGCATTCACAGACGATTTGATCCTGCTATAATGCCGCGCCTAGACCATACCCAATCAGATAAGAGACCTAACAGATGACCTTTATTGTTGGCGACAACTGCATTAAGTGCAAACACACAGACTGTGTAGAAGTCTGCCCTGTAGACTGTTTTTATGAAGGCCCTAACTTTTTGGTGATTCACCCGGATGAGTGCATTGACTGCGCCCTATGTGAGCCAGAGTGCCCTGTCGATGCGATCTTTGCCGAAGATGAAATTCCTGCAGGTCAAGAGGTGTTCCTAGAGCTCAATGCCGAACTCGCTGATATTTGGCCTAACATCACCGAGCAAAAAGATCCGCCACCAGATGCCGAACAATGGAATGGCGTGCCGGATAAACTGCAATACTTAGAACGATAAATTAAGCTACACTGCAACCTGTACCGCACCCGTAGCTCAGCTGGATAGAGTAGGTGGCTTCGAACCACTTGGTCGGGGGTTCGAATCCCTCCGGGTGCACCATATAAGAAGATAGAGCCTCATCAAGAAAGGGCTCTAGCCGTAAAAGCCTTTAGCCTGTGTTCGCACAATCTAAAGGCTTTTTGCGTTGGGATTCAGTAAATCTACAGAGCGCGCATCTATCTCTGGCCATTGCTTGCAATGAAATCTCGGTGGCTGCCCTCAATCTAGGTAGTAAAAAAGAAACCTGCACTAACTATTACCTCAGTAAGAAGTCGACCTTCAAGAGGCGCTGCGATATGGGGCGCCGTGCGAATTCTAGCTGGTTATGCCGAGCCAGTATCGTGCTTAGAACAACTCAGAAAATGCCCTAAATTTCTGTGCATCTCCCTCAATCACAAGCCTGTCAGCTTGATGGAAGGCATCCCAGCGACCCAGCCCCTCGCATAAGACTGCCAGATTTTCATGGCTAATGGTCATCGTAAAATCAATTGCGCCCTGCTCTGTTGCACTGGTCAAAATGACGCCGCGGTCTATCTCGACAAAATAGTGCTCATCTCGGTCAGATAGCTCAATCCTAAATCCAATGCGAGTCTCCCGCGCAGCCTCTACATCTAACCTAGCGCCCAAGGTGTGAAGAAACCCAATAGCATCGGCGGAGCCATAGTAGTCAGGCAACCCAGCCCTGAGAGTTGCCTTAGCCATGGCTCCCAGAGAAATTTTGCCCTCTAGCATCATCGCCTGAGTCAGTAGATAATTTCTTTCATTAGCACTTGCGCTGGAATAGGCTAGGCCCTTTAGAGACCATGATTTAATCTGTCTGGCTTTTAGATTCTCAGGCTCCAGGGCCAAAATATAGCTGGCCAGCTCCATGGACCAGGCAAACTGAGATTCTGCATAGGCTGTGTTAAGAGCCTGTAGCGCAGCCTCTGTACCACCAAATCCCTGAACAATTCTCTGAGCCCTCTCTTCAGGAGCCACAGGAGAAAGACTGGTGGCATCACCACTAAACCAGCCCATATACTGCGCATAAACACCCCGAGCAATCCAGCTCATGCGGTGATAATAGTCTCCTCTCTCCTCATCCCCCATAAACCAGTCTGGATACTTAAATTTGGACTGCACCCATTCTCCGGAACGATTTTGGCGGATATGGCGTACCACCTCGTCAATCATAAATTGTGCGGTGCGACGGTCCTCGCGCACCAGTTTTCGTACAGCTGCCCTGCCCTGCACCACATCACCATGCCCACCAATTAACAGCTGAGCATTCAATGATTCTATGCGGGTCATGCTATCGACAAATGCCTGAGCATCACGGTTAGGCTCATGGCGTGGCGTCGACAAAATGGTATGCACATGACTGTCAGTCACCGTATCTCCCGTCAGTACTAGACCGCTGCTGGGAAACCAAACTGACAGGCCGTCGTCCAGATCGCCAGGGGTATGCAGCACCTGGAATCTCAGGCCGGCAAACTCTAGCCACTGGCCATCAGTTACCGTCATGGTAGGTGGTACATAGGAGATAGAGCCTCCAGCCCGCAAAACTGGCCCACCTCCAGACCCGATAGTGCCCTCAAGCCCAGGAGGTAAAACTAACCCTAGCTGGGCAAATGCTCGCAGCGAAAAAACCGGTCTTACGGCACTGGAAATATAATTGATGTTGCGCTGCCAGCCTTGGTAGGCAATAAACTCTGCCTCTGGCGCCTCAGCTTTAAAGGCAGCTGACCCGCCCACATGATCACCATGTCCATGGGAATAGATTACAGCAACAATAGGTTTGTCGGTGATCTCTCTGATCGCTGCTATAGCAAGGCGCGCTTTTTCAACCCGAAATCCGGTATCCATAACCACCAGTCCCTCTGGGCCCTCGATAAATATGATATTGCTCATATCAAAACCATGAGCTACATAGATATTATCCTGAGCCCTGATTATCTCAGGATCCGAAAACCTGGTTTGATGGTTTAACAGGGCTGCGTTTGCGGAGGGTTTAGGCGGTTCTATATCAACATTCTGGTCGACGTCGGACTGAACTATCGATGAAAAAACGACAACGAACAGGAATAGGTATCTGCTGGGCAAGTTCAAGAGAGCCTCTTTTTTCTCTAATCATACCACCTAATCAGAGGACAAAATCAAGGCTGCTCTATTCAACTTAGATCAGGATTTCGCGCGCCCATACTCGAGCGACCTGTCCCTCATTGCCCCAAAGCGCAGACTGACGATATCCAGAAGATAATTTTGATATAGCCGCCAGGGAGACTTGGTACCCTGCTTGGGAAACTGATCTATGGAGCGGTCGACATAGCCTGAGGCCAGGTCCAAAAATGCCACACGTTTCATATCTGGATCTCGATTGCGAGGCACGCAGTACTGAAAGCCTTTGTTGTCCATGTGGTTGAGCATACGACAGACATATTGACTCGTCAGATCACATTTTAACGTCCATGAAGCATTGGTATAGCCTGCGGCTAGTACAAAATTAGGCACATCACTCAGCATCATCCCCCGATACCCCAAAGTATCAGGGAGTGCTACGGTGGAACCATCAACCTGAATTTCCATACCTCCCATGGCCAATAACTCTAGACCGGTAGCACTGACCACTATATCCGCGTCCAGAGTTTCGCCAGATTGCAGCTCGATCCCTGTTTGGTTAAAGGTTTTAATATGGTCAGTCACTACACTTGATGTACCTTTGCGCAGAGATTTAAACAGATCGCTGTCTGGCACCAGACACAGGCGTTGATCCCAGGGTTTGTAGCTCGGATTAAAATGGGTATCCACATCAATCCGGCTGCCCAGTTCCTTGCGTGTCAAATTGAGCAGCCCCTGTTTCATCTTCTCCGGATAGCGCCTGCTGTATTGAAAGATTAGCGCCTGCATACTGACATTCTTCCAACGGGTAATCAGATAAGCTAGTTTGGACGGCAGGTATTTATTCAGTTTATGGGCAAACTGATCCTGGCCTGGCCGCGACACTACGTAGGTAGGCGAACGCTGCAACATGGTGACATGGGCAGCCGTTTTGGCCATAGCCGGCACCAATGTGATAGCTGTGGCCCCACTGCCAATGACCACTACACGCTTGCCGCTGTAATCAAGATCTTCGGGCCATTGCTGAGGATGAATCAGTTGACCTTTGAACTGTGCGACGCCAGGGAAATCTGGAGTGTAACCCTTGTCATAGCGATAGTAGCCGGTGCAGCTATAAATAAAATTACAGCTGATACTGGCTGGCCCGTCCTCTAGATCTAGACTCAGCGTCCACTTGGCGCTGGCACTGTCCCAGGCTATTTTGGTCACCCTCTGGTTATAGCGAATATGTTTTTCAACATCGTATTGTTTGGCGGTTTGCTTGATATAGTCGAGAATCGCGGGACCATCAGCAATGGCTCTTTCATGCTTCCAAGGTTTAAAACTGTAACCCAGCGTATGCATATCAGAGTCTGACCTGATGCCTGGATAGCGGAATAAATCCCAGGTGCCGCCCATGGCGCCGCGGCTCTCTAAAATAGCGTAGCTTTTATTAGGTGAATGCTGCTCGAGATGACAAGCGGCACCTATTCCTGACAGACCAGCACCAATGATGACAACATCAACATGACTTGTAGACATGGGACCCTCACGGCTTTGTTTAGTTATTATTGGAGTTTACGTTGCAAGCTTGGGTTTCGATGTCTCCAGCGTGACATCCTCAAAAAAACCAGCCCTTTACGGACTTATCAAGCTTGGCCTGGCATTCATTTAACTGCGCACCATAGATCTCTGCCTGACGCTTAACTTTTTGCGCCACCGTTATTAGGCTGGGCTTTTTATTATAGGAGCCCCGGGAATAGCCTCCCCAGCCCTCATGGTAAGCAAGATACTGTTTGTAGGGATCCCATTTTGATATCCCCAGGCGCTTCTGTGAAGTATGGGTGTACCAGCCAACAAAGTTAATCGCATCGCCAAAGTCATCGCGATCATGACTCCAGTTGCCGGTATCTTTGCGATAGTCATACCAGGCTGGATCCTGGGCCTGAGCATAGCCATAGGCTGAAGATGTTCGGGGCAATGGAATAAATAAAAACTTCGGGCGCTCTGGCCTGACATCAGCACGAAAAGTGGATTCCTGCTTAATAATTGCCATCATCACACCTATAGGTGTACCCCAGCGTTTATGGGCACTGCGGGCATCTTCATACCAGTCGGTTTCGCCCCAAAATATTTTGCACAGATTATCAACCTGGCTAGGCTGATAAGTTGCACAACCAGCCAGAGAGATAAACAAGAGGTACGCTGTCAAACGGTAAACTGTCATAGCCCAAATAATGGCTTGTTTAGCGGCGAATATCCATATAGTTTAGAAATAACCGCTAAATCACTCTGGGACCCATACCCAAAAGAGCCTGCGTCTGGCACTAAGCCAGCCCACTTAATTAGCAGAATTTTAGCCCATCAGTAATATTACTTAGGTCCACCTCTGGCGGTTGACCAGGGGATAACCAACCATGCATTATCCGCGTTGTTTAGGGCTGGCCCGCAAGCTAGAGCAACAGGTTTAGGCTATAATCGCAGCCTTCTTTCAATGACTAGGCGAACACCATGACCACCATGCCTCAAGAGGCCAACAACTATATTTTTACCGGAACCTGCCGTGCCGGCTCTGGCGTTGTAGCTGCCGTAACGCGCTTTTTGGCTGATAGAGATTGCTACATCTGTAGCCTTGAGCAGTTCGATGATGAGTCGACTAATAAGTTTTTTATGCGCGCTTTATTTCGCCGCCAGCAAGGCTCACCTGCTATTGAGGTGATGGGCGAGGAATTTGTCGAAGTATCCGATAGATTCGCAATGGATTGGCAATTCCACAATCCAGAGATTGCGGTCAAAACACTGCTGATGGTCTCTAAATACGATCACTGTCTAGATGATCTACTGTACCGTCAGCGCAAAGGTGAATTTAACATGGAGGTCACTGCAGTGGTCTCCAATCACCAGGATCTGCGGCCTATGGTCGAGCGCGAGGGAATTCGCTTTATTCACCTGCCAGTTACCAAGCAGACCAAGGCTCAGCAAGAGCAGCGACTGCTGGAAATTATCCAGGAAACCGGTACTGAATTGGTTGTG
Organism: uncultured Porticoccaceae bacterium; assembly: GCA_965656965.1. Classification (GTDB taxonomy): domain Bacteria; phylum Pseudomonadota; class Gammaproteobacteria; order Pseudomonadales; family Porticoccaceae; genus HTCC2207. The sequence goes on from CBFHMK010000003.1 coordinate 118,940, forward strand.
CTGGCCCGTTATATGCAGATTCTCTCTGAAGAATTAACTCAGCAACTATCGGGCCGCTGCATCAATATCCATCATTCATTCCTGCCCGGTTTTAAAGGTGCCAAACCCTATCATCAGGCCTATGATCGCGGCGTCAAAGTCATAGGCGCCACAGCTCATTACGTAACCTCTGATCTGGATGAGGGACCAATTATCGAGCAAATTCTGACAAGGGTTGATCACAACTACAGACCCCACCATCTGGTACGAGTGGGTCGTGACAACGAATGCATGGCGTTAGCCAAGGCAGTGAAGTATCACGTAGAGCGACGGGTATTTCTCGATGGTAATAAAACCGTCGTATTTTTGGGAAGCTAATTCTCAGGGGAAAGTAGTCTATGCCATTTGGTCTTTTAAAGTACGGTCTAAGCAGGCAGTATCCTGCGCGGCATCACTTCACCCCCGCTACCAAGCTTAAAAAACATTATGACGTAGTAATTATCGGTGCTGGAGGCCATGGTACTGCCATAGCCTACAACCTCGCTAAATATCACGGCATCACCAATGTGGCTGTGCTGGAAAAAAGCTATCTGGGGGGTGGCAACACAGCCCGAAATACCGCGGTTATTCGCTCCAATTACCTCACTGAAGAAGGGGTAAATTTCTACCGCGAGTCGGTCAAACTCTACAACAACCTCAGCAACGAATTTAACTACAACGTGATGATGGAAACTCGCGGGCAATTAACCCTGGCTCACAGTGATGCAGCTATCCGCAGCTTTCGCTGGCGGGCAGAGGTCAATCAGCATATGGGAGTTCGCTCGGAGCTAGTAGATCGCCAAACCATCGCTGAGCTAGTGCCTAACCTAAACATGTCTGAAGATTCACGCTTCCCCATTATGGCAGGTCTTTGGCATGCCGATGGCGCCACCGCTCGTCATGATGCAGTGGCCTGGGGATACGCCAAAGGAGCCTGTGAACGAGGTGTAGAATTACATCAACTCACCGAAGTAGAAGATATTGAAGTTACCCAGGGACGTGTGACTGCTGTCAAAACTAACCGCGGGCGGGTCGAGTGCGGTGCGGTGGTTCAGGCCGTGGCAGGGGCCAGCTCAGTGGTAGCAAAAAAAGCCGGCATTCGTCTGCCGATACACTGCTACCCCTTGCAAGCAATGGTCACCCAACCTTACAAACCTATTTTGACACCCCATGTCAGCTCACCCCATGTGCATGTCTATGTCCATCAGACATCGCGGGGTGAATTTGTGATTGGTGGAGGTTCCGACCCCTATCCTCTCTACCACACCAGAGCCACGCTGGATCAACGCGAATCATTAAGTGCCGCTGCGCTCGAGCTGTTCCCGTTTTTAGCTCAGGCACGCATGCTACGCCAATGGGCAGGCACCACAGATATGACGCCGGACTACAGCCCAATTATGGGGCTTAGCCCGGTTGAAAATTACTACCTGGATGCCGGCTGGGGAACCTGGGGCTTTAAAGCGACGCCCATCTGCGGAGTGACCATGGCCGAACTGGTGGCGACCAAGAAAGTACCGGAGATTATCAAGCCCTTCCAGCTTGAACGTTTTTACAACTACGAACAGATTAACGAAGCCGGCGCCACTGCCGCTAGCCACTAGGGGACTGAGTCATGAAATTACTCACCTGCCCTCTCAATGGGCCTCGCAACATTTCAGAGTTCAGCTATGGCGGTGAGTACCATCCCATGCCTGACCCCAACAATACGGATTCTCGGGCCTGGGCTGAGCATGTATTTTTCCATGACAACGAAGCGGGCATAGTCACTGAATGGTGGTGCCATAGCGCCAGTTCATTTTGGTTTTTGGCCGAACGCAACACCATTACTGATCAGGTAATTCGTACCTTTGAAGCCAGTGAACTGTTCAACCAACGGATTGAGTTCACTGCTGAGTCTGGAGGTGAATCGTGAACAACCGCCTGCCAGCCCCCTACGGCAAGCTAATTGATCGTCAGCAGCAGGTCAGCTTTAGCTTCGAGAAGAAATCCTATACTGGTTTTGCTGGCGATAGCATTGCCAGTGCCCTGGCCGCCAATGATCAATGGCTGTTGAGCCGCTCGTTTAAATACCATCGCCCTCGGGGTGCTCTGACAATGGCCGGTCAGGACGCCAATACATTGGTTCAACTACCGTCCAATCCCAATGCGTTGGCAGATCGCGAAAATATTAGTCAGGATCTGGCCGTGATGGCGCAAAATTATACTGGCAGTCTAAGTAATGATCGCGGTGCGCTGTTGGGACTGTTCTCTAGGTTTCTACCCGTCGGGTTCTATTACAAAGCCTTCTTTAAACCGCGTGGTATCTGGGAAAAATGGGCGCCATTAATTCGCAAGAAAGCTGGCCTGGGGGTTATTGACCAACAGCTGCAGCCAGACTATTACGACAAGCAGTATAAATTTTATGATGTAGTGGTTGTGGGTGCAGGTCCAGCGGGCATGCAAGCAGCCCTGACGGCGGCTGTGGATGGCTGCGAGGTACTGCTGGTAGACGAAAATCCCAGCCTCGGCGGCTCTCTCAACTATGCTCGCTTTGATGCCGAAGGAACAGCCGCAGCCACAACCAGACAGCAGCTTATTGCCGCAATCGAAGCCAATGACAATATCACCAGCATGACCAGCGCTGTGGTCAATGGTTGGTTTGCTGATAACTGGCTACCTATCATCTGTGGCAAGCGACTTTACAAGGTACGCGCAAAGCAAACTATTCTCTGCACCGGCGCCCTTGAACAGCAGGCAGTCTTTCACAATAATGACTTGCCAGGGGTAATGATGAGTAGCGCAACCCAGCGCCTGATGCATCTGTACGCTGTGCGTCCAGGAAAAGCCGCGGTGATCGTTACTGGCAACAATGACGGCTACGCCAATGCCCTGGATTTACAGGATGCTGGCGTCGAAATTAGAGCTATTGTCGATCTGCGTGAACAGCCGCCAGCGACCAGCCTTACCCAGGCAGCCCAGCAACGCGGCATCAGCATTAAACCGGGCTACGCGGTTTTTAGTGCTCATAAAAAAGCCAATCACCTGAGTGCAGTGGATATTAGAAAAATTAGCCGCCAGGGCGTCTGCGAAAATAAGTCAGAAACAATTGCCTGCGATTTGCTATCTATGGCCATAGGTTACACCCCGACCTATCAGCTTGCCTGCCAGGCGGGTGGGCAGCTAAGCTATGATGATCAATCGGCGATGTTCACCCTGAACAACCTACCGGATGGTCTGCAAATAGCCGGGTCAGTAAATAGCTACTGGGATCTCGATCACTGCCTTGAAGAAGGTATTAGGGCTGCCAAAATAGCTACTAATGCACTGGGCTTTACCCAGACCGAACTAACTCAGTCCATACCTCGAGAGACCCAGAGTCCCAACTATAGCTGGCCTATTTTTGCCCATCCCAAAGGCAAAGAGTTTGTCGACTTTGACGAAGATCTGACCATTGCAGATATTATTAATGCCACTAGCGATGGCTACGAGCATATTCAGCTGGTGAAACGCTACTCCACCTGCGGTATGGGTCCCTCGCAGGGCCGACATTCTGCTCTTGCCGCAGCGCGACTGGTAGCAGCGGCGACCCATCGCACCGTGGCTGAAACTGGCGTGACAACTGCTCGCCCACCCTTCGCTCCCGAGCATCTCGGGCACAGTGCCGGACGCAGTTTTTTCCCGGCCCGCCGCAGCAATATGCACTATCGTCACCTAGAAGCCGGTGCTGAAATGCTGCAGGCTGGCGCCTGGTTCAGACCAGCTTTTTATGGTCAGCCTGCCGACCGCGAACAATGTATCAACAATGAAGTGAACAACGTCCGCAATAATGTTGGCCTGGTGGATGTCTCCACATTAGGTGGCCTGGAAGTTCGTGGCCCAGATGCTGGTGAATTTCTCAATCGGATCTATACCTTTGGCTTTGTTAAGCAGCCAATAGGTAAAGCTCGCTATGCACTGCTAACCAACGAAGCTGGGGTGGTGATTGATGATGGCGTCGCCTGTCGCTTTGGTGAGCAGCATTATTATGTGACTGCTACCACTGGCGGTGTGGACCGCGTTTATCAGAGTATGCTCAAGTGGAATGCACAGTGGCGGCTTGATGTGGATATAGCCAATGTCACCTCGGCTTACTGTGGTGTCAATATTGCCGGCCCCAAAGCTCGCCAGGTATTGGGCAAACTCTGTAGTGATATAGATCTTTCCAGCGAGGCTTTCCCCTATATGGCTGTGCGCCAGGGTAGCGTTGCCGGTATTGAGGCGCGCCTAATTCGGGTCGGCTTTGTCGGTGAGCTAGGCTATGAGGTTCATGTACCCCAGCAGTATGGCGAAGCCCTCTGGGATGCACTAATGGCTGCCGGCGAAGAAGAAAATATCCAACCATTTGGTGTTGAGGCTCAGCGTGTACTGCGTCTGGAAAAGGGCCATATTATTATTGGCCAGGACACAGATGCCATGTCCAATCCCATGGAAGTGCAGATGAGTTGGGCGGTTTCTCGCAAGAAACCTTTCTTCGTTGGTGGTCGCACGATTGCTGAGTTCGAAAAGAAAACAGCGACTAGAAGCCTAGTGGGCTTTGTAGTGCATGACCCCAGCGCACCCATACCCAAAGAGAGCCATCTGATTGTGGATGGCTCACAGATGAGCGGGCGCGTGACCTCCTGCAACTATTCACCCACCCTGGGCAAGCCCATAGGTCTCGCCTATGTTGAGCCAGACAGTGCCGAGACCGGTCGTCAGATCAGTATTAGGTCAATTGCTGGAACGCTGGTCACCGCCGAGGTTGTAGCCCTGCCCTTCTACGATCCGCAAGCTGCGCGCCAGGAGTTGTAAGCATGACTGAACTAAATCCATCTATAACCCCTGTGCCTATTAAACGACGAAGCCCTCTTTATCGTCGTCATACAGAGCGTGAGGCAGAGTTTGAAACTCAGGGCGATGCTCTGTTAGTTCGTCATTATGCTGAACCCGCTGCCGAGATTCAGTTGGCCTCTCACCTGGGCTTAGTTGATTTGTCCACTCTGCCACGTATCGGATTTAAGGGCGCTGGAGCACCGCAATGGGCGGGCAGTCAGGGACTGGCATTGCCAGAATTGCCCAATAATTCAGTGATTCAGAGCGACGGGGCTTTAGTCTGCAAGCTCTCCCAGCAGGAACTCCTGATGCTTCCAGATCTGGCGGGCAATTCAAGCCTGATAGAGAGTCTGGGGCTGCAGCCTCTGGGCGCCCAGACCTACCAGTTACCCAGAGCCGACAGTCATAGCTGGTTAGCCGTCAGCGGCACATTGGCTGCGGAAATGTTCTCAAAAATCTGTGGTGTAGATCTGCGCACACATAAGTTTGCTCAGGGACAGATAGCCCAGACCTCTCTGGCTAAAATCAATGCGGTTATCCTGCGCCATGATTTGGCTGAAACGCCCGGCTTTTATGTGCTGAGTGATATTGCTGCCACAGAGTTTCTCTGGGACTGTCTGCTCGATGCCATGCAAGAATATGCTGGCGCCCCTGTAGGTGTCGCAGCACTGAGAAGTCTTGCCGCAAGGGGATAACGCAGACGGCTTTTCATCGCTTATAATCGCGGCTATGAAAAATAATAAAAATATAGAAATCGGTGCCCTGCGCATTTTTGCAGCTGTCACCGAAGCCGACACATTAACCCAGGCCGCTGAGCGTCTTGGCATTACTCAATCGGCTGTTTCACAGACTATCAAACAGCTTGAGTCCCAGACAGACACACAGCTAGTGGTGACTAGGTCCAGACCTATAAAACTGACCCCCAGTGGCCAGGTACTCAAGGACTACGCACAACAAATTATAAACGATACCCAGCGTATGCTGGCGGATGTGCGCATGACTGCGAAAGGCGGCCTTCTGCCTCTCAATGTGGGTATGGTCGATTCATTCTGCGATGTTGCCGGGCTGCAGCTTATGCAGCAGGTAAAACCCTTTGTGTCCAAACTGGCACTGCGCACTGGGCTGGGATCTTCATTGTCTCAGGATCTACTGAATCGCAATCTGGATCTGCTGATTACCAGCGATCCCATCGACGAACATCCAGAGTTACAGCGCTATCCTATTCTGCGCGACCCCTTTGTCATGATAGTGCCAGAAAAATATTCCCAGGATGGCGCAGTAAGTCCAGCCTGGCTGGCGGAGAATATTCCCTTTATTCGTTACACCAGACAGTCGCGACTGGGCGCCCTGACCGACCTAATAGCGCGACGCCTCAATATTAAATTGCAGACCGCATACGAACTGGATAGCACCCAGACACTGCTGCGGTTTGTGCAGTCTGGTCAGGGATGGGCGATAACCACGGGGCTCTGTATGGTTCGATATCCAGAGTTACTGAAAGGCTGTCGAGTACTTCAGCTCGCACGTGGTGCCAATGCGCGACATCTGACGATGCTCTGTCGGCAAAGTGAATTAGGGGCAGTGCCAGATAAGGTGGCCGATATCTGTCGTACTATTTATGGCAACGAGATTGTCCCCCAGCTAATAGACATCGCTCCCTGGCTAGAGCAGCAGGCCTATGCCATCACTGAGATGCCTGCGATCTAATGGAACCTGTAGAGCAGGAGGATTTTCGCGAGCGTCTACTGGCCAGAATTGTTGGAGCACTGGCCAGAGTTGATGCCGGAGACTATGGGTATTGCAGCCTATGTGATGAAGATATCTCCGTCGGCAGACTCAATATCGATCCAACCTACAGTCTCTGTATCCACCGTGCCGAGACGTCCACTTAACGGGGCCATAAGCTCTCCCAGACTGTCCCCTGGCAGGTAGGTTTTACCCCAGCCCAGACCGGCAACGCCAAGTTTTAGCATCTCATTGATCTCAGCCTCTGTATAGCCTACCGATGCCAGCACTTTGCGCGTGGAATGGCCATGAGCCTCTGTGGGCTTGACCGCCTTAATCAAAGCATTTTTGGGACGAATCGCATAATGATCAATTTGCGTAACCTGATGCCCACTGGGGTGATCCCCATAGATGGAAAAGGCAAAACTGCCCCGCTCGAGACCCACAGTACCATCAGCTTGTCGACTGTTTTGCTCACGCAATGCTTCAATAGAAATTGGCTGGGCAGCAGCCACATCTGCAGCTAGCAATCTCTGCATCCATCGTTTTGATGAGGCCTGCTTAAAGGCAACCGTCAGAAATACCTGAATATCCGCTGTGGTGGTAATGCCTTCAAGTCCCTCAATGGCATCTAGTTTGACGAGATCTGCAGGCTCAGCGTCGAGGAAGATCCAATCATCGGCAGTCTGATAAAAATGCGACAATTCATGGTTGCCCATGGCCTGACGGCCTGATGGCTCATTAAACGCCTCAAGACCCGCATAATCGAAACAGAAGGGTAACTGAGCCAAATTAGTCACCGCAGACAATGAGGTTCTGGCGCGGCTGATAGAACCAGTTGTTGCGCGATGATAAAGCGCCACAGCCATGGCCAGGCCACCCGCAAAGCCACAGTTCACGTCCAGAGTACCCAGGTGAGCATGCTCCTCCGGCGTATCAACGCCGCCAAAGCGACTCATAATGCCACTGTTAGCCTGAATGATGTCGTCGTAGCCGATATAGTTGGTTTTCTGCCCTGGCAAGGGCCCACCCAGACAATCCAGGCGACAAAATAGAACACCAGGATTAATTGCCTGCAGCGACTCATGATCGAGACCCAGAGGCTTCATCTGCCGCTCGGGGGCGTTGATTACTACCATATCCACAGAGCGCACCAAACGATTAAAGGCTTCTCGCCCCTGGGGTGAGTTTATATCGAGCAATGCGTTGCTCTTGCCCATATCCGCCTGAAAGGCAAACAGGGTTCCTATCAGGGGGTCGTAGTTCGGCACCACTGGCTCGAGCTTTATTACCTCTGCACCAAAGCGTGCCAGGAAAGCACTGGAATGAGGCCCGGCGATAACATTGGTTAGATCCAAAATACGCAGCCCATCCAGCCAGCCTTTTGAAACTCCAACCTCAGATTTTGGTGCGATCCGCGGCGCAGACACAGCAGCCAGTTTAGCCAGTGCCTGATCAAAAGAGACAAAACTGCGTGCCGATGGAGAAAGCATTTTGTGCGCAGTCTCTTCTAGCCAGGCCACCGGACCAGGCTGTTTCATTAAACCGTATTCAGGATCGTCGACTTCGACGATCAGTCCGGCATCTTGGCAATGCTGACTATTAACCCACTCTTTAGTGGTTCTATGAGGCGCGCCAGGTATACCGCCTTCACCAAAGATCCGCCCCCACTCAGAGGAGGTTTTGGTTTTCATCACCAGTTTAATTTTTGCAGAAATAATGTCTGCCCAGCGTTTAGGCAATGGATAGACACCCAGAGAGCTCTCACCCTCCCACTCGGTGACCGGCAGATGTAAATCTGCTACCTCAGGCATGCCCTCCGCCATAACCTCCTCATAGAGACCCAGCGCTTCGAGGCACCGGCGCGCATGGTTGCGATGAGAGGGGCAGACAATATAGAACATGCGGCCATCGGCACATTCATAGGTCCGATAAAAGGGGTCTAGATATTCCTGTAGGTCAGTATAACTAAGATCTAATTCGATATTGTTAGCCCGCCGACGCTCGATTTCTAATTCGCGCATCGTTTTGTAGCGCTCAGGAAGATCGGCCACCTGATAGGAGTTATAGGATAGGCCTTCCATCATCGCAGCGATCACTGGGACTTCTATGCTATCGCCATAACCGGTGTTCTGTCGCGCCAGTAGCGCCAACACGACCGAGCTTGCCGCCAAAGTAATGGTGTATGAGGAGGCTAGGGGCAATGGTGAGAAGCAGGGGTTTAACCCCATCAGCACTCGGTTAAAGCCCATATCGGTAAAGGCGCCGGCGGTTGCTGCAACCACCGCTTCCGTAGCCTTCCATTGACTGCGCAGCTGATCATTGCTGGCAAAGCCAGGAACAGATAGGGTAATTAGCTCCGGGCGGCTATCACGCAGAGCGGCAAAATCTACGCCTAGCTTCTGCATGACGCCGGGACGGAAAGACTCTATCACCACATCGGCATGATCAATTAGCTGCATGGCCTGCTCGAATCCAGCCTGGCTTTTTAAATCCAGTGAGAGACAGCTTTTATTGCGATGTAAGATGGCATTGGCCTGATGCTTCCACTGCGGCCCCTCTGGCGGATCAATATGCACAACGGTGGCACCCAGGTCAGCTAACACCATAGCCACAGCAGGCCCAGCGATCTGCTGGCCAAAATCGACAACTCGGACTCCCTGAAGCGGTAAATGAACCTGTTCTTGCATAATACAACCCCGTACAACTGCCATCTTTGCGGCCTGATAAATTAGCAGGATTAACCCCTGCTCTGTGGGCGCGATGATAGAAATCAAAAGCCGCTCAGACCAGCAACAAATAAGGCCTCTGAGGCATAAGTATTTTTATTGCTTGACCCGGTATTCCTCAGCTGCAGCCCCTGCCACAACTGGATTTATGCCAAGCCATTGTTTTTTTAATGGCTGGTATTTCAGCGACCGCTCAGCAGACATTTAATTAGAGGTTGCACTGGGATTTTTTATGGATAACAATATGGATCGTATCGTTTTAGAAAAAAATAAATAACAACAAACGGAGACAGGCTCAGATGCCCCCAGCAAAACCCCAACCGTTAGCAGGTACTCATCCAGTCATGGCCATAGGATCTGCCCTGTTGGTTGCGGCATTTGTGCTGTTTACCCTTATCAGTCCAGTGACTGCAGATGCTGTTTATAATTCAGCAAGGGACTTTATCGCCGCTGAGCTCAGCTGGTACTACATTTTGTTAATGAATCTCTATTTAGTATTGGCTCTTGTCGCTGTGCTGAGTAAGTACGGCAAAATACGTCTGGGGGCAGACTCAGAGAAACCAGAATTTGGTTATTTCGCCTGGTTCTCAATGCTATTCGGCGCAGGTATTGGTATTGGCATCCTGTTCTGGAGTGTTGCTGAACCTATCTATTATCTGCAGAGCAATCCGTTTATCAGCGATACTCAGGCCATGACTCCGGAAGCTGCCCAGGTGGCCATGCGCATCACCCTATTCCACTGGGGCCTGCATGGCTGGGCTCTGTACGCATTTTTAGGCATGTGCTTTGCCTATTTCTCCTATCGCAAAGGTCTCCCTCTATCCATCCGCTCGGCCCTCTACCCAGTATTTGGAGAACGTATCTACGGGCCTATTGGCTACATAGCTGACATGCTCGCAGTACTGGGGACTGTATTTGGGATCGCCACCTCATTGGGTATGGGTGCCCAGCAGATGAATGCGGGCATCAGTTACTTGCTGGGCATTGAGGTCAGCATTGCTATGCAGTGCCTGTTGATCGCTGTTATTTCCATGGTCGCCACAGCCTCCGTGCTGACTGGCGTTGATCGGGGAATTCGTATTCTCAGCGAACTCAATATGCGACTTACCCTGATAATTCTGGCCCTGTTCTTTGTGTTTGGTCCCACGATCTATCTATTGACCTCGATTTTCAATAATAGTCTGGACTATTTAATTAATGCACCGGCGCTGGGTGTCTGGCTGGCACCATCACAGCACACTCAGTGGCAGAGCGACTGGACTATTTTCTACTGGGGTTGGTGGATTGCCTGGTCACCATTCACCGGCATGTTTATTGCCCGCATCTCGAGGGGCAGAACCATCCGCGAATATATGCTCGGGGTACTTTTGGCGCCTACAGCACTGGGTATCTTATGGATAACCATTTTTGGCAATACTGCGATGCATATCGAATTATTTGGCAGTGGCGGCGTTACTGAGGCCGTTAATGCAGACCATACCCTAGCATTATTTAAAACTATTGAACTGATGGATTTGGGCCTCTGGCTAACCGGCACTATGGCCACAATTTGTATCATTATGCTGGTTACCTACTTTGTGACCTCTGCTGACTCTGGCACCCTGGTGATCTGCACGCTGATCGCCATGGGGGGAGATAACCCATCGAGTCGTCTACGCATTTTCTGGGGGGCCGCCATAGGTACAGTCGCTGCGGTCCTGTTATACGCAGGCGGGCTAAAGGCTCTGCAAACCGCATCCATTGCCGCTGCGCTGCCCTTTTCAATAGTCTTGCTGCTAGCCACTTATGGGCTGTGCAAGTCTTTATATGCTGAGGGCCAGAGCCCTGATGGAAAACCCATAACTATAAAAACCGGGGACTAACTATGTCGACTCAAATAATTTTGCCACGCATCCTGCAAGTGGGTGAAGGCGCTAGCCGGGAGGCGGGCAATATTCTCAACAGCCTGGGCTGCCAGCGACCCCTGATCGTCACTGACAAAATGATGGTGGAGCTGGGCTATGTCCGAGGGCTGCAAGAGAGTCTAGAGGCCGCGTCTATCCCCTCAGATATTTTTGATAATACCGTGCCTGAGCCCACTGTGAGCTCGATCCAAGAGGGTGTAGATCGAGTGCGTGATGGCAACTACGACAGCATCGTTGCAATTGGCGGCGGCAGTCCCATTGATAGCGCCAAGGCGATTGCCATACTGGGCAAGTACGGTGGCGTTATGCGCGACTACAGGTTCCCTCGGGTTGTCAATGAGCCCGGTCTGCCGATTATTGCTATACCAACCACGGCGGGAACTGGCTCAGAATGCACTAAGGTCACCATTATTACCGACGAAACCAATGATGAAAAAATGCTCTGTGTGGGTATTGGTTTTATGCCGACGGCGGCTTTGGTGGACTATGGCCTGACTCTGAGCTTGCCGGCGCGCACTACTGCTGATACAGGTATCGATGCCCTGACCCACGCTATGGAAGCCTATGTCAGCAAAAAGGCGAGCCTCTACAGTGACAGCCAGGCTATTGCCGCCATGAAGCTGCTAGCCCCTAACCTGCGCAGAGCTTTCCATAATGGCAGCGATCAAAAAGCCCGTGAAGAAATGATGCTGGGCGCCACTCTGGCCGGCGTGGCGTTTTCCAATGCCTCTGTTGCTCTGGTGCATGGTATGTCGCGCCCTATTGGTGCTTTCTACCATGTACCCCATGGCCTATCTAACGCAATGCTACTGCCAACGGTGACCGAATACAGCATACCTGCCGCGCCTGAACGCTATGCCGACTGCGCACGTGCCATGGGTGTAGCAGGCGCAGAAGATAGTGATGAGTTAGCTAATAGCAAACTGATGGATGAGCTATATGCGATTAATAAGGAACTCCAGGTACCTAGCCCTGAAGAATTTGGTATTGACCGCGAACACTTTTTTAACAATCTTGGCCTGATGGCCGAACAGGCACTGGCTTCAGGCTCTCCGGGCAATAACCCGCGAGTGCCCAGTGCAGATGAAATTATCCAGATCTACAGCAAGCTCTGGTAAGCCAATTTTTTGAGGATAAAGCAATGAATCTAGTAGGACATTTAATTAATGGAGAGATGGTCTCCGATAGCCAGCGAGCACAGGATGTTTACAACCCATCGACGGGTGAAGTTAGCAAACAGGTGTCGCTGGCCTCAAAGGCAACAGTTGAGGCCGCTATAACTGCAGCCCAGGCGGCATTTCCGGCATGGCGCAATACGCCTGCGATTAAGCGCGCACGGGTAATGTTTAAATTTAAAGATCTCTTAGAACAGAATGCCGATAAAATCTGCGCTCTCATTGGCGAAGAGCATGGCAAAATCAGCCATGATGCTGCCGGCGAATTGCAGCGCGGCATCGAAAATGTCGAATATGCCTGCTGCGCTCCCGAACTATTGAAGGGCGAGCACAGTAAAAATGTCGCTCCTAATATTGATTCCTGGAGTGAGTTTCAGCCCCTGGGCGTGGTGGCCGGCATCACGCCGTTTAATTTCCCAGCCATGGTACCCCTGTGGATGTACCCCATGGCAATTGTCTGTGGCAATTGCTTTATCTTAAAGCCCTCCGAGCGGGACCCCAGTTCAACATTGTTTATTGCCGAGCTGCTTAAAGAAGCCGGCCTGCCCGATGGGGTTATGAATGTAGTTAATGGTGATAAAGAAGCTGTCGACATATTGCTTAATGATGAGCGAGTTAAAGCGGTGAGCTTTGTTGGTTCGACCCCTATTGCCGAGTCTATCTACAGCACCGCCAATGCGAATGGCAAACGCTGTCAGGCCCTTGGCGGCGCCAAGAATCATGCGATTGTGATGCCAGATGCGGACATGGACAATGCCGTAGCCCAGCTTTTGGGTGCCGCTTTTGGCTCATCCGGTGAACGCTGTATGGCGTTATCTGTGGCCGTCGCCGTTGGCGATGCAGCGGCAGATGCCCTGGTGAGCAAGATGAAAGAGGCGATGAAAACGCTAAAAATCGGTCCCTACCATGATGCCGACAACGACTTTGGCCCGGTCATCACTCAGCAGCACCAGCAAAAGGTCTTTGGCTTCATAGATAGCGCTGAACAGCAGGGAGCTGACATTGTGGTGGACGGGCGTAACCCCAACATTGATAACTATGAGAACGGCTTCTATGTGGGCGGCACCCTAATCGATCGCGTAACACCCGAAATGCATAGCTATAACGCAGAGATTTTTGGCCCTGTCCTACAGGTGGTGAGGGTAGACAGCATGCAGGCCGCCATGAAGCTGATTGATGACCATGAATATGGCAATGGTACCTGTATCTTTACCCGCGACGGTGAGGCGGCACGCTATTTCTCTGACCATATCCAGGTGGGTATGGTGGGTATCAATATCCCACTGCCGGTACCCGTGGCCTATCACAGCTTTGGTGGCTGGAAGCGTTCACTGTTTGGTGACCTACATGCTTATGGGCCAGACGCTGTACGCTTTTATACCAAGCGCAAGACTATCACTCAACGCTGGCCCTCCGCAGGTGTTCGTGAGGGTGCGCAGTTCTCTATGCCAACGATGAGCTAAGCCCGTGACTACGAGGGAAAAGGGATCTGCTGTTAGTCGAGTGATGCAGATTATTGAAGCTGTTGCCCAGGCTGAACGACCCATGTCGCCCGGTGATCTAGCCTGTCAGTTAGATATCCCCAAACCCAGTATTCATCGCCTGCTAAACCAGCTTGAAGATGACGGGTTTGTGCAGACTAATATGCGCGGATTGATTATTCCCAGTGCCAAAATGCATAGCATTGCCTGGGGTGTACTGCACAGCGAACGCTTTAGCGCTTTGCGCCGAGCCATATTGCAAAGGCTTACCGAGGAGATAGGTGAAACCTGTGGTATTGCCGTACCCAGGGGTGCCGAGATGGTGTATTACGATCGAGTGCAGAGCGACTGGCCGATACAGGTGCATCTGCAAGTGGGCAGCCATACTCCCAGCTGGTGTACTGCCAGTGGCAAACTGTATCTCAGCTCACTCTCAAAAGAGCGACGGCAACGTATTATTGGTAAGCTACCCCTGACAAGATATACAGTGAACACCATTGTGGATACAGATCGTCTTGAGACAGAGTTACAACAGATAAAACTCAGTCAAGTCGGTACTGACAATCAGGAGTTTGTCGATGGTATGGTTGCCTTTGCGGTTCCTGTTACCGATAGCAGTGAAAGGCTCTGTGCCTGCCTGTTTACCCATGCGCCGGTGATTCGCAAAAGCTTTGACGAGCTAATTCTGTATACGGAAGCTCTGCAGAATGCAGCCAAACAGCTGGGGCAGCTAATTGATGATCCCAAACAATAAATAAACGGTTACGCGGAAGATAATAATGAAGAAAAGACTGCCCCCGCTAAACTGGCTGCGCGCCTTCGAAGCCTCAGCCCGCCACCTTAATTTTACGCAGGCAGCCACTGAGCTGCATATGACTCAGGCTGCCATCAGCCAGCAAATTAGAGGTCTGGAAACCAAGCTCGGCTGCGCCCTATTTAAACGCTTGCCGCGAGGCTTGGAACTCACCGATGCTGGTCGTGCTTACATTCCTGGCGTTCGAGAATCGATTGAAAAACTGGCGTTGGTTACTGATGAGGTTTTTGGTAAAGAGCGCAGTCACACGCTGACTCTGCGCGTAAATCTGGTGTTTTTTAATACCTGGCTGGCACCCCGTCTAGCTGATTTTCGAGAACAGTATCCAGATATAGACCTGCGGTTTACTAGCAACATTTGGGTTGCCGGTGCCGACAAAGAAGCCGACTTAGAAATATCCTATGGCAAGGGAAAGTGGACCGGCTGTATTAGTGACAGGTTAAGCTGGGACCATTTGATTCCGGTCTGCAGTCCAGCGCTATTAAATAATCAGCCACCGCCGGCAGAGCCTAGCAGCCTCGATCTATACACCTTACTGCATGTAATCGGCTATGAAGAAGGCTGGGGATTCTGGCTAAATAAAGCGGGTTTCTACAGCATAGATGCCTCTCAGGGCATTCATTTTGACTCTCTTATGACAGCGATGGAAATGGCCGCTCAGGGTCACGGCATTGCGCTAAGCCGAACTTCGTTAGCTGCCAGCATGTTGGACAACGGGCGTCTTATAGCCCCATTTCAGCAAAGGGTAGCCACCTCGGAATCCTTCTATCTAACTACGCCCACTGATAAGCCAATACAGCCTCATATCGAAGCTTTTCGCAGCTGGATTATCAGCCAGGCTCAGTTGCTAAGAAACGACGTAGAATAGGAAGAAGGTTAGTCGCCAGCACCGGCTCTTGAGCTCTCGGTCGATTCCACTAACACTCTGGCCACTAGATTGTTCAATTCATCCCAGAGTTCGTCGTCTATCTCAATGCCCAGCTCTAGGGCCTGGCTGTAGCTATCGAGCATGGTCTCAGGCGGCAAGCTGTATGTCTGCTCTCGCAGAGTTATCTCGGCAGCAAACTGCGCCTCAACCACAGCGAGATCCGTACCAGCGAAAATCAGCAGGGACTGATCATCAGTAGGATTAGCCAGAGAATACTGCCGGTAGTCCGGCTGTTGCGCCCCGGCTTCAATACTCAGTTTGCAACCCTGGTTATCCTGCACCCAATAGGCGACCAAAGCGGAGCCTAACTGCGCAGCACTGACCAGTCGCTGGATAATTAATTGACGATTGTGGCAGTTGTCGAGATGCACTCGGCCACTGCCATGCTGACGCGCCAGAGCACAGACCAAGCGCACAGTTTGGGTACCACAGAGCAGGATCGAACTGCCCTGGCCGTCTAGTAGCGCCTGGTGGTCGCCGTTGGTAATTAGTTTGGCATGCAGACAGGGGCAGTTATTAAGAAATGGAAGCGCCTGCTGTAGCTGTGATAGCCCGCCAAATCCATGCATCTGTGACCAGACCACCATGGCAGCCGCATCCTGGTAGTCGCCTACAGAAAACCCTAGGCCTTCAAAGGCTTTTTTCAGTGAAGCGGTTAATTCATTGCGTGAAACTCGCATGAGTTTCAGTCGCAACCGGTGATAACCGGCTTGATTGGAAACTGCCAATCGTCACAGAAAGGCTGGCCAAAATCGCTAATCAGCGGTGCGCCTTGAAACATGGTATTGCGCACCCAGAGCCGCGAGCGCGGATCAAATTTGCTAACCCCAAAGAATGACAGCTTACAGCGCAGTAGGTGAATCGGCAGTACATCAGCATGCACCAAATTCTCGCGAATATCGCCATAGAGCACAGCGCCCATGGTCTGAATACGACTGATCGCACCGCTTTGCCCTGGGTTAGTCAAAATAAAATGGGCGACATCCTGGTAGGAATTCTCGAGAATATAGTCGCAGAGCTGGTCGTAGCATTCGCGCACCATACGACCAATCGCCAGAGGCATCTGTTTGTCCATACCCAGATCTAAATTAGTCTGACCAAGCCGAGGCTCCATCTTTTCCTCAGACCTGTACCAGAATGAACCCTGAGTCTCAGGACGACTAAAGTCTATGGCCAGAGCCCAGTCATATTTGTCTTCTATCAACGCAATAAGATCCGCAACAGGCATCTGCGGAATCAAATGTTGCTCTTCATTGACGTCCATCTGATCTTCCAGGTCGTCCACCAACTCTGGATACAGTTCGATCAGCATCGTATTAATTACTTCTTGGGTTTCTACGCACCAATTAGCCTCTGCATAGGCAACCAGTTCAGCCCAAGAATAGCCACTGGCAACTATATTACCGCTCTGATCCCCTAACCAGTCGCGCAGAAGCTGGAGCTCCTCTCTGGTCATTGCATTGGAGACATTCTGCTGCTCGTCTCCAGTAATAATCTCTCCCAGATGCTGCACCACTCTTGAGGTAGCGGTCTGCAACTGCTCTAAAATCTGCAGCTCAACACCCTGGGAACCGGCTAAGATCACTCGCGCCAGAGCGGTCTCGCGCTGCTGTATCCACTGATTAATCAGCAGCGGATGGTTAATTAAAAAGGGAGCCATGCCCAGCCCTGTAGAATTGCCTATACCAAAATAGCGTTTAATATTGTCGTCAAGGCGCACTGCTGTTTGCGGTGCTCGCTTGGCCGCCAGATAATCAGCATGCTGCGAGCTAAAATGACGCAGCATAAAGCAGGTAAACATTTCCGCTGCAAAGGGTCTGGCAAAATCGAGGTATTTGCTACGCACTTTTTCCCAATCCGCCATCCCCAGCTTGCCACTGCCATAGGCTGCCGTGGTGCGATACAGATAACCCACTTCAGCGATCACATCGACATCGGGCTGTCGGCCCTGGGACAGCTCATCCACCACATATTCAAAGGTTCGGCCACTGCGATTGGCACGGGAAAGCACAAAAACTCGAGAGTCGACCCTGCCGCCCTCCTGCTTGGGCACATTGTTGCGCAGCAACTCCAGCTGCTGCTCATCAACTCTGCCTTCACAGAGGGCCATGGTGAGATCCCATTGATTAGCGATTACTCGATCATTGCGGTTCTCTGGATCGAGATGATGAGAAAACAGCACGAAACTATACAGACCATATTTAGCCTGAACCTCGTAGACTACGGTCCCATAGCCCTGATTATCCAGATCGAAAACACTGCTGTGAATCTGCCAATTCTCGCGCACCATACGACGCACCAGGGTGCGCATAAAACTCAGGCGAGACTGATGGAAGCTACCCAGACGGTTAAGTTGCATGACCTGGTGGGCAGGGCGAAGCGGCAGTGCCGCTGACTCTTGCGAGGTGGCGGCGCTGATTGTTTGGGCAAATAAATGCATGGGTCGCTTCTCACAGTTTAGTGGGCTACATAGCGCCGGAAATGCCGATATTCTAGGGCTAATCTTCTTATGCAGCTTGGTCTACGACGACAACAGTGTCCTAGTAACGACATAAGGGTCTTGCCGCATAAACTGAAAGATTTGGACGTTTAGCTTGGGATACCAGAAAACGATTTGTCAAAGAATGCCAACCAATTTAGACCCATAATTTTTTCAATATCGGCATTATCAAAACCGACATCTTCCAGGCCCTGTGCCAGGGTTAGCATATCTTTCGAACCCGCAAACCAACTGGGCTGTCGAGGCCAGGAGGGATTGGCTGCAGAGCCTTCGCCATGGTCAACACCCAGGGTCCAGCGGCCGCTGCGCATCCACTCCAGAGTGGAATAATCCCAGTTCTCGCAGAGATCTGAGCCTATACCTATGCGCTCTATGCCAATCATTTCCGCGGTCTGCATAATCATCTGGCAGAACTCATCGAGACGGCAATCGGAACCATTTTTCAGATGGAATGGATACATACTAAAGCCCAGCATACCCTCTGATTCTCCCAGTGCCCGCAATACAGTATCAGATTTATTGCGCAGAGCCGGGTGGAAAAAACTGGGGTTGGCATGGGTAATAGCGATCGGCCGATCGGACAACTCTATAGCCTCAAGGGTCGACTTCTCGGCACTGTGGGACATATCAATAATCATCCCTACGCGATTCATCTCTTTAATCACTTCGCGACCAAATCTGGTGATGCCACTGTCCTGATCTTCATAACAACCAGTCGCCAGTAGGCTCTGATTATTATAGCTAAGCTGCATAATACGCACCCCCAGCTGGTGAAGAATCTGGACCATTTTGACATCGTCTTCGATGGGCGAGCAGTTTTGAAAACCAAAGATAATCCCCACCTTACCTAGACGCTTGGCTTCAAGAATATCTGCAGCCTGATGCACCGGCATAATCAGGTCAGCATGATTGATAAAATGACGGTTCCAGTTACCTATATTCTCTAACGTCTCGCGGATATTTTCCCAGTAGGCAATGGTCACATGGATGGCACTTAAACCGCTGCGCTGAGCTTTTTCAAACAGATTGCGATCCCAATTTACGTATTGCAATCCGTCGACTAAGAGCATATCTCTATTCATCACATAGTCCTGAAGGCCGATTAGTAAGGCTTGCTGTAGTTAGTTTTGATGATCGTATAAAAATCCCTTGCGTACTGACCCTGTTCGCGGGGGCCATAGCTAGAATTCTTTCGGCCTCCAAAGGGCACATGATAATCTGTACCAGCAGTGGGCAGGTTGACCATCACACAGCCAGATTTAGAGTGGCGTTTGAAGTGCCCCGCATTGGCCAGGCTGTTGGTGATAATCCCTGAGGTAAGCCCAAACTCCGAGTCATTGGAGACTGCCAATGCCTCTTCATAACTGGCGACTTTGATCACACAGGCGATGGGGCCAAATATTTCTTCGCGATTAATTCGCATCTGGTTGTCGGTATCCACAAACAGTGCTGGAGACATGTAAAAGCCTTGGGTATCCATGGTCAGAGCTTCACCACCAACTACCAGCTCAGCACCTTCGTCTTTAGCGATCTGCATATACTCGAGGTTTTGCTGCATCTGGCGGCCATCAACCACTGGACCAACTTGCGAGCCCTCTGCCAATGCATGGCCAACCACCAGATTCCCCACTGCCTCGGTCATTTTTTCTACAAATCTATCATGGATGCCGGCCTGAACAATCAGCCGTGAGGATGCGGTACATTTTTGACCCGTGCCAAAATAAGCACCGGCCACTGCACATTGCACGGCCACATCAATATCAGCATCGTCCAGCACAACCAGTGCGTTCTTACTGCCCATCTCTAATTGAACCCGGGCCATGTTATCAATAGCGTTGCGAGCGATATGGCGGCCTACTGCCACAGACCCCGTAAAGGTAACCGCTTGAATATCCGGCGACGTACAGAGTGTCTCCCCGACATCGCGTCCAGCACCCATTACCAGATTAAAGACTCCTACCGGCAAACCACTGCGGCTAATAATATCGGCTAGAATCCAGGCGCTACCGGGCACAAGCTCGGCAGGCTTGAGTACAACCGCATTACCATAAGCCAGTGCTGGAGCGACTTTCCACGCCGCCACTGCCATTGGGAAATTCCATGGCGTGACAATACCAATTACGCCCAGGGGTTCGCGGTGCACTTCCACATCAACACCAGGGCGTACGGACTGGGTCGTCTCTCCCATCAGGCGCAGTGTTTCGGCAGCATAGTATTGAAAGAACTGACCGGAGCGATACACTTCACCAACTCCTTCGGCGCGGGTTTTGCCCTCTTCTCGCGCTAAGATTTCACCGATTTCAGCACTGCGCTCGATCAGCTCGGCCCCAATAAAATCCAAAACTGTTTTGCGCTGCTCCAAAGCACTCTGCGACCAGCCATCGAAGGCTGCATTGGCAGCAGCAATTGCAGCGGCACAGTCCTCATTGGTAGCCTTGGCGTAGCGTCCGACAATGTCGCTAGTGTCTGACGGGCTAATATTCTCGATAACCTCTGAACTGGCTACCCATTGGCCATTGATGTAGTTGCAATGCAGATCCTGACTCATACTGACTCCGATGATTATTTTGAGCGTTACATAACGCAGTAGCTGGCTATTTTTATACTTGTTGACCTATAAATCTAATCAAAACTTTCTATAGATTTATAAGGATAATTAATTTATTCTTAACCTCATAATAACGTCGAGTAACAACAGAAAAGAGCGAATTATCAAATACTTAAACGTAACTTTGCGACATTTACGCACCTTTATCACTGTGGCGGAAGAAGGCAGCTTTAATGGCGCCGCAGAAAAGCTGTCACGCACTCAGCCAGCCATTACTCTGGCGGTAAAACAGCTGGAAGAATTTATTGGATTAAAACTCTTGGAGCGCACTACCAGGCAGGTGAGCACGACTACCGAGGGAGAAAACTTTATCCCTATAGCTCAGCGCTTGGTAAGGGATTTTGACACTGCAATCTATGATCTGCGAGCCACAGCTGAACGCCGCAGTGGTCATGTCAGCATGGCTATAGTGCCCTCGGTAGCCAGCAATGTGCTGCCAGATATTGTTAAGGCTTTTTCGATTGAGTTTCCGGGCATCCACCTACATCTGGATGATGATAGCTCGCAGGGAGTGCAGCGGCGGGTTGAGCGCAATGAAGTGGACTTTGGGCTGAGCAGCCTCTGGAAACCCAACAAGTTACTGGATTTCAAGCCTCTGTTTGCCGATCAGTTAGAGCTTATTTGCCACGCCGATCACCCTCTGGCTCAGAAAACTGGCCCCGTGCATTTAAAAGAACTGGAAGGCACGACATTTTTGGATACCGGCATTACCCAGACTCTGCGGATACGAGAAAACTTTGGCGAATCTAAATTCGACTTCCCTAATATCACTACATTACTGGCTATGCTGAAGTCCAATCTAGGGGTATCCGTACTCCCTTCACTGGCAATTCCGAAGACCCCAGATCTGGCATCTCGACCTCTTCTGCCCACTGAGATTCGGGCAATCTACCTAATCACACGCAAGGGCTGGACCCTGTCACCGGCAGCTGAAGCCATGATTGACACCATCATCCGAGAAATGCCCAACCAGGTGGCCAAGCATGGGCTAACCACACTCAAATCCAGCCTGTCTGATTAGTGCCAACCCGACCTTAAAAGCCGTCAGGAGCCGCCATGTTCTCAGCTATTGAGAAACGCTCTGCAGCTAGCCAGCACGCTGTCTTTTACCTGAATCCCCTCTGCGGCAGTTTTTGCCCTGTTTGCATAGCGCCGATTGCCAGGCATATGCGCTCCTTCCATACCGGTTAAACGCTCAAGAAAAGCTTCGGAATGCTGTAACCAGTTTTCAGCATCACCAAATCGGTTGGGATCTATGGCCAGCATAAACTCACCACCATTGGGCGGACCGCCATCGTTATTGTCATTTTGCTGAGCTTCATAGCTAAAGTCCATGCCGGTTAAGCCAGCTACCAGCAGCTCGATCATCATGGCAATGGTTGAACCCTTATGACCCCCAAAGGGTAATAGTGCACCACCCTCAATAATTTTTTGCGGCTCTGTGGTTGGATTTCCCTCGGCATCTACACCTGTGCCCAGCGGCACTGCATGGCCATCACGAGCCGCAATCATAACTTCACCTCGGGCCATGGATGCGGACGCCTGATCGAAAACCATCGGCGGCTGATCGCCTCGCGGCCAGCCGAAGCACATAGGGTTGGTACCAAACAGTGGCTGCTTGGCACCTGCGGGTACTACCGCGGGTTTGTAAGTGGTAAATGCCATGGCTGCGCAGCCAGCCTCAGCAATGGGTTCTACCTCTACCCAGAGAGCAGCAAAATGGTGGACATTGACCAGTGCCATGGCAGCAATGCCATTTTCTTGAGCAGCTTCAATTAGCGCCTGTCGGCCTTTCTCTAGGGCCAGTGGTGCATAGCCATGATCACCATCTACCCGCACTACGGCAGGAGAAATTCGTTTAACACTGGGCTGCGCATTGCCATTGACCTTACCGCTACGCAATGAAGCCACATAGCCCGGCATACGGAACAGACCATGAGAGGCACAGCCATCGCGCTCAGCTGAGGCTATGGTGCGCCCCACTGCAGCAGCATTTTCCTGGTTCGCACCATTGGCCATTAAACAGTCTTCGACCAGCTGACGAATTTCCAGCTCGGTCATATTAGTTGCTGACATAGATCACTCCAAAAAGCTCTTAGTAAAATTATTTAATTGGGTAGCGGTCCAATACCGGGCCTAGGGCCTCTTTTAGGGGATCCAGACAATGCTCGAAGTTTCGCCATTGCTCCAGACCACTAGTATAAATAGGCTGGCGTACCTGCTCGGCACTGGGTGTTCTTACCGAACGTTCATTCTTGTGGAAACTGATGCAGCTCTCTTCAAAAGGCAGCCCACAGTAGTCGAGTATTCTACGCACCTGAGTCTCAAGATCAGCCACCACATCCTCATACTGCACAGTTAAGACAGCACCCGGCAACACCTGGTCCCAGTGATCCATAAGCTCCACATAATTGCGGTAGTAAGTACCGACCTCTTCAAGACCGTAGGTGAATTCCTGACCCTCAAAAAATAGCTGTTTAAAACCACTGAAGCAACAGGCCATAGGGTGACGACGAGCATCAATAATTTTTGCATTGGGCAGAATCATTTTGATCAGGCCTATATCACGGAAGTTATTGGGCATCTTGTCGATAAAAAATGCAGCCCCTTCGCGATGAATACGGGTCTCATCTATGTAGCTTTGACCTAGTTTTTGGGCAATTTCCGGGGTTAACTGGTGCAGCACCTCTGGGTATCTGGGCTCTTCATGAACAGTGCGCCGCCCATTTAGGCGGTGACCAATGGCCGGAATGTTGTTGAGTTCCAGAGTGCCATCAACCATCGAGTGAGAGGCTAGTATCTGCTCCAGCAGGGTCGAACCCGCTCTTGGTAAACCGACAATAAAAATTGGGTCTGGCGCCTGACAGCCCGATTGACCAAATTTACTGAATAACTCGGCGGTACAGAATTTTTCCTGCAGGGACAGCTTGTAGGTCATGCGCTCCTTGT
Source organism: uncultured Porticoccaceae bacterium (assembly GCA_965656965.1). Taxonomy (GTDB): domain Bacteria; phylum Pseudomonadota; class Gammaproteobacteria; order Pseudomonadales; family Porticoccaceae; genus HTCC2207. The sequence goes on from CBFHMK010000003.1 coordinate 142,601, forward strand.
CATACTGCGCTTCCTCTTTTTTTAGCTGATTACCCTGTACATAGTAGTCCGCGGCAGACTGATAGTCTTTGGCATCCTCCATAGCTTTACCCAGGGCAAAACAGAGGTGGATTCGATCATCCAAACTGGTAGATTCGGCCTTTTGATGCTCGCGCATCATGGCGATCTCGCTCTCCTCAAACCTGTAGGTTTTAAGGTTGGCCAAACTCCAGTAGGCATCACCAAAATCTGGCTTAGCGGCATAGACCTTGCGATAAGCCTCTACCGCATCATCAATTCTACCGATGGTTTTTAAAGTATGTCCACGCAACAGATGAGCTGGCGCCGCACTGGGGTCATTGGCCACAAATTCATCGTAGAGCCCCAGAGCTTCTTCAAAGCGACCCACAGCAACACATTGATTAGCGTAGGAAAAACGGTATTTATTATTGCTCGGCTCGGCATCCAGTAGAATTTGCGCCTGCTCCATACAGAGCTCAAACTTCTGCCGCTTATAGAGCACATTCATGTAGTCAAAGCGCACCAGAAGATTGCTGGGGTCAAAAACCAGAGCACTCTCAAGAATAAATTCTGCATCATCCAACACATGGGTTTTAACACCCAAATCCGCCAGCAAGCGCATAGCTTCAATATGCTTGGGCTGCTTCTGCAAGAAACTTCTGCACAGCTGCTCGGCCTTGGATAGCTTGCCCTCTTCCATTAGATTGCGCACACCCAGCAGCTCTGGCGGCAGCGCCGCAAGACGCTGATACTGATCTTTAAAATAGCTATGGGCCTTGTCATCCAGTGCTGGATCAGTCAGTGATAAGAGCATCTGCCAACTGGCAATTAATGAGCTGTTGAGGGCAACTGCCTGCTGAAAGGCTCCGCGCGCTTCAACAGGGTTGTTGCAGGCCATATATACATGACCCCGCTCTTGCCAAGCGCGGCCATAGGTTGGCTCAATAGAGGCTAATTTTTGCAAAGATAGCAAAGCGGCTTGATAGTCTTCGCTTAGGCGCTGACTGACAGCGGTGAAATAAAGGGCCTCAGCATGATTGGGATAGTCTGCCAGCAACTGCTCCATAAGCTTCTGGGCAGCTGCAAAATCGCCGGACTGAATCAGTGCCTTGCTCCGCTGCAGCATTTCTGCCGCTGCCTCTGGACTGAGTTTTTCCTGGGCACCGCTGTTGTCAGTTTGATCACTGGCAGACATAGAATTTCCTGTTACCTAATAATGTAATAAATCTAGAGCATGGCAAGTATAAAACTAACCCACTGATACAAGAAAGGCGAGCCTAAGCTCGCCTTTCTTGTTACTTCGATTTAACGACTAATAATTAGCTATTAATTAAAATCGTAGTTAAATCGCATACCAATGGTACGAGGACGGTTAGTGGTAGTTCTCTCTAAGAAGTCCTGACGGTTGATGTGCAATTGAGCTCGCTCATCAGTCAGGTTGCTTACATAGACTTCAACGCCCCAGCCTTGATCAGTGGTTACACCAGCAGATGCATCCATAATCACGTAGCTGTCTTGCATGGTGTTTGGCTCTTCAGCAGTATCAACAATAGAGTTGAGCGCTTCACCAGAGTACTTACCACCCAGCTGCCAGAAACCTTCCATTCCGTTAGCCATATCCCAGACATAACGAGCACGCATATTGCCTTGGAATTCTGGAGTCAGAGGCAGTGGTCGACCTTCATCTTGAACAACAAACGAGAAGCCTGGGTCTACTCTAACCAGCTTAGTATCGTTGTAAGACATGGCGCCAAACAGAGTCAGATTATCGCTGACAGCCCATACCGCATCCATTTCCAGACCGCGGATCTCAGCGTCACCGCCGTTATCTACGATGGTAAAGATAGAGATATTCTGTGAATCAAACTGAGATACCTGAATATCGTTCCAATCGATCTGGTACAGCGAACCGTTAACACGCATATCGCCGTCCATCAGGGTAAGCTTCCAACCTAACTCAAGGTTCTCCAGAGTATCGGAATCAAACTTGTAGGGCAGACAGTAGCCTGGGAAACCGTTGCTGGGGTTAGCTGCAACATCAACACAGTCAGTACCACTATAGGTGCCTTTCTGTGCTGCGCCACGGTTAAATCCAGGCGGACGGTAACCTTCAGAAGATGTTACATAAAGCAATGTATCTTCGTTAGGAGTCCAGGTAAAAGTCAGCTTAGTGATGGTATCTGTGGTGCTGATTGGCTGCAGAACATTGAACTTCTCTGCATAATCTCGACCGCCAGTCACGTTAGGAATAACGTCATTTGAGGGGTCAGCGTCATCGATAAATAGAGGGCGGTTACCATAGCGCCAAGCACCATAACCTGTGAAACCATACTCTAGGTCATAGTAACGGGCAGATGCCGCAACTGTGAACGTGTCGCTGATGTCATAAGAAACCTCACCGAATACAGCAACCTGCTCTTCGTTACGATGGTTATCGTTACGGAACTGAGTAGCTGCGTTTACCTGGCCTCGAGCGTTCGCTGCGGCGCCATCAAGCGATGAGTTCAGGTTAATATCGATAGGCGTGAAGCCCGCTTCTGCTGGCCCCATATAGTTGAAGTTACCTACATGAAGGATTTCGGCATCTTCATAGAATACACCACCAGTGAAGCGCATATCGGCGTCTGGATCTGTAGATACACGGAATTCGTGAGTCATACGAGTGTTTTCATTTTCTGCATTAAAATTGTTAGCAGGGTTGCCACATTCAATCACGCCAGTGTTACCGCTAAGAGTTGGATCCCAGCTGTAGTTAGCTTGGCCAATGTCCAGACCGTGATAGTAAGAACCAGTTAGGTACTCACACTGATAACCTGGAATATAGGCACCGATGTTCGAATATCCGGTGTAGTCCAAACGCTGAGAAACTTCTCGATCAAGGTAGGCACCTGTGTAAACCACATCCAATGCACCAGCACGGCCTTCGAGAGTCCAAGCGAACTGAGTAAATTCATCTTCCAATGAATCCTCAGTAAAACGAGCTACTTTGAGGTCGCCCAAGGCTTCATCATAGTCAAAGACACCCTGAGTCTTTAATGACTGCTGAGTAAACTGAAGCAAAGCTGACCAATCGTCGTTAATCAGGTACTTGGCACCTAGGCGCATACCCTGATAAGACACGTCGTTAAAGTCATCTTCGACCAAACCAGCACTTGAAGCAGTGGTGTAGTTAACCGGGATAGTCACGCCACCGGCGCCAACTACAGTGCCGTTACCAAAAATATGACCTTCGTCGAAAGCTACTGAATCGCCAGGATAAGCTGGGTTCAGTGCGCTGCTTGCAGTGAATGTGCTCTCAACATTATCGATGTAACCGCCTTTATTATCCGTATAAACCGCAGCACGAACTGCCAGCTTACCTTCGATAACTGGGATGTTGATCATAGCTTCTACTTTGTTACTATCTTCACCACCAGAAGTGCTGGAGTAGCCTGCACCAAAGCTGGCGTCGAACTCATCAATCACTGGCTTATTGGTAATCAGACGAACAGTACCCGCCTGAGAGCTAGCGCCATAGAGAGTGCCCTGAGGCCCCGGAAGTACTTCGATACGCTCCATATCAGTAACATAGACGTCGAGGTTACGACCGCCGGCTGTTACTGGCTGCTCATCTAGGTATAGAGCAACGTTAGGTGCGGAACCCTGTGATTCAGCTACAGAGATGTTAATTGCGTCTACGGCTGCACCACGGATATAAATTTCGTTCTGGCCTGGACCACGACCACCTGCATTTACACTGGGAAGATATTTAACGTAATCTTCAAAGCTTGTAACATTTTGCTCTTCAAGAGTTTCTTCTGTCATAGCCTGAACAGCAACAGGAATATCCTGCATACTGGCAGATTTTTTGGTTGCTGTTACTACAATCTCTTCCAGCATTCCTTCAGCAATAGCGACACCAGCAGTGCTTGCAGCAATACCGGCAGCCATCACCGAGATCACAGCTCGGTTTACTTTTGTTTTGCGAAACATAGGTTTCTCCCCAATGTAGATTTATTGATTGACTTACTTAGCGGCCTTTTTTTACATGCTTAAACACGGTGATTAGATACAAATTGGCCATATTTTGTTATCAACTACCGTTCGATCCTCGCCCACTCGCGTGAGAGACACAAATTAAAAAACTAAATCCATTTATAATTAATTCTTATTAGTAACACCTGTAAAGACATTGCAGCGACGTTATTAACTCGACGTTTTAATCAAACAACACCACAACCTCTAATATCTTCATCAAACCTGCCAACCTCTCTAGGGGTTGGTCTCGCAAGCGCAATAGCTACCCTGATGCGCTAACAAAGCATTTAAATAATGGATGCACAGCTCTCATTCATCTCTTGAATCCAACTCAAATCATCAATTAATAAGTTTTATTTTGCTGGACTGTATCGCAATTCGCTGACTCTTATAAAGAGAGCCCAGCGCTTGCTTATACTTTTTCTTGGATACCTTAAACCTGCGGTAGATCTCTTCAGGGTCGCTTTTATCTGACAGCAGGGACTCGCCACCCTGCTCCTGGAGATATTGAATAATCTGTTCACCCAGATCATGGTCGCCCTGCAGACTAGCCTGGGAAATCAGCAGATCAACCTTGCCATCTTTGCGGATGTTCTTGACAAACCCCGGCAGACGCTCGCCTATTTTTAAGGGTCTGTATGCATCTTCCCGAAATACCACCCCGAGGTACTTATTGTCGATGACCGCCTTGTAACCCAGCTCGGTGCGACTGGCGATCAGCAGTTGCACCTGCTGGCGCGGCTTGAGCCAAATCGGCTCTTCATCAAGATAGTGGCTGAGTTTAGTAGAGGCGGCGATGCGATCAGAATTCTGATCATGAAAAACATGCACCACATAGGAGTAACCCACTTCCATGGGCTTTTGCTGTTCGTTGTAGGGTACCAGTAGATCTTTGCTTAGCCCCCAATCCATAAAAGCGCCAGCATGATTGATATCCACCACTTTTAGCATTTCACAATCACCCACCTGCGCCCTGGGTTCTTCAGTGGTGGCAATTAAGAGATCATCAGAATCAAAATAAAGGAAGACATCGAGCCAGTCGCCGATGGTGCATTCAGCTGGTACGTAGCGCAGGGGCAGAAGAATAGTATCCAGGTTCTCGCCATCCAGATAAACACCGAAGTCTACCTGCTTAACAACCTGAAGGCGGTTGACCCTGCCTACTTCTACCATTTAATAGAGACTCTGCTGTGGCTACCAAGGGCGAGCAGTATACAGGACTCAGACCTGACAAGGCAGGAATTTACCTAATCATTTCAACTGCTCAGTTTGAAGAATTTAAATTGACCCGCTGACTAGACTCCTGCAACAGCTCTGAAGGCACAGTTTCAGTGCTCTTCGCGGCCAGGGCCAGGGTAACAGCCTGAACAATATCTGCGACTGACTTCCATGCCTCAATTTGCTCATCGGTAAATTCGATGGCGTATCTGTCTTCCAGATCCATACCGATCGACAGCTTCTCCAATGAATCCACATTGAGATCCGCCAATGACATATCGGCATCGACATAACGGGTTTTAACTAGAGGATTTTTACTGACAAATTCACATACGGTCTCTTCAACCATTGACTGGTAGCTATCATCCATAATTTTTAATCTCTTATTCTAGTAATTTGCAAATCCTGACCCAACACCCTGCGGCAGGGGTTAAATCCAACAGTGCAATAACTGCATCCGTTACTTTAAAAGTAGTCTAGAATAGAGTTCTTGGCAAAATTACAGCTTTGCAACAGCCTTCTATAGCAGGATATCTACGATGAATCTTATTTTCAGTCAGGACTTTAGAAATGTCTGGATACTAAGTATAGGCAGCGCGCTAGCGGGCTCCCTTATTCCTGTGATGCTTTTGGTTGGAAGCCTAATTGGCGCCGACCTAGCCCCCGACACTAACCTGGCTACGGCCCCATTAGCCCTTATGATTCTGGGTACTGCCATAAGCGTGGTGCCCATTACCGCCTGCATGCGCAGCCTGGGCCGTAAAACCAGCCTATGGCTGTTTATGGCCATTGGTATCTCAACCTGTGGGATGGCAGTCATGGCACTGCAACTGCAGAGCTTTACCCTGTTCTGCCTTGCCGCTCTAATTCTGGGGTCCTGCAATGGGGCCATTCTACAAACCAGATTCGCCGCCATGGAATCCGTGCCTGCAGAGCACAGTGCTACGGCGGCATCAATGGTTATGGCAGGCGGTATTATCGCTGCCTTTGTAGGTCCTGAACTGGCTGTAATTGGACTGCATATGACTAGCGTGGACTACCAAGGCTCGTTTATTTTAGGCGCCGCCGCTGTGGCGCTGGCCATGCTGATACTGGGCCTCTACAACCCTGGGGTCAGTGCTGAGGAAACTGGCGAGCGCAGCCAGACCCCCGCATTGAGACTCCTGGCTAACCCCTCTTTTTGCCTCGCCCTTGCAAGTGGCTCGGCGGCCTACATTATTATGTCCTTCGTTATGACTGGCACCCCTATTAGCATGCACCATGTTTTTGGACATAGCCTGATAGATACCAAGTGGGTGATTCAAAGCCATATTGCTGCCATGTTTCTACCATCCTTTATAGCTCCACTCCTTTTTAAATTCATCAGTATCCGGGGCATGATGATGCTGGGTCTGGCGTGCTATGGTGCTACGGTACTGGTCGGCATTTCTGACACCAGTGTTGACGGCTTCTGGCTGCAACTAGTTCTACTTGGGGTAGGCTGGAACTTCTTATTTGTTGCGGGCACCTCATTATTGCCCAGCACCCACCCAGCGCAAGATCGTTTTAAGGCACAGGCCATAAATGATTTCACTGTGTTTTCTCTACAGGCAGTAGCGGCTCTATCTGCCGGCTGGGTTATCAACCTAGTGAGCTGGCAACAGATCCTTCTGGGCTGCCTAGTGCCTATGGCGATTATGCTAACCCTATTGTTATGGGAGGCTGTTAAAGCCCCCCAACTGGCCAGTGCCGCTGACTAGCCGCGATAGATACAACCACTGGTGCAGGTCTCTTTGATGGTAATGCATGACAACTCAGGCAGCCTGGGCTTGAGTTTCTGCCAAATCCACAGCGCAAGATTTTCACTGGTAGGATTTTCCAAGCCCTCAATCTCATTGAGATAATGATGGTCTAGCTGATTATAGATAGGTGCAAAGGCGGCTTTGATATCGCCAAAATCCATTATCCAGCCGGACTGATCCCCTACCGGCCCCTCAACGGCAATCGAAACCTGAAAGGAATGACCATGGAGACGAGCACATTTATGGCCTTCTGGAACATTAGGTAGCCGATGTGCGGCCTCTATACTAAACTCTTTGTAAATCTGCATTTTTACTATGAATACTCCGAAAATAGGCCGATATATTAGGGCTGCAAAGCGGATATGTACATAGTGCCAGAAAAAGTTTGACAGCCCATTTCAGTTATGTAGAATGCGACGCTCTCTCAGGGGGTGGTTAGCTCAGCTGGTAGAGCATCGCCCTTACAAGGCGAGGGTCACAGGTTCAATCCCTGTACCACCCACCAAAGAGAAAAAGCTTTCGCGGACCGGTAGTTCAGCTGGTTAGAATGCCGGCCTGTCACGCCGGAGGTCGCGGGTTCGAGTCCCGTCCGGTCCGCCATTTAGCTCCATCAAACCCCTGTTTTTACAGGGGTTTTTTAGTTAGGTTTCCCCAGAAACAACGTCAAACTTTCCTGGCTCTAGGGGCAGTGCCTACTGACCTGGAATTTAGACCCGCTAGTCCGGTCAGCGCTTCAGCAGTCAGGCCTATAAAAATCCCTCGGCCAATAGACAAAGTCTATCTCTCTGGTAAACGGTACCCAACCTTTAAAAAGTTATTGCATAGCCGCACTGACATTCCTAATAATGATTACTGGCTTAAAACTAAGTTTGATGCTGTTTAAAATAATGGGCTCTTTTAACGAACCGCATTTTGATCATCTGGTGATTTTTGTTGCAGATTTAGACGCTGCTATCACAGATTTTACCGACCTTGGCTTTAATGTCAGTAGGGGCGGCTCCCATGGCCTCACTGAAAATGCACTTATTATTTTTTCAAATCAGACCTATATAGAGCTATTTATCATTTCGTTGGGCTGCTAGCCCCCTAGGGCACCTCATGCCCATTAGCTGCCTCATAGAGCTCATACCAGGCCTGTCTATCGAGCTGCACCAACAAAGCTTCAGAGAACGCCTTTATTCTGTCAATCCTATTGCTACCCATTATCGGCAGTATCTGGCTAGGGTGTTTAAGTAACCAGGCTATTGCCAGAGACGAGGGCTGCACGCCATAGGCCTGAGACATTTCCCTGAGTCTGTCGGTTAAGCTTGGATTATTATTGCCAAACAACTTACCTCCAGCTAATGGGGACCAGGCCATCGGGATAATATTATCGCGCTGGAAATAAGATAGATCGCCATTAGTGAATGCAGCGTTATCCTGCAAATTAATTTCGATCTGGTTGCAGACCAGCCTGCTTTTCATATTGGCTTGCAGCAATGCTAAATCGAAGGGCCGAAAGTTCGAGACACCCAACGCCTTAACCTTGCCGCTGTGCACCAGCGCATCGAGAGCAGCGCCGGTTTCCGCTGCATCCATTAGCGGATCTGGGCGGTGCAATAATAGAACATCAATCTGCTCTATGGCCATCTCTCGCAAAGAGCGATCAACAGACTGCTGGATATGGGCGCCAGAAGAATCATAGTGCTTTAATCGACGATCAGCATAAATGCCAGCTGGTGCAACAATATTGCATTTGGTAATTATTTCCATCTGCCCGCGCAGCTCTGGAGCCTGCTTTAAGGCTTTACCAAACACAGCTTCTGAGGTGTAGCCTCCATAGATATCCGCCTGATCAAAGCTAGTAATCCCCTGATCCAGACAGGCATCGATTTTTGCCTGTATATGGGATACCGACCTATCTGCGTCATCGGTTAGCCTCCACAGACCATAGATAATCCTAGATAGGGCGACGGATTCAGATAAAACAATTCTTTCCATAATTTAAGGCGTCCTGGTGACTGTCTACAAGTTGGCAAATGATACAGGGTTAGCTAGATATTACCCGATAGTTTAATACCGGATGGCTTCATTAAACTATGCCTGCTGTCTTGCCCCAAAGCATAGCGACTGATCTTAGGTTTTCGCTGCTTTAAGGTGGCACAAAAGCTCCAGGCATTCCAAGCGCTATCCTAACTGTTGTACTATCGAGAGCAGTAAAATAACATCCATAGTATTGACCCAAGAAGTGGAGCCACAATATGTCGGTAAAATTCGACCACCAATTTAATGCTACAGCAGACGCACTCTGGGCCATTGTCGGCACCCCGGATAGAATAGACTGGGTGCCAGGCGCGACCAGCTGCACCTTTGATGGTGAAGTAAGATCACTCCATCTCCCAGGTGCAGGGGATATCAAAGAACGCATCCTCAGCCATGATAATGAGCTGCGAACAATGGAATACTCCTGCTTTGCAACCCCAGCGCCATTGCAATCTCATCATGCACGAATAGAGGTAACTGCCAACCCCGATGGTTGCCGGCTGCTGTGGGAAACCTCAGTCACTCCAATTGAAATAGAAAGCTTTATTCATACCAGCATGGAAGCCTGCATAGACCAGCTGACTCAGCTGCTCGCAAAGCCAGTCAACAGCTAGGCTAACAACTTAGATCTCTGCGCCATGAAATTTTTAAACGCTCTTTTTATCAGTCTGTGTCTGCTGATCCTAGGCATGGTAGCCATTATGCTATCACCGTTGAAGGAGCCCGTACTCAATGAGCTGCAGATGGAAGCCAACGCGCAACTCAACGAATTGATCACCTCACCAAACTCATCGCGCCTCGCACCATTGACCCTAGTGAAGGGGCAGCAACCCGAGATCGATGCAGAGTCCACAACAAACATCGACAACACTGAGATTGATGAGTGGATGTCCAAAAGCCAGACTGAGGTTTTGCTGATACAGCAACGCGGCAAAATCATCTATGAGAGCTACAGTAAGGAGTCGCAAAGGGGCCTGCAGATTAATGGTATGTCCTTGGTAAAAAATATCGTCGCACTGTTGATAGGTGTTGCTATTGATGAGGGGCATATTGCGTCCCGACAGAGCGATATTAAGCAGTACTTGCCTGAATTAACGATTAATAGTGACCGGAAAGTCAGTATTCGGGATTTGCTTAACCACAGATCTGGCCTGGTGAGCGACACAACTGACCTGGAAAAAACCTTAGCGGGTGCCTCTTTAATCCAACAGCTGCCGACAATGCAGTTTCGCGACAACCCAAGCTTCAATTACAACAATATTAATTACCACCTACTCAGCCTTATTTTGAGCCGCGCCTACGATAAACCTCTAAGCCAGTTGATTGAGGAGAAACTTTGGCTACCACTACATCTAGAACAGGCGGGTATTGTCGAAAACAACGGCTACTGCTGCCTATTTGCCACAGCGCGATCCTGGCTGGCTCTGGGCCAGCTATATCTCGACAACGGCAACTACAATGGGCAACAGCTGGTGCCACAGCAATGGATAAAAACCATGCTCTCAGACTCAGAACGGCCAGCCTGGTTTTTCATGCAAAACACCGGAGTCTCTCAGGGCAATAGCTATGGTTACCATATCTATGGGGGGCTAAAAGACTATCCAGACTATTATTGGATTGAGGGCATGGGCCTGCAGCTGATCATGATCAATCCTATTACTGAGACGGTCATTGTGCGGCTAGGAGGGATACCTTCGATTATCCGTTATAACAGTAACCGCTGGGATAAGTTTCTCCTGGAGGATCTAATGAGCACTGCAATGGAGGAACGCCTGTAGTCTAATGGCGGGAATGGCTATCCTTGTGGCGCGTTTAGACAGAGCATGCATTATTGCGAAAGTTATGATAGATTCAGAAGCATTGGTGGTATCCAGTCGGGAAAGTCCCTGAGTTCACTGATAAAAGTAGAAAAGCAGGACAATAAGCAAAAATTCGCTGCCTAGGTTGTTTAAGCAAAGCAGCAAGTATAAGAACGACGGCGCAAAGCTGTTTCTAATAAAAATGTTGAGGGGAAAAAATGATGAAAACGTCATTACGTACTATGAGCGCGCTAGCTTTGGCTATCGCAACTGCTTCTAGTGGTGCAATATCTGCGGAGCTAGAAGAAGTAATTGTAACCGCACAGAAGCGCGCAGAAAGCTTACAAGATGTTCCTATATCGATGACTGCAATTGGCGGCGATAAAATTTCCGAAGCCAGTATCCAGAGTATGACCGACTTGGGTGACTATGTTCCTAACCTTGGAATTTCTGAAAACGCGGTGAACAGCATTGTTTCCATGCGTGGTATCGGTGTTGGTGCCAACCAGTCGTTCGAACAGTCGGTTGGTATCTATGTAGATGGCATTCACTATGGTAAAAGCCGACAGGTTCGTAGTGGTCTTTTTGACCTGGGTCAGGTCGAAGTACTGCGCGGACCTCAGGGTATTCTCTTCGGTAAAAATACCCTTGCTGGTGCGATTAACGTAACCACTGCCAGTGCGCAGGTTGGTGAGGAGATGTCCGGCAAGATTAGCGTAAGCCGTGAAAGCAATCAGGGCGAAATCGCTGAAGGCATCCTAAATATGCCCATTACAGACGACCTAGCAGTGCGTTTTGCTGTCAGAGATCGCAGTGACGATGGCTACAATACTAACAGTTTTGCGTCTTCAGGAAACTCCTCCCCGGTCAACATGCCCACTACTGACGAGCAAATTTGGCGTCTATCGGCAACCTGGGAGCCAAATGATAGTACTACTGTGAAATTTGCGCACACTGAGAGCGACTTTGTTCGTCTTGGCTCTACAGCGGCGCTTAACAGATTCCAGCCTGAAGAAAATATAGCAGCCTCAAACGGTCTGATGTACGCCGTTATGGGCATCATGTTCCCGGATTATGGCGGAAACTCAAACACCAATATCGATGGATACCGTGACTCTATCACCATAGGCGGCCTAGCATTAGCGCAAAGCCTGGGAAGAGACATGGATAGCACCATGGAAAAACCCGAGGGTACTGATACTCAAACTAGCGACAACTCCTTAAATATCCAAGTCGAGCTAGATGGTGGTTACACGCTTTCATCAGTAACAGGTATTTCAGGCTATGAATATGAAGATGGCATCGATGCTGACTTCTTGCCTGTGCAGTTTATTGGTCGCGCGGACATTTCTGAATATGATCAAACGAGTCAGGAATTCCGTCTAGCCTCAGACACTGATCAGGACTTCTCTTTTGTTACTGGTGTTTACTGGCAGACTCAGGAGCAAGAAATTGATCGTACCGTTATTATCGATGGTACCTTGGGCAACCCTGGCTTAATGCAAGCGATCGTGGGCTGTAGCTCTTTCCTGAATATTCCAGCAGCACTTACTGGTCCAGCATTCTGTATCAATGGTGCAACCTCGTTTAACCAGTCTGGACGAGTATCGAACTGGAAGCAGGACACTGATGCCTGGGCAGTATTCTTCCAAGGTACTTATAACCTTACCGACTCACTCAGCTTGACCGCTGGTGTCCGTTATACTGAAGAAGAAAAGACGGTTCATGCAGAGACAGCACTAACTCATGATACTACCGGCTTGGCGACTCCAGATACCAACCCTTACAATGCTGCAATCAACGCGGCGAGCTTTGGGTCATGGGCGCACGTGTTTGACGAAGATCGGAAGACAGATCAGTTAATGCCCGCATTTAACTTGCAGTGGGAGATGTCGGACACCAGCCTGCTGTACCTGAGCTATTCTGAAGGCTTCAAGAGCGGTGGTTTCAACGCAGTAGATGATCAGAACCCTGCATTCCTGCCAGATGGTACGGTGTTGAGCACTACCCCTGGTGTTGGCTTCGAGTACGAAGATGAAAATGCTGAATCTATTGAAATCGGTGGTAAGCACACATTGTTAGACGGTGCTATGACCTTCAACTGGGCTTACTTTAACAGTGAGTACATGGATCAGCAGGTATCTACCTTTGTTGGCCTAGGTTTCGTGGTTGCTAACGCGGCAAGTTCAGACATCGAAGGCATAGAGATGGACATGAAGTGGCAGTACTCGGACAATCTGGTACTGGGTGCTAACGTTGCATTCCTAGATGCTCAGTATGGCGAATTCGACTCGGCGGGTTGTACTGCCGCTCAGGACTCGGCACTCTTAGGCTTGGGTACCATTACCGCAAGCTCACCCGTCACGTCCGCCATGGGCTGTCAGGCGCAGTTCCTTGCTGATGGAACCAAGGCTGGTCAGAGCCAAAGCCTGTCTGGAGATAGCTTTGGTGCCGACTACTCAGGTTCTTTAAGCGCTGACTACAGTAGAGCACTATCGAATGGTCTGATGGCCTTCGCAAGTGTCGACTACAACTTTACGGCTGCGTTTAAAATGACTGGCGACCACGACCCAATTGATATTCAAGACGGTTATGGTAAGGTCAATCTGCGCGCCGGTGTTAGTGCTGAGAGCTGGGACTTTATGTTCTACGGCAAAAACGTAACTGACAAACTCACTGCTACAGGTGCATTCGATATTCCTCTAGCAAGTGGTTCGCATGGTCGATACAGATCTCCTGGTGCTGTTTGGGGAGGTCGCTTTACTTATAGATTCTAATCTTCTGTAGGTAGACCAGAAAAGGACGGGTATCCCCCGTCCTTTTTTTATGCCTGCGCAAAATCCAGCCTCAGTTGATCTCTAGGGTCTGTCCGAGTTTGCAACACCTATGACCGCAAAGGTCAGTGAATCGATTCGAATTTAAGTTATGATAAAACTCTAAATCATTAAAAATAAATAAAGGGTAATCAAAATGACTACGGCATTGGTAACTGGCGCATCTGACGGCATCGGTCTCGAGTTTTGTAAAATTCTTGCCAGCCGAGGCTATGATCTTATCCTGGTTGCACGTCGCCAGGAGGTTCTTGAAAAAATTGCCGACAACTTGGCAGCAAAGCATGGTGTTGGCTGCTATGTAATTAGCTGTGACCTAGCCAAACCTCAGGCCGCTAAAGATCTTTTTCAGATGACGTTAGACCAAAACTTACAGGTCGACTTTTTGATTAACAATGCAGGTCTGCTGCACAATGGCTTTTTTACCGAGCTGGATCTGGGTGCCCAAGAAGAGATGATGACCGTGAACATGCTGGCACTGACCTCGCTCACCCATCTATTTGCCAATGATATGGCGTCCAGACAGGGCGGGAATATTCTCAATGTCGCCTCACTGGCTGCCTGGATGCCAATACCCAATCAAAATATCTACGCCGCAACCAAAGCCTTTGTGCTGTCCTTTACCCAGGCGCTGCACAATGAACTGAAAGCAGCGGGAACCGGCGTCAATGTGACCGCACTTTGCCCAGGCTATACAGCCACTAAAATGATGGATAATCCGGACCAGGGCGCCAAGCTATCGATACCGGCCGGCATGATGCAGTCTGCCCAACAGGTAGCAGAACAGGGAATTGATGCCTGCCTCAAAGGCAAGGCGACATTGGTTCCTGGACTGTCAAACCGCATGACAACCTGGATCACCCATCTGTTTTCAAAAATGGCGCTGGCCAAAACCGCGGGTAGCTTTTACCGAAAAAATTTGACCACACCGCCTCAATCATAACAATAACGGGAGATCAGTATGGGCCAGAAACTACCCAATAAAGTTCTAATCACTGGTGCCAACGGCTTTATTGGCAACCAGTTAATGCGCCACTATCAAGCTCAGGGTATCGCTGTTATCGGCGTCGACCTGTGCGGCAATGGTGAGGATATTATTGAAGCTGATATCGCTCAACCAGAAACCATTAGCCAGTTACTGATAGACTGTGATGTGGTGGTACACACTGCAGCACTGGTCTCCAACTCCATTGCTGATGATGATATGTGGCGCGTCAATGTATTGGCGACAGGCAAATTGGTAGCGGCCGCCGAAAAATATCAGGTGCAACGGTTTGTACAGATTTCTTCGGTTGTCGCCTATGGCAATTCAGCAGAGGGTGAGCTGGATGAAACTCATCCCGTGCATGCAGATGGCGGCAGTTATGTGCTCACCAAACTGGCTTCCGAACATGCTGTATTAGCGGCCACGGCCAACAGCGCCATGGAACTGGTAATTATACGACCTGGCGATGTCTATGGTCCCGGCAGTCGCCCCTGGCTTATTCTGCCGATTGAAGCCATAAATAAAGGGCAATTAATACTACCCGCCAAAGGTGAGGGCTTTTTTCGCCCCATCTATATTGATGATCTTATTCGCGGCATTGCGCTGGCGGTGTCCACCGAAGAAGCCCATGGTGAAATTATTAACCTTTCCTGTGAAGGCTATATCACCACTAAAGAATTTTTTAGCCATCATTATAATTGGATGAACAAACGCGGCCCACTGACAGTATCGACAAAACTGGCACTGATAGCCGCCTCTGCTGCCACTAAAATCGCCAACCTCACCGGTGGTGTCAATGAAGCCTCAACGGCAACCGTGGTGCAGCTTTGTACCAAAAGCTGGTTTAGTATTGCTAAAGCGGAGAGAATTTTAGGCTGGAAGCCCGAGATGCCATTTGAGGAAGGTATGCAGCGTTGCAAGGCCTGGGCTCAGGAACAGGGGCTAATAAAATAGTTAGTCAGGGCTGCGGTAAGAGCCCGCTGTGCGGCCTGTCAATTGCTTAAAGCTGCGGTAAAAAGACCTGGCCTCAGCATAGCCAAGTTCATAAGCAATGCTCTCAAGATTGAGCTCTGTATGTTTCAGGTAGTACAGAGCCAATTCAAGGCGCAGTTCATTTAATACATTTTTGTAATGGGTGCCCTCTTCACCCAGCTTGCGCTGTAATGTGCGACTGCTCATACCCAGCTTTTCAGCAATCACTGTGCTGGATGGCGTCTGTTGCTTAAGCATCAGCCGCAGCAAACTTTTCACCTGATCCGACACCCGGTGATGCTGAGTGATCTCTGCCAGCAGACGAGTGGCGTGCTCAAGCAACATCTCCAATAGTTTTTCATTGGCCTGAGGCAGGGGCATATCCAGTTTCGATTCCCTAATACGCAGGCCACTGCACGGCTGATTAAATAGTACCTGACAACCAAATATCTCATCATAGTCCGCCAGCAATGCAGGGTCAGTCGGCGGCTCATGCTCAAACCACACTGCATCATGGGGTTCAAAATTTAGAAAGTTACGCGCATAGGTCACCCAGGAGCCCAACACATGCTCGACTTCATGGCGCTTGGCCTGAGGGCTAATAAATTTACAATGCCAGCTCTGCAATGCAAACCCCTGGGCGATTTCCACAGTGGTCACACCCATATCACCGACGATTTTTTCATAAAGTGGGATTTTGGCCTGAATCATCCGCAATGTAGAGCAGTTCATGCAGATGTAGCCGAGCACAGAATAGGATGCCGGCTCGGTAAAACGAGACGAATGCAGGCCAAAACAGTGGTCGCCGCTCGCTTCGATCAGTAACTCCAGCAAATGCTCCATCGCAGCAACAGGGATGTGTTTGCTATTGTCCGCCAATATCTGCACGTCTATGCCAGCCTGCTCCAGCAGAGGAAAATAATCTACTCCGCAAGCCTGCGCCGATTTGAGATACTGATTAATAGCGGGCACTGAGGCCAGACTATGATTGCTGGTTTCCAACATATGAGTATTGGTTATCCTGTTGCTGACCGAAATAGTGACTCCGCTGTCGTACTGCGACAGTGACCATTTTTGCTGTGTCTTTATTATAGAGTTCAATGACTATAGTATGACTAAACTCTGTAAATTCCGATGCCTGCGCAGCGATATTACCATGACAGAGTGTAGGCACCACAAGGCAGTTTTTCTATGCCTTTTAACTAAAAAAATAACGCTTTTAAAGGTGAATAATATGCGGCTCTGGAATGGCTGGGGAAATGAAAATAGCGAGCTGACAATGGCCCTAAACAGTGGCTTAAAAATGCTTCTGGGCTCGCTCGTGGGACCAGGTGTCTCGCTGCCGCAAGCCAGCCTAGAAGAAGTGGTGGCCACTGTCCCCAAGTCGCGGCTCAATGCCCACCCATTAATTAGCCTCGACCCGGAAACACGGGTGCGCCATGCCCGGGGCCAGAGCCTGCCCGATTGGCTGGCAATGCACAGCGGTGATATTGGCACCTTCCCAGATGGAGTTGCCCAGCCTGAATCCAGCCAGCAGGTGCGTGAGCTGCTGCAATACGCATCCGACCATGATATCGATGTGATCCCCTATGGCGGTGGTACCTCAGTGGTTGGTCATATCAATCCCAATATCAGCGATCGCCCCGTACTGACCATCAGCATGGCGAAGATGAACAAACTGCTTAAACTTGACCCTGTCAGTCAGCTGGCAACCTTTGGCGCTGGCACAGCTGGGCCCGAAATTGAAGCCCAGTTGCAAGCCGAGGGCTTTACTCTCGGACATTATCCCCAGTCCTGGGAACTGTCGACTGTAGGGGGCTGGGTCGCCAGCCGCTCCAGTGGCCAGCAGTCATTGCACTATGGTCGCATTGAAGCCATGTTTGCCGGTGGCAGCATGGAAACCCTCAGGGGCACCATGGATATCCCCACAATTCCAGCCTCCTCTGCGGGCCCGGATATTCGCGAGATGGTCCTCGGCTCTGAGGGCCGTATGGGCATTATTACTGAAGTGGTGGTGCGGGTAACACCAGTGCCAGAAACCGAGCAGTTTCAGGTAGTTTTTTTCCCCTCATGGGAGGTGGGTCTGACAGCTGCGCGGTCATTAGTGCAACAGCGCGTCGCACTGTCTATGGTGCGCCTTAGTAATCCATTGGAAACCACCAGTCTTTTACATATGGGCGCTGGCGACGATACCGCTGGTGTCGTTGCCCTTGAGGCCGCCCTGGCAGAAAAAGGTATAGGCTCAGGCAAAGTGATGATGACCTTTGGTGTGACCGGCAGCGCCAAACATTGCGCCCATGCCAAAGAGACGGCAATAGAACTCTGTACCGCACAGAGTGGCGTCGCAGATCAATCGGGGTTGGGCGACAACTGGGCCCATGGCCGCTTCCGCGCACCCTATATTCGCGATCCTTTAGGGGCCGCTGGCTATGCTGTGGATACTATGGAAACCGCGGTTGACTGGTCCGCCGTCTCAGAGTCGGTCGACAGAATTGAACAGGCGATACGCACTGGCTTGGCTGACGAGGATGAGCAGGTACATGCCTATACTCATCTCAGCCACGTCTATGGTCAGGGCTCCAGTATCTATACCACTTATGTCTATCGCTTTGGCGACAGCTATGAGCAGGCACTGCAACGCTGGCATAAACTTAAGGCAGCAGGCGCAGAGCAGATTGTCGCCAGTGGCGGCACTATTAGTCATCAGCATGGTGTGGGCGCAGATCATCGCAACTATCTGCAGGCCGAGAAAGGTGAGCTAGGTATTGCCGCAATTAATAGTCTCTGCGAGCTCTTTGACCCCAAAGGGCAGATGAACCCAGGTAAGCTTTTGCCGGATAATAAGCAATCCCTAAGGAATGGAGTGATAAATGACGCGATCAAAAAAAAGTGACGAGCAATCATAGTATGAGCCAAGCTAACTCTCGCGATGTTTTACTGGCAGAGATGCGCAGCGGTCAATCTCTAGACTGGGACCTGATTATTGTCGGCGGTGGTATTACCGGTGCTGGCGTATTGCGTGAAGCAGTGCGTCGTGGCTACAGAGCGCTGTTACTGGAACAGCAGGATTTTTCCTGGGGGACCTCAAGCCGCTCCTCAAAAATGGTTCATGGTGGCCTGCGCTATCTGGCCGCTGGCGATCTAGGCCTGACCAAGGATTCGCTGCAAGAGCGTGAGCGCCTGTTGAAAGAAGCCCCGGGATTGGTTGATCGCATTGCCTTTTATTTTGCTCTGGGCAAGGGCAACTTCCCTGGCCGTTTTGCCATGAGCATTATTCTCACTATCTATGATTTTCTGGCTCGTATTCGCGATCATCGCTACTGTAACAATAAGGCTCTGGAGCAGCATTTCCCCGGCGTGGAAACCAAAAATTTAAAAGGGGCTTGCTACTATACCGACGCCATGGTCGATGACTCGAGACTGGTGTTGCGAGTACTGCAAGAGAGCATGGCCAATGGTGCTCAGGCAATTAACTACTGTAAGGTAAGCGAGCTGCTGATGACCAATAATCAGGTCAGCGGCCTGGTGATGGAGGATACAGAACAGGGTGATACCATTGCCTTAACTGCACCTGTGGTTATTAATGCCACCGGAGCCTGGGCAGACAACTTGCGCAACCAGCTCAACTCGGAAAAGCGTGTGCGGCCCCTGCGTGGCAGTCATCTTATTATTCCCAAAAGTTTCTGTCCTGTGACCGATGTTCTAACCACATTACACCCGGAGGATAAACGCGGCGTCTATGTCTATCCCTGGGAGGGCGCGACGGTGATCGGCACCACAGATCTGGATCACCATGAAGATCTGGATATTGAAGCTAGTATCTCTCCCGAGGAAATCCAGTATTTACTGGATGGCTTTAACGCAGTATTTCCCCAGACCCCCCTGTCCCGCGACGAGGTTATCTCGACCTGGGCCGGCGTGCGCCCGGTGATAGGTTCTGATAATGCCAAAGACCCCTCAAAAGAGCGCCGGGACCATGCTACCTGGTCGGACAATGGCCTGATTACAGTGAGCGGCGGTAAGCTCACCACCTTTAGGTTGATTGCGCTGGACGCTCTAGAAGCTGCGGCTGACAAGCTGCCTGCCGCTAACCTATTTGTCGGCGATCATGTGTTTAGTGCCCCGACTATTGATGCAGCCACATTAGTGCCAGACAACCCTGGCTGGGCGCAGCGCCTGTTAGGCCGCTATGGTAATACAGCACAAACTATTTTGGCCGAGGCCAATGCTCAGGAGCGGCAATGTATTGGCGAAACGGAGTTTTGCCTGGCGGAATGCCGCTGGGCCGCACGCAATGAACAGGTTCAACATCTGGACGATTTGCTGTTGCGACGCACCAGATTGGGGATGTGCCTGCCCGATGGTGGCGCCGAGGTTTTTGGTCCACTCAAAGATATCTGTATGACCGAGCTGGGCTGGGACGAGCAGCACTGGCAGTCTGAGCTCACCCGCTACCAGGCTATTTGGCAGCGTTTCTATTATTTTCCGGACCCTAGCAACAAACCATAAAAACAATAATACGGTGGCAGTTATGGAAAAACCGAAATACTTTCTCGCCATAGACAATGGCACCCAGAGTATCCGCGCCATGATCTTTGATCAGCAGGGGGCGCTAGTTGCTAAGAGCAAAGTTGATATCGAACCCTATTTCTCCAAACAGCCCGGCTGGGCAGAACAGGAGGCGGACTATTTCTGGACTTCCCTCTGTCAGGCCTGTAACACACTCTGGCCCCTGTTGGATTTTCCCCGCGAAGAAATTCAAGCGGTATCCATAACCACCCAGCGCGCTACTGCAGTTGCCATGGGCTCCGATAATCAGCCTCTGCGCCCCGCTGTTAGCTGGCTAGATCAGCGCACCGTCGATAGCCTTCCAAAACTGGGTGTCTTTGAATCTGGGCTTATGAAATTGGTCGGCGCCAAGGCCTTTGTCGATTTGGTGCACCAGCAGGCTGAGGCTAACTGGATCGCTCAGGAACAGCCCGAAATCTGGCAGCAAGTCGATAAATTTCTGCTGCTTTCCGGGTATCAGACCTATAGATTAACCGGCCAATACACAGATGCTATTGCCAGTCAGGTGGGCTATATACCTTTCGACTTTAAACGCCTGGATTGGGCCTCGGTAAAAGATTGGCAGTGGCGTGCCCTGAGTATTACCCCAGAGATGCTACCTGAGTTAAAACCCGCCGGAGAAATTCTGGGCCATATTAGCCAGCAGGCTACCGAGCAATCTGGTATACCTCTGGGCCTGCCACTGATTGCCAGCGGCTCCGATAAGGCTTGCGAAGTATTGGGAACCGGATGCCTGGATGCAGAAACTGGCAGCCTCAGCTACGGCACCATGGCCACCTTAAATATCACCAGCGAAAAATATCTCGAAGCTATCCCATTCCACCCAGCTTATCCTGGGGTAGTGCCGGGTTCTTTTAATGTGGAGATGATGGTCGAACGAGGCTACTGGATGGTTAGCTGGTTTAAACAGGAATTCGGCCTCCATGAACAGACCCAGGCGGATAACACTGGTGTGGCCCCTGAAACCCTTTTCGATGAGCTTTTAAAAGCTGTGCCCGCTGGCTCTATGGGCCTGACCTTACAGCCCTATTGGGGTGGCGGCACCAACCATGCGGGTCCCGAAGCTAAGGGCGCGATTATAGGTTTTACTGAGGTACATACCAGAGCCCACCTTTATCGCGCCATGATAGAGGGCCTCACCTATGCACTGCGTGAGGGCAAGGAACTATTGGAAAAACGCAGCGGCAAAACGCTTAAGCGACTAGTGATATCTGGTGGTGGATCTCAGAGTGATCAGATTATGCAGATCAGTGCAGATATCTTTGGCATGCCGGTAGAGCGCCCCCACACCTATGAAACGTCCGGACTGGGAGCTGCGATAGCAGCGGCAGTAGGCAGCGGGGTCTATGAAGACTTTGATACAGCTGTGGCCAAGATGACCCATGTCGCGGATCGCTTTGAGCCCCAATCAGACAGCCAAAGAATCTACCAAGAGCTGTACAGCAATGTTTATAAAAAGATGTATGGCAGTCTTAGGCCTACCTATGAAGCGATAAGATCTATTACCGGCCACCCGACTTAGGTATTAAAACCAAAAAAAAAGCGGAACCGATTGTGCGGCTCCGCCAGTGATACTAAACGACCTGTTTTTATTGCAAATAACTAGCGACTAAGCCGCTGCGGTGCTCTTTTGATTTTGCACCTCGTTATAATATTTAATGATATCCACCTTATTGCCCTTAGCCAATGCCGCCTGAACGTCAGCTGATGACATGCCGACACTAAGTTCGGCATCATTAACATTGAGATCAAGGTGCAGATCTCCCGCCTGTTGGTATGCCGCGCTCCATTCGGAACTCGCATCTTCTAACTCCGATACTACGGCTGTAAAATTGGCAGAGCCGGTGTCGGCGACCGCTGATTTGATATCGCTAACCGCAGTGTTTACATCGCTTTCCAGTGTTTGCCACTCCAGCAAGATAGCCTGTAGATTATTTTCTATCTCCACTGTTTGCGCGGACATGGCGGCAAAGTTTTTAGACAGTATATGAAGCGTAGAGACATCGGCAGTCAAGCCACTGATCTGCTGCTCATCGGCTTCTATGGCCGCCTTATCTGCCTTAATTTTCAATGCATCTATGGCAATATAGGTAGTGGCCACAGCCACCACTGGCCCCAGTACAAACCAGACCAGGGCGCCTTCGGGGAAGGCCGCTATGGTGGCTACAGTTCCCAGTGTTAGCGCAATGCCATCGGCGATACCCAAGCCAATTAGGGCCGCGGTGAGACTTTTAATCTCATTGTGCAGGTTATCAATATCTGAGTTGAGTTTATCGATTTGAGCCTGGTCGGCATTGGCCGCCTTGGTTGAGCTATCCGCAATGCTTTGCAGATTAGTCGCCATAGCGGGCAACTCATCTTTAAAGCCTTTGATGGCATTTAGGGCCCCGGTTATAAAAGTTACTACCAGGCCAAAGGTACTGTTGAGATTGGTTAGGTCTGCATTTAGAGCATCCATAGCAGGTTTATTAGCTGGATTACTCTCTAAGGTCTGAGCCTGCAATTTGGCATTGGCTAGAAGCTGGGTGATATTGGAGTTATAGCTTTTTACATCATCGGGAACATTAAGTAATCGCGCCATCACATTATTAACCCAGGTTAATGCTCCGGCATCTGCTTTTTCATAGGCAGAGACAAAGTCATTCCAGTCTGGTGGATTTTGATTAAGTGTTGGTAGGCTCGAAGAAAGAACACTGGTAATCAGCGTATTAACAGCAACTACATTCTGCTTATAAGACAATTGTTTAACCGCTAGTGATACTGCATTTTTTTTAATTGCGTAGGCAAGTGCCATGGTGATGTCCTCTTTTTATCCATTAAATGTATTGCTCCATTGCTCTAGAAGCCCGGCAAGACTAATGGACTGGCAATAACTGAAACAGGAACGGGGCCGCAGTTTTCCTTCGGTTAGACAGAGATCAGGGGTGAAGCACAATATGGATGGGATGCTGTTTGCATTCTGTTGGCAAACATATGCGTTTACCTAGACAGTTTGTGGCCTCTATATCGAAAAAGCATCTGCAGGAGATGATCAGGCTGCTTGAGATTAGCCAAAAAAAGCCTGATCCAGATAGCTAGACTAAAAGGTTCTCAGCCTTACAGTGATCGAGGGTCGCATCTAAGGCGATCGCCACTTTTTCTATCATCTCATCAATCTGCTCTGTGGTAATGATCAGCGGTGGGCAGAAACCCAGGCTGGAACCCGCAACAGCTCGAATCAACAGGCCATTATCCTGGGCCATCTTCTGTGCATAGCCACCGACAGCGCCACCCACAAAGGGCTCGCCAGTCTCTTTATTGGCGACCAGCTCCAGTGCACCAATCAGGCCGCTACCACGCACTTCACCCACCAGAGGATGGTCGGTAAATTCAGCTAGACGCTTTTGGAGATAAGCACCTGTGATCGCAGCTTTCTCAAAGATTTGATCGCGCTGATAAATCTCCAGCGTTTTGTCCGCAACCGCGCAGGCCACCGGGTGACCGGAATAGGTATAACCATGGCCAAAGGCACCAGCATTGGCGCTCTGATCTATCATGGCGTCATACATATCGCGACGAATAGCAGAGGCGCTAATGGGCATATAGGCAGAGGAAAGTTGCTTGGCAAAGGTCATCATATCCGGCGCTTCGATGCCCATGGTGGTGCAACCAAAATCATTGCCAGTGCGGCCAAATCCTGTAATCACTTCGTCGGCCCAAAACATAATATCGTACCTGTTCAGTACTGCCTGAACCTTCTGGTAGTAACCTTGTGGGGGTACAATCACGCCACTGGCACCGGTAATTGGCTCAGCAATAAAGGCGGCAATAGTCTCCGGCCCCTCGCGCACAATCATCGCCTCGAGATTGGCCACAATGCGATCAACAAAGTCTGTTTCCGACTCATCCCCCTGTTTGCCCCTGTAGTAATGGGGATGATCGGTGCGCAGAATCCCCAGCGCATCCACAGGTAGGTCAAAATGATTTTGGGTGACCGGCAAACCTGTTAACGAGGCTGCAGCAACTGTCACCCCATGATAGGAGCGCTCCCGAGCAATAATCTTGCGACACTCGGGCTTGCCTATGGCTTGGTGATAGTAGCGCAATAATTTAATATGGGTATCGTTGGCATCGCTGCCAGAATTACCAAAGGACAATACTGCGTCTTTCATTGGAATCATATCGGCGAGCCTGTCCGCCAGATCAATCGCAACCTGATGGGTCTTGCCGCCAAACATATGGCTAAAGGTCAGCTTGCTCATTTGCTCAGTGGTGGTGTCAATCAACTCCTGATTGCCGTAACCCAGCGCCGTGCACCAGAGACCGGCCAAACCCTCTAGATATCGATTGCCGTCTTTATCCCACACATAACAGCCCTCACCACGCTCGATGGTAATCTGCTCAATGGCTTTAAAATTTGTTGTTGGATAAATTAAATGGGTCATAGTAATTCCCTGGTGACTCGTCACTGTTTATTTATCGATGCCGCCCATACAGATATATTTAATATCCATATAGTCATCCATACCGTACTTGGAACCCTCGCGACCACTGCCGGATTCCTTGACGCCCCCAAAAGGTGCCATCTCATTGGAGATAATGCCTTCGTTTACGCCAATAATGCCGTATTCAAGCTGCTCAGCCACACGATGAACACGGCCTATGTCTCTGGAGTAGAAATAGGCTGCCAGACCAAACTCGGTATCATTGGCCATCTGCACTACTTCTTCTTCCGTCTCGAACCTAAACAGGGGTGCCACTGGCCCAAAAATTTCTTCAGAGAACACGCGCATATCGCGCGTTACATTAGTCAGGATAGTGGGTTCCACAAAGGTGCCACCCAGGTCACTGCGGCTGCCACCCAGATTTACAGTTGCACCTTTAGCCACGGCATCATCAATAAACTCACAGACACCAGTGGCGGCTTTTTCGTCTATCAGTGGGCCAACTGTGACGCCCTCTTCAGCACCATTACCCAGCTTTAGGGTTTTCACTGCCTCGGACAGTTTTGCAGTAAATTCATCATAGATTCCCGCCTGAATAATCAAGCGATTGGAACAGACACAGGTCTGACCTGCGTTGCGGTATTTTGAGACCAGCGCCCCCTGCACTGCGGCATCAATATCTGCATCATCAAAAACAATAAATGGTGCATTGCCGCCCAGTTCCATTGAAGTGCGCTTGACCGTCTGCGCGCATTCCGCCATTAGCTGTTTGCCCACTGGAGTGGAACCCGTAAAGGTAACTTTGCGCACAATGGGGTTGCTGGTGATCTCAGCACCAATCTCTGCGGTGCGGCCAGTGACCATATTGACCAAACCCTTGGGGAAGCCAGCTCTCTCGGCCAGCTCCATCAGCGCCAGCGCCGACAATGGTGTTGCATTGGCTGGTTTACAGACCACAGCGCAGCCAGCAGCTATGGCCGGGGCAATTTTGCGAGTGAGCATGGCATTAGGGAAGTTCCAGGGAGTAATGCAGGCCACCACTCCCACCGGCTGTTTGATGACCATAATGCGCTTGTCATTGGATGGCTGCGGAATAATATCGCCGTAGACACGTTTGGACTCCTCACTAAACCACTCGGCATAGTTAGCCCCATAGGCAATTTCGCCGCGAGCCTCTGCTATTGGCTTGCCCTGCTCTGCGGTTAGTAGCTGGGCTAAATCTTCCTGATTTTCCATCATCAAATTAAACCAGCTGCGCAATAGTGCAGCGCGCTGTTTGGCAGTGGTTTTGGCCCAGGCTCTCTGGGCCACTTCTGCGGCCTCAATCATTCGCCTGGTCTCGGCAGTGCCACATTTGGCAACCTCAACCAGCGTTTTATGGGTGGCTGGGTTAGTCACAGCAAATGTCTCGCCTGAGTCTGCATTGACCCACTGGCCCGCTATATAAGCCTGAGATTTAATTAAGCTACTGTCTTTCAGTATGACTGTCATTGGCGAATCCACTATTTAATCTGCGTCTGGTTTGGTTTCGGGCCTAAGGGCCATTGCAGAGCTGACTATAAATCATTTCAGCCTATTATTGGTGCCCAGAGGTGACCGCGACAATACCCATGAGGCGGTAGTTGGTAAACGGCGCTAAAGGCCCTGTTAGGAAGCCGCAAAAACCTGTAATCTTGAGGTCCGAGGGCGCAAATAATGTCTAATTTGGAACTACATTTTATTCGCGATGGCATTCATACCCACCTGGCGCTGCCAGCGGAGGCACTGCTGTCTAGGGTGCCATCGCTAAAGGAATATTTTCCCAACTGCCAGTGGATTAGAGTCGGCTGGGGTGACTACCGCTACTATGGGGCTAAGCACCAACCTCTTTGGCTGGGCCTGCGAGCGCTACTGCTACCTACCTCTGCAGTGATAGGGCTGCTGGGCACCAATGATCTTTATCAAGAGCTGAGTGACCAGGCAACAATCTATAGTATTTCGGTCAACCAGGCTCTGATGGAGTCTGTCGCCCTATTTATCAATCGCCATATTAAATTAGATAAATGCCATCGACCTACTAAGGTCCGTGACAGGTATTGCGGCACACAGTTTTTCAAATCTCGCGGAATTTACCTGCTTCTAAACACCTGTAATAACTGGACCTCCTATGGCCTGAGCCGCGCTGGCTTGCATCTTAATCCCATGTTTAACTTCCTTCCCGGTCAGGTGGAGCGAAGTGTCCGCAAAAACGGCTATAGGCCTCTAGAACAATAATTACCCAGTTGAGGGTATTAGTCTTCAAATTAGTAGCTCAGTACCCTGTGGACTGAATTAAATTTTTCGGGTAACCCATGAGCGCAATTAACAACATCGACTTCAATCAATATGACACCCAGGCCATCAGTAATAGTGACAGAGAGCATTTTTTGCATCCCTGGCAGGTCTTTGATGCGATCGCTGAAGAGGGAGCGCTACCCATAGCTGCGGCCGAGGGTGCCTATATCTATGACACTGATGGTAAGCGTTATCTGGATGCCGTGGGCGGGCTCTGGTGTACCAATATTGGCCTTGGTCGAGATGAAATGGCTGAGGCCATCGCCGAGCAGGTCAAGCAGATGGCCTATGCTAGTCCCTTTGTGGATATGACCAACATACCAGCTGCAACTCTGGCCACAAAACTCGCTAACCTGGCGCCCGGTGACCTCAACCATGTGGCGCTATCCTGTGGCGGATCAACGGCGATAGATACAGCTTATCGGCTGATTCATTTCTACCAAAACTGCCGAGGAAAGCAGGACAAAAAGCATATTATTTCCCGAGTTAACTCCTATCATGGGTCTACCTATGCCTCTATGTCTATCGGCGGCAAACCCGGAGATCATCCACCGGAATTCGACTATATTCAGGATACTATTCACCATATCTCCTGCCCCAATTATTATCGCGCCGACGTCGAGGGCATCAGTGAAAGCGACTTTCTAGCCTCGAAGCTTCAGGAACTGGAAGATAAAATTTTGCAGGTCGGTGCGGATAAAGTGGCAGCTTTCTTTGCCGAGCCCGTTTTTGGCGCTGGTGGAGTTATTGTCCCACCCCAGGGTTATCATCGGGGTACCTGGGAAATCTGTCAGAAATATGATGTGCTCTATGTGTCAGATGAGGTGGTTACCGCCTTTGGTCGCCTCGGCCACTGGTTTGCCTCAAAAGAAGTCTTCGACTTTCAGCCCGATATTATCTGTTCGGCCAAAGGCCTGACCTCTGGCTACCAGCCGCTGGGCGCCACTATTTATTCCAGTAAAATTCACAATGTAATCAGCGAACTGGGACATGGCCGCTGTTTTACCCATGGCTTTACCTATTCAGGTCATCCCGTGGCCTGCGCTGCAGCACTAAAAAATATTGAGATTATGGAGCGCGAGCAGTTACTGCCTCATGTGCAGAATATTGGACCCTATTTCCAACAGCAGCTAAAAACGCTGGCCGACCTACCCATCGTAGGAGATGTCCGCGGCATAGGCCTGATGGCCTGTGTAGAGTTTGTAAAAGACAGGGTCAGTAAAGAGCGTTTCCCGGAAGAACTGGATATCGGCAAGTGGGTATCTAATCAGGCTGATAGCAGAGGATTAATTGTAAGACCCATTGTGAACCTCAATGTAATGTCGCCACCGCTAATTATTAATCGCCAACAGGTAGACTTTATTGTCTCTGTGCTGCGGGACAGCATTCTCTCCTGCGTGGATGATTTAAAACACAACAACCATCTCTAGGGGATTAATTCACTTCGCAGCATTGATATTTAAGCGTCCGACCCCATCTCTACTCTAAGCAAAAGATTAAAGGTAGTAATTGAGATGGAACAATATCGTGGAACAACCATTCTGTCTGTGCGCCGCAATGGCAAAGTAGTCATAGGTGGTGATGGCCAGGTCAGCCTGGGCAATACCATCATGAAGGGCAACGCACGCAAGGTACGTCGACTTTACAAGAATCAGGTAATTGCGGGGTTTGCCGGCGGTACTGCCGATGCCTTTACTCTGTTTGAACGCTTTGAAGCCAAGCTCGAGCAGCACCAGGGCAACCTTACCAAAGCTGCCGTTGAGCTAGCCAAAGACTGGCGTACCGATCGTATCCTGCGCAAACTTGAAGCCCTACTTGCCGTCGCTGATAGCGAAGCCTCGTTGATTATTACTGGTAACGGCGATGTGATTCAGCCTGAGGATGATCTTATTGCCATAGGTTCTGGTGGGCCGTTCGCACAGTCTGCAGCTCGTGCTCTGCTTGATAACACTGAGATGGGCGCCCGAGATATTGTCGAGCAGGGTCTCAAGATCGCTGGCGACATCTGCATCTACACCAACCACAATAGAACTATTGAAGAATTAGATTCTAATACCTAAGACTGCACCAACGTAGCCAGGAATTCTTATGTCTCAAATGACCCCCCGTGAAATCGTTCATGAACTGAATCGCCATATTATTGGCCAGGACGATGCTAAGCGCGCCGTGGCGATCGCCCTGCGTAATCGCTGGCGCCGAGCGCAGCTGGATGAAGAGATGCGCAATGAAGTCACGCCCAAGAATATTCTGATGATAGGCCCCACTGGCGTGGGTAAAACCGAAATCGCTCGCCGCCTTGCACGTCTTGCCAATGCCCCTTTTGTGAAAGTAGAGGCGACCAAATTTACTGAGGTCGGCTATGTGGGTAAGGACGTCGAGTCCATTATTCGTGATCTGGTCGAGACCTCCGTTAAACAGCGCCGTGAGCAGGAGATGGAAAAGGTCGCTCAACGCGCCATGGATGCGGCCGAGGAGCGAGTGCTGGATGCTCTGCTACCAGCGGCGCGCAGCGCCGACACCGAGACCGAAAAGGAAAACTCAACCAGACAGATTTTCCGTAAAAAACTCCGCGAAGGAGCGCTGGACGAAAAGGAAATTGAGATCGAGTTAAGTCAAATCCCCGCTGGCGTTGAGATTATGGCACCCCCAGGGATGGAAGAGATGACCAATCAGCTGCAGAGTATGTTTAGCAATATGGGCAAAGGCAAAACCGCGAGCCGTAAGGTGACCGTAGCCGAGGCTCTTAAACAACTTAAAGATGAAGAAGCCGCTAAATTAGTCAACGAAGAGAAAGTTAAAGCCGCGGCCGTTGAAGCGGCGGAGCAGAATGGCATTGTTTTTCTCGATGAAATCGACAAGGTCTGTCGCCGTGGCGAAGGCAGTGGCGGTGCCGATGTCTCTAGAGAAGGCGTTCAGCGTGATCTTCTGCCACTGATCGAAGGTAGTACGGTATCCACTAAATACGGCATGATTAAAACTGACCATATTCTGTTTATTGCCTCTGGTGCATTTCACCTATCTAAACCTTCTGACCTTATTCCGGAATTACAGGGCCGACTCCCCATAAGGGTTGAGCTCAACTCGCTGGAAATTAATGATCTGGAACGCATTCTCACCGAGCCTAAGGCAAGTCTCACTAAACAGTACTCTGAGCTCATGGCTACAGAGGGGCTCAGCATAGAGTTTACTCAGGACGGTGTGCGACGCATGGCAGAGATAGCCTTTGAGGTTAATGAGGGAACAGAAAACATCGGCGCGCGCCGCCTGCATACGATCTTAGAGCGGCTATTAGAAGAGATTTCCTTTGAGGCCTCGGACCTGGGTGCCAAAGGCGAGGCCATCAGTATTGATGCTGAATTTGTAACCAGACATCTGGGTGAACTGGCCAGCAATGAAGACCTAACCCGGTTTATTTTATAGATGCCCATACCCACACGTATTGTTGTCAGTGAAGGCAAAGATGCTCTCAACCTAGAGTATCAGGGCGATGTGCGCTTTACCCTGCCTGCCGAGTACCTTCGCGTTTACTCCCCTAGCGCGGAGGTGCGCGGTCACGGCAAGGGGCAGGAGGTCCTGCAAACTGGCAAGCGTCATGTACTGATTAGCAAGCTGGAGAAGTCTGGCAACTATGCCCTTCAAATCACCTTTGACGACGGCCATAACTCGGGGATTTTTTCCTGGGACTATCTGTTTGAACTGGGTGCCAACCTAACGCCTAACTGGACCGACTATTTGCAGAGGCTCCATAAGGCCAATCAGTCTCGAGATCCAGACACTCAGGTCGTTAAACTTTCCTGAGACCCCCAACACCAGCTACAATAGCCGCCTGTTTTCCTTGAGATACCTGTGCCAATGTCCGACAAAACCACTCATTTTGGTTATAAAACCGTCAATGTTGAAGAAAAGGCAGGTAAAGTTGCCGAAGTCTTCCACTCAGTCGCAGGCAAATATGATCTTATGAACGATCTGATGTCCGCGGGTGTTCACCGTCTGTGGAAACGCATGACAATTGAGATGTCTGGTGTACGACGCGGTAATACCGTGCTGGATATTGCCGGGGGCACTGGAGATTTAACCGCAAAATTCTCGCGCATCGTAGGGCCTGAAGGGACGGTGGTGCTGGCGGACATTAATGATTCTATGCTCCGGGTTGGTCGGGATCGTTTGATGGATCGCGGCGTAGTCAACAATATTAAATTCTCTCAGGCTGATGCCCAGTACCTGCCCTTCCCCGACAATACCTTTGATGTGATTACCATTGCCTTTGGACTGCGCAATGTCACCGATAAGGATCTCGCACTGCGCTCAATGCTAAGAGTATTGAAACCTGGCGGTCGCCTGCTGGTGCTGGAGTTCTCCAAGCCTGGTAATCCGCTACTATCAAAGGTCTATGACACCTATTCTTTCAGCATTTTACCCAAGCTGGGCCAGCTGTTTGCCAGTGATGCAGATAGTTATCAGTATCTGGCAGAATCGATTCGCATGCATCCTGATCAGGAGACATTGCAAGGTATGATGGATGTAGCGGGCTTCGCCAACACCGACTTTCATAATATGACCGGCGGCGTCGTGGCTCTGCACCGCGGAGTCAAGCCCTAGTGATTTTTAGCGCACTGCAATCCTCAGCTCTGGAAGGCCTCGAAAAGATCATCAATAGGGCGCTGGTTCATGATCCAGCTTCGGCTCAGCAGCTGGCTAGGATGCAGGGAAAGATCATACTGATGGATAGCTCAATGCCGGCACTGCGAATTGCTGTAGAGCCCAGCGCTACAGGTATCGTCCTACATAACGACTGGTCTGATACGGCAGATATTACTGTTAGCGGCTCTCTAGTTTCCATAGCTGGGATGGCCATGAACTCAGCAGATAGCGTTTCTTTTTCCGGCACTGGAGTCAATGTCAGTGGAAATTTGGAGTTACTGCGTCAGCTCAGCCAGATTATGGCGGACCTGGATATTGACTGGGAGGCGGCACTGGCAGAGCTGGTAGGTGACATTCCGGCTCATATCTTGGCAGACAGCATACGCAATTCCGCAAAGTTTCGAGCCACTGCGATTAAACGGGCTCAATCGGCACTAGCTGAAGTATCCCAAGAGGAATTGCAACTGACGCCTAGTAAAAATGAATACGATGACTTTGTGCTCAGGGTGCGCCATCTGTCCACGGATATTGACCGTCTGACAGCGCGCGCCAATAAGTTACGCCTCATGATCCAAGAAGGAAAAACCAACCAGTGATTCGCCTTCGACGCCTCGCAAAAATTGCCCGTATTGTCGGCAAATACCGCCTTGATCTGTTGGTAGAGAAAGATAGTCTGCCCCTGACTATGCGCGCCCTGCTAGCGCCGGCCACATTGTTTGGCAACACCCAGCTAAGCCGCGGTGAGCGCCTGAGACTAGCGCTGGAGGAATTGGGACCCATATTTATCAAGTTTGGTCAGCTACTATCAACGCGGCCAGATCTAGTGCCAGCAGATATCTGCTCTGAGCTGGCGCGACTTCAGGACAATGTCCCCCCCTTCTCATCGAAACTCTTTAAAGACAATGTTGAAGCAGCCCTTGAGGGCAGCGTAGATGAGTTATTTTACAGCTTTGAAACCGACCCCTTGGCGTCTGCCTCGGTGGCTCAGGTGCACGCTGCCGTGTTGGCTGATGGTCGCGAGGTAGTCGTAAAAGCCGTGCGTCCGGGTATTGAAAGGATAATCCGCAAAGACATAGCCCTAATGTATACCCTGGCCAGGCTGCTGGCTAAATACAGCGAAGATGGCCGTCGGCTGCGTCCCCTAGAAGTTGTAGCTGACTATGAGGTGGTAATTCTTGAAGAATTGAACCTGCAGTCAGAGGGTGCCAACGCTTCGTTACTGCGCCACAACTGGGATGGCTCACCACTGCTCTATGTGCCGGAGATCTACTGGCCCTACTCAAACCAAAATGTGCTGGTTATGGAGCGTATTTACGGTATTCCAGTGACCAATATGACAGAGTTGGAAGCTGCTGGCGTCGATATGAAACTACTCGCCGAGCGGGGTGTGGAAATCTTTTTTACCCAGGTCTTCGAGCACAACTTTTTCCATGCCGACATGCACCCGGGCAATATTTTTGTCGATGCACGACAGCCCAAGTCTCCTAGTTATCTGGCCGTTGATTGCGCCATTATGGGTTCATTATCCAGCGACGATCAGTTTTACCTGGCGCGCAATCTGCTGGCTATTTTTAATCGCGATTACCGACAGGTCGCTGAGTTGCATATTCGCTCCGGCTGGGTGCCCAAGGATACGCCCGTCAATGAGTTTACCGGGGCCATTCGCTCTGTCTGTGAGCCAATTTTTGAGCGGCCTCTCAATGAAATATCTCTCGGCCATATGCTCATTAATCTATTCACCACGGCGCGGCGCTTTAATATGGAAGTACAGCCCTCGCTGGTGCTATTACAAAAAACACTGCTCAATATTGAGGGCCTGGGCCGGCAGATGTATCCGCAGCTGGACCTATGGACCACGGCCCAGCCGTTTTTGAATAGATGGCTAAAAGACCGCTACTCACCCAAGAGTCTATTTAAGCAGTTTAAACGCCATGCACCAGATTGGCTGGAGCACCTGCCCCAGATACCGCCAATGATATTTCAGGCATTACAAACCCTGCAGCAAAACCCTGAACCAGCCAGCTCAGTAGTGCCGCCGACTCAGGTAGAAGCAGCGGTTATATCCAAAAAGTGGCTTAACCGACTAGGAGCTGCTGTGACTGGCACTGGTATAGGTCTGGCTTTCCCCCACTGGGCTGAATCCCTCAGTCAGGTTCCCGGCAGCAGCCTTATCCTCGTCAGTCTCGGCCTGCTGTTACTGCTATTGCGCTAGTTAGAGTTCAGCTATACTTGTGCTATGAACAATTATCTCGATCAAATTGCCTGGAATAGCGATGGCCTGGTGCCCGCTATTGCCCAGGACGTGGCTACGGGGCTAATTCTGATGGTAGCCTGGATGAACCGCGAGGCCCTCGAACTGACCGTGGCAGAAAATCGTGCGGTTTACTGGTCAAGGTCGCGGGGCAAACTATGGCGCAAGGGAGAAGAATCTGGCAATGTGCAGCTTCTCAAAGAGCTACGCCTGGACTGCGATAACGATGTGATAATGATGCAAGTGGAGCAAGTTGGGGGCATTGCCTGTCACACCGGGCGAACCTCGTGCTTTTACTCAGTTTTTCAGGATGGTGAATGGCTGGCAGTGGACGGGGTAGTCAAAGACCCTAAGGAAATATACAGATGAAAGATGCGGTATTAACTCAGCTAAGTGAAGTACTGGAAGCTCGCAAACAGGCTCATGCTGATGATTCCTATGTCGCCAGCCTGCACGCCAAAGGCCTCAATAAAATCCTAGA
Source organism: uncultured Porticoccaceae bacterium (assembly GCA_965656965.1). Taxonomy (GTDB): domain Bacteria; phylum Pseudomonadota; class Gammaproteobacteria; order Pseudomonadales; family Porticoccaceae; genus HTCC2207. Next base: position 176,905 of record CBFHMK010000003.1, read on the forward strand.
AAAGGTCGGCGAAGAGTCCATTGAAACAATACTGGCAGCTCGTGATGCTGAACAGAGTGGTGACAGCAGTAATCTGGTTTATGAAACTGCCGACCTCTGGTTCCATAGTCTGGTAATGCTCTCCCACTTGGGAGAGAGTGCCGATTCAGTGCTTGCAGAATTGGCACAACGATTTGATCTATCCGGCCTTGAAGAAAAGGCTCAGCGAATAACTGACAAGGAGAATTAAAATGGGTTTTGGTTGGCAAGAACTTCTGATTATTTTGGTGATTGTGGCGCTTATCTTTGGCACCAAAAAATTGCGCAATATTGGCTCTGATCTAGGTGGAGCCGTAAAAGGCTTTAAAGATAGTGTATCTACAGATGCTGATGCTGATGCTGAAGAAACACCCGAAAGCGATGAGAAAAAAGACACCGCTGAATAAACCATGTTTGATATAGGTTTTTCTGAACTACTGGTGATTGCGGGTATTACATTGATTGTAATGGGTCCCGAGCGCCTCCCGGAAACGGTGCGCACTATTAGCCTGTGGATTGGCCGTCTAAAGCAGATGATCTCATCCGCTCGCCATGAGCTTGATAAAGAGGTGGGCATGGGTGAAGTTCGCCGTCAGCTGCACAATGAAAAGATTATGCGCGACCTGGAAAGTAACAAATCAACCCTGGAATACGCCCTGCAGGACAGCAAAACCCAGTTGGACAATGTTGCTGCTGATATCAATCAAGCCGTAGATAGCGCCAGCGAAGACAAGATATGAGTCAGGAGCAAGAAAACCTCGCCAGCCAGCCATTTATGGATCATCTGATCGAGTTTCGTGATCGCGTGCTGCGGATGTTTATCGCTGTATTAGTCATTTTTGCTGGCCTGTTTTCCTTTAGCCAAGAGCTGTACCTCTACGTCTCAGAGCCGATACGGGAATACCTGCCCGCATCCTCTACGATGATCGCCACTGAGGTTGCCTCGCCCTTTCTTACACCCTTCAAGCTAACCCTGGTGCTGTCGCTGTTTGCTGCTATGCCCTACATTCTGTTTCAGGTCTGGGCCTTTGTTGCACCCGGGCTTTATAAGCGCGAGAAAAAAATTGTGCTACCGCTATTTTTCTCGAGCGTATTCTTATTCTATGGCGGTATGGCCTTTGCCTACTATATTGTCTTTCCACTGGTATTTATGTTTTTCACCAGCATTGCGCCAGAGGGTATTAGCGTGATGCCGGATATTCGCAGCTATCTGGACTTTGTGCTGAAGTTGTTTTTTGCCTTTGGACTGAGCTTTGAAATCCCCATTGCGGTGGTTATTCTGTCTTGGATGGGCGCTGTAGACCCCGATAATCTGGCAAAAAAACGTCCCTACGTCTTTGTGCTCTGCTTTATTTTGGGCATGCTGTTAACACCGCCTGATATTATTTCCCAAACCCTGCTGGCCGTTCCTATGTGGCTGCTCTTCGAAATCGGTATTTTATTTGGCCGCTTGGTAAAACCCGCCAGCTCGGACGCCTAATCTCTGCTTAGTCTCTATCTATAACGAGGAGAAAAGTGCCTGCTTGACTGCATTGTAATGTGCTGCTCTGGCCCTTCTGGATATCTCTGCATCGGGCACAGTAAATTCAAAAGCGTGAAAGCCACCGGGGAAAATCTCAAACTGGGTTGCTACCCCCGCTGCAGATAACCGTTCAGCATAGTCGCGATTCTCATCGACAAAGGCATCCACCGATCCCACGGCGATATAAGCGGGTGGTAAATTGGCCAGGTTCTGCGCACGAGTGGCTGCTGCATACTCAGAGACATTCTGATACTGCTGTTGTTCGCTATCCCGGTCGCGACCTAGATAGTATCTCCAACCCATAAGATTAGAGTGCCGATTCCATACTCTGGAATCAGTAATGGTAAAACTTGAATCCGTAATACTCCGATCATCAATCATAGGACAGAGCAAAAATTGAAATATCAGGTCAACCTCAGCTCTATCTCTGGCCAATAGAGCCGTGCCTGCAGCCAGACCAGCACCGGCACTGATCCCACCGATCGATAGTCTAGATGCATCAATCCCTAGATCGCCCGTATTATCAGACAGCCATTTTAAAGCCTGGTAACAGTCGTCCAAAGGTGCGGGAAAAGGATGCTCTGGAGCCAAGCGATATTCGACAGATACCAGTATACAGCCCACCGCCTTGCAGAGATTTCGTACCAGATAGTCGTCCTGCTGCAGACTCCCCAGACAGTAGCCACCACCATGTATCCATAGCATTGCGGGGAGATTATGAGCCTGGCCCGCGGGTCGATAAACCCGCACTCTAATCTCGGGGCCCTGTGCTGGCGGAATTCGGTAATCTGCACTACTCACCCCTTCAACCGGGGGCAGCTGAGCCACTAACTGCGCGCGCATCTGTGCGATAAGCTGGCGACTTTTATCAAGATCAGTCCACAGATCACCAGGCGGGAATCCGTCGAGGGCAAGTGCCAACTCTGAGTCTACTAAACTGAGGTCCATAGATTTAATTTACCTGGTTAAAATCGACGAGCCAGCAACCTGCTGAACCTCGCCTCCTATATAAAACCACTGCTCATCAATTAAGATAAAAATAGATTTCTCGTGCATCTCATTGCTGGCCTCACCATCTTGGTAACTGGCCTTAAACTCGACCCAGCCTTGATTGCCACTGGCATCAGATCCCAGCACCTGCAACCCCAGCCAAGTTTGATCGCGCTTGGATAACTCCGCTTCTGTTAAGCCCTTGGCCATAGGCGCAAACCAGGTTCTCAACAGATAGCGCCCATAGCCGCCAAGAGCATAGGCACTGTACCTGGAGCGCATCAGCTGCTCCGGGGTTACTGCTGACCGCGCTTCCAAAAGCAGGGGCTCGCAACAGTGGCTAAAAGGTTTTTGACTGCAACATACACATTGGTCGTTCATTACACTAAGCTATCCCGTGTTTTTATGGGCTTATATTAGCCTGCTATTAGGTCTGCGTGCCATTTTATTACCCTGCTCCCTTAGTCTGGTTTAATATACTGGTCAGTTGAACAGATTATGAGTAATAGCATGCCAAGTTTAGATATAGTCTCTGAAGTCGATACCGCCGAAATACGCAATGCCACAGAAAATTCGACCCGTGAACTAGCGACACGTTTTGATTTTCGTGGCGTCGACGCCAGCATCAGCCTTGCCAACGATATAGTGACCATTAAAACTGAAGCCGACTTTCAATGTCAGCAGCTGCTGGATATTTTTCGCACCCAGTTGATCAAGCGCAATTTAGATCCCAGAGTTATCGAATGTGACGAAGAATCTTTGCATAGCGGCAAAACCTTCTCCTTAACGGTCAAGTTTAAACAGGGTATCAGCGCAGAAACTAGCAAGAAAATTGTTAAAATGATCAAGGATCAAAAACTCAAAGTTCAGGCTAGTATTCAGGGTGAGCAGGTGCGAGTTGCCGGTAAAAAACGGGATGAATTACAGAGCGTGATGGCCATGGTACGAGAAGCCGACCTTGGCCAGCCGTTTCAGTTTAAGAATTTTAGAGATTAGGCGCCAGCCTAACGAGCGCTCAGCCCTGCGCCTCAAAGCGCATGGAAATGCTATTGACACAGTGTCGGATATTATTGGCAGTATAACCTTCACCCTCAAATATATGCCCCAGATGGCCGTCGCAATTACTACAGACTATCTCCACTCTTCGGCCATCAGCGTCTGGATAGCGGCTTACGGCGCCAGCTATTTCATCGTCAAAACTGGGCCAGCCGCAATGCGAGGGAAATTTATGAGCCGAGAGATATAGCGGCGCATCACATTGCCTGCACAGATACCTGCCGGCTGCCTGAGTATCTGTATACTCACCCACGAAGGGGCGTTCGGTGCCCTTTTGAAGAATCACATACTGCTCTTCTGCTGTTAACTGGTTATACCCTTTATCGCTCATCATTACGCCCTAACTCTAGAGTTGCACTGCCAACCATAATTTATCCATGGCCTGCTTGACCTTTAATAGAGCCTGCAAAGACTCTTGCTGTTGATTATTCACCATATAATCCGAGCCATATAGACGGAGAAAATCCAATCCTGGATGACCCAGAGCTGCATATTCCCAATCGATAATAAACAGGCCATTGTCAGTTTCGATAATATTTTCGAGCACCATATCATGGTGACAGATCACAGGTTGCCAACCACCCTGGTCCACGACCCTAGCCGCCTGCTCTATATGCTCTCTGACCTGATCAGAGACCACCTGACTGGATAGCTGGTCAAGATACCGCTGGCAGTACTGCAAATAATTACGTGGCATATCATCAGGCATTTCAACACTTTGAACTGAGCGCAGTGCTAACGACAATGCTTCCATAGTATGACTGTTTTTAAGGCTCTTTTTACCAAGGGTACGACCCACTATAAACTCTGAAACCAGCACCTCATGGCTAACAAAATAGACTTTGGGAGTAACACCCGTGGGCTGCAGCAGTTTTAGAATTCTGGCTTCACGCTGACGGTCTATACCCAGTTTGATGCTATGCGGAGAATTGACTCTGAGTACCGCCTGGAACTCCTCAGAAGCCACCAGAAACGTTTTATTGGTTCGCCCCCCTACCAGCTCTGCCACCACTTCTGGTGCTTTTTTAAGCGGCTCATAGCCCTCTATTTGCCACTGCTGCCAATTAGATAGGGTCTGTTGCACCAGTTGCTGCGTTCTGTTCGAAATAGCTGTTTCTCCAAGCAATATAACCGATCACGGACAGGCCTAAGTATAACCCAAGCATAGCAGCCGTTTGGTAGAGCTCCCGATCTATAAACAGATAGATGGAAACACTGTTGATCACCATCCAGTAGAGCCAGTTTTCAACAACCTTCCGCGCCACCATCAGGGTAGTGACGATACTGGCCCAGGTAGTCAATGAGTCCAGATAGGGTAATTTAGCATCAGTGGTTAACGTCAGGAAATAACCTGAGGTCAAACTAGCCAAGACAATCAGCGCTATGGCGCTGAGGTGTTGCCGAGCACTCCAGCGACACAGGGCTAGTCCCTGATTGATATCGCCACCCCGCTGCCACTGATACCAACCATACACAGCCATGGCCATGTAATAGACATTCAGAGCAGACTCCATATAGAGGCTGACATCACCAAATATCCACACATAGATGGCTGTACTAAAAAAAGCACAGTACCAACACAGGCTACTCTGCTTCATGGCCAAGACTAAATAGGCGATAGACAGAGCTACCGCCAGACTCTCAAGATTTAACCATTCAAACACGGCCTAAAGAGCCTCATAGCCGGGAATAATCTTCGCTACATAGACTGCCATATTAAATTCCCGATAACATTCAGCAATGGTCTCTTGTACCGCTGCCATTGCGTGTTCAAAGTTTCCCTGCACCACCGTACTGGTTGGAAATGTGGTGACTCTAAGATTGTCGAATTGGTTAATTTTTTCGATAAACCCATCAATGGGAGGAATAAAATCCTCCCGATTGGGATACATACTGATATCTATAGTGACTTGCATGGTCGCTCCTTTTGTCTAATAGACTCTTAAAAGTTGTATTTTCCACTTAGGCCAAATACACGAGGAGCACCAAATTGATAGTAGGGTTCAGTGATATACCCTTTACGAGGGTCGTTACCAAAGCTACCAAAACCACGCACAATGACATCTTCGTCGGTCAGATTGCGGCCCCAGAGAGATAACTGCCAGTCCCCAGTGTCATAGGTCATATTGGCATTTAGCAGTTCATAGGATTGAGTTTGGGCGCTGTGGCGCGATGATAGGAAGAATTCATCCTTACCTTCAACATCTACGGTGAGTGCCAGGGTATCAGTCATCTGCAGGCTGGCTCCCAGGGCAAACTGATAGCTGGGCGCATGGGCCTGTTCACGGCTATCCAGAGTCTCAGAGAGCGGTGTGTCGTACTCTGTTTTAAGTAGTCCAACACTGCCAAACAGCGCCATCGTATCGGTCGCCAACCAGTTAAATTCTAATTCTGCGCCAAAATTGCTGCCCTGCGCGGCGTTACCAAAATAGTCAGTAAAACTTGTGGCGTTGGTATCTTCAATCGGCTGCACTAACGACTGCTTAATTTGAATATCGTCACGCAGCTGATAGAACACCGCCAGCTGTGCCTGCAACGAACCTTCCAGCCAGAGCCCTTTTATACCGGTTTCAAAATTCCACATCTGTTCGGTATCAAACTCACGCTCGGCCGCGTCAAGAGCCGGGTCACTGTTGACACCGCCCGCTTTATAACCACGCGACACTAGGCCATACAACATGGTATCTGGCGCAGTTTTGTATTGCAGTGCAACACGTCCACCCCATAGATCTTCATCTACTCCATGGGCAACCAGTTCAGAATCACTGTAGTCCGCTTCTCGGTTCTCAAGTCGTATACCCGTCACCAGAGTCAGGGCTGACGAAAGATGACTGTCCAGCTGTGCGTAGACAGCTCGATTACTGGTTTCAAAATCGCTAGTAAAGTCTCCGACGGCAAAGCTGTACTGTCGCAATAACTGTTCATCTTGCTCTCGCCAATAGGCTCCCAGCACCCAGTCAGTAGTATCATTAAAAATCTGCCCACCATCTTTGGAGATAAGACGCACGTCCAAACTGCTGTTATCACTATCACGGGTGTAGTTATCAACCGAGGCGTAGCCGTCAAAGATGCAGGCAAAATCAACGCAGATATCGCTATAGGTCCAGTCTTCATCAAAGCCATATTCAAGATTATTGTTGGCGTAACTCAAGGTGCTGGCCAGCTCAAAGGATTGATTGCCCTGCCAGCTACTTTGCACCGCGACAGCGGTAGCCTCATGACGATCCTGGCCTGGGTTATCAGAGAGGGTATGGCGACTGTTATCCAGGCTAAATGCGTCATAACCATTGTCAGCATCAACATGGAAGACGGTGAGTTTAAGACTGGTATCAGGCGACGCCTGCCAATCAATAATAGATCTCAGACTCAGCTCATCAATGTTGTCGGTGTCAGAGCGATTAAGAAAATCATTGTCAATATAGCCATCGCTACTGTGCTTTTGCACTGCAATTCGATAGCCAATATTCTCGTTCACAGGACCACCAAATCCAGCACTCAGGGTCTGGCTATTGTAGTCAGCTAGCACAATCTCTAGGTTGCCTTGCGCCTGCTGGGAGGGCTGTACAGCCTGCAAGCTAACAAGACCAGCCAGTGCATTGGCTCCATAGAGGGTACCCTGAGGGCCACGCAATATTTCGACCTGCTGGATATCCATGGTGGTAGCGGCGCCAGCAATCCCAGTAAAATCAATGCCATCCACCATTATGCCAACAGAGGGATTAAGGGGTTCGATAAACTGACTGCGCTCGCCAATGCCGCGAATCTGTATAAAGCGCCCGCGGGACGCACCACTGGAAAAATTTACATTGGGGGCTAGATTCAGTAGCTGTTCTAGATGTCGCGCCTGGCGCTGAAGTATTGCCTGATTATTAATAACCGTAATACTAGCCGCGGATTCCAATAGCTTGGAATCACGAAGGTCAGCGCTGACAATGATCTCTTCAATAACTTTGTCCGCACTGGCTAACGGGGTAAAAAGACAGCAGACCAGCGCAAAAAAGAGTGCCTTAGGTAAGGAAAAAATAATGGTATTCATAGCATGAGCCTCAGTAACAATGGTTAAGGAGACCCGGAGTCAAAAGACGGAGTGAAGGGCAAAAAACCAGTAGTCCTATTCCTACGCCGGTATAATCCGGATCAGGTTCAAAGGGTACTTCTCAGGCCCTTTCAGGACCGCCCCTTAGGAAACGTCGCCATAATATCACCACGCGGATTAATGGTGCAACTGAGCAAATAAAGACTTAGACCGTGCAGGCAAGAATGCGACTTATCTGGCAGAGAGGCCGGCCTGACTCGGTTCGCAGGTCTTCAAATACCTGCTCAACCAGCTTCAAATCTCGCTGCGATGTCAGGCTAAACTTTTTCATAAAGCCATGATTAACCAGCGCATCGCAGACATCTTTGGTCAGTAAAAAGGTATCTCGGCCCATACTGCGCAACATCATCGGGCCCGTGTTACCCCCTAAGCGTGAGCCCTGTTTTTTCATCTCAAGCCATAGGCCGGTAATATTATCTTGCGGCCAATGGGCAACAAATTGACCAAAACTGCCGTGACTGCGCTGGCGATCTAAAACATAGGCCGCATTATTACGAACAGCAACGATTTTGGTGAAATTGCGCACAATACTTTTGTCCTGAGCCAGGGCTTCAAGCTTCTCGTCACTAAAGTGAGCCACGGCCAGAGGGTTGAACTGAGCAAAAGCCGCTTCAAAGCCTGGCCACTTATTATCTATTACTCGCCATACAAAACCGGCGCGAAAGATACAGCGCGCCATCATCGACAGATAGCGGGCATCTGGCTGCTCGGCTAACTGAGCTGCGGTTTTAGGATGTGGCAATGTCGCCTCGAGTAATTCAAGTCCTCCGCGGTTTGCCGCCGCAAGTTTATACAGAGCGCTAAATGAGGTCATGGGGATTAAATCCTTTTGGACAGCTCTTCTTTTAAAAGGCTGAGGTGAAGTTTGGACTGATATTAAAGGGCTTAGACAAAATCTGCACGCTGCACTATGCCCACAATAAACTGAATAGAAATAACAAATAGGATTAGACTAAAGATTTTATCCAACAGCCAACTGTTGCGTTGAAATTTGATAATAGTACCGGACTGCGACAACAGCAAAACCACCAATATATACCAGAACGCGTCAACGCCACCAGCAATCGCGGTCAACGCGAGCTTTTCCCAGGCTTCGCTATCAGCTCGCACAAACTGGCTAAACAGCGCAGTGAAAAATAACAGTATCTTAGGATTTACCAATGCAATCAGGAAGCCATCCCTTGCCGCGGTCCAGTTCGATGACTGAACTGCCACTGCTATAGCTGTTTCTTTCCTAGTTGGAGTCAATGCAAGTTTGACCGCCATATAGAGTAAAAAAAGACTACCGAAAATCTGAATAATATCAAACAGCAGAGGATTTTGATCGACCGCGATCACCAATCCAAATGCAGTTACGAAAGCGAACAGCGCAATACCCAAACCATGGGCTACAGCCGCACAGAGCCCAGCGATTTTTCCCTGGGACAGCGAATGATTAACAATCAGTGCCAAACTGGGACCTGGTGACATAGCACCGAGCAGGCAGGCGAAGGTCGCAGACGCCCAAAAAAACCAATCGGGTGGGCTGTTATAAAGTATATCCATGTGGTTTTTATACAGGCCTACAGGGATAAAACAAGTTTATTTTTATAGTTGATTCACTGGTTAATTAGCATCCGCGGCGGGTGCGCAGAGCCTATCAGCCTCTAACTCGGCTGCAAGGTATCTAATACTTTAGTATTAGTTCGTAAGGATTATATGCACTGAGCTCTCAATCATTAAACTAAGGAAGGCTACAGCGTTGGATTTATTTGATATTAGCTATCGCAATTGAATAAAAGATGTTTGTTTAAAGCCCGGCACGAACACTAGGTGGTTGTGTTTTTCTTGCAATAGCGCTGCTTTGCAAGATCCTTTACCCAACTTAGGATATTTTCTATGGAATTAGCGACAGCTACCAGAGGCACCAGCAAGAGTTCAACCAACCAGCCATCTACGACAGCACGCGGGTCGTTAGACAGCAATAGCCTGCAAAGTGCTTTTGACGGAGGCTTAGAGGATTTTACGAATTGTCTGAAAAGCCTGCCTCTATCGAAAAGACAGAGACTGTTGGAAATGCTTGAAACACATACTATCTGAAGTCTTTGGCGACTTTGTCGAAGAGCGCAGCTCGGTCCTCTTCACTCAGGTCTGAGATACGATTATAAATCTCTTCAATAGAGCCTGTCTCGTCAGACTGTGCCACTTTGCTCGGCGCCTTATACAACGACTCTGGGGTAACGCCAAAGAAATTAGCAATACGTACCACTGAATCTCGGCGCGGCTCTCGCGTTACCTCGCTCAGTATGCGATTGATAGTTGGTTGGGGCACCCCTGTCGCACGCGACAATGCACTCTGAGAGAGTTTCTGCTCACGCATTAGTTTTTCTAATTGTCTGCTAATATCCAGTTTCATAATCGGCATTATGCTATCCATTGCTATCCATCTCTGTATTATTTTTAGACTAGTTTTTCTAAAAAAGCGACATAGGGCCAATAGCATTTACTTATTCAGCGTCACTCTCTGGGGTTTAAAGCTTATTATTTAAAGCACTCAATAGGTCAGGGCGATCAGTAATAACACCGTCCACCCCCATCTCTATTAGGCTTTGCATAATACCTGGATCATTAATGGTCCAGACATCAATGCGCAGATTGAGCTTATGCGCTGCTTTTACCAGTGCCGGAGTCAAAATATTGACCCCGGCATAACTCATTGGGACCTGCACTGAAACAGCCTCAGGGCTCAGTAGATGCGTCAGACCCAGATGATTTAAAACAACCATCCAGGCCACCTCAGACTGACCCATGGAGGTGGGTATTCCAGGGCATGTCTGTCTAAAATACTTTAAAACCGAACTATGGAAAGAGCCTACAACCACCTGATCCACCAGCCCATTGTCCTTGACTAGCTGGCACAGATGATCTGCAGCTCTAGTCTCAACAGGTTTAAGCTCAATCAAATAGCGACTAGAGGGCATCCGCTTAAACAGAGACTCAAGCGTCGGAATTACAATACCATCCGGCGCTCTCAAATTCGGATAATCTATTTCATGGAAACCCACATCGAACTGTTGCAACTCGGCGAGGGTCATATCGGCAATCCTGCCCGTACCCTTAGTGGTCGTGTCAATGATCTCATCATGCCGGACAACTAACTGGTTATCTGCAGTCAAGTGGATATCTAACTCAAGAATATCGGTGCCCACAGTCAGCGCGTTAACCGCGGCCTCTAGGGTATTGCCAGGCAATAGTGCACGGCCATTACCATGGGCAATGACCTCAAATTTATCGTCCTGGTAAAAAGCTACGGATGTAACCGGCCCAGACGCCGGCATAAACAGTAACCCTAAATACATTAGCCCGATACAGGCAAAAATTGAAAACGCAATTCTCATGACAGATTCTACACTCCGAAATATGAATAATAGTCAGGTATCAATTTAGCGGTTATGGCGATTATTGATTAATTCCTCAACCACAGCAGGATCTGCCAGGGTGGAAGTATCCCCCAGACTATCCAGCTCGTTAGCTGCCACCTTGCGAAGAATCCGCCGCATAATTTTGCCTGAGCGAGTTTTAGGCAACCCTGGGGCCCACTGTATTAAATCTGGCTTGGCTATGGGCCCTATTTCTGCAACGCAGAGAGCAATGAGCTCCTGACGCAGGGCCTCATTGGGCTCCACATTGTTCATTGGGGTTACATAGCAGTAGATACCCTGCCCTTTAACATCATGGGGATAGCCGACCACCGCAGCCTCAGCTATCTTGTTGTGTAACACTAACGCGCTTTCAACTTCTGCAGTACCCATGCGATGACCAGATACATTAAGCACATCATCCACACGCCCAGTAATCCAGTAGTAACCATCCTTATCTCTACGCGCTCCGTCGCCAGTAAAGTAATAACCGGGATAAGCGCTAAAATAGGTTTCAATACAGCGACTGTGGTCGCCATAGACGGATCTAATCTGACTGGGCCATGAGGTTTTTATCATCAGCAGACCTTCCCCCGCCCCCTCAATTTCAGCTCCCTCAGTATCCAATAGGACTGGCTGGACACCAAAAAAGGGCTGGGTGGCCGAACCCGGCTTTAGATCCGTCGCTCCAGGCAGTGGCGTTAGCATATGGGCGCCAGTTTCGGTTTGCCACCAGGTGTCTACGATGGGACAGCGAGACTCACCCACAGTCCGGTAATACCATTCCCAGGCCTCCGGATTAATAGGCTCGCCCACCGTACCCAGTAATTTCAATGAGCTGCGTGAGGTTTTTTCGACGGCTTCATTACCAGCACCCATTAGGGCTCGAATTGCCGTGGGTGCCGTGTAGAACTGGTTGACCTGATGTTTATCAATCACCTGCCAAAAGCGCGATGCATCGGGATAGGTCGGCACGCCTTCGAACATAAGAGAGATACCGCCGTTGCATAACGGGCCGTAAAGAATATAGCTGTGCCCGGTGATCCAACCCACATCAGCTGTACACCAATAAATATCTCCCTCTTTGTAGTCGAAAGTATATTTATGGGTCATTGCTGCCATTAATAAGTAGCCACCGGTGGTATGCATCACACCTTTGGGTTTGCCTGTGGAGCCTGAGGTATAGAGGATAAATAATGGATCTTCGGCATCCATACTTTCAGCTGCGCAGACCAGAGCTACAGACTCAATTGCCTGGTGATACCAAATATCACGGCCCTCAATCCAGTTAATTTCGCCAGAGGTTCGCTCTATGACCAGGCAGGTGTGCACGTCCGGGCAACCCTCAAGAGCTTTGTCTGTATTGGCTTTTAGGGGAATAGCCTTGCCGCCGCGCACGCCCTCATCGGCAGTAATAACCACCCGACAGTCAGAATCCAATATTCGATCTTTTAATGCTTCTGGAGAAAACCCACCAAACACCACTGAATGCACAGCGCCAATTCTGGCACAAGCCAGCATTGCATAGGCTGCCTCAGGGATCATCGGCATGTAAATACAGACTCGATCACCTTTCTTGACTCCGCGATCACGCAGTACATTACCCAACTGCGAGACTCTCTGATGAAGTTCCCCATAGGTGATGATTTTGTCGTCTGTGGGTTCATCACCCTCCCAGATGAGGGCGGTCTGATCGGCACGCTTGTCCAGGTGACGATCTATACAATTAACGGCAACATTTAACTTACCACCAGCAAACCAGCTGGCTTCACCAGCGGAAAAATCATAACTGGAAACTGTTTGCCAGGGTCTATCCCAGGTTAAAAAATTCAGTGCCTGTTCAGCCCAAAACTCGTCGGGCTGCTCAATAGATTGCAAATACATTTCGCGATACCTGTCTTTATCGATCCAGGCAGTTTTCTGCCAATGCTCGGGGACAGGGTGCAGTGGAAATTCAGACATGGAAGAGGGCCCTTTTAATTGCTGTAGAAAAGCGTGATAGGGACAGTCTAGTAGATTTTACAGCTGACTCAACCGTTTTGATCTAATTGGCACGGAATACCCATTTTGTGATCATCAATCACAACAAACGGCTAGCTCTCACTTCTATACCTGGTTGGTTTCAGGCTATTTTTAATTTTTTCTAAATGGGGCAGAAAATCTGGACCACGTCTCAGAGTCACTCCTGTAGCCAGCACATCCAAAATAACCAGATGCACTATGCGCGAGGCCATAGGCATATATTCGTCGGTATTTTCCGGCACATCCACATCCAGAGTCACACTGCTCATATGTGCCAAAGGGGAATCTGCAGCCGTCAGGCCTATCACCGTAGAGCCATTGCCGCGCGCTATTTCCGCGACTTCAACAACCTCCTTAGTGCGCCCAGTATGGGAGATAATAAAAAACACATCCCCGGTACCACCAGTGGATGCCAGCATTCTTTGCATAAGCACATCATCATGACTGGATACTGGCAGATTAAAACGGAAGAACTTATTTTCTGCATCCCGAGCCACTGAGCCAGAGGCTCCCAGACCAAAGAAGTAAATCCTCTTTGCCTGAATCAGCTTGTCCACTACCTGATTGACCCTCAAATGACTGATCTTGTCACGCACCAATGCCAACGTATTGATGGTGCTGTCTATAATTTTTGGCGTGTAACTGCCAACATCATCATCCGGATCTACATTGCGATTGACAAAGCGAATGCCACTGGCGAGAGATTTGGCCAACTTAAGTTTAAAATCCGGAAAACCCGCAGCATTAAAACGCTTGCAGAATCTATTTACGCTGGGCTCGCTAACGCTAGCTTTTTTGGCCAGAGCCGCAATACTGGATTGGGTAGCTGCATCTGGGTCAGACAGTATCACCTTGGCAACCTTGGTCTCCGACTTATTTAAGCCAGGTAGCGCATCTGTAATAACATTAATCAGATTTTGACTATGCATGGCGTCCAACCCTCTATTTGGAACTAACTTACGTAATTAACCCTAAACCCTGACGTATTCTAGATATTTCAACCTGAAAAATCTCTAAAAACTCTTATCTTGAAACCAAATTCCGATAACCGGTGAAAATAAGCAACAAACTGACGTAATTAAGTAATTATACGTAATAAAATACCAGTTTGATTGCTTAGAAACAGCAATAAGCCTATAATTTACGTAACTTTATTACATTTTGAAGACATAAATTATGTACAAAATCGCTATCAATGGCTTTGGCCGCATCGGACGCAATATTGTTAGGGCCCTTTATGAGCGCCCAGACCTTCAGGACAAATTACAAATCGTTGCGATCAATGATCTTGGCGATGTCAACATCAGTGCCCACCTGTTGCAATTCGACACTGTACACGGCCGCTTTAACCAGCAGGTCGAGGTTGGCGAGGATTCTCTGACAATCAATGGCGACAAGATCCAGTGGTTCTGCGAGCGCGACCCAGCCAATATCCCCTGGGGTGATCTGGGTATAGATCTGGTCTGCGAATGTACTGGCGTATTTACTAGCCGCGACAAAGCTGCCCTGCATATTGCCGGCGGGGCAAACAAAGTCCTGATTTCCGCACCTGGATCCAATGTCGATGCCACGGTTGTCTACGGTATTAACCACAATGTGCTGACCCAGGATCACGAGATTGTTTCTAATGCATCATGCACGACAAACTGCCTGGCGCCGCTGGTTAAGCCTCTTCAAGAATCCATGGGCATACTCTCTGGCTACATGACCACAGTTCACGCCTACACAAACGACCAGCAGCTTAGCGACGTCTACCATTCAGATGTCTATCGCGCGCGATCTGCAACCCAGTCAATGATTCCCACCAAAACAGGTGCTGCTGCGGCGATTGCCGATGTGCTGCCAGAGCTGGCAGGCAAGCTGGATGGCCTCGCCGTTCGCGTGCCAACCATCAATGTTTCACTGGTTGATCTGACCTTTAACGCCGGCCGAGAAACCTCGATCGAAGAGGTAAACCAGATTCTTAAAACCGCTGCCGAGGGCGAACTTAGTGAAGTACTGAGCTATTGCGATCAACCTCTGGTATCAGCTGACTACAATCACATACCCTACTCTAGCAACTTTGACTCACTGCAGACTCGCGTCAATGGTTCACTGGTTAAGGTAATGGCCTGGTATGACAACGAATGGGGCTTCTCCAATCGTATGCTAGACAACAGTATTGCACTGTTGTCAGCGGAATCTTAAATTTATGCCTAGAAGAACTAAGATTCTTGCGACCCTGGGTCCAGGCACCAATAACGAAGCTGGCATCCGTGATTTAATAATCGCCGGTGTGAATGTTTTTCGTCTGAACTTTTCCCATGGCAGTGCCGAAGAACACAGTCAGCGCGCGGAGACTATCCGTGCTATCGGCAAATCGCTAAAAACACCAGTGGGCATTCTCTGCGATATGCAGGGGCCAAAAATTCGCATTGGTAGCTTTGCTGAAGATAAAAAAATTGCCCTTGCTGAGGGAGATAGCTTTCGACTGGACAGTCAACTCGCCGTAGATCTGGGTGACCAAGAGTCTGTGTTTATTGCTGCGGAACTGCTCGAAGACATAGAACAGGGCAACGTACTGCTTTTGGATGACGGCCGACTCACCTTGAAGGTGACAGAAAAAACCGTGCATGCAGTGCAGTGCACAGTCATGCAGGGTGGCGTCCTATCCAGCAAAAAAGGTGTCAATAAATTTGGTGGCGGCCTCTCTGCTGAAGCTCTAACAGACAAGGACAGAGCAGACATCAAAACTGCTGCCGCACTCAATACAGATTATCTGGCCATTTCTTTTGTGCGATCCAAGGAAGATGTCGAACTTACTAGACAGTTGCTTACCGATGCCGGCAGTAACGCCCATATTATTGCCAAAATCGAGCGTGCCGAGGCAATTACTGAAGAGTTTTTACCCGGAATTATTGAGAGTGCCGAGGGCGTGATGGTCGCTCGTGGTGATCTGGGCGTGGAAATTGGCGATGCCAATCTGGTTGCAGTGCAGAAGCAATTGATTGAAGCAGCCAACGCAGCCAACAAAGTTGTTATTACAGCAACCCAGATGATGGAATCCATGATTAGCGCACCCACGCCAACCCGCGCTGAAGTATTTGATGTTGCAAACGCCGTTTTGGATGGAACCGATGCCGTTATGCTATCCGCAGAAACTGCTGTAGGTGATTTTCCAGTAGAGACTGTCAAGGCCATGGCACGAGTTATTGAGGGCGCGGAAAAACACCCTTTGGCGCAGCGCTCTAAGCACAGAATCCACCAGACCTTTGAACGCATCGATGAGTCGCTAGCCCTATCAGCGATGTACGTCGCCAATCACCTCAAGGGCGTCAAGGCTATTATCTGCATGACCGAAACTGGCTTTACACCCCTATTAATGTCTCGTATTACCTCTTCTCTGCCGATCTATGCCATGGCACAGAAGCTAGGCACCTGTGAGATAACCGCGCTCTACAAAGGTGTGGTACCTGTGCCATTTGACACCTCCACCCTGGATCCTTCAGAGATAAACCACTGCGCCGTAGAAAAACTGCGGGAGTACGATGCAGTGGCCGATGGTGACCTGGTGTTGATCACCAAGGGGGATTTCGTCAATGTGCACGGTGGAACCAATACATTAAAGATTGTTCGAGTGGGCGACAGTATTCGCTAGCTTGAAAAACCGTCTCTTCCCAGGCCATGGAAGGCCTACTTTTAACTCAGAGAAGAGCCTATTTCGCCCAATAGATTGAAAGAGGTGCAACCTGCTGATTTAGGATTGCACGAATAGGCAGCTCAGCAATATCATCGCCCGCCTGCGCCGCCTGCAAGACGTCCTGTTTACCCGCACCACTAATATGAATAATAAGCTGTCCAGCATTGAGCAGGCGCGGCAGTGTCATGCTTATACGCTGATGGGGAGCCTCTGTTGGCGTTACAGCAATTGCCGTGCGACCGGAATCCATATCCAGACCCAGCGCCAGAGCCTCAGCTCCAGGAAATAGTGAGGCTGTATGGCCATCATCACCCATGCCAAGAATCACCACTGTAAACTGGTCAATCACTGCAAGAGCGGCTTCAGTCGCCGCTTCACCGTCCAATGCATTGTCGGCCGCATTTTTTAGCGCGACAAATTCGGCCTGGCGAGCTTCATTGATTAACAGGTTTTCGCTTACCAGTTTTTCGTTACTGTCTTTATGCTCATTATCAACCCAGCGCTCGTCGGCCAGCGTCACCCTGACCGAACTCCAGTCCAGCATCTGCTGAGACAACAGCTGAAAGAAGCCCATAGGGGTTCGACCGCCGGATACCACCAAAGAAGCCGTGCCTTTAGATGCAATATCTGCAGCAAGCAGACCAGCGACTCTCTCAGCCAATTCACTATCTAGAGCCGAGGTATTTTCAAATTCGAGCATTTCCACAACTAGTCCTCGTGCCAACTACGGTTATCATTTTCAATAAGAATTTCTGCTTTGGCTGGGCCCCAAGAACCGGCACTGTAGGCCTTTGTACCAATATTCTTGTCAGACCAGGCACCCAGTAAGTTGTCACACCAGCGCCAAGAGGCTTCAATTTCATCTCGGCTAACAAATAGCCACTGATCGCCTTTAATCACTTCTAACAAAAGGCGCTCGTAGGCATCCGGGATTCTTGAGTCACCTTCAGAGTCAAAGAAATCCAGATTCAGGGTGCGCTTCTCAACACCCATTCTCTGCTTGAGGCTCTGTCGCTTAGAAACCATTTCCAGCTGAATACCCTCATTGGGCTGTAAATTGATAATCAATCGATTATTAGCCTCGCTATCGGTCTCTGGGAACAGCGAGTGCGGATTGTCCTTATAGGCAATCACTACCTGAGTCACCTTGTCCTTCATACGCTTACCCGTGCGCAGATAGAAAGGCACACCAGTCCAGCGCCAATTATCCACAAACACCTTGAGCGCCACATAGGTTTCGTTATTACTGCTATCGCCAGTACAGCCCTCTTCTTCCATGTAGCCGACAACAGGCTCACCGGCAATCCAACCCGCGGAGTACTGACCGCGCACTGCCTGATCAACCACATTGTCTCGATCAATCGGGCTCAGGGCTCTCAGCAGCTTGACCTTCTCAGCGCGAATCTCATCCGCTTCCAGGGAGTTTGGCGGTTCCATCGCCACCATACAGAGTAACTGCAACAGGTGGTTTTGCACCATATCGCGCAATTGCCCAACTTTATCGTAATAGGACCAACGACCTTCAATACCAACAGTCTCTGCCGCAGTTATCTGAATATGATCTATACAGCTGTTATCCCACTGGGAATTAATCATGCGGTTGGCAAAGCGCAGAGCCAGTAAATTCTGTACAGTCTCTTTACCCAAATAATGATCAATGCGGTAGATATTGCGTTCAGGGAAATATCGCCCCACCGTATCATTGACTTCCTGTGAGCTTTTTAAATCGTGGCCAATGGGTTTTTCCAAAACGATCCGTGAGCTGTCAGCTACGCAGCCAGCTTCGTCAAGATGTTTGCAAATTGAACCAAAGATGCTCGGCGGCGTGGCCATGTAGTACACCATGGTGCGCTTGTCAATTGACCATTCCTTGAGTACCGAGAACTGTTTCTTTTGAGAAAAATCAATCCGGATGTACTGAAGACGATGACTAAACCGACTCCATACTTTTTCATCCCAATCCGCCTCACCCACAGTAGCACGGAGAGCAACATGGGTCTGCTCAATAAAGCTTACACTGTCCATGTCCTCGCGGGCCACGCCGGCAACACGGACGCTGTCAGCCAGCAACCCGGCTTTATCTAACTGATAAAGTGCCGGAAATAGTTTTCGCTTAGAGAGATCACCCCGGGCGCCAAAAATAACCAGATCAATATTACTGCTCATTATAAACCTCAGTAGTCATGTACAACGTTAAGACTTTTTATACTGTATTTAGACTGTCTTTAGACTAGCCTGCAAGCTCAACTGCTTCTCGTGCCAACTGCTCAATATCAGCCCAGCGCTTTTGTTGAATCAACTTTGGTTGCGCAATCCATGAACCACCCACACATAATACATTGGGCAGTGCCAGATAGTCCTTTACATTGGACAGTCCAATCCCACCTGTAGGACAGAAACGGACGTCTCCAAAAGGACCAGCCATTGCCTTTAAAACAGGTGCTCCACCAGCAGCCTCAGCTGGGAAAAACTTAAAATCACGATGGCCGTATTCCATGCCACGCATCAGTTCACTGACCGAACAAATACCGGGCAAGAAAGGTATAGACGATGTCTGCCCCGCCTGCAACAGCGCATCAGTAGCACCGGGCGAAATCATAAACTGACAGCCCAGATCTTCAGATAGCTTCATCTGCTGTTCACTACAGACTGTACCCGTACCCACAATCGCCTCGGGAACATGCTTAACAATCTGTTTGATACCCTCAACCGCGGCCTCAGTTCGCAGAGTTACCTCTAGCACAGTCAAACCGCCGGCCACTAGTGCCTCGGCCAGAGGCACAGCATCTTCTACTGAATCCAAAGTAATAACCGGGATAACTGGATTACCAGCTAATAAATTACGCACTAACAACTCCTTAAATTTGCTGTAGTTTTTTCGCCGCGCCCAACAGTCCGAGATTGCTGCGAGTCACTAGAAAGACGGGGATAGGTTTCATGTATTCGACAAAGCGGCCCTTGTCCTCAAACTTAGAACGGAAGCCGCTGCTGATAAAAAATTCTTGGAAGCGCGGAATCACACCACCCGCAATATAAATACCGCCTCGGGCGCCAAAGGTCAGAGCCAGATTACCCGCTGCGGCACCCATAGCATCGCAGAAAATATTTAGCGCCTGCTCAGCTTTTTCATCACTGCCCTGTTCTGCAGCAGCTACGACCTGCGCAGGGTCATCAAATTGCGCCTGAGCACCCTGAATCGAACAGAGCGCGGTGTAGACATTGAGAATACCTTTGCCAGACAAAATTCTCTCTAGGCAGACACGGCCAAAAATAACCCGTAGTCGCTCGACTACCGCCTGCTGAACCTCATCCAGAGGCGCAAAATCGGCGTGACCGCCCTCGGTATCAATGACATGATAACCCTCAGCATGTCGGACCAGGCCAGCTACGCCCAAACCGGTGCCGGCACCTAGGATACCAATAGGTTTATTGCCAACAGGTTCACCACCCCCCAGCTTCACCAGGTCATCATCGCCCAGCTCAGTAATGCCATGGGCCACGGCTTCAAAGTCGTTGATCACCCAGAGGTTTTCGCAACCCAACAGCTGTTTGAGTTGAGTCTTATTAAACTGCCAATGACTATTGGTAAACGAAATATCAGCTCGGTCAGCAGGACAGGCCACCGCAAGACAGACATTAGTGGGCGCATAATTCCAACCCGTGGCCGCAGCGATCTCCGCGAGCAACCCTCCAATCAGGTCGGAGAACTGCGGGTATTCTTCAACGGAATGATGAAACTCATACCTGCTTTCCAGACTACCATCGTCAGGCAGCGCTGAAAATCTTGCGTTGGTGCCACCAATATCGGCCACTAGGTTCCATGCTTGTGTCATGGCTTAGCCCTCGTTAAACAGGTAGGACGCACCCTGTTCTGCACTGCTTATACGCTCGCGATTGAGAGCAAACAGTTCACGCCCACAACCTCGCTGACCAGCACTGGGTTGGGGCGCATTTTCGCGGGCTTCAAATTCAGCCAGATCACCCATGTAGGCAAGCTCACCCCTGACTCCATCGACGCGGATAATATCGCCATCACGCACCTTAGCTAACAGACCGCCACAGGCTGCTTCGGGCACCAAATGAATTGCTGCAGGCACTTTGCCCGAGGCACCAGACATTCTGCCATCGGTGACAAGAGCCACGTTAAAGCCTTTGTCCTGGAGAGTTCCCAGAAATGGCATCAATTTGTGAAGCTCAGGCATGCCCAATGCCTTAGGACCCTGATAGCGAACTACAATCACAGAGTCCCTATCCAGAGATCCTGATTTAAACAGAGGCTCCAAATCGTCCTGAGCATCAATGACCACAGCAGGCGCCTCAACAATCTGATTTTCCGGAGCTACTGCAGACACCTTGATCACAGCGCGTCCCAGATTACCACTCATCAAACGCAGTCCGCCCTCTTTGGAGAATGGCTTGTCAATGGTAGTTAAAACCTCAGTATCCAGAGGTATCTGGGGAGACTCAGACCAAACCACTTTATTGTTGGCATCCAATTTTGGCTCCTGGGTAAAGTCAGAGAAGCTAGTACCCCAGGAGGTTTTTGCATCACCATGCATAAAGCCAGCGTCGAGCAACTGACGGAACATGCAGCTAGTGCCTCCAGCAGCATGGAAGTGATTTACATCCGCCTGACCATTGGGGTAGACCTTGGCTAGCAGAGGAACAGCAGCGCTGAGGTCAGAAATATCATCCCAGTTAAGAATAATGCCTGCCGATCGCGCCATGGCAACTAGATGCATAGAGTGATTGGTCGAGCCACCGGACGCCAATAGAGCCACGGTACCGTTAACCACAGCTCGGGCATCAACAACCTCGCCCACAGGACGATAATCCTTACCCAGCGCAGTAATGCGTGCCAACTGATAACCAGCTTCCATGGTTAGCTTGTCGCGGAGAGGATTTTCTGGATTGACAAATGAGCTACCGGGCATCTGTAAACCCATGGCTTCAAGTACCATCTGGTTACTATTGGCAGTGCCATAAAAGGTACAGGTACCCGCACTATGGTAGGAATCAGATTCTGCCTGCAACAGTTCATCGCGACCAATCTGGCCCTGTGCATAGAGCTGGCGAATACGCTGTTTCTCTTTGTTGGGCAGACCTGTCTCCATAGGTCCGGCGGGCACAAATAGAGCTGGCAGATAACCAAAGCTCAACACACCCATGACCAAACCAGGAACAATCTTGTCGCAAATACCCAGCGCCAATACCCCGTCAAACATCTGGTGGGACAATGATAGTGCAGTACATTGGGCGATCAGATCACGGCTCAGCAAACTGAGCTCCATACCATCCTGACCCTGGGTCACACCATCACACATCGCAGGAACACCACCAGCAACCTGAGCAGTACAGCCAATATCACGCATAGCCTGCTTTAATTTGTCCGGGTAGGTTGCATAAGGCTGGTGAGCCGAGAGCATATCGTTGTAGGCAGTGACAATAGCCATATTGCCTGCTTCCATCAGCTTCAGGCTATTTTTGTCTTCTTCGCCACAGGCGGCAAAGCCATGAGCTAGATTGCCACAGCTCAATTTACCGCGCTCTGGACGGTTGTTATGATCTTCAGCGATTTGCCGCAAATAATCGTCACGCAACGAGGCGCTGCGCTCTATAATGCGCTGCGTAACTGCAGCAACTTGATGATTAAGCTGGCCCATAATGGCTCCGATTTAAAAGTTGGTTAATTGTAACAAAATTACATAAATTGGCCATAATTAATCAGAAATACTGGCTATTAATGTAATTTAATTACATTATTGGGGAAATTGAGCAAACCCTTGATAGAGTCAATGTTACGCCCTTACACTTCAGTCTGAAACAGGAAATAACCTAAAGATGAATGATAAATCTTACTCACCCACCGCGACCAGCGCCTGGTCTAGCCTGCAACAAGCCGCTAATGCCGAAGCCGTCTCCATCTCAGATTTATTTGCTGCAGACCCTCAGCGCGTGGAAAACTTTTCAGTCACTGTCGGCGGGCTGTTTCTAGACTTCTCAAAAAATCTGGTGAGCAGCGAAGTCTGGTCGCATTTGCAGGCACTAGCCGAGCAATCGTCACTGCTAACTCATCGTGCGGCTATGTTTTCTGGTGAGCCGATCAATACCACAGAAAATCGCGCCGTTCTGCATGCTGCGTTGCGAGCTGAGCCACAGGATGCCAACACTCAGGCTGAGAGCGACAGAATTGCGCAGGTCAAAAGTCAGCTGCAAGCTGTTAAGCAGGCCAGCGATAAAATCCGCAATGGTCAATGGCTGGGTAGCACCGGAAAAGCGATCACAGATGTCATCAATATAGGAATTGGTGGATCTGATCTAGGGCCAAAACTGGCATGCAAAGCACTGGAAGAATATTCCCACCCTAATATCAACGTTCACTTTATCTCGAATGTCGATGGCGCAGAGATTCTTACCACCCTAAAAGGGCTCAATCCAGAAACCACCCTAGTGGCTCTGGCAAGCAAAACCTTCACCACTCAGGAAACTCTATTAAACGCAAAAACAGCGATCAATTGGTTTCAGCAGACTCTGGGTTTAGATAATCCTCAGGCCAGCAGTCATTTTGTAGGCCTCACAGCTAATCCCACTAATGCAAAGGCCTATGGGATTCCTGAAGCCCAGATTCTGGAATTCGCCGAATGGGTAGGCGGCAGATATTCGCTGTGGTCAAGTATTGGGCTTTCAATTGCTATAAGCATTGGATTCGAACAGTTTGAAGCAATGTTGGCAGGTGCTCGAGAAATGGACCTGCATTTCCAGAATGCACCGCTGGACAAGAACATGCCAGTTATCATGGCTTTGCTGGGCATTTGGTACAGCAACTTTATGGGTGTGCAGTCGACCGCTGTTATCCCCTACTGCGAACGCCTGCTGCTGCTACCCTCTTATCTTCAGCAACTGGATATGGAGAGCAATGGTAAATCAACCAGCCTGCAGGGTAACGCTGTGGACTATGATACAGGTCCGATTCTCTGGGGCCAGACCGGCACCAATGGTCAGCATGCGTTTTTTCAGCTACTGCATCAGGGAACCAGAACAGTACCCGTCGACTTTATCGCCGCCACCAAAGATCGCCTTAGCAACCCGGAACACCACCGGGTGTTACTTGGAAACATGTTGGCTCAGGCCTCTGCATTAATGGCCGGCCAGCCCGCTCCTGAGGGGCAACAGCACAGATTCTATCCAGGCAACAAACCCTCCAACAGCCTATTGATGAATGAGCTCTCGCCGAAAAACTTCGGTGCTCTAGTGGCACTTTACGAACACAGGGTTTTTGTCCAGGGCAGTATCTGGAATATCAATTCTTTCGATCAATGGGGCGTTGAGCTGGGCAAGAAAATGGCTAACGAGTTGCTATCAGAGGATCCCGAGAAGGTTAAATTTGATCCATCAACCAAGGCACTGTTTGAGCATATTGCCGACAACAGTTAGAAGCGCAACTCCTTTGGCAGAGAGAAACTGATATTTTCCACCACCCCATCAAGTTCCTGGGGTGGTTTGGCACCCAGTTCCTCAAGGCGGCCAATCACTTCTTTTACCAATACTTCTGGGGCTGAGGCACCAGCAGTCAATCCAATAGCGGTTTTGCCCGACATCCAGCTCGGCTGGATGTCCTGGGGGCCGTCAATCAGATAGGCCTCACAACCACAGCGCTCTGCCAACTCGCGTAGTCGGTTGGAATTTGAGCTAGCAACAGAACCCACCACCAGCACCAAATCAGACTCTATGGCTAATTGCTTTACTGCATCCTGACGGTTTTGGGTGGCGTAACAGATATCATCTTTTCTCGGCCCCTGAATCAACGGAAATTTCTGCCGCAGCGCATCAATCACAGTTGCCGTATCATCCATCGATAGCGTGGTCTGGGTGACAAAGGCCAACTGGGCCGGGTTTTTGACGACAAGGCCAGCTACATCTTCAGCATCTTCAACCAGATACATTTTGCCACCAGTAGACAGGTCATACTGACCCATGGTGCCCTCTACTTCAGGATGGCCTGCATGACCAATTAGCACGCATTCCATGCCGTCTCCGGCATATTTGGTCACCTCAATATGCACCTTAGTGACGAGTGGGCAGGTAGCGTCAAACACTTTCAAATTACGCTGTTTGGCCTCTTGCTGTACTGCCTGAGAAACACCATGGGCACTAAATATCACAATCACATCATCGGGAATCTCGTCTAATTCCTCGACAAATACAGCGCCTCTGTTGCGAAGTTTGTCGACAACAAACTTATTGTGTACCACCTCATGGCGGACATAGATCGGAGCCCCAAATATATCTAGCGCACGGTCGACAATATCAATAGCACGATCGACGCCGGCACAGAAGCCTCTTGGGTTCGCCAGCTTAATGTCCATCAGTGCACCTGCCCTGGAGAAACACTGATAATATTGACGCGAAACAGGATATTTTGACCCGCCAGTGGATGGTTGAAATCAATCACCACCTCTGTGTCACCCACCTCAACAATAACGCCCGGCAGCTCACCATCGCCGTTTTGAAAAGAGTAGATGGCACCAATTTCAAGCTCTTCCTCTGCAAAGTTGCCACGCTCAACCGACTGCACATTTTGCGAATTATGCTGACCAAAGGCATGTTCTGGTGGAATGCTGAACTCTCGCTCATCGCCATCCACTAGCCCCATCAACACAGCCTCAAAGCCTGGCAACAGGTTGCCATCACCCACCTTGAAGGTAGCGGGCTGGGATTCAAAATTAGAGTCCACCACATGGCCATCTTCCAATGACAGCGCAAAGTGCAGAGTGACACTGGTGCCTTTATCTATAGATATCGTCATAGTATTTATTCGCTGTCAGCCCTAGGGTCTTTAGGCTGGTTAAAAAAGCCATCAATTAATAACAGCACTGCACCTACTGAGATGCCTGCATCTGCAATATTAAAGGCCGGAAAATGCATTCCCGACCAGTGAAAATCTAGAAAGTCGACCACATATCCCAGAGTTAATCTGTCGTAAAGGTTTCCCAGGGCCCCACCCAAAACTAAGGCCAGCGCCAGACCTTCTAATCTCCGCCCCTCAGGCAACCGAACAATCCATATCGCGATAATAGTGCTCACCACTGAGGCCAGAATACTAAAGCCCCAGCGCTGCCAACCGCCGGCATCACTGAGAAAACTAAAGGCAGCACCATAGTTATGGGCGCGAACTAAATTAAAGAAGCCACTTAAGACCTCTCTATCACCATAGGCATAGCGTTCCATGATCCACAGCTTAGTCCATTGGTCGGACAGCAATACAGCAGCTGCCACAGCAAATAGGCACAGGGTATAGGGCCGCAACCTAGGCATAGTGTCGCGCTTCAGCCTGACCGGCGATATTGCTGATGCAGCGGCTACAGACTTCAGGATGCTGTGCATCGCTGCCAACATCCGCAATAAAGTGCCAGCAGCGTACGCACTTTTCCGCCTCAGAACGCTGCAGAGACACCCTGAGGCCATCCATCAAGGAACCCTCGGCACCCTCAGCTTGATCCATAGGAGCCAACGTGGCTTTGGAAGTAATGGTGACAAAGCGCAGTTCATCACCCAACTTGGCCAATGACTGATGCAAAGACGGATCAGCAAATACCTGTATATCAGCCTCCAGCGACCCTTTCACATTACCCTGATTGCGCTGATCTTCGATCACCTTATTAATGGCTTCTTTTGCCTGCAAGATAACGGCCCAGTCCTGCTGGCTGATCGTCTCATTGTCCCCTAGGCGAGGCAGTGGGTACCACTGGGCAACAAAAACCGAACTGCCGCGGTCACCGGGCATAAAGCCCCAGATTTCATGGGCAGTGAAGCTTAGAATAGGTGCAATCCAACGAACAAAAGCCTCGGCAATCTGGTGCAGGGCAGTCTGTGCGGACCGGCGCGGTAGACTGTCTTCGGCGCAGGTATAGATGCGGTCCTTGATAATATCCAGATAGAAACCACCCATATCTCGAACACAGAAGTTGTGCAGTTTTTGATAAATCTGGTGGAACTGGAAATTATGGTAGTCATGGATAATCTCGTCCTGCAACTGAGCAGCACAGTCGATCGCCCAGCGATCCAGAGCGAGAAGATCGCCGTGATCCACGGTATGTGTTTCTGGATCAAAACCATCGATATTAGACAGAAAATATCGAGCGGTATTGCGGATTCGCCGATAGGACTCACCGGCACGCTTTAGAATCTCATCTGAAACTGTCATTTCCGCACTAAAGTCAGCACTGGCAATCCACAGTCGCAACACATCGGCACCCAATTCGTTGATCACCTTTTGGGGTGGGATAACGTTGCCGATCGACTTGGACATCTTGCGACCATTTTCATCCACCGTAAACCCATGGGTCAGCACAGCCTTATAGGGGGCAGTGCCATTAATGGCGATAGCAGTTTTTAAAGACGACTGAAACCAGCCGCGATGCTGGTCAGAACCCTCTAAATACAGATCAGCTGGATACTGGAGCTCTTCGCGAGCATTGACCACAGAGGCATGGGTCACACCTGAATCAAACCACACATCCAGGGTGTCAGTGACTTTTTGATAATCATCAGCATTGGCGCCCAGCAGCTCGGCGGCATCCACCTCATACCAAGCATCGATCCCTTGATCCTCAACTAACAGAGCAACCTTCTCAATAATCGCCGCTGTCTCGGGATGCAGCTCACCTGTCTGACGATGCACAAACAGTGCAATGGGCACTCCCCAGGTACGCTGGCGAGAAACACACCAGTCCGGGCTGCCATCAAGCATTCCCTCAATGCGAGCCTCGCCCCATTCAGGGTGCCAGGCCACCTCTTTAATTGCGGCTTTAGCCCTGTCCAGTAGTCCATTTTTATCCATAGAGATAAACCACTGCGGCGTGGCTCTATAGATCAGTGGCGTCTTAGTGCGCCAGCAATGTGCATAGCTGTGGGTGATTTTCCCACAGGCCATCAGTCGGTTCTGCTCACGCAGCACCTCAATAATATGCTCTTCGACCTTGTAGACATGCTCGCCAGCAAACAGCTCGACATCGTCGCGAAACAGGCCGTTATCCATAACATAGTTAAGAGTGCCAATGCCGTATTGTTTGGCTACGGTAAAATCTTCCATGCCGTGATCCGGTGCAGTATGCACACAGCCGGTACCAGCATCTGTGGTCACATGATCTCCCAACAACAGGGGAATATCGCGCTGATAAAATGGATGCTCAGCCACCAGATTTTCCAGAGCCGAGCCCTGACAGGTTGCCAACAGCTTAAAATCTTCTACCTCAAGACGCTGCATTACTGACTCCAGCAACACCTGAGAACAGATTAGGCGAACAGGGCCAGACTCTGTGTGGCACTGCACCAGCGCATAGTCCAATTCAGCACCTAGAGAGATAGCCTGGCTGCTAGGGATGGTCCAGGGCGTGGTGGTCCAGATCAAAACGTTGATCGAGCCCTCGCCAGGTAGGCCGGCAAACGCCATGGAAACTTTTTCTAGCTGCGCCTCAGCTGTCACCGGATAGGCCACATCAATGGAGAACGAGGTTTTGTCCTGATACTCTACTTCGGCTTCTGCCAGTGCAGAGCCACCAACCACACTCCAGTAGACTGGCTTATAACCCTTAACCAGATGGCCATTTTCAGCAATCTTGCCGAGAGCGCGAATAATATCTGCCTCAACACCAAAGTTCATGGTGAGGTAGGGTCGATCCCAGTCGCCAAATACACCAATGCGCACAAAATCTTTGCGCTGGCCTTCGACCTGTTTCATGGCGTAGTCGCGGCACTTCTGGCGGAACGTAGAATAGTCTACTTTGACTCCAGCCTTGCCAATTTTCTTTTCAACATTGTGTTCGATAGGCAGACCATGACAGTCCCAACCCGGAATATAGGGCGCATCAAAGCCGCTCATGGTGCGCGACTTAACCACAATGTCTTTTAATGTTTTATTGACCGCATGCCCCAGATGAATATCGCCATTGGCATAGGGAGGGCCATCGTGAAGAATATATTTTTCACAGCCAGCTCGAGCAGTTCTAATCTGCTGGTAGAGATTATTCTCTTGCCATTCTTTGAGAATGCCTGGCTCTCTCTGAGCCAAATTGGCTCGCATAGGAAAAGCCGTTTTTGGCAGATTCAGGGTTGCTTTATAATCTATTGGGTCACTCATATCAGTCTTAACTTGTGGTCTCATTCACGCCTGAAAACCAGGCTCTAATCTGTTTAACATCCCGTTGAATATGCTCAACGAGCTTATCCAACGTGGTAAATTTTTCTTCGTCACGAATCTTGGTAACAAACTCCACCTCAATTCGCCGGCCGTAGAGATCAGCATCAAAATCCAACAGATGAACCTCTAAAATAGGCTTCACCAGATCACCTACAGTTGGCCTTACACCCACATTGGCCGCTCCCTGATATCTGGTACCATCAATATCCACCAACACTGCGTAGACCCCGTTCAGTGGAGCACTGTAGCGATTCAGCTGCACATTGGCCGTTGGAAAACCCAGCTCACGCCCCAACTGCTGCCCATAGGCCACGCGGCCCTTTATCGAGAAAGGTCGCCCCAGCAGCTTGGCAGCCTGATCAAAGTCGGCACACTCCAGAGTCTGACGCACCAATGTGCTGCTAATACGCTGACCGTCAATCGCCAATGTCTTAGTATCCTGTACAGCAAAATCATAGGTCTTACCCATAGCCGACAGCATAGTGAAGTCACCGCTGCGGTCACAGCCAAAACGAAAATCATCGCCAACAATTAAATACTTTGTTCCCAGCCCCTCGACCAAGACCTTCTGCACAAACTCAGTGCCAGTAAGGGCCCGCAATGTGCGATTAAACTGCAAGCAAACGACCTGATCTATGCCAAAAGCCAACAGCGCATCGACCTTTTCTCGCAGCCTCATCAACCTTGCCGGTGCTTTCTCACCAGTGAAAAACTCTTGTGGCTGGGGTTCAAAGGTCATAGCTAAAGATGGCAAGCCAAGCTCCGCCGCCTTCTCTATAACCTGTTTGAGAATAGCCTGATGGCCCAGGTGCACACCATCAAAAGAACCAATGGTCACTACTGATCGTTGATCCCCAGCCTGCAGGCCCTGCAGATCGCGAATAAAGGTCATTTTATTAGGTTCTGAAGCCAACGTTATCACTCTTCCCAAGGGGCTCAGAGTATACCTAGCAACGACACGAAAGGTAAGGGATAGGCGCAGATTGAGCAGGACATTTTAGACCTGGCCTACAGGAGGCTAGCCCTAGTGCTGAGAGGTAGTTGCTTTGGCCGGACCGCGGAAGCTTGCCAACTTAAATCCAGTGGCCATAAGGCAGGCTCCATAGGTGATAAAGCCAAACCCGCAAAGCAGTGCAATATTAAAACAGCGCTGCCACCAGCTAAGCTGCTGCCAGACCACAGCCTCGGCAACAGCCAACTGATCGGCCGCCACCATAAGCACAGCAATCATTAGACTGACCGAGGCCAGCAAACTCAGCCAAAAGCGCAGCCACTGCCCAGAGGCAGAATAAATGCCATTTTTGCGCAGATAGATAAACAACAGCCCGGCATTTAAAAAGGCAGAGACCGAGGTGGCTGCAGCCAGCCCCACATGGCCAATCTGAAGATAATGATGCAGCGGCAAAACAAATAACAGATTGAGCAGCATATTAGAGCCCATTGCAATCACACCAATACGCACTGGTGTGCGCATATCCTGGCGCGCAAAGAATCCCGGGGCCAACACCTTGATCAGCATAAAGGCCACCAGACCTACTGCATAGGCACGCAGGCTCAGTGTCGCCATCGCCATATCACGGGCAGTCATTACATCGCCATAGTAGAACAGAGTCACCAGTATTGGCTCGGCCAACAGAACCAGGGCGGCAGCTGCAGGCACTGCAATGATCAATACCATTTTAATCGCCCAATCCAGCGTATCCGAAAAGGCCTGTTGAGACTCGGCGGCATGGTGTCGGGACAGATTGGGCAGGATTACCGTAGCAATGGCTACCGCAAATACACCCAGAGGTAATTCCGACAGGCGATCAGAATAATATAGCCAGGACACGCTGCCGGTAGGTAAAAAAGTCGCCAGCATAGTATCCAGTAATAAATTAATCTGGCTTACCGAGACGCCAAAAATAGCAGGCCCCATCAACGCCAGTATTTTGCGCACCCCGGAGTCCTGCCAATCCACAATAGGCGTCGGCAGCATATGAATACGATGTAAAAATGGCAGCTGGAATAACAGCTGCACAGCCCCTGCGGCCAAGACGCCCCAGGCCAAAGCAAAGGCTGGCTCATCAAATAGTGGAGCAGCTAACAGCGCAGCGGCAATTAGGGTGACGTTGAGTAGCAGAGGTGTAAAAGCAGGCACTGCGAAACGGTCGTAGCTATTGAGAACTCCCCCGGCTACGCCAGTCATCGAGATTAAAAGCAGATAGGGAAAAGTAATTCGCAGCATATCTGCCGTGGCGGCATACTTCGCCGGATCATCGAAGAACCACTTGGGTGCGAATATAGCCGCCATGACGGGTGCCGCTACGACAATTATAAGGGTCAGAGCCAACAGGCTAATACCCAGGGTTCCCGCAACTCTATCAATCAGGGCCTTTACCGCAGCCTGACTGCCCCTCTCTCGATATTCACCCAGCACCGGCACAAATGCCTGAGCAAAGGCACCCTCAGCGAACAGCCGGCGGAAAAAATTAGGGATTTTAAAGGCAACAAAGAATACATCGGCCAGGGCTTCAGCACCTATAACCCGAGCAAAGATAATATCTCGAGCCAGCCCCATAAAGCGCGACAGCATGGTAAAGAAGCTAACCACGCCACTGGAACGCAGCAGTCCGCTATCTTTAGCATTACTTTCAGTCTGCGCTGGTTCCTGAGTCAAAAAAAATGGCCCTGATTTCTGTTATTAGTGCTGCAGTTTAACCATCCCCGCCAACTTGGCCAAGCTAATCTGAGAATCTACAGACTACAGGGGCTTGAACCGGCAAAATTCCCTTTTAGCAGCTGAATAATTTGCGTAAAAATTGGCTTGAATCTCTATTCATAACCCTGTATATTTCCGCGCCTTCAGTGAGAGCCTTTGAAAGGAGAAATTTCAGGTGGCAAATTCAGTACAAGCAAAGAAACGCGCACGCCAAAACGAGAAACGCCGCCAGCATAATGCCAGCCTGCGCTCAATGGTTCGCACCTATTTAAAGAAAGTCGACGCAGCGCTTGCGACCGGTGACCATGCCGTGTCTCAAGAAGCTTACAACAGTGCAGTGCCGGTTATTGACCGCATGGCAGACAAAGGCATTATTCATAAGAATAAAGCTGCTCGTCACAAGAGCCGCTTAAATGCCAAAGTAAAGGCTCTGGCTGCGAGCTAATCGCCGCCTGAACCCTGAAAAGACCGACTTTTGTCGGTTTTTTTATGTCTGGCAGAAACTGCTAATAAATCAGAGCCGGCGGTTTCAATCAGGCGGTAATATGCTCGGCGATAAACTGCTGCACAGCAGACTGATCATTATCCAACACAGTGAAACGCTCTTCACGTTCAAATAGATCAGCCATGTGGGGCGGTAATTCAGGATCCTGGGGATACCCCGCCTGCTTTACCGCATCGGGAAACTTCGCTGGATGCGCGGTGGCCAATGTAACCATAGGTGTATGCGAGTTAGCGCGACATTTGCGTGCTGCCTCAAGACCTATAGCTGTGTGCGGATCGAGTAGATAATCACAGTCGGCGTAGGTGTCGCTAATAATTTTCAACATGCCTTCATTGTCACAGCGGTAGCTAGAGAACAGCTCTCTCACCTGCTGAAGAGCCTGGTCACTCAGATGCATATGGCCGGCCTTGGCGTCTGCCATTAATCCGGCAATCGCTGCCCCATCTCGACCATACAAATCAAATAACAGTCGCTCAAAATTACTCGAGATCATAATATCCATACTCGGCGCCAGGCTTTGCTCCAGGGGTCGAGTACTGTGGTCGTTTTCACTGATACAGCGATGCAGAATATCGTTTTGATTGGTGGCAATAACCAGCTGCTCTATAGGCAGGCCCATCTTATGGGCCAGGTAGCCAGCAAAAATATCACCAAAGTTCCCGGTGGGCACAGAGAATGAGACCTTGCGTGCAGGGCCGCCTAAGGATAGAGCCGCCCAAAAATAATAGACAATCTGCGCCATAATGCGCGCCCAATTAATTGAATTAACCGCTACTAGCTGTCGGCCATCGGGCAAAAAGGATTGATCGGCAAAGCTCGCCTTAACCATATTCTGGCAGTCGTCAAAATTCCCCTCAAGAGCAATATTATGAATATTGTCGGCCATGACGGTGGTCATCTGCCGACGCTGCACATCAGACACACGATTGTGGGGATGCAAAATAAACATATCGACATTGCTACAGCGACGGCAGCCCTCGATGGCAGCCGAGCCAGTGTCACCAGAGGTCGCGCCCATGATGACCACTTTTTGGCGACGCTTCTCTAGGGTGTAGTCCAGCAGATTACCCAGAAATTGCAGAGCAAAATCTTTAAATGCCAGGGTTGGGCCATGGAATAGCTCCATAATCCATTCGTTATGCCCGGTCTGCACCAGGGGTGCAATGCCACCATGACGGAATGTGGCATAGGAATCATCAATTAACTTTTTGAGATCCTGCTCAGGAATAGCACCAGCAACAAAGGGCGTCATTATCTTTAGCGCCAGATCTTGGTAGGACAGTCCAGCCCATGAGGTTATCTCTTGCTGACTAAACTGCGGTAGCTGTTCGGGTACAAACAGGCCACCATCAGGAGCCAGTCCTGTCAGAATCACATCTTCAAAATTTTTCGGTTCTACCCCGCCGCGGGTACTAACAAATCTCATTTACTGATCCAAGTGTTCGACGCGGATAAAGCTAACAGTCCCGCGCACAGTTTTAAGTTGTTCTATATGTTCAACAGCCGCATCCAGAAGCTTCTCTTTGGTGACATTGGTAAGAATGATCACATTGACATAGTCTTCGCCCGCTGGCTGTTCTCTTTGGATAATCGCTTCAATACTGATGCCAGCATTGGCCATAATCCCGGTAATGTCTGATAAAACACCAGGCTTATCCAACGCCGAAAAGCGGATATAAAAACTGGTTTCAATATCCTGAATATCCATAATCTGGTTGGGCTGCAAATCAGCCGCTGCGATACCCAGTGCGGGTACCCAGCTATCGGCTCCGGCACCCATGGTGCGAGCCACATCAACAATATCCGCGATCACAGAGGAGGCTGTAGGCTCTGAGCCAGCACCGGGACCATAATACAGCGTGGTACCCAGGGCATCAGCATTGACCATAACCGCATTTGAGACATCGTTAACCCCTGCAATCAAGCAGCTTTCGGGCACCAGGGTCGGATGCACTCTCAGCTCAATACCAGCGTCGGACTGTCGGGCAATACCCAGATGCTTAATCGCATAACCCAGCTCACGGGCATAGGCAACATCCTGAGGCTCTAACTGAGTGATGCCGTCAGTAAAGATGCCGTCCAGGCTGAGGGGCATGCCAAAGGCAAGGGACGCCATTATTACCAGCTTGTGCGCCGCATCTATGCCCTCCACATCAAAGGTCGGATCTGCCTCAGCATAACCCTTCTCCTGAGCTTCGCTCAGCACATCGGCAAAATCGCGCCCCTTGCTATCCATTTCAGACAGAATAAAGTTGGTGGTTCCATTAATAATGCCGGCCAACCATTCAACTCGGTTGGCGGCCAGGCCCTCTCGCAGCGCTTTAATAATAGGAATACCACCAGCAACGGCAGCTTCGTACGCCACTATTAGACCGCGGGACTCAGCTGCGGCAAAAATCTCCATACCATGCTGGGCGATCAGTGCCTTGTTGGCCGTCACCACATGCTTACCGTTATCGAGTGCAGTCATGACTAGTTCATAGGCGACATCTGTACCGCCAATCAGCTCGACAACAATATCTATAGCGGGATTCGTGGCCACTTCAAAAATATCTCGGGAGATATCTGTGGAGCCGGTATCGCAATTGGGATTATCACGACGAGCACCAACCTGCGATATCACAATATTGCAGTTAGCGCGTGAATTAATATGTTTTGAATTGCGGCCTAAGACGTTGTAGACGCCGGCACCTACTGTGCCTAATCCGCAGATGCCGATATTTACCGATCGCACCCTGTTTCCCCAAGCTAATTAATGAACAGTGAGTGCCTAAAGACACCCAATAAATGATAGTACCTGCGGCAATTTCGTTTAACCGCCCCGCCGCAGGCGTAATTTTATACTATTGGAGAAATTATTGAGGGTTATTTTCAGGAAAAATGCCTAGTTTCAAGAACTGGGCAGGCCCAATATTTTAGCGAAATCCTTAGCGGGCTGATATCCAGGAATTAGGGTGCCATCCATAAGTATCACGGCTGGCGTTCCGGTCACTCCTAACTGACGACCCAGTCGAAAATGTTCAGCCACTGGATTGTCTGAACAGACCGCAGTCGGAATGCGCTCGCCATTTTTTATTCTGGTCAAAGTATCCCTGGCATCATCAGCACACCAGGCGGTGGCAATTTTATTGTAGGACTCTGAGGGGATACCTGCTCTGGGATAGGCCAGGTATCTAACCTCAATACCCAGGGCATTTAGCTGCGGAACTTCCTGATGGAGCTTGCGGCAGTAGCCACAGTCAACATCTGTAAACACATTCATAATAGCCTTGGTCACGCCATCTGGCTTAAAGATAATCATATCCTTAGTGCCCCGCGAGGCAAACAGCTCGCGACGCTCTTCGTTAAGCTGCATATCGCGAATGTTCACAAACTGACCAGGGCGAACCTGATAGAGGCTACCATCGAAAAAGTAGTTGCCATCAGCCGACACATACAGAATAGGGCCATTTTCTACCTGTACCTCATAAAACCCCGCCACCGGGGCATCGCCTATCACCTGATAGCCAAGATCTGATCTAGCGCCATTAAGTTTTTTGAGGATAACCCCCTCAACTGCCACCGGGACCTCTGCGACAGCCTGAACTGATATCAACATGGCTGTTAGCAATGGCAGCAAAAAGCCAGAATAGATAAAACGAGAAAATAGAGGGTTGGAACAGGTTTTGGTGAACAAGATAAAGTCCCTATTAAAGAATTATTAAACAGTTGGAGTCTTTCTAAACTCAGGGGTTCCGTTGCAATGGTTGAGCTTGCCTAGGACAAGGGGCCGCAGACAGGGCCCCTTTAAAGGAGGTTTACAGCGCTTCTTCGCCAGTCTCTCCGGTGCGAATACGAATCACCTCATCCAGAGAGGAGATAAAGATTTTTCCGTCGCCGATTTTTCCAGTCGCGGCTGCTTTGGTCACCGCTTCCACAATGCTATCAACCATATCCTGACCAACAGCAATTTCGAGTTTTATTTTGGGCAGAAAATCTACCACATACTCGGCACCACGATAGAGTTCAGTGTGGCCCTTTTGACGCCCGAAGCCCTTCACCTCAGTCACGGTTATGCCCTGCACACCTATATCAGCCAATGCTTCACGCACGTCATCAAGTTTAAACGGTTTAATAACAGCAGTAATTAATTTCATAATTCTTAGTCTTCTCTGTAGCTGGTTCTGTAAAAGTATGGCCCATAAAGATACCTGTTTCTATTTGAAATTGCATCTCCACATTACTTAGGCCACAAAAAAGCCGGGACAAAATGTCCCGGCTTTAACTTTGTGAAAAGTTTCTATACCAAAGAGGTTTTAAATCCTCAGACAATTAAGCCTTTGAATTTACAAACTCTGGATAGGCTTCCATACCGCATTCTGCGATATCGACACCATTGAACTCTTCTTCTTCAGAGACTCGGATACCCATGGTAGCTTTCAGGATAGTCCAGACGATGAAACTGGTACCGAACACCCATACAAAGATGGTTGCAGCGCCAATTAGCTGTCCAGAGAAAGAAGAACCATCATTAGTAAGAGGCACTAACAACAGACCCAGAAGACCTACAACACCGTGTACAGAGATTGCACCAACGGGATCATCAATCTTCATCTTGTCTAGCGTCAGAATACTAAAGACAACCAACACACCACCAGCAGCGCCAAACAGTGTCGCCTGAAGTGCAGTAGGAGTAGAGGGTTCAGCCGTGATGGCTACAAGACCCGCCAGAGCGCCGTTCAGTGCCATAGTCAGATCGGCCTTGCCAAACAGAATCTTAGCAACTAGCAGAGCACCGATGAGACCGCCAGCCGCAGCGGCATTGGTGTTCATAAATACCACAGCCACAGCGTTAGCACTTTCAACACTGGCGGTTGCCAGAACCGAACCACCGTTAAAGCCAAACCAGCCCAGCCACAGAATAAACGTACCAAGAGTAGCCATAGGCAGGTTCGCGCCAGGAATCGCGTTGACTTCACCGTTAGGACCATACTTGCCTTTACGAGCACCCAGGAGAATCACACCAGCAAGAGCAGCAGAGGCACCCGCCATGTGAACAATACCAGAACCAGCAAAGTCAGAAAATCCAAGATCGCCAAGAGTGTACATACCGAACACAGAATCACCATTCCAAGTCCAGGCACCTTCCATAGGATAGATAAAGCCAGTCATCACCACAGCAAACGCCAGAAAAGCCCAAAGCTTCATTCGCTCAGCAACCGAACCAGACACAATAGACATTGCGGTAGCAACGAATACCACCTGGAAATAGAAGTCAGCAGCTGGCGCATAGGTAGCAGGCTCTTCCATACCAGTCGCACCGTCACCAGTGATTGAGCTTAAGAAAATGTCGCCGCCGTACATGATTGTGTAGCCGCAGACCATATACATGGTGCAGGCCACTGCAAACAGCGCGATGTTTTTGGTTAGAATCTCAGTGGTGTTCTTGGAGCGAACCAGACCGGCTTCCAGCATTGCAAAACCAGCGGCCATCCACATAACTAGGGCGCCGCACATTAAGAAATAAAACGTATCTAGCGCATATTGTAATTGAAAAATATCAGTCATCATTTAATCCTCAGGTTAAACGGCTTCTGCACCGGTCTCGCCAGTACGAATACGAATCACGTCTTCAAGTGTTGAAATGAAAATCTTTCCATCACCGATTTTCCCCGTTTGTGCAGCAGAGGTAATGGCCTCGACAGCGCTGTCTACCATTTCGTCAGCCAGTGCGATTTCCAGCTTAACTTTCGGTAGAAAGTCCACAACATACTCAGCACCGCGGTACAACTCGGTGTGGCCTTTCTGACGTCCAAAACCCTTTACTTCGGTTACTGTTACACCGGCGACACCTAGATCACCAAGCGCCTCGCGTACCTCATCGAGTTTGAAAGGTTTTACAATTGCAGTAATTAGTTTCATTTGTATCTCCATAGGGTGGCCGTAGCCACCCACTTTGAATTAGCAAAACGTTAGATGTGAATTACAGAGACTTAGAGATAGTCAGAACAATCTCATTGTCTGCAAACAGACCGCCATTTTCAGAGGAGTCAATCCAGCTCAGGTCAAAACCAAGACCAGCAGCTTCGGTGCTCAGAGAGAGTCCATAGTCATCAGCTTCGTTAGCAGGATCATCAGCAGACATAGTGCCGTAGTGAATACCCAGGCTAACCGCGTCGCTAAGTGCCACACCGTAATCGACATACAGGTAAGTCGAAGAACCAGTAGAGGCGTAGTAGTCATCTGAAATTGCAAAACCTACAGTGGCGTCGGCAAAAGAAACGCTGCCATAAATTTCTTCAAACTCTTCAGAAGCTGGACCCTGTGGGTAGCCATAGAAAAGGTAGCCGATGTCATAGCTTACTGACTCGTTGAAAGAACCGCCGTAACCAGCGTAGTAATCCAGCTCCAGACCACCACTAAAGTCGATGCTTGAAGCCCAGGTACCCACGTAGAAGCCGTTATCAAATGCTACATCGAATCCGCCGGACAGAGCTTCACCGCCCGCCTGATCGATACCGCGGAAAAAGTACTCAGAACCCAGAGCGACGTTTCCAGACACTTCAGCGGCCATAACAGAGGCGCCAGACATAAGAGTTGCAGCAACAATTGCAGTTTTTAAAGCTTTCATAGATATATCTCCCAAGACATAAAATAATTAAAGTTATTCAAATAAAAAAATGTTTCTAAAGGTTTCAGAAAGGGACGTTGCATATACCGTGCCAAGTTTTAAAAACCCCAACAACAACGTTTATCCCGGCGCCAATCGGACCTATTTGAACCAAATTGGTGCATTAAATTAACGAGGCTCCCCTGGGTGCGCACCAATTTGGACTAATCTGATAACTGACTTGAAATAGCGCATAACTGTGCAACCTAGCCTGTGATTGCAAGGCGAAGATTTGTTACAGTGTGCGCTCGAAAGGAGTATCACCAATGAATCCCGACAACATAGCCAAACAGGTTTTAGAACAGCTAAGCCAATCTTTTTCCGATGCTCAGGCCATGGGCGATGAGGTGCAGGGGCATTTGCGCGCAGCGATGATGAGCACCTTTAGCAAACTCGACCTGGTCACCAGAGAAGAGTTTGATGCCCAGCGAGTAGTATTAATGCGATCGCGGGAAAAAATAGAATCTCTTGAGCTTCAGCTTGCCCAGCTCGAAGAGGCACTTTCCAAAAAATAACTAATCGCGACTGGATCAGCCGTCTGCCCGAGTACCCAGAATTTCGTGTAAGGACCTAATCGCACAGACTTAGAGGTCTTCGCGAATGTCACTTGCCACCGTGCAAACCCGGGCTAAATTGGGCATTGAGGCGCCAGCTGTCTATGTTGAAGTCCATCTCTCCAATGGCCTGCCAGCCTTCCATATAGTAGGCCTGCCAGAAACTGCCGTTAAAGAAAGTAAAGACCGGGTTCGCAGTGCCATTATCAACTCCCACTTTGAATTTCCCGCGCGACGTATCACAGTTAATCTGGCGCCAGCAGAACTACCCAAAGAAGGCAGCCGCTTCGATTTAGCTATTGCCATTGGCATACTGGCTGCCTCAGGCCAGATCCCCGATCAAGGTCTCAATCAGTATGAGTTTATTGGCGAGCTAGCCCTGTCTGGAGAATTGCGCTCGGTAGAGGCTGTACTGCCCTCGGCGCTGGGCTGTGCCGAAGCCGATAAGCAATTGATTATCAGCATCGCCAATGCCCCCGAGGCTTCACTGGTCGAGTCATTAGCGGTACTGGCTGCCAACCATCTCTTAGAGGTCTCAGCTCATTTGCACCAGAGGAAAAAACTTCCAGAGCACCCATCCGCAATCAAACAAACTCAATATCAGGGTCCCCAACTCAATCAGGTCATTGGTCAGCAACATGCCAAGCGCGCGCTGGAACTAGCAGCAGCTGGGGGTCATCATCTGCTTTTATATGGCCCTCCGGGCACAGGCAAAACCATGCTTGCCAGCCGTCTGCCTGGCCTGTTGCCACCATTGACGAATAACGAAGCCCTTCAGGTTGCGGCTATATATTCCGTGGCCCGAAAAGGCCTGCGAAAAAATATCTGGCAGCGCCCCTTTCGCTCTCCCCATCACAGTGCATCAGCCGCCGCTATGGTGGGTGGCGGCAGCAACCCCAAACCGGGAGAAATTTCTTTGGCTCATCGCGGAGTACTGTTTCTCGATGAACTGCCAGAATTTCAACGCGCTGTGCTGGAGGTGTTGAGGGAACCCCTGGAATCTGGCGAAATTATGCTCTCCAGAGCCGCCGCACAGGCTCGTTACCCAGCCAGCTTCCAGTTAATTGCAGCCATGAACCCCTGCCCCTGTGGCTATTTAGGAAGCTCAACCTGTATCTGCACTGCTGATCAGGTCAGCCGTTATCGCAACCGTATATCAGGCCCAATGCTCGACCGTATAGATCTGCAGGTCAAGGTGAGTCAAATTAGTAATAATGAATTATTCCAGCAGCCAAACAGGTTGGAGGGTGACAGTAACCACCAGATACAACAGAGAGTATGCGACGCCAGACAACTTCAGCTAAGCCGTCAAGGCGTCGCCAACACCCAGCTTAATAGCCAGCAGATTACCGAGCTATGTCCGCTGACATCAGGGCAACAGGAGTTAATGGATCAGGCGATAAAGCAGTTTGCATTATCTACCAGAGGCTTTTACCGCGTGCTGCGCATAGCCAGAACTATCGCAGATCTTGCTGAAGCCTCAACGCCTGAACTAGAACATTACCAAGAGGCATTAAGCTACAGAGTGACCGCTAATAACGTCTAATAAAAGGGCTAGATAGTACTGTCTGGCAATGTCACTCCGCAGTGATAGCAGTACTCAGCCTCCGGATGATGACCGGTGCGCTCGCAGATATTACAGCGGCGATTGCTGGTTTCATTGTGCATCTCGCGGGCAATCTCGGCAGTAAAAATACCGGTGGGAATGGCAATAATCGAGTAACCGGTCAGCATGGCCAGAGTCGCAATCACCTGCCCCATAGGTGTCTGTGGGGTAATATCGCCGTAGCCAACCGTGGTAATAGTGACAATAGTCCAATAGATACTGCGGGGAATACTGGTAAAGCCATGCTCGGGGCCCTCCACAAAAAACATCAGGCTGCCAAAGATCACACTGAGCACCAGCACAACTGTGAAAAATACAAATACCTTGCGCCGCGCGGCGTACATGGAGCGCAGCAAAAGATTGGCTTCCGATAGATAGCGCACCAGCTTAAGCACCCGGAAAATCCGCAGCACCCGCAGCAGGCGAATCACCAGCCAGTAATTGGCACCAGGAAACAACAGTGCCAGATAGGTAGGTAAGATAGATACCAGATCCACCAGACCATAGAAGCTAAAAATATAGCGCAGTGGTTTTGGCGACGAGTAGATTCTGGCCAGATATTCCACTGAAAACAGCAGCGTAAAAAACCACTCCAGACGAAATAACCAAAACCCATACTGACTGTTCACCGCTTCAATACTGTCGAGAATTATCGCCAGCACACTCAGCAAAATCATATAGATCAGAGCAATATCAAAATACTGGCCCGCTGGGGTATCGGTGCCAAATATAACCCGGTAGATTTTTTC
This sequence comes from uncultured Porticoccaceae bacterium, assembly GCA_965656965.1. GTDB lineage: Bacteria > Pseudomonadota > Gammaproteobacteria > Pseudomonadales > Porticoccaceae > HTCC2207. The sequence goes on from CBFHMK010000003.1 coordinate 218,649, forward strand.
GCGCAGAGACAGCTCCATCATCAGGCCTATCCTTCCAAGACTTAGTCAGGTTATTGTAGGCAGTAATAGCGCAATTGACTATGATGCATCTCAGACGCTAACCAGAGACTACTATGGACCTTGCCCAGGGCTTATTGATTATCACCTCAGTTCACCTGCTGGCCGCTGCAGCGCCGGGGCCAGACTTTGTGTTGGTCTCTCAACAGACATTATCCAATGGCAAACGCGCGGGCCTGCTATGCAGCCTGGGTATCGCCCTGGGCCTGTCAGTGCACATCCTCTACTCAGCTTTTGGCCTGGCCGCGGTGATAGCTAACTCCGCCTCGGCCCTCTGGGTCATTAAACTATTGGGCGGCAGCTATCTGATCTACCTTGGGGTTAGCGGCCTCAGGGCCAGAGCGCGCAATACTGAAACCCTAGTGACCGATGGGGTGGACGATCAATCAGGCCTAAAAACCATTGGCCTGGGGTTTTTATGCAATGCCCTCAACCCCAAAGCACCTATCTACTTTATATCGCTGTTTACCATAGTGCTGTCCCAGAACACCCCAGCCCAGCATCTGCTGATCTATGGTCTGTGGATGATGGCGCTGCAGTTTGCCTGGTTCTCTTTTTTAACGCTGCTGCTATCCAGACCCATGGTCACCCGCCAATTTCAGGTCCTGGGCCATTGGATTGACCGAGTTGCCGGTGGCGCCATGCTGATCCTGGGTATCAAGGTGTTAGTCAGCAGAACAAACTAAGCCCCAATATAAAATAATAACAACAAAAGGAATGACCCAATGATAAATCAAAGCATGGGCGCCAAAGACTGGGCCATGTTACTGCTGCTCTCAGTGCTGTGGGGTGGGTCATTTTTCTTTATAGGTGTTGCCGTCTCCGAACTGCCACCTTTTACTCTGGTCACCCTGCGGGTTGGGCTAGCGGCTATAATACTGTGGCTGGTATTGCTGGTCTCTGGCTACCCTATCCCCAAATCCGTCGAGGTCTGGCGGGCATTTATGATCATGGGCTTGCTTGGCAATGCCTTGCCCTTCTCGCTGATCGCCTGGGGGCAGACCCATATTGGCGCAGGTCTGGCATCCATTATCAATGCCGCAACGCCCCTCTTTACCATACTGATAGCTGGCGCCTTTCTATCTGATGAGCATATCACCCCAAAAAAGGTGCTCGGGATGAGCGCCGGGTTATTAGGGGTTATCGTGCTAATCGGCCCATCGGCACTGTTAGAGCTGGGGGCCAACACCATGGCCCAACTGGCAGTTATCGGCGCCGCAGTCTCCTACAGCTGCGCCACCGTTTTTGGTCGACGGTTTAAAGCCATGGGCATCAGCCCCTTTGATACCGCGGTGGGCCAGGTCACTGCATCCACCCTTATTTTATTGCCGGCGGTATGGTTTGTTGATAAGCCCCTTCAGCTGGCCAACCCCAGCCTTGAGGTCTGGCTGGCCATTTTAGCGCTGGCCATATTCTCAACCGCGTTTGCCTATATATTATTTTTTCGTATTCTCTCCTCGTCCGGTGCCACCAATGTAGTGCTGGTTACCTTTCTCGCGCCAGTCACGGCAAGCTTTCTTAGCTGGCTCATTCTCGATGAACAGCTCCAGACCAAGCATTTTATTGGCATGGTCTGTATTGGCCTGGGGCTAGCAATAATTGATGGGCGACTTTGGGCCAAACTTAGACGATAATTTCTGCTATTGAACCGCCAAACACAGCCTAGAGTGAAATAATAATGAGCTTAGCCACAAGCCAAACCAGCATTGAAATAACCGAACCCGGTGCCCCTGACGTATTGCAAGCCGCGACCAGAGCCGTACCTGAGCCTGCAGAAACGGAAGTGCTGATACAGGTCGCAGCCGCCGGCATTAATCGCCCGGATGTATTTCAACGCATGGGCTTTTACCCGCCACCCCCGGGGGTAACGGATATTCCCGGATTGGAAGTCAGTGGCACTGTGGTGGCTATTGGCAGCGGAGTCACCCGCTGGTCTTTAGGCGACCCGGTCTGTGCCCTGCTGGCCGGCGGTGGCTATGCAGAATATGCCGTGGCCGAAGAATCCCTCTGCCTACCTGTGCCCGAGGGCCTTGCCCTCACCGATGCCGCCGCTCTGCCCGAAACCTGCTTTACTGTATGGCATAACCTATTTGAGCGCGCCGAATTAAAAGCGGGCGAATGGTTGCTAGTGCATGGCGGTTCCAGTGGCATAGGCACCACCGCGATTCAGATGGCCAGCGCTATGGGTGTCAATGTAATAGCCACAGCCGGCAGCGATAAAAAATGTGCAGTCTGTGAAGAGCTGGGGGCTGCCAAAGCCATTAACTACAACCAACAAGACTTTGTAACGGCCTGTCAGGAGCTTACTGGTACTGGGGTCAATGTGGTGCTGGATATGGTGGGCGGTGACTATGTGCAGCAGAACTTTGCCGCCTGCGCCCCCAAGGCGCGGATTGTCAATATCGCCTTTTTGCGCGGCTCCAAAGTCGAGGTCGATCTTATGCCGCTAATGCTTAAACAGCTGGTGCTCACCGGCTCTACCCTGCGCGCCCAGCCACTGGACAATAAAGCCCGTATTGCCGCCGGGGTTCAACAGCAGGTCTGGCCATTAATTGCCCAGGGTAAGTTTAAGCCGATTATTCACAGCCGCTTTCCTCTGGCGGAAGCCAGCCAGAGCCATGCACTGATGGAAAGCAATCAGCATATAGGTAAACTTCTTTTAGAGAATTAACAGATAGCATTATGAATAAAAAGGAATCCAGACTGGTCTACTCCACCGAGACCGGCCGCATTAAAGACCAAGACACCACCAGTCGCGTCTACGAAGGCGATGGCATTTTGCGACTGCGCCGGGAAACCAGTGGCCGCAAAGGTAAAGGCGTCACCACCATCAGCGGCTTTGACCTCAATGAGGCCGACTTAAAAACCATGGCCAAACAGCTCAAGCAAAAATGCTCCACAGGCGGCACCGTGAAAGACGGCATTATTGAAATACAGGGCGACCATCGCAACAGACTAAAAACCGAACTGGAAAAGCTCGGCCATACCGTGAAATTGGCCGGTGGATAATATGACCAAGACAACTCAAGCCTTTGGCAGCTGGCCCTCAGTGGTCAGTGCCGAACTAATTACCAAAGCAGCTCCCAGTCTTAACTTTATTCAGTCTCAGGGCGACAACCTGTACTGGGTTGAAGGCCGCCCCTGGGATGCTGGCCGCAGTGTGATTATGTGCCGGGATAGCGCCGGGCACATTCGCGATCTGCTGCCCGCGCCCTTCAGCCACCATAGCAAGGTCCATGAATATGGCGGTATGGCCTATGTGGCCGACCAGACAGTTGTGTATTTTGTGAATGCCGCAGACCAGTGCATCTACCAGCTCGATCTGCAGGCCAATACAGCACCCAAAGCCATTACCAGCCCGGGGCTGCGCTTTGCCGATCTGGTGCTGGATACAGCCGGGCAGCGGCTTATAGCCGTGGGCGAAAAACATCATAAAGACCGCGAGCCAGAAAACTTCGTCGCCGCCATCAGTA
>CBFHMK010000004.1:0-171153 GCA_965656965.1 uncultured Porticoccaceae bacterium
ATTTTTGCAGGTTACGGAACAGGTGTGGCAGCCAATGCATTTATCCAGATTCAGCACCATGCCAACTTGAGATCTTATTAACATTAGTCTGACTCCTTATATTGTTTGCGGCAGTGGGGTTGGCAGATCATCGCTATTGGATCCATCCAGCCAGTCCACTTTGTCCATTTTGCGTACCACCACCATTTCATCGCGGTTGCAGCCCACGGTGCCGTAATAGTTAAAGCCATAGGACTGCTGGGCATAGCCGCCAATCATATGGGTGGGTTTAAGCACGGCTCTGGTCACCGAGTTATGGTGGCCGCCACGGGTACCGGTCATCTCTGAACCAGGCACATTAATAATCCGCTCCTGGGCGTGGTACATCATGACCATGCCATCTTTAACCCGCTGGCTAACCACTGCCCGACAGGCAATGGCACCATTGGCATTAAACACTTCCACCCAGTCGTTATCGGCAATACCCACGGACTGGGCATCGGTTTCCGAGAGCCAGATAATGGGCCCACCGCGATTCAGGGTGAGCATTAACAGGTTGTCGGAGTAGGTGCTGTGAATGCCCCATTTTTGGTGGGGAGTAATCCAGTTGAGCACTATTTCCGGATGGCCGTTGGGCTTGCTATCTTTTACCAGATCGGTGGTTTTGGTATGAATTGGTGGGCGATAGGAAATTAACTGTTCACCAAATGCCTGCATCCAGCGATGGTCCTGATAGAACTGCTGCCGCCCGGTAAGGGTGCGCCAGGGAATATATTCATGCACATTGGTGTAGCCGGCGTTATAACTCACATGCTCGTCTTCAAGGCCAGACCATGTTGGTGAGGAGATAATCTTGCGCGGCTGGGCCTGTACATCGCGAAAACGAATTTTTTCTTCCTGTTTGGGTTTGGCTAAATGACTATGGTCACGGCCTGTATGCTCAGCCAGCGCATCCCAGGCTTTGACCGCCACTGCGCCATTGGTTTCCGGGGCCAGACTTAAAATCACTTCACAGGCATCAATGGCTGATTCAATACGCGGCATGCCCTGACTTATGCCTTCCTCGGTGACCCTATGATTAAGGTCACCGAGAAATTCCACTTCATTATCTGTATTCCAGTTAATGCCTTTGCCGCCATTGCCCAGTTTGCTGAGCAGGGGCCCCAGAGCAGTAAACTTTTTATAGGTGTTGGGATAGTCGCGTTCAACCACCATCATATTGGGTGCGGTTTTACCTGGGACTAGTTCGCACTCGCCTTTCTTCCAGTCATTAACTTCGAAGGGTTGGGCTAGCTCTCCAGGGGTATCGTGCAGCAGTGGCACTGTAACCAGATCTTTTTCCACACCCAGATTACCCTCGGCGACTCTGGAGAATTCTTTGGCAATGCCTTTGTAGATATCCCAATCACTGCGCGCTTCCCAGGCTGGGTCTGTGGCTGCCGACAGGGGGTGAATAAAGGGATGCATATCCGAGGTGTTGAGATCATCTTTCTCATACCAGCAGGCGGTGGGCAGCACTATATCGGAGTACAGGGCGGTGGATGACATTCTGAAATCCAAGGTGGTGACCAGATCCAGTTTGCCTTCCGGGGCATCCTCTACCCATTCTGCCTCTTTGGGAATAATGCCGTGCTTTCCATTATTCAAGGCCCCATTGTCATCATTTAAAACGCCATTTTTAGTGCCCAGCAAATACCTGAGCATATATTCATGGCCTTTGCCTGAAGAGCCCAGCAAATTGGAGCGCCAGATAAACAGGTTGCGGGGGAAGTTGGCAGGGTTATCCGGCTGTTCGCAGGCAAAGCGAATATCACCGCTTTTGAGTTGTTGCACCAGATAGTCTTTAGGATCCATGCCCGCGGCTTCAGCATCGCGGCAAACCTGCAGTGGATTTTGGTTGAGCTGGGGAGCACTGGGTAACCAGCCCATGCGCTCGGCCTGAATATTGTAGTCAAGCATGGCCTCAGGCATCGCGTCCTTGTTGGCCAATGGTGAAAGCACATCGTGGATGCTAACTTTTTCATGGCGCCACTGGGAGCTATGGTTATAGAAAAATGAGGTGGAGTTCATCTGCCTTGGCGGGCGACTCCAGTCGAGACCAAAGGCCAGGGGCAACCAGCCGGTCTGGGGGCGCAGTTTTTCCTGGCCCACATAATGGGCCCAGCCACCACCGCTCTGACCTACGCAGCCGCACATAATCAACATATTGATCAGACCGCGGTAGTTCATATCCATATGGTACCAATGGTTCATCGCAGCACCGACAATCACCATGGATTTACCTTTGGTCTTGTCGGCATTATCGGCAAATTCCCGCGCTACCTGAATCACTTTCTCCCGGGATACGCCGGTGATCTTTTCCTGCCAGGCTGGGGTGTAGGCGACGGACTCATCATTGTAGTCGGCGGCGACATTGTCTCCGCCCAGGCCCCGGTCGATACCATAGTTAGCCATCATCAGATCATAGACGGTGGCGACCTGAGTCTCTGAACCATCGGCTAGTTTAATGCTGCGCACAGGCACCTGGCGCAGTTGCACCTCATCGCCATCCTGATGGTTCCAGTGGTCATGCTGTTGCCCGGCAAAATAGGGAAAGGCAACGGCGGCTGAATTGTCGCCGATTAATGATAGTTGCAGCTGCACGTCCGAACTTTTCTGGCCTTCTTTGGCTTCGATATTCCATTTGCCCATCTCGCCCCAGCGATAGCCGATGGAGCCCTGGGGCGACACTAACTCACCACTTTTTTCATCGATGGAAATAGTTTTCCAATCGGGATTATTGTCTTGACCCAGGTTGTCGACCAGATCTGAGGCGCGCAAAAATCTGGTTGGTTTTAAATCATCACCATGTTTTTCGAGCATCACTAGCATGGGCATATCAGAGTAGCGGCGCACATAGTCGGTAAAGTAGGCGCTGGGGTTATCCAGATGGAATTCTTTAAGTATCACATGACCAAAGGCCATGCCCAGTGCGGCATCTGTGCCCTGTTTAGGGTTTAGCCAGAGATCAGCCAGTTTGGCGGCTTCGCTATAGTCGGGGGTGATCACCACACCTTTGGCACCTTTGTAGCGCACCTCGGTAAAGAAGTGGGCATCTGGAGTTCTGGTTTGAGGCACATTGGAGCCCCATAGAATCAGGTAGCTGGAGTTGTACCAGTCGGCGGATTCTGGGACATCGGTCTGTTCTCCCCAGGTCATGGGTGAGGCGGGGGGCAGGTCGCAGTACCAGTCGTAGAAGCTCATGCAGACGCCACCGATAAGCGACAGATAGCGAGAGCCTGCTGCATAGGAGGCCATGGACATGGCGGGAATTGGGGAGAAGCCTATTATTCTGTCTGGACCATGAGTTTTGGCGGTGTAGACATTGGCGGCGGCAATGATTTCATTGACTTCGTTCCAGGAGGAGCGCACAAAGCCGCCCATGCCGCGCTGGGATTTGTAGCTATTGGTATGTTTGGGATCTTCTACTATGGCGCCCCAGGCTTCGACTGGGTTATCAAATCGCTGGCGCATTTCTCGCCATAGTTTTAATAATGGTTTGCGTACTTTGGGGTACTTGAGGCGGTTGGCGCTATACAGATACCATGAGTAGCTGGCACCTCGTGGGCAGCCTCTTGGCTCATGGTTAGGTAGGTCTGGTCTGGTGCGAGGATAGTCAGTTTGCTGAGTCTCCCAGGTTACCAGTCCATTCTTTACATAGATTTTCCAGCTACAGGAACCGGTGCAGTTAACTCCATGGGTAGAGCGCACGATCTTGTCATGCTGCCAGCGCTGTCGATAACCATCCTCCCAGCCGCGAGATTCTTTGTTGACCTGGCCATGGCCATTAGAGAACTCGCTTTGTTTCTTTTTGAAAAATTGTAGCCGGTCTAGAAAGTGGCTCATGTTAATAATCCTTTATTTCACTGCTGTCTTAGTTTGCCGGCTCTAGGGTCCGAAGGGTCTCCTCAGACCCGCCGTAAACCCGGTCGTTTTCGGCTTCCTTCCTCTCAAGACACTTGCACATCCCTGTGCGTCTTCCCTGGGGGCTTCGCGACAGCATCCATGCTGTCGAGAGTCTGAGGAGACCCTTCGGACCCTAGAACCTATTCCGTGCCAGCATAGGGTTTAGGGGTTGTGAAATTTTGCTTTGGGTCGCAGATAGAACCACCAGTTAATAACAATACACACCCCATAAAAGGCCGCGAATCCATAGAGGGCGGCTTCTGGGGTGGTGGCCTTTATTTGTTCGCCAAAAACTTTAGGGATATAGAAAGCACCATAGGCAGCTATAGCTGAGGTCCAACCTAATACTGGCCCCGACTGTTCTTTGCTAAATACATTGGGGATGGTTCGGAAGGTAGAGCCATTGCCTATTCCGGTAGCAGCAAAAAGCACTAAAAATAATAAGAAGAATGGCAGGAAGTATTCCTCTGGAGTGGCAGAGGCATAGGCCGCTTTCATATAGTAGGCCACACCCAGAGCGCAGATAACCATAATGACGGAGCAGGCTTGGGTGACCAGAGCGCCGCCGATTTTGTCGGAGATCCAGCCGCCCAATGGTCTGATCAGTGCCCCTATAAAAGGTCCCATCCAGGCATACATCAGTGCGCTGGGGCCATTAGAATTGAGTGTATCGTGGGTCAATGTGCCCTCTACCATTATGTGCTGATAGCCAAAGATAACCTTGATGGCCAGGGGGAATGCGGCGGCGTAACCGATAAACGAACCAAAGGTCATGGTGTAGATCACACTCATTACCCAGGTGTGTTTGTTGCCAAATATTTTGTACTGGTGATTAAGGTTGGCTTTGGCCGCATCTGGTAATACAAAGCGCATTAGAAACAGGGTCAGGGCAATAACAATTAATAGTACTATCTCCTTGGGTATACCCAGGCCTGAGCCATTGGCACTGCTGGGAAGCAATAACCAGAGTCCGAAGATAGCAGTGGCAAAACCAACTAATAGCATGCCGGTGATTATGGAGAATGCACCTACAGGACTACCGATATTGGGAGATACTTCCTGGGTGCGAATATTGTTCATGCCCCACCAGCCCAAAATAGCCAGAGGGATTAGAAATACCAACCAGATAAAGCCAGCATTTTGGATATAGGTTTCTGAGCCTGCGGGAATCTTGCCGATCAATGTGCCGCTGGTGCTTTGCAGGATCATCGGCTCGCCACCCAGGGCGCCAAATAGACCAAAGGTCATGGCCAGGGGCACTAGAATCTGCATGGTGGTGACGCCAAAGTTACCCAGCCCTGCATTTAAGCCCAGTGCCAGACCCTGTACTTTTTTCGGGTAGAAGAAGCTGATATTGGACATGGAGGAAGCAAAGTTACCGCCGCCAAGACCTGACAGCAGTGCCAGTGTCTGGAATACCCATAATGGAGTCTCGGGGTTTTGCAGCGCTATACCAGCGCCCAGTGCCGGGATCATTAGCAGGGCGGTGGTAAAGACAATGGTATTGCGACCTCCGCACAGGCGAATAAAGAAGCTGCTGGGAATACGCAATGTGGCGCCGGTTAGGCCAGCGATGGACATTAGGGTAAATAGCTCTGACTTGGCAAAGGGAAAACCCAGATTGAGCATTTGAACTGTGATCACACCCCAGTAAAGCCAGACAGCAAAACCGCACAGCAGGCTGGGAATGGAAATCCATAGATTGCGGCGGGCGGTTTTGTGGCCGGATTGATCCCAGAACTGCTGGTCTTCAATATCCCAATTTTTGATATCTGACATAAATACTTCCCGATTATTAAGTGATTGGTATTTCCTGTTTAGCGCGACGTTGTTCTTTGAGTTTTTCTGCTTTGATGGCGTAATGCATCAAAATCATGCAGGCAGCCAGTACGGCGTAGAGCAACATAAAGCAGGAGCTGCGCACATCGGTGTAATCGGCCGCGGCACCAAATAATATGGGTAGAGTGAAACCGCCGAGGCCGCCGAGCACACCGACCATCCCGCCCACGGAGCCCATCTGGCTGGGGTAGTAGTCATTGATAATTTTATAGACGCTGGCTTTACCAAAGCCCATGGCCATACCGACAATAAACACCAGTACGGTGAAGGGGACCACGGTGAGCTCAATGCCCACAGAGATATCTTTTTCGATACCATGAATAATCATGGTGGTGGGCGGATACGAAAGGAAAAACAGACAGACCAGACAGATCCAGAATACCCACCAGTTAACTGTGCGCCCGCCATATTTATCGGAGAACCAACCGCCCAGTGCGCGGATTAATCCGCTGGGCAGGGTAAATAAAAGTGTTAAGAAGGAGGCTGTTTTTAAATCCACTTCAAACTGGCCTATATAGTATTTGGGCAACCACAGAGCCAGTGCCACAAAGCCACCAAATACAAAGTAGTAATAGAGGCCAAAGCGCCAGACTCGCATTTCTTTTAAAGGGGCCAGCTGAGTTTTCAGGCACAGGGTCTTGCGGGCGATGGTCTTGTCGGCATGGGCCGGATCTTCAAAGGTAAAAATCCAGAACAGAACAATAATCACCAGCATACAGATAGCATAAATGGTAGGCACTGAGTCCCAGCCATAGGCGACGATTAATAAGGGCGCAGCCAAGTTTGTCACTGCGGCTCCTGCATTACCTGCACCAAAGATACCCATGGCCGTGCCCTGACGCTCCTTTTCAAACCAGGCGCTGGTGTAGGCAATACCCACGGCAAAGGAGCCGCCGGCCAGGCCGACAAATAGGCCGATCAGCAAATAGTGCCAGTAGGCAGTGGCTAGCGTGATGCTGTAGATAGCGGGTACGATACAGATCATCAAAATGGTAAATACTCTACGCCCACCGAACAGATCGGTGAGTATGCCCAGGGGCAGTCGCGAAATAGAACCGGTCAATATGGGTGTGGCAATCAGTACGCCGAACTGGGTTTCAGTTAATCCCAGGTCCTGTTTAATTTTGATTCCAAGAATTGAAAATAGGGTCCAGACGGCGAAATTAGCGGCGAAGGCAATGGTATTAGCAGATAGCACCGACCATTGTTTTTGTTTGTGTGAATACATTGTGGGCTCCCTGTCCAAACAGCAGTATCAAGATAAACAATTTGCTGAGTAGGCAACTTGATACATATCAAGGGAACAGTGGAGGCGATATCAATCAGACGAGGTTTGGGTTAGAGGGGTACAGCCAGACTCTGCCTCATTGTCTGCCTTTAATTAGGCCTGAGGCAGAGTCCTTAGTACAGCCTATTTATCAGTCGATACTGATACGATGGCTCTCGGGTGTAAGCTGTTTAGTACAGGGCGCTTTAACCGTCAGAATACCGTTTTTAAACTTCGCCTTGATATCCTTTTCGCTGACATCAGTACCAAGATTAAAGCTGCGTATAAATTTACCGTAGCGTCGCTCCTGACGAATAATACGGCCATCCTCTTCTTCAGTCTCTTCCTGATGACTTTCAGCTTCAATGCTGAGCACGCCATTTTTAAGGCTGACGTGGACATCATCTTTGTCGACACCCGGGAGTTCGGCAGTAATTTTATAGCTGTCTTTTTTCTCCTCGATATCGACTCGCGGAGAGAAAGCTACATCTGTATTTTCACCGATCTCTCTGGAGGGAGACCAGAAACCATTAAAAAAATTATCAAAATCGAACAGCGAATTGCGTGGAATAAGATTCATTTTATGCCTCCTGTATTGGCTTGAGAAACCTCTGTTGCAGGAGAAAGTGTGGCAGGTAATTGGTGCGACGCCTTGCGTTAAATCAAACAACAATTCTATTCAGGGCGCCCTCAGCAAAATAAATTTTATTTTCCGTCGGCCAGTATCTCGCGGGCCGCATTGCGTCCGGGCAAACCGGTGACGCCGCCGCCGGGATGACTGCCAGCACCACACATATACAGACCTTTTAAAGGCCCACGGTAGTCGCCGTGATTCATCAATGGGCGTGCAGCCCACATCTGATCTAATGTCATTACGCCGTGCATAATATCGCCGCCGATCAGGCCGAGCTTTTCTTCTAGATCCAGTGGCGACAAGATCATTTTGCCGACCACAGCATCTCTAAAGTTGGGGGCATGAGCGGTGACTGTATCTATAATGGTTTCCGCCGCCGCTTCACGGGCATCGTGCCAGGATTGGCCATCGGGTAATTCTGGTGAAAACTGCTGACAGAATAATGAGGCGACATGTTGACCCTCTGGTGCCAGTGAATCATCTAGAGTCGAGGGAATCAGCATTTCTACAATCGGGTGCGTTGACCAGCCATTGGCTTTGGCATCCACGTAGGCGCGATCCATGTAATCCAATGTTGGGGCAATCACAATGCCGCACTGATGATGTTCTGCACTCTCTTTGCCGGGCAGGGCAGTAAAGTCTGGCAATTCTGAGAGGGCCACATTCATGCGGAAGGTGCCGGAACCATTTTTATAGCCATCCATGCGGCGGGCAAATTCTGCATCCAGATCGCCTTCATTAAACATCTGACCATAGAGCATCTTGGGGTTAACATTGGCAATTACCCGCTTGGCGGCAATGGTTTCGCCGTTGGCCAGAGTCACCCCTGTAGCTGTGCCGTCGTCCACAATCACTTTATCCACTGGGGCGTCGGTGGTTATCTCAACGCCTACAGATTCGCAGGCCTGCTTCATTGCCTGGGTAATTGCACCCATACCACCAATTGCATGACCCCAGGCACCTTTCTCACCATCCACTTCACCAAACACATGGTGCAGCAATACATAGGCGGAGCCGGGCGTGTCCGGGCTGGCATAGTTGCCGACAATGGCATCAAACCCAAAGGCGGCTTTAATATGCTCATTCTCAAACCAGCCATCGAGAAAACTGCGGGCACTCTTGGTGAATAGATCGTAGACATCCCGATGCAACTGGTTGCTGCCTTTGGCGACGGGCCAGAGTTGTACTGCTGCCTGTAATGCAGCGCGAATGCCGCGCTTGGGATTGGGTGGGGTTTTGGTGCTGATATCACGCAGCACATCGGCTACAGCTTCAATGCGCTCATAATACTCGGGCAGGCGCTCGGCATCGCGAGCGGAAAACTTGCGGAATTCTGCCTGGGTTCGCTCCAGTCCACCCCCGAGTTTTAAATAATTGTTATTGTCGATAGGCAAAAAATTTGAGATAGGGCGCTTGACCACTTTAAGCCCGTACTCTTTAAGCTGCATATCGGCAATAACTTCCGGGTTGAGCAGGCTAACGGTATAGCTGGCTACGGAGTTTCTAAAGCCCGGGTGAAATTCTTCAGTGACAGCAGCACCGCCGACAATGGATCGGCGTTCGCAGATGCGCACACTAAGGCCTGCTTTAGCCAGATAGTAGGCGCAGACCAGACCATTGTGGCCGCCGCCGATAATAACTGCTTGATAGGATTTACTTGTAGATGACATGGATAGTCTCTCTTTTTATTCTTTTAGGCCAACCTAGTCTGCCAGTTTAATAGCTTTATAAGATGGGGGCCATTGTTGTATATTGAAAATAAAAAAAAGGTGGTTTAAAACAATGCGTCTACGCAAATTGATAACGGCGATCGCCCTTCTTATCTTAGCTGCCTGCTCTGCAGACTATGACCTGGTCATTGCCAATGGTCGGGTTATTGATCCGGAAACCGGTCTGGACGCGATCAAATATGTGGGCGTCAATGATGGCAATATCAGCCAGATTACCGATACAGCCCTCTCGGGACGCCAGACCATTGATGCCAGCGGGTTGGTGGTAGCGCCCGGGTTTATTGATGTGCACAGTCACAGCCCCACCCTGTTAGGGCAGCGGGCTAATCTTCTCGACGGTGTGACGACCCAGTTAGATCTTGAGGCCGGTTCATTTCCGGTGAGCTTTTATGGTGAGCATTTTCGCGATGGAGCACAGATTAATTATGGCTCTTCGGTAGGCCATTGGGCGGTGCGCACCAAGGTGATAGAGGCTGTGAATATGCCCTATATTTTTTCGGGTAATAAAGTGTTGACCATGGCCGGTGCCACCTGGATGCAGGAGGCCACGGCCGCGCAAATTGAGCAGATGCGCCTATTGCTCAATCAGGGGCTGGATGAGGGTGGTCTGGGTATAGGGGTATTGCTGGACTACATGACTCAGGCTGTTTCCGATGCCGAGCTGCGTATGCTGTTTGAGGTTGCCTCCATCCGCGAAGTGCCGCTATATATTCATGTGCGTCGAGGCTATACAGGGGATCCCGCTGGCTTGATCGAGGTAATTGATCTGGCGAAAGAGACAGGCGCTGCGCTGTTTGTCTGCCATATTTCCCATAATGCAATGGGCCGTATTGGCGAATGGCTGGCGCTGATTGATGAGGCCAATCAATCCGGAGCTAATATTACGACCGAGACGCTTTCCTATGCGGCTGGCGGCACCAGCATCTCTGCCGATGTTTTTCGTCGTCGCGACTGGCAAGCCATATTTGATATCACCTATGAGGACGTGCAGTGGGTAGCAACCGGTGAGTGGTTGACCAAGGAAAGCTGGGATAAGTACGCGAAAGAACAGCCCACGGGAATGGTTAACCACCATTATGTGAAAGAGGATTGGGTGGAAACCGCATTGCAATGGCCGCGTATGATGGTGTCCACCGACGCCTTGCCGGCAATTGATACGAGCCTGCCTACCAACCCCAATATTGCGGGTACTTTTTCGCGGGTACTTGGGCACTATGTCCGCGAGCGAAATATTCTCAGTCTCCATGAGGCACTGGCTAAAATGAGTCTCTATCAGGCCCAGTGGATGGAACAGGCCTCACCGCTGTTTAAGAAAAAAGGTCGCATTCAGGCTGGTGCAGATGCTGATATTGTAATTTTTGACCCCAGTACAGTGGCTGCCAATGCAGTCTATGGCGACCCCTATCTTGCGCCTACAGGTATTGTCCATGTATTGGTGGGGGGTGAAATTGTTGTCGAGGATTCAGCGCATCTTGAGGGTTCATCTCCTGGCCAAAAGCTGCTTGGCCCCAGTTTATAGGAACTCTGTGGGATGAATAGGGGGTGGTCTGACTTTACAGCTCTAGCCCCTGGGTCTATTACTTAGGTCTCTATAGGTGCAATTAGCCCCGAGAATAATGACCCAGCAGAAAGCCCGTACTATTCTCAATTCATTCTTTCGATATGATTCCAAAGGTGGCATGGTTCCAGCCTTTAAGGGCTCAGTGCTGCTGGCCCACTCTCAACCCAAAATATAGGATACAGTTTAGCTATGGATTATCTCTGGGTGGCGGTTGCCTTTCTATTGGGCTTTTTTGCCAAGCAACTTGGATTGCCAGGACTGATTGGCTATCTGGCTGCGGGTTTTGGTCTGCATGCTCTGGGCGTTGAGCCCAGTCCCTCGCTGCAGTCTCTGGCCGATCTGGGTGTAACCTTATTGCTGTTTACCATAGGCCTAAAAATCAATATTCGCACCCTGTTCAAAACCGAAATATGGGGCAGTGCCAGCGCTCATATGCTGATGATATTACTATTAACCCTATGCAATAGTCTGCTGCTTGGCTATCTTGGTTTTGCTTATTTTACTGATCTTGACTTCACTACAGCCGCATTAATTGGGTTTGCAGTTAGCTTTAGCAGTACGGTCTGTGCTGTGCAGATTCTCGAGGAGCGCGGTGAATTGCGTGCCCGACATGGTCAGGTGGCCATGGGCATCTTAATTATTCAAGATATAGCGGCGGTAGTCTTTGTCTCATTGGCAGCAGTGACTGCACCTTCCTGGTGGGCACTGGGGTTATTGGCTCTGCCCCTGATAAGGCCAATTCTATATCGCCTTCTGGACGGCTGTGGCCACGGCGAAATGCTTACCTTGGCGGGATTTTTTCTGGCGCTATCCGGTGCCGAGCTATTTGAGTTGGTTGGGCTAAAGGGCCACCTCGGCGCACTGGTGGTGGCACTACTCATTAGTCATCACAGTCAGGCCGCAGAATTATCCAAGGCGCTACTGGGCTTTAAAGATATCTTTTTGATTGGCTTCTTTTTATCGATTGGCTTTATCGCCTTGCCAACTCTAGATATGTTGCTGGTGGCTGTAATCATGGCAATCGCACTGCCTCTTAAAAGCGCGTTATTTTTCTTCTGGCAGACAGGCTTTAAGCTGCGCAGCAGAACCGCCTTCCTCTCTGCGCTTAGCCTGGCAAATTACAGCGAGTTTGGGTTAATTGTCTGTTCGGCGGCTGTGAGTTATGGGTTATTGGCTGATGAATGGGTTGTGATTATGGCGCTGGCAGTCTCGCTGTCATTTGTCTTTACCAGTCTTGTTAATGCCAGAGCCCATGCCCTCTATGCCGCCTGGAGTTCAGGTTTAAAACGTTTTGAGCGCCGTCAGCGCCTACCTGACGATAGGGTTAGCCAGCCCGAGGGGGAGATATTAGTGGTGGGCATGGGGCGAGTAGGTACAGGGGCCTACGAGAGTCTAAAGCATGATTTACACCGCGATGTCTGTGGCTTAGATGTCGATAGTCAGCGAGTTGCAGCTCATCAAAAGCTAGGACGCAATGTGGTGGTTGCGGATGCAGAAGACCCGGATTTTTGGGCGCGTATTAATCTCAGTCAGGTGCAGCTAATTATGCTGACCATGCCCAACTGTCAGGATATTTTGGAGGCGGCGCAGCAGCTTAGGTCAGCTAACTATTCCGGGAAACTCGCCAGCATAGTGCACTATGAGGACGAGAAAAATCTGCTGCTGGCTGCGGGGGTAGATGTTGTTTTTAACCATTACCTGAATGCTGGCGCCGGGTTAGCGGAGCGCAGCACTCAACTTTTAACCGATAAGGTTTCGCCAGTAGGCGATTAGCTCTTTACTTGGATACGGTTTCCTGTGCTGGCAAGATGATAATAGACTCCCCGCTTGCAGTCTCAGTTATCGACATTGATTTTTTTGCAGCCCAGGTTGAGGCATCTCCTACTTCAATAGCCACGGCAAACACTCGAGACTGGGTTTGCCCCTGACCGTCAGTTAGGTTGGCAAAAATGGTCAGATAATATTTACCAGGCTGTTCAGCCTTGACGCTGAGATCGATGGTCTTTGCTTGCTTGGAATCCAGGCCAAAGGAGTGTTGATCTGTGTCTAGGTCTGTTGATAGTCCGGCATCGGCGCGCAGCTGCACCTCCAGTTGGCCTGCTGATTCGGGCACCTTAAAAATTAGCTGTATGCTGTGGTCTTCGCCCGGGGCTATGGGCCCTTTGAAGCTGTGACTAAAGCTCACTCTAGCGCCAGGTTTTTGATAGCTGGATGCAGTGTTTTTGTCGCCCTTATGGCTAAGGCTTTTACTGCTTTCTGTGGCCAGTTTATTGTCGCTGCAGCCGGTCAGCAATATAAGGCTAGTGGCAAGAACAGAGATTAAATTCCTAAAGGTCATTACAGGCCCCTCGCTGTTAGTTGGTTATCTGGAGATTGAAACAGGTGCTGCCGGCATTTTCATTCTCTTCATCGATATTGTTCCAATCATAAAACTCAAGAGTATGAATGCCAGTCGTACTGAAATTAACAGTCGCTGATTCTTCGCCGACATCGGGAGACTCCGATATTCCCACCAAGGATTTGCCCTTACGGATCAGAAAGTCGGGATCAGATAGAGGGACGGCGGAAATATCTGAAACAACAAAAGTCAGAGAGCCAGCACTGGCCACATTGAATTCAACATAGGCGCGATTGGCTAGTTTATTGTATGTTCCAGCCTCATCCGTTGAGCATAGTTCAATGGGGTTGCCATTCACCAGAGCGGTTTTAAATACCGGCAGAGCTGAACTGATACCCCCATCATTAGTCTCGCCTTGACCCTTTTCTCCAGTGCCTGAGATATTCTGGCCATTGACCAGGTTATCAATCTTGTCGACATGGTCTGGTTGCAATTCTTTCAGACGGTCGATAAAGGGAAAGATATTAATAAAATAGTCTGTATTGCGATATTCAGGGCTCACCAATGTGTCATAAATAGGCCCTAGACCAAGGCTAATAGAGTCAGCTCCATCAGAGCTGTCATCATAGAGGTCATAGAGCACGGACTGCACTGAGCTTTCATTAAACCAGCCTGTGTTGATCGTGGTGTTGCTCTCAATGCGAATTGTGAAGCCACGGCTCTGTCCACTACTGGAGCTATCCCGATAGAAGGGGTCATCAGTTATCATGCCGGACAGGGCATTTCCCCAGCCTTCGCCGAAGGCAATGCGCATATCCAGGCGATCTCCTCCGGAATGAGGGCCGCCCATAGAATCAGACCGCGACAATTGATCTTCAAAGTAATGCCCCCATTCATGTATCACAATATGGCGATCATACTCGTCGGTGTCTGAGTCCTGTTTGCCCAGGACATAGATTGTTCCGCCGCTGTAAAAGGACGTACCTATATCGCCCTCTGCGCGGTTACCCTGAGCAGTACTGTTGTTTTCACTCCAGCGAATTTCCAGAGCTGGGAATTCAACACTGGGTGCTACCACAGCAAATTTTTCTACGGTTTCGTAGATCGCGTCTAATATAGCAAAAGGACCTGCAGATCTCGGCGCTGTGTAGCTACTGCCATCCCAGCCGGATGCCATATGAAAGTCCCGTCTGTGGTTGCTTACCTCAGTGTTGAACTGCTCACCCTCAACTACATACAGGGCATTGCCGTTGGTATTGTCAGTAACCTGGACATCATAGGTAGCGCCGGTGGTCTGCAGAATTCTTGCGGAGATTCTGATGCGCGCCAGGGTGTTGGCGGCGACAGTCATCTGGTATTCGCCATCGTTATCTGTGGTGGTGGCTGAAAGCTGTGCGCCCTGATCATCAATCGCTGTCACAACGAGCCCGCGAGCTGGCGCTATGCGTGTGTTACTGTAGTCGAGGCCTGAGGTGAGGGTATTAAGTGGCACAAGGTCGAAGCTAACGGCTCCACTGACGATCACAAACCGGTTGCCCACATAGACAGTCACTGTATCTGAGGTGCTGGCACCCTCATCATCGGTTACTGTCAGGCGAAACTCCAATGTCGTGATGGTTGCTGGTGCTGTGAACGAGGTATTCGCAGTATCAGTTGAGTTCAACGCAACAGGATCGCCCGATAGTTGCTCCCAGAGGTAGCTCGAAATCGCACCATCGCTGTCTGTGCCTACACCTAAAAGATTGACCTGTACTCCAGACTCAACGCCCTGGTTATCTCCGGCTTCTGCGCTGGGTGGAACATTAGGCGGTGGCACAACATCCACAATGTAGGAGGCAGATACAATACCGCCATCGTTATCTGTTACGGTCAAACTGAATGCAAGCAGAGTCTCAATCTCGGGGGCCACAAACTCTGTAACGGCGGCATTAGGGTCGCTAAGTTCAACTGCCTCACCCTGGTCTTGAGTCCACTGATAAGAGGCAATCGAACCATCAGCGTCACTAGCTGATCCACTTAGGGTAACTAGCTGTGAGAAAAACGCCTGTATCGGCTCACTTTCAACAAGGGTCGGGAGGCTATTCCTAAACACTATGATAGTAACCAGGCTAGTGGAGCTAGCTCCCTCATCGTCGGTTGCAGTAAGTTCAAATTCAAGGACTGTGGGTTCACTGGGTGCAATAAAAAAGGTCTCAGCAGACTCAGTATTGTCAAGCACCACAGCTGCGCCAGCGACCTGGTTCCACTGATAGGACCTGATAGAGCCATCATCGTCAGTAGCGGAGCCGGACAGGGTGACATATTGGTTGATCTGCACCCGCTGGTCGCCGCCGGCATTCACAGAGGGTGCCGTGTTGGCTACTGGCGCAGGGTAAACAGGGCCAGAGCTGTCCCCGCCACCGCCTCCACCACAGGCGCTAAGAGTAAGTAGTAAGGCTAACTGGCCGATACGACTGATCAAAACTGTTCTCATATTATTCATTATTTTATAAACTACCTTTGAGACTGAGCTAGAAGCGATTACGCGCTCAAACAATATATAGACTGCTATCTATTACTGCCAGTTTAGCTTTGCCTATAACCCCAGAATATTTCTGTTGGGTGGGCACGGTTGGCTGGCTGGTGAAAGAGAAACGAGTTAGTTACCAGGGGTTAAAGCTGTGCGCCATTTTTTTCTTGCCATTATGCTCACCGCAATGGGGGGATGTCATTTTTTCGCTCCGGTAGAGGCTCCGATTAACAGTTGCCGATTGGTGAGTAGCGATAAACAATCGGGTGGCATGCTGCCGGCAACTGATGAGGAATTTAATCAATGTAAATACCGATGCCCCAATGGCACAACCCGGCATAGAACTAGGTTTGGCTCCTGCCCTGTGTTTTTGGGTGTCGATGTTCAGAATAATCAGTTGGATTTGATGTCTTGAGATGGTTAGTTGGCTGAATCAGCCGAAGTTGTTTCAGAGTCTTATTGGTGCCCAGGAGAGGGTTGATAAAAACAGCCTAGGGGCTGTTTTGACCCCTGCGGGGCTTCGTCGCGTTGCGACTCGTCCAAACTCTGCCCTGGGCATAGTTTGTGAACCTCTTATCGGTTCAAGTCCCGGTTTGATTTCGAGGGATAGTTGGCTGGATCAGCCGAAGGTGTTTCGAAGTCTTATTGGTGCCCAGGAGAGGGTTGATAAAAACAGCCTAGGGGCTGTTTTGACCCCTGCGGGGCTTCGTCGCGTTGCGACTCGTCCAAACTCTGCCCTGGGCATAGTTTGTGAACCTCTTATCGGTTCAAGTCCCGGTTTGATTTCGAGGGATAGTTGGCTGGATCAGCCGAAGGTGTTTCGAAGTCTTATTGGTGCCCAGGAGAGGACTTGAACCTCCACCCCCTTGCGAGGACCAGCACCTGAAGCTGGCGTGTCTACCAATTTCACCACCTGGGCAATGGGAAAACGAACCACTGACTGTTAAATCAGAGGCGCGCACTATAGTGATAGCGAGTTTTTTTGTCAATTAGATGCTGTCAATTTAACGATTTTGTGAGCCAGTCCAGCCGCTAACAAAAAATGTTTGCCAGTATTATCTGGTCATAGACAGTTTTGTCGAATTGACTCATGGACGTTGGCTTTCAACGTTGAGTATCCAGTAGTGGCATAGGGTAGTTATGACAACCCATATTCGGACCACTTGAAAAGGAATCGACAGATGAAAAGTCTACTTAAAAATCTACTTATAACGCTTGCTGTAACCATGGTTCTGCCTCTACAGGCATTGGCCGCCCAGGACCCAACTGAAGAAATGCGCTCGCTCGTGCTGATTGCTGACTATCAGCCAATCAATATTAATAGTGCCTCAGCCGCGGAAATTGCCGCGGCACTAAAGGGGGTGGGCATGAAAACAGCCAAGGCTATAGTGGCCTATCGCAAAGCCAATGGGCCATTTAAACAAATTGACGATCTCAGAGCAGTGAAGGGCATAGGTGCCAGAACTCTAAGTAAAAATCAGCGTGTAATTATGCTTGAATAAGATAAACTTAAACCCAACAGCGCTGGACAAGCCGGTTGCCTGTGCAATCGGCTTTTTTTCGTCGGCAGAAATTTAAAGGTGGCAGTGGTGCTCAATGAGCTTTGATGCATTTATTACGCTGAGTCTCTTAGCGGGATTTTTGGTTGTCGCAGTCAGCGGCCGTCTCGCGGTGGATTTTGCGCTCGCGGCAGCGATGACCGGCCTTTTGGTGTTCGGTGTTCTGACCCCTGATGAAGCCTTTCAAGGTTTTTCTAACCCCGCTATCTATATTATTGCCTGCTTCTATATCGTTTCCGCTGCTTTAAAAGAGAGTGGTGCTCTTCATTGGTGGATTAGTCGATGGCTGGGCAGAACTTCAAGCCCCAGAAGAGCTATTCCCAGAGTCATGCTGCCAGTGGCTTTTATGAGTTCCATTATTAGTAATACACCGGTGGTGGCCATTTTTATCCCGCTGCTGCAGGACTGGGCCAAGCGTCACAAAGTCTCAGTGTCTAAATTACTGATTCCACTAAGTTACGCTTCAATTCTGGGTGGCACCTGCACTTTAATTGGCACCAGTACCAATATTCTTGTTGTCGGCATGCTGCAGGGAACAGCTGAGGCCGATAGTCTAAACCTCTTTAGCCCAGCCATTATCGGTGTGCCGCTCATTATTGTTGGGGTGCTGTATTTTATTTTTGTAGGTCATCGTCTTTTACCCTCCAGAGTAGGGGTTGCTGAGGTCGGCCCTGATGCCAGGGAATATGCGGTGAGTATGAGGGTGGTAGATGGCGGTGCGTTATCGGGCATTAGCATAGCTGAAGCCGGCCTGCGTCACTTGCAGTACAGTTTTCTTTCAGAAATTCAGTCTGAGGGGCATATTATTCCTGCGGTGGGGCCAGAGGAAATACTCAGTGATAACGATATATTGGTCTTTGTAGGTCAGCCTGAGGCTGTCTCGGAGCTGCGCCAGTTCCCCGGGCTTGTGCCTGCCGAGGGAGAGGTCTTCAAACTTGATGTTCCCTATAGTTCTCGTGCCCTAATTGAGGCCGTGGTTGCTCCTATCTCCAATATGGTGGGCAAGACTGTAAAAGCATCGCGTTTTCGAACCCAATTTGGTGGGGCAATTTTATCAGTGTCGCGCAACGGTCGAAGAATTGAACAAAAGGTTGGCAGTATTGTGCTGCGTGCCGGTGACACTCTTCTTCTGGAAGCAGCTCGCGGATTTGTTCGCCGCCATCGCTATAGCCGTGATTTTTTGCTGCTCAGCCGTCTCGATGATTTAAATATTCCCAATTTTGACAAGGCACCAGTGGCCCTGGGTCTGGTGGGGTTATTTATCCTGTTCGTGGTTAGTGGAGTCATGCCTCTGGTCGTGGCCTCATTGATACTGGTGGCGGCACTTGCTGCGACAGGCTGTATTTCTTTGGAGTTCGCTCAGCGCAGTATAGATATGCGTGTGCTGCTGGCAATTGGTGCTTCATTGTCACTGGGTTTGGCAATCCAAAAGACCGGTCTTGCTGACTTGGCTGGTCAGGGCATGATGAGCCTTGCGGGGGATAATCCTCTGGTCAATCTACTGCTGCTTTATTTGGCGACCGTGCTGGCCACAGAGTTAATCACTAACAATGCTGCGGCCGTGCTGATGTTTCCTCTGGCGCAGGTCCTCAGTAATCAGCTGGACACCAGTCTGTTGCCTTTCGTTATGGTGATAATGTTTGGTGCCTCCGCCAGCTTCTTAACGCCCGTGGGGTACCAGACCAATCTGATGGTGCAGGGCCCTGGCGGTTATCGCTTTGCCGACTTTTTCCGCGTTGGAATTGTCCTCAGCATTCTGGTTGGAGCTCTGGTGATAACTGCTGTACCTCTGATTTGGCCTTTTTAAGCACTGTTGAGCGATATGGGTTCAGAGCTGTCATTTTGCTACCATATTTGGGTAATAATCTAAGGGATGACCACAAATTATCCACTAGGCCGCTGGCAACTATGGGATAATCCCGCGGCATTTTAAAGGAGAGAGACCACCAATGACTGAACTTACCTGTTTTAAAGCCTATGATATTCGCGGGCAACTGGGCACGGAGTTAGATGAAGATATTGCATACCGAATTGGACGCGCCTATGGTGAGTTTTTAAAACCAAAAAATGTCGTACTTGGCGGTGATGTTCGCCTTACCAGTGAAGCCTTAAAATTGGCTCTCAGCGAAGGTATTCGCGATGCAGGCAGCGACGTGATTGATATAGGTATGGTGGGTACCGAAGAGGTCTACTTTGCGACGTCTTACCTGCAGGCTGATGGTGGTATTGAGGTGACAGCCAGCCACAATCCAATTGACTTTAATGGTATGAAACCGATTCGCGAAGGCTCGAGACCCATTAGTTCAGATACAGGGCTTCTGGATATTAAGCAGCTAGCCGAGGCTAATGATTTTCCTGCCGTTGATCCTGCGTCCCGGGGAGGCTACTCTAAGAAGTCGTTACTAGACCCCTATCTGGATCATCTATTTGGCTATATAGATCTCGCTAAAATCTCGCCGGTAAAACTTGTTATGAACGCTGGCAATGGCGCTGCTGGCCATGTGGTCGACGCCCTTGAAGCGCGATTTAAGGCTCTCGGTGCTCCAATCGACATCATCAAGATCAATAATGAACCTGATGGGACCTTTCCCAACGGGATCCCCAACCCAATTCTGCATAAAAACCGAGCACCTACGATCGATGCTGTTTTGGAGCATGGTGCCGATATGGGTATTGCCTGGGATGGTGATTTTGATCGGTGTTTTCTGGTTGATGAGCTAGGTAACTTTATTGAAGGTTACTATATTGTTGGTCTGCTGGCCGATGCATTTTTACGTAAAAACCCTGGTGCGAAAGTCGTCTACGACCCCCGCTTAACCTGGAACACTGTAGATTTGGTGGAAAAAGCTGGTGGCACAGCGATTCAGTCAAAAACTGGCCATGCCTTTATTAAAGAACTGATGCGTGCTGAGGATGCTGTCTATGGGGGTGAGATGAGCGCCCACCATTATTTCAGAGACTTCTTTTATTGCGATAGCGGCATGATTCCCTGGCTGCTAGTGATGGAGCTTATGAGCAGCAGCGGTAAGCCCCTGTCTCAGTTGGTCGCAGCCATGGTAGAGGCCTATCCGTCGCCTGGAGAGATCAATCGCACCATTGCTGACCCCAAGGCGGCCATTGAAACTGTGCGCAAGCATTATGAGTCTGAGTCTATACTGATTGATACCACTGATGGAATTTCTATGGAATTCCCAGAATGGCGGTTTAATTTACGGATGAGTAATACGGAGCCAGTGATCAGGCTGAATTTGGAAACCAGAGGCGATAGAAGTCTTCTGGCTGATCGACAGGCAGAGCTGCTGTCACTGTTGGAATCTTTATAATTTTGGGTCTAGTCTATAAGACTTAATCCCGTGAACAGGAAGGTGAGTATGGAGACTTGGTTTTTACTACAAACCAAATCGCGACAGGAAGGTCGCGCTGTTGAAAATCTAGAACGGCAGGGCATTAACTGTTTCTGCCCACGCATAAATATTGAAAAGATTTCTCGTGGCCGCAGAAAGGTGGTCGATGAGGCTCTGTTTCCGGGTTATCTGTTTGTCTGTTTCGACCGCCATTCTGTGTCTGCCACCACGGTGCGCTCCACGCGTGGTGTTAGTAATTTTGTCTCCTGCGCTGGTGCCCCGGTGGTCGTCCCCAAGGAGCTTATCGAAAGTTTGCAGCAGAGAGCCTGTCAGCAGCAAGATATGGCAGAAATAGCGGGCGCTTTCAAAACTGGGGACCATCTGGAAATTCTTGAGGGGCCTTTCCGCGGTCTCAACGCTATCTTTACTCAACCTGACGGTGATAGCCGAGCCATTGTTTTGATAAACCTGCTTAATCAGAAGGTTAAAGCTGTAATGTCTTTTGCCAGCTTGCAGAAGCTGGATTCTGCTATCGTAATTTCCTAGTTCCCTATTGATAACTATGCCGCCACAATCTAGACGCAAAGTCGCAGGACAATTTGCCTGCAGCGTCTAATTAAAGTGCTAGAGTAATAAGAGAAAAACCCTGTCGACGGATGATGGGGTCAATGACAAGGAGTCGTAAATGTCAGTGCATCCCCCCATTCTATTTTCAGCTTATCCCTCCTATCTACGCCAGTCTGGATTGATTGCTGCACTGTTGCTGTCGGTGTTTTCTTCGGCTATCTGGGCGGAGCAGGCGGCTGGGCAGGATCTCAATGCTAGTCTGGCCGAGGCGCGGGCCATGTGCGCTGGTATAACAAAGCAGAACAGGGGTCTGGCCTCTGCAGCTGGATATGATATCGACAAGCTCTGTCGCAGCCTCAACGCTGTGGATTCAGGTGCTGTTGATGTTGGCACAACAGAAGCGCCTGTGGTGCTACCCAGAAAGCGCCAGAGCAATAATAATTTGTCGCCCAAGCAGACAGCTGACCTCGACAATATGTCAACTGAAGACGCTCAGAAATCAGCAACCCAAAAATCACAGTTATTTGACTCAGACCAGCTTCAGCCGTTTGGCTACGAACTATTCGCTGGTGAACCCACGACTTTTGAACCAGCTTCACGCATTCCAATATCACCAGATTATTTGTTGGGCCCTGGGGATGTATTAGAGGTTTTATTTTTTGGTACTGATAATAATTCCTACTCCCTACCAATTGGCCGCAATGGTGCCATTGATTTTCCGAAACTAGGGCCAATCACGTTGTCGGGTATGAGTTTTGCCGAAGCCAAGCAGTTGCTCGATAAGCGCATTAAAGAGCAGGTTATAGGTGTTGAAGTCAGTATAAGCCTGGGTGAGCTGCGCTCTATTCAGGTGTTTATTCTGGGTGAAGCCTACAGGCCGGGGTCGTATACGGTGTCATCGCTCTCAACCATTACCAATGCACTGTTTGTCAGTGGAGGGCTAAGTGAAATAGCCTCCCTACGCAATATAGAACTAAAGCGCGGCGGCAAACTGATCGCGCAGCTGGACCTCTATGATTTGCTGTTGCGTGGTGATACCAAGGACGATAAACGGCTGCAGTCTGGGGATGTCATTCATATTCCCAGTGTCAAAAACACGGTATCAGTGATGGGCCAGATAAGGCGCCCGGCCATCTACGAATTAAAAGGCGAGACTAACTTGCAAGATCTGCTTGAGCTAGCTGGGGGGCTTTCGCCCAAGGCCTATGCCAGCGGAGCAATGATTAATCGTGTCGGCCAGTCCGGGTTTATGGCTGTCGTTGATGTCGACCTGGGCTCTGCTACAGATCTTATGGCTGAGGTAAAAAATGGCGATGTACTCATAGTTCCGTCTGTAGCTGAGCACAAGCAGCATGTGGTTCGTTTAGTGGGGCATGTGCATCATCCGGCGGAGTTTCTGTGGCGGCCTGGCTTGCGTGTCTCTGATATTGTCAAAGATGTGACCCAACTGATGCCCAATGCCGATCTGGGCTTCGCACTGATTAGGCGAGAGACTCCCCCTGTTGGGCAGCTGACCCCTCTGTTTGTGGATCTGGCTGCGGCGCTAGCTTTTAAGAAAGGTCAGGATGACCTGATTCTTTTTCCCCGAGACCAGCTACAGATATTTTCGTCCAACCAGAATCGTCAGCCTTTAGTGATGAAGTTTGTCGAGGCGCTAAAGGCGCAGGCTCAATCAGGGGCTATGGCCAGAGTGGTTTCTATTACTGGCACAGTAAAATCCCCTGGAGAATATCCCCTGACTGAAAATATGACTGTAACCCAGCTTATTGCTGCCGCAGGAGGGCTCCGGGAGGAGGCCTATATTCAACAGGTCGAGTTATCGCGCTATGACTGGACTGATGTTGAGGGGGTCTCCTCTGTTCATACTGTCATTAACCTTGTAGAGGCCTACCAAAACCCGCAGTCTGACCCCAGATTAGTGCCTTATGACAGGATTTCAGTACGCACCATTCCAGAATTTCGTGAAAGTAATGAAATGACACTTGAGGGAGAGGTCCAGTTTCCTGGTGTCTATAGCTTCTCCCGTGGAGAGACCCTCTCCGACGTTATTCACCGCGCTGGTGGACTTACCGATTTGGCCCATAGTAAGGCCGCTGTCTTCTTGCGAGAAAGCCTGAGGCTTCAGGAGCAAAAGCAGCTTAAAGACCTTCAGGAGCGCCTAAAAGCAGAGCTCGCCGCCGCAGATATCGAGCGAGTTAATGAGGGGAAATCCAGTGCATTATCTGATGCCCAGAATTTGCTCGATGAGCTCAGCTCTACTGAGGCTCTGGGTCGCTTAGTTATTAGACTCCCAGAGATTATGGATGGTTCTCGGGATGATCTAACACTCAAAGATGGTGATGTTCTAATTATTCCTCAGTATACTCAGGAAGTGACCGTGTTGGGTGAGGTTCAGCAGCCCACAGCACATGTGTTTCAACCGCGTTTTAATTTTCGCGATTACATTGATTTGAGTGGTGGCACCAATTCGCGCGCTGACGGCAAGCGAATCTATATAGTGAAGGCAGATGGGTCTGTAGTACTGCCAAAAAGTTCAGGTTGGCTGAGCCGCCGTCACTTCAAAATAGAGCCAGGTGACACTGTGGTCGTGCCCCTAGATGTGGACCGCAAAGACAGCTTGGCGATTTGGGCCGAGGCCAGTCAGATTATCTATCAGTTAGCGCTTGGGGCCGCTGCGGTGAGTAACTTAAAATAATGGCAAGACTACAAAAAAGCACTGTGCGTAAAAGTTTCTACCCCTTACTGCTGATAATACTATCTGTTGGCTCATTGACAGCCATGGCTCAGCCCTGGCTGGATACGCGCGACACAGATCTGCGGGTCGATATTGAGCGGCTAGCTCATGCTGGGGTGGTTAAAGTGCCTATCAATACTTGGCCGCTTATGTGGGCCGGTATTCTCAATGATCTACAGTCTTTTGACCCCAAACAGCTACCGCAACTGCAGGCTAGCTACGCAAGAGTGGTTGCCGCGGGCAATAGGGCGACTAGACCTGGTGATACTAGTCTCTCTGCACAATTATCTGTGGCCAACGAGGCGCAGCTATTTCGGCATTTTGGCGATAGCGCTAGGGATCGGGGTTCGTTCTCTCTGCGCCGTTCTGGCCTCAGCCAACATTTTGCCTACAATCTAGAAGTAACTCAGGTTGATAACCCCTGGGATGCTGACGAGACCCATTACGACAACAGTTACTTCGCCTTTGTCTGGGGTAATTGGATCGGGTTGGCGGGCAATATTGAACGATGGTGGGGCCCTGGCTGGAACAGTAGCCTGATACTGTCCAATAATGCCCGACCTGCACCCGGGTTAGCATTGCAAAGAAACTATTCTGATGCCTCTCAGTTGCCGGTTTTACATTGGCTGGGCCCCTGGACTACCAGTGCCTTTATCTCGCAACTGGATGATCAACGATCGATTAATAATGCCAAGCTGGTTGGCATGACACTGGGCTTTAGGCCCTTTCAGTCTCTGGAGATAAACCTGAGGCGCACCGCCCAATGGGGAGGTGATGGTCGGCCCGATGACCTCAAAAGCTTTTTCGAGTTGGTGACAGGTATTTCTGACAACTGCGAAACACCTGAATGCAAGCTGACTGAGCCAGGCAATCAGCTAGGCGCAATAGATATTAGTTGGAACCTGCCCTGGATAGAGGGTTCGCTCTATGCTCAGTCAGTGGGTGAGGATGAGTCTGGTGCACTGCCATCGCGAAGCTCTAGGCAATATGGTTTTAAAAGACCTATTGATACGGGATTGGTTAGTGGTCAATTGTTTATTGAGCATGACAATACATCAACAGTCACTTACAGCCGTCATTACAATATTCTGTATAACCACAGCATCTACCGAACTGGTTACAGATATCAGGGTAGGGTAATAGGTGCAACCTGGGACAATGATTCAAAAATCACCAGTGTTGGCCTATTAGGCCATCTAAGCAATGGCGATGCTGTGGAGGCTCGCTTTAGTTCTGGCGAGCTCAATGCCGACAGTATCCATGGTGCCGCTTCATTGCACAGCATTACCCCGGAGGGCGGTGAGTTTAATTCAGTCTCGGCAAAATGGCGGCGTAGCTTTAGCTGGGGTGAAGCAGAAATTAATGGGCGCTATACAGATTCAGTTGTGGATGGATTCGGGCGCCAAGAAAACCACACAGGATTAGGCGCTTCGGTTACTTATAGATTGGATTAAAGCGGAGGCAAAAAATGGTCTATGCTTTGTCTATAAGCTGTGTATGAAGTCTGGGACTTATAAGGTCTGCGATTTATAAAGTCTGGATAGACAGATCAATGTAAACCAAGGCTACACCGTAAAACAGGGATCAGCAGGATAGCTGTCCCGCCTCTTGAGTTGCTACACAAGGAAGTATCAGTTGTCGCCAAATATACCCTACAAAGGCATTATTCTTGCGGGAGGCTCTGGGACTCGACTCCACCCCATTACCCTAGCTGCATCCAAGCAGCTTCTCCCAGTCTATGATAAACCCATGATTTACTATCCCCTGTCGGTACTGATGCTTGCAGGTATCAGACAGATTTTGGTGATCTCTACGCCCAGAGATTTGCCGGGTTTTAAACGTATGCTGGGAGATGGGACGCGACTGGGTATAGAGATCAGTTATGCTGAGCAGCCGAGGCCAGATGGCTTGGCCCAGGCTTTTATTATTGGTGAGAAGTTTATAGGTACAGACAATGTCTGTTTGATTCTCGGCGATAATATTTTTTATGGCCAGCATTTCACCCACAAGCTTTTAGAGGCGGCAAGCAATAATAATGGTGGCACCATATTTGGTTACCATGTGCAGGACCCTCAGCGTTTTGGTGTAGTAGAGTTTGATGCGTCGGGTGAGGCTCTAGGCATCGAAGAAAAACCTGCGAAACCCAAGTCTAATTACGCAGTTACCGGCCTGTATTTTTACGATAATCAGGTTGTGGATATAGCAAAAACCGTAAAGCCATCAGCTCGTGGTGAGCTGGAAATTACCGATATTAATAATACTTATCTGCGACAGAAACAGTTAAAGGTTTCGCTGCTGGGACGCGGCTTCGCCTGGCTGGATACGGGCACCCATGATTCGCTACTTGAAGCTAGCCAGTTTGTGCAAACCATTGAACAGCGCCAGGGTCTCAAGGTTGCCTGTTTAGAGGAGATTGCTTTCAGTCAGGGCTGGATAACCACTGATACCTTACAAAAGCAGGCTGATGCACTGAGTAAAACTGGCTATGGTCAGTACCTGCAAAAAGTGGTGGAGGGCTATAGTTGAACGTCTTAAATACCTGCATTGGGGGTTGCTTTGTGATTGAGCCTCGCGTGTTCACAGATGCCAGAGGTTTTTTTCTTGAGACCTATCAGGCCGAGCGTTACACCCAGGCATTAAACATTTCTCAACCCTTTGTCCAGGATAACCATTCTCGATCTGACCAGGGTGTTTTGCGGGGGTTGCATTTTCAGCGCACCAAGCCCCAGGGCAAGCTCGTCAGAGTAGTCAGTGGAGAGGTGTTTGATGTGGCTGTAGACCTGCGACCGCAATCGCCTACATTTAAACAGTGGCAGGGGGTTTATTTATCCAGTGTTAACAAGAGACAAATTTGGGTGCCTCCAGGCTTGGCCCATGGCTTTGCCGTCCTTTCTGCTGCCGCCGACCTGGAATACAAGTGCACCGATTATTACGATCCTGAGGACGAGGGTTGTTTACTCTGGAATGATCCAGACCTGAGTATCGACTGGCCGATAGATAACCCCTTATTGTCGGATAAGGATCGCGTTGGAAGCAGCCTAAGGCAGTTATTGGAGTGAAATTTTTGCTAACAGGCGCTGATGGCCAGTTAGGTCGGTCATTCGCTGCTGAAATCGCTAGCCACAACGATATTGAGCTGTGTACCTATAGCCGGGCTACTCTGGATATCACTCGGGAACAAGATATTGAGTCTGCTCTGAATCGAGTTTGCCCTGACTTTGTGATTAATACCGCGGCCTATACCCAGGTTGATATGGCGGAGACAGAAAAGCAGAGAGCGTTTGCGGTGAATCAGACGGGCCCTGCCAATCTGGCTAGACAATGTGCAAGTCGACATATCCCTTTGGTTCATTTCTCAACCGACTATGTTTTTGATGGTGCCTGCAGTACCCCCTGGCGGGAGGAGGATGTGCCAGCACCGCTAAATACCTATGGTGCCAGTAAGCTGGCGGGAGAAAGAGAGATTCAGCGCCTTTGCCAGAAGTATCTAATTTTCCGCACTAGCTGGCTGTTTTCGCCCTTTGGCTCTAATTTTGTAACCACTATGCTAGGCTTGGGCACTGAGCGTTCTGAGCTGAATATTGTTAGCGACCAGCATGGCAGGCCTACCAGTGCTATGGAGCTTGCCCGACTACTATTAGCAATCTTGCCTAGAGTCGATGGTCAATGGGGTGTTTATCATATTGCTCAGCCGGAGGTAACCAGCTGGTTTGATTTTGCCAAGAGCATCTTCGTTGAAGCCAATCAGCAGGGTTTTGAGCTGGCGATCCAGCAGGTTAATCCCATAGCCTCGAGTGAGTATCCTACAGTGGCTCTTAGGCCCACACATTCCGGCCTTAGCTGCGAAAAGTTTGAAAAAACATTTGGTTTAAGCCCAGAGCCCTGGAGAAAATCACTGATAAAGGTTTTAGGGAGGCTACAAATAGATGACTGATTATCGGCCCAAAAACATACTGGTCACTGGGGGTGCCGGGTTTATCGGCAGTAACTATGTGCATCATATGTTAGCCCACTACCCAGAGATTAATATTGTCAATCTGGATAAATTAACCTATGCGGGCTCCAGAGATAATCTTATGGGCTTGCCTGATCAGTCACGGCATATCTTTATTCAGGGGGATATCTGCGATGCAGAATTGGTCAGCGGAATTCTCGAGCAACAGCGTATAGATTGTATTGTCCATTTTGCAGCCGAGAGCCATGTCGACAGGTCAATATCAGCACCAGCTGCGTTTGTGCAAAGCAATATTTTAGGCACCTTTACACTGTTAGAAGCCGCTCGTGTTTTTTGGGGTCAGACCTCTGGTTTCAGTCCGACACAATGCAGGTTTCACCATATCTCGACAGATGAAGTATTTGGCTCCCTAGAGTTAGGCAGCCGGGCATTTTGCGAGACCTCGATCTATCAGCCAAGTTCTCCCTATTCGGCCTCCAAGGCTGGTTCAGATCATCTGGTAAAAGCTTGGCACCATACCTATGGGTTACCCATCACCCTGAGTTATTGCTCAAATAATTATGGGCCTCGACAGCATAGAGAGAAATTTATACCCACAATAATAGAGGCTTGCCTGAGGCAGGCACAGATACCTGTTTATGGCAATGGCTCTAATATTCGTGACTGGCTGTATGTAGAGGACCACTGTTCAGCAATAGACAGGATCCTGCGGTATGGCAATGTAGGAGAGGCCTACAATATTGGTGGCAATAACGAATGGGCTAATCTTGATATATGCCATTTGATCTGTGATCTGATGGATCAGCGAATGCCTGCCAATGCTCCGCACCGAGAGTTGATTAAATTTGTCGATGACCGACCTGGACATGATTGGCGCTATGCCATAGATGCCACAAAAATCACAGCCGAATTAGGCTGGTCCGCGCGGGAAACTTTTTCTAGCGGAATCGCCAGGGTTATTGATCAGCACTGCCAGCAATACAGTGCTACACCTGGCTAATGTCTGGAATCTGTTAGCAGGTTATTGTTCAGGGACCTGGGGGGCATAGTTGTCCACCCTTATGGAAAATAAAGCCACCAGGGCCAGTTTCTGCTTGCTACGCGTTTTGTTAGCTTTTATAAACCTGTTGAATCTTTTTCTGTAACTCAGTGCGTAACTGAGCTTACTGAATTCTGTTTTAGTATAAAGGGGCATCAGTGCTCTGAATGGCCATCCGAGCAGCGATCTGGCATCATCTATTTTAGACAGAAATGTGGCGCAGAAAAAATCTGTGAAAACCTTATTCAGATATATGGTTCGGGCCAGATTAAACTGATAAAACAGAGTATTATGGTCACCCAGACGTTTTTAACATTAACTAAACATTAAATTTTTATCTGAGATTTATATATGGACTTAGTATCTAAACGGCTCTTGCGGCCACTCAATCTGCTGTTGATGCTTCTGTGTTTTTCGGAGATTGGATTTGCGCAGGACTTGGGTGATGTCAAGGCTATCTGTGGTGATTTAAGCGCCAGCAACCGTGCCATGGCCAAAGCTGCTGGTTACGATGTCGATAAACTCTGTGCGGAATTGGGTAATGCCGGAGCTCAGGCTAAAATAGCGCCGCAAACCAGTGCTGCGCCCGTTCCCAGAATGACAGCCTCATCTGCTGGTACCCAAGATGCAGAAGCGGCGGCCCCCATGGCCGAGCCCGACGTAAGGCCGTTTGGTTACGATCTATTTGCCAATGTGCCTAGCACCTTCGCGGCGTCGACCAATGTGCCTGTGTCCCCGGACTACCTGTTGGGTCCTGGTGATGAGTTGGCGATTCTTTTTTATGGCAAATTAAATCAGTCATTTACGGTCACTATTAACCGCGATGGTCTGGTAGATATGCCTGAGTTAGGCCCGATAGTGCTTGCTGGCCTCACATTTGGCGAAGCCAAGGATATGTTGCAATCGCAGATCGCCGCTCAGGTGATCGGGACTCAGGTGAATATCAGCATGGGCACGTTGCGCTCAATGCAGATATTTGTTCTGGGCGAAGCCTTCAAGCCAGGCGCCTATACAGTGTCATCATTGGCAACAATTACCCATGCGCTGATGAGCTCAGGCGGTGTCAGTGATATTGCGTCCCTACGAAATATTCAGCTCAAGCGTGCGGGTAAGACCATTGCGACATTAGATCTCTATGAGCTGCTACTGGCGGGGAATATTAGCAATGATATTCGCTTGCAGGCATCGGATGTTATCTATGTGCCTACTGTAGGGGACCTGGTGTCCATTGATGGTCAGGTGCTGCGGCCTGCAATTTACGAGCTGAAGGGTGAAACATCGGTAGAGGATCTGGTTGCATTAGCCGGTGGTTTAGGTCCCAAGGCCTTTGGTAAAAGCGCAAGAATAGAGCGCATTAGTGGCGACGGCTTTATGACGGTGGTCGATGTGGACCTAACTAGCCTGGCTGGTAAGGGGATGGCTGTTGTTGCGGGAGATCACCTGCGAGTTGATGGGATTACCAACTACAAAAAAGGTATTGTTTCCCTGGCCGGCACTGTCAATCATCCCGGTGACTTTGCTTGGCGCGCTGGCATGCGTGTATCCGATCTAATTAGTTCGGTTGATCAGTTTCCGCCGGAGGTTGACCTTGACTACGCTCTAGTGGTTCGCGAGATCGCGGGGGGCTCTGATATCAATGTTATAAGCTTAAATCTCCGCAGCTTATTAGATAACCCGCGAGGTATGGATGATTTAACCCTAGAGTCCCGGGACAGGTTGTTGATTTTTTCGGCCTATGGCGACCGCAGTGTGACATTAGCCCCGACCCTTGAGCGTCTTGCTCGTCAATCCAGACTTGGAGGCTCAGCCAGGGTAGTGGATGCTGTCGGTCAGGTAAGATTCCCTGGTCGCTATCCTTTGGTCAAGGGAATGAGTGTTGCCGACCTTGCCTCGGCAGCTGGTGGATTTTTAGAGGGAGCCTACCAGGATTCTGCTGAAGTGACCCGGTCCGATTTGAGTAACCCTGACCGAGCGACAATTGTGTCCATGCCGATTAATTTGTCTGGCAATGCAGGCTTTGAGCTAGCGCCTCTGGATTCGGTGCAATTCAAAACCACACCTGACTATGGCGATAGGGAGACCATTACCCTCGGCGGCGAGGTGGTTTTTCCTGGTGAGTATGTCTTCTATCAAGGCGAGACATTGGCCTCTGTTATTGAGAGGGCTGGTGGCTTTACTGAGGCGGCCCACATAGAGGCAGCCGTATTTACCAGGGTGGGCTTGCGACAACGAGAGCAAGAAGAAATTGACAGATTAAAAAGAAAGCTAGGGGACGAGTTGCTTGTCGATAACCTTCAGAATGTAAATTCCGATATTGCGTTGGATGCGTCCCAGGATGAAGTTAAACAAAGAGCCATTGCCCAGCTCAACTCTGTTGAGGCTCTTGGCAGGCTAGTGCTGCCCCTAAGGCAAATCATGGATGGCGTAGCTGATGATGTGCTGCTCGAAAATGGTGATGCTCTGGTGGTGCCACGCTATCGTCAAGAGGTCTCGATTATTGGCGAGGTTCAACAGCCGTCCTCTTATTTCTATGAGGGCGATCTCTCTGTGAAGGATTATATAGAGCAGAGTGGAGGCCTATTGGACAGCGCTGACCAGCGTAAGATCTATATAGTCAAAGCTAGCGGTAAAGTGGTGCTGCCAAAACGCAGTCTATTAAGGTTTGCCGGCAAGAGTGCAAGAATAGAAGCTGGAGATACCATAGTGGTGCCTCTGGATACTGATGATAAAAAGATCCGGGGTATACCATTAATCGCAGAAGTCAGCCAGATAGTCTATCAATTAGCCTTGGGTGCGGCAGCGATTAACTCGCTCAATGGCAATTAATATTCCCACCAAACTGACGTGTAGATTACGGACGATTAAAGGAAAAATCAGTGCAAAATGATCAGCAACCAGTAGATATGTACGACGACGAAATTGACCTGAGAGAGTTATTTGGTGTTCTTTGGGCAGGCAAAAAGCTAATCGTTGGCATTACCGCAGTATTTGCGGTGATCTCAGTGCTCTATGCCTTATCCATTCCCGATCAGTATCGGGCCAGCACAGTGCTGGCGCCGGCACAACAGGAGGGGGGGGGTCTTTCAGGCGCTCTGGGGCAGTTGGGCGGCTTGGCTTCGCTTGCCGGTGTGAGTATAGGGGGCGGTGAAAGTAGTGAGGCGCAGGTAGCTCAGGAAATAATGCGTTCCTGGGACTTTGTGGACAGTTTTGTCTCCGTTAACAACCTTGCGGTTGAGGTCTTTGCTGCTGAGGGTTGGGATCGAAATAATAATACTCTCTCTATTGATGAGGATCTCTATGATGTAGAGAGCGAAAGCTGGGTAAGAGAGGCTCCTGCAGGCAAAACAGTTGAGCCTACCAGCTGGGAACTCTACGAGGCGTTCAGCGAAAGGTTCTCAGTGTCTCAAGATAAGAAAACCGGAATGATTACCGTGGCTGTTGAATATTACTCGCCAATGCTTGCCAAGCGTTGGGTTGATCAGCTGGTTAAAGATATTAATGCTCATATGCAGGCCCGCAAATTAAAGCAGGTCAATAATAATATCCAGTACCTAGAAGCACAGATTCAAAAGACCGCTATTGCGGATATGAAAGAGGTCTTTTATACCATTATTGAAGAGCAGATTAAGAGCAAGATGCTGGCCGAGGCGAGCCCTGAATATGCCTTTGTCACAGTTAGTCCGGCAATGGTGCCAGAGCAAAAATCTCAGCCCAAAAGGGCGCTTATTTGCGTCTTAGGTACGATGCTGGGGGGCATGCTGTCTATCCTGCTGGTGTTGATTAGGCATTATGCGAGGAAGTAATGGTCGATAAGGTTAGTTCTATTTGCATGAACAGCCGGGACCAATTTGGTACGGTGGCTCGGCAGTGACCGACTGGAACTTTTCCGAACGAGAGCTTATCAAACTGCTTTTTTTGGTGGTTGTTGTGGCGGTTCTGTTTGGTTATGCCGGCGTTTTAATGCTGGTCTGCATGGAATGGCTTACCAGAGCCCGATATGCGACTGAGAGTTCAGCAAAACATGGTATTTCTTCAGAGAACGCATCGAGATTAGGCGGTGCCTTATTGGCGATATCCTCAGGTGTTGGGTTTGCTTATGCGCTGCTATTTTCTGAAGTAGAAATTGAATCAGCCGGTTTTAGGCTTATGGCGGTGGCCATCATTGTGACCTCCTTGATTGGTCTGGTTGAAGATATTGAAAATGGGATATTATCGCCAAGGCTTAGGTTGATACTTCTGGCCGCTGTTTTCGCAACGACCTTTTTATATGGTCCCCAGCTAAAGCCTGGGGTCGGTACCCCGACGCTGCTTGGGGCTGTTGTAGCCGTCCCCCTTATTGGCGCTCTCCTCTGTGCTCTATTTGCTATTGGCTTTATTAACGCGGTCAATATGGCAGATGGTGCAAATGGACTTATGCCCGGTATAGCGCTGTTTGTCTTTTTGGCCTTCACCTATGTCACTGATACCATGTCTATGTCTTGGGCCTGGGCTTTACTGGCTTACATTGTTGCCATATTTACGCTGTTTAATGTTATCTCTGGGCGTTTGTTTTTGGGTGACTGTGGTTCGTACTCGATTGGGGCTCTAATTGTGTTAGGCGCCTACTCAGGGATGAATGCAGGCCTAGTGTCGCTTGGATTTCTTGCGGCCCTGTTAAGTTATCCCTGTGTTGAAATGGTACTTAGTCTAGGTCGGAGGCTGAGCCTGGGTAGGTCACCATTCTTGCCAGATAATGACCACTTTCATAATCGGCTCAATCATTTTTTTAAATCTCGGTTTAGTTCAGAGCTAGTCGCTAATTCAGGCACAGGCCTGGCAATTTCTATTGCAACCTCTGGATTAGTCTGTGCTCTGATGGTTTTCGATTGGCTTCCGATGCACCATATAGGCTGGTGGTATATATTTGGCTTGTTAGCCATCTTGCATATAATGCTTTTTATGCTGCTCGGCAGCAGAGTGCCCAGAACAGTTCAGTTTGTTGTAGATTCTGATACTGTTACCTGAGCTGAGAGTAGAACAATAAACCGATGAGGTGGCACTATCCTCACATCGTTACCCTATTTTGAGAGGCTGCTAAAAAGTTGCTAAAAACAATACTCGCCTTCGTTGTAGGCTTGCTATTTATGATGATTGGCATTATTGAGTCATCGGTTCTTTCGACCCGAGCGCTTGAGATAGGCCATGATAGGGTTTTGGCGCAGGCCAATACTCGGCAGCAGCTTATAAAGCTCGGTATATTTGGCGCGCCACTGTCTACGGCGCTGGTTCGGCGTGGTGAGGAGACGGTTATTTCTCCCGCAATAAACAGGCGCCAGCATGCTGAGGGCGAGGCAGCTGTGGCTCCCTCCGGGCCTTGAGGGTTAGGTAATCTCTGTGAGCGGAAATTCTCTACAAAAACTGACTCTCTCTCTGTGGCCTATCTCTAGGTCGGCAAGCAAGTTACTTTTAATGTTGGCTATTGCATTTTATACCTTTGGGTTAACCGGGGCTGGCGTCATTCTGATGATGTATGCAATGTCATACATGGCCGTTGCTAGAGATTCGGCTGCGACTCATGGTATCAGTGCCCAAAACTCCTCCAGGCTGGGTGGTCTGTCCATCTTAATTATCTTTTCGGTATTTGTGTTTTTGATGTCCTATTTGTCACCTTACACGCCTGGCGTTTTGCGCGGAGAGTTCTGGGGCTATTTCTGGGGTTCCGTCGGCGCCTGCTGCCTGCTTGGCCTGGCTGAAGACCTCAAAGCCGATTACTTAAGTCCAGCAGTGAGACTAGGCCTCAAGTTTGTAGTGTTTGGTGCATTTTTGTGGGTCGCACCAGTGATGGTGCCCAGTGATATTGGCATACCAGGCGTGGACAGACTATTGTCGATTGACTGGCTGGCCTGGGCGCTTTGCACTGTTTTTTGTGTAGGTTTCATTAATGCGTTTAATATGTCGGATGGGGCTAATGGGCTAGTGCCTGGTATCTGTCTCTGTGCGTTTTTCGTGTTTTTTCAGATATATGGTCGCCCCGCCGAGGGTGTTCTAGTCTTTGCCTGCGCCATGTTCTTGTTGTTTAACCTGATATCGGGATGGTTTTTCCTGGGGGATACGGGGAGCTATGGCTTGGGGGCAATCATTCTGGGTTATGGACTACTGGGCGTCTCTCAGGGTGATTTTTCGGCCGGGTTTATGGCTTGCCTGCTTGCTTACCCCTGCATTGATTTCTTGTATAGCATGTCGCGGAGATTGGCTGCTGGCAAGTCACCCTTCTTGCCAGATAACGGCCATCTTCATAACCGTTTACACGCCTTCTACAAGCCCTTTTTCCATTCTAAGGTTCTACCTAACTCCCTCACAGGGTTGACGATTAGTGGCGCCAGTGCCGGGTTAGCCCTGGCTATTTACTCGGTAGATTATATTCCTCTGGATAGTAACCTGTGGTTTTGGGTGTTTGGTTTGGAGGTCGCGCTTTATGTTGGGGCCATCAGGGTATTGACCCGTCGCCAAGGGGCGAAATAGGGTAGGGGTCAAGGCTCGGCAAGGCGGTACGCTAGCATTGTCTTTACCTACCTTAAATAGGCATTAAATGCCGGCAAAAACTATAATCTCTGTTTATATTCGTATACGATGTTCAACCATTGAACAACGGCTAGATTTTTCGGCTACAATTGACTCTTGCGATGCCTGGCTGCAGGGTCGTGCGGTAGCCTGCCCGGAAGTTTCTAATAATGCTCTCAGACGAAAATACACTCCAAGCTCTCAAAATTCTTGAGAAAAACCCCGAGTTGACTCAACGTGAACTTGCGGCGAAGCTTGGTGTGAGTTTGGGAAAAACACATTACATCCTCAAATCTCTAATAGATATTGGGTTGGTCAAGTTGGATAACTTTCAACGATCGAATAATAAGTGGGGTTATGCCTATCTGCTAACACCAAAAGGCATCATTGAGAAAGCGGCGATTACGGTAAGGTTTTTGGCGCGTAAAGAGGGTGAGTTTGAGCGACTTAAGGCTGAGATTGATGAGCTTAAGTCGGAGGTTGAGGCAGAGATTTCGGGTGGGACCTGATAAAGGCTATTATCGTATTTTAAAGGGTAGTTTCCAGAGTTTCTGGAGTCCATAAAAAGCAAACTTTTATCAAATGCCCTAATTTATTAAACCGCAAATTTTAATTTAATAAATAAACAGATAAGGTTTATTGGTAACTATGAAAAAAATATTGACCGTGTTTGGTACGCGCCCAGAGGCAATAAAGATGGCACCCCTCGTTCATGCGCTCGCAGCCGATGATCGTTTTGATGCAAGGGTCTGTGTCACCGCCCAACACCGCGAGATGCTTGATCAGGTTCTGGAATTATTTGAGATAAAGCCTGACTTTGATCTTAACATTATGAAGGCGGGTCAAACACTCAACGATGTAACCACATCTATTTTGGTGGGTTTAAAGCCTGTTTTAGAAGACTTTAAACCTGATGTAGTGTTGGTGCACGGAGATACGGCAACTACCTTTGCAGCTTCCTTAGCGGCCTACTACCAACAAATTAAGGTGGGTCATGTTGAGGCGGGTCTTAGGACAGGAAATATCTACTCTCCTTGGCCTGAAGAGGCCAATAGAAAGCTCACCAGCGCTATTACTAACTATCATTTTGCACCAACAGCAGGCTCTAGAGAAAACCTGTTGGTAGAGGGTGTTTCAGAGGATGAGATTACCGTAACGGGTAACACGGTGATTGATGCGCTATTTTGGGTGAGAGAGAGACTTATTAAAGATGGCTCGCTTTCAAATGAGCTTTCTTCAAGATTTGACTACTTAGATCCAAATAAAAAACTAATCTTGGTTACGGGTCATCGGCGAGAGAGTTTTGGTGACGGCTTTGAGAGGGTTTGTGAGGCTCTGCGTCAGATCGCAACTAATAATCCAGATGCTCAAGTTTTATATCCCGTTCACCTTAATCCAAATGTACAAGAACCTGTAAATAGACTTTTGAAGGGCTTGAATAATGTGTTTTTGATTGAGCCTCAACAGTATCTTCCATTTTGCTATCTAATGGATAGAGCAACCGTCATTTTGACAGACTCTGGTGGTATACAAGAAGAGGCTCCAGGATTAGGTAAACCGGTGCTTGTTATGCGCGATACGACCGAACGTCCCGAAGCTGTTGATGCAGGTACGGTCAAGCTGGTTGGGACAGACGTAGAGTTAATCGTAAATAGCGTAAATTCATTATTAACTGATTCGGTAGAATACAAAAAAATGAGCGAGGCACATAATCCTTATGGAGATGGGCGGGCAGCTACGAGGATTATAGACGGGTTAATTGCTTATTTATAAGGCGATGTCATTGATATGTTTTGTTGTTTCATCGAGGTAAAATTTTTTTGAAGTTTATACTCGTGTTATGTTTTATCTTGACCGGTTCCGGCGGAGCTGGTGAAGAAGACAAGGTTTGGTTCAAAGACGGAGGCTCAGATTTGTACACGGATGGTAATGTCACTCTGTTTAGTGACTCATTCGTGAGATTTGGATTCATTCCAGAGATTAGTGATCTTATATTACGTTCTGGACGCTCTTAACAACAACCGTGAGATAATATGATTTTAGTTTCTAGAAACGACCCAGAGAGCCATGCAATGCTTCGGCAGGTTTTAGGCTGTGGTAGAGAATCACTGTCAATAAAAAGAACCTTTTTTAATAGAATCTACATTGCTGACTGCCCCGGCGATGAAAATCTAATCTTGTGTGATGATCCTTTTGCACTACTTTATGCTTTTTGTTTTACAAGTAGTAAGCATACGCATCTAAGATTATGGGCACTTGAGATATGGGAACATCAAGTGCCTTTGAGGGGCGTTAAATCGATTTTGAGATATATTGCTTTCTTCTTGGGATCTTGGCTATCTTACTTAGTTTGTGACTCAGTGCTGTTTCCTTCAGAAACTCGGAGATCTTTCTTATGTAAAAAATATAGAATATTGAATTTGCGAATAAAAAGTAAACTGGTATTAAACATCCCAGAGTTTTTTCGCGGTGAATTTTGTATCGATGCGGCTCTGAAAAAAAAATTCGATAAGTTTCGGTCCGAGTATAAAACTCTTTTGATATACGCCGGTTCACTTCAGGAAGGTAGGCTTTTACACGAACTGGTTCGAGGAAAAAGATCGGGTGATGACGTTGGTCTTGTAATTTGCGGAAGTGGGCCGATGAGGTCGGCTTTGTTGGAGGTGGAAGCTATGAACTCAGATATTCTATTTATGGGTAATCTAAATCAGTCGGCGTTATCATATGTCTATGACCATTCGGATGCTGGAGTGCTAACTTATGACAACAAATTGTTAAATACCCGAATGTGTGCGCCCCTGAAACTGTGGGAATATGTTTTCCACAACTTGTTTATTGTCGGAAATAAAAACGATGCATTGATGGGTGAGTGGAAAAACTTCATTGATGGGTTCTATAACAATGAGTGTGACATTTATCAAATAATAAACAGTGATTTACAGCGGAAGACCCCAAAAATTATTCCAAAATTTGATTATCTGGCGGTTACTCATATTGGCTTTTGGTGAATTGTGCTGGGCCGTGGTCGAAGACTATATTCATGACGCCACAAAAAATTTTTAATATTATATCCAAGCTATAAAAAAATGGAGAATGCAATGTATAACATTGTTGGTGAATTGGAAAAAGTAAAAGATGCGGTTGAACAGCTTATTGCAGATAGCGACAAGGTGTCTCAGATAGAAATGTTAGCTAATTTGTTGGTAAGAGCGTTGGCTCAAGGTAATAAAATAATGTTAATGGGTAATGGGGGCAGCGCAGCTGATGCACAGCACCTTGCAGCAGAGTTTGTTAGTCGGTTTAATTATGACCGACCTGGTCTTGCGGCTATAGCTCTGACAACTGATACATCTGCGTTGACTGCGATCGGCAATGATTATGGTTACGAAAGATTATTTTCTCGTCAGATACAGGCACTTGGGGTTAAAGGCGATATAGTGATAGGAATCTCGACCTCTGGGACTTCAAAAAATGTTATAGCAGGATTTCACGAGGCAAATGATAAGGGCATGGTTACCATTGGGATGTGTGGAGAGCCCGAAGGCGACTTCTCATCTATGTGTGACCATGTGTTCCGAGTACCAGCGAAGACAACTCCTAAGATACAGGAGGTTCAAATGATAGTTGGCCACATTCTTTGTGGTCTTGTGGAGAGTATTATTTTTCCGGACCCTAAGTCGTCGAACTGAGGTGTGCATGAAGGCGCTATTACTTGACCGAGATGGTGTTATTAATGAAGATTATGGCTATGTGCACAGTATTGAAAATTTTGTCTTTAGAACTGGGATATTTGAGCTTGCCGCAAGGGCTCGTGATGAGGGTTTTGTAATCATCGTTATTACCAACCAAGCTGGTATTGGCAGAGGCTACTATGATACGAAGGAGTTTATAGATTTGAATACCTGGATGGTTGACCAGTTTAAGTTGCGTGGCATTGATATTCTTCAGACCTACTGGTGTCCGCATCACCCCACTCATGGCGTTGGGGAGTATCAGAAAGATTGCCAATCTAGGAAGCCTAATCCAGGAATGATTTTGCAGGCGGCCAGTGACTATGATATTGACCTGTCTGAATCTATCTTAGTTGGCGATAAATTAAGTGATCTTGAAGCTGGCGAAAGAGCCGGCGTAAAGAAGCTGTACCTAGTCGGTAAAGATGTCGTTACAACAATTGTTTTTAAAAAGGTCTCCACATTTGAGCAAATCATCTTCGGATCTGGGCAGCGGCTTGACCATACTTCATAGTCAGAGATTTGGATAGTGGCGGGTCTGAATGGCTTAATTCAGCGTGCTCTTAGAAATCACCTCCTTGTGGTGTTCTTCGGTACCAGCGCTGCCGCTGGATTGGGGTTTATATCAAACGTCTTTATGGCGCATTCGATATCGATTGAA
The DNA here is from genome assembly GCA_965656965.1 of uncultured Porticoccaceae bacterium. Taxonomy (GTDB): domain Bacteria; phylum Pseudomonadota; class Gammaproteobacteria; order Pseudomonadales; family Porticoccaceae; genus HTCC2207. The sequence continues at coordinate 39,933 of CBFHMK010000004.1, forward strand.
AACTTTGGTAGTTTAGCCTTCTTTTACACATGTATAGTGTCTGTTTTTAGTATTTCGGAGATAGGTTTTGGTGCCCACTATGTTGTTAAAGCCAATGAATCCAGGAACCCACATTACCAGAGGAACGTTAAAGAACTAAATTCACTCTACCGCCTGGTGATGAGAAACCTTAGCTTGCCGCTGGCGTTAGTTGCAACAGCTTCGACAAGTTATGTCTATGATCTCTCAACCTTAGATGCTATCGGGATTTTCGTAGGCGCCTTTTGTTTGATTCAGCACAAATATCTACTTAGTGTGAACCAAGCACATGCAGATTGGACCCGGTACAGTATTTTTCAATCCGTTCCAATGATCTTCCGACTACTTGTCTACTTCATCATCATTTTTGGTGCGAGTGTTATTTTCCAGCCGTTTGCGATGCTCGATAGTACAAAATATGGGTTATGTGTTTCCCTAGTTATCTCCGTACTTATCGTAAAGATGTTAACACCTGGAAGCTACCTGGCAAGGTGTCACTCTAGCCAAAAAATACGACAACACCTTTTTGACGGGCTACCAACACAAGCCCTAATAAATACAGCAATTGTTCTCTTTTCTAGAATAGATGTCTTTCTACTCATGTATTTTGTCGACAGTATGGGGGTAGCCATTTATTTCGCCGCTAACTCTATCGCTATGATTTTTCCAATTATTACAAGATCATTAATGAATTATTATATGCAAAAGATTGCAGTTTCCTCTAACACCCAGGCTTCATCAATTTTTCGCCACCAACTAAAATCGGTGCCTGTAATAATAATGGTGGCTGTACTTTTAGTTTTTTATGGCAGCGATATTTTGGCGTATTTCTTCGGTGAGAAATATTCTGAGGGTGGGAATGTGTTAGCAGTATTGTCTGTTGGTTATTTAGGAGGAATTATTTTTACTCCATTCGAGGCGTATTTTTATAGCAGAGACGCTTCTGTAGTGTTAAAAATAAAATGTATTTCTATTGTGATTATGGTTGGTTTATCGCTATTGCTTGTTGAAACGTATGGCGCAATTGGCATAGCTACCGCTCTAACAATTGCAAAAGTCGCTGGGTGGCTTATGGTCACTCTTTTCTATTCAAAGGTGAACTAAAATGAAAAATCGGTCAAAACCCATCAATAAAATACTAGATGTTATCTCAGCGGATGATCAATTAGGTAATTTCAAATATGGGAATATAAAAAATTCTGTGGTTACAGAACCTAGCCGAAGCGACACGATCCTTACTATCGATTTGTCTCTCGAGACAGAAAAAGTTGAAAAAGAGCCCGCCTCAATGTCGTTCTATGGTATTTTTAGCCACTTTAAATCAAATTACATTGTCCGTGATCGGAACTTTTTCTTATTTGGAAATACCAAACTTGTTATTAAAGACCTATTTAGCTCAAAAGTTAGCGTTAGTGTCTCAAAGCTTTACAATTTGTGGGCACTATCCCGATTTTCGAAGCTTAAATCAGTCGGCGTAGAGCTGACTGATATTGCTACAATAAACCTTTTGGATAAAGGTTACTTGAGTTTTCATGGCGGCTGTGTTGCGGCAAATGGCAAAGGACATATAATTACCGGATTGCCCGATATGGGGAAGACTTTAACAACCATGAAACTCCTCGAGGATGAGAAGATAAACTATTTGAGCGAAGATATACTCCTTATTGACAAGGCCCTCACTGCATACGCCGTGCCCTATACCCAGACAGTTGAGAAGCGTCGGCGCCTTAGTCTCTTTGAATCGATCTATGCATCGGTCTATGAAGGACTCTTTAAAAACAATTTCATTAAGACTGATATCTTTGAGGCTATTCCCGGTATCCGGGAAAGAACCCTTGATTCGACTCCCATCGCTACAATATTTTTCCTTATTCGCGGTCCTAAAATGTGTCAAACCGTAGAGGGTGATGAGAAGGAAAATTTACTATTACAAACTATCCAGCTCAATAATCTCGAATTTACGTACTTTAGAAATGAAATTATTCTTAGTTATCTATTTTTTAATGACTCCCGTGACATTAACTACTTTTTAGAAAAAGAGAAAGGAATGATCACGGATGTTTTCTCGAGCACAAATGTCGTTATGGTCAGTGCCGAGGACGCTTTTGGCTACCATGATCAAATTAGGGAGTATATAGCAGCAGGTAATGAATAATTTGTATGCAACCCTCTAATGTCATCTCCGGATTTCTTGTTGGGATTGTATTCTTTATTCTTAATGAATACATTTCGATTCTTGCTGTTGGCAAAATTTTTTCTGTATTTGTGGCATGTTATGTTATCTATCAAGCGTGTATTTCCGTCGTACAAGGACTTGTCGCGTTTATAGTAGTAAGTATTCTGAGCGGGAAAGAAGACCGAACGTTGTCTACTCTTAAATCACTAGACGATACTAATTTCGGTTCGGACTACTTTAGTTTTTTTACAACACAAATCGGGGGCCTCAATTTATATTTGTGGGTACTATTTGCCCTAGGCATTATTTCTGTTGTGCGACTAGCGTTACGTCCAAAAGTTAAAATCTTTGATGATAGTATAAACTTTTTGGTGGCCTTTATTGTCTTGTTCGCTATGGTTACCATCGCTACACTTCTCGACCTGCCGCTACGTCCGTCAGTTGAATACAAATATTTAGTCTCCGATATACGGCCGATGTTTATCTTCTTCATTGCGATGATCCTGATGGTAGATCTGAAGCAGAGCTCGTTAGGGGTTCTCCCATCAGCACTCTTTATCAATATCACGACCCTTTTAGCTTTGAGTCTGAGTGTTCAGATGGTCGCTACCTTGGTCAATGATTTCTACTGGGGGGAATTGCGATTTCAGTTCAATGCAAGTCCTCATGTTTTGCTGCCATTCTTTTTTGCGTGGGTACTAAGTAGTCGTTACTTGGGGTCTACTGTTGGAGTGTCGTCTTTTATAGGGAGTTTTAAAATAGCTCGTGGCGAGATGCTTAATTTCGGAATATCGGTCCTTATGCTAATCGTTTTTTTTAGAAAATTATCGGTTGGCATGCGGTTATCGCAGAAGCTGGGAATACTCAAAGCAGTCTTAATATCAGTGAGTATATTTGGTCTGATTGGCGTATGGCTGTCCCTGCAATACCCTTACCTTACAGATTTTATCATTTTCAAGTTTTCTTTCTTTATCGACCTGATATCTGGTGACGCGTCTAGTAGTAGTGTGTCTATGAGAGTTACGGAGTTTATGAATATAATTTCATTTTATATGAGTAATGCTAATGCACTTCTTTTGGGTAGAGGTTTTGGGGGATCGTTTACGTTTACTGATTTCCCTCCCGAGAGGCTCCTGGTGATATCTGACTTTTCGCTTGATCAGATTAATGCTGGGGTGTTCTATAAACCGCATCATTTTGTAAATTTTATTCTATTAAAGGCTGGAATTATTGGGTTGCTTATGTATTTTCTATTTAGTTACCGGTTTATAACTTTAGGGTTTCAGTTACTACGGGCAAGGGATCCTAACTGCAAAGTTCTGGGGTACTATTTATTTTTCTTTAGCCTCTATAGCCTGAATATGTATTGGCAACCGGTTTTGATTATATGGGCTTTGTTTGTATATTCTCTTGGCGAGATTAGTTTAAGGAGATTAAATAGTGAAAATTGTAATCTGTGATCCGCTTTGTGAGCCGGGTCATGTTGCGACTTCGTCTTTCTTTTTAAATGCTCTCCAAGAAGAACACGAGGTTATTTTTATTGGCGATGAAGATTATGCCAAGCTAGTGGGTTATAAACCTATGGTTACTGGCAGGCTACGTAATCCGAAATCTCACACAGGGTTAGCTTGGATATTAGCTAATGCCTGCATTTTGTGGAGGATTAGCATTCTGGCCAAAAAAAATTGGCCTAAAAGTAGTATTGTTATTCTATCTTACGAAACGGTTAGTTTTTCCATTTGCAGATTGTTGTTCCCCAACTTGAGGTCTGCTTATATATTTAACCACAATAATATCGACCAATGCGCGGATAGTGCCATTCGTAAATGGTGCTTTAGAACACTATCATCACCTACCCGTCATCTTGTCTATGAGAAGTTCATTAAGGATTATTTGGATTTATTTGAGAATTTCGATGTCAGTCTGGTTAGCCATCCTTTGGTGTTTCCTCGAGTTCCACAAACTCTTGGGAAAACAATAAATATTTTTTCACCGCATAAACTAGATGACTTGACTTTGGACCAGGTTGACCGCTATGCGAATAACAACAAGAATTTTAGGTTTCGAGTAAAATTTTATAAGAATGTAGTAAATGAGTATCTCTTTGCAGAACCGTATTTTGAGGATTTTGAACGAGAGTTGCGGCTAGCAAATATCGTTCTTATTTTTACAAAATTCAAATACAGGTCCAGTGGGGTAGCTTATGCTGCGATTGCCTCAGGCTGCACCTTAATTATGAGAAAGTGCTTATTCTCAATTGAGCTGTCCAGTAGATATAAAGGTCAGGTGATTTTGTTTGAAAGCATGAGTGGGCTCTTTGATACTCTTTCTGAGATTAACCTAAATCGTGACCTCTTGGCACATAGCGCTATGAGACCATTGGTCTCGACAATTGAAAGTGTAGTTTCTGATTAAATTATATAGCGGGGGCTCTAGAACGTGGTGAGTTGTTTTGAAAATTTGTGAATGCAATATAGATTGATATAGGTGAATGATTATGATTATTGCGAGAGCTCCTCTTAGATTAGGCTTGGCGGGTGGAGGTACTGATGTTGAACCTTATGTTTCAAATTTTGGCGGCGAAGTCCTCAATATAAGTATCAACAAATATGTTTATACCGAGATTGCTGAGTTAACCTCAGATAAGATTTGTTTATATGACGGTAGCAGCGATTCCCTGCATACCTATACTGTTGGTTCTGTTCCGGAATCTGACGATAATTTGATGCTTTGCGTATATCGTTATATGGCTATGAAATTTAATAATGGAAGGTACCCGGCGTTGGATCTTAGGACATTCTCGGAAGTGCCGTTTGGGTCCGGGCTTGGCGGCTCCTCTACGGCAACAGTTAGTATGATGAAAGCCTTGTTTTTTTATTTTGGGGTGCAGGTTGATGACTATGTTCTCGCGCAAGAGGCTTTCCATGTTGAACGGAATGTTTTTGGGTTGAGTGGCGGAGCACAGGATCACTATGCGGCAGTTTTTGGGGGAGCAAACCACCTTGAGTTCGGATCTGGGTCTGTGCTCGTTAATAGTCTTAGGGTTAGGGAGCCAATTTTACGGTCTCTTGAAGCTAAGCTCTTGCTCTATTACACAGGAGTGTCTCGACATTCTGGTGCTATTATTGAGAGCCAAATTAGACAGCAAGAAGAAGATACCTCAGCTACATTGAAGGCCCTCCACAGAGTGAAGGCTAACGTGGCATTAATGAAATCTGCTTTGCTTAAGGGGGACTTTGATCCTCTCTATGAAATCATCAATACTGGTTGGGAAGATAAAAAAGCGTTGTCTTCTATGATCTCTTCTCAGTCAATAGACTCTGTTTATGACCAAATAAGAGCTGCCGGTGCTTTTGCAGGAAAAATCTCGGGAGCCGGTGGGGGTGGCTTTATGTGGTTTTTAGCTCCGCTATCAGCGCATAAAAATATTAAATCCGTTTTGAAAGATCATCATGGATACTTTCTTGACTGTAAGTTTTCGGATCGCGGTTCGGAAGTTTGGTTGGAACGTTAGATTTTAGGCGCCGTATACATTCACTGATAACTGAGGGTCAAGATATGGAGGTAATTGTTCTGGCTGGAGGGTTAGGGTCGCGAATTAAAAGTGTGCTCTCGGACGTCCCTAAATCAATGGCCCCGATTCATGGGCGTCCTTTTCTTGAGTACCTCTTGGATTATTTAGCGGCTTCGGGTATTACTGATGCACATCTTGCCGTTGGTTATTTAGGGTATTTAATAAAGCAGCATTTTGGATCAACCTATAATGATATTAGGCTTAACTATTCTAATGAGTTGTCGCCCCTAGGAACCGGTGGTGCCGTTGTTAAAGCAGCAAAGGCGATTGATGACGACTTTTTTATGGTTATGAATGGCGACTCTTATGTTGATTTCGATATTGATGGCCTCCTAGCCAACTTTTATTTAGATAAGAGGAACATGATTTGTGTATCCTGGGCTGAAGATGTAAGTAGATTTGGTAAAGTGACTTTTGATGAGCGGGTCAAATCATTTTCCGAGAAAAGTCAGTCTGGTGGCGGTTACATTAACGCTGGCATATATATTTTGAATAAGAATATTTTTTCTGGTTGTGATGATTATGGGTTTTCGTTGGAAGATCATTTGGCTAAGTCAATTAGTCAATATGTATTTAGTCCCTACGTCATCATTGATGCAGATTTTATAGATATTGGGACGGTCGACGATCTGGCTAGGGCAGAATCGTTTTTCAGTCATCACCAATAATATAATTTGGACAGGGTTGGGGTTTATATGAACAGGCGAAGGTTTTTTTCACTACTTAGCGGCATTCTGATTTCACCATGGATTAATGTCTCCGTCGCAGCTACAAACCGTACGCACCCGTTTCAGTCAGAAGAGCTCAATAGGCTGCGTAGATCGCTTTTTATTGAGCTTGATAAGGGTTCCTTACGTAAGGTCTACAATATCTCTACTAGGAAAATTACATCTACTATGGATGATTTCCGTTCTTCCTCCGGAATAATAGCTGGGTCAGTTCGGAAGGATTTTTTAAATAATAGAGTCTGTACGGTGGATGGATGGGTTCTCTCTGAAACAGAGGTGATTTTATGTATTATGATTTGAATGCATTCACGCAGCCATTGCTCTGGAAAACCAAGATTGCCGTTGTTGGTTCCGGGCCTGCTGGTTTGGTATTGGCCAGAAAATTAGCGGAGAGTGGTGCTGAGGTTGTTCTCATCAGTAGCGGGACCTTGTCTTATGATCAAGACCAGCAAGATTTATATAAAGGCACAATTGTTGGCAACTTACCTCTAGTTCCTCTAACCGGATCTCGGTTAAGGATGTTTGGGGGAACTTCTAATCACTGGACGGGACACTGTGGTCCATTCGATGAGGTCGATTTTGAGACTAGAGACCACATACAAGATAGTGGTTGGCTAATTTCGAGCAAAGAGTTAAAAAAAGGGTACAAGGATGCGCAGAGCCTCTTAGAGCTGGGTCCGCACACAATCTACAACTCTAAGCCATCGACCGGACCGTTTGCCGGTCTCAAGGAATTTGAAGTTAGTTACCTTACACAAAATCCCTTCCGGTTTGGTGGGGAATGGCGCGAATACTTTAAAAATTCAAAAAGTTGCTCAGTATTAGAGAACAGTAATTTGAGCCAAGTAAATCTAAGCGAAGATGGCAGCAGTGTAACTTCACTTGAGGTCAAAAGTTTAGGCGGCAACATAGGAGTTATAAACTGTGACCACGCGGTTTTAGCTTGTGGAGGAATCGAAAATGCTAGGCTATTACTAAATAGTCCGTTGGCGATTCGATTACCCTGTGTTGGGCGTTATTATGCTTTTCACCCACGAATCATTGGTGCTGAGCTTCATCTATCACAACCGTTGCCGAAAGATAATCAATTTCAGTGGCATCGTCGTGATGACGCTACCGTCAAGGCATTTCTGAAGTATAAATCACACTTTCAGCTTGAAGATAGCCAGCCTAATTATGCGATGAATTTGTTAAATCGGTATAGTCAGAAGTCTCAAGAATTCTTGGCGGCCCTCAGGCTAAGGAATCGCGCGCTTGGGAATTCTTTTGATGGTAGTGTTAGAGAAGATCTCATGTTGGTTCTCAGTAACTTGGGCTCTTTGGCTGGTGAATATGGCAGTCATAAATCTTTGGATAGTATTCAGTCGCTCAGCCTAATGACGTATATTGATCCAACCCCAAATTATTTCAATAGTGTTGTGCTTAATAATGACAGGGATGAACTCGGAATGAGAAGGTGTACAGTAAACTGGTCCCCATCGCAAGATGATTTGCATTATTCTTATCAGTTTAATCTTAACTTTGCCAAGATGGCGGGTGCGACTGGCCTAGGTCGAGTTAAAATTAATCCAATGATGAGAGACCCAGATATATTTAAGAAGCTTGTGCAGGAAAGTAGCGGTGGCGGTCATCAAATGGGAACGACTCGAATGTCTAAATCTGAGGCGACTGGTGTCGTTGACTCAAAATTGAAAGTCCACGGTGTAAATAACTTATATTGTGCAGGTAGCTCGGTGTTCCCGACTTATAGTTGGGTTAACCCCACCATGACAATAGTTGCACTCTCATCGCGCTTAGCGGACCATCTTATAGACGAAATTAGATAAAATAGGCCAAGTAAAATTTTTGCCGACGATAATTCTTCGCTTGAGTTATAGCAATAACAAAAGATGTGAGCACTATTAGAGCTTACAAGTCATCTTGAAAAATCGATATCAACAACACCCTTAAAACGCTAACTTACCTATATGTGTGTACGTATTTCATTTAAAAAGTATGAATTTTGGAGTCTTTAATGAAGAAGTTAATTGTATTCGGCCTCGGTTATGTGGGGCTTCCACTAGCTCTGTGTCTTTCTCGGGAAAGATATGTAATTGGGTACGATACTAACAGAGTAAAGATTTTGGCCTACAAAAGCGGTGTTGATCCATCCAGCGAATGTGGGAAAGATAACTTCGCACAGGTCGAAAATAGCATAGAGTTTACAGACAACCCCGCGTGCCTTAATCAAGAGAAAATAGTCATTGTTACTGTTCCTACTCCAGTCGACAATGCAAATGTCCCTGACCTGGGTCCTTTAAGGGCAGCTTGTGAAACCATCGGTCGATCGCTTTTTAAAGGGGATTTAGTGATATTTGAATCTACGGTCTATCCTGGTGCAACCGAGGAAGTATGCGTTCCTATTCTGGAGTTAACCTCTGGTTTAAAGCATTTGTCAGAATTCAATGTTGGGTACTCTCCGGAACGGATTAATCCGGGTGATAAAGAGCGTGCTCTGGGCGATGTTGTTAAGATTGTTGCGGGTGATTCCGTAGTGACATTAGACATGGTGGAATCCATTTATGCACCGATTATACATGCTGGCCTGCATCGAGCACCGAGCATCAGGGTTGCTGAGGCGGCTAAGGTTATTGAAAATACACAGAGAGATCTCAATGTCGCGTTAATGAATGAGCTTGCGGTGATATGTGATAAGTTGGGGATCAAAACCTCAGACGTGCTTGAAGCCGCGCAGACTAAATGGAATTTTCTACGTTTTTCACCTGGTCTAGTTGGTGGTCATTGTATAGGGGTGGATCCCTATTATCTAACCTATAAAGCTCATCAATTAGGGTATCATCCTGAGGTTATTTTGGCTGGAAGGCGGATAAATGACGCTATGCCAAATTTTATTGCGGGGAAAATTGTCAAGTACTTATTGAGCAGTAAATCTGTCGCCAGTGAAAAGCGAGCTTTAATAATTGGAATGACATTTAAAGAGAACGTAAAAGATACAAGGAACTCTAAGGCTTTCGATCTCAAATCTGCGCTTGAAGATTTCGGAGTTGTGGTTGACACATGTGACCCAGTAGCTGACCAAATGGATGGAATAAATTTCGCCTACCTCCCATCTCGTCGAATATATGATGCTGTGATACTAGCTGTTCCACATGACCAGTTTGTCTCAAAGTACACACAGGTTGTGGAAGAGGTGTTATCTGAAACTGGAATATTGTTCGATATAAAAGGCCTTTGGGAAAAAGAGCTCGAGCCTATTATGAGTGATAGATACTTCCGTCTTTAATTGTGAAGGAGCATGTTATGTTTACATATTATGGCCACAACTGTTTTCTCTTCGAAACAGATAGTTGTCTCTTTTTGATAGATCCCTGGTTTAGCAATAAAGGAGCATTCTTTGGAAGTTGGTTCCAATATCCTGCGAATCATCAATATGCGGATGTTGTTATTCAAGCAGCTAAACATAAAGCACTAGTAGTTTTTATAACGCATGAGCATCTAGACCATTTTGACTTAGAGTTTATCTCCAGACTTGATCTGGTTCGGGTTATTATCCCAGAGTACCAAGATAAATTCATGATTGAATCCCTTGTCGCCATGGGTATAGAAACGCTCGAGGTTCCCCATAATACTGACATCGATGTGTCGTGCGACATTTCTATCAAGCTACTTATCTCTGATGTCGGAATCAACCACGATAGTGCAATCTTGGTCCGCACTCCAGCTGGCACATTTTTCAACCAAAACGACTGTAAAATCTTTGATCAACTTTCATTGATTTCAGAGTCAATTGATTACTATTCCGTACAATTTTCTGGCGCAACCTGGCACCCAGTGTGCTTCGAATATTCCGAGATTGAAAAGAAAAATATTTCAGCTAAAAAAACTCAAATAAAGCTAGCAAACGTATGTCGTGGTATCGAAGCCTTAAATCCAAGATACTTTGTTCCCGCTGCTGGACCGGCAGTATTTCCGTTCTTGGACTATTCTCTGTCAGTTGGACGAGATAATATTTTCACTCATCAAGATGTCCTGGCTGATCACTTGGCGTTTGAAGGCCATGATAATGTAATGTACCTTAGTCCGGGCGATCGACCGCATATCGATAAAAAGACTCCCGTACCTCCCCCAACTCATGAATATCTCGATAGCTACAAAAAATCGATAGTTAATGTTTGGCACAATCTTGCTGTTGAGTTTTCCGAGGCCAACCTTAAGCAGGCTATTCAGGATCGTTTAAACTTGGTCAAAGACCTTGATTTTGAGGAGCTACCACTTTTAATCTTCGATTGGGGTACATCGCCAGAGGAAAAGCTTACTATTAATATAAATGCTGGTATTGTTAGTAAAAAATGCCCGATAGATCGAAATTTCATCAGACTCTCTGCAGATAAAAAGTACTTTGCTCTGATGCATTCTGGGTATAGGTGGCAGGATATATACTTGACTATGCGAGCGCGGGTCGATCGAAGACCCGATGTTTTTTCTAACCTCGCTAACGTTTTTCTTTTCTCAGATGTAAGTAATATAAGGCATGCTTTTGAAAGCTCAATTAGCATTAACCCTGAACGGATAATCGTTTCTGATCGGTTTGGATCGGAATTTGAGATCAATAGATTTTGCCCACATCAAGGCGCAGATTTGAGTTGTGCAGAAATTTCTGAAAAATCTGAAGTAATTTGCCCGCGTCATGGTTGGAGGTTCGACCTGAAAGCTGGTGGGATTAATGAAAAGTCTGGCAAAAGTTTAAAGGCGATCCCTTCATTGATTCAGGAGAAGCGAAGCTGATGACTTTGAGCATCACAGTTTGTATTCCTGCATTTAATGAAGCAAAAAATTTGGAAGGACTCTTTAAATCATTGAGTAGTTCCGATATCCACCAGTTTAACTATGAGATATTGCTATGCGATAGTGGTTCATCGGATGGTACAAATATAATTGTTTCAAAATGGGAAAAGAGGTTGAATCTAAGTGTTCTGACTACTGCTGGCGCTAATGCAAGTGAGAATCTGAACGCTGGAATTAGTGAAGCTAGAGGAGAGTCGTTTTTGAGACTTGATGCTAGGTCTAGGGTGTCAAAAGATTACTTTACAGTCGGTCTTCAATTACTAAGTGATAATTGCAGCAAGTACTGTGCTATCGGGCCCTCTGTTGAAGTTTATTCTAGTAAATGTGGCGTTGAGTCTGACTGTATGGCCGCATTTTATAAGAGTCCTCTGCTGATGGGACCAAGTGAGTATAAGCGGTCGTACTTCTACCGACATTTTGAGGGAGTTGTGGGGACAATTTATTTAGGCTTCTTTTGGCTAACTGATCTGAAGGCTATTAATGGTTTCAATACCACAATGGAACGCAAACAAGATATAGATATCTTGTCTAGACTGGTAGCGCATACGGGCAAAGGATTGTTTTGTTCAGCTAGATGTAAAGCTCAATACAAACTTAAGCATGATTCAATAAGAGAAATCGGTTATAGGGCTTTTGTTCAGGGTAAGTTTATGAGCCTTGACATGAAAAATGTGCGCGCGGCACATTTTTTCCCGATACTAGCCCTAGTTATTGGCGGGTTGCTGTTATTCAAGTATCCGGCTACAGGAATAATGGCAGTAGTCCTCTACCTATTTTGCGTTGGCGTCGCGGGCTTTATTGAGCGCAGACAGTTATCGTCTTTATTATACGCGTTAATAGCATTCCCTTTCGTCCATGCTAATTATATTGTTGGTAACTTGGTGGGGTTTTGCATTAAGTTTCATTCAAAATTTAAGGTCAATTAAGATGGTAGCTTTATCATTAATAGGTCGTAACACCCCGATTTTTTGCACAGATCTAGATAACCTTGAACTGGAATTGACCGCTAAGGTATCTAGGTCGAAATTTTTAGTAATTGGTGGTGCCGGCTCTATTGGGCAAGCAGTTACAAAAGAGATTTTTAAGCGTGACCCAGTAGCTCTTCATGTTGTGGATATTTCAGAAAATAACATGGTTGAACTTGTGCGAGACTTGCGGAGCACTGTGGGCTATGGAAATGGCGATTTCAAAACGTTTTCTATTGATTGTGGTTCAGTTGAATTCGAAGCGTTGATGTTAAATGAAGGGCCTTATGACTACGTGTTTAATTTGTCGGCGCTAAAGCATGTGAGAAGTGAGTCTGACCCATATACACTTATGCGTATGATTATGGTCAACATCTTTAATACAGTTAAGACATTGCGAATGGCAAAGGAAATGGGAGCTAATAAATACTTTTGCGTTTCAACGGATAAGGCGGCAAATCCAGTGAATATGATGGGTGCCAGCAAACGCATTATGGAAATGTTTTTAATGCGTGAGAGTTTGGTGCAAGATATTTCAATGGCCCGCTTTGCCAATGTGGCCTTTTCTGATGGCTCTCTGCTTCATGGATTTAACCAGCGGTTTGCAAAGAAACAACCGTTTTCCGCTCCAAATGATGTGCGACGTTATTTTGTGACTCCTCAAGAATCCGGTGAGTTGTGTTTATTATCTGGATTACTAGGTAATAACAGGGACATTTTCTTCCCAAAATTGAATGAAAAATTACATCTAATTACGTTCTCTGAAATTGCAGTTCGTTATCTAAGAGAACGAGGTTACGAACCCTATGAGTGTGAATCTGAGGATGAGGCTCGCGATAAGGCTGAAGAGTTAATAGCCAATAAGCAGTGGCCATGTTATTTCTTTAAAAGCGATACAACCGGTGAGAAAGACTTTGAAGAGTTCTTCACCGATGCTGAAGACTTGGATATGGAGCGTTTTGAGACCGTTGGGGTTATTCGCAATGGGCCTGAGTTTGATGAAGCTAAGTTAAACGAATTTATGAAAGGAATAGAAGCGCTTAGAGAAAAGGGTACTTGGGGTAAAGAAGATATTGTTAAATTATACTTTAGTCTTCTGCCTGAATTTGCGCATAAAGAAAAAGGCAAATACTTAGATCAGAGGATGTAATGATGGAACGTTTTTTTGATGTATTTTTTTCTGGTCTGGCATTATTGGTTTTATCTCCATTACTAGCCCCAATTGGTTTAATCTTAAAGTTTTCTGGTGAGGGAGAAATCTTCTTTTTGCAAGAGCGTATTGGTAAAGGTGGAGAGGTATTTAAGCTATTTAAATTTGCAACTATGCTTAAAGACAGCCCAAACATTGGTACTGGTACAGTAACAATGAAAGGAGATCCTAGGGTTTTACCAGTAGGAAAATTTTTGCGTAAAACTAAAATTAATGAATTACCTCAGTTACTAAATATCTTCTTTGGCGATATGAGTGTTATAGGGCCAAGGCCACTTACTGCACAAACATTTGGTTCTTATTCGGCTGACACTCAAGAAATTGTTAAAAAAGTACGCCCTGGGCTATCAGGTGTAGGCTCTATAATCTTTCGAGGTGAAGAAGAAATTATGCACGGTGCTTCAGCATCGGTTGATTTCTATGACAATATTATTGCACCTTATAAAGGTTCACTGGAAGAGTGGTTTGTATCGAATAAAGGCATGTATATTTACTTTTTAGCGATTTTTATAACTGCATGGGCGGTTGTTTTTCCAAGTACAAAAATTGCTTGGAGGGTATTTAGAGATTTGCCAGAACCACCTTCAGAGTTAAAGCAGGCTCTAAATTTCGTAGATTGATTTAAATCACCCAGTTCCTTAGGTATTTAATGGCAGTCGAATCCGTCTGCCACCCACCTCTACGCATAATCTTCTCCAGCGGCTCGCCTTGCTCTAGCAAATCAAGTGCTGCTCCCTGTAATGACTCAGTGAATAACTGCACATGGTATTGTCGCTCCATGAATACAAAGACCATGTAGATCAAATCCTTAACAGCTATGACTTGCCCGAGGGTGTGTTGGCTGAGTTGGTGCGCCAGATGGCGGATGCGATGTGGTGGGTTAAGACCTATCAGAAGGACAAGGACCACCTGATTGTGATGAAGATGGCAGTGCTGGTTAAGAGCCGAAGTGATCTGGGCATGGATGCAGAGGAAAAAGCGCTTCGGTTTTTTGACTGCCTGTTAAGTTCTTGGTCGGGTCAGGTTTTAGATGCTGATGATCAAGCATTCTTGGATAGTGCAATGCGATCAAAGGGTCATAACATGGCATCGCTTAGGGCGGATGCAGTTAGGCGGTCAGTCAAGGAGCTTGAGGTGATTGATCGGTTAATTGAACGTCAATTTAAGAATATGCGCCTGTTGATGCAGTCCTATGAATCAGTCCGGTTCGCACCGCAGCTGCTTAAGAAGATGGAACTTGAGATCAGGCAGCTAGAGCAGGGTATCGAGAAGACTATTGAAGATCAGCGTCGAGAAGTTAGTCGCCAATAGGGCGAACGCGCAAAAGTCCTCTGGCCCTCAAACTAGGGCGGGCAAGCTTCGCTCATCTAAGAATGCTATAAAGCATAGTTTGGGTTCCCAATCCCCAAATTCTCCTCAAAATCCTTCTCTGTTAAATCATTTCCCTGAACTTGAATCCTATCAACAAGAGTTGGTTGGTCTTGGCTATTCTGATGCTCAATCACAGGAGATAGTCGAGGCGCTATTGACTGCGCGTCAGGTTATTGATGCAAAGCATAATGCTCATACCGACCGTTTAAATGAAGAGCGTTTGGGTGATATGACACCCGAGGCGGTGGCAAGCTTTGTTCGTGAGATGGAGGACCCGTTATCAACGGTAACCCCTATGGAAAGGGCCAGAGTAGTGGCTTTGTTATTTAAGCAGGTGCAGAAGGATAATGACCTTCCGGGCTTGCTGTTTGAGAAGTTTGATTCACACCGCAAGTTGATGCGCTATGAGCAGCGGGCGTTTAATCAGCTTCGTAAGAAGAGCTTAGTTAAAAAATAACAAAACGAACCCAAAGAGTTTAGCCCGCGATAAATACCCTTACCAAAACTCAGCCCCCAAGCTATTGCGTAAAACAAACCAACCTTGGCATAATGCAATGCATCGAATCGATCAGAACAATAAAAAAAGAGGATTCTATGTTTCGACTCCTTCCTGCTTTTGTTTTCATGACTCTTCTTTTAGGATGTGGTGGAGGGTCAAGCTCCAACCCTAATCCTACTCCTACGCCTCCAGTAGGTAATGCAGATACCCAGGCTCCAATCATTACTGCCCCGGCAGATCTTAGCTTAACGGCGGAGGGCACTGAGGGCATCAGCTCTGACAATCAGAGCATCGCCGATTTTCTTTCCGCAGCCACAGCAACTGACAATGTAGACAGTCAAGTTACCGTCATCAATGACGCGCCTGATGTGTTCCAGGTGGGTACTACTACTGTTACCTTCACTGCATCTGATAGTGCGGGAAATCAGGCGGACGCTGCCTCGGCTGTGGTGACGATCGTGGCACAGCAGGGGTCGAGTACTTCCTTAGTGGGCAAGGTGATTGATGGCTATGTTTCCGGGGCTACTGCGTTCCTTGACCTCAACTTTAATAAAGAGCTTGATAGCAATGAGCCTACCTCTATTTCAGGCGTCGATGGTGAATTTACGTTTGATTTAAGTCCTGAGCAGCTGCAGTGTGCTGGATATGTTCCTACGGTAGTTAATGTGCCTGTTGGTGCAATAGACTCTGACTTTGGTGTAGTTACTGAACCCTATACGATGGTGCTCCCACCTCGTTTTAATACGTTGACAGAAGAGGATATTCTCAATGTTTCGCCGCTGACATCCTTGGTATGGGGCGCTATTGAGACCCAGCTGCAGGCTAGTTTGACTTCTCTTAGTTGCGACACGTTGTTGAGCGACCAGGCACAGAAAGAGCAATTGGTCTCCGCCCTTGAGACAGCAATCTCTGATGTTGTGGTTCATTACAATCTATCTACAGACCAGATCTTTGACGACTTTATAGCGGAAAATGATGCCTCGGCAAAAGAGACGGCGGTCAAGATGGTCAAGGGTTTGAAAAAGAGTCTTCAGGAAACTCTGGCCCTCAGAGCGCAGTATCCCGATGCGAGCTGGGCCAAAGTCAATTACTACTTCTTTAGTGCTTTAGATGGCGATGATCTCTATCCAAATGCATGGTACCGCGATTTAGAGCTATTTGTTGGTGATACCATTACCAAGCAACTCATCAAGGTATCTGAGGATCTCACCGAAGAGATTCGCCCTATTCTGTTCGAAAAAACCACAGTGTCGACCGTTGGTAATGCTGCACTCAGAGAAGAAATTGGCTACCAATCCAGAGGTGGTGATAGCTCTCCTTATTCTTGTTCTTATAAAGAAGAAGTTTCAGTGGTGAGCGATCAGGTTGAGTATCAATTGGTGAATCTTGGGGGTGAGAGCAATGCGCCGGACATTGATTCATGTCAGCTGCCTGACTTTGATGAGCAGGCTAGTAGCCGGTATGTCTACTACCGCTCAATGGTCAATGGCGTTGACAGTGGAGCCCAATTTACTTTCTCGCCAGATGGTGGTGATTTCCCGGCACTGAATAACTGGGTGAACCTTGTCGACAGCATTGGCACGCTGGTCACTAGCGATCTAATCGATTACGTCCAAAGCTTACCCTATGGTTTTTGTGATTCCGGCAATGCTGGCGCAGATTTTGTCAATCGCTCACGTGTCCAGGTAGTGAGCGGAAACAGAATTACCCTTAATCGCAGTGAAGACGGGCTCTATGAACGTATCACGACCTATGCAGATGGAACATCTCTTACTGAATTATCTACGATTGATACTGTGCCTGGCTGGGATAACTGCCCACTAGCCGATTTTGATTTTGATGGTGCACCTGACGTCATTGATCCCGATGATGATAATGACGGAGTCATTGATGCCGATGACGAATTTCCACTCAATTCTGGCGAATCCATTGACTCGGACGATGATGGTATAGGTAACAATGCAGATGCCGATGATGATAATGATGGTGTGGTCGATATTAATGATCAGTATCCCTTGGATGCGGGAAATATTCTCGATTCGGATGGCGATGGGATTGTTGATCGTGATGATGTTGCGCCAAACAATTCATCAGTATCAGGTGCCATGCAGGTAGATTTCAGCGATGCTAACGCTTTGGGCCTGGGCTCAGCTATTGATAGGGACACAATTGAAGAGTTGGCGTCGCTATCGCGACCAAATTATCAACAGCCTGACCTGCTGCATGCAATAGCCGCAATGCTGTTTCCTAAAGCCTGGGCAGATGGAGCGGATTTTGAGTCATTGACCAACGCTCTGGGTTGGGACGAAAACGGTGATCTGGTGGCTAATGTCTTGCTGTCTAATGAAACCAAGTTTATCGCAGAAGCGTCTGTTTCTCCCGACGGGAAGTATCTGTATCTTCTGACTAGCGCGCATATCCAGCGAGCCCTGCAGGGAGTCGACCCCGAATCTTGCTCAATCTATAGAGTAAATTTAGTCGATAGCTCCCACAGGTGTTTACTGACAGTCGAGCAGGGAGATGTTCAGCCCAGATCACTCAATAGCGCGTTGAGATTTGATAACTCGCGTGGTGGCATGGTTTTTCGAGCAGATGGTGCCGCTCTAATTCACGGCTTCAACTGGGAGCGCCTGAATAGTCAGCCTGAACCCTGTGAATGTGCTTCCGGAAGTGTCTGGTTTATGACTCCAGAGGGTGAAATAACAGACTTACCCAGAGACGTAGGCTGGGAGGCTGCAACAGCAATCTGGATTACAGACGAGTTATTTGCTGTTCCGGAAAGGTTGTATGACGAGGAAAATGGTTTTCCGGAAAGAATAGCCATCTACAGTGCCGAGACGTTACAGCGGACTCAATTTATCGATGATGAGAGCGCGAATGGCGTTAACTTGTCGCTCATACGAGCCAAAGGTGCGGTTCACTGGAGCGGCCATATCCTGAACCCAGACACGCTTGAAGTGGTCGACAGTGGGCAAGACGGGTTTCCGATTGTTGATCAATCCGGCGAGCAACTTTTTTACTTTAACTGGACCTCTGTTACAGATGGTGAGGGGTTGGTTAATTTAGATCTCGTTGCTGAGGGCGCAGAATCTTATAATTGGCAGGAGCAAAGTGGTGTTGGAACAGATATAAAATATACGCCTTTAGCTTTTTCTGAAGAACACATTGGCTTTATGAAAGTCTTCCCGCCGGCGGAGCCAATTCAGAGTATCGAAGGTGTAGCTTGGGAAGGTGGCGGCACGCTGGTGGCGCTGTCAGAAGACCGGGGATCTCTCGAGTTACACGGCATGAATAGCTTGAAGCTGTTCCCGAGTGACAGCCTTACGGGAGCAATGACTCTCGATTACATTGTTTCATCTGATGGCAGCCCTGAGGCCAGATCGGTCACTATTCCACAGGCTGTATTTGAAAATTGGCGGGCAGATGAGAACGCCGCCGACCATATCAATTGGGTATTACCAGAATCTGAAATAGAAGGATTTTGCGTCTATGCCTACAGCTCTCAGGCCCTAAACTGCATTCAGATGTCGGACTATGACGTGCGAGCCTTTGATATGGAGAGTGATAGGTCGACCAGATATGATGCAGACGCGGTCTGTCCCGATGGCAGCTGTAACGCTTTCCCGGGTGTATCGAATGTTATTTTAACCAATGGAATTCTGCGTGTTTATTTTAAGGATTCGACGGACCACAGATATTATGAAGCAAGAGCTTCAGTTGATGAGTTGATGGCCCAGGGTGAGTCAGCGCTGGAATTTTTCTCGGCAGAAAATGGTGCTGGTGAGGTGAACATTATTGCCGCCGCTACCAAACTGGAGCCGCTTAGCCCACTTCCTCTGGAAGGTATAACGGTGAATGAGGCTGCGCCACAGGAGTTTATTGTTGATTTTGGAAAGCCATTATCCAACTATGCAGCTCTACCGCGGTTTGAAATTTGGAATGGTCAAACTAACGTCCCGCTCTCGAGAGAGAATCTATGGTCAAGTGACCGAGAGACAGTAACAATTTATGCTACAGCGCAGGGTCTAGTCAGTGGCGCTGAACATGAGTTAAGGGTTGTAGATCCTATATTTCTGGTCAACAGCATCAGACGTTATGAGCCTGCTCAAACACTTAGCCTTACGCCCACAGGGGTTAATGCGTTCAGGTTGGCTAGCAGCTCAATACAGTTAAATGACTATAACCCCAGTACGCAATCTGATGTAACAAGCAGCATTGATGTTACTGCGGCCGACGGTGCTATGTCGGTTGATCTAAGTGCTAGCCCGCTTAACCTGCAAAACATGACCAATGCGTCCGCTGGTGGTAATTTTAAAGCGCCTACCCTGAGCTTCGAGCTGGAGAGCCTGCCCGTTGGCAGTGGAACTGCCTCTGTGGCGATCAATCTAATTGATGGGATCGATAATCTAAAGGCTGATGGAGAACGTCAGATCTTTGTCGATTTCTCGGTCGACTGGAGCTCAGATGGCGTGAGTGCGTCGATTACGGTTCCCGCTCAGACGGTAACGCCATTTTATGTGACGTCTGGTGGCACCAGAGTAGATCTTGAGATAGATAACCTTGATGCTGATATTTTGACTGTCACTAGAGGCGGTCCCTCCTATCCTGCATCTCTTAACGTGAAACTGCTGGCAGCGCTTAATAAAGTCGACGCCATTTCTCCTTCGTCGCTTCTCAGGGCTGGCGTGTTCAACGTAATGATCACAACGACTTTACCTATAGTCGACTCTCAAGGGGTTTCGGTATCTGAGTTGAGTGCTATTGTGAGAATAGGAGAGTGACAGTGAAGCCAGCCGCTGTTGGATATATGGCTGTAGCGATAATTGCGAGTTTGGTGCATCTGGCAGCTCAGGCTGAATCAGATTTTGATTATGCACTTAGCTTAACCACTAGTTACAGTGAGGCATCACAGTCTGTGAGGATACTGGACAAATATGCCTCATTTCGCACAGGCGGTGGCGGGCTTAAGTTAGAGGTTAGCCATAGTGGTTATGGTGGTCTATATGTCGGTGCCGGCGGTGGTTACTCGCCCAAGGAGACGGCTTCGTTTGTTGGCGCCAATGTGAGCGGTTCCGCCACCAGTACTTTTTACGAATATGGCTATTCGCACGAGTACGCAGTATCCGCGGCCGGTGGTTTGGTGTTTGCGGTTGACTATGTTGCCTACGATATCACAGGTGATTTTTCTGGGGACAGAGCGGGAGTACCAGTCACAGCACAGATTACTTCAGATATCAGTACGACTAATTTTTCATTGGCATGGCGACAATCTTTTTCAGACCAGGTGCATGTTTCACTGGGGCTCGGCCGCAGCCGATGGGCGATCGAAGCTTTGGCAAAGGGCTCATTGGGGCAATCGATCCGTGCGACCACTGAGGCTCGAGCTGTTGGTGAGGATCCACTCTATTTTATTAAGGCCGAGGTTAATGCCTTCGGTTATCCACTAGATGTTCGCTATCAGCGGTCTGCACTCAGCGCTGATAACTCTGTTGCGCTAAATGCTATTCAGCTCCAGCTAAGGTTACCCTTGTAGGCTCCGGTTGCTCACGCACAGACTGCTCCATACAAATCAGTCATAAATCTGCCATAAAACTGTCTCACTAACTATGCTACGGTCAGCACTCAACAAATAAAAACAATTAAACATAGGTGCAATTATGAAGATTTTAGTACTTTCAGTTTCGTTGATTTCTACATTGTTATTCTCATCTCTCACCCAAGCCGATGGTCATGCGGGCCCTCAGTATGCGGCGTTAGAGGGTGTTTTCTGTAACTACAATAAAGGCAAGGATCAAAGCGATTTGTTAAAGGTAGCCTCAGCTTGGGATGCCTGGGCAGATGACAACATCAGCAGTAATTACTCAGCCTGGGTGATGACACCTACGGTTAACAACAAGCAGGACTTCCCCAACGATTATTTCTGGTTGGGTGTGGCAGATAATCATGAAGGCTTGGGTGCTGTTCATGATGAATGGGCCGCCAAGGGTGCACAGCAACAGAAGAAATTTGATGCTGTAGCCTCTTGTGATAGCCACAACATGATGACCGGAATGATGGCTCGTCCATTTCAGTCTTCTACTGGCTATGCGTTTGTTCAGATCCAGGGTTGCCACCTAGCGGAGGGTAAAACCATAAGTGATGTCATGGCTGCCGATAAGCAGTGGGTTGAGTGGATGGACTCTGTGGACATGCCTGGTGGCCTATTGCGCTGGCTGCCTGCTCTGGGTGGCGCCAGAGATGACACCACTGACCTGTATTCTATTTACATCACAGAAACTATGGCAGACCGGGGCAAGGCTCATGACATGATGATGCATGGGGGTTCTGCCAAGCTGCAGGCAATGTACGGTAATCTTATGTCCTGCGATATGCCGCGCATTTATCATTCCACGCCCGTGGGAGGCAAAAAAGTTAGCTAGCCGCCAATCGCTAGTCGCTACATAAGTCACATAGGTACCCTGTATCTGTGTGGCTTTTTTGTTTTAGAGTCTATCCGCTGCTTCCTCATACAGATTACCCTGTTAAGTTTTGGAGCTGAGACTAATGGCGGTTACCTAATACACTGACAGCAGCGTTCTTAATGGGTATGCGGGTCATTCGCCTTAGGGGTTGCACCATGAGACTCTTATTAGTTTAATGGTGGGGAAAACAGTCTCATATTACTGAGAGTAATCTGTTGTTAGAAGGACGTAGTTATGTTCAAAAAGAACATAGTATTGTTGTCTTTGTTGTTGATTATGATGATGTGGTTTCAGCCGATTATTGGTGAGCCCTCATCCGCTATTAACATAAAAGCATCTGACCTATTCTCACTTGCTAAAAGTCTAATCTCTGCGTCGGAGGGCGAAGAGGGTGCTTCAGAAGAGCTAGCCTTGAAGTACTCTCGATCTGCGTTTGGCCATGGTTGGGCCGATGATGACGGCGACTGTCAAAATACTCGCCATGAAACCCTTCTCTCTCAATCTCAAATGCCGGTGACCTTTAAAACGATTAAGAGCTGCCAGGTGCGTGATGGCAGTTGGAAGTCCCCTTATAGCAATAAGCTGATATTTAAGTCCTCTAAGCTAGATATAGACCATGTTGTGCCGCTGAAGTGGGCCTGGGAGCATGGTGCCGTCACCTGGCCTAAGGCGAAACGTGTAAAGTTTGCTAATGATCCATTAAATCTTCTGGCTGTGGAGGCTCGATTGAATCGGCAGAAGGGTGCCAAAGGCCCCCTTGACTGGTTGCCGCCGGAGAATCAGTGTCAATACCTAAAGTTATTTGCAACCATCAAAGATGCCTATGATTTAACCTACTCTCGCAATGAGGCGACTGTAGCTAGGCAGATACAGTCTGAGTATTGTGGTTAGTTGGCTCCTGATGGGCTGTCTTGATTAGCGCAAATAAATATGCGACAGTGAATGACTATCATCTCTATACTTGTCCAATAATTAGAAAATAATTAGAAAATAATTAGAAAATGATTAAACGTTTGATAAAAAACTTCACCCTTGTTTTTGCGGTTTCATACTGCGCCCTTGGTTGGTCGTCGACTCAGGTCTATTTTGCTGGCCTATCATATATTGGCGACGCCGCTAATATGGAATCAGCAGCCCCCTTTGCATCGTCCATCATAAATAGCTCTCCAGCTTTGACTGAATACAATAGCTTACTGACATCGGCGGTGAGCGAAGTTGCCATTGATGGAATCAGTTTTTCATCTGCCCTTGGTAATAGCAAATCAGGCAATGCATTGAGTATTGCATTAGCTATCACTGAAGAGCAATTTCAGGCAGAGAACACAGGGAACGGCTATTACGCGGTAAAGGCCACAACCTTTGCGCAAATAGTGCTTTTTGATTTCACTGAAAAAACCGTAATCAGTACTATTCCCTTTATTACCAGCTATACCGATAGTGCGAAAAGTATTGATCGACCATATAAGCGCCAGATCTATAAGACAGTCTATTTTGATAAATCCAAAAAGATTAACTTGATCAATGAGTTTATAGCTCGCCTTCCTGATGTTAACTTCGAGAAGCCGTTCAGCAGTTGGAATATAAAGGTAAGAAATGTCGCTCATACGACTAATGCAGGTAAGTACCTTACTAAATTCGGTGTAGATGAAGCGGTGTTCAATACTAGAGTGGCTAGCCAGTTTTCAGCTGCAATGTCTAAAAGGCTCAGTATTCCAGTCCTTCCATATACCAAGGGCCAGGCAATCGGTGGTGCCATGGCAATGCGCTTTGAAAATGCTGATGCTGTGCAGCTAGAGCTTCCTCCGGCAGATTATTACATCGACTTAAAGCTGTTGGGCTTTAATAAAAAGATCATGAAAGAAACAGCTAAGGTGATCTATCCATCATTTATAGCTGGCCTGCGTGTTTCGATAGGTGATATTGGGTTTGACGAGCTGCTTTATAGTGAGAAAGCGCAATCTGGGCGAGTATTAAAACTGTCCAAAAAACTTGAAGTTAACGAGTGGAATGAACTTAAGAACTCATTGACTGTGCTGTCTGATGAGTTTTGTAGTCAGCTTGCCAAGCCAGAAAAGAATTGGTTTAAAGAGAAAATGTTTACGAAGAAGTCCTTTAAAAATATCAAGAAAATCAGCAGGACATTGGAAAAAGATGTCTTTGAAAATCTGAGGTAGAGTTTATGCATTTGGAAAAACTTTTGTTAGTAGTGATTGCCACTGTTGGTCTTATGTTGCCAATTCAGGGCTATGCGGAGACCATCACTGGCGCTCAAAATAAAGAACTGCGATCTAAGTGTAAGGACGGAAGACCTCGAAAAACTAGCGAATATAATGAGGTATTGTCGCAGGCTAAATCTAATGCGCTTAGATCATGGGCTGCGGGCAAGTCGGTGGCCATATCTACCCTGTTTTCTGAAAACGAAGAGCAGATTTTAACCAACATAGATGAGTATTTTTTGAACGCCCAGGTTGACCATAGATGCAAAGGGAAATCCTTTAAGCTTAAGGTGAAGGGTGTGGTCAACGTTAATAAAATCAGCCTGCTAGGCAAGGCAGCACCAGCGCAGATGTCAGGCCCTAGGTCGCGGATTACCGCAGTATTTCTTGCCAGAAAAGCCGATTCTGTCAAGGCCTATGATACAAAGCGGACTTCCATCAATGCCAATACCACCTTTAATGAAGGCTCAGAGACTGCGTCGATGGCTGGTGGGAGTGCTAGCACTGAGGGTTATTCCAGCACAAAAAACGTTAACGAATCAGGTGGCAGCTCTGTCACCAAAGCGGATAAGATTACCTGGAATGTATTTAGACCAAGTGGCCTGGATGCAGCGGTTAATCAAACGTTTTCGAGTTTTGGTTTCAAAACAATTGACGCCTCTCAGGTTGCCAGTAGATTTTCTGGCTTTGATCTAGAAGCCTTTGAGCAGGACTTTGCCTTTAGTGACAGCCTCAGTGTAGCCACTAAAAACAACGCTTTCGATGCTATTGCCGGCAAGATACCAATCTTGGTGATAGCCACCGTTGATGTTGGGCAGAAGGACACGGACCCAGGGAGTGGTTTAAAGCGAGTTTACGCCACGGTTATGGCACAGGTATATCAGGATGACGGTCTGTTCTTTGAGACGGTAGCATCGGTAAAGCCAACGCAGTTTTCTGGCCTTGGGCCAAATGAGACCGTTGCTGAAACCAATGCATTAATCAAGGCAGCAGAATCTGCAAGCAATGAAATCGTTCAACAATTAAATGCCGCTGGCATTAGATAGGAGAGATAAAATGAAACATCTACTTACACTTTTTTTGGTCACTACATTATCGAGTTCGGCCTTTGCCTTCAAAATTCCCTCTATTCCGGGAGCCGACTCTAAGGAAGAGGCGAGTTCTAGCCAGTCAGCATCAGATGCCCAAGAGGCCATCGTTGGTGATTTTAAATCGGCTCTAGGTTTTGTATTGCAGGCTCAGGGTCATGTTGCCAAAGCGCTAGGTATGGAAGACACCGCGGAATCACTTCGCGCCGAAGCAGGTCGTCTGTCAGGTGATGATTGTGCCCAGAGCTGCTTAGAGGAAGTCACTGAAGCATCGGCCAATGGGGAACAAAAAATTCAGGAGAGAATGTCAGCTGGCTCTGATCTGGATGCAGCGAGCAAGAAAGAATTAACAAAAGCGTTTCCGCCCTTAGGTAAAGGAACATTGAAAATGGCAAAGCTGGCGCCAAAAGCTAAGGACTGGGCTAAAAGTGCTTCGAGTGAAATAAAAAGTGCCGGCATGATGGGTGCAGCAAAAATGAAGAAGAAGCTGGGCACAGGGCTTTATATCGCCAAGGCTACCCCTAAGTTAATCAAAGAATGGACTAAAACTACATCTTCAATGGTTAACTTTGGCAAGCAGGCGGGCGTTTCTACAGAAGGTGCCTCTGGGGACGAAATGGAAGGCTGATATGGTGCTGATCTTGCCTAGAAAAAGGAAATAAAAGTGACATTAAATTACCGATACCTCGTTGGATTTTTGTGCGTTATTAGTTTGAGTTTCTCCGCCAGTCTTTTTGCTCGGGCGCAACTTGAATTTGTCAATGTAGAAACCAAGGGTGTCGGTAATTCTCTGCAGGAAGCGATTAATGCAGCCGTTGCAGAGGCCGTTGGGCGAGTTAATGGAAAGTCCGTCGCAGCCACCAATGCCATTAAAAAGATTACCCAATCTTCAAGTGACGGTAAGAGTAAATCATTTAAGTCATCAACTGATATGCAACGCCAGTTTAGCGAGGCCACTAATGGCGTTGTAGACTCCTACACTGTTCTCTCAGAGACCAAGAATGACCGAGGGCAATACGTAGTAACGGTCGATGCAAGGATTGCTAAGTTGAAGCTTTCAGCGTCGGCCAGTAGGCTTAAAATAGCCGTCATCCCATTTAGTGGGTCAGATATTTTTGCCCGCAACTTTTCCAATGCTTTAGTGGGAAAGCTAGTGGGATCGAGGCGCTTTACCGTGCTAGATCGGCAAAACATGGCGGATATTGCCGGTGAGCGGTCAGTAGCGACAACCAATGCCCTCACGCCCGTTTCAGAATTAGCCAGACTGGGGAGTACTCTCGCAGCTGACTACATTATTGTTGGTCAGGTTGAGGACGTTGATAGTCAAGTAAGAGAAGTTTATTTCCCCACCATTAAAAAGACCTTCAAGATTCCTGAAGGGAAGGCAACGATCAATTTTAAAATCATTGATATTGCAACGAGCCAGGTGAAATTCGCCGATAATTCTATACTTGGATTTGACCGTGATTCATTTGAGAAAGCCATGGGCTCCGGGATGAGGCCTAGCGCCGATATCGCTATGGCGGAGATTGCCAGCTCCAAGATTGGTACTCAGATCCTCGATGCTATTTATCCAATTATGGTTGTCTCATTGAACCGTGGTGTTTTCACCTTAAACCAGGGTGGGGACCTTGTTGAAGCCGGTGCTACCTATGGGGTTTATGAGCGCGGCCCTAAAGTATACGACCCTTATACTAAAGAGTCTTTGGGTCGAGCTGAGTCAAAAGTTGGAGAGCTTAAAGTTGAGCGTGTAACACCAAAAATGAGCTCAGCCAGCCTTGCTAAAGGTGATCTCTCCGTTTTTAAAGATTTTAAGGTGGGAAGATTCGTCTGCCGCCTCGAATCCCCTGCGCCATCTCGTGCTCAGCAAAACGCGCGTCAGGTGAAAGAAAAAATTAAAAAGAAAAAGTCAGAATATGATGATGACTGGTAGAACCTTACAGAAATAATAACGGGGATATAGGATGAAAAACTTTGTTCAAATAAGTTTGACGCTGGCACTGACAATTGGCATTTTCACTGCTTCCAATGCCTTTTCACAAGACGGTGGTAATGCGGCTGTTGCAGAGTTTCAGGATGGCAAAGTAGAGGCGCCTCGTGGCTTGAGTTCATCACAGAAAGCAGGCAATGTGCTGCGCCAAATAGCACGCAAGAAAGGCTTTAAGGTAGGTGGTTGGGACGACAAAAAGAATCGGATCATGGTTGCTACGCAAACCGGTGAGGCCATTGATGCCTACGATCCTGACTTTCTTCAAAAGCGAGAAGCATTAGCTATTGAAGCCTCTTTGCTTGCCAAAGCGAGAATCATTGAAAGCTTTACCACCACTGCAAGCGCTGAAAATATCCTGTCCGTGCCTGGCAACCCGATTGCCAAGCAGCTAGAGGCAGAGCAAAAGCAAATTAAGGCGATGGAAGCACAGTCTCAAAAGTTTTATTTAGAGGCGCAACGGGAAACCTCAGTTTTATTATCAGCCTATGACCAAGCTCAGGCCGACGAGTTAAGAGGGGTGACCTTTGGGGATCGCTTGAATTCATTGTTAGAGGCTACCATCAAAAAGCTCGATGAGACCTTTGACTCCCAGCAAATAGCGGATGATAAAAAACAGCGCCTCAGCGATGTCAAAATGAGGTTAGACAGGGCCAAAAAAATACAGGAAGACAAGAAAAAGCTACTGGAAGAGGTGCAGATCAAAATTGCAGAGCTGCAAGGCCAGGTCAAAAAAGAAACGAAGTCAACCATGGAGACAACGTCCAGTATGCCACTTTTTGGCGCTACAACGTTGATGCAGGTTGAAAGCTATGATGATTTGCGAGGGCAGTACAACATTGCTTCACTGGTCGTCTGGAGTCCCAAGCTTGAACAGGAAGCCAGAGGTATATTGCTGGGTTCCGGCAAGGGAAAGCCCAGAATAAACAAGCTTTCGATTGATGGATGGTTAGATAAACAAAATCTCTCATCAATGGTCGGTGCCCGGCGCTATCTTGCTAGCGATGGTTCAACAAACTTTATGGGAATCTCGGCTGTAGAATATGACCCTGATGACTCTGGCAGCTACTCAATGCTGGAGGAAGAAGCCATTCTTTGGGCTAAACAGGCGGCTGTGTTGAGTTTAAAGTCTTCTGTTGAGTCGGTTAAATCAGCTGAGAGACTAAAAAGGGATATCCGTGGAGCCGATGGTAAGGTGGAGTCTAAAATTCTTAAGGATTTCTCTGCCAATATACAGGAGTCGGTCAAAAACTTAACAATTCGCGGCTTGGAAACGTTAAGAATTGAAGAGACGGTGCATGAGCCGACCGGGAAAAATATTATCGTGGCGGTGGCAAACGTTAACAGCGCTCTTGCGGTTAAGGCGTCCGACATCATGAAAGACATGTATGCGACGTTAAAAGAAGTTAATGCCGATCAGAGCTTTATTCAGGGTGAAGAGGCAGGCATGAAAGCCGAAGCTAATAAAACGCTCAATAACAAAGCGATTTTTGATGCGGGTGTCGCATCTGGTGCAAATCAGGTCGCCTCTGAATATGATAATCGAGCAGCTGATAGAGCCTCGATGAATAGGGGCCAGTCACAACAAGACGAAGAACCTGTTAAAGAAGACAGTCCAGATTCATCAGGCGAAAGTCAGTCAGGTTCATGGGCGAGTGACATTGAGGTCGATGACGACTTTTAAGCGGCTTTGGCTGCTGGTATGGAGTTTGATTTCTACCAGCAGCTACTCCTCCGTGCCGATCCCCTGGGACGATTTGTTGTTGGAGAATCAATCCAGCCTAAATTCGGTTGGCTATTTTGTGAACGCCGACGACCACTTTCACTATTTGGGCTTTAAAGTTGTCCAGGAGGACTCATTAGGCGCCGAATTTGAGTTTCTGTTGGCTTTCCAGGATCGGATATCTGAGTTACTAGCAGAGCTTTGTGTGGGGCCTAGATCCTCGCTGAGGCCTTCCTATCAATTTAATTTTTCGTTTATAAAGAATGTTGTCGAGCAGGATCAGGGAACTATCTTTATCACTTCCGTCAGCAAGCAGGTACTTGGGCAAGAGGCCAAGTATGCCTGCGCTAAATGAGCGATAACAGGCTAATATTAGAGGTTTAAACCCATGGCTAAGCTTTCTCGACGTATCCCGTTTTTTAATAGAATTTTGCGCAGACTGACTAATATTTATGGTGTTTTAATTATTACTGTGGTTTCTGCGGTCTCTATTTTTCAGTCGTATTTAGGGTCGCCCTCTGTGTTGGGTGGTCTAGGTGATACCGTCGCGGAGCTATACAGAGATTTCCTGGGTATTACCTCCATTCTGGTGGTTGCATGGTTAATTACCTATAGTTTAAAAAAATATTTTTCTTTTAAGGTGCAAGTGCCGACATTTTTGAATGTGGTGATTATTACTGTTGGACTCGCCGTAATAATTTCCCCCATCGGATTGGGTGGAAGTGTTGGCCAGACGGTTTTTGATTTTTTCTCCCAGATATTAGGCGATTTTTTAACTGTCATACTGTTTTTAGTGGGTACAGTTTATTTTATTGATCACGCCTATAAGTGGGAAATTATACCCAGAGTTTTGCAGGCGATTGGCGTCAATAAGACCAAAGCCAAAGTCGCTGGTAAACCTGCGGCGAAAGCGACTAAGGCAGAGCCCTCTGTTGAGCCTGTGATAACCAAGCCTGCTAATAATGTGTCATTCAATTCTAGCTTTCATGCAGACAATGCAATGGTCAAACGAGGGGCCCTCAGCGCTAATAGTTTGCCCAATTTAAACTGTTTGGATCAGGCAGAGGATGACGACGGCTTAGAGACTGAGTCCGACTTGAGCGACAAATTGCAAACTTGTTTTGCCAGTTTTGATGTTGGCTTACAGGTGCTCTCACGCAAGTTGGGCCCGATGGTTGTGACCTACTTTATTGAAACAGAAGACGGAATAAAACTGTCAAAAATTAAATCGATACTGTCAGATGTTGCAGTAAAAATGGGCTTTGCTGAGAATGCATTGCGATTAAATACTGCGGGGTCATCTGCTGAGGGTGCTTTGGGTATAGAGCTTCCTAGAGAGTTCAGAGCACAGCTAACCCTTGGCAGTATGATGCCGCAGATAGCTAGTCATGCTGAAGACATGAGTATCCCAATTTGCATTGGGATTTCGTCCTTGGGTGAAACAGTGGTTAGAGACCTAACTAGTTTTCCTCATCTCCTGGTGGCTGGATCAACAGGTTCCGGCAAATCAGTGGCGCTCAATAATCTGATTGTGTCAATCATAGGCCTTAGATCGCCGTCCCAAGCGCAGCTGGTGCTGATTGATCCTAAAGCTGTAGAGTTTTCGATTTATGGCGGGCTTCCCAATTTGCTGACCGACGTTATATCCGATACCTCAAAGGCAGCGGAGTGCCTGTCGTGGCTCTGTGATGTTATGGATAATAGATATGACATTCTCAAAGAAAATAACGTCAGAAATATTCAGGAGTACCAGTCTTTATCGCAGCGCGGTAAATTAAAAATGCCATTCATAGTGGTGGTGATTGACGAATTGGGCGATCTTATTATGGAGGGAGGCAAAGACATAGAGAATGCTGTAGGGCGCTTGGCGCAGAAAGCACGCGCCGCTGGTATACATTTAGTGCTGGCTACTCAGCGTCCCACCGCTGATATTATCAAGGGGCTTATAAAGACCAATGTTCCTGGTCGTTTGGCATTTAGGGTCTCATCCCGTGTTGATTCTGATGTAATTCTTGGAGAAAAAGGAGCGGAGTCGTTGCTGGGTAAAGGTGACAGTCTGCTGTCTGAGGTAGAAAGTACTGAGTTGCTGAGAATTCAAGCGCCGTTTGTTAGCATGAGTGAGATTAAAGCGGTGTGCGATCAACTGTAATAGGGTCGCCAGTCTTTAGAGATGTCCCAGAAGCACCGCCGAGTATGTTGGCAGTGCTGCTAGGGCCCATAGCGCTATAAACCTAGTGAAGTCGAGTGCCAGCCGGGAGTACAGCGCAAAATCAGAAGTCCAATCAGCCCCTACCTCTGAGGTCGCACAATGCCGCTGCGTCGCAGTCTTTTGGCAAATTTAAAGGCGTGCTTAACCACAAACTTAAAATAGAGTCCAAATACGGCCAGCCATAGGAGAAATGAAATTGCTTCATTCTGTGGCCAGACCCTTTCTAAAAAGATACCCAATAGAGCGCAGCTTGTAGCCGCCAGGATAATACACACCAGAGCCTGCCGCTGACTTAGCCCGCCGCGCATCAGAATATGGTGCAGGTGTGTTCGATCTGCATGAAAAGGAGCCTGACCCTTGTCGATTCGACGCAGCATGGTGCTGACCATATCCATCAGAGGAATAGCAACTAACCACAATGCTGTGGCTGGGTTAATAATGTTCTGGCCGCTCTGGGAAAAATAGATCATCGCGATGGCTACGGCGCAGCCTAAAAAGGTGCTGCCAGCATCTCCCATAAACACTTTAATTTTGGGTCGTACGGTTAGATTAAATATCAAAAAGATAGCGATAGAGGTGCAGAGATATGCCATCAATACCACTTCATTTTCTGCTGCATGGCCCCGGGTGAGGTATAGCAGGCTGCACATAGCGACGAGTGTTAGGCCGCCGGCCAATCCATCTATTCCGTCGACCATATTATAGGCATTGCAGAGGCCTGTAATGGCCACCGCCGTAAACGGGATAGCTATAAGCCCGAGGTAAATATTACCCAGTCCAAACAGATTACCCAAGGTGGATACCTTGACACCGATACTGGCGATTGCCAGTCCGGCTACAAGTTGAACTACCAGTCTATAACCGGCCTGCAATGGATATCGGTCGTCCAGCGCGCCCATAAAGGTCACCAGACCGCAGATCAGCGAGACGCCAATAAACTTGTCTGATAGCTCCAAAAACGCCACTGAGCCCAAGGCTACGGATAAATAGATAGATATGCCGCCAATAAGAGGAACGGCGCCAGAATGCGCTTTACGCCCGGAGGGGCGATCGAGAAGGCCTACTACATGAGAAATGGGTATCAGCAATCTGGTGATTAGAATGCTGAGAACTGCAACTCCGGCAATTGATGTCATATATTGCATCATGGTGCTGTACTCCCTGTACGACCAGTTTTCAAGACTTGGCTCCGCCTGCTGGGCTCGAACCAGCGACCCAATGATTAACAGTCATTTGCTCTACCAACTGAGCTAAGGCGGAATCGTTAAGCGTCTTTGTGGCGCGCATTTTAGGCACCTCTCACAAAGGAGTCAACAGTTTCCGGCATTGATCTGCAAAGGCTCATAATTAGGTTGCTATTCGTTGGTTAGGCGCTTGCAGACTAAGTTAAACAGTCTAAACTGCGACTAGTAAAATTTAGAGATCCAGTTCAAAAGTTGAGTATCAAAACCTGTGTGAGTTAACGCACAGCGTCTGTGGTGGTTGACCGTTAATCACCACTTGATAGCTAGATTTATTTCAGAATACAGGCAATATGTGGCTGTTTTATGGCGATTTCAGGGCAGAAATACCTCATGTATAAACATTCCAAATCTCTTTTTAGATGTGTTGGGCTCATATTAGTCTTAGCAATCTGCGGGAATCCATTATTTGCAGAGGATTCCTCGGCTACCCCAGAGCCTGGCCCTACTGATGAGTCCTCCGATAGGACCCTCTCCGCGCAGACCATAGTCAATAACCAGTTCAAACCCCTGTTTAAATTGGTCACAGAGGAGCTCGCCCATAATCGCGCGCTCAATCTTGCTAACCCGGCAGCCTATGCTAACTTTATCAACACCAGAGTTAAGCCCCAGTGGGATGTAGCCTCAACGACCAGCGCACTGGTGGGTAAGGCAGGCTTCCAGGCTCTGGAGCTGCCTCAGCAGCAGGCGCTGGTGCGGGCGGTGGACCAAACCTTGGTACGCTATGCCTTTGAGGGTCTGGAACATTATTCTGGGCAAACGTTCCAGGTAGTGGATACTGTGATTAGCAAGCGGGAAGATATGGGCTGGGTGCAGGTAGAGATGCAGTCTCCAGTGATTCCCGACCTTAATCTGGATCTGCTTATTAAACGTACTGTTTCAGGTAGATGGAAGGCGGTCGATGTACGTTTTAAAGGCATAACCTATGTGGCAGTCAAGAAACATCAGTACCGTGAAATTATTGAAGAGCAGGGTATGCAGGCTTTGATCGATACCCTCACTCAAAAGAACGACGAGTTCTTTTCCCGTATTTGCGCTCAGGTTGATCCTGAGCTAAAGGCTAAACCACCTTGCTAAGTTCAACCAAAATATCGGCTATCAGGCCATTTAAGGTCGTTAGTGACTATTCACCTGCTGGCGATCAACCCGCAGCAATTGCAGAGCTAGTATCTGGCTTGGAAAATGGCTTGGCCGGGCAGACTCTACTCGGGGTGACAGGTTCTGGTAAGACCTTTACCGTGGCCAAGGTAATCGAAGAGGTCCAGCGGCCGACAATTGTACTGGTTCACAACAAGACCCTCGCAGCGCAGCTGTACGGAGAGTTTAAGGGGTTCTTCCCCAACAATGCTGTCGAGTATTTTGTCTCGTACTTTGACTACTATCAGCCCGAAGCCTATGTTCCCTCTTCAGATACCTTTATCGAAAAAGATTCCTCAGTAAATTCCCATATCGAGCAGATGCGCTTATCAGCTACCAAGGCACTAATGGAGCGGCAGGACGTTATTGTGGTTGCGACTGTATCCTCTATCTATGGCCTTGGTGATCCCAGCTCCTATCTCAAAATGGTGCTGCATCTGTCTCGTGGAGAACAGATCGACCAGCGAGACATTCTGCGACGTTTGGCGGAACTGCAGTACAAGCGCAATGATGTGGACTTTGATCGCTCTTCCTATCGAGTGCGTGGCGATGTGATTGATGTCTATCCGGCAGATTCCGATTATGAAGCCCTGCGCATTGAGTTATTTGATGAAGAGATTGAAAATCTTACCCTGTTTGATCCCCTGACGGGGGAGGTTCTGCGCAAGATTCCGCGGTTTACTATTTATCCCAAGTCCCACTATGTAACGTCCAGAGATAGGGTGCTGGAGGCTGCTGATAAAATTCAAGAAGAGCTAGTTGTCAGGCTAGAACAGCTGCGCTCGGTCGATAAGCTGGTGGAAGCTCAAAGGCTCGGTGAGCGGGTGCGCTATGACACCGAAATGATGCGTGAGCTCGGCTATTGCAATGGCATTGAGAACTATTCCCGCTATCTGTCTGGCCGCGCTCCCGGCGAGCCACCACCTACGCTATTTGATTATCTGCCTGATAATGCTCTGATGGTCATTGACGAATCCCATGTATCAGTCCCGCAGCTTGGTGCCATGTACAAGGGTGACCGCTCGCGCAAAGAAACATTGGTTGAATATGGCTTCCGGCTGCCCTCTGCGCTGGATAATAGACCCATGCGCTTCGATGAATGGGAGGCGATAGCGCCACAGATGATTTTTGTCTCCGCGACACCCAGTCGCTACGAGGCTGCCAATGCGGGACAGATTGTTGAACAGGTAGTGAGGCCCACAGGTCTTTTAGATCCTGTGTTAGAGGTGCGTCCGGCACTGACTCAGGTTGATGATGTACTGTCTGAAATTCGCACTAGAGCCGCCAACAACGAGCGCATTCTTATTACAGTGTTAACCAAGCGCATGGCTGAGGATTTAACTGAATATCTCGATGAGCATGGAGTGCGAGTGCGATACCTGCATTCGGATGTAGATACTGTGGAGCGGGTAGAGATTATTCGCGACCTGCGGCTGGGAGAGTTTGATGTATTGGTGGGCATTAATCTGCTGAGAGAGGGGCTGGATATGCCTGAGGTTTCGCTGGTGGCTATTTTTGATGCTGACAAGGAGGGCTTTCTGCGCTCTGAGCAGTCACTGATCCAGACTATTGGGCGGGCGGCACGAAATCTCGAGGGCAAGGCGGTTCTCTATGCGGATAAAATCACAGGGTCGATGCAGAGGGCCATGGATGAAACTGATCGCCGTCGGGCGGTGCAGATGGCCCATAATGAAAAACACGGTATAACGCCAAAAAGTATTGTTAAAGGCATTGCCGACATTATGGAAGGCGCCTATGCGGCCACCGGTAAAAATAGGCGCGATCGCAAGGTGGCAGAGTCTGGCAACAACTACAATCTCAGTGCGGTGGAGTCGATTCAGGATATAGCCAAAGAAATTAAACGCCTGGAAGACAGGATGTACCAGCATGCGCGCAACCTGGAGTTTGAAGAGGCAGCGCAGGTGCGTGATCAGCTTGGTAAGCTAAGAGAAAAGAGTCTGGCGTCCTAATCTAGTTCTTTAGTACTAGCCGTTCAGTGCTATTTGCAGGAGGTCTAGGAATGCATATTATGGCTCTGCTTTCAGGAAGAAATGCATCTAGGAAGGTCACCTCAGGGATGAAGCGTTAGTAGGGACATTAACGATCAGCGGACGCTGAGCCTTCCTTAAATTTGACTTAGGATTAAATTGCCCAGCCCAGCCCAGCCCAGCCCAGAAAAATCACTCCAACTAACTATCGAGTCCGCGTAATCAAAAAATCAAGCCGCTCCATGGGGCCATGACTCAACCGCGAACTGTCATAAACTGCTGCTATACTAAAAATCTGAGATACAGTGACAAAGGGAACAGAATGCGAATTACGATTTTTGGTAGTGGATATGTAGGTCTAGTGACTGGCGCCTGCTTTGCTAATGTGGGCAATCAAGTGATCTGCGTCGATATAGACCAAGCCAAAGTTGAGGCATTGTGCAAAGGACAGATCCCCATCTATGAACCCGGGTTAGAGGGCTATATAGCCCAGGCACTGGATGATGGCTCATTGCAGTTCACTACTGACGCCGCCAAGGCAGTCCAGCATGCGGAGATGATCTTTATTGCTGTTGGCACGCCGCCAGAGGAAGATGGCTCGGCTGACTTGCAATATGTCCTTAAGGTTGCAGAAACCATTGGCCAGCATATGGACAGCTTCAAGGTAGTGGTCAATAAGTCCACAGTTCCTGTGGGTACTGCCGATAAAGTTAGCCAAACACTGCAGCAGACCCTAAATACCCGCGGTGTAGACTTTAAATTTGGTGTTGCCTCTAATCCGGAGTTTTTAAAAGAGGGTGCAGCGATTGCCGACTTTACCCGCCCGGATCGCATTGTGGTCGGCACTGACAGTGCCGCTGTTGAGGCGATGATGCACGAGCTGTATGCACCCTACAACCGCCAGCGCGACAAGTTAATCTTTATGGATGTGCGCTCTGCCGAACTCACAAAATATGCCGCTAATTCATTGCTGGCGACTAAAATCAGTTTTATTAATGAGATCGCCAATATTGCCGATCTGGTGGGCGCCGACATCGAACAGGTGCGCATGGGTATTGGTTCCGACCCTCGCATTGGTTATAGCTTTATTTACCCCGGCTGTGGTTTTGGCGGTTCTTGTTTTCCAAAAGATCTTCGAGCAATGGAAGCCACCGCTGTCAGTGCAGGCTACCAGCCAAAATTACTCAGTGCTGTTAGCCGTGTTAATGATGAGCAAAAATCACTGCTGTTTAAAAAGATAAGTCAGTACTTTAACGCCGAATTAGAGGGGAAAACCATTGCTCTATGGGGGCTGGCGTTTAAGCCCGGTACTGATGATATGCGAGAGGCTCCCAGCCGAGATCTAATGGAAGCACTGTGGGAGAACGGCGCCAGGGTGCAGGCCTTCGACCCCCATGGTATGGATGCTACTCAGGCAATCTATGGGGTGCGGGATGATTTGCTGCTCTGTGGCACTAAAGAGGCTGCCCTTCAGAGTGCCGACATACTTGTTATCTGTACTGAGTGGAAGCCCTTCTGGTCTCCCGACTTTGCCCATATCAAAGAGTCTCTCAAATATCCGGTTATCTTCGATGGACGTAATCTCTATGACCCACTAAGGCTGGCAGAGCAGGGCATTCAATATTTTGGGATAGGCAGGCAAAACAGGTTATCTTCTCTGCCAACTCAGTCCTGAGCTAGCCCTGCTCAGCAGGGTACAAAAATACATTCAAAATTTGCGCCAATAAGAGCTTTACTGGAGTATTTTAACGGTTGGCAGTCCAGCACTGCTTGTGTAGAATGGCCGCCCCTGACATAGATCGTTCAACGTGAAGAGCTCAGGGCATAGGCATCTCAGGTATACGACCGTAGCTCAGTTGGTTAGAGCACCACCTTGACATGGTGGGGGTCGGTGGTTCGAATCCACTCGGTCGTACCAATTGTCCATCCAGCGCCTATCCAGCGATCCTCTCGATAATTGAATCCGCCGCTTTTATAGCAGATACTTAGCCTCATGATTGATACAAAAACCACCTTTAGTGGTTCCTCTGAGGCTCAACCATGGTTTTATTAGCTCTTTATGTTGGCCTGGCTCTGGGCTTTTCTTTTCTCTGTTCGCTGCTAGAAGCAACTCTGCTCTCGCTGACCCCAACCTATCTGGCAAGCCTCGAGGTTAACAAGCCAAAATTGGGCGCCCTGTGGCGAGGATTTAAAGCGGACATAGACAAGCCTCTGGCCGCTATATTGTCACTTAATACCATTGCCCATACTGTGGGTGCGGCTGGTGCAGGCGCTCAGGCTACCAAGTTATTTGGTGAGGTCTACTTTGGTATTATTTCGGCTGTTCTAACCTTATTGATTCTGGTGTTCTCAGAGATCATTCCCAAGACTTTGGGTGCACGCTACTGGCAGCAACTGGCTCCCGCCTGTGGTCATATTTTACGTTGGGTGCAGTGGTCTATGTACCCCTTGGTTATTGGGGCTAAAAGCATTACCGGCTGGTTGACGCCAACTAGCGAGGGGCCGACGCTATCCAGAGATGATTTCCATATGTTGGCCACTATGGGTCGCCGCGAAGGCGTTATCGATGAAGCCGAGGCGCGGGCTATCAGTGCTCTTATTGCTTTCCGCGGCCTGGTGGCAAAGGATGTGATGACGCCGCGGACAGTCATGGCTACATTGCCTGCAGATATGCGGGTTACAGACATCTTGCCAACCGACCCATCACTGAAATTCTCAAG
Source organism: uncultured Porticoccaceae bacterium (assembly GCA_965656965.1). Taxonomy (GTDB): domain Bacteria; phylum Pseudomonadota; class Gammaproteobacteria; order Pseudomonadales; family Porticoccaceae; genus HTCC2207. The sequence continues at coordinate 78,089 of CBFHMK010000004.1, forward strand.
GATTCCGATTTACCAGGGCGACAACGACGATATTATTGGCTTTGTGCGTAAAGACGACGTTTATAAAGCTGCTGCTGAGGGGCGGTCAGAAACGCCGCTGGCTGAACTGAGGCGAGATCTGTTGAGTGTCCTGGAAGGCAAAGCTCTGCCGGACCTGATACAAACCATGGTTAGGGAGAGGGTGTCCATCAGTCTGGTGATCAACGAGTATGGCGATCCACTGGGACTTGCCACCATGGAAGATCTGGTAGAAACCATGCTGGGTATGGAAATTGTCGACGAGTCAGACAGTCATATCGATATGCAGGAGCGTGCCCGTGAACTATGGCGATTGCGCGCCAGTGCGGCTAGTTTCGATCTGGATGCTGACCAGAAATAGGGTCAATAAGCGCCTCTGTACAGTCCCGAATTCAGGCCAACCTGACTTGGGGTTAGGGCATAGAGCTAGGTTCGTCCGTAGCGGTCTTCAAAGCGCACAATATCATCCTCTCCCAAATAGCTTCCGGTCTGAATCTCAATAAGCTCAATAGCAATTTTGCCAGGATTCTCCAGAGCATGAACCGCGCCTATTGGGATATATACCGATTCATTTTCACTTACCAGAGACTCTATGCCGTCTATGGTTACCTTTGCGGTACCCTTTACTACAACCCAGTGCTCAGCCCGGTGGTGATGCATCTGCACAGATAACTTAGCCCGTGGCTTTACGGTGATGCGTTTAACCTGGAATCGCTCAGCGCTATCCATAGCATCATATTTTCCCCAGGGTCTATAGACCTCTCGGTGATGGAGACTTTCCGATCGCTGGTCTTTGTCCAGCTGGTCAACAATAGACTTAACCTCTTGGACACTGTCTCTATGGGCCACCAGCAAGGCGTCTTTGGTATCCACTATGACTAGGTCATTAACTCCAAGTGCGGCAATCAGTCGGTGGTCACTGTGAATATAGTTATTAGAGCACTCCTGGCTCAGTACATCACCTGACTGCACGTTGCCTTCACTGGTTTTTGGTAGCAGCTCATGCAGAGAAGACCAGCTGCCCAGATCACTCCAATCTGGATCAATTGGAGTAACTTTGGCACGATCAGTCTGCTCCATAATGGCATAGTCAATCGACTCTGACGGGCAACTCGCAAAGTCCGAGTCATCTGGTCTTGTGAAATCGCCATCCATGCTGCGCTTTTGCCAGGCAGAGGTACAGGCAGAAAATACCTGAGGTCTGAATTTTTCCAGTTCGGCCAGATAGACGTCGCTAGAGCAGAGAAAAATGCCGCTATTCCACAAATAGTCTCCGCTGGCTATAAATCTGGCGGCGTCTTCATAGCAGGGTTTCTCAGTAAACTTGCTGATATCACATGGGCTCGTCGATGTAATTTTAGCTTTGATATACCCATACCCTGTGGCGGGTCTGTTGGGGCTGATACCAAAGGTGATCAGGTGGCCAGCATCAGCGGATTTCTCTGACAGTTTCACACCAGCGCAAAATTGTTCCGGCTTGCCCATATGATGGTCGGCGGGCAATATTAACAGGTTATTTTTTGGGTTAGTCTCATTGGCTAACAGCGCAGCAAGGCAGACAGCAGGCGCAGTGTTGCGCGCATAGGGCTCAAGTATCATAGCCTGATGTTTGATGCCCAGCTCCCGAAGTTGCTCTGCAGCGATAAATCTATGCTCTTCATTGCAGACAATAATAGGAGGCAGGCAGTTGAGGTTATCCAGTCGCTCGATGGTTTTTTGCAGCATGCTGCGCTCGCCGACCAGGGGTAAAAACTGTTTTGGGTAGCTTTTTCGAGATAGAGGCCAAAGGCGTGTGCCCGAGCCACCAGCAATAATTATAGGTTGGAGCATCCTAGCGTCCTTTGTTGTTGCCTGACCGATTTCCGTTATCAATGAGTTGTCTTACTGTTTAAGTCGCTCAACCTCCTAATAATAGTCTCAAATACTGTCATTTGCCTGCGGCCGCAGCTATACCAGATAGGGAAGAGACCAGCAGTTCACCAAGACCATGATTGCAAGAATCATGGAGGGGCAATTAATTGGCCTAGCACAGATTCGCGGGGCCTCTGTAGTCTGCTTATTCATCGAGTAACTAGACTCAATCAGAGCCATTCCAGACCGCCCACTACAGGGCAGTTGTTTACGCATAAATATCTATGTTAATCTCTGTCACTTAGAGGGGAATAACATGAAAAAAATAACCACAATATCCAGTATTTTTTTACTTTCGTTTGTCTTAAGCGGTTGCAACTTACTGTCACCGGTCGATTCCTATCAAGACGAATCACGCAAAATAATTAACTATCTGTTGGCGGATATGCCATTACCTGATGATGCGCAGATCCAAAAGGTACCAACAGTGATTCTTGGAACAGGAACCGGAATAGCCGGGCGCATTGTTTTGGATTCCCCAGTTAGCCCTGCATCCAACCTTATTTTTTATAGTGACTCAACTTTGGGTACAGGTTGGTCGCTGATTTCATCCACTGTGGCAGAAGAGATTGTTTTGACCTACACCAAGGATGGCCGTTATGCGACCATTGAGATTTTAAAGACTGCTCAGCCGGGTTTGTTTGGCGGTGAGAGCAGTAGCCAGATAACCATCTCCGTGGTGCACCCCAGTGCGATTCAGGATCAAAACCCCTATGCGAGCCTAAAGCCGCAGCTGGAGGGGCAAAACGCGATCGCCGCGTCAGAGTAGCGGCAGATTGAGATTAGAAAGGCTTTGAAAAAAGCCTTTTTTTTCGTCTACAGTTTGACCTCAATTAATTGCAGAGCCTAGACTTTTTAAAACTACCTTAGAGCTGATGTATAAAATGAATAAAACAGCCGGCATATTTCTCCTTATCTTCACCGCTCTTGTCCTGGGCTTCTTTGCCTGGGTGCCCAGCATGCTTGAGCAGCAATCCAACAGGGTGGACGTTCATCAGCCCTATACTGTCTCTAGTCAGGCTGAACAGTTGCATAGCAGTTTATGGGTTGGAGACTGGCATGCCGATAGTGCGCTTTGGGCGCGAGATCTATCGCGGGAGTCTGACTATGGCCATCTGGACATTCCCCGCATGCAGCAGGGCAATATTGCTTTGCAGATGTTTACCACCGTTACCAAGTCTCCCAGTGGCCAAAATTATGATTCCAACCAAACCGATGCGCGGGACAATATTACGCTACTAGCTATGGCTCAGCGCTGGCCAGCAGAAACCTGGACAAGTCTTACCGCCCGTGCGCTGTTCCAGGCCGAAAAAGTTCATCAGCTAGCCCAAGACCATCAGAATTTCCGACTTATTACCTCTAGGTCTGAGCTGAATGAGCTTATACAGCAACGCCAAGCCAACTCTACACTGGTAGGCGGCCTGCTGGGTACCGAGGGTTCCCATGCTCTGGATGGCGATCTAAATAATATTCAGCGCCTATTCGATAGCGGCTTTCGAATGATGAGCCTGCAACACTTCTTCGATAACAAACTGGGTGGGTCTCTGCATGGCATTAGTCAGGGCGGTCTTACTCAGTTTGGGCGAGATGCGATAATCAAAATGCAGTCTCTTGGTATAATGGTGGATGTATCCCATTCATCAGAACAGGTTGTAGCCGATGTTTTGGCGCTTAGCGATCAGCCGCTTGTCGTTAGTCACACTGGATTTAAAGGGCACTGCAATTCACCACGCAATATTAGCGATTCACTGATGCAGGCAATTGCCGCAGAGGGAGGCCTTATCGCTGTTGGTTTTTGGGAGGGTGCACTCTGCGGCACTAGCCCTAAGATCTTAGCCGAGGCGATTAAATACGGCATCCAACTGGTGGGTGAAGACCATGTGGCCCTGGGTTCAGATTTTGACGGTTCAGTAACCACTGCCTTTGATGGCAGCGAAATGGTGGTTATTACCCATGAACTTCTGGAGGCCGGCCTCAGTGAGCAGCAGGTTGCCAAGGTAATGGGCGGTAATATGCTGATCTATCTGCAGACTAATCTGCCCTAGAGAGATTTTTATCTGTTCGAACTAACCGCGCAGGCTTCAGTCTGTGACAGCCCAGTATTTTTGTCTGGGAGTCATCTCGCGTTTTCACCTCACTCAAAGTGAAAGTACGGCAAGCTGTGCTTAAATAATAGATGTCAGCAGTCCCCATGATCCCTCGTAGACATGATGTCTAGATAGCCATAGAGAGTTAACGGATGAACTCAGCCAATAATGCCAGTGCCTTTACCCTACTTGAACTACTGTTCAGCTTAGCAATTCTGTTGTTTTTGCTGAGTCTGGCGGCTCCGTCAATTCAGGCAGTAATGCTCAGATCATCAATTAAAAGCCAGGCACTGGAAATACGTCGAGCACTGGAGTTAGCGCGAGGATTAGCGGTATCCCAGGGTAAGGTGTTTAAGCTCTGCACCTCCAACCGATCTTATCAATGCGTAAAGGAATCGGGACTGAGGCTGTTGGTATTTAGAGACCAAGATAACAATCACCAATTTGATTCAACAGAAAGCCTGTATCTCGACAGCACCTTGCATCAGGCTATAAAGCTCTCAGCCTCCGGGCGCAGCTATATCCGTTTTAAGGGCAGTGGCGAGGCTTTGGATTCTGGTAACTTTTTGGTCTGTGCCAAAAACCGGGCTATCGACTTTGGCCGACAGACCATCGTCTTTCGCAGTGGTCGAATCAGGTTAACCAAAGATAAAGACCATGATGGTTATGATGATAGAGGGAAACAAAAAATACGCTGCTAACTAACACAAAACCCAGCTACTGATTAGCTGGGGCAAGCTGAGTCTATATTTCGAACCAGTTGGTTGTCTTTATAGCCCTTAACTTAAATTTCCGTAGCAACAGAAATACTGGTTAAAAAGAGGACCTAAAGACAATGCAATCATTTCGCACATCAACAGCATTTTCATTGATAGATATTCTGATCACTGTTGGCATAGTGAGTATTCTGGCTGCCATCGCCTATCCAAATTATCAACAGTCTATAGTGCTTGCCAACAAGGCTGCAGCGAAAGCCTATTTGCTGGAAATTTCCAGTCTACAGAACGAATATATGGTTGAAAATCTGGCTTATTCCTCAAGCATGGATAATCTGGCCATAACCCCCAATCCACCCGTACTTAAGCATTATGAAATTATGCTTACGGATGTTAACAATAAGGCTTCACCGCCAACTTATACTCTCAGGGCCATACCCAAAAAAGGTTCGCCACAGTTAGCGATTGGAATCCTATGGCTTAACTACCTTGGGCGAACCAGTGATAACTGGAGTCACTAAGATGGGCCTATGCCCAGTCACTAGTTTTATTTGTAGAGGCTTTACCCTGATTGAACTGCTGGTTAGTTTGCTACTTTTTTCACTGGGACTGCTGGGCTACGGCGCATTACAGCAGCAGATTCAGACCCAGCAGCTGACATTAGTGCAGCGCAATCAGGGAATTAATCTGGTAGCTATCATGGCCAATCAGCTAGAACTCAATTATCTGGCAGCTGAATGCTACAACCTGGGGAAAATACAGCTAGGCGTTGGCGACCAGCATAGCCACAGCTGTAAGCTGGATATAGATGCAGAGGCCAGGGCGCGCGCCGAAGAGGACATCAATCAGTGGCACAGGCAGTTACAGGGCCTGCAGAGCATTGCAGCCCCACTTAATGCCCGCGGCTGCATTGAGCGCCAAAAAACAACTAACAGTTACAGCCTGACCCTAGCATGGCAGGGGCTTAAAGAGCACAGTATCTCCCTATCAGCCTGCGGAGATGGGCAGTATGCTGATAATCGACTGAGACGAATTTTTACCTATTCGGTCAACCTACCAGGTGCGGTCTCACCATGAAAATAAAAGTGCAGGGCGTTTCGATGATCGAGCTGATAATAGCCCTAGCATTAGGGCTGTATTTATCTTCTATCACCATTAGCCTAACTTTAAATAGCTTTGTATCGGCACGTCAGATTGAACTAACTAGTCAGGTGCTGGAGCACAGTCGATATCTTATGGGGCTACTAAAAAGAGAGCTGGATTTAGCAGGCTTCTATGGTCAGATTAGTTATGCCCCTGCGTCTGCCGAGACTCTTCCGGACCTCTGCGCTGGATTGACCAGTACCAATTTGGCCCAACACTTAGCGTTTCCAGTACAGGGCCTAAATAACGGATCCTTGAATACCTCAGCCTGCGGTGGCGACCTGTTGCTCCCGGGCACCGATCTGCTATTGATTCGCCGTGTTGCCGGCGAGGCTGTTAAGCCGGGTCCTGGATTGCTACCGTCGCAGCATTACATTCAGGCCAGCCCCGAGCACCTTATTGCGGATACTGGCTCCAATCAGGCGCGTTTCTCGTTAACCCAGGCTAATGGCTTGAAATCAGTGCCCGTCAGGGCCTATCAGCCGACCATTTATTACGTTTCGGCAGACCATAATTTCAAACGCAGACGTTATCTAAAAGGCCGCTGGTCCTCTCCTGAGCCATTGGCCGAGGCTGTGGATGATTTTCAGTTACTCTATGGCATAGATCGCTCAGGCAAGGGAATAGCCAGCGCCGGTGATGGCGCGCCAGCCTTTGTTGAATTTCCGGCTAGCAGTGCTGAATGGAGGCAGGTGGTGGCTATTGAGTTCTATCTATTGATAAGCAGTGGAGATTCTGTGCCTGGGTCTATTGACCGCAAGCAGTATTCTTATGCAGGTAAAAGCAATATCACTTTTAATGACAACAAAAAACGTCGGCTGGTTAAGGGGCTTTCAGGACTGGTCAATATTAGTCGGCAGCGCGAGGAGTCATAGCATGAACGCCAACAAAGCTCAGCGGGGTTTGGTGCTGATAATTACCATGACATTACTGCTGCTATTAGCGTTGTTAGCGACTTCAAGCCTGTCCCAAACACATATCGCTAGCCATCTGTTGCGGTATTATCAGCAGTCCATAGTCACTCAGCGGGCCGCGCAAAATACCATTAACTATCTGCTGGCAGACAGTAAATATTTTATTGATTACCCCAGTTACTGGGACGCTGAGGGTAACCTGATAGCTAAGGTGCCGTCGTATTTATCTACTGAGTCAGTATCAGTGACGGTTAGCCAGGCAGTCTGTCTACTGGAAATCCAGCGCTCAGACTGTGCTGAAGATGACGCTGAGTACTGCCTTTCAGTTTATTACTGGGAGCTGACAGCTTCAGCCATTGACTCGAGCAGCACAGCACAGTCTTCAGTCACTCAGGGATTTAGATTGGATTACTTGCCGGGGTTTTGCCTGAATCCCCAATTTTGCACTGGCGAAGACTGTGATAGCGGTTATAGGGAAGAGAATGGCGCGTTATTAGCTCTGCAGGTCGAGCCAGCGTCGCAGGCAGACAAAGGTGCTGTGACAAAACTCTGGTGGCATAGCGACTAAACTGGCAGTTTGTCGATAGGGCTTTTTAGCGCTAGTCTTCACTCAATCCCAGTTTCTTGAGACGATAGCGAATCGACCTAAAACTGATACCGAGTTTTCTAGCGGCTTCGGTTTTGTTCCACTGGGTTTTCTCCAATGCTTCAATAAGAATATCTTTTTCAATCTCATCCAGATGGTCATCCAGAGAATTCACTGGCGGCTGTGAAGTTTTGGTTAGGCTGCTCGCGCCGGCACTGACTAGTTTTAAATCTTGCGGAGCAATAAGATTTTTGTCGCAGAGGGTAGATGCCCGCTCAAGTATATTTTCAAGCTCTCTGACATTGCCGGGGAAATCATAGTCGAGCAGTTTCTCGAGAGCCTCCGTCCCGAGTTTAATTGGCGCCTGGTCTTTACGACGCCTGTTAAGCTTGGCGATTATATGCTCCGCATGCTCTGCAATATCCTCACTGCGCTCGCGCAGGCTCGGCATATGGATGTCAATTACGTTAAGACGATAAAACAGATCGCTGCGGAACTGACCCATCTCCACAGCCTTGTAGAGATCTTTGTGAGTCGCGCTCATTAGCCGCACATCCACATCGGTTTCAACTTCAGAGCCGACTGCGCGCACAGTTTTTTCTTGAATGGCACGCAAAAGTTTGACCTGCATCGCCAGAGGCAGATCGGCAACCTCGTCCAAGAACAATGTGCCGCCATCAGCGGCTGGGAAAAGCCCAGCTTTGTCGTCAATGGCTCCGGTAAAACTGCCTTTTTTATGGCCAAAGAATTCAGATTCCATGAGTTCTCCGGGAATAGCGCCACAGTTAACTGCCACAAAGGGTCTGTTAGCCCTAGCACTCTGCTGATGGATAGCCCGTGCCGCAAGCTCCTTGCCGGTACCAGATTCGCCACTAATAAACATCGGGGCCTGACTTCGAGCTACCTTGCTGATCTGCGCGCGAATCCTCTGCATAACTTTTGAGCCCCCCAGCAGGGTACTGACGTTAGAGTTAGAATTGGCAGGCGCGCCATCTGCAACCCTATGCAATGCATTGTCCACCAGCTGACGAAGTCGTGGCAGTTCTATGGGTTTGGATAAAAAGTCAAAAGCCCCAAGCTTTAGGGCATCGACTGCCAACTCTACATTGCCATAGGCGGTAATAACCGCTATCGGCATCTGCGGGTAATGTTGCTGAGCATAGGCCACCAGATCAATGCCATTGCCGTCGGGTAGACGCATATCTGTGAGGCACAGGTCAAAGTGTTTCGTCTGCAGTGCCTGTTTGGCTTCGGCGATGGTTTCATATGCAGTCGCGGCCAGCCCCATGCCTCTGAGCGTAATACTGAGAAGTTCACGGAGGTCCTGCTCGTCATCTATGACTAAAACCTGTTTATCCATCTATGGTTTTCCCTGGCAACTGTTTAGCAGGATCAGAAAAAACAATCTGAAAATAGCCCTGCTCGTGCCTGCTATAAATATAGCTTAGTGTAGCGAAATTGATTTCACAAAGGCCTCGAGCAATGTATAGCCCCAGACCTGTACCATTTTTTTCAGTGGTAAAAAATGGCGCGAAAATTTTTTCGCAGTCCTTTTCTGTTACCCCCTCGCCCCGGTCAAATATTCTAAGCGCCGGCAGTCCGAGATTAGTCTGGACTGCAAATACCATTCGCGCCCAGGGCAGTCCGGTTTTTTTCTGGGAATGATGCAGGGCATTAGTCAGCAGGTTAATAATAACCTGCTGTAGCTGGCTGGGATCGAAGGGTGCCTCTAATGGGTCGGTGGTACTGTCCAGCTCGATCATTGGCTTGTCAAACTCTCCGCTTTCCTCAATCTGAATCTTACTGTTGTGGCATACCTGATTGATATCGATAAGCTTGATCTTCGGGGTCTTCTGTCGCGATAGCTGTAGTACATTTTGCACCAGCTGATTAACCCGTCTGCCATGGCGCAAAATCACATCGATCAGCCTCTGTTGCTGGACATCTAAGCTGGATTCATCCAGTAGCTGAGCTGCATGGCTGATAGCACCCAGCGGGTTGCGTATCTCATGGGCTATGCTAGCGGTGAGTTGCCCGAGACTGTTGTTTTTAAGCTGTTGGGCATGCTGGGAAATGGTTCTGGCATCTTCAAGAAATAATATATAGTCGTGCTGAGTTTCACCCATTACGTCGCTAAAGCTTATTTGCAGAGGGATATTAGATTGCGGCGCATGGTAACTGGGCTGCTGTAACCTTGGGTTAGCCAGCCATTCCTGATGATAAGTTACCAGGTCTGGAATCTGGTTCAGACTGTCATTGCGCGCTATCAACCTATCCCCCTCAATCTGCCCTAACAGCATCGAGGCGCGCTCATTTAATTGTTCTATGCGATAGTTTTCATCAAAGACTATGATGCCGGTGCGCATCTTATTGATAACAAGATCATTGAGACGCTGTAATTTCAGCGCAATGCGCGACTCGGTAATCGCCAGTTGCTGGGCCAGACTCAGGCGCTTGGCCAAAAAGATAAACACAACGGCGGTGGCAAATAGAAGGGTGCCAAAGATACCGCTGTTTATGACAGCTGTCTGGCTGCCGCTGCCCGACAGAAAAGCGGCAACTGAGCCAGAGATCAGAATAAAGCTCGCCACTGCTGCCAGAGCTAGGGCCAAGATGCTGCGCTGTAATGCACCGGAAGCAGCGACGGTAACCATCAACAGATAGCTTAGAGCATCGTCTCGGTCACCCGAAGCATGCATCATTAATGTGATAGCCATGGTATCGAGTAGTAGCATAGCAAACTGTGCTGTTTCACTGGGTTGCCCGCGGCGGCGATAGAAAACAATCAGAATGAATAGATTAATCAGCAAATAGAAACCCATGATTAGGCTCAATAGCCTATGGTTTGCTGAGCTAAGGTAGTTGCTGAATAGCTGAAACTGAATGAGAGTAAGAAAAAGTACTGAGAGCAATAGGCGGTAACCAATGTAGATACGCAACAGTCTAGGGTTACTGCTGTGCCGGCTTTCAATCGGGGGACTATCAGTCTTGCCGGGTGGCGTCATGCCTTGGGTACCATCCTTGCGGGTTTTCTCGATTAATAATTACTTGTTTTAATCTAGAAAGGATAGACCGAACCCGCGCAGTTTGCTGAAAACTGCGCGACTATTACTGAGACTTTAATCGTAGACAGTGGCTATAGGCAGACGTTTATGCTGAGTTTTAAGATAGATTCCCATAAGGCGCTCAGCCACATCCTCAGGCACTTCTTTGCCCTCAAGGAAATTATCAATATCGTCATAAGACATACCCAGAACCTGCTCGTCTTCTTTTTGCGGGCTCAGGCATTCAAGATCAGCGGTTGGCGTTTTATGTACCAGAGTATCTGGCGCACCCATAGCAGCGGCCAATTGTCGCACCTGGCGTTTGCTCAGCCCAAATAGCGGTGCCAGATCACAGGCGCCGTCGCCAAACTTTGTATAGAAACCGGTAATATTTTCTGCGGAATGGTCTGTGCCCAACACTAGGCCATCGAGCATGCCGGCTATTTCATATTGCGATGCCATGCGCGCCCGGGCCTTCAGATTGCCCTTAACAAAGTCTACTTTTTCTGCATTGGGCAATAGCTGATTGTCCGACAGCGTATTACAGACAGCGGTGTTAATACCCTCTGTTCCGGTTTTGATATTGACGGTGAGACTGTGACTGGGCTGGATAAAGTTCAGCGACGCCTGAGCATCGTCTTCATCTTGCTGCACATCATAGGGCAGGCGCACAGCGATAAATTCATACTGATCAGTATTGTGCTTCTGGTTAAGTCCATTGACAGCGAGCTGCGCCAGACGGCCGCAGGTTGCGGAATCAACCCCGCCACTGATACCCAGAACCAGAGCTTTGCAGCCAGACGTTATTAGTTGATCTTGGATAAACCCAACGCGACGCTGTATTTCAGCCTCAGAGTCAATGGCGGGGAGCACCTGCATTTCATCAATAATAGCTTGTTTGTTCATCTGTACCTGCAACTAGTTAGGAACTGCTTCAACGATTACTTGACCAGACCAAAGCTCAACCAATACCAGATGGATCGTTGCTGTTGTTCGCCGGTCCCAGTATCGGCTGTGGCATCGGCATCGCGAATAGCACTATTGTAGATATCGCGAGAGTCAAAAGCAGGTGGCTGAACCTGATCTATCAAACCAAAGGTAATTTTTGATAAAAAGCTATTGCCTGTATTTAGAAGGCGTTTGTCGTAATCAAAATTACCATTTTCGTCTAACGAGGGATGCTCAGGATAGTTAGCGGCCATTACCGCAACGGCATTATCAGACAATTCCTGCATACCCAACATATTGTACGCCTGAGCCATCACTGCTAGACCATCGGGAACTGCTGGAGACTGCTGAAAGTTCTCCACCACATAGCGGCCACGATTGGCAGCTGCCAGGTAGGCGCCTCGAGAAAAATAATAGTTAGCCACATTGATTTCCGCGCGCGCCAGATTATTGCGCAGATTGACTAGACGCTTCCGCGCATCCGGTGCATAGGGGCTACTGGGAAAACGAGACAGTAGCTCAGTCAATGTGCCAAAGGCCTCGCGGGCTGCTCCTATGTCTCGTTTAGTGTTATCTGTGGGTATAAAGTTATCAAAGAAACCTGCTGTCTGAGAGATCTCAGAGAGGCCTTTGACATAGAAGGCATAGTCAACATTGGGATGCTGGGGATGAAGGCGGATAAAGCGATCGGCTGACCCTATGGCTTCTTCAAAATCACCGGACCTAAACTGAGCATAGATAAGCTCCAACTGACCCTGCTCGGCGTATTTGCCAAATGGAAACTGCGACTCGAGAAGCTGCAGGTTACTAATTGCCACTGTCCAGTTATTTGAGTTCAGACTGGATTGTATCTTTTCATAGAAATCGCGCTCCGAATAACCGGAGGTATCATCTTCCTTAGGTTCTTCCTCATCTCCCCAGCCGAGCCAGGCACAGCCGGAGGATGTGGATAAACTCAAAATCAAAAAAATATAGGCGATCTTTTTCATGTAAAATTCCCAGAGAAACACGGAGTCGAAATGTAAGTCGACGAAGCCCGATATTTAAACACAGAGCACTATTAGTGAACCAGCCCAACAGCGAAAATAACAGCAGCGACCATATACAGATGTCAGCAACGGTAACTCCGGATTATTGCGGCAAACGCTTGGACCATATTGCCTCTGAGTTGTTCTCGGAATTTTCTCGGGCAAGACTGCAGCAGTGGATTAAAGAAGGCCATCTGTTGGTAGATGGGGAACAGCGGGTGCCCAAGCAAAAGTTGTTGGGGGGCGAGACGCTACAGGTCGATGTGCAGCTGCAGCCCGAAGGCGAATGGCAGGCGCAGAATATCCCGCTGGATATAGTCTACGAAGATGAACATATTATTGTCATTAACAAGTCTGCCAACTTTGTGGTGCACCCGGCGGCGGGCAACCGCGATGGCACCATGCTCAATGCGTTGCTGTATCACTGTCCACACCTGGAGACTGTGCCCCGTGCCGGTATTGTGCATCGCCTGGATAAAGATACTACCGGGTTGATGGTAGTAGCCAAGACTTTACAGGCCCATACCGATCTGGTGTCACAATTGCAGGCCAGAACGGTTAAGCGCGAATACGAAGCTATTGTGAGTGGTGTAATGACCGGCGGTGGATTAGTTGACCAACCCATAGGTCGTCACTCAAGTCAGCGTACCAAAATGGCGGTGATCTCTGACGGTAAAGAGGCCCGCACCCATTATTCCGTACTACAGCGTTTTGAAGGCCACAGCTATGTCCGGTTGCGACTGGAGACTGGCCGTACCCATCAGATTCGTGTGCATATGGCTCACCTGCGTTTCCCTATCGTGGGCGACCATACCTATGGCGGGCGGTTTCGGATACACAAAGGCGCGTCCAGCGAATTGCGAGAAGCGCTGCAAGGGTTTGGTCGCCAAGCACTGCATGCGCGAGAGTTGGGTTTGATTCACCCGGCTACTGGAGAGCAGGTTAGCTGGGCATCAGCGTTGCCTGAAGATATGCAGGCCTTACTCAATGTGCTTGCTAATGCCTAGTTGGTTAACGCCAGATTGGCCAGTGCCTGTCAATGTAGGCAGTGCCTTCACCACTCGCTCGGGTGGCGTGAGTTATGCCCCCTATAACAGTAATAACCTTGGCCTACATGTAGATGACGATCCCGCCGCGGTAAAGACTAATCGCCAAACTCTGATGTCCGACCTTGACCTAAGGCAATCGCCGCTGTGGTTAGATCAGTGCCATGGCACCGATGTTATTTATATTCCAGATGCACTGCACTGTCCCAGAGCAGATGCCAGTTATACGGACCAAGTCGGTCAAGCCTCCGTGGTGCTGACCGCAGACTGCCTGCCTGTATTGTTCTGCAATCGGCAGGGCACCCAGGTGGCCGCCGCCCATGCCGGCTGGCGTGGACTCTGCAATGGCATATTGCGCAAAACTGTGGCCAGGTTTGAATTGGCAGAGGATGTTATAGCCTGTCTAGGGCCGGCTATAGGCCCCCAGGCGTTTGAGGTGGGCGCTGAGGTGCTTCAGGCCTTTGTAGAGCATTCGCAGGGTGCCGCGCAGACTGGCCAGATAGAACAGGCATTCAAGCCGTTGGGGTCCGGTAAATATCTCGCCGATCTCTATGCCTTGGCCAGAGCCGATTTAACTAGCTGTGGTGTTACTCAAATATATGGGGGTGATTACTGCACTTTTTCCGACTCAGAGCGTTTTTATTCCTATCGCCGAGAGGCCCGAACAGGCCGTCAGGCCTCGCTGATCTGGCTAAAAAGCGCGCCTTAAATCGTTTGTCGAAAGCCCGTTCTAGGACATTTATTCTGAGGCTCTGGGATAGTTGCATATTTGCCGTTTTAACACTTGATAACCATAGGGTGTTCCATTAGAATTGCCGCCCTCTCGCAGAGGCTCTTGGCCTCAGGATAGTAAGCGACGGAATCTGGCCAGGATAACTGGTTTTGGCCACCTTAAATTTGGAGCAGAACATGTACGCAGTGATCAAAAGTGGCGGTAAACAGCATCGAGTCGTTGAGGGTGAGACCCTGCGTCTGGAAAAGTTGGATGTAGCTACTGGTGACAATATCGATTTTGAAGAAGTCTTGATGGTCGGCGAAGGCGCTGAAGTCAAGATTGGTGCCCCTCTTGTAGAAGGCGGCAAAGTGACTGCTGAGGTTGTTTCTCACGGCCGCGGTGACAAGGTGAATATTATTAAATTCCGTCGCCGCAAGCACTCGCGCACTCAGCAGGGCCACAGACAGTGGTACACAGAAGTTAAAATTACCGGCATCAACGCTGGATAATTAAAAGAGGATATAGCAATGGCTCACAAGAAAGCTGGTGGTAGTACTAGAAACGGTCGCGATTCAGAAAGCAAACGCCTTGGTGTTAAGGTTTACGGCGGCCAGTCAATCAATGCAGGCGGAATCATTGTTCGTCAGCGCGGAACCAAGTTCCACCCTGGTAACGGCGTAGGCATTGGTAAAGATCACACGTTGTTTGCTACAGAGACTGGCACTGTGCAGTTCGTACAGAAAGGTCCTCAGAACCGCAAGTATGCAGAGGTCGTTTCAGCCTAAGCTGAGCCCTCCGTTAAAAAAAGCCCCTATTGGGGCTTTTTTTATGCCTGATAGTTTGAGCTATCAGTTAAGAAACAGTTGCCGGGCAACTAGCGGCGTACATAAATACACCGGCGGCCGCACCGGCTTCGATTTAGGCAAGATTAAACTTATTGTTGAGATAGGCAATAATATCGTCGGATTCATAAAGCCATTGTACGGAATTGTCGGGCTTTTCAATGCGCAAGCAGGGCACTTTGTGGCGACCGCCCTCACGAACTAGCTCAGCTTTTAACTCTGCATCATTTTTGGCGTCCCTCAATTCGATAGTCAGGGAGTGGCGCTTCAGCTGTCGACGAACCTTTACGCAAAAAGGACAGGTCTTAAATTGGTACATAGACATGCTCGCGGTTATATCATCAATAGCTTTTTGCGCCGCCGCTTCGCGCACTACAGGCTTGGGTGATGTCAGGAAATCCAAAAGCAAAATAATTTGCCCCAAAATCAATCGAATAACTACCACTGTCCCATCTCCTTTAAATAATTTAATTAAAAACCCATTCGCTTATACTTCGAACGCTAATGGCAAGATCACCCGCTGAGAATGACGTTGCCTGATAAAGGGTGCATTTTGCTTGAGATTGTCTGCTCATGCCAGCATCTTTATTTACCTGAGGTTCTGGTTGCTTGTCGTAACCCCTTTAGTAATAATGCCCACCCTGAAGCCTCCAGCTTTTCCCTCAAAATGACACAACCCTACTGGCCACTGTAAACTAGCGCTATGAAATTCGTTGACGAAGCATCAATTAAGGTTCACGCAGGCAAAGGCGGCAATGGCTGTCTGAGTTTTCGACGTGAGAAATATATTCCCAAAGGCGGTCCAGATGGTGGTGATGGGGGTGATGGCGGCAGTGTTATTTTGGTGGGCACAGAGGGTCTTAATACATTGATTGACTTCCGTTACACCAGAAATTTCAAAGCTGAAAATGGCCAACAGGGTAGTAGCGCCGAATGTACAGGTCGCGGTGGTGAGGATCTGCTACTTCAGGTGCCTGTGGGTACCACTGTTATTGATGAGGAGACAGGTGATGTTCTGGGAGATATCACTGAGTTGGATCAACAATTAAAAGTAGCCCAGGGTGGTTATCATGGCCTGGGTAATACCAGATACAAGTCAAGTACCAACAGAGCCCCGCGTCAGACATCGCCAGGAAAAGAGGGTGAGGTTCGTGAGCTTAAGTTAGAGCTAAAGGTGTTAGCCGATGTAGGCCTGTTGGGATTACCCAATGCCGGCAAGTCTACCTTTATCCGATCAGTGTCCGCCGCTAGGCCCAAGGTAGCAGACTATCCCTTTACTACGCTAGTTCCCAATCTAGGTGTGGTAGGCATGAGTGGCGATAAGAGCTTTGTTGTTGCAGATATTCCCGGGCTGATTGAGGGTGCCTCCGAAGGCGCTGGTCTAGGGGTTCGCTTTCTTAAACATCTGACCCGCACTCGTTTGCTACTGCATCTGGTCGATATGATGCCCTACGATGGCTCTACCGCCGGTGAGAATGCTCAGGTAATCGAGCAGGAGCTGGAAAAGTTTAGCCCTACCATGGCCGAGGGTGAGCGTTGGCTGGTGCTTAATAAAGTCGATCTGCTTCCTGAAGATGAGTTGGATGAGCGCTGTAATCAGGTGATCGAGCATCTCAACTGGCAGGGTCCAGTGTTTAGAATGTCTGGCCTCGCTTCCCAGGGCACCAAAGACCTCTGCGCCGCAATCATGGATCATATTGATGAGCTAAGACAGCAGGAGTTGGTTGACCCGGATCTGGCTGAGCAGGCTGAAGCACGCCGCGCAGAAATGCAGGCTGAGGCTCGCAATCGTATTGAAGAATTGGCCGAGGCCCGCAAACAGAGTCGCAGGAAGGCTAAAGAAGAAACTATAGATGATGACGACGATGATTACGATGTCGAAGTGGTTTACGCAGAGTAACTAAAATGACTAGAGAAATTGCCAGGGATGCCAAGCGCTGGGTGATTAAAATAGGTAGCGCACTGCTGACCAATGATGGTGCTGGTCTCGATCGCCAGGCGATTGATGGCTGGGTAGAGCAGATCGCCCAACTGCTGGCAAAAGGCAATGAAGTGGTGTTGGTATCCTCTGGCGCTATCGCTGAAGGTATAGTCCGCCTGGGTTGGCAGTCTCGTCCCGATAGCATTCACGAACTCCAGGCCGCCGCCGCAGTGGGGCAGATGGGTCTAATACAGGCCTATGAAAGCAGCTTTATGCGCTTCGATCATCACACAGCCCAGATCCTTCTCGATCATGATGATATGGCTAGCCGTCAGCGCTACCTGAATGCACGCGGAGCCCTGCAGACATTGATTGGCCTTAATGTGGTGCCCATTGTGAATGAAAATGACACAGTGGTAACCGATGAAATTCGCTTTGGTGATAATGACAGTCTGGCCGCATTGGTAGCCAATCTTATTGATGCGGATATGCTGGTGATTCTCACTGATAAAGATGGCCTATTCGATGCCAATCCAGACAGTAACCCAGATGCTCAACTTATCTCCGAGGCTATGGCCAACGATACTAACCTAGATGCGCTGGCCGGTGGCAGCAATGGTACCCTGGGTCGTGGCGGTATGGTCACAAAGTTACAGGCGGCACGACTGGCCGCTCGCTCCGGTTGTAATACGGTGATTGCCGGTGGTCGCAATCAGAATATATTGCACCAGGTGGCTGCCGGTAAAAATGTTGGGACATTATTGTCAGCCAGCCAAAAGCCACTGGCGGCGCGCAAGCAATGGTTGGCAGGGCAGTTGCAGGTTAAAGGTTCTCTGACACTGGATGCGGGGGCAGTTAAAGTGCTGACCGAGCAGGGACGGAGCCTTCTAGCCGTGGGTGTGAGTGCTGTTAAGGGTAAGTTTACTCGGGGTGAACTGGTCAGCTGTGTTGATGGGGATGGTGTTGAAATTGCCCGCGGCCTGGTTAACTATAATTCTGATGAGACTAACCGTATCAAAGGTCAGAGCACTGAGTCTATTTCCGATATTCTGGGTTATCGTGAAGAGGATGAATTGATTCATCGCGATAATCTGGTGGTTAGTCCCTAGGGTTCTAGTACTGCTCAGCCACAAACTTTCCCAATCACTCTCGTTCTATTTCGGTTACTATTATCCGGCAACTAAATACCGGAGAGTAGAAGATGCCCGCTGACATCAAAACCCATTACCGTGCCTGTAATCTCTGTGAAGCTATCTGTGGCCTGGAAATTAAAACCCAGGGCGACCAGGTGCTATCCATCAAAGGTGATAAAAACGACCCCTTAAGTCGCGGTTATATCTGCCCTAAAGGTACAGCAATGCAAGATATCTACACCGACCCGGACCGTCTGCGAATGCCGGTTAAGAAGCAGGGGGATAGTTGGGTAGAAATTAGCTGGAAAGAGGCCTTTGACGCAGTGGCCGAACAGTTGGTGGCTGTGCAGGAGCAGCATGGCCAGAATTCTATTGCCTTTTATGCCGGCAATCCTAATGTGCACAACTATGGCAGCATGACTCATGCCAGTGTGCTGCGGAAAGCAGTGCAGAGCAAAATCCACTTTTCTGCCACCAGTCTCGATCAGCTGCCCCATCATTTAACCTCCTACAGCCTCTATGGCCACCAGTCGTTAATTCCAGTTCCAGATATTGATCACAGTAACTATATGTTGATTATTGGCGGCAATCCGCTGGCCTCCAATGGCAGCATTATGACTTCACCTGATATACCCAAGCGATTAAAGGCGATTCAGCAGCGCGGTGGCCGCTTTGTTGTCATTGACCCGCGGCGTTCGGAGACTGCAGAAATTGCTGATCAACATCTATTTATTCGTCCGGGCACTGATGCCTGGTTGCTGATGGCTATGCTCAACACCCTGTTTACCGAGGGTCTGGTTAGCACAGGTCACCTTACTGATCTGCTGGTGGGTGTAGATGAGGTTCGCAGTGCCTGTGAACCCTTTACCCCAGAACTTGCCGAGCAGCGCACTGGTGTGACGGCGGAACAGATTCGTGAGCTGGCCAGAGATATGGCCAATATCGAAGGCGCAGCCTGCTATGGCCGCATGGGCGTCTCTGTGCAGGTCTATGGCACATTGTGTCAATGGGCTATTCAGATGATTAATATCCTCACCAATTCATTGGATGTGCGCGGTGGCATGATGGCCTCGTCTCCGGCCTTTGGCTTTATTAAGCCCGGCGAGTCCGGTGCCGGGCACTTTGCGGCCTTCCATAGTCGCGTCAGTGGGCTGCCGGAATTTGCCGGTGAATTACCGGCGACTGTGATGGCCGAGGAAATACTCACTGAGGGTGAAGGCCAGATTCGAGGCCTAATAACAACTGCGGGTAACCCAGTGCTGTCAGCTCCCAATGGCAATCAGATGGACCAGGCACTGGCCTGCCTAGACTTTATGGTGTCGATTGATTTTTATATCAATGAAACCACCCAACATGCAGATTTTATTCTACCGCCTACCAGTGCTCTCGAACATGACCACTATGATTTGGCCTTCCACAGACTGGCCGTGCATAACACCACGCGCTTTAATGAGGCCGTGTTTGAGCCCGCTGAGGGTACCAAACATGATTGGGAAATTTTTAATGAGCTGGGTCTGGCCATTGCTGCGCGCAAAGGTATAGAGGCCAAGCCTCTGCCATCGCCGGATAAGCTAATTGATATGGGAATTCAACGCGGCCCCTACAGCGCCGCCGCGGGCCATGAGTTAGCACTGACTCTGGACAAGATAAAGCAATATCCCCATGGTCTGGATATTGGCCCATTGGAGCCAAGCCTGCCTCAGCGACTCTGTACCAGTGATAGCAAAATCACAATGATGGCCGACTATATAGAGCGGGATCTAGCTCGCTTGATAGCAGATCAAGCCAGTACCGAAAACGACGAACTACTGCTAATTGGTCGCCGTCATATTCGCTCCAACAACAGCTGGATGCACAATTCTCACCGCTTGGTGAAAGGTAAGCCGCGCTGGCAGTTATTGATGCACCCAGATGATCTGGCCGCCCATCAGTTGCAGGATCAATCCCAGGTGCGTATCCAGTCCCGGGTGGGTGAGGTGCAAACTCAGGTGCTGGCTAGCGATGAAGTGATGCCCGGAGTGGTGAGTTTGCCCCATGGCTGGGGCCATAAGCGCGACGGTGTCAATATGGAGATCGCGGCACAGCAGGCTGGTGTCAGCTGCAATGATCTGACAGACGATAAGCTGATCGATCAGGCCAGTGGCAACAGCGCACTCAATGGTGTGCCGGTAAGAGTATTTGCAGCGGGATAGAATTGGGCGGGTCAACAGCCGCTGTTAACCAATATTAAATATTAAGGTTGACAGCGCTGGCTCCAGGCTTATTATCGTCGGCTCAGCCACAGATATGCCGGAGTTTGGCCATGCTGCCTCAAGAGGGATCTTCCATCCGCCACGACTGGACCAGAGAACAGGTACTCAGTCTGTTTAACCAACCTTTTAATGATCTTCTATTTGATGCCCAGGTGATGCACCGTCAGCACTTTGATGCCAATCAGGTGCAGCTCAGTACATTGCTATCGATTAAGACCGGGGCCTGCCCAGAGGACTGCAAATACTGCCCACAGAGTGCTCGCTATGACACCGGTCTGGAAAAAGAAAAACTGCTGCAGATCGAGCAGGTTATCGAAGCCGCTAAGATAGCTAAGGCCAGCGGCTCCAGTCGTTTCTGTATGGGTGCCGCCTGGCGCTCACCCCATGATCGAGATATTCCGGCAGTGGCAGAAATGATTCGTGAAGTTAAGGCTCTGGGTCTTGAAACCTGTATGACACTGGGCATGCTCAGCGAACAACAGTCGGATAAATTGGCCGAGGCCGGCCTTGATTACTACAACCATAATCTGGATACCTCAGCAGAATTCTATGGCGAAGTGATTACCACGAGAACCTATCAGGACCGACTGAATACCCTGGCCAATGTGCGAAACTCTGGAATGAAAGTCTGTGCTGGCGGAATTGTGGGTATGGGTGAACAACAAAAGGATCGCGCCGGTCTACTAATGGAACTGGCTAATCTGCCGGTGCATCCAGAATCAGTGCCCATCAATATGCTAGTCAAGGTGGCTGGTACCCCTATGGCCAACGAGGCTGATCTGGATCCATTTGAATTTATCCGCACCATTGCCGTAGCCCGGTTAATGATGCCCAAATCTTATGTCCGTCTGTCGGCAGGGCGCGAGGAAATGAACGAGCAGATGCAGGCTATGGCATTTATGGCTGGCGCCAATTCGATTTTTTATTGCGATAAACTGCTCACAACCCCCAATCCAAAGGCGAATAGCGATATGCAGCTACTGGCGCGGCTGGGTATTCAGCCTGAGGAGTATCAGGCGGATAAAGATAGTCAACAGCAGGAGGACGACCTGCATAGGGCCATAAACGAGCATAAAAACGACCAGCTATTTTATCGCGCGGGTTAATGTCAGCTATGAGTCGTATGGACAATATTCTTCAGGCGCAGCTAGATCAGCGTCAGCAGCAGTTTCTCTATCGCCAGCGATCGAATGTGGCCTCTGGCTGTGGGCCTATTTTAAAGGTAGATGGCCAGTCCCTAATCAATTTTTGTAGCAACGATTATCTTGGTCTTGCTGGCCATCCGGCTATAGTTGCGGCACTCCAGGCTGGGGCTGATACCTATGGAACGGGTAGTGGAGCCTCTCATTTGATCTGTGGACACTCCCTTGCTCATCAGCAGCTAGAAGAGCAGCTGGCGGAATTTACTGGACGGCCCAGAGCACTGTTATTCAGTACCGGCTATATGGCCAATATGGGGGTGATCAACGCCTTGGTGGGTCGTCATGATCTGGTTTTACAGGATCAACTCAACCATGCCTCTTTACTCGATGGAGGGCGCCTTAGTCGCGCCGACTTCAAGCGCTATAAACACAATAATATGTCCCACCTGGAACAGCATTTAGGGCAGAGTTCAGCCGAGCGTAAACTGATCGTGACCGATGCTGTGTTCAGTATGGACGGTGATCTTGCGCGACTGCCCCAGATTAACGAAATTGCCCAGCGGCATAATGCCTGGCTGATGGTCGACGATGCCCATGGTATTGGCGTGCTGGGTGCCACTGGTGCCGGTATTATTGAACAGCAGGGACTGGGTCTGGATCAGGCGCCCATTCTAATGGGTACTCTGGGAAAGAGCTTTGGCACCTTTGGCGCATTTGTTGCGGGCAGTGAAGCCCTTATTGAAACCCTTATACAATTCGCCCGCAGCTATATTTACACCACTGCGCTGCCTCCGGCAATTGCTTGCGCCACCAGCGCCAGCCTGCAGATTGTGCGCCAAGAGCAATGGCGCCGCGATCATCTGCAGGCCCTTATTGAGCGTTTTCGACTTGGCGCCCAAAAGATTGGTCTGCAGCTGATGGAATCCCATACTCCCATACAGCCAGTCTTAATCAACAACGATCAAAGGGTAATGGAGATCAATCAACAGCTGCGTGCCCGTGGTTTTATGGTGGGTGCCATCCGGCCGCCAACAGTTCCTGCCGGTAGTGGTAGATTGCGTATTACGCTATCCGCTAGCCATAGCGAACAGCAAGTCGATCAGCTTTTGCAGGCCCTAGAGAACAGCTGCTTATGAACGCGGCAGTCCACTCCCAGCCACTTAATGGCGTTGCTCTGACTCATTATCCCTGTCAGGGTGAACCCCTCTGTGCGGAGCCCATAGTGCTAGTGCATGGTTGGGGTACAGACAGTCAGATCTGGGGTCAGCTACCGCAACAGCTTAGCCAATGGAGTCATATCATTACCATGGACTTACCGGGCTTTGGTGGCTCCTCGACCATTGCGAGTTATGACCAGGATAGTATGCTCGACTGGCTGAAGAGGGCATTACCCAGGCGCTGTATTTTACTTGGGCTGTCCCTTGGAGGCATGCTCTGTGAGCTTTTTGCGGCCCGCTATCCCAAGCGCACTGCTGGGCTAATAACCCTCAGCAGTAATACCCAGTTTGTGGCCTGCGCAACTCATACCGCGGCTATGCCAGAGTCGGATTTCGAGGCATTTTTGCGCAGCTGGAAGACTGAGCCTGAGTCCTGCCTTAAGCGCTTTAACGGTTTGCAGGCTCAGGGAGATCGCCAGCAGCGACAGTTAATGCGCAAGCTGCGCACTATAAACAGCCCCATTGATCTCCAGGCCGGAGAGCAACTCTTGTATCTGCTGGGCCACCTGAAAAATCGGCCTGACAGCATCTCTGTTCCCAGCCTGCTAGTCTTCGGTGAGCGGGATGCTCTGGTTCCTGTAGCGGCAGCAGGGCGGCGCTCTCAAGCGCTGGTGATTGAGGGTGCGGGACATCTACCTCATCTCAGTGCCGCTGAGTTGGTGGTGGAGGGAATTCAAAATTTTATAGATAGCCTGCGTTACAAATTAGATAAGCCGAGGGTTGCAGATTCATTTGGTCGAGCTGCTCCAAGGTATGACCGAGCGGCCAGACTGCAGCATCGGGTTGGAGAGCAAATGCTTGGACTTATTCAAAGCAGACCAGCAACGATCACCGATCTTGGCTGTGGTACCGGGTATCACAGTATTCAATTGCAACAGCGCTTTCCTGAGGCTGCAGTAGTCGGTGTGGATATTTCTCCAGGCATGCTCGCCTATGCCGAGGCTAAGTATGCGCAGTCTGGGCTAAGGTGGCTGTGCAATGATGCAGAAAACCTTAGTCTGGCATCTGCCTCCCAGTCATTGATCTTTTCCAACTTTGCCCTGCAATGGTGTGAGGGGCTGGATGTACTGACCGCCGAGTTGCATAGAGTCTTAGCTGATGACGGCCAGCTGATATTTGCTGTGCCAGGCCCAGGCACCCTCTTTGAACTCCGTCAGGCCTGGGCTGCAGTGGATAATCGAGTGCATGTCAATCGCTTTGCCAGTCTGCTGCAGTGGCAGCAGGCCCTGCAGCGCGCAGGCTTTAGTTCTGTAGAGCTGAACAGCAGAGAGGTAACGGAACAGCACCAGTCAGTTCGTGAGTTACTGTTAGAGTTAAAAAACGTCGGTGCCCATAATAATAATGCCGGCAAGTCATCCACAATGACTGGCAAGCAGCAGCTCAAAGCACTGTACAATGCCTATCAGCAATATGTTTTACCCAATGGTAAATTGCCAGCGACCTGGGAGATTATTTCCGGGCTGGTGATGAAATAACGCCCCTTTAAGAGACTGACCTATGGCTCCGGCTTCCAATTCTAATAAATGGTTATTTGTCACCGGCACAGACACAGATGCGGGAAAAACCGTTGTAGCCACAGGACTTCTGGCGGCAGCCACTAGGGCGGGATTGCGCAGCGCCGCTATTAAACCTGTGGCAGCGGGTTGCGAAGATACTGGTCTGGGTTTACAAAACAGCGATGCTCTGCAATTACAGGCCGCAGCCAGTTATCAGCTGCCCTATCAGCAGGTCAATCCAGTGGCGCTCGAGGCGGCTATCGCGCCCCACATTGCCGCTCAGGAGCAGGGCAAGACACTGAGTGCCTCGCGGTTAGTTGGTTACTGTCGTGGCCTGAGCCTACTACCGGTGGATATGCTTTTGGCAGAGGGTGCTGGTGGTTGGCGAGTTCCATTAAATAATCGTGAAACTCTGGCCGATGTCGCCAAAGAATTGAACTGCCAGGTGGTTCTGGTCGTAGGATTAAAACTGGGATGCATTAACCATGCCTTGTTAACCGCAGAAGCTGTGCGCCGCGATGGATTAAAGGTCGCAGGTTGGGTTGGCAACAGTATTGACCCAGATATGCCGCGTTTAGCAGAAAATGTTGCTACACTAAGGCAACTAATTAGTGAGCCCTGTCTGGGTATTGTGCCCAGATTGACTGACCTGAATCCGGACCAGGTAGCCAGTTACCTTGAGTTGCCGGCGGAGTTTGAGAAATAAAAATGAGCGAAGACAATAAGTTATCATCAGAAGACATGGCGCGGGTCGAAAAATATCTGAACAGTGGCTATAACCGCACCGAGCGCAAACCATTTCGCGGTTTTATTCTACTGGGCGGTATTTGGTTGGTGATCGCAGCGCTTGGCTGGATTAGCTATCAGATTGGTAAACAAGCCGGTTATCTATAGCTAGTTCTAGCTATGCAAATCGCAACCCGACCAGTAGATCTTAGTGGCTGCGATTTTTCCTCGCAGTTAGACCCGCTGCTGCAGGGTATTTATCAGGCCCGCGGTATCGCAAGTCAGGCAGAGCTGGAGCTACAGCTTAGCTGCTTGCCCCAACCCAGTTCCATGTCTGGTATCAGTGCGGCCACCGAAAGGCTGGTCGCTGCCCTCAGGTCTCAGCATTCGGTGCTAATTCTCGGTGATTTTGATGCAGATGGTGCCACCAGTTCAGCGCTGATGGTACTTGCTCTCCGGGCCATGGGGTTTAAGTCCGTTGACTTTCTGGTCCCCAATCGCTTTGATTATGGCTATGGGTTAACCCCAGAGATTGTTGAACTGGCCGCCGAAACATTCCCTGATCTTATTATTACTGTCGACAATGGTATTTCCAGTGTCGAGGGTGTCGCTCGCGCCAATGAGTTAGGAATAGAGGTGATTGTTACCGATCACCATTTGCCCGGTGCCCAACTGCCAGCGGCGGCGGCGATTGTTAATCCTAACCAGCAGGGCTGTGACTTTCCCAGCAAAAACCTGGCCGGTGTGGGTGTGGCTTTTTATTTACTGATTGCACTGCGTGCTGAACTGCGCAACCAGCAATGGTTTGAACAGCAGCAAATCCCTGAGCCCAATCTTAGCCAATGGCTGGATCTGGTGGCGCTGGGCACGGTGGCTGATGTGGTGCCTCTGGATCAGATCAATCGCGCACTGGTGCATCAGGGGCTGTTGCGTATTCGCGCCGGCTACAGCCGCCCTGGTATTCAGGCTCTATTGCGTATCGCCGGGAAAAATCCGGCGCGCCTGGTAGCAACGGATCTGGGCTTTGCCCTGGGACCCAGATTGAATGCCGCTGGTCGATTGGATGATATTAGTCTGGGTATCCAGTGTCTTCTCTGTGACGACCCACAGCAAGCGCTGCATAAAGCCCAGGCGCTGGATGAGTTAAATCAGGATCGCAAATCTATAGAAATTGGTATGCAGCAACAGGCCCTGACCATTGTTGAACAGCTAGGGCTGGATGACCAATCTATGCCGGCAGCTCTATGTCTCTTTCAGCCAGATTGGCATCAGGGCGTTGTGGGTTTATTGGCCTCGCGTATCAAAGAAAAATATCATCGCCCGGTAGTGGCATTTGCGCGCGGAGATAATGGTGAGTTAAAGGGCTCATCCCGCTCCATCCCCGGCCTGCATATCCGCGATGCGCTGGATGCAGTGGCAACCCAGAATCCCGGGCTAATCAGCAAGTTTGGTGGCCATGCCATGGCAGCGGGCCTAAGCCTTAACGAAGATAAGCTGGCCGAGTTTGAACAGGCCTTTCAGGCCCAGGTTGCCCAATCGGTCAGTGAAGATGATCTGCAGGCGAAACTGATTACTGATGGCAGTCTTGAGGCTCAGCAGATATCCATGCACACCGCAGAGCTGCTGCGGGATGCCGGTCCCTGGGGCCAGCTGTTTCCCGAGCCCTGTTTTGATGGGGAATTTGCCATAGTCCAGCAGCGGATTGTCGGCGAGAAACACCTAAAGCTGGTTCTCGCGCCATCTAACCACCCCGAATTAGCTATAGACGCGATCTGGTTTAATATTGATACTGCGCGCTGGCCCAACCCCGACGCGGAAACAGTCCGCTGTGTCTACAGGTTGGATATCAACGAATTTCGTGGTGCGGAAAATCTCCAGTTAATGGTGCAGCACATGGAAGCTGGTTAGGCTTTGATAAGATAACAAGAGCGACCAGAGCCACAGACAATAAAAAGAAAATACTATGAGTTTTAAAACTGATCTGCGCGCCGACTTAATTCTGCTGCTCACTGCCTTCATTTGGGGTCTGGCTTTTGTCTACCAGCGCAGCGGTATGGATCATATAGGGCCAATCACCTTCACCTTTGGGCGCTTTTTCATTGGTGCTATCGCCATTTTGCCTCTGTGGTATCTAATGGAAAAACCCAAAGAAATTTTTACCTTCAACGAGACTAATAAAAAAGCCATGTTGCTGGGTTTGGTGCTGACTTCCGGCATGCTGTTACAGCAATGGGGCATGGTGTATACCACCGCAGGGCGAGCTGGCTTTTTGACCGGTGTCTATATTGTTTTTGTACCCCTGTTGGGGCTGTTTTTTCGCAATAAAACAGGATGGCCGACCTGGGTGGGTGTTGCGATGGCCATGGTCGGGCTCTACTTTATGGGCCAGGTGAATAGCGATGAGCTATTTACCGGGGACCTGTTGATCCTGATTAGCTCCGCGCTGTTTGCGCTGCATATGATTTTCACCGGCAAGCTGGCTAATCAAACATCGCCGTTTCGGTTAATCTTTGTGCAGTTTAGCTTGGCGACGGTTATCACCGGTATCCTGATTCCATTTTTCGAAGTTTGGGACTGGCAGGGAATTATGGATGCAGGGGTAGCGCTACTCTATGTTGGGGTACTTTCTTCCGGCGTGGCTTTCTGCCTGCAAGTGGTGGGGCAGCGTACTGCACCTGCATCCCATGCCGCAATTATTCTTAGTTTTGAAGCTGTGTTCGCGGCTTTCTGCGGCTGGTGGCTGCTCGACGAATACCTTACTCAGCCAGAGTTAATTGGCTGCGGGCTGATTTTGGCTGGTGGTCTGGTCTCTCAGCTCAAAGTGCTTCTAAAAGAAACCCCTGGCGATCCGATTCAGCATCCCCATGGTGTCAATTAGGTCTGATTGTGGTCTTACAGTTACAGAGTCCCGTAAGTGCATAGGAGGCAAACTATGAATAGACGTATCTGGATACAACGAATTGGACTGGGATTCCTAGCCCTGACCACATCAACCCGACTCTGGGCACTGGAGAGAATCCAGCGCTCTGAGCAAGAGTGGAAACAGCGGCTAACAGAAGGGCAGTATTATATTCTGCGCGACGAGGGCACCGAGCCCCGTGGATCCAGCAAACTTAATCAGGAGCATCGGGTCGGTGAATATATCTGTGCCGGTTGCGATTTGCCGCTATTTACTTCAGAGACTAAATACGAGAGCCATTCTGGCTGGCCGTCATTCTATGATCATATTGATGGCCATATTGAGACCAAGCGAGATTTTAAATTGATCTGGCCGCGTACCGAATACCACTGCGCTCGCTGTGGTGGGCACCAGGGTCATGTATTTGATGATGGCCCCAAGCCTACAGGCCAACGCTGGTGTAACAATGGCTTAGCGCTTAACTTTGTGCCACGGGTCTGATCCCAGGTTTACTGGTTCATTAACGGGGCTATGTAGCCCTTAATCAATTCCTTAATAATCGGCTGCGCCAATGCCGTCGGGTGCAGTCCATCTTCCTGAATCATACCCTCGGTAATCGCTAATTCTTCCAGCTGGAAGGGAATAAGAGGCACCTTGGCTTCCTCCGCTAGCTGCGGATAAACTGCAGCAAACGCATCCGAGTAGCGACGACCATAGTTGGGCGGCAGACGCATACCAAACAGTATGGGCTGTGCACCGGCCTCGCGCACCAGATCGATCATTGCCCGCAAATTGCTCTTCATCAGTGCCACCGGCTGGCCGCGAAGGCCATCGTTGCCGCCTAGCTCCAGCAGCACATAATCCGGGTTAAATTTTTCCAATAACTGGGGTAGGCGATAGAGGCCTCCACCTGTGGTATCGCCGCTAATACTGCCATTGATTATGCTGTGGCCCTCGCCCAGATCATCGCGCAGCAAGGCTACCCAGCCGCTGCCCTGATTAACCCCATAGCCAGCGCTGAGGCTATCGCCCAGCACCAGCAGGGTTGATCCATAAGTATTGGCGCCCAGTAAAATAAACAGGCAACATAGACGCTTTAGAAAAGACTGCATAAATAATCTCTATCAATTTATCGATACACAATGAAGCCAGTGTATGCATTTTTAGTAGCAATGGAAATTTTCAATGATTGAAGTCAACAGTATCAGTAAACAGGTGACCACCACAGAGGGTACGCTCAGCATTTTGCATGAGATCAATCTCAGCCTCGCGGCGGGCGAGAGTTTGGCAATTGTCGGCCCCTCTGGCTCGGGCAAGTCTACCTTGCTGGGTATTTTGGCTGGCCTGGATCTGCCCAGCTCTGGCTCGGTAAGCCTTAATGGTCAGGATATTACGGCTATGGATGAAGAGGGCCGGGCCGCAGTGCGCGCCGAAACCGTTGGTTTTGTCTTTCAATCCTTTCATCTATTGCCCGGTTTAACGGCACTGGAAAATGTTGCATTGCCACTGGAACTGCAGGGGGATAAAGATGCCTTGCAAACCGCGGCCTATTATCTGGAGCGTGTGGGTCTGGAGCACCGTACCAGCCATTATCCCCGACAGCTCTCCGGTGGCGAACAGCAGCGTGTCGCTGTAGCTCGCGCCTTTGCCTGTCGCCCTACTATTCTGTTTGCCGATGAGCCCACAGGCAATTTGGATACCGGCACCGGCGAAAAAATTAATGACCTGCTTTTCGACCTCAATAAAGAGGAGGGCACCACTCTGGTATTGGTGACCCATGAGCATAATCTTGCTGCCCGCTGTGGTCAGCGACTGGTGCTGGCCGCAGGCCAGCAAGTTAACGAAGGCAGCGCCGCCTGATGCAATCCTTAAAAATGTTGCTGCGTACCTGGCGCGGCGGGCAGCTTAGTCTGATTATCTGGTCTCTGGTTCTGGCCGTTGCTGTGGTGACCTCGGTTTCTATACTGGCCGAGCGTATTGAGCGCGCCCTAACTGCCGAGTCCAGTAGTTTTCTGGCTGCTGATCTGGTGGTAAGAAGCAGTCGCACCATTGATCCACAATGGGTTCAAGAATCTCAACAGAAGCAGGTGCAGAGTGCCCGGGTGCTAACCTTTGCCTCCATGGTGTACCACGAAGCCAATATGCATCTGGCATCGATTAAGGCGGTGGAGACAGGCTATCCTTTGAAAGGTTTGCTGCGTCGCACAACTACCCCATTTACCAGTGATATCAATCTAATCGAAGAGATTGATTTTGGTCCAGCGGCGGGCGAAGCCTGGGTGGATGCGAGACTTTTACCTCTGCTTGATATAGAGCTGGGCGATGAAATTGAACTGGGCGAAATTCGCTTAACAGTGACCCAGACCGTGGTTGAAGAGCCCGACAGTGGCGGAACCTATGGCGCTATTGGTGCGCGGGTACTTATGAACCACAGCGATATTGAGGCCGCCGCTATTATTGTTCCCGGCAGCCGCGTGACCCATAGATTTTTGATGGCCGAGGGTGCCAGTGGCGCGGATGGCTTTGACGACTTCAGTCAATGGATAGCAGGCGAGCTGGATGTGCATGACCGCCTGATTACCCCCGATGAAGCCCAGGCCAGCGTTGCCGATGCCATGGCTGAGGGGCGTCGCTTCCTCCTCCTGGCAGGCAGTGTGGGTGTGGTATTGGCCGGTATTGCCCTGGCTCTAGCCAGCCATCACTTTGCCGCGGGTCAGACTCAGCAGGTGGCCCTGTTAAAAAGCTGGGGCATCTCCGCCAGCCGTGTGCGTAGCCTCTATATGCAACAGAGTCTATGGCTGGGTATTGGTGGTTCGCTATTGGGGCTGCTGGTGGGCTATGGGTTCTCCGAGATGCTTATTTACGCAGTGCGAGAGTGGCTGCCTATCTCCCTGCCAATGGCCGGTTTACGCCCTTGGATTACCGGTATGGCTACTGGCCTGCTGTGTTTGGGTGGTTTTACCTTGCCTGCGCTCTGGCATCTGCCTACCCAGTCGCCCCTGGCCGTGCTGCGCCAGGATGTTCAGGTGAAGCCAGTGAGTTCAATGGTGCGCAGCTTATTTGGTGTCGCCGCCGTGGCCAGCTTGCTGCTCTGGTACAGCAAAAATCTCTATCTGTCGCTGGCTATTCTGGCGGGCTTTGGCATCACTGCTGTGGCTACTATTGTGATTGGTTTGGCTCTGCTGCGTGCGGGTAAAAACTATGGTCAAAAGATGGGCAGTATCTGGCGTCTGGCGGCCAGTAATCTGTGGCGTCGCAAGTCCCAGAGTATTATTCAGATGGTGGGTTTTTCCGGCGCCATAGCTCTATTAATGATTATGGCCGTGGTGCGCACCTCGCTCATTGACGAGTGGCGCTGGCAGCTGGCTGACGATGCGCCCAATCACTTCCTAATTAATGTAGCGCCCTATGAACTGGACGGGGTGCGCAATATGGTCAGCGAGCAAAACCTTGAGACGGCTGGATGGTTCAGTATGGTGCGAGGCCGTATGACAGAGATTAATGGCCAGGAAATTAGTGAAGACCAGCGCGATCGCCATGAATCTTTCCGCCGTGAGCTTAATCTTAGCTGGACCACAGACCTGCCCGAAGGCAATGAGCTTACCGCCGGTGAGTGGTGGGATAAGCTGGATCTATCTGGCGATATTGCCCCGGTGTCCCTGGAAGATGAACTGGCGGGGGAGTTGGGTCTGTCCATAGGCGATCAGATTACCTTTAGTGTGGGCGGCTTAATCTTTGAAGCCAGGGTTACTAGCACCCGCAGTTTAAACTGGGACAATATGACCCCCAATTTTTACTTTTTATTTCCCGAAGGGCTGCTGGAAAGTTATCCGCGCACCAATATGACCAGCCTTTATATACCGCCCCAGCAAAAGCTGCTGGTCAATGATCTGCTGCGCAAATACCCCACGGTGCAGGTGATTGAGCTGGATAAAATTATTGAGCGTATTCGCACTATTGTGTCTCAGGTCACCAGTGGCCTTGAGGTGATGACTCTGTTGATTCTTAGCTGTGGTGTGCTGGTTATGTTTGCTGCGGTTAGCCTGTCTATGGCCGAGCGTCTGCAGGAGAGTGCGATACTGCGCACCCTGGGTAGTTCAAGGCGACTGATTTTAGGTATTCAGCTGGTGGAGTTTACGGTCCTTGGAGTCATGGCGGGCCTACTGGCGGCCATTGGTGCCGAGGCTGCTGTGGCCATGATTCAGCGCTTTATGTTTGATCTGCCGTTTGCCCTGCATCCCTGGATTTGGGTCGCTGGTCCGATTGCTGGTGGTTTATTAGTAGGTGCCCTGGGCGTTGGCTACAGCCGCAAAGCCGTGGTGCAGCCACCTCTGGAAGTGCTTAAGGGTCTGTAAATAAAACGCTAGGGCTGCTAACGCAGGGGCAACTGAATATGGAAAGTAGTGCCCACATCGGGGTCAGAGGTTAATGCAATCTGCCCCTGGTGCTGCTCTACCACAATAAAGTGAGAGAACGACAACCGCTTGCCTGGGCCAAACTGGCCATTGCCATTGCCATCAGCCGCAAAGGGTTCAAAGATGGACTTCTGCTCCTCAAGGCCTATACCGCGGCCATTGTGCTGAATACGCACCCACAGATTATCGTAGAACACCGATAGTTCAATATTGATAGTGGGTATATGGTCGCCGTCGTCTATCTTGCCCAGGGCATAACAGGAGTGACGGAACAGGCTTAAAAATACCTGCTGCATCTCAGTGATATAGCAGGGTATCTCCGGTACATCTTCGGGACAGTCTATATTGACCTTGACGTCTTTAAAGCGCAGGCCGGGCATCACCGACAGCACATCATTGGCCAGCTCTACGGAATGATTAATTACATCAACCATATTGGCTTCGGTTTTGGTGCCACCGCTGCCAGAGAAACTGACCAGGTTATCGATAATAGAGGTTGCCTGCTGCCCGCGAATAACCGCGTTCTCAAGCATCTCGCGCATCCCTTCTATATCCATGGGCTCGTCAGTTAAATCCTGACGCACCTCTTTAACATCTTTAATAATCGCCCGCAGAGGGATATTAATATCATGGGCCATAATCGAGGCCATCTCGCCCATAGAAGACATCTTGTCGCGCTGTATCAACATGGTCTCGTTTTGCACCCGTTGGGTCACATCGTCAACCAGAATCACCACACCGGTTTCTATCTGGTTCTGCAGCGGGTAGATCGTAATATCAAAATGATACTGGCCGCGCTGGCTGTATTTAATCGTAATAGTTTCATTGTCATCCAGCGCCTGCTGAATCTGCTGAGGGGTCACACTGATGGAGGGGAAGGCCTCCCATAGATCCTGCCCCATCACATTGGCCGACGGCAAACCGCTAATTTCTTCAGCGCGATGATTCCACTGGGTAATGCGGTTTTCTTTATTGAGGCCGATCAGCATCAGCGGCATAGAGCGCAAAATACTGGTGATATAAGACTCAGAGCTGCGCAGCCGCTCGGTGGTAGCCCGATGCTCAACAATCTCGGCTTCCAATGTAGCCGTGCGCTCCTTAACCCGCAGCTCCAACTGGGTGCGAATTTCCTCAAGCTCATGGTTATATTGACGGACCTGCCGCCGGGTAAAGATCAGTCGCAGAATAGTCAGCGACAGCGCAATAATCAGAATGCCGCTGGAGAAATTGGCCACATATTGCCAGTTGGTGGATCCATCGTCATTGCGCACAAACCAAAAAATATCCGCGCTGGCGGCCTGACTCAATAAAAGAGCAGGCAGGCACAGAAGCCAGGAGAAGAGTGATTTTAATGCTTGCGGTGTTTTCAACTGAGGCCTTTCACAAAATAATGATTCGTAGAGCATTATAGCGTCGAAATTGCGGTTGTCAGTTGGGAATACGCAGTTGGCCCAAACATTTTTATTTGAGAGGTAGGGTTTTTTTAGGTTTCGGAGTCTTATAAGTACAGTGACTAAAATCTCAGTCATTTTTAGTCCGAAACTTTGTAGCCCCTGCTGGTCTGTATCACTCCCCCTCCTTACAGCAGGGGTTTTTTTCGCCCCCAGAAAAGTGAGTTTAGGATGAACAGCTCACTGATATCTGTTCTGCCCAGTCGGGCGGTAATCCAGCATAGTGCTCTGCTTGGGGGTGCTCGGCAAAGGGCGCTTGCAGTAGCTCCAGCAGCAAATTCACCTCTATGTAATCTCCCTGATGGGCCTGTTCTATGGCAGTCTGGGCCATATAGTTGCGCAGCACATACTTTGGGTTAATAGCCTGCATCCGTTGGTGACGCTGTTGATCGGTCTGGTCTTGCTGTTGCAGCCGCTGGCTGTATTTCACTGCCCAGCTATCAAAGGCTTCTCTGTCGATAAACTGGTCTCTAATGCTTTGGTTATCGGCTGAGTAATCCGCTAATTGCCTAAAGAAAATTGTGTAATCTACATTATTGGTTTGCAGCAGTTCCAACAGATGATTAATCAGCTGTTCATCCTCGGGTTGGTATTCTTCTAGTCCAATTTTGCTAGCCATAATGGTTCTAAATTGATATAAAAACTCTGGTTCATATTGCTTGAGTGCGCGCACCAGGTCATCGTTGCTGATCAATGTGGACAGTGCGGTGGCCAGGGCATTCAGATTCCAAAGACCGACGCTGGGCTGGTTTTTAAAGCTGTAGCGGCCATTGGTATCTGAGTGATTGCAGATATGCTCTGGGTTGTAGCTATCAAGAAAGCCAAAGGGGCCATAGTCGATGGTGTCGCCGAGTATGGACATATTGTCGGTGTTCATCACGCCGTGGTTAAAGCCGACTGATTGCCACTGGGCAATCATTTTGGCGGTTTTAAGCACGCAGTTTTCCAGCATTAAATAATATTTTTCTTCGCTCTCGGCCCAGTCTGGGAAGTGGCGGTCTATTACATAGTCGGCCAGGGCTTTAACATTGTCCGGCTGGTTGCGGTAGTGAAAGTGCTCAAAGGAGCCAAAGCGAATATGGCTCTCGGCGATGCGGCAGACGGTGGCACCGGGCTCGACGTCTTCGCGGTAGACTGGAGTTTTGCTATCTACTAGGCATAGTGCTCTGGTGGTGGCTATGCCCAGCCCGTGCATGGCTTCGGAGCAGAGATATTCGCGGATGCTGGAGCGCAGTACGGCGCGGCCATCGGCAAATCTGGAGTAGGGGGTGGTGCCGGCGCCTTTAAGTTGGATATCCCAGAGGCGGCCGTCTTTTTCCAGTTCGCCCAGGGTGATGGCGCGGCCATCCCCAAGCTGGCCTGCCCAGACACCAAACTGGTGACCGGAGTAAACCAGTGCGATTGGCTGTGCCTGTTGGGGCACTGCATTGGCGCTCATTATTTGTAACATCTCTGGGCTGCTGAGTTGCTCTGGGTCTATGCCCAGCTGCTCAGCCAGGGCTCTATTGATGCTGGCCATGCGGGGCTCTTGCAGCCCCTGGGTGGTTACCTGACTGCAGTGCAGGTCGCCCTGGTGTTTAAAGGCATTATAAAAGTGGTGTTGCAGCTGGTCAGTAAATAGGCTCATTAGATTCCGGCATCTTCTCGTTTAATTCGGGCCAGGTTGTCGGCGTGCAGGCTGCTGATATACAGCCAGTCGTCGGTTTCCAGGGCGCCGGTGTTGGTATGGTGTTGGCCATTGGGGTCCTGCAGTGAGGTGAGTACATTGCCGTCGCCATCTATGGCAATCACATGGCTGTATGACTCTGCTGCCAGTTGCATAAATTGCGGCAAGCGCTGGACCATTTTGCGGATCAGGGGTGAGCTGGAAATATTATCCAGCTCTTGGCTGCGGGGTGACACCAGGCCTACCCAGAAGCGCCCGTCGCGACCGCGCACTATATTGTCGGGAAAGCCGGGCAGGTTGTCGATTATGACTTCGGCGGTACCGGCTTTTTCACCTGTGAGCCAGTATTTGTGTATGCGGTAGCTGCCGGTTTCGTTAATCAGCACAAAGCTGCTATCGGCGGCGGTGGCTACGCCATTGGCAAAGTTTAGGCCGTCCATGACTAGTTTGGTGCTCTGGTCGGCGGGGTCGTAGACCAGCAGGCGACCATGGCCGCCGTGCTCTGCGATATCCAGCAGGCTGGCGGCATAGGTGCCACCATTGCTTTCGGCGCCAAATTTGGTGGAGGCGTCGCTAAAGTAAATTTTGCCATCTTCGGTCACGTCCAGATCGTCGGCATAGACGATGGGCACGCCGTCCATGCTGTTGGTGAGGGTGCGGAGCGTTCCATCTGGCGCCATGCTGAGTATGCCTTTGTAGGCGTCGGCTATCAGCAGGTTGCCGCTGGCATCAAATACCAGGCCCAGGGGGCTGCCCTGGGTGTTGGCCAGTTTGGTGATTGCGCCGCTGGCTTCGTTGTATTTGAGTATCCAGCCTTCGCGGGTGGCGGTGTAGATCTCGCCATTGAGCAGGGCCAGCCCCTCTGGGCCATGGGTATCGGTAAGCTCTATAATCTCGATGTTGGCCAGTTTGTCGTTCTGCTCAAAGTCGCCCACATAGCCTTGATTTTGCGGTGCGTCCCAACTTAGGGGGTCTATGGCGACGGGCCATAGCAGCAGATAGGCGAGCAAGGTGCCGAGTACGGCTAGGCTGATTTTTTTCATGGCGGTTGTCTCCGGGTTCTATTATTTTTTTCTGCGGTTATGTTGCGCTACTGCTGGCCCACAATCAACTCTGTTGGCGGCCTGTTTTAGCTTGGTGTGGCATGGCTGGTCATGTAAAATGCGCCGCTTACTTGATGCAGGCTGATAATAGGCAATGGAAGTTAATCCGCTCTACAACGCTCTCGATGATTTGCAGGCACGTACTGACGTGTTGAGGGGGTACCTTTGACTATGTTAATCGCAAGGACCGTCTAGCCGAGGTTGAGTTAGAACTCGGCGAACCTGATGTTTGGAATGACCCAGATCGTGCTCAGGAGTTGGGCCGCGAGCGTTCGTCTCTGGAAGCTGTGGTCAAGACAATTGAGGATCTGGACTCTGGTGTCTCTGATTCTCGCGAGTTGTTGGAGATGGCGGTTGAGGAGGATGACGCTGCTACTGTGGCTGAGGTGGAGTCTGAGATTGCG
This sequence comes from uncultured Porticoccaceae bacterium, assembly GCA_965656965.1. Taxonomy (GTDB): domain Bacteria; phylum Pseudomonadota; class Gammaproteobacteria; order Pseudomonadales; family Porticoccaceae; genus HTCC2207. Next base: position 114,912 of record CBFHMK010000004.1, read on the forward strand.
AGCCTTGAGGCGCAGTTGGCTAAGCTGGAGTTTCGCCGCATGTTTAGTGGTGAGATGGATGCTAATAACGCCTATTTGGATATTCAGTCTGGTTCTGGTGGCACTGAGGCTCAGGATTGGGCGGAGATGCTGTTGCGTATGTATTTGCGCTGGGCGGATGATAAGGGTTTTAAGGCGGAGTTGGTGGAGTGTTCTGCTGGAGATGTAGCTGGCATTAAAAGTGCGACGGTGCAGGTGACTGGTGAGTATGCGTTTGGCTGGTTGCGCACGGAGATTGGTGTGCACAGGTTGGTGCGCAAGTCGCCGTTTGATTCGGGCAATCGTCGCCATACGTCTTTTTCGGCGGTCTATGTGTCGCCGGAGATTGATGACAATATTGAGATTGAGATTGATCCGTCGGATGTGCGAACTGATACTTACCGGGCCTCTGGTGCTGGTGGTCAGCATATTAATAAGACGGATTCGGCGGTGCGTTTGACCCATGAGCCCAGTGGTATTGTGGTGCAGTGTCAGAGTCAGAGGTCCCAGCATCAGAACCGGGATAAGTGTTGGCAGATGTTGCGGGCTAAGCTTTATGAGGCGGAGATGTTGATGCGGGCTGAGGCGGCGCAGGCGACTGAGGAGACTAAGTCGGATATTGGTTGGGGTAGTCAGATTCGTTCTTATGTATTGGATGATGCGCGAATAAAGGATTTACGCACGGGTATCGAGACAAGAAATACCGGCGCGGTATTGGATGGTAAGTTGGACCAGTTTATTGTGGCTTCATTAAAAGCCGGTCTTTAAAACTGAGTCACTTTGGTTACTAAATGCGGATGCAGCTCAAGGGCAGCCGCCGAGCACCAAACACGAATGCAACACAGGGCAAGCATCTGAGACACGCTGTAAATACTTCCCTGTACGCTCTTGAGCAACATCCCTGTTGCTCGAGGTCTCAGATGCTTGCCCTGCATTGCATCCTTGACCGAGCAGGGTTTGATTGATGGCTAACTTAATTATTGAAATAAACACAAAGACCAAATTATGACTGATCAACAAGACGAGAATAAGTTAATTGCTGAGCGCCGGGCCAAACTCACTGCATTGCGTGAAGAGGGTGGGGCGGTATTTCCCAATGATTTTCGGCCTGAGCACAGTGCGGCTGAGCTGCAGTCTGGCTTTGGCCATGAGAGCAAAGAAGATCTCGAGAAGCTGGGCAAGATTGTGTCGGTTGCGGGGCGGGTAATTCGCAATCGCGGTGCCTTTATTGTGGTGCAGGACAGCTCAGATACGATTCAACTGTATGTGACCAAAGAGGCGCGTCCCTTTGCCAAGTCTTTGGACCTGGGTGATATTGTCGGCATTAAAGGTGCTCTGCATCTGTCGGGTAAGGGCGATCTCTATGTGCAGATGGATGAGTACCAGTTGCTTACCAAGGCGCTGCGTCCGCTGCCGGATAAGTTTCATGGTCTGGCGGATCAAGAGATGCGTTACCGTCAGCGCTATGTGGATCTGATTGTTAACCCTGAGGTGCGTAATACGTTCCGGGTGCGCTCTAAGGTTGTTGATTTTATTCGTCGCTATTTAAATGGTGCTGACTTTTTGGAAGTTGAGACGCCTATGTTGCAGGTGATTCCCGGGGGTGCGGTGGCGCGTCCTTTTGTGACTCATCACAATGCGCTGGATATTGATATGTATATGCGTATTGCGCCGGAGCTGTATTTGAAGCGCCTGGTGGTGGGTGGTTTTGAGCGGGTCTATGAGATTAACCGCAATTTCCGCAATGAGGGTTTGTCGACGCGTCATAACCCTGAGTTCACTATGCTGGAGTTCTATCAGGCTTATTCGGACTTTAATGATCTGATGGATCTGACAGAAGATATGCTGCGCAAGATGACCACAGAGGTGTTGGGTTCGACTAAGGTGGTGAATACGGTTAAGGATGCTGAGGGTGAGGTGGTGAGCGAGACTCATTATGATTTTGCTGAGCCCTTTATTCGTCTGTCGGTGTTTGATTCTATTTTGCAGTACAACCCGGATATCAGTGCTGAACAGTTAGCCGATGAAGCCGGTGCTCGTGCAATCGCTGAGGGGCTGCATATTCCTCTGAAAGATATCTGGGGTCTGGGTAAGGTGCAGATTGAGATTTTTGAAAAGACGGTTGAGCATCTTCTAGAGCAGCCTACGTTTATTACCATGTATCCGGCTGAGGTGTCGCCCCTGGCGCGGCGCAATGATCAGGACCCTCATGTGACGGATCGCTTTGAGTTCTTTGTGGGTGGCCGTGAGATTGCTAATGGTTTCTCGGAGCTTAACGATGCGGAAGATCAGGAGTCGCGCTTTAAGCAGCAGGTGGCGGAGAAGGATGCCGGTGATGATGAGGCTATGCACTTTGATGCTGACTATATTCGTGCGCTGGAATACGGTATGCCACCGACCGCTGGTGAGGGTATTGGTATTGATCGGCTGGTGATGCTGCTGACTGACTCGCCTTCTATTCGAGATGTGCTGCTGTTTCCCCATATGCGGCCAGAATAAAACTGCTAAACAAAAAAGCCCGGCTAGTGCCGGGCTTTTTTGTTATCGCTTACAGGCTTTACTTTAGGCTAGCGTAGTAGGCCGCAAGGTTGGCAATATCTGCATCGCTGAGGCCTTTGGCCATGGCGCTCATCATCGCGTTGTCGCGCTTACCATCTCTAAACTGCTTAAGCTGGCTGACCAGGTAGGGTTCTTTCTGGCCGGCAAGGTTTGGCCACATGCCGTTGTTGCTAATACCATTCATGCCGTGGCAGCCAGCACAGGTCATTGATTTAGCCTTGCCTGCGGCGGGGTCCCCTGCGAGGGCACCAAATGATAATGTTGCTGCTATGAATGTAATGACTAGTTTTTTCATACTATTTCTCCAATGGTTGATTCTATGAGCCTGAACTATTTTCTACTGTGAACTGTTGGCCAGAGAATGGCTAACAAATAGTGAGGCGCTTAAAAGGGCGACGGCTCCGACCTGATGGGCGGCAGCCACGGGAACGGGCATATAAAATATTAATGTACTGATCCCCAGGCTTACCTGCAATACCAGGAATCCTACCAGAGCAAAGATACCTATCCTGGCCGGGCCCTGTATATCGGCCTTGAGTGCTTTGGTCGCAAAGGTCAGTACTAGCGCCACAATCAGGTAGGCGAAGATTCTATGGTTGAACTGAATAGTGGTGATATCTTCAAAGGCCGATAGCCAGGCTGGCGCCATGCTGTACAGTCCGGGTGGGATAAAGCTATCTCCCATCAGCGGCCAGGTAGGGTAGGCAAAACCGGCCTTGGTACCTGCTACCAGTCCACCAGAAAGGATCATTAAAAAGATCAAGCCACTAAGGCTGTAGGCAAATGTCCTGAGTTGCACTGGCTGCTTGGCTTTAGGGCTGACCAATCCAAAGGCAGTCCAGAGGATAAATGAGTAAATAAGTACCGCAGCTCCCAGATGAGCGCTGAGCCTATACTGGCTGACATCTGGCTTATCTACCAGCCCGCTCTTGACCATATACCAGCCCAGTAGACCCTGGCAGCCGCCACCAATCAGCATAAGAACCAGTTTTGGTGTTAGGCCAGCCCGTATCCGCTTACTGAAGTAAAAAAACAAAAACGGCACAACAAAAATAACCCCGATCAGCCTGCCAAGCATGCGGTGCAGATACTCGTACATAAAGATCGATTTGAATTCGTCGAGGGACATGCCCATGTTTATTTTCTGATACTCCGGAAACTGCTGGTACTTCCAGAACATATGCTGCCAGTCCGCCTCTGATATAGGCGGGATCATACCCATCAATGGTTTCCAGTCGACCATGGATAGGCCTGAATTAGTTAGGCGAGTAACCCCGCCCAGCAGGATCATACCGAAGATTACGGCGGCGCTGAAAAATAGCCAGTAGGCGATCTGGCGGTCATATGTAAGCCCTTGGCTTAGGGTTGCACTATGGTGGGGCATTGCGTACCTATTTACTGGAATGTTGAATATTGGGATGGTGATCGTTTAACCAAGTTTTATTACGAAAGCGGCGCATATTTAGACTTGATTTTAGACCAAAATCTAATAGAGACGTTGCATATAGCCAGATAACGTCGGCGCCGATTTGAACGAGAATAAAAGGTATCAAAATACGATTCAGAGCAATGCTAATAATGGTGACCATCATAGGGTATCTGGTGTCACCTGCACCGCGCAGGGCACCAGCCATACTAAACTCAATACCCATTAGAGGCAGACTGCAGCTGATGATGTAGGTAAAGGGTACCAGCAGAGCTACCACTTCAGGATCGTTAATCATAAAGCGGGCAATTTCTTCGGCAAAGGCACTCATCAGAATGCCGCCAAGAATCATTATATAGACGCAGGTGCGCATGGTTCGCCAACCTGCGTTATAGGCACCCTGATGATCCCCGGCGCCGAGATATTGGCTAACCAGCGTGGCGCTGGATATGGAAAAGCTAAAGGCGATAACAATCATCAGGCCCAGTATGGACAGGCCTATACCATAGGTTGCAAAGGCGGCATTGCCGTAGCTGGCCAGAAACACCAGAAATATCAACAGACCACCCTGGAAAAATATTTGCTCGAATGCCGCTGGCGTGCCTATTTTTACTAGGTCACGGCCATTGCGTACAAAGTCTGGAATTGGGTTGGCTGGTTTGAATGACAGCATGCCCAGCAGCCAGAGAGCTATAAAAATAATCACTGTGATAATCGAGCCCACGCCATTGCCTATGGCGAGGCCAGACAGGCCCACTGGACTTAGACTATGCCAGCCGTAGGTGTAGGCCATGCCCAGATAGACGCCCAATACTGCGCCTATCAGTGCAGCCCACAGTGGTGTGGTACTGTCGCCGGTAGCACGAAAGGCCATGCTAAATATCAGCACTATCAGCATGGGTGGGGCGTAGAGCACTGTGTAGTAGACAAAGTCTACTGCCATCTCATGGGCTGCGGCGGTGAGGTTGAAGATGCCCACTAATGGATCTAGGAAGGGTATGGATACCCAGGACAGCAGCAGGCCGTCGACAAAAAATACCAGTACTGAGAGTGCGGCTACACGTCCAGCCATCACTTTGTTGTCTGCGCCCCAGTAGCGGCCAACCAGTGCCGTGGTGCCACTGGATAGCCCCATCATCACGGCGAAAAGGATAAAGAACAGACGCTGCCCTGTGGTTACGGCAGCAGCTTCGTCGAGGCCCATTCCACCGGCAATTTTCAGGAATATAAGACCAGTCAGCATAAAGGCCATATTGCTGAGGATGGTCGGCCAGGTGAGGCGCCAGATAGCGAAAGTGGAGACAGGTTTCATGAGAGACTATGATAACATTCGTCGCGATACTTAAGTTAGCTTTTCATGGATTGGGGGTATTTATATGGTTGATCATGGCGCTGTTAAAATAGACCCTAGTTGGTTGTCAGTGATTGGCGACGAGTTTGATAAGCCATATATGCAGGCGTTAAAAGAATTCCTGTTGCAGCAAAAAAATAGTGGCAAGGTAATTTATCCTCCGGGCTCGCAATGGTTCTCTGCGCTCAACTACACGCCATTTAATAAGGTGCGGGTGGTGATTCTTGGGCAGGATCCCTATCATGGTCCCCATCAGGCCCATGGACTGTGTTTTTCGGTGCTACCAGGTGTCAAGGTGCCGCCATCGCTGGCTAATATATACAAAGAGCTGGCTGAGGACCTGGGTATACAGCAGCCCAATCATGGCTGTTTGACTAGTTGGGCCAAGCAGGGGGTGCTGTTACTCAATGCCACGTTGACTGTGGAGCAAAGCAATGCCGGTGCTCATCAGGGCAAGGGATGGGAGCAGTTTACCGATCAGGCTATTAGAGCGCTCAATGACCAGCGCGATGGTATTGTTTTTTTACTCTGGGGTAGTTATGCCCAGAGGAAGGGTGCCTTTATAGATCAGTCGAGGCATCTGGTGCTTAAATCTGTGCATCCATCGCCACTGTCTGCCTACCGAGGTTTTTTTGGCTGTGGGCATTTTTCAGCAGCCAATAGGTATCTGCAACAGCAGGGCCTAACTCCTATAGACTGGCAGCTACCAGCAGAACAAGATATTCAGCTTTAAAAATATCTCTACTTTTTCCGGGAATCTTAAATTGCAGACTCGACATTGGCAGACGCCGAAAAATCTCCTCCTGGTTATGACTGTGGCCATGACCATTGCCTTTGCTACCTGGATGGCACTACTGAACAATTTTGTGATTGAAAAAGCCAGTTTTAGCGGTGCTGAAATTGGCATGCTGCAAAGTATCCGCGAAATACCTGGATTCTTGGCCTTTACCGCTGTGCTGGTGTTGCTGATTATCAAGGAGCAACTATTAGCCTATCTTTCGCTGGCGCTGTTGGGTATCGGTGTCGCTATCGCTGGCTATTTCCCCTCTGTGGTGGGGCTCTATCTAACGACCTTTCTGATGTCTGTGGGCTTTCATTATTTTGAAACCGTTAAGCAGTCGCTTTCGTTGCAATGGTTGAGCATTGATGAGGCGCCGAAGGTGCTGGGCCAGCTGATAGCCGCCGGATCTATGGCGTCGCTGCTGGTGTATGGATTTTTAATGCTGGCTCAGGACCAGTTTGGCCTTAGTTACCAGGTTATTTATCTGATTGGTGGCGTTATCTGTGTGGGCCTGACCCTGTTTGCCTGGCTGGCTTTTCCTCGCTTTGAAAGCGCCACAACTCAGCGCAAGCATCTACTCATGCGCAAGCGCTATTGGCTGTATTATGCGCTGACCTTTATGGGCGGCGCGCGGCGTCAGATCTTTGTGGTGTTTGCCGGATTTCTTATGGTGGAGAAGTTTGGCTATTCGGTAAGCGATGTTGCGGCTCTGTATTTGATTAACCATCTGTTTAACTGGGCCTTTGCTGGACGCATAGGTGCTCTGGTAGGGCGCATTGGCGAGCGTCGTGCTCTGACTTTTGAGTACTGCGGGCTGATCTGTGTGTTCGCTGCCTACGCCTTTGTAGACAATGCCTATTGGGCTGCAGGTCTGTATGTGCTGGATCATCTGTTCTTCAGTTTGGCCATTGCCATCAAAACCTATTTCCAAAAAATTGCCGACCCGGCAGATATGGCGTCTACTGCTGGCGTAGCCTTTACCATTAATCATATTGCTGCTGTGGTAATCCCGGCGCTGTTTGGGCTTGTGTGGCTGGTTTCACCTATGGCGGTATTTTTGATGGGGTCGGTGATGGCGGCGATTAGCCTGGTGTTAGCGCGCAATATCCCTCTAGACCCCAAGGAAGGCAACGAGGTGGTGCTGGGTAAGATACCGGTTATAGCGATATCGCGCTAGAGCAGCACCCTATCTTGACAGAGCCTAGCAAGGAAAAAGCTCTGGCCACTAGCATTGAGCAGAAGCGCGCGCAGATTAAAGTAGGGGTGGTTTTTTGGCCTTGGCGCGCAGCCAGTTAAGGCCTTTAAATATTGCTGGGGTATTGGCAATTTTGCGCTCCAGAGCAAACTTGCCGGGGTAATCGATAAGCAGGATGCCCGCGACCATGGTCAAAATGCCCTGACCCGGCAAGAACAGCATCATTATGCCGCCAAGTAGCAGCACATAACCCAGCAAATTTTTACTGATTAGTGTCACAAGTCTGGTCACCGGACGCTTGGTCTTCCACTGGGTTGGCCGACGTTTTTTGGGTACAAAATAGTCTTCGGGAATTTGCGCCACTAGCCAGGGTAGAGACAGTAGGCTCACCACAAAAACTGCCAGCGAACCCAGGCCCATCCACATTAAGAGATGCTGGTTTTCCTCTAACAGCCCTATGATCTGGCTCATGGGCCGGGCTTTATCTCATAGGGTAGGTTGAGGTGGCTTACATTATAAGTATGACCATTAACCTTTATGTCTTGTATATGACTGGCTTTGTCAGCCAGTACCGCTAGAATTTCCACCCTGTCGCCGTCTACAGCTGCGGCGCCTGCAATGTTGCCAACCGCCTTGCCTTCTAAGCTGTATATCTCAGAGCCGATGGTCGGAACATCAGAGCTGCGCATACTCATATGATGCATCCTGCGCTTTACAGCACCTCGGTAGTGGGCGCGTGCGACTATCTCCTGACCTGTGTAGCAGCCTTTCTTAAAGCTGATATAACCAAGGGCATCCAGGTTAATCATCTGCGGGATAAACATATCTGTGGTAGCGGCGGTAATATCAGCCATGCCACTGCGGAGTCTTTCAAGATCAGTTAAGGACTGCCGGTTATTCGGTGCTGTGATGGTGGTGATTTCGGTTTTAAAAAACACGGCGTACTTTTTAAGGCTGGCTATGGCAATCTCGGTGACTGAATGATGAGTTTCCAGCACTATGTTGCCATCGGCTTCTAGGCTTGCTTTAAACAGAAAGACAATACGCCCTTTGGGCGTGCACTGGGCACCCAAAATGCTCTGTTCTTCAGTTAGGCTATCCATGTCGCAGGTAACCTGGCCCTGCAAAAATTTGCGGCTGTCAGGGCCGCTAAGCTTAATAAAGCCTCTATTATCGATCTGGTCTGTCATCGCCTATCCATTCTCTTAGCCGCAACTGTAGGTTAATTGGTGATTGTCTCTTATAATGCCGCTTTAACACAATTATTGATTCAAGATGAATAAAAACCGCCTAATGTGGGCCAGTCGCCGGGGTATGTTGGAACTGGACCTGCTTCTGCAACCCTTTGTTGAAAATACCTACGATTCTCTCGATGAAGATGATCAACTGCGCTTTGAGGCGCTGCTTGAGCGTGAAGACCAGCAGCTATTTGTCTGGCTGATGAAGCGCGAGCAGCCTACGGATCCAGATACCCAAAGGATAGTGCAGATTATTCATGAGAATCACCACAAGCCAGATTGAGGTTACGCTCAGTCCTTCGAAGACGCTGATTTCTGCTCAGTTAATTCTGTTTGTCATTTTGCTTCTATTTGTCTTTGCGATGCCAGTTTTGCTTTGGGGTCGGCTGGTCGGGTCCGGTTTGATCCTGCTTGTGGCTGTAAAGCGCTGGCGTGAGTGGCAAGCCAGCGATGAGCAGGTCCTGCGCTTTGTGCCATCCAGAGATCTATGTATTCTGGACGATGGCAGACAATATAGCCTGGCGGCAGATCAATTTGTCACGGGCAAACTGGTGATACTTTATCTTAGCCCTGCGGCGGGGAAAAATTTTAGTCTAGCGATACCAGCAGATTCAATGTCCGAGGAGCAGCACAGGTGCTTGCGGCAACTGCTTGTGGCACGAGCTACTGCTGGCTGATGATGACATTTTGGCCTGCAAAATTAATCGGCACCATCACTGTGTCTCTGGCGATAGGCGAAAGATCAGGATAATCCAAAGTGTAGTGCAGTCCTCGGCTCTCTTTGCGTTGCAGGGCACAGCGAATAATCAATTCTGAGACTGTGGCCAAATTACGCAGTTCTAGAAGATCTCTGGTGACTTCACAGTTGCTGTAGTACTCCTGAATTTCACTCTGTAGTAATTTTATTCGATGTTGCGCCCGCTCTAGTCTTTTGTTGGTGCGCACAATGCCCACGTAGTCCCACATAAAGCGGCGCAGTTCGTCCCAGTTATGAGAGATAACCACGTTTTCATCGGAACTGCTGACTCTAGAGGCATCCCAGTTGGGGATAAAGTCTGGCTCGGCAATTTCTGGAATCTGACTGTTGATGTCGGTTGCCGCAGCCTGGGCATAGACTAGACATTCCAGCAGTGAATTGCTGGCCATACGATTGGCACCATGCAGTCCGGTAAATGCTGATTCTCCAACAGCATAGAGATTTAGCAGATCGGTTTGACCCTTTTCATTGACCATCACTCCGCCACAGGTGTAGTGCGCGGCGGGCACCACAGGTATCTGGTCTTTAGTGATGTCAATGCCATATTCCAGGCAGTTTTTATACATACTGGGGAAATGTGCAACAATAAATTCAGCGGGCCGGTGAGTAATATCCAGATACAGGCAATCACTCCCTAGGCGTTTCATTTCGTGGTCAATAGCCCGGGCTACTACATCCCGAGGAGCCAGTTCAGCATCGGGGTGGAATCTATCCATAAACCGGCTGCCATCCGGCAGGCGCAGCAGTGCTCCCTCGCCCCTCAGTGCCTCGGTAATCAAGAACGACTTGGCCTTGGGATGATACAGACAGGTAGGGTGGAACTGGTTAAATTCAAGATTGGCTACTCGGCAGCCTTTGCGCCATGCCATGGCAAGGCCATCGCCGCTGGCTCCATCCGGGTTGCTGGTGTACAGATAGGCTTTGCTGGCACCACCAGACGCTAATGCCACTGTTTTTGCCTGAAACAGGGACACGACTCCGGTTTCAATATTCAGCATATAACAGCCGGTACAGCGTATTTTTCGAGAGTCATTGTCTGCCTGGGTGGTGAGGTCAACAGCACAGTGATTTTCAAACAGTTCGATATGCGGCGCGGCAATAACCTGATCAACCAGAGTGCCGGTGACCTCTTTGCCTGTGGCATCTGCGGTATGCAGAATACGTCTATGACTGTGGCCGCCCTCCTGGGTTAGGTGGTAATGTTCTTGATCGGAGTCACGGGTAAAGTCGACGCCCTGATCAATCAACCAGTTAACGGCGCCAGGCCCATTCTCTACCACCAGGCGAACGGCATCCTCATGGCAGAGGCCGGCGCCGGCAACTAATGTGTCGGCGATGTGGGCATCTGCACTGTCATCTTTATCGAAGACAGCCGCTATACCGCCCTGGGCTAGCCAGGAGGCACCGGCCTGCATTGAGGCCTTGCTAATAAGTGCAATGCGCAGACTTTTATCCAGCCGCAGCGCCAGCGTTAGTCCAGCGACGCCACTGCCGATAATCAAAACATCATAGAGATGGGGTTGTTTCATTTTAGGGCCACAAAAATTGGTCGCAGCATGATAGTATAAGCTCGGAAATCGTGCGACTAAATAGGCGAACTTATTGGGCTATTGCGGGTCTTTCTTTGGTGACCGCTGAACGTTGAGAGTTCTCAACGATAAAAATATAACCCTAAAGTTGGGATAACGGATTGCTCCATGACGGAAACTAAGATAGAACCGACTGATCAGCAGTTGGTGGTTAGAGTACAGAAAGGTGATAAACGAGCCTTTGATCTTCTGGTTTTGAAATACCAATACAAAGTCCAGGCTATTGTCGGCCGATTTATTCGTGATGCCGATGAGGTGGCCGATGTCACTCAGGAAGCCTTTATTAAAGCCTATCGCGCTCTGCCTAGGTTTCGTGGTGACAGTCAGTTTTATACCTGGTTATATCGTATTGCTGTGAATACAGCGAAAAACTACCTAGTTGCGCGCAGTCGTCGCCCCCCATCCTTTGATGTGGATGTCGGGGATGCGGAGTACTATGCTGGCAGCGATCGCCTTAAAGACATGGGCACGCCGGAGAATCAGCTGTTTCGCGATGAGTTGGAAGGGGTTATTAATCGTGCCATGGAGGATCTACCAGAAGATCTGCGTACTGCGGTCACCCTGCGCGAGTACGAGGGCCTGAGCTATGAAGATATTGCTGAGGTAATGGACTGCCCTGTAGGCACTGTTAGGTCGCGAATATTCCGTGCGCGAGAGTCCATAGACGTGCGTGTTTTAGATTTAATGGAAGGTGGGTAAAAGAATGGTGAACCTTTCTGATAAACATGGGTCATACCATCAGACTTTTTTAACAACCGCAGTGACGATGAACTGCAAAACCATATTTTTGAAAGAGGCAAATAGATGAGCGACAGCAAAGAGCGCTTGGCAGAATCACTCTCAGCTCTGATGGATGGCGAAGCTAGTGAGATTGAAATGCATCAGATCCTCAAGGAAGTTGGTATTGATCAGGATCAACAAACTGATGCGACCAGCATCAGAAATACTTGGCGACGCTATCATATGGTATCTGCTTCCATGTCTGGTGAGCCTGTCGCTAATCTGGATTTTTCAGCTTCTATCTCTGCAGCAGTCGATGCCGAAGGGGCTCACAGAATCCACCCTCTACAAAACTTCATGAATTCCACTGGTCGCTTCGCTATTGCGGCATCCGTTGCCATGATTGCGGTTCTCGGAGTTCAGCAGCTTAATAGCCCAGACCCTTCCAGTGTAGATGCCATTCAATTTGCCGAGATGGATATAGACAGCGCAGAGCAAAATACTGGCCCTGCAATTCAGTTTCCCTCAGGCTTCCAGCCTAGCATTCAGGCGCGCACAGTGAGTGCGGGTGGCAATAACAAGACTTCTCAGCATCTGGTACCAGTGGTCCAGGTGCGCAAGACTGCTAATCAGCAGTTTTCGGAAAGCGAACTCCGCGCCTATATGGATGATATTATGCTCAAGCATTCCAATAACGCCGCGCTAAATAGTAATCAGGGTATGTTGCCATTTGCTCGGGTCACTAAGAGTGGGGCGAATTCTAATAAAGAGTAACCTAATGTCGGTGAAGCAGTGGTTTAAAAATTTAAAACTGGCGGCTCTTTTAGCCGCCGTTTTTATGCATGGCCCATTATCAGCGCAGCAAATGGAATCGGCTTATGACCTGATAGCTCGGATGGCCAAGGCATCCAAAGAGCTTAGCTATAAAGGCTTGTTTACCTATGAGTACCGAGGGCAGCTACGTAGCGTCAAGGTGGTGCATCTGGTTCGTGAAGGCCAAACCTATGAGCGCATAGTGCATATGGACGGGCCAGAGAGAGAAATAGTGCGCCGTGGCGATCATCTCAGCTGTATGCGTCCCGCCGATATGCTGTTGCGCGGCAGTCCGCTCAAGGTTAATGACAGCTATGCTCAACTGGAAGATTATTACGAATTCTATATCCGTGGCAATGCACGGATTGCCGGACGCAAGGTCGCTCTGGTAGAGGTTTTGCCAAAAGATAAGCTGCGCTATGGCTACATTGTCGCCATAGATAAAGAGACGGGATTGATGCTGCAATCCATATTACTCAGCCAGTCGGGTAAGCCGCTGGAGCGCTTTCAGTACGTAGATATTTCTTTTGCTGCAGACATAGATAACTTTGAACTTTCCTCAGGGATGGCGGAGTCTGAGGATATTGATGTCAATCAAGCTGCCTGCCTGGAAAACAACCAAAACAATCAGGCTACTACCTCCGAATGGGAGCCTCAGTGGTTGCCGCCGGGCTTTGTGCTTTCATCCTATCAGGCGGCTGGTGATGAGGGGCAGGAATCCTGGATGTACACCGATGGCCTGGCTGTGTTCTCGATTTTTATTGATTCTAACGAGAAGAGTCGTCAGTTTCCGCCGCTGGATGCCAAGTTGGGCACGACTGTCGCCGTGCTAACCAAAGCCAACTTCAATAATCGGCACTATGCTATTTGCGTAGTGGGCGAAATTCCACGTTCTACTGCCAACCAGATTGCCAGTGCGATACGACCTGTGGCTGCTGCGGTGGCGGATCAGCCTAAAGAGGCTCAGGGTAGCTAGATGATTCTTGAAACTGGCACTGTGGTCGCGGTTGAGTCTGATGGTCTCTGGGTTGAGACTATACAAAAAACAGCTTGCGAGGCCTGTGTGGCAAAAAAAGGCTGTGGTACTCGAGTTCTTTCCAAGCTTACTGGCAAAACCAACCGAATTCGTGTGCTATTGAATCAACAGCCTGCCGATCGACTATCTATTGGGCAGGATGTCACCATTGCCATCCCTGAAGACGTCATAGTTAAAGGCTCAATGCTGGTTTATATGCTACCAGTGGTCTGTGCTCTGGCAGGCGCCTGGGCGTTCGGTTCGGCAGGTGATCTATTGAGTATTCTGGGAGCGTTCAGTGGGCTGTTATTTGGCGGTCTCGTTGTAAGTTTAAGAAGTAAAAAAACAAGGAACGATTCACGACTTAACCCTGTCTTATTTCATATGCCCAGTGACAAGCAAGTTTTAGATATCCTGTAGCAGAATTTTATTCGTTAACCTTAGATCGGAGATAGCTCTGTGCTGAAGAAATTCATCCTTATAACCAGCTTTATTTTATTTGTTGCCTCACCTGCTCTTGCCGAGCTACCTAATTTTGCCGATCTGGTAGAAGAGGTGTCCCCTGCGGTAGTTAAGATCAACACTGTGACCAATAGATCCAGCCAACAAAAGCGTTTAGGCCGTCAGGACCAGTTGCCCGAGATCTTTCGCGACCTGCTGGAGCAGCGCAATCGTCAACAGCAGCCACCGCCGCCAGCTCGCTCTATGGGCTCTGGGTTTGTGATTTCTGAAGATGGCTATATTTTGACTAACCATCATGTGGTGGATGGCGCCGATGAGATTCAGGTCTTATTTTCTGACCGTCATGAGTACAGGGCGGAGATTATTGGCTCTGACCGCCGTTCGGATCTTGCGCTACTAAAAATCGAAGCAGATGATCTGCCGACCTTAAAGTTTGCCAATGCCGATGAATTGCGGGTTGGCGAATGGGTCTTGGCGATTGGCTCGCCTTTCGGTCTCGATTATTCTGTGACTGCAGGTATTGTCAGCGCCATAGGGCGCAGTATTCCCACCGAAAAAGGTGAGAATTACGTACCCTTTATTCAGACTGACGTGGCGATTAATCCAGGTAACTCAGGCGGTCCGCTATTTAATCTGGAGGGAGAGGTAGTGGGCATCAACTCGCAAATATACTCTCGCTCGGGTGGCTCCATTGGGCTATCTTTTTCTATTCCAGCCAGTGTCGCCCTCAATGTGGTGGAGCAGCTCAAAAAGTCTGGCATGGTGCAGCGCGGATGGCTGGGCGTAGTGATTCAGGATGTCGATAAGGCTCTGGCAGAATCTCTCGAGCTCGGCAAGCCCCAGGGCGCGTTAATCAATGCGGTGGAAGATGATGGTCCAGCTGACAGAGGCGGCATCATGCCTGGCGATGTAATTGTCCGCTTTGATGGTCAACCTGTAGTTGAATCTGGTGATCTACCCCATGTGGTTGGCGGTGTTGCCCCTGGCAGCAAAGTGACCGTCGAGATCTACCGAGAAGGTAAGCGTAAAAGTTTAAAAGTCGAGGTTGGCTCTCTGGATAAAGACTCTGAGTCGATTGCCGATAGTGGCAGTGACACCAGCGACCGACTCGGTCTGATAGTTGCTGACGTTAGTAATGAGGAGCGTCGGCAGCTGCGCTTGCGTGGCGGCATTCTGGTCTCTGAGGTAGCCACAGACTCAGCCGCTGAAAAAGCCGGACTGCGCAGTGGCGATATCATAGTTCAGCTGGGTTATAGCCGTATTGATGATATGGATGAGTATCGTCAGGTGGTTCAGGAGTTACCTGAAAATACCCCGATTGCGATACGCTTTTATCGCCGTGGTCAGGCTATTTTTAGAACCATTCAAATCGATTAACAGCAGGCCTGCAGGCCGCTCGATATTTAACTTTAGGTATCGAGCGGCAGAGCGGGTTCTAATAGCCACTGGGCCTTAAATAGGCTAGAATCCGCGGGCATTTTTTAACGGCAGCGCAAACACTTTGTCAGATCTTAGTCATATCAGAAATTTTTCTATTATTGCCCATATTGACCATGGTAAATCGACCATTGCGGATCGTTTTATCCAGCTCTGCGGCGGCCTCAGTGAACGTGAGATGGCCTCGCAGGTTTTGGATTCTATGGATATCGAGCGTGAGCGCGGTATTACCATTAAGTCCCAGAGCGTAACGCTGCCCTTTACTGCGGAAGATGGAAAGACCTATCAATTGAATTTTATTGATACGCCGGGCCACGTGGACTTCACCTATGAGGTTTCTCGATCTCTGGCAGCCTGTGAAGGTGCGTTGCTTATTGTAGACGCCGCTCAGGGAGTAGAGGCTCAGTCTGTAGCTAACTGCTACACCGCTATTGCTCAGGGTCTTGAGGTTATTCCCGTGCTTAATAAAATGGATCTGCCACAGGCGGAGCCAGAAAAAGTAATTAACGAAATTGAAAATATTATCGGCATTGAGGCTGAGGAAGCGGTGCGTTGTAGCGCAAAAACTGGTGCTGGTATCAGAGATATTTTGGAAGAACTGGTTCGGCAGGTTCCGGCTCCTCAGGGTGACGTAGATGGACCGCTGCAGGCGCTGATTATTGATTCCTGGTTTGATAGCTATCTGGGCGTTGTCTCATTGGTCCGTGTAATGCAGGGAACCCTGAGCACCAAGGCTAAGATTGTTGCTAAATCTATTGGTAAGGCCCATGTGGTGGATAGCGTTGGTGTGTTTACCCCCAAACGCAAGGAAACTGGCGTTCTCAGAGCTGGCGAAGTGGGCTTTATGGTCGCAGGTATCAAGGATATCCTCGGCGCGCCTGTGGGCGATACTATCACTAACTTCAGTACCTCTGATGTGGATGCACTGCCCGGGTTCCAAAAAATCAAACCCCAGGTATATGCGGGTCTGTTTCCGGTTGATTCCGATGATTTTGAGGATTTCCGTGAGGCCCTGTCCAAGTTAGCTGTCAACGATGCCTCTTTGTTCTACGAGCCCGAGAGTTCAGATGCGCTGGGTTTTGGTTTTCGTTGTGGCTTCCTGGGAATGCTGCATATGGAGATTATTCAGGAGCGTCTCGAGCGAGAGTATGATCTTGATCTGATTACCACAGCCCCTACTGTGGTGTATGAGATTATTACCAGCAAAGGCGAGACTCTGTATGTCTCCAACCCGTCAGATCTTCCGGATCCAGGTAATATTGAGGAAATGCGCGAACCCATCTGTGAGGCCAATATTCTAGTGCCCAAAGACTTTGTGGGGAATGTGATTTCTCTCTGTGTAGAAAAGCGTGGCGTGCAAAAAGATATGCAGTTTATTGGCGGTCAGGTGTCCATCCGCTATGAATTGCCGATGAGTGAAGTGGTTATGGACTTTTTCGATAGATTGAAATCTGTCAGTCGCGGGTTTGCCTCATTGGACTATAGCTTTATCCGTTTTGAAGCAGCCTCATTGGTGAAGTTGGATATTTTAATTAATGGCGATCGCGTGGATGCTTTGGCGGCCATTATTCATCGTGACCATTCTATTCAGAAAGGTCGTAATCTGGCCGATAAAATGAAAGAGCTTATTCCCCGGCAAATGTTTGATGTAGCTATTCAGGCTGCTGTTGGTGGCAGTGTCATTGCTCGCACCACTGTCAAGGCTTTGCGCAAAAATGTAACGGCCAAATGTTATGGCGGTGACGTAACCCGTAAGAAAAAATTGCTGGAAAAACAAAAGGCCGGTAAAAAACGCATGAAGCAGGTAGGTAGTGTTGAGATTCCTCAGGACGCGTTTTTGGCAGTGCTTAAGACTTAATCCCAATTTTGGTTTACAACGGAGGTAGATCCCCATGGATCTGAACTTTGAATTAATTTTAACTCTGATCTTTTTATTGGCCGCTGTGTTCTGGCTGTTGAATAGGTTTATTGTTAAGCAGGAAGAGGGGTTGATCGAGTTTGCTGGCTCTCTGGCCCCAGTGTTGGGTCTGGTATTAATACTTCGTTCCTTTATCGTTGAGCCGTTTCAAATTCCCTCCCAATCTATGGTGCCCACCCTGAAAGTGGGTGACTTTATTTTGGTTAACAAGTGGGCCTATGGGGTTCGCTTGCCAGTGCTGCGTAACAAAGTCATCGACGTCGCTTTGCCCCAACGTGGAGATGTGATGGTGTTTTTCCCGCCGCACACAGATCGCTACTTTATTAAGCGGGTGGTCGGCTTGCCGGGAGACCAGGTTAATGTCATCAATGGAGTGCTGTATATCAATGGTGAAAAAATGCCTCAGCAGTCTATGCCGGATTTGGCTGAGTCAGCCCGTTCTGTCGTTATGACCGAGACCTTTGATGATGCCGAACACCTGATACAAAAGCGGACATCGCCCACTAGGCTTAGCCAAAATTATTCTACAGTAGTGCCCCAGGGGCATTATTTTATGATGGGTGATAATAGAGACAATTCCAGTGATAGTCGTGTCTGGGGGCCTGTGCCTGAAGAGCGCATTGTAGGCAAAGCCTTCGCTCGCTGGATGTTCTGGGACACCTTCTTCAGTGTTCCAAGTTTTGAGCGCGCAGGTACAATTTATTAAGGAAATCCAGTAAAGTAGAGGTCAGCAAGCTTCAGGATGAAGGTGGTTGTAGTCAAGGAGGCCGAGATGAAACAGAAGGGTGCGACACTGACCTCGACAATTTGCATTTTGTTTTTAGCAGGATTTGCCCTGACAGCGGCATTTAAAATAGTACCCCATTATCTCGATAATCGTATTATTGCCGGAGCCATTAAGCAGGTCGGTCAGTCGGGGATAGAGGATAAATCCAGCGTCGAAATTCGACGTAAAATTGCCGACTTTTTTACCATCAACAATGTACGCGATGTGAAAGCCAGTCAGATACAGATTGTTCGTGACAGGCAGGGCGTGAAAATAAGTTTGGACTACGAAAAAAGAATCGAAATGTTTGGCAATGTTGATGTTGTGCTTAAATTTACCAACCACTATGACAGCGCTGAGCAAACTAATTAATCTGAGGATTATCAGTGGCAAGCAATGTCCGGCAGCTTCAAGAGCGCCTGCAATACCAGTTCAGCGATCCAGAGCTTCTAGCGCTTGCCCTGTCTCATAGGAGTCGTGGCAGCAGCAATAACGAGCGTCTTGAATTTCTGGGTGACTCTATATTGGGCCTCACTGTTACCGACTTTCTCTACCGCCAGTTTCCCAATGCCCGCGAAGGTGATCTGAGCCGCATGCGCTCACAGATTGTGCGTGCAGAGTCTTTGGCCGAGGTGGCGAAGCATCTGCAGTTAGGGCCTGAGTTATTGTTGGGTCCGGGTGAGATGAAGAGTGGCGGTCATCGTCGCGACTCAATTTTAGGGGACACGGTTGAAGCCCTGATTGGTGCGATTTACCTAGATTCTGGCATGGATGAAGCGCGCCTTGCCGTGGAAAACTGGTTTAAACATATGCTGGCGGCTGCCTCTGATATACAGCCAGCCAAAGATGCAAAAACCAGTTTGCAGGAATGGTTGCAACAGCGCGGTAAACCCCTGCCAAAATATGAGTTAGTCAATACCGGGGGAGAGGCACATAGTCGCCTGTTTACCGTGAGTTGCCGTATAGATATGGTAGATAAAATAATAAGTGCCACTGCTAGCAGCCGCCGAAAAGCGGAGCAGATGGTGGCAGAAGAGCTATTAACTGAATTGGAGAAAGACCGGTGACAGAAGCTAAACCCCGCTGCGGCTATGTTGCTATTGTCGGCCGGCCTAATGTCGGCAAATCTACATTGCTCAATCATATACTTGGACAAAAGCTGTGCATCACCTCGCGCAAACCTCAGACCACCAGACATACTTTGCTGGGTATTAAAACTGAGGGCGATCTGCAAATGATCTTTGTTGATACCCCGGGTATCCACACCAATCAGGAACGTGCTATCAACCGGGTTATGAACCGATCGGCAGCCAGTGTTATTGCCGATGTCGATCTGGTGATTTTCGTGGTGGATCGTTTTGAGTGGAGTGAGGCTGACGAATATGTTGCTAAATACCTAAGCAACAATGATGTCCCAGTCATTGTGGCGGTGAATAAGGTAGATATGGTTGAAGATAAGGAGGCACTGCTGCCCCATCTACAATTCTTATCCAGCAAGTTAAATGCGACGGATTTAATTCCACTATCGGCATTGCGTAAAACCAATCTCGATGAGCTCGAAGAAAAAATTAAAACGTTTATTCCGGAAAACATGCATATGTTCCCGGACGATCAGGTTACAGATCGCAGCGAACGATTTTTGGCGGCAGAAATTGTTCGTGAAAAAATTACCCGCCAGCTGGGAGCCGAGGTTCCCTATCAGGTTACGGTAGAGATCGAGGAGTTCCGCGCCGAAAAGAAAATCACTCATATCAGTGCACTGATATTGGTCGAGCGGGAAGGGCAAAAGAAAATTATTATAGGTACTAATGGCGAGCGCATTAAAAAGATTGGCGCTCAGGCACGTGCGGATATGGAGAGCCTATTGGACTCTAAAGTAATGCTGAGGACCTGGGTCAAGGTTCGCAGTGGCTGGTCGGATGATGAAAGAGCGCTGCGCAGCCTCGGCTATATGGACGAGTAATAGAGGATGCGTGTCGATGGCGAGTATGGGTATGTGCTGCACTCTGCGCCCTATAGAGAGACTAGCCTGCTCGTCGACCTATTCACACCTCTGCATGGCCGTGTGCGCTGTGTTGCCAAAGGTTTTCGCAAACCCAACAAGCGCGGTGTCAGTCGCTCTGTTTTTCCCTATACAGAACATTCTCTAAGTTGGCAGGGCCGAGGTGAATTAAAAACCCTGACCCGGGCTGATGCTGTTGTCGCACCGGCTTTTTTGCAGCAGGAGGCCCTATTTACGGGGCTCTATGTGAATGAGCTGCTATTTCGTCTGCTCCACGAATATGATCCCCACGAATATCTCTATCAGCAGTACCGGCAATTTATCAGTCAGCTAGTTC
The DNA here is from genome assembly GCA_965656965.1 of uncultured Porticoccaceae bacterium. GTDB lineage: Bacteria > Pseudomonadota > Gammaproteobacteria > Pseudomonadales > Porticoccaceae > HTCC2207. The sequence goes on from CBFHMK010000004.1 coordinate 135,296, forward strand.
AAGCTGGGCCCAATGAATTAATGCTTCGACATCTGGAGATGTCACTGCTCGAAGAGCTGGGCTATGGATTGGTTCTGGACACAGATATCGAGGGTTTAGGGATTGTTGCCGATCGTCTTTACCAATATATTCCGGAACGTGGTTTGTCGCTGTTGGCCAATCAGCAGAAGCGCACCGCAGTGGCACTCAAAGGCGCAGATATTATAGCTTTTCTACAGGGGGATTTTAGCCAGCGATCAGTGATGAAAACTGCTAAGCAGCTAACTAGAGGAGTGATAGACTTTTATCTTGGTGGCAGACAGTTATACAGCAGAGAGTTATACCGACAGCACCTACAATCAGTGGTTGGCGAACTAAGTAGTACTAATCTACAGGGGCAATCCTAATGGCTCTAGCTATAGGCACAGACATTGTTGAAATTAAACGCATAGCCTCGGTCATCGATCGTCAGGGCGATAGATTTGTAGAGCGAGTTCTCTGCGCGACTGAGCGTGCCGAGTATCAGCGGCTCAAGCAGAATGCCGCGTTTTTGGCTAAACGTTTTGCTGCAAAAGAAGCAGTAGCCAAAGCCCTGGGTACAGGCATTGGTCATGGAGTAAGTTTTCAGGATATCTGTGTTAGTAACAATGAACAGGGTGCCCCCCAGGTCGCTATTGCTGGTGGAGCGGCGGATGTATTGCAATCTCTCGGCGGCAGCAAGGTATTGTTGAGTCTCGCCGATGAGCAGGACTACGCTTTGGCCTATGTGGTAATCACCTAGTCTCTGACTGGTAAGGCATATCTTATACAAAATGATTATTGGCGATAGACGCCGCGAACAGGCGAAAACCATCAGTATCAGGCACAATAGAAAACTATTTAAGCAGTTAACAGAGCACTAAAATGGAATACCCAACAATAGAGCAGTGCGTCGGCAATACCAGAATGGTACGTCTGCAGCGTATGGCGGGCGAAACCTCAAATACGATTTTGGCGAAGCTTGAGGGAGATAATCCCGCCGGCAGTGTCAAAGATCGTCCGGCCCTAAGTATGATCAAGCATGCACAGGCTCGGGGCGAGATTCAGCCTGGCGACCGTCTTATCGAAGCGACCAGCGGCAATACGGGTATTGCTCTGGCGATGGCAGCAGCGATGATGGGTTACCGCATGACTCTTATCATGCCAGATAATGCCACTGATGAGCGCAAATGGGCCATGACGGCCTATGGGGCAGAGCTAATTGAAGTTAGTCAGGCCGAGGGCATGGAAGGCGCCAGAGATATGGCCCAGAAAATGCAGGCCCAGGGCCTGGGTACTGTTCTGGATCAGTTTAACAATCCAGACAACCCCCTAGCGCATTACGAGGGTACAGGGCCGGAGATCTGGCGGGACAGTGCTGGCACCCTGACTCATTTTGTCAGTTCTATGGGCACCACGGGCACCATTATGGGTGTCTCAGCTTATCTTAAGAAGAAAAATCCAAAGATTGAGATTGTTGGCCTGCAGCCAGAAGATGGCGCATCAATACCGGGCATTCGTCGCTGGCCTAAAGCCTATATGCCAGGGATTTTTGATGCTGCCAAGGTAGACAGGCTGATGGATATTTCTCAGCAGGATGCCGAGCATACAATGCGACGGTTAGCCCGAGAGGAAGGAATTTTTTGCGGTGTCTCCGCGGGCGGTTCGGTGGCTGCTGCACTAGCGCTTAGTGAAACGCTTGAAAATGCCACTATTGTGGCGATCATTTGCGATAGGGGAGACCGCTACCTATCTTCCGGTATTTACGGTTAATAGGCGGAGATAGTTAACTTGGCCACAGAGTATAGTATTGATGATTTACGCTATCTGATGTCACGGTTAAGAGACCCGCAGACTGGCTGTCCCTGGGATTTAAAGCAAACCTACAAAAGCATCACAGCGCATACCATTGAAGAAGTTTACGAGGTCGTTGACGCGATTGAGCGCGATGATACCCAGCATCTTAGTGAGGAGCTGGGTGATTTGCTATTTCAGATTATCTTCTACGCTCAACTGGGTGAGGAAGATAACCAGTTTAATTTTGATACTGTGGTTGCAAAGATTACCAGTAAGCTGTTGCGGCGCCATCCCCATGTTTTTCCCGATGGCACTCTGGCTTCTGTGCGTGCAGCTGACTCAGTGGCTAGCGAAGCTGAAATAAAAAGCAATTGGGAAGCTATAAAAAAGCAGGAGCGTTCTGGTAAAGGCGAGTCCGGTGCCCTTGATGATATACCTCTGGCTTTGCCAGCTTTAAGCCGCGCATTGAAGCTGCAGAAGAGAGCAGCTAACACCGGCTTTGATTGGTCGCAGGTTGATGCTGTTATCGCCAAGGTCAAAGAGGAAATAGCCGAGCTAGAGACAGAGATAGGCAGAGGCAATGCCGAGGGTATTGAAGATGAGTTGGGTGACCTGTTATTTAGCTGTGTCAATTTAGCCCGTCATTTATCGACAGATCCCGAAAAAGCTCTGGCGCGATCAAACCGCAAGTTTAAACGCCGCTTTGAGGCTATGGAAGCCGCTGCGGGCGCCAATAAATTTTCCCAGTTAAGTCTGGACGAGATGGAATCTCTCTGGGTGCAGGTCAAGCTTTCAGAGCCAAGCTGCTAGAAAGTGCATATGGCTCTGACAGCCATCAGGAGCTGCTCTCAGGGTTGTTTGCCTGGCCTAATAAGTGTATGGTGGCCGGCCATTTTGTTGGGCTGACGGTTTCATTACTGAGTGCAGTCCGACTCTCAGACTATCTTTGGTAAGCGCAGCGATTATCTTTAAGGAACATGTTAATGAGATTGATATTGTTAGGTCCTCCAGGTGCAGGCAAAGGCACACAGGCGCAATTTATTACCGAGAAATATGGCGTACCGCAAATTTCAACCGGCGATATGCTGCGCGCTGCAGTTAAAGCTGAATCAGCGCTGGGTCTTCAGGTTAAAGATGTTATGGCCTCTGGTGGCCTGGTATCTGACGACCTGATTATTGCTCTGGTCAAAGAGCGAATAGCCCAGCCTGACTGTGCCAATGGATTCCTGTTTGATGGATTTCCAAGAACCATCCCTCAGGCCGAGGCGTTGGTAGATGCAGGTGTCGAAATTCAATATGTTATTGAGATTGCAGTTGATGACGAGGAAATTGTTTCCCGCCTGAGTGGTCGTCGCGTGCACGAGCAGTCGGGACGTGTCTATCATGTCCAGCATAACCCACCAAAAACTGCTGGGGTGGACGATCAAACCGGTGAGCCGCTTTTACAGCGTGTAGACGATCAGGAAGACACTGTGCGCAATAGATTAAATATCTATCATGACCAGACCAAACCGCTCGTAAAATTCTATACAGAACTGTCTGACAGTACAGGTCAGGCACCAGTATTTGCCTCGATTAATGGTTTGGGCTTGCTGGCCGATGTACAAAACAGAATTGTCTCGGTGCTTGGTTAGCAAAAAAAAACAGATTCAACCTTACTGTCTTTATATTTTGGCTGTAATAAAAAATTAAAATTCAAAAAAACGCTAAATAAAATTAATTTAGCGTTTTTTTTTGGTCTTTTTCTACCTAAAGGTTGCTAAAACAAATCACTGGCGACTATTATCGTTATTTACCTACACCGATATAATGAAACCTAACTGATCCCCTTTATTCAGGTTATGGAGAAACAAGTGAAAAAACCAGCAAAGAAAAGTACTGTAAAGAAGCCCTCAGCTGCTAAGTCAGCTGTTACCGCCAGCAAGCCCGCGGCAAAATCCGCAGTTAAAAAAGCTCCCGCAAAAAAAATCACAGCAAAAAAGGTAGCCGTTAAAAAAGTCGTGGCTAAAAAAGCGCCAGCTAAAAAACCTGCAGCTAAAAAAACAGCGGTTAGAAAAGCGGTAGCCAAAAAACCAGTTGTGAAGAAACCAGTTGCCAAGAAAGCAGTTGCTAAAAAACCGGTTGCCAAGAAAGCAGTTGTCAAGAAGGTAGTTGCTAAAAAACCAGTTGCGAAAAAGGCGCCAGTTAAAATCAGTAGCCTACAATCCAAACTAAAAACTCAAGCGGCGCGGCTGGATGCGTCCCGTAAAAAAATTCTCACGGCTAAAGATAGACTGGCTAAAAAGGCGACCAATCAGACTCGCAAGACTCTGGCTGCGGCACGCAGAGATTTTAAATCTAATAATGCTAAGTTAAAGGCGCTTCAGGCCGACCTGAAAGCGGCAAAAAGTGCGCAGCGCGTTGCTCAAATTGTCGCCGGAGTCGCCAAGGCCGAAGCCAAGTCTGCTGCCTCGTTGAAGGCGCTAGGCGCAAGATTGGAGAAAAAATCTAAATCAGATTTAAATGCGGCGATTAAGAAATTTGAAGCTCGTTGGTTAAAAGCTCGAGCAGTCGCTGATGCCAAGAGAGTCAAGGCAGCTAAAAAGGCTGCAGCGGCCAAGGTCAAGGTTGCTGAGAAAATTGCTGCAGCTCAGATGAAGGCTGAAAACGCCAAGTCAAATGCCAAGGCTGAAAAAGAGGTCGCTAAAACGCCTTTAGCCAAGAAGCCCGTAGTAAAGAAGACGGCGGCTAAGAAGGCGACGGTTAAAAAAGCTGTGACTAAGAAACCAGCAGCTAAAAAACCAATAGCTAAGAAGCCAATGGTTAAAAAAGCTGTAGCCAAGAAATCGGCATCAACGAAAATTGTGACCAAAAAGGCAGCGTCTAAAAAGCCAGCAGTCAAAAAAGCTCCAGCAAAAAAAGCTCCGGCAAAAAAAGCTCCGGCAAAAAAAGCGGCAGTGAAGAAGCCCCAAGCTAAAAAAGCAGCAGCTAAGAAATCGCCAGCAAAGAAGATGCCCGCTAAGAAAGCGGTAGCTAAGAAGTCTGCTACAAAAAGGGCGGCAGCTAAGAAATCTAGATAGTCTAATTGGCGCTAGACCTGTAAAATCCCTCGCTTCGGCTGAGGGATTTTTTTTGCTCGTAAATTATTGGAACTGTAATGACAGCATTGCTAACTATTGAGACTTCTACGCCGGCTTGCTCCGTTGCTGTGCAGTTGGGGAGTAGAAAATTCTCTCGATATTCTGAAGAGCCTCGTTCACACACCAGGCTGATTATGGGTATGGTTAGAGAGGTTCTTGACGAGGCAGGTTTAGCGGTTTCTCAGCTCGATGCTATAGGCGTCTCGGTGGGCCCCGGATCTTTTACTGGGCTGCGTATCGGTTTCGCTACCGTTCAGGGTCTGGCTTTTGCCGAGGATATTTCCGTCGTGGGTGTATCTAGCCTTCAAGCCATGGTAGCGACCTATATGCGTCAGCAGGGTGGTTTAGCCAGGGGGCATAAGATTGTCTCTGTATTGGATGCTCGCATGGGGGAGTTTAACTGTGGCTGCTATCAGGTTGACGAAGATGCTCCCGAGGGCCTAGTAGATGACCAGCTGTTGAGTGCCGAGCAGGCGCTGGCTTTTATAAAGCTGCACCAACCAGAGATTATTATAGGTGATGCTGAGTCATTGTTGTCTTCGCAGGGTGACTGGCTCAGCAAATATAGGGCAATATTGCCCGATGCGTTGGATCTTTTGCCGATGACAGCTACAGCTTTTGAGAATAATCTGGCGCAGCCCGTAGAGTCAATCGAGCTGGTCTATCTGCGTGGTACTGAGGCCTGGCAGAAAAGAAAGCGGCTTAGAGAGGGATAATCAATGGAATTGGCTAAATAATGGATATAGTACAGGCGCTATGGCTAGCGCTCATTCAGGGGCTCTCGGAATTTTTACCTATTTCCAGCTCGGCGCATCTAATACTGCCGTCGCAGCTTTTAGGCTGGCCAGATCAGGGGTTGGCCTTTGATGTGGCTGTGCATGTTGGGTCCTTTGCGGCTGTGGTGCTGTATTTTCGCCGCGACATTCAACTGCTTATCAAAGCCTGGCTGCACAGTGTGGTATCCAGAGATCTTAGCAGCGCCCATAGCCAACTGGCCTGGGGCATTGTGATTGCCACTATCCCCGCTGGGCTGGTAGGGCTATTACTGGGTGGTTTTATTGAGATGCATCTGCGCTCTATGGCAGTGATTGCTGCGACCACTATTATTTTTGGGCTTCTGCTGGGTTGGGCAGATTATAGTTTCAGAGGATCTAAGACTGTTGAACAGCTAACGTGGAAGTCCGCACTGTTGGTAGGGCTGGCACAGTGTCTGGCGCTGGTTCCCGGAACCTCAAGATCTGGTATTACTATGACGGCTGCTCTGGCTCTGGGATTTGACCGCACCACGGCAGCACGGTTTTCGTTTCTTTTGGCAATTCCTATTATTGCCTTGAGTGGCGGTTACAAAGGTCTGGAGTTGATTAATCAGGACTCTGTTGCCTGGTTTGAGATATTGCTGGGTACTGTTTTATCCGGTATCACCGCCTATCTCTGTATCAGAAGTTTTCTGGCTCTGGTCGAACGCGTCGGTATGCTGCCCTTTGTGATATATCGTCTGCTGTTGGGCGGGCTTTTAATTTTTATTATTTGGAATTCATAAGGCTATGGACGTAAATCTGGCTTTTATTGGTTTGGGCGTGATGGGTTATCCCATGGCCGGATGGTTGAGTCGCAATGGCTGCTCAGTAACAGTCTATAATCGCACAGCCACTGTAGCTGAACGCTGGTTATCGGAGCACTCAGGTGAGTTCGCTGCGACGCCCGCCGACGCCGTCAAAAATGCCCAAATAATTTTTATCTGTGTTGGCAATGACCAGGATGTTCGTGAGGTAGTATTGGCAGACCAGGGGGTTGTCGCTGGAGTCAAGCCCGGTTCGATTATAGTAGATCACACCACCACCTCGGCAAAGCTGGCCAGAGAGTTGGCCAGTGCGCTTGAGAATCTGCAATGTAGCCTTATCGATGCGCCCGTCTCTGGCGGTCAACAGGGAGCGGAAAACGGTCAGTTAACTGTGATGTGTGGTGGCCGATCGGATAGTTTTAATCAGGTCAAACCCATAATAGACTACTATGCTAAATCGGTTCAGTTAATGGGCGGCCAGGGTAGTGGACAGCTCTGTAAGATGGTCAATCAGATCTGTATTGCAGGTTTGGTGCAGGGGTTGGCTGAGGGGCTTAATTTTGCCGAGCGCGCTGGCCTGGATGCCCATCAGGTTGTTGAGGTTATCAGCAAAGGCGCCGCCCAGTCCTGGCAGATGGAGAACCGCTATCAAACTATGCTTGCAGGGGACTATGATCATGGCTTCGCTGTGCAATGGATGCGGAAGGATTTAGCCTTTGCTTTAGAAGAGGCAAAGAGCAATGGCAGCGTGCTGCCAATTACAGAATTAGTAGATCAGTATTATGCTGAGGTACAGGATCTTGGCGGAAATCGCTGGGATACCTCAAGCCTGCTAGCCAGGCTTAAAGCCAATGGTGCCGGGCAAACCCAATTAGATGAGCGCAAGGACAATTGATATGACCCAGACAACCGAGGATTTTAACGCAGGCCTGAGGGCATTTCTGGATGCTTCGCCAACGCCATTCCACGCAGTCTCTAGCATGATTGCGCTGCTAGAAGATGGGGGTTACCAGGGCTTAGACGAAACGCAATCATGGGATTTAAAACCGGGCGCCAAGCATTATGTTACTCGCAATGGCTCCTCTATTATTGCCTTTGTGGTGGGTTCCGAGCCTTTGGGAAAATCTGGGCTGCGGCTGGCCGGCGCTCATACCGATAGCCCCTGTCTCATGGTCAAGCCACAACCAGAACTCAATAGTCAGGGTTATTTTCAGCTTGGTGTCGAGGTCTATGGCGGTGCTCTACTCAACCCCTGGTTTGACCGCGATCTATCTATAGCCGGGCGCATCGTTTACCGCGATAAGACTCAGCAGCTTAAACAGAAGGCTGTGGACTTTAAGCAGCCTGTCGCCATGATTCCCAGTCTGGCTATCCACTTGGATCGCGAAGCCAATAGTGGCCGCAAAATCAACGCACAGACTGACATACCGCCGGTATTAATGTTGGAAGGTAGTCTGGCTGAGAGTACAGACTTTCGCAGGCTTTTGGCGGAGCGATTTTTAGACCATGATTCAGAAGTTCTCGACTATGAACTCTGCTTTTACGACACCCAGCCAGCCGCTGCGGTTGGTATAAAACAGGAGTTTTTAGCCTCGGGGCGCCTCGATAACCTGCTCAGTTGTTATGTTGCCACTAGGGCGCTATTGGAGGCAAAGGGTAATAATACCAGCCTGATGGTATGCAATGATCATGAAGAGGTTGGCAGTGTCTCAGCCATTGGTGCAGACGGACCATTTCTCGAATCTGTGCTAGAGCGTATTGTGCAGGCTCAGGGTGCTGACAATATCAATGCAGTTATTGACGGGTCGTTGATGATCTCCTGTGATAATGCCCATGCCGTGCACCCTAACTTTGTCGCAAAACATGATGGCACTCATATACCAGTATTAAATGGTGGGCCAGTTGTAAAGGTTAATGTAAAGCAGCGCTACGCCACCACCAGTGTGACTGCCAGTCTGTTTAGACAGCTCTGCGCTGATGCTGAGGTGCCCATGCAGACCTTTGTGTCGCGCAGTGACCTGGGCTGCGGTAGCACCATAGGCCCTATTACATCCTCAAGGCTTGGGGTCCCTACATTAGATGTGGGTGTTCCACAGCTAGCGATGCACTCCTGTCGTGAGGTGGCTGGGTCTGAGGATCCCCTGAGATTAGCTCAGGTGCTTGAGGCGTTCTTCAATAAAGCGGGAAATTTAAGCGTAGAGGTTGAGTAACCCCTGTGATTGATTATCATAACCGCCATTGTTAACCAGTAAAAATTGAGCCAGAGTTTATGAGTCAAAAACGTGTTTTAACCGGTATTACCACTTCTGGGACGCCTCATTTGGGAAACTATGTGGGGGCGATTCGTCCAGCTGTAGAAGCCAGCCTCTCAGGAGAGTTAGAGTCATTTTTCTTTTTGGCGGATTATCATGCTTTGATCAAGGCTCAGGACCCCAACTTGGTTCACCGGTCGACCCTGGAAATTGCGGCAGCCTGGTTAGCCTTGGGGCTGGATCCTGATAAGGTGACTTTCTATCGCCAATCAGATATTCCAGAAATACCTGAGTTGACCTGGTTGCTGACCTGTATGACTGCCAAGGGCCTGATGAATCGTGCCCATGCCTACAAGGGTGCAGTGCAGGCCAATGTGGAAGCCGGTGAAGATGAGGATACGGCGATTAATATGGGTTTGTTTAGCTATCCTATACTAATGGCTGCCGATATTTTGATGTTTAACGCCCATAAAATTCCTGTGGGTCGCGATCAGATTCAGCATGTAGAAATGGCCCGGGATATAGCTCAGCGCTTTAACCATCATTATGGTGAACACTTTGTGTTGCCCTCAGCTCAGGTAGATGATGATGTAGCTATTTTGCAGGGACTGGACGGCCGCAAAATGAGTAAGAGTTATGGCAATACTATTCCGCTATTTTTGCCTGAGAAGAAACTCAAGAAACATATCAACAAGATTAAAACCAATCTGCTGGAACCTGGTGAGCCAAAGGATCCAGATAGCTCGGCGTTATTTCAGATCTGGCAGGCCTTTGCCACTGAGAGTCAGACTGCTGAGATGCGCAGGGAATTTGCCAGTGGCATTGCCTGGGGCGAGGCCAAGCGCAGGCTTTTCGAGCTGGTTAATGAGCAGCTTCGCGAGCCTCGCGAAAAATATATGCAGCTGCTGGAGAACCCAGCTCAGGTTGAGGACGTACTATTAGAAGGTGCAGTCAAGGCCCGCAAACAGAGCTCCGAGCTGATCAAAAAGGTTCGCAGTGCTGTGGGTATCAGGCCACTGGGTTAGATTTAAATTTTGCCTGTTTGATCGCTGAGCTTGCATGTATAATGCGCGCCGCATCAGGAACTTAACTGGCATCCTTCTATCATTAGCCGGCGGTTGTTAAGATAAATTTTTATGGGAATTACGAGTCTTATGGGAACAACAATGAGTCAACTACGAATTTTTGCACTACTCACCTTTGTCTGCGTAGCTCTTTGGGGCTGTAGCGCTAAAGAAAAACCGCAGCTCACCGTGGCTCAGGAACAGGCTGTTGCTGAGCGGATCGCTCCCGAGGGTCATGTGGTTAAAGCGGGTCAGGTTGTCGCTGTAGCCGCTTCAGGCGCCGCTCGCTCTGGTAGTGATATCTACGCTTCTAACTGCCTAGCATGTCATGCCTCCGGTGTTGCCGGTGCGCCTATCTTAGGCGATGTGGCAGCCTGGACTAATCGTCTGTCTAAAGGTATTGAAACTGTCTATACCAATGCGATCAATGGCATCAATATGATGCCTGCTCGTGGCACCTGCTCGACCTGTAGCGATGACGAAGTAATAGCGGCGATTGACTACATCTTGGATAACAGCAAGTAAGTTTTCCTAGACTTAGGCAGGACATAAAAAAACCGCACGACTAGAGTCAGTGCGGTTTTTTTGTGCCCAATGTTTGAGCTGGGTCGCGACTAAGCGGGTTGAGGCCCGGCGTCGATAATGTCTTGAGAGGGTTCAAAACTCTGGATATTTTCCACAAATAGTCCCGCCAATTTAGCGGCCTGACTATCATAATTATCTGGGTCGTCCCAGTTGTTGCGAGGATTGAGATAAGACTTGTCAACGCCCTCAATTGCCAGGGGTATCTCCAGATTGAGCAGGTCCAGATGTTCCGTAGCGCAGTCCTCCAGAGAGCCATTGGTTATCGCGGTGATAACGGCGCGAGTGACCGGAATAGGGAACCGCTGGCCCGTTCCTTCAGAGCCACCAGAGCCACCAGTCCAGCCTGTATTCACCAAGTAGACCCTAGAACCAAATTCTTCAATCCGTTTCATTAGTAATTCAGCGTAAACACTGGCTGGGCGAGGCATAAATGGTGCCCCAAAGCAGGTAGAGAAGGTGGGTTGAATCCCAGAACCACCGCCCACTTCTGTAGAACCAACCCGAGCTGTATAGCCGCTCAAAAAGTGGTAGGCAGCCGCTTCTTTTGAGAGTAGAGAGACTGGGGGCAATACGCCCGTGACATCACAGGTTAAGAAGATAATATTTTTTGGCTCGCCGGCTTGGTTGTCTTTACAGCGTTTTTCAACATGCGCTAACGGGTAGCTACAGCGACCATTTTCCGAGATGCTAGTGTCGCAGTAGTCGGGAACACGGGTTTTGTCGTCTATCACGACATTCTCAACAATCGCACCAAATTTGATGGCATCCCAAATAACGGGCTCATTTTTTTGGCTGAGGTCTATAGTCTTCGCATAGCAACCGCCTTCAAGGTTAAATACCGTACCCCGTCCCCAGCCATGTTCGTCATCGCCAATCAAAAAACGATCTGGATCTGCTGAGAGGGTTGTCTTACCGGTGCCTGAGAGGCCAAAAAACAGTGCAGTGCCACCGTCGTCACCAACATTGGATGCACAGTGCATGGGCATCACGTCTTTTTCTGGCAGCAAAAAGTTTTGCACCGAAAACATAGCTTTCTTCATCTCTCCCGCATATTTCATGCCAGCCAATAACACTTTGCGTTTGGCGAAATTGATGATAACGACACCTTCGCTATTAGTGCCATCTCGCTGCGGATCACAGACAAAGTTGGCAGCATGAAGAATTTTCCAGGGTTCTTTGCCGCCGTGGTTATATTTTTCTGGGTCTATAAACATATTGCGACCAAAAAGGCCATGCCAGGCAGTTTCTGTGGTGACTCTTACAGGGATATAGTGCTTGGAGTCCTGACCTACATGGAGGTGAGAGACAAAGCGCTCTTTATCGGCGATGTAGTCGGAAACACGATTCCAGAGTGCATCGAAAATGTCTGCGGAAATGGGGCGGTTTACAGAGCCCCAGTCGATGGAGTCAGATGAGCTGGGCTCATCCACTATAAAGCGATCTGCTGGAGATCGGCCACTGCGCTCGCCAGTGGTAGTCACCAGGGCACCAGTGCTGCTCAGTATGCCTTCGCCTTGTTGAATTGCAATTTCTACAAGCTCGCTAGAGCCCAAATCGATATGAATTGGTGCTTCGGTCATTCTCTTCCTCTCTTCCCAAAGTGAAAAAAATAAGCTTCGGGGATAGTCAAATCCCGTCGGTAATTATGTCAGAAACTCGTTGTGCTGACCCCATGTTAAAGGTGTTTTGATTAGTATACTCAGCATCATAAATACTTATTGCTGAGCTATGCCAGCTCTCCCAGTGACAATGCTAGTGCAGGACAGGCTTATCTTGGTCAAACATTTTGTCTATATTGTGCTGATGAAAACTGTATTGCTCATCGCAGAACTCACAGGTAATAAGTATAGAACCCTGCTCATCAACAATGCTCTGAACCTCGAGATGACCCAGGGATATCAGCGCTCGCTCGGTGCGCTGTCTTGAGCAACTACAGAAAAAATGTATATGTTGGTGCTCAAAGAGACGCACGCCGTCTTCATGAAATAGGCGGTAGAGTTGATCATTATGTCCCAGGCCAAGCTGTTCTTCGCTCTTTAGGGTATCCAGCAGAGCGCTGGTATGCTGCCAGTCCGCATCAATTTTTTCACGGCTCTCAGAGCTCGGCATCTGCTGAATTAGCACTCCGCAGGCCCTTTCCGTATTGGCACTCAGCTTAATTTGGGTGGGCAGTTGCTCTGACTGATTGAAGTAGTGTTCCAGGCATTCACTCAGGTTGTCGCCATCCAGGGGTACAATGCCCTGATAGCGCTCTCCTCCCTCAGGCTCAATAGTAATAGCCAGAGTGGCGTTACCCAAAAAGTCAGCGAGGGTTTTTCCCTCTGAGATGGCTTCAAGGTCGCCACGGACAATGCCTCGCAACTTATTACCCTGAGTACATTCGGTCATTATTGTGCTGAGGGGGCCAGACCCTGTGGCCTGAATAGTGATGATGCCCGGAAATTTGAGCGTCGCGCTCAACAGACTAGCGGCCACGAGAAATTCACCGAATAGTTCGGCGACCGGTTCAGGGTATTTTTGGCGCTTTACAATGTCCTGATAGCTGCTCACCAGAGTGCTGATTTCACCGCGTATATCAGTGCCATCAAAAAGGAATCGTTGTAGGGTATCGTGATCTGTCATAGGCGGCGCATTGTACTGCAATATACAAAAACATTAACGCTAATTTTGCAAAAATCGGTGAATTTGCCGCCGTTGTTTTTTGTTGGGACGATTGGGGTTGGCAGGCTGTGAAAGGTTAAACGCTTTGCGCTCTGCCGCCTGGCTTTCTCGCTTGGCAATACTCTCGTCAGTCTCAGTATATAAGCGCTGTGCCTCAGGCGCGCCACGACGATGTTCAGACAGCTCCTGGATAACAATCGTCTTTTCATCCAGCCCCTGACGGATGGTCATGGTGACGCCGGTCTCCAGTAGTCGACTGGCCTTTGATTTGTGACCATCTATCTGTACCTTACCGCCTTCGACAGCGGCCTTAGCCAGAGCTCTGGTTTTAAAAAACCTCGCTGCCCAAAGCCACTTATCAATGCGTACCCTGCCGGATTTTTGGTTATCCATCTTGTCGACTCAGTATCTGGGCAAAGTCTATGATCGCTGGGTAGCCGTAGTTAGGTCTTGGTTTATCCTGGCTATCTGGGGACTCGATAGCCAGTAGGTGACGGATGCCATAGCGTTGCGCAGAATGCAGTACAGACTCTGAATCATCAATAAACATTGTACGCTGAGGATCAAATGGAAACTGCTTTTGCAGCTGCTGCCAAAAGCGCTGATCTTCTTTTGGGCAGCCATAATCGTGGGATGACACAACCTGATCCAGCAGTGATTCTAGGCCAGTAACTTCAAACTTAATATCTATGCTATCGCGGTGCGCGTTGGTCACCAGAATACGCTGCTTACCTATCAGTTTGAGGTCTTCAAGAAAATCAAAGGCCTGGGGCCGTTCCGTTATAAGGTGCTTTACTTCCCGTTTAAGGCCCGGAATATCGAGGTCTAGTTCCTTTGACCAGAATTGAGTGCAGTACCAGTCCAGAGTGCCGCGTTTATTGTTGAGTCGCCGATGAATATCTGGAGCCGCCTGTTCTGGACTGATGCCATGTTTTTCGCCATAGCGCCGTGGCAAGTGATGGAGCCAGAAAAAGCTATCAAAATGCAGGTCGAGCAGGGTGCCGTCCATATCCAGAAGGACGGTATCGATCTGCTGCCAATCGAATTGGCTGATCCATTGTTTAATCAAAATAGATCCTCCGGGAGGGGGTTTTCACCGTCCGCGGGTGAACTGCTGTTGATATCCGGTAAATCAGGGACATTTTCAGCTTTAAAAAACTCAAAAATGCCCTTTTGATTGGGGCCCACCCGCGCACCGGTCTTAGCATCAATTTTAACCATCACAATGCCATTGGGTTGGGGCGGTGTTATCTCTGGTTTACCCTTGAGTGCCGACCCCATAAACTCTATCCAGATAGGCAGTGCTGCGGAGCCGCCGTACTCATTGCGTCCCAGCTGGCTGTTGTCGTCGAAGCCAAGCCATGCAGTGGTGACAAGGTGTGGCGAATAACCTGAGAACCAGGCATCTCTCGGGCCATTGGTGGTCCCTGTTTTGCCCGCTAAATCTGTGCGATTAAGTATTTTTGCTTTGGTACCCGTGCCGCGCAAGATAACATCCTTGAGCATAGAGTCGATAAGAAAAGCAGTTTGCTCGTCGACTACACGCTCGGCAGCTGGAGTTTCCACAGGGTCGGCATTTTGCAATGTCGCGGCGATCCTGTCCCAGCTCTGTCTTTCCTCTTTCAACAAAAACTCTTCGGCCAGATTGTTGAGTAATTCTTCAAGCTGCAGGTCGATGCTTTGATCTGAGGTCTCTAAAGACTCGGTGCTTTGCGCTTTGCCACAGGGGTTGCAAACAGTGGGTGGTAAAGCCTGGAAGATCACATTGCCATCGCGATCAATGACCTTGTCGAGCAGATGGGGCGAAACAAGATGACCTCCATTAGCAAATACAGCATAGCCAGAGGCAACCTGCATTGGTGTCATGGCATGACTGCCCAGGGCTAGAGACAGATCCAACGGCATTTCACCTGTATTAAACCCAAAGGCCTGCAGGCCCTCTAGAGTGCGATCGATTCCCATACGCCGCAAGAGGCGAATTGATACTAGATTGCGCGAACGATAGAGAGCTTCACGCAGTCGGGTTGGGCCATAGAACTTGCCGCCATCATTCTCTGGACGCCAGGTGTCTTCGAGTTTACTGTCATCAAAAACTACCGGGGCATCGTTGACGATGGACGCTGGTGTAAAGCCATTTTTGAGTGCTGTAGCGTAGACGAAGGGTTTAAAGTTTGACCCCGGCTGCCGAGAGGCCTGAGTTACTCGGTTAAAGCGGCTCTGACGGTAATCAAAGCCGCCGACTAGCGCTTTGATGGCGCCATTTTCTGGGGTCAGTGCGACCATGGCGGCCTGAGCCCTGGGTAACTGCCCCAGAATCAAACGATTACCCGGTAGACGTAGCACACGAATTAAATCACCAGGGTTAAATACTTCCCTGGCAGAACCTATTGGGGCACTGCGGGCATTGATGGTTTTGTAGATACGCAAGCTATCCAACCCATCAGCCCAATTCAGCGGCAAGGATAAGCCATCTTTGGTCAGCAGTATCAGATGGTCATCTAAAACTTCGCTGACAACTGCGGGCTCCAGTCCACCAAAGGTTTGAGTGCTGCGCAATACATCAGTCCAGCTCTCTTCAGCTAGGGCCTGTTGTTCTGCGCCTCGATAGCCATGGCGCTTGTCATAAGCAATGATCCCAGATTGTAGAGCATCCACCGCGGAGCTCTGCATAGTTGAGTCCAGAGTAGTGATCGCGGTGTAGCCCTGGGTATAGGCTTTTAGGCCAAACTTCTCAATGACCTGCTGGCGCACCATTTCCGCGGCATAGGCCGCATCTAGCTCCGAGATCGAACCGTGGTAGCTGGCGTTGTCTGGTTCTGTTATTGCTGCTTGGTATTGCGCGCTGTCTATATTTCCCAGTGACAGCATGCGACCAAGAATCCAGTTCCGGCGCTGCATGGCGCGCTCTGAATTAGCCAGCGGGTTATATTTTGAAGGCGCCTTGGGTAACCCGGCAATCATAGCTATTTCGGAGAGAGTCAGCTGATCAAGGCTCTTACCGTAATAGACCTGAGCTGCAGCTCCTACCCCGTAGGCGCGATTGCCCATATAGATCTTATTGGTGTACAGCGAGAGGATTTCCTGTTTGTTGAGCTCCTCTTCGATGCGAAAAGCCAGCAGTATCTCATTGAATTTGCGGGTAAATTCCTGGCGCTTACTTAAAAAGAAGTTGCGGGCCACCTGCATGGTAATGGTGCTACCGCCACTGCGAATCGAGCCGGTGGTAACCAATTCCATGGCCGCGCGGGCCAAGCCGGAGACCACTATACCCCCGTGTTCAAAGAAACTGTCATCCTCTGCAGCCAAAAAGGCGTCAATCATGGGCTGCGGTATTTCGTCAAAACTGACTGGCGAACGCTTTTTCTCGCCAAACTCTGCGATGACTTTCAAATCCTGTGAATGAATTCGCAGTGGAATTTGTAACTCGATCTCCTTTAGTTCCTCGACTGATGGCAGTTTTGGGCTAAGGTAGAGATACAGGCAGGAGGCCACGACTAGGCCACCACCAACCCCCAGCAGGGCCAGAATCGAGAGAGATCTAAATAATTTACGCTTATTAAGGGACCGCATTTATCAGGCACCACAAAAATGAGCGTCTATTATAAGGTATAGAGAATGTGAAGTGGATCATTTGCAGACCTAGTGAACATTGATACTGTCGATTCTCGCCTAGGATGGCCATCTATCAAAGGATGATAACTAAGTAATGGGATTTTTAGACTTCTTGTCGAAACCAGCCAAGCCTCTTCTAGGTCTGGATATTTCCTCCTCTGCAGTGAAACTGATTGAGCTGAGTCAGTCTAATGACGGCTACAAAGTCGAGGCCTATTGCGTCTTTCCTCTGCCCCCTAACACTGTGGTTGAAAAAAACATCGCCGATGTCCAGGCTCTCGCCGAGACTCTCGAACAGTTGGTCTCGAAGTCGGGTAGCAAGCTGTCTGAGGCCGCAGTGGCGGTCTCTGGGTCACTGGTGATCACCAAAGAGATAGAGCTGCCTGCGGGCTTAACAGATATGCAGATGGAAATGCAGATCGAAGTTGAAGCCGATCAGTATATCCCCTATCCCATGGAGGAGGTTGCCTTTGACTTTGATGTGCTTGGCCCGGCCGAAGCCAATGCCGATCTGGTTCGAGTATTGCTGGCAGCCTGCCGACAAGAAAATGTTGAGCAGCGCCGTGAGGCACTGGATTTAGCTGGATTAACCCCCAGGGTTGTTGATGTTGAGGGATTTGCCATTGAACGAGCCTATCGTCTTATGGCCGATCAACTAGGCCAGATTGAGGGGCCAGTTGTGGGTATTGCCGATATAGGTGCCACGATGTTTACCTTTACTGTATTGGTAGATGGCAAAACTCTGTACACCAGAGAACAGGCATTTGGAGGTAGGCAGCTCACTGAGGAGATTCAGCGCCGCTATGGCCTGACCTGGGAAGAAGCTGGGCAGGCAAAACGTAAAGGTGGCCTGCCTGAGGATTACGATACCGAGGTCTTGCAGCCCTTTAAAGACTCCTTGCTTCAGCATATTAACCGTAGCCTACAGTTTTTCTATTCATCCAGTAATTATGATCATATTGATCGGCTTTTTCTCGCGGGCGGAGTCTCTGCCCTTAAAGGTCTTGTTGCTGAAGTTGAAGAATCTCTGGGTATGCCTGTAGCCGTAGCTGACCTGCTGGCCCATATGCAGGTCAGCAGCACAGTCAATGGCACAGCTCTCGCCAATGATGGCCCAGCAATGATGTTGGCGGTGGGTCTGGCATTGAGGAGCTTCGAGTAATGTCACAAATTAATTTACTACCCTGGCGCGAGGAAGCGCGAGAACAGTTAACAAAAGATTATCTGATTAAGTTGGGCTTGGTTGGCCTAGGCTCAATAGTGCTGATGTTTGTATGGATCAGTCTTGCCTCCGCCCGGCTTGCGCAACAGGAACAGCGTATCAATTATTTACACGAAAATATTGTTGAGATGGACGAGATGGTTGCCGAGATTGTCGAGCTTAAACATAAAAAAGACGAGATGATTGTACGCATGAGAGTGATTCAGGATCTGCAGGGCAATCGATCAGGAATAGTTAAAATCTTTGATGAGCTAGTGCGCTCAATGCCTGAAGGCGTTTATCTCTCTGAGTTACACACAGAGAATAACCTCGTTGAAATGACCGGGTTTTCTGAATCCAATAATCGTATCAGTGCATTGATGAGGAATCTGGATAGCTCTTACAAGTACCAGCACTCGAATTTGGTCAGGGTAGAGCAGGATGCCAGCCTGGGTAATCAGGGGAGTGTTTTTAATTTGCAGGTAGAAATTGAGATGGCCATCGCTAAGGATGTGGCGGCGCAACCCTAAAACAAAAGCAGGGAAGATATGTCATTTACAGAGACTGTAAAAGAGCTAAGAGATATAGATTTTGCTGAATTGGATATTCAGCAGATAGGTATCTGGCCAGCTCCGGTAAAACAACTTTTGCTAGTTATAATGGCTGTACTGATTTTAGTCTGTGGCTATTTAGTTAAGATTAAAGACCTTAATCAGCGCTTTCAGACTGCCGTTGAGAAGGAGGCTAGTCTACTTCAGCAGTATCAAACCAAGTCGTTTCAGGCAGCTAATCTAGAGGCCTATCGTCAGCAGATGATTCAGCTGGACAAGACATTTGGCACTCTGCTTGAACAGTTGCCCAAAGACACTGAGGTGCCCGGGCTGCTGGAGGATATAACCGAAGCCGCATATGGTAGCGGTCTGACAATGCAGGCTATTAGTTTGCAGCCAGAGAAAGTCTCTGAGTTTTATGTGGAGCTGCCTATAAAAATAAATGTCATTGGTGACTACCATGACTTTGGTTCCTTTGTCAGCGCCGTAGCTGCATTACCCCGCATCGTCACTCTTCATGATTATTCCATAAGTCAGGCCGATGCAGGACTGCTGGATTTGGTAATAGAGGCCAAGACCTATAGATACAAGGCGGAGGCCCAGCAGTGATTAGAATTGCTCTGGGAATTACCAGTCTGGTTATGCTTGCGGCCTGCACAGAGGAGGGGCAGTTTAATGATTTAGACAGCAAGATGTCACAGTTCCGTGAACAGCCTCAGGGTCGGGTTGAGCCATTGCCCAGTTACCCTCCTGCCGAGCGCTTTAATTACGCCTCTCTGGCTATGCGCAGCCCGTTTGACCCCCCAGTCGTGGTTAGCGCCGACGGTAATATTTCTACAGACGCCGTGCCTGCGCCAGACCAGGCAAGGCCCCGAGAGCCCCTTGAACTAGTTAGTTACAGCGCACTATCCATGGTCGGCACCCTAAGCAAAGATAGTCAAATTTGGGCTCTGATTAATGATGGCAAGGGTCGAGTGCACAGGGTAACCAAAGGGAATTTTTTGGGCAGAAACTTTGGGGAAATTACCGGAATTAGTGGTCTAGAGATCGAGGTTTTAGAGACTGTTCCCGATGGTACAGGTGGATGGATAAATCGGCCCAGAACATTGGTCATAAACCAAAATTAATCGGATGGTTAGGGAAGATAAAATGATAAATCGACTCGGATTTTATTTGTTATTGGTGGTTTTGCCTGGCCTGATCTGGGCTTCTCAGGTGGAAACTATTAGGGTGACGGACATTGGTTTTTCCGCTCTAGCGGATGACGCCTTTGAAGTTAGGTTAATGTTCTCCGACCAGCCGCCAGCGCCAAAGTCCTATGAGATAGCGGAGCCCGCCCGGGTGGTTTTGGATTTTGCTGAGGTGCAAAGTGGACTAGAGCAAAAGAAATATCCACTCGCCTTTGAGAATGCTCAAGAGGCTGTAGTAGTTTCCGATGCCAGCCGCACTCGCCTGATATTAAATCTCGTCGACTCAGCAGCCTATAGTACTGAAATTAAAGGCAACAGTCTGATCGTTACGGTCTCCAAAACAGCGGCTAATCCACTGCGCAGTAACCAAAATGTTGCTATACCCTCATCTCCTCCTGCCGGAAATGGAAATTATGCTGTTGGGGATTTTTATGGCGCAGTTACCGATATCGATTTTCGGCGGGATACGGAGGGCGCGGGGCTGATAAGCGTTGACCTTAGCGACCCCTCAATTAATATCGATGTTGATAATGTTGGCAAGAAAATCCAACTATCTTTCTATCAAACAGAGTTGCCAGGGCACCTAGATCGGCGACTTGATGTGGTAGATTTTGCCACGCCTGTTACCTCTGTTGACGCGGTTCAGCAGGGCTCCGCGACGGTTATTACTGTTGAAGCTGAGGGTGTTTATGACTACCTAGCCTACCAGACCGATGGCCAATATATGCTTCGTATCAAAGCTCTTTCTGAAGCTGAGGCAGCTGAGCGTGAGCAAAAATTTGCTTTTACAGGTGATCGGCTATCACTCAATTTTCAAAATATCGAAGTGCGCTCAGTGCTGCAGCTTATTGCCGACTTTACGTCTCTCAATCTAGTGGCCAGTGACACTGTGACTGGCAGTATTACTCTGCGATTGGACAAGGTACCCTGGGACCAGGCACTGGAAATTGTCTTAAAGGCTAAAGGTTTGGATAAACGCCAAGAGGGCAATGTGTTGATGGTTGCGCCTGCAGCAGAGATAGCAGAGCAGGAGCGTTTGCAGGTTGAAGCTAATAAGCAGCTACAGGAGCTTGCCCCTCTTGAAACTACCTTTGTACGGATTAAATATGCCGATGCTCGAGAGATTTTCGAGCTGTTTACAGCGATTGATCAACAGGCAAATCAGCTGGGTGGCGGAAGTGTCGATGGCAATGCCACTAATAGTATTCTGTCAGAGCGCGGCAGTGCTATTGTGGATGAGCGCACCAACACCATTATTCTCACTGACACGGGTGAAAAAATTAGTGACTTCAGGCGTTTGATCACTGAAATTGATGTGCCGATTAAGCAGGTGTTAATTGAGGCACGTATTGTGATCGCCAATACTGACTTCAAGAAAGAGCTGGGTGTTACCTGGGGTCTGGCGGGGATTGATAAGGTGACCGGGGAGACTATTGGCAGTGCTTTTGGGGACAGAACTCTGGGGTTTTCCGGTCGTCGATCAGGCCTCACTCCCGGTGCTGGAGTAGTAGAGACCTTTACCTATTCGGCAGATGAAATTGAAACTGACGATGGCCCTGATGGTGTGGCTGGTACTGCAGATGATGTAACTACATATACCCAAAACTATGATTTCGGCCTCGGAGACAGTCTGGCCGTCGACCTGGGGGTGGCTAATCCTACAGGTTCATTTAGTCTGGGTTATTTGACCGATAATTTTTTGATCGATTTGGAGCTCAGTGCGCTGGAGTCCGATGGATACGGCGAGATTGTCTCTCAGCCCAAGGTCCTCACTGGCGACAAGCAGCAAGCGGTAATCAAATCTGGTACCGAAATAGCCTTCCAGAAGGCCACCTCGAGTGGCGCTACCAGCATTGAATTTAAAGAGGCGGTATTGCAGCTAGAGGTGACACCACAGATCACCCCGGATAATCGAATTATTATGGATTTGTTGGTATCTCAGGATTCAGTAGGCTCTTTCACTCCGACCGGTGAACCCTCCATTGATATCACTCAGATTGAAACCCAGGCCCTGGTTGGCGATGGTCAGACGCTGGTGTTGGGAGGTATTTTTCAAACGGAGGAGGTAAATGGCACAGAGAAGGTGCCCATGCTCGGCGATATACCGTTTTTCGGCAAACTTTTCAGAAATGACCTGCGAAATCTTGAAAAACGTGAAATACTCATCTTTATTACTCCAAAAATAATTGATGACAATCTTCTGGACAGATGAGCGAACAGCATATTTTTCTAGTCGGCCCCATGGGGGCTGGCAAATCTACCATAGGTAAGCAGCTGGCGGTTTTTTTAAATCGCCCGTTTTTTGATATCGACAATGAAATTGAAGCCCGCACCGGCGCTGATATTCAATGGATTTTTGATATGGAAGGCGAAGAGGGTTTTCGTACGCGAGAGACCAGGGTGTTAATGGACCTGATCGCTAATGATTCTTCCTTGGTGATTGCGACTGGTGGAGGAATTATCCTGCGCCCAGAAAACCGTCTCGCTCTTCAGGAAAATGGCCAGGTTATCTACCTGTCAGCGACCAAAGAGCAGCTTTACGAGCGCACTCGAAAAGACAAGAGTCGTCCATTGTTGCAGGTTGATGATCGCAAAGCAGTGATAGACCAGTTGGTGGAAAAGCGCGAGCCCTTATATCGAGAAGTTGCCGATCTAATCTTCCCCTCCGGTACCGTGCAACCCAGTAAGCTGGGCAAGACTCTGGCTCAGGCTTTAGCCGATCTTTGATAATTGGCCCCGAGCTAAGCATAATAGCGGCCTATCAATCCTGTTGAGTCGACAACCCTCCATGACAGCAACCAAGCCAGCGCCCGTAACCTCTCTCAATGTCAATCTTGGGGACAGAAGTTACCCTATTCACATAGGCTCTCAGCAGATTGCTCAGTCAAATATAGCTCAGTATATTCAGGGGCAGAAAGCGCTGGTGGTGACCAATACCCGCATTGCACCACTTTATCTGGATAAGCTCATTGCACAGTTACCCGACAAGCATGTTGACAGTCTGGTGCTTGAAGACGGTGAACAGTACAAAAATCTCGATACCCTCAACGCCATATTCACAGCGCTGATCAATGGTCAGCATGACCGGAAGACCACATTAATCGCACTGGGTGGCGGCGTAGTCGGCGATATGACAGGCTTTGCTGCGGCCTGCTATCAGCGGGGTGTGCCATTTATCCAGGTGCCTACCACTCTTTTGGCTCAGGTAGATTCCTCTGTTGGAGGTAAAACTGCGGTCAACCACAGTCTGGGCAAAAACATGATAGGCGCGTTTTATCAGCCTCAGGCAGTAATTATTGATACGGATACCCTATCTACCTTGCCCGATCGAGAATTTAGTGCTGGTCTGGCTGAGGTGATTAAATATGGCCTGATAGCCGACGGTCAGTTTTTCACCTGGCTAGAAGAAAATATTCAGGCGCTATTGCAGCGTGACAATGATGCACTTGCCTATAGTATCCAGCGCTCATGCAGCAATAAGGCGCAGGTGGTTAGTGCTGATGAAACTGAGCAGGGTGTGCGGGCAATTCTTAATCTTGGCCATACGTTTGGTCACGCCATTGAAACCTTCCAGCAGTACCGCGGCTGGCTGCACGGTGAAGCTGTTTCTGCGGGAATGGTTATGGCTGCGCAACTGTCGGCTCTGTCAGGAAGTATGACTGAGCAAGAAGTGCAGCGCATTCAGGCTCTGATTTCAGCCTGCGGCCTGCCCACAGAACCTCCTGAGGATATGTCTGCCGATGACTTTATGTCGCTGATGGTGCGCGACAAAAAAGTATTGGATGGCCAGCTGCGTCTGGTGCTTCTTGAAGGCATTGGCTCTGCAGTAGTCAGTGCCGACTTCAAGCTGAATTTTTTAGAGCAAACTCTCAAGCAGAGTTGCCGTAGTTAATTTTGTCGCATTTAAGCGGCTTTTCCTCGCAAAAAGCTAGTCCGCCAGTGGGCTCTATGCACTGTATTGTGCGTATAAGAGGATTGTCGCAGCAGCCTATTGAAGGTAGAATGACGGGCTTTGCGCTCAAGGGCACACTCAGGTGCCCGACCATCCATCACTACTATTTTTAGAGTTTAATTATGACTCAGAGCTTATGTCGGCTTGACGATTTTAAAGATAACTGCGGTTTTGGCCTTATTGCCCAGGTAAAGGGTAAGACCAGTCACAGTTTGCTGCAGAATGCTATCCAGGCTCTTACTTGCATGACGCACCGTGGCGGTGTAGCAGCAGACGGTAAGACCGGTGATGGCTGTGGTCTGTTGATGCAAAAGCCAGATAGCTTTTTGCGCGCAGTGGTTCGCGAGTCTCTGCAGATAGAATTACCTGAGTCCTATGCTGTGGGCGCAGTGATGCTAAGCACGGATGATGTCGAGCGTCAGGCTGCAAAAAACATTCTAGAAGAAGAGTTGGCTGCCCAGGGTCTATCTGTGATTGGCTGGCGTCTAGTGCCGACAGATAATAGCTGCCTAGGCCCCATTGCGCTTGAGTCGCTGCCTGCGTTTGAGCAGGTATTTATTGCTCCAGGTGAGATTACCGATGAGCGTAAATTTACGGCTCGACTCTATATGGGGCGCCGCAAGGCCGAGAATCGTCTTGAGGGCGATCATAGTTTTCATATTGCTAGCCTAGGCACCAATGTTCTGAGTTACAAAGGGCTGATGATGCCGGTAGATCTGCCGAAGTTCTATGTGGATCTGGCCGACGAGCGTCTTGAGACCGCCATCTGTGTATTTCATCAGCGCTTCTCCACGAATACTATGCCGCGCTGGCCGCTGGCTCAGCCATTCCGGATGCTCGCTCACAATGGTGAAATTAATACCATCATGGGTAACAGAAACTGGTCCGTGGCTCGCACACCAAAATACAGGTCTGACCTGCTACCCGATCTGGTTGAAGCAGCTCCCCTGGTCAACCGCACGGGTTCAGACTCTTCGAGCCTGGACAATATGCTTGAGATGCTGGTAACGGGCGGTATGGAGTTACACCTGGCGGTACGCACACTGGTGCCACCAGCCTGGCAAAATGTTGAAGATCGCAATCCTGATCATCGAGCTCTGTACGACTACCTGTCGATGCATCAGGAGCCCTGGGATGGGCCCGCTGGACTGGTTATTACCGATGGCCGTTACGCCGTCTGCACCCTGGATCGCAATGGCTTGCGCCCATCGCGCTGGGTAATGACAGATGATGATGTGATTACTGTGGCTTCCGAAGTTGGAGTCTATGACTATCAGCCTGAGAACGTGGTAGCCAAAGGCCGTCTCGGTCCTGGGGATATTCTTTCCATCGATACGCAGGAAGGTCGGATCCTTTTCCGCGATGAGATTGAAGATCAACTTGCCGCGCGCAACCCCTACAAGAAGTGGTTGAACGAGGGCCGCTTTGCTATTGAGTCAAGCTTTGATATGGATAGTATCGAGCTAGAAGGCACATTGAGTCGCGAAGAAATCAAAACCTACATGAAGATGTTCCAGGTGTCCTTTGAAGAGCGAGACCAGGTTTTGCGTCCGCTTGCCGAGGGTGGTCAGGAGGCTGTGGGTTCTATGGGTGATGATACGCCCATGGCAGTGCTATCGACCAAGCAGCGCAATCTATTTGACTTCTTTCGCCAGCAGTTTGCTCAGGTCACCAATCCTCCCATAGACCCATTGCGGGAAGCCGTGGTTATGTCTCTGGGCGTTGAGCTGGGCCGTGAAGGCAGTATCTTTGAAGAGAAGCCCTATCTGGGTCAGCGTATTGGACTCTCCAGTCCCGTTCTGTCACCGCGCAAATACTATGCGCTGAAGGGCAATGAATTTAAAGAATTCCCGGTAGCAAAATTTGATCTCAACTACGATCCTAGCGCGGAGAATTTGCAGCAGGGTATCCAGCGTATCTGTCGAGAAGTAGAAGATAGTGTTCGCGCCGGTACAGTGGTCTGCATTCTGTCGGATCATGATATTGTCGAAGATAAACAGCCTATCCATATCCTGTTGGCGGTAGGCGCTGTGCATAACCATCTAATTGATAATGGGCTGCGCAGTGATGCTAATATTGTCGCCAGCACAGGCTACGCTCGTGACTCGCATCAGGTTGCCACATTGCTTGGTTGTGGTGCATCTCTGGTCTATCCCTACCTTAGTTATCATGTACTTTGTGATCTGATCAGTTCCGGCGAGCTGCTTATTGATGTGGATACTGCCTTTAAACAGTACCGCAAAGGCATTAATAAAGGTCTACTAAAGATTCTCTCTAAAATGGGTATCTCGACCATAGCCTCTTACCGCGGTGCTCTGTTATTTGAAGCCGTAGGCTTGAATGATGAGATTATTGATCTCTGTTTCGCCGGGTTAACCTCGCGAATTCAGGGGGCCACTTTTGACGACCTAGAACAGGATCAGGCGATACTGGCCAAATCGGCCTGGAAGCTGCGCAAACCGATTAGCCCGGGTGGACTACTCAAGTATGTCCATGGCCAGGAATACCACGCCTACAACCCAGATGTTGTGCAGACCATGCACAAAGCTGTGCAGAATAATGACTACAAGGCCTGGAAGGACTACGCCGAGCTGGTCAACACCAGGCCGGCAGCCACTCTGCGTGACATGCTGGCTTTGAATACAGGGGCCAAGGCAATTGATCTGGCTGATGTAGAACCCATGGAAGCCATTGTTAAGCGTTTTGACTCCGCGGGGATGTCTCTGGGAGCACTTTCTCCTGAGGCTCATGAATCATTAGCTGAGGCTATGAACTTATTGGGCGGACGTTCAAATTCTGGTGAGGGTGGTGAGGATCCCGCCCGCTATGGCACTATCAGGTCATCAAAAATCAAGCAGGTTGCCTCTGGTCGATTTGGGGTAACGCCAGCTTATCTGTCTAACGCTGAAGTTATCCAGATTAAAGTTGCCCAGGGTGCCAAACCCGGTGAAGGTGGCCAGCTACCGGGTGGTAAGGTCAATACATTGATTGCACGACTGCGTTACTCAGTGCCTGGGGTGACCTTGATATCGCCACCGCCTCACCATGATATTTACTCTATTGAAGATCTGGCACAGTTAATTTTTGACCTTAAACAGGTTAATCCAACGGCACTAATTTCCGTGAAACTGGTTTCGCGTCCCGGCGTAGGTACGATCGCGGCAGGCGTTGCCAAAGCCTATGCGGATCTTATTACCATCTCCGGCTACGACGGTGGTACCGCGGCCAGCCCAATTAGCTCTATTCGCTATGCTGGCTCCCCTTGGGAACTGGGTCTTACCGAAACTCATCAGACGCTGCGCGCCAATGACCTTCGTGACAAGGTGCGGGTGCAGACAGACGGTGGTTTAAAAACTGGTTTAGATGTCGTCAAGGCTGCAATTTTGGGTGCTGAGAGCTTTGGTTTCGGCACCGGCCCAATGGTTGCCTTGGGTTGCAAGTATCTGCGTATCTGTCATCTGAACAACTGTGCTACAGGTGTAGCCACTCAGGATGATCGTCTGCGCAACGACCACTACCGTGGAACAGTAGCCATGGCCTCCAATTTCTTTAAATTTGTGGCTATGGAAACCCGGGAATGGCTGGCGGTACTGGGCGTGAGTACTTTACAAGAACTAATTGGTCGCGTGGATCTGCTGGAAGCACTTCCCGGTGCTACCAGTAAGCAGCAGAACCTGGATCTAAGTCCGCTGCTTGAGGATCGTCCCGAAATTAAACACAAGCCTCAGTACTGTATTGAGCCCAAGAACGAGCCTCTGGATAAAGGGCTACTCGCCGAGCGCATGGTATCTGATGCCAAGGCGGCGATTGAGTCTCAGTCTGGTGGCAGCTTTGAATATCAAATTGGCAACTGCGATCGTTCTATTGGTGCGCGTCTGTCTGGTGAGATTGCCAGCCGTTACGGCAACACCGGTATGTCAGCCTCGCCCATCAAGATCAAACTTCAGGGTGTTGCAGGTCAGTCATTGGGTGTATGGAATGCCGGAGGCTTAGAAATTTACCTCGAGGGCGATGCCAACGATTATGTGGGTAAAGGTATGGCTGGTGGCAAGCTGGTATTGAGCCCGCCCAGCAACAGCCAGTTTAAGTCCAATCAAACACCTATTATGGGTAATACCTGCCTGTATGGCGCCACTGGGGGTAGACTATATGCCGCTGGTACCGTAGGTGAGCGCTTCGCTGTGCGCAACTCCGGGGCTATTGCAGTGGTTGAGGGTGCAGGCGACCACTGTTGTGAGTACATGACTGGCGGTATAGTGCTCGTGTTGGGCCCCACGGGTTACAACTTCGGTGCCGGTATGACGGGTGGCTTTGCCTATGTGCTGGATATGGATCGTAAATTTGTCGATCACTACAACATGGAACTGGTGGATATTCAGCGAATTACCTCTGAATCTGCCGAATCCCACAAGGCTTTCCTCAAAGCCATGATTAAAGATCATGCCCGCGAGACAGGCAGCCAGTGGGCTAACGAATTATTAACTAATTTCTCCGATTACGCATCGCGGTTTTGGTTGGTTAAACCAAAAGCAGCCAGCCTGAATAGCCTTTTGGCCCAGGCCCGCTCGAATCCGCAATAGCGTAAACAGCATTAGAGATTAAGCATATGGCAAGACCAAATAACCAGTTTCAATTTCTTGATGTCGAACGCGTTGATCCGCCCAAGCGGCCCATGCAGCGTCGAGTTGGTGAGTTTGTAGAAATCTACGATCCGTTTACCGAGAAAAAAGCCGCCGACCAGTCCCATCGCTGTCTGTCCTGTGGCAACCCCTACTGTGAGTGGAAGTGCCCTGTGCACAACTACATTCCCAACTGGTTGCAGCTAGTGGCAGAGGGTAACCTGCTGGAAGCAGCGGAACTGAGTCATCAGACTAATTCGCTACCCGAAGTCTGTGGCCGCGTTTGTCCACAGGATCGTCTCTGCGAGGGAGCCTGTACCCTAAATGATGGCTTCGGAGCTGTGACCATTGGCTCAGTAGAAAAATATATTACCGATACAGCCCTGGCGCTTGGTTGGCGCCCAGATATGTCCAAAGTTGTCTGGACCGATAAAAAGGTTGCAGTGATCGGTGCCGGTCCTGCAGGTATAGGCTGTGCTGATATATTGGTGCGCAATGGGGTAAAACCTGTGGTATTTGACCGTTATCCCGAAATTGGCGGTCTGCTGACCTTTGGTATTCCAGAGTTCAAGTTAGAGAAAGAAGTTATCCGTACCAGACGTGATGTGCTCGAGGGCATGGGTGTGGAGTTTCGCCTCAATACTGAGGTGGGCAAAGATATTCTTATTGATGAGTTGCTCAGCGAATATGATGCAGTGTTCTTGGGAATGGGCACCTATACCACTATGAAAGGTGGTTTTCCGGGTGAAGAGTTACCTGGCGTGCATGAGGCTCTAAACTTTCTGATTTCCAATGTTAATCGCAATATGGGCTTTGAGAAATCTGCCGATGACTTTATCAGTGTAAAAGGCAAGCGGGTCGTTGTGCTTGGTGGCGGTGATACCGCTATGGATTGTAACCGCACATCCATTCGTCAGGGTGCCACCAGTGTTACCTGTGCCTATCGTCGTGATGAAGAGAATATGCCCGGCTCTCGTCGAGAAGTAAAAAATGCTCGCGAAGAGGGTGTAGTCTTTAAATTTAATATGCAGCCAGTTGAGCTGCTAGCTGATGCCGAAGGCAACGTTGAAGGCGTTAAGGTGGTTTCTACCAAGCTAGGCGATGCAGATGAGAATGGTCGACGTCGGCCTGAGGTTATTCCTGGGAGTGAAGAGGTACTAGCAGCGGACGCTGTACTGGTTGCCTTTGGCTTTAAGCCGAGTCCACCGGAATGGTTAACTGGCGTCAAAGTTGAAACTGCTGACTGGGGTGCGGTATTGGCAGCGGAAGAGCAGAGCTTCCCGTTCCAGACCACCAACCCTAAGATTTTTGCTGGTGGTGACATGGTTCGTGGTTCTGATTTGGTAGTGACCGCTGTGGCCGAAGGCCGCCAGGCCGCTGAAGGTATTTTGGATTTTCTGGATATTTAATGTCTGAGTTAAAAAATGATCGCTTTTTAAAAGCGTTGATGCGTCAGCCTGTTGATCGTACCCCTGTGTGGATGATGCGTCAGGCTGGGCGCTACCTACCCGAGTATCGAGCTACTAGGGCCCAGGCCGGCGACTTTATGAGCCTGTGTAAAAATACTGAGCTGGCCTGTGAGGTGACGCTGCAGCCTCTGGAGCGCTATGCGCTGGACGCGGCAATTCTATTCTCGGATATTTTGACTATCCCAGATGCTATGGGGCTGGGCCTCTACTTCGCCGAAGGCGAGGGTCCAAAGTTCCGCAAGCCAGTGCGTACTGAAGCTGATATTGAAAGTCTGCAAGTCATTAACACGGCTTCCGACCTCAGCTATGTGACAGATGCGGTCTCGATGATTCGCCGTGAGCTCAATGGCCGGGTGCCGCTGATTGGCTTCTCCGGTAGTCCCTGGACATTGGCCACCTATATGATCGAAGGGCAGAGCAGTCGTGACTTCGCTCGAGCTAAGACCATGCTTTATACCCAGCCGGCGCTGATGCACCAGCTGTTGGATAAGTTAGCGCTTTCAGTGATCGATTATTTGAATGCCCAGATTCGAGCTGGGGCTCAAGCAGTACAAATTTTTGACACCTGGGGTGGCGCGCTGAGTCATGCAGCCTATCAGGAGTTTTCACTGGCCTACATGGGGAAAATCGTCAAAGGCTTAATTCCCCATGCCGATGGTCGCGATGTGCCGGTCATCCTGTTTACCAAAGGCGGCGGCCTGTGGCTAGAAGCTATGGCTGAGACGGGTTGCCATGCGCTGGGTTTGGATTGGACTATGGACATTGGTGCCGCTAAGGCGCGAGTCGGCGATAGGGTTGCATTGCAGGGTAATATGGACCCCGCTGTGCTGCGAGCCGATTCAGCGACTATAGAGAATGAAGTGCAATCTATTTTGCAGTCCTTTGGCGGTGGCAGTGGGCATATCTTTAATCTGGGTCATGGCATTACTCCAGACATAGATCCGGATAATGCAAAAGCCTTTATTGAAGCCGTACACAAATTTTCTGCAAACTAATACTCAGCGCCGTATCTTCTTGGTCTATATTTACCTGAACCATTAACCGGCGCACAGTTTAGTACTAGGAAGCCTTTATATTCCCTATTCGTTCTGCCACTTATTTCACAAAGTGGCTCTAGGGTTAGAAAATCTAATGGATTAGGTTTATGAGGATTTTATGTCCTTAAAGCAGATAAAGGTTTTTATCCATGAGCTTGAAGTAGGCATGTTTGTGTCTGCGCTGGATAAACCATGGGCAGAGACACCTTTCCCTATCCAGGGCTTTTTGATCAAAACTGGTGCCGATATCTCCAGAGTTAAAGCCTACTGTGACTATGTCTTTGTCGATATAGAAAAAGGTCAGGCACCAGTGGATATTCAGTCCGCCCCTTCAGGTGCCAGTCTCAGGGTTAAGGGAAATGACCCCTCTACGCTTAGAGCAGCGTCTGATACCAGGGCGCATCAAGGCAAGCCCAACAAACGCCCAAAATTTCTTATCAATCCCAGTCTCTATAAAAAATCTGTGGAACTCGCCAAAGAAATCCCTGCCGCCCGCCGCGCCATGAATAATTTGGTAGGCTGTCTGACGCAGGTTACCCGACAGATGGCTCGGGAGGGTGGCTTTAATCAGGATCAGTTGCAGCAATCTGTCGACGATATGATTGATAGCGTGATTCGCTGCCCCGACGCCTTTACCTGGCTATTGCGACTCCGCACCAAAGACGCACACTCCCATGACCACTCAGTGCGTTCGTCGCTTTGGGCAACCCAGTTTGGACGCCATATAGGGCTTGAGGTAGGCCATCTGAAAAATCTCTGTTTAGCGACTCTTTTGAAAGATATCGGCCGTGTAAAGCTTGACCTGGCTCTGCTGCATAATAGTCATCGCAATCCTGAACAGGAAGCTGAGTATCGAAGTTTTGTAAATCATACGGTGGACCAGCTACGCAGGGCCGGATTTGAAAACCGCAGCGTTATAAATATTATCAAATACCATTGTGAGCGCTTTGACGGCAGCGGTTTTCCCAAGGGTTGTAGCGGCAGTCGCATTCCTTTTTTGGCGACTATTGCGGGAATAGCTTCAGAGTTCGATATGCTGTGCAATCCCCGCGAGGCCGGAGAGACCATGGCGCCATCAAAGGCCACCAGCCACCTTTACCAGATGCGTGGTGCCGCCTTTGAGGAAGATTTAGTGATCGAGTTTATACAGTCTATTGGCCTCTATCCAGCAGGTACCATAGTAGAGCTGACGACAGGTGATTGCGGCATGGTTATAGAGCAAAACCCCCGTGCCAGACTGGCACCCAGACTAGCGGTGTTTGAAAATAATGATGGGGTTGTGGATCAGGCTAAGTATATTTTTGTGGATCTTAAAAACGAGCAGCAGACCCGAGAGAGGTTACAAAAATTTGGTATGCGCCGAGCCCATGATGTTTCGAAACTATCGATTGTGCGAGATATTCAACCCGATAGTTTTGGCCTCGAATATAGCTTGCTGGAAAACCTTATCGCTCGACCCTTTGACGCCAGTAGTAATGAACTACTCAAGGCAGATGGGGTGCCTCCCAGCGCCAAACGCCGCGGATTCCTCTCTGCATTAAAGCAACGCCTGGTAGGCTAGTCTTATTTGAAGCTCGCGATCTTCTCGCCCATTTGCATTGGGGCATAGGCTTCGACAGACTGTTCCCATTCAATGGCTTGATCTTTAAACAATAAAATTACCGTAGAGCCAAATTTGAAGCGGCCAAGTTCATCTCCTTTGTCGAATGCTATTGCATCAGCGGCATGGTCGGTTTCCCTGACCGCGCCGGGACCTGGCTTCTCAAACCCACTCCAGACAGTTTCAATCCCTGCCACAAGCATAGCCCCCACAAAGATTACCGAGAAAGCCCCTAGAGTGGGCGATTCAAATTCACAGACCAAGCGTTCATTGCGGGCAAAAAGCCCGGGCAGCGCCTGGGCAGTTTGATCATTGACTGAAAATAATTCTCCGGGGATATAACGACTGCGAAGCAGCTTGCCAGCTGTGGGCATATGTACCCGGTGATAGTCTTTTGGGGACAGATAGATCGTAGCAAAGCTACCGTTGCTATAGGATTTTGCGGACTCTGAGTTACCCAGTAGTCGACTGACCGAATAATCTATGCCCTTAGCCTGCAAAATCCGAGTTTTATTAATCTCGCCGGCTTGGCTAATAGCGCCATCAGCAGGTGAGACAACTGTGTTGTCACCAGCGGCAATAGGCCTGACCCCGTTCTTGAGTTCGCGGGTGAAGAACGCGTTAAAGTTTTCGTAGGCGTTCAGCTCCCCGTCCTTTGCCTCCTGCATATTAATATCGAATACAGCAATGGCCCGTCGGATAAGAAAGTCTTTTAGCCAGGGACGCTTGGATTCGGCAGCCATGGCAATCAGACGGGACAGGCTATGCTTTGGCAATAGGCGCTGTAGGGCGACAAAAATATCTGCTCGATGATTCATTATGAAAGGGGCTCGAAAGTCATTAGATTGCTGTTTCTCTGTTTAGTCGCCAAGGTCGATTGGGCTATCTTCAAGGTTACCCCATTCTGCCCAGGAGCCATCATAGCCGCTAATCTGTTGATAGCCTAGAATGCGGGCGACCATATAGGTGAAGCTGGAGCGGTGATGACTCTGACAATGGGTGGCGATAATTTTGTCTTTGCCGAGCCCCGAGTTGTCGAGAAGCTGCTGAGCATCCTCTCGCAGACGCAGATTTTTCTGTTGATCCATAAGTTGAGTCCACTCCAGGTTTATTGCCCCGGGGATATGCCCACCCCGTGCTGCGCGCACAATATCGCCGCGAAATTCTGCAGGACTTCGTGCATCCCAGACCTCAAAATCTGATCTATCTAGGGCCGCTAGTATTTGCTCGGCCGTGATCCGGGCCTCGGGCTTGGCAAAGCTCAATGAAGCCTCAATAGAGCTAGGTTGATTTGGATTGCTTTCGGTGACATGGCCCTCATTAATCCAGGCTACTATCCCACCATTTAGATAGGACCAGTCTGGCAGCCCCAGTAAATCTAGGGTCCAGGCTAGCCTGCCGGCCCAGCCGCCGCCCTCATCATCATAGACAACCACATGAGAGCTGCTGTCAATTCCCAGATAGCCAATCACCTGACTGAGTTTCTCAAGGCTTGGGCAGGCCCCGGGAACTGGCGCTGTGCCCGCCACCAGATGATTGCCAGGTAGATGCACCGCACCGGGCACATGTCTCTGGTTGTAGAGCAGCTGATTGCAGAGGTCGACAATAATTAAATTATCATCCTCTAGACGCGAGGCTAATTCACTGGGTTCAATCAGGCGTGGAATTTGGCTCATAATTGGATAGTCGTGGCTTCACCGAAGCAGGATTTTAGCATTTTATTGTCGCTCGCGGGCCTACCTTTGCTCCTGGCTAAGAATAATCTGGCGATAGTTATTCAGGCGCCCGGGAAGAACCTTTTTGTCTTTGACAGCCTGCAGAAGTGAGCAGCCTATTTCTTGCTGATGCTGGCAGTCGCGGAATTTACAGCTACCCAGATAGGGCCGAAAATCAACAAAGCCATTAATGACTTTTTCCTGGCTAAGGTGGGTTAGAGCAAATTCTCGGATACCTGGAGAGTCAATCAGAACACCACCGCCGTTGAGGTGATAGAGTCGTGAAGCTGTGGTCGTATGAGTACCTTCCTGCTTGGCCTCCGACAGCGGTGCAGTTAGGCTGTTAGCCTGGGGTTGCAAACAGTTCAGTAAGGAAGATTTACCAACCCCTGACTGTCCCACAAAGATCGAGGTATGGTGAGCCAGATACTCTTGTAACTCGACCATTCCCTCAGTCGTTTTGGCGGATACTGAAATCACCTCATAACCAATAAACTGATAATCAGCGATCAACTGATCTACTTCTGGAAAGTCTCCTGAATCGCGCATTTCAGTCTTGTTGAGCACCAGGACCGGTTTGATGCCCTGCGCCTCAGCTGCCACCAGATAGCGATCGAGCAGGTTGCTGTGCGGCTGCGGCTTGGGGGCAAAAACAATTGCAATGCGATCGATATTCGCCGCTACGGGGCGCAGTTTTCCGTATATGTCGGGGCGCACCAGTTCGGTCTCTCGCTCCTCGCAGGCCACCACGACACCATGGGGTTCGGCATGCCGCCAGATGACCCTGTCGCCGGTGACAAGGCTCACCATATTGGCTCTTTTGTGGCAGCGTACCACTAGGCCTTTAAATGGCTCTTCACCGCCTTCAATATCGACCTGAGTGCCGTAGTTGGTGACCACAGTACCAATGGCTTCTGCCCCCAGTTGGCTGAGGTTTTGCAGGTCCTCATCATTGATCGTCTGTTTTAGATTAGCTCGCTCACGCCGCCGCTCCTGAATAGCCTGGATACGGTCTTTCTGACGCTTACTGAGTCTTCGCTTGCTCATTTACTGGGTCTTTTTAACAATAGCTTTTACTCTGACTAAAATGACATGGCTGGCGTTATCAGCGCCAAGGATATAGCATAAACGCCCTCAGTAACATTTTGTACAACATCTAGTTAAACAGGCGCCTCTATGACAACTCAAAATCCACTCAATCTAATTTGGATTGATCTAGAAATGACCGGATTAGACCCCGAGCGCGAGCGCATTATTGAAATTGCCACTGTGGTGACAGATGCTGATCTTAATCTATTGGAAGAGGGCCCCTCCCTGGTAATTCATCAAGAGGATGCCCTGCTTGACGCAATGGATGACTGGAATACCCGTCAGCATGGCGGATCAGGTTTAACCCAGCGAGTGCGCGATAGCCAGATCAGTGAGGCCGAGGCTATGGCTGAGACTCTGGATTTCTTGCACCGTTGGGTGCCGGCGGGTCAGTCGCCTATGTGCGGAAATTCTATTGGTCAGGATCGACGCTTTTTAGTGCGCTACATGCCGCAGCTGGCCGATTTCTTTCATTATCGAAATCTTGATGTCAGCACCTTGAAAGAGTTGGTTAGACGCTGGAAACCAGAATTAGAAGCCGGTTTCACCAAAAAAGGTAGCCATCTGGCGATGGATGATATCCATGACTCAATTGCCGAGCTGAGTTACTACCGAGACGTATTTATTAGGGTTTAGGCTGAGCCTGCTAGTTTTTCGCGCTGCCTTGCCAGTGCCCATTGCACATGTTCACGAACCATAGGCGAATCATCATTTGCTCGCTTTTCCAGCTGCTGAATAATGTCTGCCGAGCCACTGGCATTGCCAAGGCCGACAGCCAGATTGCGCA
>CBFHMK010000005.1:0-160484 GCA_965656965.1 uncultured Porticoccaceae bacterium
GATATGGCCGCGGTAGTGTCCAGAGCGGATCCACTCTATCAGGAAGTGGGTGTGGCCTATGTGCTTCCCAAATCGGGAGCGTCACCAACGGCTGAAACACTGGCGAATTTCTGCAAGCAACATCTTGCCAATTACAAAGTCCCCAAGGATTTTATTATTTCAGCCGGGTTGCCCATATTGCCCGTGGGGAAAATAGATAAAGTAACGTTGAAGCGTATGGCGATTGGTGGTGACAAGGAGAGCCATAAAACGTCGAAATAACCAATAAGGACCATCTGATCGTTATGCAATATCATAAATGTGAGCTCACCATTTTAGACGTTTTTTTTGATCAGCTCGGCGAAGGGGTGGTATGCGCGGCGTTTTCCGGTCACGAGCGAACGCCAACGGTAAGGGCATTGCTGTGATTACTCACTGCGTACCCCAGATCATTACTGAGGCGCTACTTCATCAAACCATAGGTAAACCTACTTTCAGTGGTGTTAAATTTTTTATGCTTTTTGATAAATCAGGGTGGATATAATGTTTAAAAAATCATATGGGATTATTAAAGTGATTTCTATTTGTATGTCTAATGACTTTGACGTCAAAGGATTCTTACGTTGTTGTACGATAACTTCAATTCTGGCTTCTGTCTTCATCTCAAATTTTTCGTTTGCGCGGGGTTTAGAAGAAGATATAGACCAATTAATTAAAACCATGTTTAGTGATCCTAAAGCTCCAGGTGGTGCGTTTCTGGTCTCCAGAAACGGTAAGGCCATCTACAAGAAAGCATTCGGAAAAGCAAATCTAGAGCTTGATGTAAAAATGACTACAGATAGCATATTTCAAATTGGATCAATGACTAAACAGTTCACAGCCGTTGCTATCTTAATTCTTGAAGAGCAAGGAAAGCTTAGTGTAAATGACTCTGTTTCTGTGTTTGTTCCGAATTTTCCTAATGGGGAAAATATTACTATTTCTCATCTTCTCTCGCATACGTCAGGCATTAAAGATTTCACTAGGATGAAATCAATATCCAAAATTGCAAAGAAAACAATGACTCCCAGAGACATGGTGGATTTTTTTAAAAATGAACCCGTTGACTTCTGGCCGGGAGAGAAGTTCAAATATAATAATTCAGGTTATGTCTTGTTGGGCTATCTAGTAGAGATGGTGTCAGGTGAATCCTATGAAAGTTTTATCGAGAAGAATATCTTTGATAGGGTAGATATGAAGAACTCTTATTATGCAAATGATCGAAAGGTTATTGTTAATAGAGCTTATGGATACCATAAGAAAAGCCATGGTTTTGTTAATAAAACTATCATTAGTTACAGTGTTCCCTTCTCTTCTGGCGCTTTAATGTCAACGTTAGGTGATATGTTGAAATGGCAGCAGGCACTGAATCATAATCAATTGTTAAAGCCGGAAACTCTCTCCAAAGCATTTTCAAGAAAAAAATTGAGCAATGGTGAAAAAATAAACTATGGGTATGGTTGGCATATCAAGAATATTGGCGATACACCTTCTCTAGAGCATGGTGGAAGTATTTTTGGCTATAAGTCAATGGGTGTGTATTTACCTGAAGAAGGCATATATGTATTGGGTTTTAGTAATTGCGATTGCCATTCACCAACTCAAACTATTCGAGATATAGCATTGTTACTAACAAAAACTGACTCAGTAACAAATTAATTTTTTAGAAGCTCCTATGAATTATTTCCGTTTTTTTCGGCGCTGTTGTATGCCGCATGTAACAAACAAAGCCAGCAGGATTGAAATCAACCTGAAATAATTGGTACCTATGCTATTTATGCGAGTGCTGCAGGTGGGGTGTTCTTTTTCTGGTTATTCTCGCGGCGCTGTCTATTCTCGACAAAATGCCAGAGCTACATAAAACCCTGATCCTGTTACCGCTGGCCGGTCTGGCTTTAGCCGGGTATTACCAGCACCGGGAAAAGCGCGGCTATATTACAACGCAAACCATGACCCATGAGTTGGCAAAGTAGCCGCTGAGTTTTTTTACTAAAATTTTATCAGTCAACAAATAGACCTCGAGTGTAGACCATGAGCCATTCACCAAACCTCAGCACAGCCAAGACTATCGACTTTCGAGTTCGGGTACCGCCAGCCCTTTGTCCTGCCATTGAAGTACCCAAAGAAAATGCAGAACAATACCAAGCCGTGCTGGACACCGGCACTTCATTTACCGCCTCCAGAACCCTGGAGGATCTACTGACCCAAATGGATAACAGCGGCATTGATCACGCCGTGATGCACGCCGAATATGAAGTGGGTGACGTCGCCGATGCCTTAAACCAGACCGTTGCCGAGATTGTACAGCAGCATCCGGACCGCTTTACCGGTATCGGTACCGTCTCAATGGAAAACTTCCGTATTGCCACCGCCCTAAAACAAATCGATGCCTGCGTCGAAATGGGCATGATCGGTCTATCCATTGAGCCGGCATTCTTTGGAATGGAGATCGGTGACCGGCGTCTCTACCCCCTGTATGCCAAAGCCATGGAAAACCAGCTGCTGGTGGCGCTGCATACCGGCATCAACTACACCAGCCACCGCCCCATGAGTGGTGAGCACCCCATGCAGATTGATGCACTGTGCTGCGACTTCCCCGAGCTGACGGTGGTTGCCTCCCACGGCGCCTGGCCCTGGGCGGCAGAGATGGTGGCGGTGGCGAGAAAGCATCCCAAGGTGTATATGGAATTTGGTGGTTTAGCACCAAAATATATTGGCGAGCAGGGCAGTGGTTGGGAGGTGATGCATCGGTTTATGAATACGGTACTCAGTGACCAAATTCTTTATGCCACCGACTGGCCCGTAATGAGCCATCAGCGCACCTTAAGTGAATGGCAGGGCTTGGGGCTTAAGCCTGCGGTGGCGGAAAAATTATTATCTGGGAATGCCCAAAAAATAATCGGGTAAATAGTGGCGGCCCGATTGGCTTCAGCTCAAGTCTAATTAACAAGTTCTCACCAAGGATTTGTCGCATCCATCGCCCATTTAACCAGCTTGCTGGCTTTAACCCTGCCGTCTTGCGAAAACAAGCGGAATTGATTGCTGTCCTCTCTGGTCGGATACACTCGCTGCACCAAACAAATTTTCGAGTTAACAAAAATTTCTATCACCGATCTATCCACAAAAATATCCAGCTCCAATGCGGCATGGGTATCCAATGAAAAAGGCACAATTTGTTGTAGGCTGCCCTTCTTGAGTGGTGTACCACCGATACCGGAATACTCGGTGTTGGTTTTGCTCGCTTTTTCAAAGTCGATAACAAACTGCTTGTGTTTTAAGTCGTAGGTAATAACCGTCTCTTCCTCCAGATTATCCGAGCAGAAGAGCTTGAACCCAAATCGGTTTGCCCCTTTGGGTTCCAATCCTTAGGTGGGAATCCGCTCGACCTTCATGGCACTACTGATACAGAAACCATTGAGTTCAATCCACGTGGTTCAGGCCATGATGTCTAACAACCGACTAAATGCAGTCTTTTCCCTTTGTGTAGCCCATTATTTTTGTTTATTAATTTCAATTTATCCTGCACTAGTGGTTTTCCCTCCAATCGCTGTCCTATAGACATAACTAACTGTATTTTCAAATTTCACCGCTCAGCGTCATGCCGACGGTGACCTTATTTTATAAAGAAACCACAATGCCAAGTCTGCTGCCCGATTTATCCTTCAGCCTCGCGGGACTTGAAAAATGTTAAGGGCGATCAATAGTGCCGCGTGGAAAAAGCCGGAAGAATGGCCTTAAGGATATTAAGCGTGTTTGGAAAGAAATAAGCTCTGTGCTGTGCAAGTAACTATCGGCTAGACGAGAAAAACGGAGAGAATGCATTGGGTTTTAGGCGACTTTCAGGATAAATACAAGTCGCATATCCTTTTAAGGAATTGGGAGTTGTAACTGTGATAAAAAGAACCAATCGTATATTACTCGTCTTCCTGACAGCTTGTCTTATTGTGGGTAGTGTCGGTGGTTGTGTGACATATACACATCAAACATACGAATTAGTGATCAGTGATGGTCGTGTTATTGATCCGGAGACAGGATTGGATGCCGTTAGAAATATAGGCATTTATGGGAAGCAAATTAAAGTCATCACCACAAAGCCACTCCAGGGCAAACAACAGATTGATGCGACCGGCCTTGTGGTATCCCCAGGTTTTATCGACCTTCATTCACACGCGCAAAACCTCGTCGGGCAGACCTACCAAATCCATGATGGGGTAACCACGGCTTTAGAACTAGAGAGCGGCGCCTTGCAGTTCCCAAGTCAAGACGACGAAATTAAAGTGCAACAAAAAAGGATACATAACCGCAAGGGCAGGTCGCTTATCCATTATGGCTACTCTGCCAGCTATACCACCGCCAGATATCTTGCCAAAAACAAAGACGGCCACAAAACCTACCGTGAACATGCTAATGCCGCCGAATTAAACCAGCTATTAAGCCTGATCGAAAAAGAACTGGATCATGGCGCCCTTGGCATTGGCTTTCTGCTGGACTACATGTCACCGGCGGTGAACCAGCAGGAGCTGGAAGCCGTCTTTCGTTTAGCCGCTCGCCGCAATGTTCCTCTGTTCACCCATATTAGAATGGCCAATGACGCCTTGGATCCCAGTGGTTTTGAAGAACTGGTGGCGCTGGTACGCAAGACCGGCGCATCCTTGCATATGGTGCATATCACCAGTACCGGCTTGGGGCGCACGCCACAGTATATCGAGAGGTTAAAAAAGGCTCGCGCCGATGATTTTGATATCACCACTGAATTGTATCCCTATACAGCGGCATCAACCGGAATTAACACGGCATTATTCGATCAGGGTTGGCAAGCCCGTTGGGGAATTGATTATCACGATATTGTGTGGCCACCGACCGGAGAGCGCTTTACCGGTAAAGCCATGTGGGATCAATATCGAGAAAAATACCCTCAGGGCAACATTATTTTCCATGCCATGAATGAGGAATGGCTGAAAATCGCCTTACGCTATCCCGATGCTATCGTTGCCTCCGATGCGATGATAACGAATGACTTTAACCAAAGGGCACACCCCAGAGGCAGGGGCACTTATGCTCGTGTATTGGGGCGCTATGTAAGAGAGATGCAGGTCCTTAGCTTGCCAGAAGCGATTAGTAAAATGACCTACCTGCCGGCAAAACGCCTGCAAGATTTTACACCCGCAATGACACGTAAAGGCCGCATCCAAGTGGGAGCGGATGCCGATATTACCCTCTTTGATCCGGGCACGGTGATAGATCAAGCGACCTTTTCTGAGCCTAACCAGTTTTCCCGTGGCATTAAACATGTGATCGTTGGCGGCCAGATTGTGGTGAGCGACGAAGTGATTCTTGAAGGAGTTTTTCCTGGCAAGGCCATTAGCGCCAAGAATAAGCCCGAGTGAAGACTATAAATTTACGAACCCACGGCAAACCTGTGTTTATTGATAGAAAACGCACATTGATAACGGTACTGGTGTTTATATGTTGAAAATATTTGTCGCAGTTTTACTGATGTTGAGTTCTGCTGCCTCTGCCGATGAAGCTTTGCAAGCCTATATAGATGGTGTCGTTGAATCTATGATGAGCGACCATGGGATAGCAGGGTTAACCCTGGCCGTAGTGGCTGATGGTGATGTTCAAGTAGAAAAAGGCTATGGCTATGCGGATCGTGAATCACGCACGCCGGTTGATCCGGAAAAGCATCTTTTTCGCATTGCCTCGGTCACCAAAACGATGACCGCCATTGCCATTATGCAATTGGTTGAGCAGGGAAAAGTGAACCTTGACGCTGATATTAATGACTATCTAGAGACCTTTAAAATTCCAGACGCTTTTACTGCGCCGGTTAAAGTCAAGGATTTGCTCAGTCATCGCGCTGGTTTTGAGCGAGTTCAGCGCGGCTTGTGGCCCAAGCGCCCTGAGGACTTTACCGATCTGGAATCCTGGTTAAAAAACAATATTCCGGATCGCATATTTGCGCCAGGGACGGTCACTAACTATTCCAACTATGGGTATGGGTTGGCGGGCTATATTGTGCAGCAGGTATCAGGTTTAGCTTACGAAGACTATCTGGAGACCTATATAACCAAGCCCCTGGCTATGGTGAATACAACGGCACGGCAGCGCTTGGGTAAAAACCATCCTCATACTATGCCTGTTTTATTGCAGGAACGGCTGGCAACCGTCTATGCATTAAACGGTGAGCACCCCATTGAATCCCCCTTTGTGCTGATACAGTCTGCTCCCTCGGGTGCAATATCTTCAACGGCGTCTGATATGTCCCGTTATATGCTGGCGCTGCTAAATAATGGCGAGCTGGAAGGGCGGCGCATTCTTGAGAAAACTACCCTATTGCAAATGCGTGAGCGGCCTTACTCTGGACGACCTGGCCCCGACTTCACTCATGGCTTTCGGTCGGGAAAAATTGCGGGGTACACAACATTGGAGCATAACGGGGCACTGATGACTTCCTATATCAGTATGAAAATGATTCCCGAACTTGGCCTTGGGGTTTTTGTTGCCGTGAACAGCACCGACTCGGAAAAAGCCAATGAGCGTATAGCCACCCGCATTCTTGAAAAAATCATCAAAAACCCAAGGCCCAGACCAAAAACCTTAGCGATGACCAATACGCAGGCGCAACGCTTTGCCGGCAAGTACTTAACTACCCGTCGCGTGTACTCTGATGTCACCAAAATAGGATCGCTGGTCTTTGGCCACAGCACGGTTAGCCCCAGTCTGAATAATTCCCTGGCGGTAACCACAAAGGGTAAAACCCAACAGTATCAAAGAATTGGACCTCACAGCTTTCAGCGAGTAGGGGGGAACGACGTGATTGTCTTTGAGCGAGACAATCACGATCAGATTTTCCGTTATTACCATCCCTATGGTCACGCGGCCTATGATCGGCTGACGCTAGACACCCATCCACAGATATTCTGGTGGGCATTGATTTTGGCCGCTGTAGTCGCACTGACTTGCCTGACGGCAATTGGCAAGCATCGACATCGGCTTGTTAAAACGGCTTATGAGAAATGGGCGTTAGTGACGATGATCATGGCTGCCCTATTAGCCCTGTTATCTGTCGGTTCTTTTACCGCTGGTTTCTATAGGTCGATGCTTCCAATGTTTGGGGTTGCCCAGGTGGCGGCAATCCTGTTGGGCGGCGCCTTAGCTATTATGTTATTGACAAGCCCGCGGATGCTAAAAGGAAGCAGTTTAACCCTGGTCGAAAAAATTCACTATATGCTGTTTTTACTGATTATGCTGAACCTGATGCTGTCTCTTAACAACTGGCATGTGATATGGCCTCTATTCTAAAATATA
This sequence comes from uncultured Porticoccaceae bacterium, assembly GCA_965656965.1. Lineage (GTDB taxonomy): Bacteria > Pseudomonadota > Gammaproteobacteria > Pseudomonadales > Porticoccaceae > HTCC2207. Next base: position 7,330 of record CBFHMK010000005.1, read on the forward strand.
GGTGATATACCCATGTGCGCAGTAAAAAAGATTGGACTGATACTGTTCTCACTGATCCTCTGTTGTGTATTTCAGTGGCCTGTGATGGCAGCCGAGATCAGCGAGAAACAGATCATCGAATCAAAAATTTTGGGAGAGCAGCGATCCTATCAGGTGGTTCTACCCGCCTCGTATAACGATCAAACCATTGCTCCCAGTCGTTATCCGGTACTCTATATCGTGGACGGTGAAGCGCATATCTATTCCGCCAGTGGTGTGATTTTTCATATGAGTAGGAGCCTGCAAATTCCCGAGCTTATCGTTGTAGCCGTCTCTAATGCCACTAACAGACTGCGGGATCTGACACCCAATAAGGCATTGACTGACTGGGAGGGAATACACAGAGACCGTTATAAGGTTAGCGGCGGCGGCACTCGCTTTCTGGCGTTTATTGAAGCGGAGTTGATCCCCAAGATTGATGGAGCCTATCGTACCAGCCCCCACCGCACTCTCGCGGGCCATTCAATCGGCGGCTTATTTACCTTACATGCATTCCTGAAAAAGTCACATTTGTTCCAGAGCTATATCGCGATTGAATCCAGCTTGTGGTGGGACGATGGCATTATGAATCAGTGGCTGGCGGAATTTCTCGCCTCAAAACCCCAAGTTCAGGCACGACTCTATCTGTCCCTTGCCGAGCACTCGTTAGTGGGTAGATTCGACAGTTCCAACATGCTTCTCAACAATATGCGTTTTGCCGAGCAGTTGCAAAAAAGCGGTGTTGCGGGCATTCAGGCCAAGCTGCAGTCCTTCCCGGGCGAAGATCATGGCTCCGTGCCTTTAATCAGCTTCTATTACGGTTTGTTGCACGGCTTCAACGGCTATAAGCCGAGTGAAGATACGGAAAACGCCGGTGCCCAGGCGATCAGTGCGCATTTCAAAGCGTTTTCCGAGCAGGTGGGCTTGACCTTTCTGCCGCCTGAGGCCTATATCAACAGAGTTGTGTGGCAAGAAGAGTATCTCGGCCGGTCTGAAACCATAGCCGATTTATTAAAATTAAATACCAGCAACTATCCAACATCTTCAAATGCCCATAGTTTATTGGCCGACTATTATAAAAAAACAGAGCAGCCTGATCTTGCCCGTTGGCATGATAAAAAGGCCTTAATGCTCAGAACCGAGATCGGCAAGGAAAAATAATTCCGGACTCGCGCCGGAGTCTGTTTATTGCTGTAGCCAATGCTTCGCCTAGCTACGGCGTGGCAGTATCGAAAGTCAGATAAAGGTCCAAGCCCTCCAACGGTCTATCTTCAGCCTGCCCAGTTCTAAATCAGATTTTACCCATCACCACTAGTGGTTTTACAGCCCAGCGCTGTCATATATAACTCTACACCCGTTTTTTGCGGTAGAGGCCTATGGCTAAAAAAAAGAATCCGTAAAGGCCACCTAAAACGGAAAACATAACCCTCAGTGCGGAGCGCTCAATGATCAACCGACGTAAATTTATAAATACCGCCCTAACAGGCCTTGGCGGCAGCTGTCTATTACCCGCCACCAGCATTCTGGCCAGCGAACAGCACCGCCAATGCGGCAGCCCTACCGATGAGGCGGTACGCACCTTTAATATTAATCGCCGCTACCTTAACTTTCCGGTAAAAGTCGGTGCCACCAACCACCATTTGGAATTGCTGGTCGATGGCAAAGTCGAGCGGCTATTTGATATCGAACTCTCATCCGATGATCCCGATTGGTGGGCCTTTTTGGATGTTGAGCAGTTTAAAGGCAAGTCCGTGCAGCTACGCACCGATGATCTCTCCGCCGCCTCAAAGCATTTTGCCGCCATTCTTCAATCCAATGAACTGGTCGATGCAGATAACCTTTACCAAGAGCGTTTACGCCCCCAGTTTCACTTTACCACCCGCCGTGGCTGGATTAATGACCCCAATGGCCTGGTCTATTACAAAGGCGAATATCATCTGTTCTATCAACTAAACCCCTATGGCTGGGGCTCTGCACAAAAGCACTGGGGCCATGCCGTTAGTAGCGATCTGGTGCACTGGAAAGAATTGCCGGTGGCCCTGTATGCCGACCAGCGGGGAGAAATGTATTCCGGTTCCGCCGTGATCGACTGGAACAACAGTGCCGGTTTAGAGCAGGGCGATGAAAAAACCATGCTCGCCTTTTACACCACCGCCGGCTATAGCAAAGCCGGGGAGCCCTACACACAGGATATGGCCTTTAGCCATGACCGCGGCCGCACCTGGGAAAAGTATCAAAACAATCCCATCGTCCCCAAAATCACCCGCCAAAACCGCGACCCCAAAGTCTTCTGGTACGCCCCTGAAAAAAAATGGGTGATGGCGCTGTATCACGATACTGTGGGTTGGCCACCGCCAGAAGGCCTTAGCCAAGAGGATATTCAAAAACAGGTTTATGAAAACCCCCATGAGTTGTTTTCTTCAACAGACCTTAAACAGTGGGAGCGAATGAGCGAAATTCATCTTGCCGGTGATATCGAGTGTCCTGAACTCTTTGAAATCGCCATTGATGGCAATGCCGACAACACCCGCTGGATATTCTATGGCGCCAATGGCCTCTATCTGATTGGTGACTTCGACGGCACCACCTTTACGCCCGAATCCGGCCCGCTCCCGATGCGCTATGGCAACTGCTTCTATGCCTCCCAAACCTTTAACGATATTCCCCAAGACGATGGCCGCCGCATTCTAATTCCCTGGGGGGTTAGCTGGGCAGGGATGTTTGGCTTACCAGGAGACGCCATTTACGAAGGTATGCCCTTTAATCAAATGCTGGGCCTGCCGGTTGCACTGGCATTAAAAACCACCGATGAGGGCTTGCGGATTCATGCCGAACCGGTTGAAGAACTAAAAACACTGCGCGGTAAACCCAGGTGTATTAAATCGCAGTCACTCAAGGTGGGCGATAACCCTTTGGCAGACCTTAAAGGTGAGCTACTGGAGATTGAAGCGGAGATTTCACCCGCCAGCGCAGATACGGTTAGCTTTAACTTGCGGGGTATTGAGATTAGCTACGATACCCAAAAGCAGGAACTCAGCTGCCTGGAAAAAACCGCGCCCTTGAAAATGGTTAAGGGAAAACTCCGTTTGCGGATGTTGGTGGACCGCACCTCCATTGATATTTTTGCCAATGATGGACGTCTGTATATGCCCATGGGAATGGTGGTGCCTGAAGATAACCATAGCCTTGCGCTAACGGTAACCGGCGGCAAGGCAAAACTGCATTCCATGACCGTCTTTGAACTTAAGTCAGTCTGGCCATCAGCTGCCTGTTCCGATGCATAGGCCTTCCGATAATAACCACACACTTGAGGAAAATACCATGAATGGCAGACTGTTTTTCTGGTCCTTAACCTCGGCTCTGGCCGGTTTCTTATTTGGCTTTGATACCGTCGTGATCTCCGGTGCCGAACAAAAAATTCAGACACTGTGGAATCTAAGCCCGGCCATGCATGGTATTGCTATCGCCTCCGCGCTCTACGGCACGGTGCTGGGAGCCTTAGTAGGCAGCTGGCCAACCGATCGCTTTGGCCGCAAGCCAACCCTAATCGCCATCGGCATCCTCTATGTCGTCTCCGCCCTTTGGTCGGCGCTGGCCATGGATGTTAATTCACTGATAATTGCCCGAGTACTGGGAGGGCTGGGGATTGGTATTTCCACCGTTGTGGCACCGCTATATATCGCCGAAATAGCACCGGCCCAGTATCGCGGCCGGTTGGCGGGCATGTTCCAGTTTAATATTGTGCTGGGTATTGTGGTGGCCTTTTTATCCAACGCCCTAATTATTGATATCGGCGACAACGCCTGGCGCTGGATGTTAGGGGTAGAAGCTATTCCTGCCATTATCTATGCCGTCCTCTGTTTTGGCCTACCCGAAAGCCCGCGCTGGCTATTGGGCAAAAAGAAAGATCGCGCGGCAGGCCTTGCGGTATTGCGCTTAATCAATCCCGAGGCTTCATCAGAGTCCCTTGAAAAAGAAGCCGACGATATTGTCACTGCCGCCTCCCAGGCCGTATCCGCCGGTCGCTTTTGGACCTGGAAACTGCGCCTGCCCATTATGCTGGCATTTTTGGTGGCGTTCTTTAATCAGCTATCCGGCATCAATGCCATTTTATATTTTGCCCCGCGTATTTTTGAACTGACCGGCCTCGGCGAAAAAGCTGCCTTACTGCAATCCGTGGGTATCGGCATCACCAACCTTATTTTTACCTTTGTGGGTTTATGGTTGATAGACCGATTGGGGCGCCGCACCTTGCTGTATATCGGCTCCTTTGGCTATATCCTTTCTCTCGGCTTAACCTCCTGGGCATTTGCTACCGAGCACTATGCCATTGTGCCCCTTTGTATCTTTGCCTTTATCGCCGCCCATGCCGTGGGGCAGGGTGCTGTTATCTGGGTATTGATTAGCGAGATATTCCCCAACCGTCATCGCGCCGAAGGTCAGGCCTTGGGGAGCTTTACCCACTGGATCTTTGCCGCGCTATTAACCACCTTCTTTCCGCAAATGGTCACCGCCTTTGCGCCAGCCTATGTGTTCCTGTTCTTCTGTTTCATGATGGTACTGCAATTGATTTGGGTAAAAACCATGGTGCCGGAAACCAAGGGTGTGCCGTTGGAAAAAATGCAAGAGCGGTTGGGAGTGGTCTAGGTAGAACCAGAGCATATATTCACTCACTTTAATTATCTTGAATCTACATAGACAACCCTTAGGAGCCGCTAACAATGTCCACCACTCAGTCTTCACGAAAACAATGGGTGCTTGCGGCTATAGCGGCTTTTGCCGCTTTGCTAATCGCCCAGCATTTCTATACCAATATGAAGCCTACTGAGCAAACCGCTAGTGACGCCCAAAACCCTCAAGCCGCTAAGCCCGCATCAGCAGCAATCCAGCTGGGTACCAGCCCTTTAAACGACGTTATCGACGCCATGACCGAGGACGAGAAAATCAGTCTGGTGATGGGCACCGGTATGCATATCCCCGGTGTGGAGCTGCCAGAAGCTATGCAGGGTCCCGCTATTGGTAAAATCGAGGGTCGTGTACCTGGTTCAGCGGGCGCTACCTTTGCCATCCCCCGTTTGGGTATTCCTTCTATCGTAATGGCAGATGGCCCCGCCGGATTAAGAATATCGCCCACCCGCGATGATCAGCCCGATCAAACTTTTTATGCGACTGCCTTTCCCATTGCCACACTGATGGCCACCTCATGGGATACCCAGCTGGCAGAACAAGTGGGGCAGGCCATGGGGCAAGAAACCAGAGAATACGGTGCTGATGTGCTTTTGGCGCCAGCGCTTAATATCCATCGCTATCCCCTGGGTGGGCGTAATTTTGAATACTACTCCGAAGACCCACTGCTATCGGGAAAAATGGCCGCAGCCATGGTGCGCGGGGTGCAGTCCCAAGGTGTTGGCACATCCATCAAACACTATGTGGCCAATAACCACGAATGGAATCGCTACAGTATTGATGTAAAAGCCGACCAGCGGGCCCTGCGGGAAATCTATTTAAAGGGTTTTGAAATCGCCGTCAAAGAAGCCCAGCCCTGGACGGTGATGTCCTCCTACAACAAATTGAATGGCACCTACACCTCGGAGCGCCGCGATCTGCTAACTGATATATTGCGCGACCAATGGGGTTTTAAAGGCCTTGTAGTAACCGACTGGTACGGTGGCCGCGATGCCGTGGCGCAAATAGCGGCGGGTAATGATCTGTTAATGCCTGGCACCGCCAAGCAACAGCAAGCTTTACGGCAGGCGGTAAAAACTGGCGCGTTGGAATTATCGGCGCTGGATACCGCGGTTAAACATATTCTACAAATTATTCAACAAAGCCCTGTATTTAAGGGGTATCAGTACAGCGACAAACCCGATCTAACACGCCATGCCGACATAGCCCGCCAAGCCGCCGCCGAGGGTATGGTGTTATTAAAGAATCAAAATCACGCTTTGCCGCTTAAGCCCAAGGCAAATATTGCGCTGTTTGGTATTAGCGCCTACCAGACATTAAAGGGGGGCAGTGGCAGTGGTGATGTGCATGCCGCCTACACCATCGATTTGCAACAGGGTTTGCAAGCGGCAGGCTTTGCTTATCATCAGGTTTTGGGTGATAGCTATCGCGACTATATCAAACAGCAAACCGCCTTATTGCCGCCAACGGAATTATTTCATCCGCCGGCAACCATCAATGAGCGGCCAGTGGCTACAAAGGAAATCGCCTCCGTGGCCGCCGAGTCGGATATCGCCGTTATCAGTATTGGCCGTCACTCCGGTGAATTTGAAGATCGCAAAGCCGAAAACGATTTTTCTCTTAGTGATACCGAGCAAGCGCTGCTTAAGCAGGTATCCACTGTGTTTCACCAGCAAGGAAAAAAAGTTGTTGTTGTGTTAAATATCGGCGGCGTGATTGAAACCGCCAGTTGGCGTGATCAGGTCAATGCAATACTGCTGGCCTGGCAGCCAGGGCAGGAGGCGGGACATGCCATCACCGACATACTGAGAGGGCAGGTCAATCCCTCGGGTAAGCTGGCAACAACCTTTGCACTAGGCCTCGATGATTATCCAGCGGCGAAGAATTTCCCGGGCATTGAAATCGAAACCGAAGAAAAAAATGAGTTAAGCGAGGTGGTTGACGTTGTTGATGCCGAAGTCGATTATCTCGACAGTATCTGGGTAGGCTATCGCGCCTTTAAAACCCAAAAAATCAATACGGCCTATCCCTTTGGTTTTGGTTTGTCCTACACCCAATTTGATTACCAAAACCTAAGCCTAAGCAGCCTCACATTTAATGAGGGTTTAACCGCCACCGTCACCATTACCAATCAAGGCAAAGTGGCCGGCCGCGAAGTGGTGCAACTGTATATTGCTGCGCCCCAAGGCAAACTCAGTAAACCCGCTGCCGAGTTGCGCGCCTTTGCCAAAACGCCAGTATTGCAACCAAACGAATCACACACCTTAACCTTCGAATTGACGGCCAGTGATCTCAGTTCCTTTGATCCCGACCGTAATGCTTGGGTGGCTGATGCCGGTAAGTATCAACTATTGATTGGCGCTTCATCAACGGATATTCGTCAGAGCAAAGTGTTTGAAAAAAAGACAACGACTCATCTGGCCCTATAGCGCCGAAAGAAAGAAAAAATAGACATTTGAATAATAAAACAGATTAAACGGGAGATTTAGTCAATGAGTTTTTCAGTTATTGGGCTCGGCGAAGTGCTATGGGATCTATTGCCCGCCGGTCCACAGTTAGGCGGCGCCCCCGCCAACTTTGCCTATCAAGCCAAAACATTGGGTGCCCATGCGCAGGTGCTATCGCGAATTGGCAATGACCCACTGGGCCAGGATATACAGGCCCGCTTTAAACGCTTGCAGCTACCGACTGATAGCCTGCAAATCGATAACCATTGGCCTACGGGCACGGTCGAAGTCAGCCTGACATCACAGGGGATTCCCGACTACCGGTTTCCCGATAACGTGGCATGGGATCGTGTTGAGGCAACAGCCGCTGCACTTAATACCGTTAAGCAAGCCGATGCCATTTGCTTTGGCACGCTGGCTCAACGAAGCCCGCAATCCCGCGGGGCTATTCAACAGCTTATTGCCGCAACACCAGAGGGTGCACTGCGGGTTTTTGATATTAACCTGCGCCAGAATTTTTACAGTCAATCCATTATCGAAGCCTCATTGGGTTTGGCCAATGTCTTGAAATTAAATGACGAAGAGTTGGCGGTTCTAACAACCATGCTCTCACTACCCGAAGGTATTCGAGACGCGTTACTCAGTTTAGCCGAGACCTACCAGCTTAATACTGTGGTACTGACCTGCGGTGCCAAGGGCAGTCTGATGCTTCAACAGGGTCAGTGGTCAGAACAGCAGCCCTCAGAGGTAGCGATGGTTGATACCGTTGGAGCAGGGGATGCCTTTACTGCGGGTTTAACCATGGGCTTGCTGTCGGGTTTGAGCCTGACAGATATTCATCGTCAGGCAGAAGCGCAGGCGGGTTTAGCCTGCGAACAATCTGGCGGGATTCCAGATATAAAGGAACCCTTAGGCCATAGTTAGCGAAATATATTCAATCAACAGAGAGGATATTGTTATGAAGGATATTGTTATGAGGTGTAGTGTTTTTATCGGGGCACAGTACAAAAAGTTAATACTGGTGTTTATGGGTTTGGGGCTATCAGTTTTGCTGCCGTTATTGTGCCATGCGGACGAGGTAGACGGAAAATTAAAACCTACGGAGTTTCCAGTGCATGAAGTAGTGAAATCCTATACCTACTACTCGGAAATAATGAAAGGGACCTATGAGATTATCGTCAAGGTTCCCTATGAATATACAAGTTTCCCCGATCGCATCTATCCCGCGTTAGTCGTAACCGACGGTTTGTTCACCATAGCCGATATGGCACTTATGCAAAATCGCCACCGGTTAGAAAAACAGATGATTCTTGTTTCCATCCGGTCTCCGAAGGGAAAAGGCCGCCGACTCTTTGAGTTCTCGCCACCTGACTGGGATATGAAAGACAGGTTTGGGCAAATTTATCTCAAACGTTGTGCCGTTAAAAAACCAAGTGAGTGTTCTGGTGGGGCACCTTTATTGTTGGATTTTATCGCTGATGAGTTATTGGTAGAGCTATCAAACCATTACAGAATTGATCATGATAATTTGACGCTGGGCGGCCATTCTGCCGGCGGTTTCTTTACCGCCTGGACGATGTTTCAGCAAAACTCACCCTTTAAGCACTACATTATTTCGAGTCCGGCATTGAATTACGGCAATGGTGAAATTTTTCGCCTTGAAGATGCTTATGCTTTATCCCATAAAGATTTCGATATTGGTATTTATATGAGTTCGGGTGCATTGGAAATGAGTGATCCCTATTTGGAAGGGGTTGCCGAAATTGTCAGTGGCCAGGCGCGGCTCAGCGCGCTTCTAAGTAGGAGAAATTATCCCTCACTACGTCTCGATAGCGAAATCCATCAAGGTAAAGACCACGACGATGTCATTCTCTCATCATTTATTCATGGAGTAAGACGTTTGTTTGGAACCAAGCCAGTTGGGACATATTGCGAGCAGTATAAATTGTGTGGTCAATAGCTGGGGTAGATCATGTTATTTAAGTGTCTTTTGGGAAGGGGGATGATAAAAGGTTTTATTCAGGTAGTAGTTACCAGTACGTTTGTTTTTGTTATTTATTCGGCCATCGCACAAACTGCGCCAATAGTCGAAGCCGATGGAACCGTGTTAGTGCCGGCATTTAATCTGCCCGAATCAAAATATCTTAGCGACAAAACGCGGGCCATATTAAAGTCTGCCCGTGAGTACGATTTTGTCAAAGAAGAACCCGAGGTTTGGGAAGAATACAAGGCATGCGGGTTGCTGGAGAGTGCCGATATTGAGGCTATGCCCAAAGTCCGCCAGTGCCTCGCGGAAGCGCATTATAAGACGGCCGGTTATAGGCATCTTAGAGCGCTCTATGATGTGAACATAACGCCAAAAATAATCGGCGGGGTTTACACTGAAGTATTTACGCCAACCAACGGCGTAGCGCGAAAAAATGCGCGCCGCGTGCTGATTAATGTGCATGGTGGTAGCTTTCGGGACGGGTCAAGAACAGAGAGCCACACGGAATCGATACCCATCGCCTCGATTGGGCAGATCAAGGTCATAAGCATCGATTACCGTATGGCGCCTGAGCACCGCTTTCCCGCTGCCAGCGAAGACGTTGCCGCTGTCTATAAAGCGTTATTAAACGACTATCATCCCGACAGCATTGGCCTCTATGGCTGTTCAGCGGGTGCCTTTCTGGTCGCCCACGCCATCGCCTGGTTTTTAAATGAAGGTCTGCCTTTGCCTGCAGCCACCGGTATGTTCTGTGCAGGAGCGCTAACAGTGCTGGACGAAGATAATTTCAAATTGCGATATGCCGATGGCTTTAATATTGCCGGAACCATTGTTGGTTTAAGGCAAGAAGTGGCCAAGAGGAAGCCGCGGGTGACTTATTTTGATGGGGTAAAGCGAGACAACCCCCTGGCGGCACCCGGTGGCTATGATGAAGTGATGGCGCAGTTTCCACCGTCGCTGCTGATTAGCGGAACCCGTGATTTTGATTTAAGTGAGACTGTTAATACACATAGACAACTAACTCGACTTGGCGTTGAGGCAGACTTACAGATTTGGGAAGGAATGGAGCATTTCTTTTTCCGCAATCCGGATCTTCCGGAATCCGGCGAAGCCTATGACGTGATCGTTAAATTTTTTGATAAGCATTTAAAGTGAAAACCATCAGAGGATACATAGTGTGATATTGAAAACGCTTAGGCAATCGTATTGTGCCGATGGCTTTTTTAGCTGAGTACTGCCACCAGGCACTTACTTAAAAAAGGGCGTCTTGATTGTCGATTGCAGTCTACACACAAATAGAAAGACCTTAAGAGACTCTATAGCGCTAGATAAATAAACTACAGCGAGAACCAGCATGACTTTACCCATTAGTGATAATGATCCCAAGCTATCATCCGAAAACTCGAATGTCTCCCTGTCATTATTATCAGCCGTTATCGCCTTATTTTTTATCTGGGGCGGCCTAACCAGCCTAAACGATATTCTTATCCCCAAACTTAAAGGTTTATTTTCCCTATCCTACACCGAAGCCATGCTGACCCAGTTTGTGTTTTTTATGGCGTACTTTCTGGTGTCATTGCCGGCGGGTCATTTGATTGCGCGGGTAGGGTACTTAAAAGGCATAGTGATTGGCCTAACCGTAATGGCGGTAGGTTGCTTACTGTTTGTGCCCGCCAGTAGCTCGGCAGTCTATGCCTCTTTTCTATTGGCGCTCTTTGTACTCGCCGCCGGTATTACCGTCTTACAGGTAGCCGCCAACCCGCTAATTGCCAATATGGGCAGCACCGCCACCTCCCATAGCCGACTGACCTTTGCGCAGGGCTTTAACTCATTAGGCACAACAATTTTTCCACCTTTGGGCGCCATTATTATTTTGGGTTCTGTGGATAAGGCTGATACGGCAACATTATCGGGCGCAGCACTTACGCAAGCACAGGCGGCCGAGGCCGCGGTGATTGGCCATGCCTATATTGGTATTGCTCTGATACTTGTTCTGGTGGCCGCTTTTTTCTGGTGGCAGCGTTCGCAATTAACCATGGGCACCAGCGCCGTAACCAAGCTGGGCGGCAGTTTTGGTTTATTAAAACACCGACGCCTAGGTGGCGGTGTGGCCTGTATCTTTTTATATGTCGGTGCCGAAGTCACTATCGGTTCGGTGCTGGTCAATTATTTATCCCTGCCTGACATTATGGGGCTAAGCGAAGTCGCCGCTGGCGGTATGTTGGCCTTTTACTGGGGCGGTGCCATGGTAGGCCGATTTATTGGCGCGGGTGCCTTGCGTTTATTTTCCCCTGGCAAAGTGCTGGCCAGTGTCGCCTGCGGCGCAGCGCTATTGGCATTGCTCTCGGCATTATTAACCGGCGGTATTGCCGGTTGGGCCTTGCTGGCCGTTGGCTTAATGAATGCAATTATGTTTCCCACCATTTTTAGTTTGGCGGTAGAAGGCTTGGGGGATAAAACCCCGCAGGGGTCTGGCTTGCTGTGTATGGCCATTGTCGGTGGCGCCATTATTCCGCTGCTGTTTGGTGTGCTGGCCGATATCACCAGTCTGGCGGCGGCGTTTATTCTTCCTGCAGTTTGCTATCTGTTGATTGCCGTTTATGGCTGGATGGTGCGTAAGCCGTCAACCTCACTAACCACTCTAAATAAATAGATTTTAGTAACCGATTATGAAGCTGATTATGAAACCGATTAAAAAAGTAAGCCAACGTATATTTAGCCTGTCATCGACTTGGGTGATACTGGCAATTGTTCTTCTGGCTCAATGGCCTCTTGCTTATTCAGGACAAGAGAATGCCCATACAGCCAAACATAGCGACAATACCTTTCTAAATGAAATTCGACAGCTCTATAGATTGGATCAATTACCGACCTATAGAACCGAATCCACATTAGGCCAGGTCTCCAGTTACGATCGGACCGGAGGCAATGATGATGGGTTTTGGGGAACCTACTCCTATATTCGTAAAGAGGGAGATAATCTGGTGCTGGCCGACCTAAAAGGCCCTGGCGTTATCAATCGGATATTTACCCCCACGCCAACCACCAAAATGATTGCTTTCTATTTTGATGGTGAAAAAACGCCGCGGATACGGGTCCCGTTTATCGACCTGTTTTCCGGTAAGGCGCCGCCCTTTTTTAAACCCTTAGTGGGTAATGAGATCGGCGGGTTTTATAGTTATGCGCCCATTCCTTATAACAAGTCCTTAAAAATTGTTTACGAAGGCAATGATATTCAATTTCATCAAATTCAATATAGAAACTATCCCAACAATACTCAGCTAGCCAGTTTAAAACTACCTATCCCCAGTGATATCAAACAGGAGTTTAATGCTGTGGCGGAGCTTTGGCATTCCGCTGGGCGTCAGCCGTGGAAATATGGCGCCTATGGGGCAGGTTTTGATAATGGACGCAATCTAAAAGTCATTGAAAAAGAGATTTTTCTAAAGGGCAATGCCGACGTTGAGTTATTTCGTAAGGACAGCAACGGCGGGCGTATTCTGGGTATCGAAATAGAGCGGAATGGCCAATGGGACCGTGAGGTTTTGTTGGAAGCCCGTTGGGACCATGAAAAAATATCAGCGATAAAATCCCCCGTTAACGATTTTTTTGGCTATTCATTCGATCAGCCAGCGGCTCAGGGTCTTTTATTGGGTTCCATATCGGGAATGGACTATAGCTATATCCCAATGCCTTTCGACCAATCTGCAAAAATCACCCTAAAAAATATTGCGCAAAGCGGTCGGCCTATCTCTGGGCTCGCACGCATTTATTACACAGATAAACCGCGAAGCGGCAAAACCGAAGGAAAGCTATATACAACCTGGCGCAGAGAAAAACCCGAACAGGGGCAGCCCTATTTGCTTTTGGAGACAAAAGGTCGCGGTCACTATATCGGCACTATTCTGCAGGCTCAGGGGATAGAACCTGGCCATACGCATTTTTTTGAAGGCGACGATGTTGCCGTTGTTGATGGCGATCTGGCCATTCATGGAACAGGCACAGAAGATTATTTTAATGGTGGGTTCTATAAGCTATTAGACCGCTGGGATTCAGGCGTCAGTTTGCCTATTCATGGCGCTTTGGAATACAGCGCGCCTAAAGCACGCACCGGAGGCTACAGATTCTTATTGGCCGATAAAATTCCTTTTGAAAAGACCTTTACCCTAACCGTTGAACATGGCCCAGTGGGTAATGCTGTACCAGTCGATTATACGTCGTTAGCCTTTTTCTATGGGGATCAACCCCCCAGGCAGGTGATGACGACCAACGTAAATTCACCGCTTATTACAGCATCCCCGCCCAAAAAGTATATTTATACCAGTATGGATCTATCCATTAAATTGGGCCTTAGAACAATAGCGGGCCTTCCTGACAAACAGCATATGGTGATTCTTCTAGACAAAAGCAGAGCCGAGCTTTATCCCTCTGAAAAGAGTAAAGAATTTATCGAGGGGATGGTGCGTATCGATTTAAGTCAGGTGCCCGTTGGGCGGTATAGCGTGCATATCGCTTATGAAAAGAATGCGGAAGGCGGTCTTTTCTCAATCTGGCGACGCCAACAACAAATTTCCGATTGGGTTGATACCTACGCTGACGAAGCTGTGCCGGACAGTGCCTATCTTGGTGATATTGATCTTACCGAGCAAATTCGTTCCTTGACAATACGTACTCGGGAAAATAATGGCCGTAATGCATTGCGTATTAGTGGGATAGAGTTAAGAGAAAAAAATGAGTGTAAACGGACGGTGCAATTCGGTCTTTATTGACGCTGGGTTACAGCATGGAATGGACAGTAAATAAGTGGTTTTTTTCTGCCAGAAGAGGGCAGTCAATAAGGCGAAGAAAAAACCCGCCTGCTGGCGCGTCCAGCGGCTCTGCGACTAAAACTTCCACGGGCAAATAGATATGTTATCAACAAACACAGCAGTACAGTCAGGGGTGCCGCCTTCTTCAAGGGCTGCAAACATTGCTCGGCTGCAGCTGACGCAGGTCCAAAAAAACTTTGGCCCCAATCAGGTGTTGAAAGGGATCAGCCTTAGCCTACAGTCAGGTCAAATCCTCGCACTTATGGGCGAAAATGGCGCCGGAAAAAGTACGCTGATGAAACTGATTAGCGGCGTTTACGCTGATTACAGCGGGGAGATTAACTGGAATGGCGAGGTCTGCCATTTTAACCGCCCCGGCGATGCCGAAGCCGAAGGTATTGTAATGGTCCATCAGGAATTAAATCTTATTGCGGGTTTATCGGTGGCGGAAAATATTTTTTTAGGCAAAGAGCCCAAAACCCGCTGGGGTGGCGTTGATTTTAAAACCATGGAAGCCCGCGCCGCCCAATGGCTAAAAGCACTGGGCTGCGATATTAATCCTCACACCCCACTAGCTAATCTTCGCGTGGGTGAACAGCAGTTAGTGGAAATTGCCAAAGCCCTGTCTTGCCATGCGCGCTTATTAATTCTCGACGAACCCACCGCAGCGCTATCCGAAGCGGAGGTCGCGCAGTTGTTTAGCGTGATTAAACGCCTTAGGGATGATGGCGTGGCGATTTTATATATCTCCCACCGCCTCGAAGAAATCTTTCAGCTGGCCAGCCATATTGCCGTATTGCGCAATGGCGAATTGGTAGAGCATTGTGAAACGCAGCAATTAAATCGCGACCAACTTATCCAGCATATGGTCGGCCGCGATGTGGATGAGTTTTATGCCAGCGCCGCGCATCAGCAGGGCAGGCGGCTGTTAGCGTTGCAGCAGTTAAGTCTGCCGTCATTGCACTATCAACAGACCGGCGCCGGTCGGCCCTTTGACCTAAAAGAGATTACCCTGGCAGTAAACGCCGGTGAGGTATTGGGTATTGCCGGACTGATGGGCGCAGGCGGTCCGGAACTACTGGAAACGCTGTTTGGGGTGCATGGTGGTCGTTACCAGGGTTCCATCCTGCTGGACAGTGACAGCGACGCCCCGCATCAAACACCCTGCAAAATCAATAACCCCATCACCGCCATCCGACAGGGCATTGCCTATGTCAGTGATGACCGCAAACGCGATGGCTTGCTACTGGATCAAAGTATTGCCTTCAACCTCTCACTAACCCAGCTGCAACAGCTTTCTAAACGGGGCAAATTATCAACCCGCCTCGAAAACCGCCAAGCCCAGCAAAGTATTAGAGGTTTACAGATCAAGTGCCAGAGCAGCGAGCAATTGTTAAGTGAACTGAGCGGCGGCAATCAGCAAAAAGTGGTGCTGGGTAAATGGCTGGCCATTAAACCCAGGATCCTATTACTGGCCGAACCCACCCGCGGAGTGGATGTGGGTGCAAAAGCGGAAATCTACCAACTGCTTGGTGAACTGGCCCAGCAGGGTATGGGGATTATCCTGGTCAGCAGCGACCTGCCGGAATTAATGGCACTGAGCGATCGAATTTTGGTGCTGCGCGAAGGTGAGTCAGTGGCCCTGCTGGAAAAACCAGAATTTTCCCAGCATCGCATTTTGGATTACGCGGCTCTGGGCGGGCCGCAGCGGCTTATCGAGTGGTAGACGCTGTCAGCGGGGCAATCAATAAATGGTTAAATAGGTGGAGCTTTAAAACCTTATGGAAAAAGCAGTAAAGACAGAACCACTGGATAAAGGCAGTGTGATTAAGCAGCGCTTCGGGCGGGCACTAACCATGCTCGGCAAAGCCAAACTGGCCTCCAGTGTATTGTTACTGCTAGTCATCGGCATGCTGCTATCACCGGAAGATTTTTCCGGCAACAATATTTTTTTACAGCAATCCAACTTAAGCAATGTGCTGCGGCAGGTGTCCATCACCGGCATTTTGGCGGTCGGTATGACGCTGGTGATTTTAACGGCGGGTATTGATCTGTCCGTAGGCAGTGTGATGGCCTTTGGTGCCACCGCCTGTGCCATGCTATTAACCGTCTCCCCGCTAAGCGCCATGGCCGGTGGCGGTGTGCTGTTGTCCATCGCTTTAACCCTTTGCGTCGGCTTGTTATTGGGCAGCATCAACGGCTGGATTATTGCCCGCGGTGGCTTGCAGCCCTTTATCGCCACGTTGGCAATGATGGTCAGTGCATTGGGTGCCGCGCGCTTAATGGCGGGGCAGGACCGTTCGGTCTATCCCATCTATACCGGTTCCAATGCACCGCAGGCCTTCGATCTATTGCGGGAAAGTGTTTTTGGTGTGCCCGTCCCAGGTCTGATTTTTTTAGCGGTGGTGATTATTTTTGGCGTGCTGTTATCGCGCTTTCGTTTGGGTCGCTATATCTACGCTATCGGCGGTAACGAACGCGCCGCTTTTCTCTCAGGTATTCCCGTCGCCCGCATCAAAATACTGGTTTACGCCTTATCCGGCATGTTAGCCACACTGGCCGGCGTGCTCTACGCCGCCCAATACCGGCAGGGCAAACCCGATGCCGGTACCGGTATGGAGCTGGATGCCATTGCCGCGGTGGTGATTGGTGGTGCCAATTTAATGGGTGGCAAAGGCACCATGGCTGGCACCCTGGTAGGGGTGCTGATTTTTGGTTTGCTCAGCAATATTTTGCAACTGAACAATGTCGACAGTAATACCCAGTTGCTATTGAAAGGCATGATTATTGTGATAGCTGTGCTTATTCAAGAGGGCAAGCTGGGTTTGCCTGCAAGGTTTAAACGGAGGACGCCGCAATGAATACACTGACAAAAACACCTTCCTGCAACAGGTCCGATATGAAGATAGGGGTCTCTCGCTTAGTTCGCCCATGGCTTATGCTGTTTTCGGCCTTGCTGCTATTTGCCTGCTCTGATCATCAAAATGGAACGCCACCGAAGGGCGACGCGCTATCGTCAAAAAACGTTGCTCGTATTGGTTTTTCCCAAGCCACCACCACAGAACCCTGGCGTGTTTTATTTAACCGTCAATTACGCGATGCCGCCGAAGCCGATCCAACGGTAAGACTATTAGTGGGTGATGGTCAGGACCGCACCGAAAAACAAGTCGCCGATGTGCAGAGTTTTATTCAGCAGGGTGTTGATATTATTTTACTGGCCCCCAAAGAAAGCGCCGGTCTCACCGGCGTGGTGGAAGAAGCTATGGCCAAGGGCATTCCCGTTATCGTCCTCGACCGCAAAGTAAATACCGATAATTTCACCCAGTTTATTGGCGGAGACAATACCGAAATTGGTCGTCAAGCGGGGCGCAAGGCGCTGCAACTTTTAGGCGGTGCCGGTAAGGCCAAAGGCAATATTGTTGAGATCTGGGGCGGTATGGGATCCTCAGCGGCGCAAGAACGGCATCAGGGTTTTATCGATATTCTCAAAAACGAGGCAGGTATTAACTGGCTGGTCAAACGCCAGGATGCCGATTGGAAGCAAAACCGCGCCTACGACATTATGGAAACCGCACTGCGCGCCAATGAACATATCGATTTGGTTTATGCCCATAACGACCCCATGGCCTTTGGTGCCTATCTGGCCGCCAAGGATGCGGGACGTGAACAGGACATTCTATTCTTAGGGGTGGATGCCATTCCCAGTGAAGGAGGTCGCTGGGTGCAAATGGGAAGCCTGACCGCCACCTTTGTTTATCCCACCCCAGGTGTAGAAGCCCTTAAGCAAGCCAAGCGCATACTGGCTGGCGAAACCGTTGAAAAAAATATCAGTCTGCCCACCCAAACCATTGATGACAGCAATGTAGAGGCGTACTTAAAAAGCAATGGCGGCGGCGCACGCTAGCGCGACCAACCTGACATAGTGATATTCAAAAGGAGATAGGTAATGAGTAACAATATCGCAATCTACTGGCCAGGCGACTACCGCCAAGCCCCCAATGACGTTGCCTTACCGCTGGCGCAAACCAAAACCGAACAGCTGATTAAGGCACTAAAAAAACTGGGTAAAGAACCCTATCTGGTTGAGGGCTTTATCAGCAAACCCCACGAAGCTATCGAAAAACTCGGTCAAATCAACGACCCGATTATTGGCCTGTTTGTGCATTGGGTTTACGGCCCCCATACCGTTGATGGTGTGGTTGGCAAAGATAACCCACTATTACTGGTGTCAAACTTTGAAGGCACCTTTCCTGGTTTGGTGGGTTTATTAAATACCGCCGCCTGTCTGGAGAGTGTCGGCAGAAGCTGCTCACGCCTATGGACCGAAGCCGATGACTGGAGTGAAGACGCCGCGTTTATGGCCCGCCTTGAAGAGTGGTGCAGCAGCGGCCAGATTCAATACTCCAAAACCGAATTGCATAGTTCCGCACCCATTAGCCGCGAGGCCTTAGCCCGCGCCGAAGCCGTGGCCGAAGGCATCAAGCAACGGCGCATACTCACCCTGATGCTAGGGGATACCTCCATGGGAATGATCAACGGCTACTTTGGCCCACGACGATTAACCCAACACGGTTTTACCGAACACAAAGTCGATCAGGCGTGGTTGCCCGCACGAATGAAAACGATTGATAAGGCGCGGGTAGACAGTGCCTTTCAATTCTTATTGGATAACGGCGTGACCTTTCATTGGCGCGAACAGGACGCTGAGGATTTTACCGAAGAGTCCACCAAAGAACAGCTGCGTATGTATCTGGCAGTGCTGGACCTGATTGATGAATTTAAGGCCGACTGTTTAGGTTGGCAATACCAGTTGGGTTTAATTCCCGTCACGGCCCCCAGCGATTTATGCGAAGGCTTGCTAAACAGCAAATGCCGCCCCGAATCCACTGGTGAGGTCTTTATCACCGCCACCGAAGCCGACCAGGGCAATGTGATGCCCATGGAAATGATGAAGCGCCTTTTGCAGCAAAAAGGGTTACATGAAGCCGTGCTGTTTCACGATATCCGCTGGGGCGGCGAAGAACAAAACCGCTACCTGTGGGTGTTATTAAATTCCGGTAGTTGTGGCGCCTATGCCTTTAACCACAACCCCGACAGTTTGGAAGGCGCACATTCCTACCGCCAACCGGCCATGTATTTTCCCAATCCCGGTGGCACTTTTACGGGTGTGAGCTTGCCCGGAAAAATCACCTGGGCGCGAGCCTATTTAAAAGACAATCAAATGTGGATGGATATCGGGGTAGGGGAAGTAGTAGAACTGCCGGAGGATCGCTTAAACCACTACTGGCAAAGCACCACACCCCAATGGCCCATTATGATGGCTGACCTTGGCTGCACTCAGGAAACCTTAATGGCCCACTATATGAGTAATCATATCGCGGTGGCCTATGGGGATATTTTTGGCGAGATGGTGGCTTTGAGTCAGATGTTGAATTTTAAGGTGAGGATTGTTGGAAATGTTTAGAGTTGTTAAAAATATATCGGCAGTTTTATTCTGTTTGCTTACGTCTTTCGCGACGGCAGCCGAGCTGACGTCTCGTCCGCCCAATTTTATTGTGATTATGACCGATGATCAGGGGTACGGTGATCTTGGTGTTTATGGTTCTCCCAATATAAAAACACCGAATATTGACACAATGGCGAGCGAAGGGCTGCGTTTTACCAGCTTTTATGCCGCGCCTTTTTGTGGCCCTTCAAGAGCGGCACTAATGACCGGTAGTTATCCGCCGCGCAACTCACTGGCGTTTAATCACGGGCCGGATGCTAAGACCGGTATGCACCCCAACGAAATCACCATTGCCGAAGTCCTGAAACAGAAAAATTACGCTACCATGCATATTGGCAAATGGCACCTCGGTGACGCGCCCGAGTTTATGCCGCGTCAACAAGGCTTTGATGCCTTTTTTGGTATGCCCTATTCCCACGATATGTGGGCATTTCATCCCAATATTGAGCCCACTGAGGGCGAGAGTCCGCAGCTCACGGCGGCGCGCCAACATGCAATGGATGCCGCGCTAACAGACTATTATTCTTCGTTCTGGCCCAAAGGCACTTTTTCCAAACCCTTGCCCTTAATACACAATGGCAAGGTGCTTGAAACCGACCCCGATGCCAGATTATTGACCAAGCGCTACACCGAGCAGGCGTTGCGGTTTATCAAAAACAATCACTCGCAACCGTTCTTTCTTTATCTCGCTCACCCAATGCCCCATGTTCCTGTTTTTGCATCAGAGCAATTTAAAGGCAAGTCTGAACGAGGTTTGTATGGCGATGTGGTTGAAGAAATTGATTGGAGTGTGGGCCAAATACTTCAACAGCTTAAAACGTTGGGTATTGATGACAACACATTAGTTATTTTCACCTCCGATAATGGTCCCTGGCTGGAATACGGATTTGATGGCGGTTCTGCGGGACCGTTGCGTGCAGGGAAAGCCACCGTGTATGAAGGGGGAGTGAGAGTGCCCACCATTGCTCGCTGGCCTAAACATATTCCCGCCAATCAACGCACCTCCGCAATTGCGGCCAATATGGATTTGCTACCCACCTTTGCACGCTTGGCGGATGTGGCTATACCAAAAGATAGAGTGTTGGATGGTCGCGATATTGGACATTTGCTGGCAAATCCATCTAAGGCCCAAAGCCCTCATAAGGCCTTTTACTATTTTAGCGGAAGGCGGTCCGAAGCCGAGCCGATCAATCTGCGTGCCATTCGTATGGGGCGCTGGAAGCTCCATTTAACCGGCTGTCAGGCGGGACTGTGTGGGAAGGAATTATATGATCTGAATCAGGATGTCAGCGAGAGGCACAATCGCGTTGATCATCAAGCGGATATTGTTTCCAAATTGGAGTTCGAGGCCAATCGATTTAACAATCAACTTGCCAAGAGTGTGCGCCCATTAGGGGTTGTCGGTGAGCCACATGAACGTGCTATTAGTAAAGGGGAATTTGAATGAAAATGAATATTGATCTGGCAAGTACGGCCTGTTTCAAGAACGTAGTCTTGCCCAAACAACTGCATTGTCTTATTGGTTTTGGTCTCTCATTAGTTTTTGTTTCTATGGCATCGCTTGCGACCGATGAATACTCCCATGCCGCAACCCATTCTTACCCCGATACGGTTTATTTTGGCGATACTCATTTGCATACGGCATTGTCTATTGACTCTTTTGGCTCCGGCAACCGACTTTATGCGGAAAGCGCCTATCGGTTTGCACGTGGAGAAACCGTCAAATCCAACAGCGGTGGTAGTGTTCGATTATCCAGGCCCCTGGATTTTCTCGTTGTCGCCGACCATGCTTACAATATGGGTTTGTTAGGACGCCTGGATAGCAGCGATCCATTGTTGCAACAAACCGCGTTCGGGCGAGAATTACTGTCAATTTACAAACAGGCGAAAGTTAACGTAGAAACAGGGAGTAAACGTCTAGATAAACTCTGGCCAAAAATGGGGTTCTCTAGCGGGGAGCTTCGGAGCCCGTCCTTTCGAAAATCAGTTTGGAATGATGTTATTTCCCAGGCGGACCGGTTTAATAATCCGGGAATCTTTACAGCGTTTATTGGCTATGAATGGACCTCAGAGTGGTATCGAGACAAGATAAAAGGCAATCGGCATCGTGTAGTAATTTTTAAAGATGGCGCTGACAAGGCAGGTCAGGTAATGCCCTTTTCAATGGGCGACAGTTTGGACCCTGAAGACCTTTGGCGTTATTTGTCGGCCTATGAGGAAAAAACGCAAGGACAAGTGCTGGCGATTCCCCATAACGCCAACCTCAGTTATGGAGAAATGTTTGCTCCCAATGATGTACAGGGCAATCCTTTGACGGCGGACTATGCAGATACCAGAAGCCGCTGGGAACCACTCTATGAAGTTTCCCAAGTCAAGGGTGACAGTGAGACACACCCTTTGTTATCACCCGGTGATACATTCGCGGATTATGAAACATGGAATAGCTGGCCCGAGAATGTGGCGCAGCGAGGCCTTGATCAAGGCTTTGAGCAGTGGACTCAAGCGGAGCAACAGAAAAAGACCAATGAGTATGCCAGATCAGCCTGGAAATCAGGGTTGGCGCATAAAAATCGTCTGGGCGTTAACCCGTTCAAGTTTGGCGTTATTGGCAGTACCGATATGCACAATTCGCTGTCAACCAGGCGCGACGATGATTTTTGGGGTAAGTGGCCTGTTGCCGAGCCCGGTGTTAAACGGGTAGTCAATGACTGGTTATGGAGTCAAAGTTCAGCGGGTTTGGCAGCCATCTGGGCAAAGGAAAACACCCGCGAATCCCTCTTTGCGGCGATGAAACGCAAAGAAGTGTACGCCACAACAGGGCCGCGTATTAATGTCCGTTTCTTTGGTGGTTGGGATTATCAACAAGACGATGCCTTTAAACCGGATCTGGCCCGTATTGGCTATAACAACGGTGTGCCCATGGGTGGCGAGCTAACGACTGCACCGGACAGCAAGTCGCCTTCCTTTTTAATTCGTGCGGTAAAAGACCCCGATGGAGCCAACCTTGATCGTGTGCAAGTGATTAAAGGCTGGATGGATGTCCAAGGCGAATTACACGAGAAAATCTATAACGTCGCCCTGTCGGATAGGCGCAGGCAGAACTGGCGAGGCAAGGTCAAACCTGTGGGCTCAACCGTTGATATCAAGGACGCTTCCTATACCAACACTATTGGCGATGCGGAGCTTGCGGTTGTATGGACCGATCCGGACTTTAATCGCAATGAATTGGCTTTTTATTATTTGCGCGTATTGGAAATCCCCACGCCGCGTTGGACAGCTTACGACGCCAAATATTTTGAGGTTAAAGATGTACCTAAAGAGGTGCCTATGGTGACACAAGAGCGGGCTTATAGTTCACCGATTTGGTATTCACCGATTCAAGAACAGGGAGAGTAGACATTGAATATTCTATGGGTAAAACAGGGGCTACTGACGTTCATCTTTGTGCTTATCGGTCTAAGCAATGGCTTATCTCTTGTTTTTGCTGACGCCTACTCACCTTTCGCAGATGTGAATTACCCGGATTCCGTTTATTGGGGCGATGCCCATGTGCATACGAATTTATCGGTCGATGCAAATGTTGGCGGTAATCGTTCGTTAGGGCCAGCGGAGGCCTACCGATTTGCCAAAGGTGAAGTCATCACACTGGATACTGGAGCAAGCGTGCAATTAGATCGCCCTTTGGATTTTTTAGTTGTCGCAGATCATGCAATCGGTCTTGGCAATTTGGCCAAACTGCAAATTGCGGCGCCCGCATTGCTCAAAACAAAAACGGGCAAGCGGCTATATGATAGATACCAGTCCATATTGGCAAAGCCTGATACCGCCGAAGAGACTTTATGGAAATTATCTTTAGATATACGCGGCAAAGATGAAGTGCGAGAAACTTCATTCCGTCAGACGATGTGGCAGGAGGTTACTGCCAACGCCGATAGGTACAATCAGCCGGAGATATTTACTGCTTTTAGTGGTTTCGAATGGACAAGCTTTCGGGCCGGCAGTGGAGGGCTGCACCGAGTGGTTATTTTTAAAGATGACGGCACTAAAACCAACCAAACCTTGCCCTATTCCCGAACAGACAGCAACAACCCTGAAGATTTATGGGCATATCTGGAAAATTATCAACAAAACACGGGTGGGGATGTGCTGGCCATCCCCCATAACGGCAACCTGAGTGGCGGCACTATGTTTGAGCTGGTTGACTCCCTGGGCCAACCCCAAGATAAGCGCTATGCAGAGCTGCGCAACCGGTGGGAGCCACTTTATGAAGTGACGCAAATTAAAGGTGACAGTGAAACGCATCCTCTATTATCGCCCAACGATAAATTTTCAGACTACGAGACATGGAATGGTTGGAAGGGCCGTGAAGAGGCGGAATCCGCTAAAGCAAAGCAGAGTAAAAAATATGAATATGCTCGTTCCGCCTTGCAGCTTGGATTGCTACAACAATCAAGGCTTGGCATCAATCCGTTTAAGTTTGGCCTAATCGGCAGTACTGATTCTCATACCTCATTAGCTACGGCAGACGAGAGTAATTTTTGGGGAAAATATTTTAAAACCTTACCCAGCCCAGGCCGAATAGAGACATACTCAGCGTCCACAATTGGATGGAATAACTCCGCTGCGGGTTATATGGCCATCTGGGCCCAGGAAAACACACGAGAATCACTCTTCGCAGCCATGAAGCGCAAAGAAGTTTATGCAACAACAGGGCCGCGTATCAATGTCCGTTTCTTTGGTGGTTGGGATTATCAACAAGACGATGCCTTTAAGCCAGATCTAGCCCGTATTGGCTATAACCAAGGTGTGCCTATGGGCGGCGATCTTACTGCAGCGCCTGACAACCAATCCCCAAGCTTTTTAATCCGAGCCGTTAAAGACCCCGATGGCGCCAACCTTGATCGTGTGCAAGTGATTAAAGGTTGGATGGATGCGCAAGGCGAGTTGCACGAGAAAATCTATAACGTTGCCCTATCAGACGAGCGCAAAGAAAACTGGCGAGGCAAGGTCAAACCTGTGGGTTCAACCGTTGATATCAAAGATGCTTCCTATACCAACTCCGTTGGTGATGCGGAGCTTGCGGTAGTGTGGACCGATCCGGACTTTAACCACAATGAATTGGCTTTTTATTATTTGCGCGTATTGGAAATCCCCACGCCGCGCTGGACAGCTTACGACGCCAAGTATTTTGAGATTAAAGATATACCGGAAGAAGTGCCTTTGGTGACGCAAGAGCGGGCTTATAGTTCACCGATTTGGTATTCACCTATATAGGTGCCATTATGGATTTCGCTGACCTAACTCTCGGCATCGACTACGGCACCGACTCCGTCCGCGCCGTTATTTTCCAAGCCACTGGCGATAAGGCCGGTGCTAACCTCGCTGAACAAGTAGAACATTACCCCCGTTGGCAACGCGGTGAATACTGCGATCCTACAAAACAGCAATTCCGCCAACATCCGCAGGACTATCTCGACTGCCTGCAAAACGCCGTGCGGGGTGCCATCGATAAACTCAATAACAACAGCGACAGCAGTCTGGTCACCTGTATCAAAGGCATTGCCATCGACACCACCGGTTCGACACCGGTCGCGGTCAATCGACAGGGCACACCTCTGGCACTGACTCCAGAATTTGAACACAACCCCAATGCTATGTTTATTTTATGGAAGGATCACACGGCCGTTGCCGAAGCCGAAGCGATCAACAACATAGCCCATAGCGGCAACTATCCCGATTACACCCGCTATGTGGGTGGCACCTATTCGTTGGAATGGTTCTGGTCCAAAATCTTGCATATTGTTCGCAACGATTCCGACATACGCGACGCCGCTTTTTCCTGGGTCGAGCATTGCGATTGGATCAGCGCAGAGCTTAGCGGTGACACTGACCCCCTAAGACTAAAACGCAGCCGCTGTGCCGCCGGCCATAAAGCCATGTGGCATTCGGACTTTGACGGCTTGCCGTCCAATGACTTTTGGTGTGCGGTTGACCCACTACTCAACGGTTTGCGTGATCGGCTTTATAACGATACCTATACCTCAGACCAGACAGCTGGCCTCTTATCGCAAGCCTGGTCTGAACGTCTGGGTTTACCCGCCGGTATTCCCATTGCCGTCGGCGCGCTGGATGCCCATATGGGCGCCGTGGGCGCGGGCATTCAACCCTTTAGCCTGGTAAAAGTCATGGGCACCTCCACCTGCGATATGCTGGTGGCCCCCAGTGATCAAATGCGTGATGCCAACAATCAGGAACAGCTAGTCGAAGGCATCTGCGGTCAGGTCGATGGGTCGATACTTCCCGGTATGATCGGTATGGAAGCAGGGCAGTCCGCCTTTGGGGATGTCTATGCATGGTTTAAACAGCTTTTGTTGTGGCCCTTGCAACACACAAACGCTATCGACTATAGCGATCTACTGGATGCCGATAGCTGGCAGCAATTACAAACTCGTATAGCGAAAGAATTATTACCCGAACTATCGCGGCAGGCAGCGTTGCTACCGGTGGATAGTGAAGGCCTCGTAGCGCTCGATTGGCTAAATGGCCGCCGTACTCCCCATGCTGACCCGCGTGTTAAAGCCGCCATCACTGGCCTGATGCTGGGCACCGATGCCCCCGCAATCTTCAAATCATTAGTTGAGGCTACCGCCTTTGGCGCCAAGGCGATTAACGACTGTTTTATCGAACAGGGCATCCCGATTAAAGATGTGATTGCCATTGGTGGTGTTGCAAACCAATCACCACTAGTCATGCAAACGTTAGCGAATGTACTCAATATGCCGATTAAAGTCGCCGCTGCTGAACAGGCTTGCGCTTTAGGCAGTGCGATGATGGCGGCGGTGGTTGGGGGTTTATATGCGACGGTCGCTGAGGCGCAACAGACTATGGCTGGCGGTATTGAAAAGATCTACCACCCGCAGGCTGAAGTAGTGGAGTCTTACCGATACCTGTTTAATCGCTATAAAAGGTTGGGTTCTATGAATCCCATATAATTGCCATAACCTTAGCCAACCAGCCTTTTTAGTTAAATATCGGATGCTGCCGCCTGCGAAAGTACGAGTATTCCGCTGGTAATGCTGTGCAAGCCCAAGCCCCTATTTTTCGGAACAATATTGATTCAACAAAACCTCGTGTTTTATGAACCTTTTTTTCTTGCGGTTTGGTTTCTTTGTTTGCGGTCACCAGAAAATCTGGATTTTTGCCCTTTCAGCATCTATGAATTAATCAATAATTAAAAAAACTAATTACCCAGCCTTTTTGGCTATTTACCTACTTTGCCCCACGGATGGTGTGGCTATTACTTAATACCACTGCATAAAGACAGTTTGCGCAGGGAGGCGTGTAATATGGTTAAAAGAAGGCAAGATAAGCCGCAGCAGCATCCTCTATATTCGGGCTTGCTCGAGGCCTTTCAAAAAAATCAAGCTGCACTGCGGCACTATATCTCTCGCTTTGTGCGTCGCACTAGCGATATTGATGATGTTGCACAGGAAGCATTTATGCGCGCCTACCGTGCCGAGAGCAAGAGCGGCGAGCCCCTGGAGCAACCCAAATCCTATCTTTTTCGCGTGGCTCACAATGTCGCTGTCTCAGAATTACAAAAAAAATCCAATCAAATCGTTGATTGTCTAGAGGAAATTGACGACTTATCGGTTCCATGGATAGAAGAAACATTGGAAGATCAGCTTATGGCTGCTCAAACCGTTGGTATGCATTGCGAGGCAGTGGCCTCATTGCCCGCCCAATGTCGGCGTGTGTACCTAATGCGTAAGGTTCATGGCATGTCTCATCGTGAAATTGCCGAGGGGCTGGGAATCAAGCAAAGTACGGTGGAGAAGCATATTAGTAAAGGGATACGGGATTGTAGCCGCTATATCCGCCTGTGTCAGGAGGGCGAAGATCCCAACCATCCGGACAAACCATCAGCAACAACATCTGAGATGCACAGTTCATTCTCAGGAGGCACGAGTTATGACAAATAGCAATATTCACCCCTTTTCGAGTCAAGAAGAGATCGAAAACGAAGCCGCTGATTGGCTGGCGCGACTCGATAGCCCAGTTCCTCCGCAAGGAGAGGAGTTGTCGACCTTAAAGGCGTGGATAAACCGCAGCCCAGCCCATCGCGAAGCCCTGCAAACCCTAACCCAGTTTTGGCATGAAGCCAATGTGCTGACCGAGCTATCCTTTCCGCTGCAGCGCAAAGTGCGGGAGTCTGGTGGAGAAACTCAGGATAGTGCCATTGGTTTTTGGCAGAGCCTTCGCAATGCATGCCAAACCCTGGCCTGGCAGGGTGTTGGGACTATGGCTGTGACGCTGGCGGTTATGCTGGGCCTTAGTACCTGGGTAACTGACCTTTGGGATAATGGTTATCCTACTGTGGCGGGTAATGGAATTTATGAAACCCGTATCGGCGAGCAAAACACCATTACCCTGGTCGATGGCTCTAGCATTCAGCTCAATACCGGTAGCCGTGTAGAAGTAGACTATACCGATGCTCGGCGGAGTATCGCGCTAATGCAAGGTGAGGCACATTTTGATGTAAGCAAAGACCCATCGCGACCTTTTGAAGTGGCCGCAGGACAGGGGCGTGTGCGTGCGGTGGGCACTGCATTTACGGTTCGCTATGCACAGCCGAACTCGCAAACAGCCACCACTGCATTGGCCGTTACTGTTACCGAAGGAAAAGTTGCACTTGAGGCGGTGGTGCCAGAGGCAAAAAGTCAGGATGAAGAGGCCTCTGACCTCAACGTGGAGATAGCTAAACTGCCCAAAGCCATTGTTGTGGGCACTTTAGGTGCCAGCCAGCAGGTTATCTATGACCCCGGACAGCAGCAAGCTCTGGGTGACGCTATAAAAAGCTTATCAAAGCAGGATTTAGCCAAGCAGCTCGCTTGGCGTGAAGGGTTACTATTGTTTGATGGCGAACCATTGCGCACTGTTGTTCAAGAGC
Source organism: uncultured Porticoccaceae bacterium (assembly GCA_965656965.1). Taxonomy (GTDB): domain Bacteria; phylum Pseudomonadota; class Gammaproteobacteria; order Pseudomonadales; family Porticoccaceae; genus HTCC2207. The sequence continues at coordinate 35,732 of CBFHMK010000005.1, forward strand.
TAAACCGTTACACGGCCATCAGGATCGAAATACTGGATCCGGTTATCGCCGACTACGCCGTTGGTGGTCAGTTTCAGCTGGGCGATCCACGGGCGATGTTACAAGCCATGGCTCTGAGCTTTAATCTTGAGCTTCTTGAGGTTAATCCCAACCATATCCAGCTCAGCAAAATTTAACTCGGCTGAGTTATAAAAATACTCTTAGATAAAAAAAGGATTTTTGATGGTCGGACTGGCGGTTTTCTTTCTCTCACCGGTTTTATCTGCACAGTGCTACATGCGGTAGCGTTGTCGCGGGAAAAGAGCCTGTGAGATGAGAAGAAAGACAAAAGGGCAATCAGCGCACCAGCGCACCCGAAATATCAGCAAAGGCATTTTAGTTCATCTGTTATTGCTGGTCATCGGAGTTGGAATTACCCTCGGTGTGAGTGCGCAGTCGGTTCAGGATGCAGGTAGTGTGCGGAATCAATTCAATACCGGCAATCTGGCCATCGCGCAAACAGGGCAAGCGAGCAGTCAACGTTTCGAGATCGACTTGCCCCGACAAAACCTCGCGCTGTCGCTAAAACAATTAGCCCAGCAAACCGGTCAACAACTTCTTTTCTCCCATGCTCTGGCAGAGCAACAAACTGCCCAGCCCGCAGTCGGGCGCTACACCCTGCAACAAGCAGTCAGCTTGTTACTAAAAGGTACAGGGTTAAGCAGCGTTTACGTTGAAGGGGTGCTCACTATTGTCGATGCCGAGGCTTTGCTTTTGCTATCGCAATGGGCAAGACCCGATCAGCATAAAATAAAGGGAGAAGGTAAAATGAATAGAACAGCGAAAAAAAATATATTAGCGGGCACTATCGCCTTTTTAATGGCAGGAAGCCAGGGCGTATCTGCCCAAGATGCCTCTTCTGCCGAAGAGCAGTATTTACTCGATGAAATTATCGTCACCGCCACCAAACGCGAAACCAATCTACAAGAAACGGGCATGTCCATCAGCGTCGTCTCCGGCAAAAAACTGGAAGAACTGGGCATCGTCAACTTTACCGATGTAGTCAGCAGTTTGCCCAGCGTTACGCTTATCGACTCAGGTCCGGGTAATCGACGTATTATTTTGCGCGGTATCAACGCAACGCATCAGCTGCTGCCAGGTCATTCGACGACTGCGTCCTACTTAGGGGATTATGCGCTGGGTTTTGGCACAGCGGATATCAAAATGGTGGATATGGCCCGTCTGGAGTTGCTGAAAGGGCCTCAGGGCACATTGTGGGGGCAAAGCGCGATGGGGGGTGTGCTGCGTTATATTCCCAATGAGCCCAATAGCGAAGCATTTTCCGGTGGGATCAACACCTATGTGTCCAACACGGCTCACGGGGGTGACAATTACGGCGGGCATGGCTATGTCAATATTCCCATTGCGGATAACCTGGCGGCGCGTCTAGTGGCCTACCAGTATGACAATGACGGATTTATCGATGACCTGGGAACGGGTATTGATAATGTCAATACCGAAGAAACCACCGGTGGCCGCCTGGCAGTCAAATGGGATATTTCGGATACGATGGCCTTTGATCTGACCTATCTCAATCAATCGCGCAAAGTGGGTGGGCGCCAAATAGTCATGACGACTTATGATGAAGACCTTGTGCCTATTGAGGTTGATCATTCAAACCCACAAGAGCTGACGCAGGATCGCGGTGCGCGCGAAATTCGCGGCGATGACTTGGAGATGTTAAATCTGAAGTTCAGCGTTGAATTTGACCGTTTTACCCTGGATATTATGGGGGCAAGGCGGGAGGCCGAAGGTTTTTCAATAATCGATGTTAGAGAGTTTGTTGGCCTGCATGGTGTTGGTGCGGTACCTCAGCGGGTAACTAGCAAAGGTCGTACTGATACCGCTGAAATCAGGCTGGTTTCAAAGTCAGGGGGTGATTGGGATTGGATTGTGGGGGGCTGGCATAAAGATACAGTCAATAGCGGAACTTTATATACAACCTGGGGCGAACTGGTTGCGCAAGATTCCGGCGGCCGCGGTGGAAACGGGGAGACCGCGCTCTATGGTGAAATCAGTCGCCATTTTTCTGAAAAAACGACATTGACACTGGGTTATCGCGCAGCGGATGTTGAGCATGGCTCTGAACAGGTATATGCCAATGGGCCCTTTGATGGTCCCGTTGATCCTGTGGATTTCCAGGAAGATGTCGAGACCTATAAAATTAATCTGGAGCATCAGTACAGCGACGATATTCTGGCTTATATCCTCGCCACATCCGGTTATCGCAGAGGTGGTGTTAATGTCGCTACAATTAATAGGCCGCAGACAACCTATGGGTCGGACAGTTTGTGGAATTATGAATTGGGGGTCAAAACCGTTTGGCTGGATAATCGCCTGACTGTCAATGCGGCGATTTATAGAATTGACTGGGATGATATGCAGCTGTCTCTTTTTAATTCAGATACGAATGCCACATCTACTAGAAATGCCAAAAAGGCAATTATTGACGGTATTGAAATAGAGACGATCTTTCAGGTCACCGAGGCCCTGAACCTGTCTTTCAATTACAGTTATAACGATGCCAAAATGGGTGAGGACTTCTACCTCAGCGCCACCAGGTTAGGCGGTGGAGAAGGCGATAGGCTGCAAGCGCAGGCACCGGAAAATTACTCCTTTATTGTCGACTACCGTCAATCCGTGATGCCTGGTTACGATTTGTTGGCTAGTGCCCATTATACCTATGTCGATACGAGATATGACCGCATGGCTTCTCATTGGGCTGGGGATAGAGCTATCACGCTGCCATCTTATGAGATTGTCAATCTGCGTCTAGGATTAAGTCACGAAAGTGGCGTTGATGTGTCGTTATTTGCCGATAATGTCTTTGATGAGCTTGCAGTTTTTCATACGGATGGAGCTACCCATCAACGAGTGGGTGTTAACAAACCCAGAACCGTTGGCTTGAATGTCAGCTACGACTTCTAGCTTTTTTAGTGCTACAGCCTGATGTTATCGTTTGCTGTCTGAAAAATAGATAGTTTTAAAACACATGCCTGGAGCTGCTTTGAAGCAATTGATCAAAGTGGTTCCAGAGCATTTCCACAACATGCATTTTTCATCTCCGTTAACAGTTAACCTGCCCTTTTCTATCGCAAACCATTATGTCATGGCAACGACGAGTGACGGTCCCAATGCGTAACGCCTGTTCATCTTTAACGAAATTTTCAACCTGCTGCAAAGAGCTTGCAAAAATGAGACAAACAGAAGCCAAAACAACAGAGGTAACAGGGAAGATGGAGGAAAAGGTTTTACAGTTACTATTGTCGAATGCACTAGACCCCCTACATAAAAAGACTCCCGTCCATGGCGCAACGCTTTACGTTGATGCGCCTCGTATCGGGTTTAAATGGAACGGCGCCGCTGGTACTCAAGATCCATCGTCCAATGCGTTACTAACACCTCAGCATCCTATGCGCATTGCCAGCATCAGCAAAACTTATGTTGCTGCGGCGATCTTGCGATTATGGGAAGAGAACCGTTTGGATCTCGAAACCCCCATCACCCACTCTATTTCGGAAGAGCACAGTGCATTAATAGCTAATGCGAGCTATCAGATTGAAAAAATAACACCTCACCATCTTCTTACTCACACCAGTGGCCTTTTTGACTGGGGAGACTGTAAAGCCTACGACGAAAGGGTCAGGGCCAACCCTCAACATCATTGGACACGTACTGAGCAATTAGACTTTGCGATGAAATATGGGGAACCTTATGGCAAACCCGGTGAAGTCTATCGCTATAGTGATACCGGCTATATTTTACTGGGAGAAATCATCGAACAAATTACCCGGCAATCACTGGGAGCGGCACTAAGGGAGTTGCTTATTTATAAAGACTTGGGCCTTAGCGCCACCTGGCTGGAAATCCTTGAAGCAAAACCTGAAGGGACGCTGGATAGAGCGCATCAATTTGTCGGTATCAATGATACCTACGATATGGCGCCCTATTTTGATCTCTATGGTGGTGGCGGCCTGGTGGCCACCATGGAAGACGTCGCCAAATTTTTCCGGGCTCTTTTTACCGGTAAAGTTTATAAAAATCCAAACACCTTAAATACTATGCTGTCATCAGTGAATGTTAGCCGTGGTGGTCCTGCTGCCTATGGTTCTGAACAAATACCTGGTGTTTATCGAATGGGGATTAACGTCGAAAACATTGAAGGATTAACGGTATACAAACATGCGGGCTTCTTTGGAACATCGGCGTCCTATGTGCCAGAACTTGATGCCGTTATCAGCTTTAGTCTCACCCAGCATGCTGCGGTGATGCCCGATACGAAAACCGGAATCCCTAAAACAAAAACGCTGCTTCGAGACATTGTGCTCCTACTTAAAAAGAGCATAGGCACTAACACAAAAGCAGGAGTAGCTCTTGAAACATAACAGGCTCTATATCTCAGCCGACATTGAGGGTGTGGCCGGCGTTGTTAGCTCGGAGCAAACTATCGTCGGGGGCTTTGAATATCAGCAAGCCCGTGAATGGATGACAGGCGAAGTTGTCTCTGCGTGCAATGCAGCATTTGATCGGGGCATTGAAGAAATCGTTGTTAGCGACTCTCATGGCAATGGGCAAAACCTACTGTTAGACCAATTGCCCGACAATGTACAGGTAGTCCGCTCGTGGCCAAGACCGCTTTGTATGATGGAGGGTATCCAGGACGGAAACTATGATGCAGCACTGCTTCTTGGCTATCACACGGGTGCGACGCAATTAACCGGTGTTCTCGCCCATACCTTAAGCAGCAAAGGCATACAATCATTACGTATCAATGGAACGCCGGCATCGGAAACCGTTGTCAGTGCGCATACCGCTGGGCATTTTGATGTGCCAGTGATTATGGTGTCCGGTGATAATGCCTATATTAAACATGCCCGGGAGGTATTGGGTGATATTGAAACGGTTACCACTAAATGGGTTGCTTCCACAACGAGCGCAAGAACGCTACTCCCCGGTAATGCTCGCCAGCAAATTTCACAGCGAGTTAAAGATGCCCTGGATAGCATTCATCGATTTCAACCTCTGCGCCTTACCGCCCCGATTACCGTAGAACTTACCTGCGTTAACCGTAAGGCGGCAGAGATATTGGCTTTCCTGGCTGACTTTGAGCGTATCGATGCTTGCACCATCCAATTCAGTCGAGCAGATATGGCAGAAGTATCAAAAGTCTTATCGTTTATTTTGAGCTCGGGTGTTCTATCCGTTTAACGCTAACCCACCTATAAGAGGTTAAAGCCCTTGCAATCAACCAACAGAGACAACACGGATTATCCACCCAGAGCCGCAGCCTGGAGCACCTTGGCCATTCTCGGTCTCACCTTTATGGTGTCCTATCTGGACAGGTCCATACTGATACTGTTGGTAGAACCCGTCAAACAAGAATTGCTTCTGAGTGATACACAAATCGGCTTATTAACCGGATTGGCCTTTGCCGTTATGTACGCCCTGGCTGGCGTTCCTATGGGGCGAATAGCCGATCTGTGGGTGCGTAAATATGTCATCATTATTGGCGTGAGCATCTGGAGTACGCTAACCATGCTATCCGGATTCGCCCAAAACTATCCCCAACTATTTTTGTCCCGCATGGGGGTAGGCTTCGGTGAGGCGGCATTGACCCCGACAGCCTATGCAACTATTCCAGACCTTTTCCCTCCCGAAAAACTCGCCAGGGCCATGAGCATTTTTGTCCTCTGCGGACTCGTGGGTGGCGGCTTGGCCGGTATATTTGGCGGTTTGATTATTGGTGCGGTTGAAAGTATGGATTTAACTGGCCTCCCACTTATCGGTGATCTCAGCTCATGGCGAATTGTCTTGCTGGTGACCGGCGGCTTAAGTCTATTGATTATTATTCCTTTGTGGTTAATGCCCGAACCAAAACGCCATGGCCCAGCAAAGTGGCAGGAAGAAAAAAAACCTGCCGATAAGCAAAGCTTTAAGGACGTTCTTGATTATTTGTGGGATCGCAAAGCATTCTATGGCAATGCCCTTGCTGCCGGATCAACTTACAATCTGTATGGCTTTGGCGCGGCCATTTGGGTACCCGCTTACTTTATTCGGATACACGGATGGGAACCCGCACAAGTCGGTATTACGCTGGGATCCCTTGTTTTGACACCCGCCATTGTTGGAGCCCTGTGCTCCGGCTGGCTGGCCGACTATTTTTACGGCAAGGGTTTTCAAATCGCTCCATTATTTATCAAATTTTCCGCACTGCTGTTATTCGCACCGCTGATACTGTTTTTTATCTACTTTCCCGTTATGGAACTAAAGCTTGCCGCCATTGTGATATTTGTTTTCCTCGAAAGTATGTATAGCGCGTTGTTTCCCACCGTATTGCAAATGGCAACACCTAATCGTTTTCGTGCACAGGCATCGGCGATGTATTTAATGGTAGCCAATTTTGTCGGAATGGGCTTGGGCGCTTTGCTTATCGGATTGATTACCGACTATGGGTTTCGGGACGAAATGGCGATTGGCCACTCCATCGCGATTGTTGGCACAACGGCCAGTATTGTTAGTGCCATTTTTCTATTTTCATCGTTAAAGCCTTTCAAAAGACAGGTGATCGAAGTGATAGGTGACAACAAAGAAAATAATGCTGAAAGCAACTGGGAAACTCTGAGTGCAACTGCCGTAAAAACCGACACCCTGAAACCCATAGAACAAGGAAATTCATAAATGAGCTATTCGTTTCAACAATATCAACGCTATCGTATGCCAACGCATTTTGGTCCTTCGTTAGGACCCCGGCAAGGCCTTGAAGGGCGACAGTTTTCAAACCTTGATTCGCCTCATGACACCCTTATCCAAGCCGTATTCGAAGCCAAGCCATCTGAGTTGGATACCTTTCTACCCCCCGGATTTCATCTTTGCGAAACTAGCAATATAACACTGACATTCTGTTACAGCACCGGAGTAGAGTGGCTGGCAGGACGGGGTTACAACACATTTGGTGTTTCCATTCCGGCAGTGTATCAAGGACAGAAAGATATCGTTCGTGGAAATTTTCTGCTTATTCTCTGGGAAAATATGGCAGACCCTATTATTACTGGCCGAGAGGATTTGGGGTTTTCCAAAATGTACTGTGAAATCCCCGAACCACAATTTATCGGCAGCGATGTTATCTGTCGAGCTAGCTGGGATGGTTGCCAATTCGCAAGCCTTGAATTGTCAGACTTACAAAAAATATCACCGGATGCTCTTCCATCCTCCTCACCCTCCGATGGCAGCCTCCACTACAAGTACATTCCAAAAACCGGCGTTCCGGGAGAAGCCGATATTGAATACCCCGTATTAACCCCGTCAGAAAATCCCAACCTTAACATTGTTGAATCGAGACTGGCCAAAACAGCGGTCGGTCACTTTCGATCTTCGACATGGGAGGAACTACCGACACTGGTTCATATTGTAAACGCGTTATCAACACTGACCCTGGGAAACTGCCTTGAAGCCACATTACTGAAAACCCAAGGCGGCAAAGATCTCAGTGATCAACGAAGGCTAACTTAATTAAGGTAAATAAAATGATAGCCGGTCAAACAGAGGCAGATTGGAAAAGGCTTGCTGAGTCTATCCATTTTGAGACGAAGCCCTTTATTGGCGGTAAATACGCTCCAATAAAAAGCAACGCTGTTTTTCATACAGAGAATCCGGCCACCGGTTCATTACTCTCAGAATTTCCCGATGGTACGGAAGAGCCTATTAACCGTGCGGTAGCCTGCGCTCGCGAAGCCTTTCGCCAAACATGGCGACAAATGCCACCGGATCAACGCAAAACACAATTAATCGCTTTTGCCAAAGAAATTCACAATCACAAAACCACACTCGCACTGTTCGACTGTTTGGAAATGGGTATGCCGATTACCTCTGCACTGAGTAAAGTCGATGCCGCCGTTGAGCTTCTTCAGTATTACGCCGAACTGCCCGATAAAACTTACGGAGAAGTGGCCCCCTGCGATGCCAAGACAACCTTAGCCATGACCTACAGAGAACCAAGAGGCGTGATCGGCGTCATTTCCCCCTGGAACTCGCCACTTCTGACCGTAATACTGGCGATAGCGCCAGCCCTGGCAGCCGGTAACACCGTCGTCGTAAAACCCTCAGAACAAACGCCGTCGTCTGCGCTTAAGCTTGCGGAAATTGCCTGTAATGCCGGCCTTCCAAGCGGTGTTCTCAATGTGGTTCCCGGCCGAGGAGAAACCGCCGGAGCAGCTCTAGCCACTCACAGGGATGTTGATATGCTCCACTTCACCGGCTCTGTCGCGGTAGGGCGGCAGCTAATGGTGTATGCCGGTCAGTCCAACGGTAAACCGGTGATGTTAGAGTTGGGCGGCAAATCCCCACAAATTGTTTTTGAAGATGCCGTGGATATAAACGGCTTAGGTGCCGCATTAGCTCAGTCCGCCTTTATTAATACCGGTCAACTTTGTGTGGCAAAAACCCGCTTGATCGTTCATGAAAATAGTAAAGATCAAGTCCTCGAAGCCATCCATCGAGAAACTCAATCTGTATTTGCTCTAGGTAACCCCCTAAACGAGACCACGACTTTTGGTCCTATTGCCAGTCGGCGGCAATTTGATCGCATCAGTAGCTATCTGGACTTGGGAAAACAAGAAGGTGCCGAGCTACAAACAGTAAAAATCGCGAGCACGCTATCCAGGTCAGAACAAACATCGGGTTATTTTATGCAACCCGTTATTTTTGATAATGCCCACAACAGGATGCGAATTGCCCAGGAAGAAATATTTGGCCCCGCCCTATCCGTCATTACGTTCAAAACCGATGAACAAGCCGTTCAATTGGCCAACGATGTCAACTATGGTTTAGCGGCTGCAGCCTGGACCAAAGACTTAACCCGCGCACGGCGATTGGCGCGAGACCTGGATTCCGGCTTTGTGGAAATTCGGGCTTCCGCCGTATCGGCTGGCTCTGATACCCCCTTATCCACTGAACCTTTTGCCAATTCCGGTTATGGGGTTGTCGGTGGTATACGGGGCCTGGATCCGTATACCCAATTTAAGGCCGTACAGATAGTTACTGACTGATATCAAGGTTAATAAAATATGAATAACCCAAACGATTTTCTAAACCTCCACAAAAAAGTGGCCATCGTTACCGGCGCCGCCACTGGCCTTGGAGCGGCAACCGCTAAAATGCTATCAGCCGCGGGATGCTACGTTTTAATTAACCATATGCAAGGACAAGAATCTCAGGCACAGGCCGTTGCCGATGAATGTATACAAGGTAGTCAGTGCTGTGCGGGTGATATCACCCTCGACGGAGACTGTAAAAAAATAGTGCACGCAGCCCAAAAACAATGGGGGAAAGTGGATATTCTCATCAATAACGCAGGTATTAATAAGCCTGTTGAACATTACGATTTGGATGGGTTAAGCGCAAAAGATTTTATGGATATATACAACGTCAATGTCATAGGGGCATTCCAAATGATCAGAGCTGTTGCACCCGTGATGAAAAGCCACGGAGGTGGCGTGATAGTAAATGTTTCGTCTGGCGCTGGAAAAAGTGGTTATGGTAGTTCAGTGGCCTATTCTGCTTCCAAAGGTGCCCTAAACACGCTGACAAAATCACTGGGACGAGCTCTAGCGCCAGCGATTCGTGTTAATGCTATCTGCCCCGGCATGGTAATTACCGAACTGTGGGATAAGCTAAATCACACCAAAGAGCAGCGCGCAGATTGGTTGAAAGCTACCATTTCTGAAATACCTATGAATGTAGAACCCACACCAGAAATTATCGCAAAAAGCATAGTGTTTTTGGCCAGTAATTTGTCAGAACATTTGACCGGTCAGTTAATCGCAGCCGATGGGGGCTCAACACTAGGCGTGTACAAACCCATGTTTGAGCAGGCTAATAACTAATGTCACTTTCTCTCTTTCAACAGATCAACTTGGCCGGAGGAATTAATCCAATTAATACAACAACCAATCGCGTCCTGAAAAGGGCCTCATACCTCATACTTCTCTCCATTACCCTTATCTCTATCACCTTCATTGTGACCTTCCTCTGGGTGCGTAGTGTTTGGCAACAAAATGCAGCCTTATTCTATGAAGTCAGAAACCCTAAGGGCATTGAAGTCTCTGAGCCAATTAAAATAGGCGGCATTGATCAATGGATTCATATCCGTGGACGCGACCGAAATAACCCCGTGCTCCTCTATCTGCACGGGGGGCCAGGCTCTGCCAGTATTGGCTTTGAGGATGCTGGTCAGCGTCCACTGGAGGATTATTTTACCATCGTGCAATGGGACCAACGTCAAGCGGGTAAAAGCTACTATCCGATGGACGAAATTGGAGAATCGATGACCGTCCCCAGAATGATCGACGATACCGAAGAGGTTATGCAGCACCTACGAGAACGCTTGAACAAAGAAAAAATATTTTTGGTGGGCAATTCCTGGGGCACCTATTTGGGTATGCATATGGTAAAACGGCATCCAGAATGGATACATGCGTATGTTGGGGTAGGGCAGTTAGTGAAATCCCTGGAGGGTGAACGAACTCTTTATGAACGTTTGTTGATGCACGCCAAGCAACAAAATAAGCAACCGTTGATTAAAAAACTTGAGGCCATGGAGCCCTATCCCGATCCAGATAATTTAGTAAGTTCCTATAAAGCCAATAATTATTTTCTGCGTAAAGAATTAAATGCTATTGCCGGTGAGACTTTAGCGCATAACTTTGGCTATGAAGAAGTCGTTGATTTGGGGGACTGGATTATCAAATTTTCCCCACATTATTCGTTATCTGAGCTGGTCACTCAACACTTTGGACATTCGGCCCTGTCAGATACCCGCTATGATTTTGTCCGGCAGAATTTAATGAAAGACCTGCGTGCCGAAATAGGAATGGATTTTGACGTGCCTATCATTCTATTTACGGGAGCCCATGACTGGCATACCCCTCGATCTATTTCAGAGAAATGGTTCAATGAGATAAATGCTCCTTATAAAAAATTAATTTGGTTCGAAAATTCCTCTCATGTCGTTAGCCTGGATGAGCCTGGGAAATATTTAGTTGAGTTAGTAAACCAGGTATTACCATTTGCGCAGAAATCGACAAAAAGGGCAGAGCCTTATGCATCACTCCAGTAGTCATGTGAATGTAGAACCAACATCAGAAATTATTGCAAAAAGTATTTTTTTATGGCCAGAAACGTTTCAGAGCATTTGACAGGTCAGTTAATCGTAGCTGATGGAAGCTCAGCACCAGGAGCATAAAAACCTATGTTTAATAATGCTAAAAGCTGAAGAGATTATCTATTATTTCAGCAATCCAAAAGTTAGAGGTGATTATTTCGTGAAAACAATTAACGGCTATAAATGGCTGGGCTTATACCTAATATTGCCGCTTACTCTTATTGGGCTAACAATACTGATTTGTTTTCTTTGGGGGCGTAGTGTCTTGATAGATCAGAGAGATACTATTTACAGGGTCAAAGATCCAAAAGGAATTGAAATATTAGAGCCTATTAATATAGGCGGTGTTGATCAATGGTTACATATCCGTGGACGCAATCGCGACAACCCGATTCTATTATATCTACACGGCGGTCCTGGCAGTGCCAATATCGGTGGGGCTGATGGCATCCAGCGTCCATGGGAAGATTATGTAACGGTGGTTCAATGGGATCAACGCCATACGGGCAAAAGCTATTATCCGATAGAACAGGCAAAAGAGACGGTAACGCTGGAAAGAATGCTTCAAGATACTGAAGAAGTCATTGAACATCTTCTTCAGCGATTTAATCGAGAAAAAATTATTATTCTAGGACATTCTTGGGGCAGCTATTTAGGTATGCAGATGGTAAGTCGCCATCCAGAATGGGTATATGCCTATATCGGAGTAGGGCAGGTTGTGAATAAAATGGAGGCTAACCGGGTTATGTTTGAGCGAGTACTTCAGTACGCTCAAAAGGAAAATGACATAGCCGTGATGGAACGACTGGAAACAATTAGGCCCTACTATTTGGACACAACCCCGGACAAGGTTATAGAGGACTATCGAAAGCAAAAAGACCACTCCTTCGTTAGCGATGCAACCTTTCTACGTAAAAAACTTTCTGACTATGCAGGTGAAGCATTAATCCACCATTTGGGCTGGGATGAAGTTTTAGGCTTAAGCACAGCAGGCCCCCTATTTTCTCCTCATTACGATTTATCTGAAAATATCAGTCGTAGATTCAACAATGATAAACTTTTTTTCAATGAATATTATAATTTTTTGCTGGAATACTTACGTACAGATCTACGTAAAGAGACTGGTGTGAATTTCAAAGTGCCAGTATTCTTTTTTACCGGAAAATACGATTGGCATGTGCCGCGGTCATTAACCGAAAGTTGGTTTAACGATATCACAGCTCCCTACAAAGAATTAGTCTGGTTTGAAGAGTCATCCCATGTTCCCACTGTAGAAGAACCCGGAAAATTCCTGGTTGCTCTGGTAACAAAGGTTTTACCTTTTACAAAAATCCAAAAAAAACCAAATGAACTAGATATTACAAGCACCCATAAAATGACATTCGATAGGAATACTCTGGAAACAGCACCTAAGCCTACTTCAGATAATTAGCCCAAAAACCAATGTATCAAACCAGGACAATATTGACATGAAAGCCATACACCGCATCGACTTAGAGAAATTACCTCATTTGAGATGGACTCTATACGTGATATGCAGATTAATTATTTGTATGCCCATTGCGGTTTCAGCAACAGAATCCACCGAACAAGAAAGTATTCTGGCCTACCTTGATCAGCGCTATGACCAAACAGCCCAGGTTGCAGAAGCTCTATGGAATTACGCCGAGGTAGGCTACCAGGAAAAACGTTCCAGCAAACTATTACAGAAAACACTTGCTGCTGAAGGGTTTGATATCCAGGTTGGCGTAGCCAATATCCCCACTGCATTTGTGGCCAGTTGGGGAGAAGGTAAACCGGTTATTGGCATTCTTGCGGAATTCGATGCACTGCCAGGTATTAATCAATCGGCATTACCCGTTCCACAAAAAATTGAAGGGAAAGTAGCGGGGCATGCCTGTGGCCATAATCTTTTCGGTGCGGGATCTACCACCGCTGCCATCGCCGTCAAGCATTGGTTAAAAAGCCAGGGAGGCAAGGGAACTATTCGCCTTTATGGTACACCGGCGGAAGAAGGCGGTAGCGGTAAGGTATATATGGTGCGAGCCGGATTATTTGACGATGTTGATTTTGTTCTTAGCTGGCACCCAGATAGCTCAAACTGGGCAGGCGCGGCCACAACTTTAGCTAATCGTTCAGCAAAATTCCGTTTTCATGGTGTCTCAGCTCACGCTGCAAGCAGCCCGCATCTGGGTCGCTCGGCATTGGATGGTGTTGAAGCCTTTAATTTTATGGTCAACCAAATGCGGGAACATATACCCCAGGAAGCGCGTATTCATTATGTGATTACCAATGGTGGTAGTGCGCCCAATATAGTTCCTGATTATGCCGAGGTTTTTTATTATGTTCGCCATAAAAAAGCCGCCGAAGTTAAAAAATTATGGCAGCGAATAATACATGCGGCACAAGGCGCAGCGCAGGGTACGGACACAACGGTTGACTGGGAGATAATTCATGGCAACTACTCTAAGCAAATCAATGAAACCCTGGCAAAGATGATGGATACCAAGCTGCGAATGGTCGGGGGAATAACCTATACCAAGAAAGAACAGACGTTCGCAGAAAAAATTTACAAAACCCTTAAAGAGCCCGACCTCCCATTAGGCAGCGAACGTGACGTACTGCCCTACGGGGTCATTCAGAGCTACGGATCGACGGATGTGGGTGATATTTCAGTTACCGTACCCACTGTGAGTTTAAACACCGCCACTTTTGTTCCCGGTACTTCATTGCACAGTTGGCAAGCGGTTGCGGCAAGTGGCATGTCAATCGGTTATAAAGGGGCTCACCTCGCGTCGAAAGTACTGGCGCTAGCTGCAATAGAATTATTTGAAAATTCAAGCTTACGTAAAGACGCCCATGAAGAATTTGAACGACGAAGAGGGAAATATTTCATTTACGAACCCTTGCTAGGTGACAGGGATCCCCCTCTTAATTATAGAAATTAACTGAAGGTTTCTAGTTTATTTGAAGCTGGGTAACAATAGAGTAAGCAAACATGTATATAGCCCAAGAACAAGTAACCCGAGTCGGCATCGTTGGAACAGGTCTTATTGGCATTAGTTGGCCAGCTGGTATTTTGAAGAGAGTATTGTGATCTATAAAAATTGCTGCCCAACCAATAATTTTTTCCAGAGACAGAAAGTGGATGAACGTTATTAACCTAAAAGAACGCTTGGACAACCCGCTGTCCGAAACCCGCATCACCGATTTTGTCCACCACTATGCCCGTGAACACCCAAGCTGGGAGGCGGCCGTCTTTGGCGATCAACGCCTCACCTATGCACAACTGGAACAACAGGTCGAGCGCTATGCTCGCGCCTTATTAGCATCCGGCATTCAAAAAGGTGACCGTGTCGCCATGCTGTGCACCCCGCGTATTGAATACTGGATAGTGTTTCTGGCCACGACAGCGATCGGTGCCATCTGGCTCGGCCTAAACCCCAAGTACCGCCTCGATGAATGCCGCTACGTGATCGGTGATGCCAAGCCCAAATTGCTGTTTACTCTCGCTGATTTTGAAGGTCAGGACTACCGGCCTTATGCCAAAACTTTGCAGACTGAATTCGATACCTTGCATACCGTGATTGCGATTACCGGTGCTATGGATAATGCACTGTCAATGCAGGCGTTTGAACAACGCGCCGACTCGGTGCCAGTGGCAGCGTATTGGGATGCTGCCAAGAAGGTACAGCCCAAAGACCCCGCCTTATTGGTCTACACCTCCGGCTCAACCGGTAAACCCAAAGGCGCCATACTGTCTCATTATGGTCTGTGTTTTGGCGCCCAGGTACAAAACTATCACTACAGCGGTGAAGCCGAAGACCGCACCCTGCTAACCACCGAGAACCCCGGCGGTCTCTGCTACTTTCCCATTAACCATGTCGCCTGCGTGGCGGATACCTGTTGTGTCTCGCTGGTGATGGGTGGTGCACTGCATTTTCAGGAACGCTTTGATCCTGCTCAGGTGCTGGCCGCTATCGGCCGGGAACATATTGTCATGTTCGGTGCTATGCCCACCATGCTGTTAATGCTGCTCGACCACCCGGATTTTGAGACAACGGATTTTTCTGCTGTACAGGCCATCGCCTGGGGTGGGGCGGCACTGCCCGAGCCAGTAGCCCAGCGCTTATATAAGATCACCCCTAACCTGATCAACGTCTATGGCATGACCGAAACAGCCGCCAATACCTGCTACTCCCGCTACAGCGATAGCCTCGAAGAAAAGTGCCACAGCATAGGCCGGCCAAGCCCTTATATGCCTTGCCGGATTGTTAACCGTGAAGGCGAACTCTGCGCGCCCTTGGCGCAGGGCGAGTTACAGTTTAAAGGCGAGTATCTAATGCTCGGTTATCTAAATCGACCGGAAGCCACCGCAGAAGTGTTTACCGATGATGGGTGGATGCACACCGGCGATGTTGGCTATTGGCGTGAGGACGGTTGTATTACGTTGGTGGGGCGCCTGTCCGATATGTTTAAGTCTGGTGGCTACAATGTTTACCCCCGTGAAATTGAAATCCTGCTGGAAACACATGCCGAGGTGGATATGGCCGCGGTAGTGTCCAGAGCGGATCCACTCTATCAGGAAGTGGGTGTGGCCTATGTGCTTCCCAAATCGGGTGCGTCGCTAACGGTTGAAACACTGGGGGATTTCTGCAAGCAACATCTTGCCAACTACAAAGTGCCCAAGGATTTTATTATTTCAGCCGAGTTGCCCATATTGCCTGTGGGGAAAATCGATAAAGTGACATTGAAGCGTATGGCGACCGCCGACTGACAGGTGCGCGAAACTAACAATGCTCACCATTCAATCCATTCAATGAATAGACTGCGAGTGTAGACCATGAGCCATTCACCAAACCTCAGCACAGCCAAGACCATCGACTTTCGTGTTCGGGTGCCGCCAGCCCTGTGTCCTGCTATCGACGTACCCAAAGAAAATGCAGAACAATACCAGGCCGTACTGGACACCGGCACTTCATTTGCCACCTCCAGAACCCTGGAGGATCTACTGACACAAATGGATAACAGCGGTATAGATCACGCGGTGATGCACGCCGAATATGAAGTGGGTGATGTCGCCGACGCCTTAAACCAGACAGTCGCCGAGATTGTACAGCAGCACCCAAACCGCTTTACCGGTATCGGCACCGTCTCAATGGAAAACTTCCGTATCGCCACCGCCCTAAAACAAATCGATACCTGCGTCGAAATGGGCATGATCGGTCTCTCCCTTGAGCCGGCATTCTTTGGTATGGAAATCGGAGACCGACGTCTCTACCCCCTGTATGCCAAAGCCATGGAAAATAAGCTGCTGGTGGCGCTGCATACCGGCATTAACTACACCAGCCATCGCCCCATGAGTGGCGAGCACCCCATGCAGATTGATGCACTGTGCTGCGACTTCCCCGAGCTGACGGTGGTTGCCTCCCACGGCGCCTGGCCCTGGGTGGCAGAAATGGTGGCGGTGGCCAGAAAGCACCCCAATGTATCTATGGAATTTGGTGGTCTGGCACCAAAATATATTGGCGAGCAGGGCAGTGGTTGGGAGGTGATGCACCGGTTTATGAATACGGTACTCAGTGACCAAATCCTGTATGCCACCGACTGGCCCGTAATGAACCATCAGCGCACCTTAAGTGAATGGCAGGGCTTGGGGCTCAAGCCTGCGGTGGTGGGAAAATTATTGTCTGGGAATGCCAAAAAAATAATCGAATAAATTCTTTCTTCTATGCTGAGTCCCGCAATAGTTCATAGCGCTTAACCACCGGATGGATTATTTGAAGTCTGTTAATTGAGGGACTACATTTAACCCAAGATTCTAACAGGAGGTTCAGATGATTTTATTACCTATAACTTCGTTGGTCGCTGGCTTATTAGCCTTAGCTGCGATTCCATTGGCGATGCAGATATCAGCGCGCAGAATCGCATTGGGTAAGGCTGCTGGTGACCCCACTGCAGTGGTATTTGGCGATGGCGGTGACGCGCTTTTAAGGCGGCGTATTCGCGCCTTTGGTAATTTTATTGAGTACGTCCCTATTGCACTTATTCTGTTGGCGCTCATGGAGCTGCAAGGCGGGGCATCCCTGTGGGCTTGGCTGTCGGGTGTTGCTCTATTGGTGGGGAGAGGCGTGCATGCGCTGGGAATGCTGTATGCGCAGTCTCCTGCGCCCCGTGCGTTGGGGATGATATTGACCTATATTGCGATTCTTATTTCGGCGGTTTGGTTGCTTGTGTGTTAATTAAGCGTTAAAACGGCTCCTTCGCCGGAGATGGTCCCGTCAATTAGGTTTAGATTGGTGATGTTCTTTCGCTTGGATGACGTTAATGGCCGGGTTATAGATAATATTAAACATTACAGTACTAAAAACAGTACTTAGTCTTAAAAAAGTGCCTTCTTGTAAAATCGAGCCAGCGGATTAACATGGGCACTGTCTGTGATATGTTCGTTGTTAAAGCTAATCGATTAATGAGATGTGCCCTATACAAGGAAGCAACCCTGAAACTCCAAGTAACCTGATACAGGCTGATTCTGCGCCATGCCCCATGCCGGGCATCGCTCGTCTAATTGGCGGTAAATGGAAGCTGATTATTTTACAAATTCTTGTTTTTAAGGGAATGAAACGCTTTAACCAGTTGCGGCGGGAAGTCAATGGCATATCCCAGACCCAGCTAACCGGTCAGTTGCGGACGCTAGAGAGGGATGGGCTGGTGCAGCGTAAAGTTTACCCTGAGGTTCCACCTCGTGTGGAGTACAGGGCTACCGCTGATGCGCTGGCCCTTGAACCGATGTTTTATGCTATGCATCAATGGTGGCTGAGCAAGCGAGATTAAGGCATAGATACGCTTAGTGAGAATATCCTGGCTGTACTGATTTTATTCATATAAACAATGACAAAGGACTGTGTAATGAAAAGACTATTTGGTTTTTCCCCAACCCGCGCTAATCGGGTTATCTGGGCACTTCGCGAATTAGAGATGGACTGCGAGATTATTGATAAAGGGACACTGGCCCACCCGGATCTTAGGCAGTTTCATCCATTAGGACGAATCCCTGTTCTTGATGTAGATGGTAAGGGGCTATTTGAGTCTGCGGCTATTACTACCTTTCTGGCCGATCAGAAACCTGAAAAAAACCTGATTGCGGAACCCAGAACCTGGGACAGAGCTCTTCACGACCAGTGGGTAAGTTTTGCGCTGACAGACATGGAGGCCTGGGCCTGGAGTACTTTTCGCAGCATTAATATTGTGCCCAGTGACGAAAGTGTTCCGGAAATGTACGACTACAATAAAAAAGCCTATCGTGCCAGTGCGGTTGCCTTGGACGATAAGTTGGCAGACTGCGACTATTTGATAGCAGATCGTTTTTCTGTCACTGATATTATTGTTGGCTGGACCTGTAATTTTGGCAACACTGTCGGTGCCGGGTATAACGAGGGTTTTACAAATATTGCCCGGTATCTGGAGCGTTTAAAGGCGCGGCCACATTGTCCGTTGTCATAAATGCTCTAACGGTTCTTGGGCAGCCTGCGCCATAATATGGGTAACTTTTTGCATTTGTTGCAGTAGTGACATTATTTTGGCTGGGGTTGTGATCAATCCGTCGCCTATGCTGAGTCCCGCAACAGCTCATAACGCTTAACCACCGGCTGGAATTGCACCGGGTCATTTTTGGCTTTTTGCCGATAATGGCCGACGGTTCTATGCCAGTAGTCCTGATGCACTGGATTGGCCCAGTTCCACATCTGGCTGCCGGTAGCTATCAGGGCTTTGTCTGCGGTTTTGGAGACATAGATGGCTTCATAGAAGCGATTTTTATCATAGATAATCCGCTCATCTTTTAGGTGATAACCCTGATTAATCAATGCCTCTCGCACCGAATAGCTGCCATGTACGGAACAGATTAGCAGATCAAACTGAGTATCTGGGGCCGAGGCACAGAGGCTGTCTATAAATTCAATGGTCTGGTGTGGGCCAACCCCGGCGATAATAAATAGCTGGTCCTCTTGGTTGGGCACCTCAATATCTTTTATATCATCGCAGCGCACTTGCCAGCGGTATTGGTCCTGGGGGAAGTCTTGATCTAGCCGTTCGGCGAGACCTGTCATCATATTTTCAAGCACATCAACAAATATCACCTGATCGGCGTATCGGTCTTTGAGCAGGGACATACCCAGCAGGCCATGATCGCAGCAGCAGTCCCATATGGTGCTATAGGGGCGTTGGATGATGTCGGCTAATTGGCTGAGTCTGCTGTGGGGTCTTAGGAGTCTTTTGCTGTTAGCCATGGGTTGCGGCAGTAAAGTGTAATGCGCCATCAGAGTCTATAGGTTGGCCAAACAGTGCCCGCTCTTTGCGGAAGTTCTGGCTATTGACCCAGGGCGCCTGGTCACCCTGTCTGGGTTGCAGGTGCATGCTGCGCTGCATATAGCCGGCGGGGAAGTCGGCAATCCAGTCTTTGGTGGGCATATCTTTTAAGGCCTCGGGCACCAGGGGCACCATCTTGGTGGTCTGGGTGCTGCTCATATGGTTTAGCGCTCGGCACACCCATTCGGCGGTCAGGTCCGCGCGCAGCGTCCAGGAGGCATTAATATAGCCAAACACCGAGACCATATTGGGGACATCGGAGACCATCAGGCCTTTGTAGGTGGTTAGCTTTGAGAAGTCGACCGCCTCGCCATCTACGGAGAATGTGGCGCCACCCATTACCAGTAAGCGCAAGCCGGTGGCACTGACCACAATATCAGCCTCTAGGTGTTCGCCATTTTCCAGTTCAATGCCATTCTCGGTAAAGCGCTTGATATGCTCGGTCACCACATTGGCGCTCCCGCTGTTAATGGCCTCATAGAGGTCGTTATCTGGCACCAGACAGAGGCGCTGGTCCCAGGGGAAGTACTTGGGGGTAAAGTGCTTATCGACATTGAAATCTTTGTTGAGTTGGCTGCGCACGCCGCTAATTAAAAAGCGTTTGGCAACCCTGGGATATGACTGGGCCAGCTTAAACAGAACTTCCTGAAATAAGGTGTTTCTGGCTCTGGTAATACCATAGGCCCAGGAGGCAGGCAGTAGTTTACGCAGACCATTGGCAAAGCTGTCTTCGGAGGGTCTGGTTAGCACATAGGTGGGTGAGCGCTGCAGCATGGTGACCTGCTTGGCTTTGTCTGTCATGGCGGGGACCATGGTCATGGCAGTGGCGCCGGAGCCAATAATCACTACGCGCTTATCCTGATAGTCGAGATCTTTGGGCCAAAACTGGGGATGAACCAATGTGCCTTTAAAAGAATCCACCTCGGGAAACTGAGGGTCATGGGGCTGATCATAGTTGTAGTAGCCGGAACACATATACAGAAAGTTACAGCTCATCTGCACTGGGGCATCGCTATCTGACTGGCGAATTTCTAATGTCCACAGCGACTGCTTTGAGCACCAGCTGGCACTGATTAGGCGGTGGCCATAGCGTATATGCTGCTCGATATTGTTTTCTGCGGCGGTCTCGCGCACATATTTTAAAATAGAGGGGCCATCGGCTATGGCTTTTTTGCTTTCCCAGGGTTTAAAGCTGTAGCCCAGAGTGTGCATATCACTGTCGCTGCGAATACCTGGATAGCGGAACAGGTCCCAGGTGCCACCGATGGCTTGGCGGGATTCCAGCAGCAGATAGCTGCGGTCGGGGCACTTGTCGTTGAGGTGGTACGCCGCACCAATACCGGTAAGGCCAGCACCCACAATAATAACGTCTCTGTGTTCTATGCTCATGTTTAGGCTGTCTGCTCGGTTGCTACGGTGTCTTCTGTGGGCATCCCTTTAAGCGGTTTCTTATTGCGGAACAGCGTTAGGGGCACGGTGAACAGGGGAAATAGCTTTTCGTAGTGCATTGGGGTCAGGCGCTGGGATAAATCCATTAGCTTGGCGTCGGCGCCAACCATAATGCGGCTGCGGTTTTTGCGCACACCGTTGAGAATAATCTGCGAGGCGCGACTGGGGTGCATGCCATTTTTGAGGAAGAAAGCGGCTAGTTCTTCCTGACTGTTGCCCAGGCCTATGACGTTACCGATCAGGCGCTGCAGTGAGCCCGCTGACTCTTCGCTTGTGCTCATGCGCGCATTGGTGACAATGTTGGTGCCTATATGGCCTGGATGTACGCAGTGGATCTGTACATTGCTGCCTTTCATCTCTTTGGCTAGACATTCGGTAAAGCCGCGCACGGCAAACTTGGCGGTGTGGTAAACCGATTGCCGCGGCTGAACAATCATGCCAAAAATAGAGGAGGTATTGACCAGGGCCGCTTCAGGTCGCTGCTTTAAATGGGGTAAGAAGGCGCGACTGGAATTAATCACGCCCTGCAGGTTGATATTAAACACCCAGTCCCAGTCGTCTTCGGACATATCTTCAAAGGATGAGTCAACGGTGACGCCGGCATTGTTAAACACCATATCGACACAGCCATGCTCGGCAATGACCTGCTCAGGTAATGCTTCAATAGCAGCTTTGTCGGCTACATCAAGAAGATGGCTGGAGACTTTGACAGGGTAGTCTGCGAGCATCGCAACGGTCTCTGCGAGGGTGGTTTTATTGACTTCGCAGGCGGCGATATTGGCGCCTGCTCTGGCGAGTAATATGGCCAGATAGCGGCCCATGCCTGATCCTGCACCTGTGATGACTGCGACTTTATTGGAAAAGTTTTTCATTGCGATTACCCCTTTGTATAGCGCTCTATTATTTGCATTGATTAATTCTATTGCAGGTGGCGCTTTGGTTTTTTCTTATCCTACTACAGTCGGCAGGATGGCTGTAGCCTGTGGGGAGTATTTATTGACCGGGGGGTCAGGGCCTTTGGAGTAATCGGAGGAGTCGAAGGTAGCTTGAGTTGCTGGGCAACCGCTGTGACCTTCGACAGCAGGGATGCTGTCGCACAGCCTACAGGGACGACATACAGGGATGTATTAGTGTCGCGGGAGGCAGGATGCCGGGAGCGACCGTACTTGCGGCGTGTCACAGGGGTTGGCCAGCAATTCAAGCTTTCAGGGCTGGTGAGATCCTTCGCCACTAACTCTATCAGTCCGAGCCAATAACTCGGAACAATCCGTTAACTCCTGGGCAATCACATGTACCACAGCGCCATCGGTTTCTACCACACCTTTAACCATCAGCAGCTGGGCCTTTAGCAGGGCCTGGCGGCAATTTTTCTGCACGCTCTGCCAGACCACCACATTGCTATTGCCGGTCTCATCTTCGAGGGTTAAAAACACTACGCCGGAGGCGGTGCCGGGGCGCTGCTTGCCGGTCACTAATCCGGCGATACGCACAAAGCGACGGTGGCCCAGCTCGGCTAAATCACTATGGCGTTTGCACTGTCGGAAAACCGGAAACTGCTCGCGAAGCAGCTCCATTGGGTGACGGCCCAGAGATAGCCCGGTATTGCTGTAGTCGGCATACAGCTCTTCGGTTTCACTGGGGGGCTGCAGGGGCGCCTGGCTGCGATCCATGGGTAATAGCTGTTCTCTGGGATCTGTGGCCAGCGCCTGCCAATGGGCCTGGCGGCGGTTGCTGCTGATAGAGGCGAGGGCACCGGCGCTGCTAAGCAGGCTTAGATCGGACTGAGATAGTCTGGTTTTGCTGGTGAGTTGGGGGATATTAATAAACTGCCGGTCAGTGCGGATAATTCTCTGGGCGGCTCTGTGGGAAAAGCCCTTGATCAAACGAAAACCCAGACGTAGGGCGGGATTATTGGTATCGCCCTCAAGACTATGATCCCATTGGCTGTGAAGCACATCTATGGGCCTGACCTCTATGCCGTGGCGCTGAGCATCCTGTACCAGCTGTGAGGGGCTGTAAAAGCCCATGGGCTGGCTGTTCATAATGGCGCAGCAGAAGGCGGCGGGGTAATGGCATTTTAGCCAGGCGGAGACATAGGCCAGCAGGGCGAAGCTGGCGGAGTGGGATTCAGGGAAGCCATAGACCCCAAAGCCCTGAATCTGGCGAAATAGCCGTTCGGCAAAGTCTAATGTGTAGCCCCGGGCTAACATGCCATCGGTTAATTTTTGCTGAAAGCCCAACAGTTGATTGTTGCGCTCACCACCTTTGCCCCAGCTAGCCATGGCCCGGCGCAGCTGGTCGGCTTCGCCGCCACTAAAGCCTGCGGCAACCATAGCCAGCCTGATTACCTGCTCCTGAAATACCGGAATACCCAGGGTGCGCTCAAGTACATTTTTAATATCCGGGTGGGGGTAGCTGACCTGTTCCAGTCCCTGACGGCGTTTGAGATAGGGGTGCACCATGCCGCCCTGAATGGGCCCGGGCCGCACTATGGCAATTTCAATTACCAGATCATAAAAGTTGCGTGGCTTTAGTCTCGGCAGCATGGCCATCTGGGCGCGGGATTCAATCTGAAATACGCCAACGCTGTCGGCAGCACAGAGCATATCGTAGGTGGCTGTGTCATCTTTGGGAATAGACTGCATGCTCAGTTCTGTGTCCTGATAATGACTAATAAGATCAAAACACCGATGGATGGCGGTAAGCATACCCAGAGCCAGAATATCGATTTTAAGCAGGCCCAGGGCTTCGATATCTTCTTTGTCCCACTGAATTACTGTGCGCTCGGGCATGCTGGCGTTTTCCACTGGCACCAATGTACTGATGGGGCTCTTGGTGATAATAAAGCCCCCCACATGCTGGGACAGATGTCGGGGGAAGCCGAGGATCTCTTGCAACAGATTATAAAAATGCTCGGCCATATGACCCCGGGCACCGGCTTTTTCAAACTGCGCTTGGAGGTCACCACTGCGATCCCACCAGGATAATGACTGGCTGAGTTGTTCAATAAACAACGGGTCCAGCCCCAGAGCTTTGCCCACATCGCGCACTGCGCTGCGGGGTCTGTAGGTGATCACTGTGGCGGCCAGTGCGGCGTGCTCGCGGCTGTAGCGTCGATAGATATATTGAATCACTTCTTCCCGGCGCTCGTGCTCAAAATCTACATCTATATCCGGGGGTTCATTGCGCTCGGTGGAGATAAAGCGCTCAAATAATAATGACACCTGATCGGGGGAGACTTCGGTGATAAACAGGCAGTAACAGACCACAGAGTTGGCGGCGGAGCCGCGGCCCTGACAGAGAATATCTCGGCTGCGGGCAAAGGCCACAAGGTCGTGGACGGTCAGGAAATAACATTCGTATTGTAGTTCTCCTATAACGCTTAGCTCATAATCAATTTGCTGGCGCACTTTTGCAGGCAGCCCATTGGGCCAGCGTAACTGTGCTCCCTGCTCAGTTAGTAGACTCAGCTGTTCTGCTGGTGTCAGATGGCTGGGTACCACTTTGTCGGGGTATTCATAGCGCAGTTCTTCAAGGCTGAACTGGCAGCGGTTTGCTATAACCAGGGTCTCATTGAGTAGGGCAGCTGGATAGAGTTTTTGTATATGCTCCAGACTGCGCAGGCGCCGCTCGGCATTGGGGAAGCGCCGCTCACCCAGTTCCATTACTGAGCAGCTATGGCGAATGGCGGTCAGCGTGTCCTGCAATGCACGGCGCTCTTTGCTGTGCATATGCACATCGCCGCAGGCGACCATGGGCAGTTGCCAGAGGGCAGCCAGATTGCGGTAGTAGTAATATCTGTAGGTTTCATCGCCATCGAGTAGATGCTCTACGCCAATCCACAGCCGCTCTTTAAACCAGTAGCTCAGGCGCTCGCCCACTTTATGGTCGGGCTCAAGATCACCGCTGGGCAACCAGATTAATAAGCTGTTGGGCAGTTTGCCGCTGAGGTCTGTCCATTCCAGTTTATAGCTGCCTTTGCTGCTGCGCCGGCGAGTCAGGGTAATCAGTTCGGAGAGTTCGCCATAGGATTGGCGGTTGCTGACTAGAGCAATTAAGCGCTGACCTTCAAGTTGGAATTCTGCCCCTATAATTAATTTCAGATCGCAGTTTTGTGCTTCTATATAGGCTTTAACCACACCGGCCAATGAGCATTCGTCGGTAATGGCCAGTGCGCTATAACCCAGACTGGCAGCAGTCTGGACTAATTCCCAGGGGTGGGAAGCCCCGCGCAGAAACGTAAAGTTGCTGACACAATGAAGTTCGGCATAGGCCATAATTTATACAACGACTATTAGAGGAATAAATACTGTATATATAACCAGTATACTGCCAGAGTCGAGTAATTGCCAGATACGCTAGTTACACAGGGTTATTGGTAATCCAGACAGTTTGATAGGGCTGCATAAGCAGTTCAGTGCCGCTTAAACTGAGTTGCCGCGAATCCTGACTCTCCAGGGAACAGGGCAGGCCAGTGATTAAGTCTAGCCAGTGCTCATTATCTATAAGGTTAATATCTCCCAGATAGAGCGTCTGGGGTTGCTTGCTGATATTACTGATACAGAAAATGCTCTGTTGGCGATCCAGGCTCTGGCGCCAGAAGCCGAAAAGTTGGTTCCCCAAGTGCAGTGTAAACTGCGTGGCATTGGGGTGAAAGGCCGATTGCCGGCGGCGTATTTTTAACAGCTCTTTGAGCTGGCTGTAGACTGCATAATGGCTGCTGTGCCTGTTGGCTAGTTCAGCCTCAAGCTGGCGGTAGTCCCATTGGTGGCGGTTAATAGCTCTATTGTGGCCACTATTATCAACTCTCTGTTGGTCATTGCGAGTGCCCACTAAACTGTGCAAATAGATACCGGGGATACCCTCAAGGGCCAGCATAATAGCGTGGGCGCAGACAAATCGCTGTACTCCCATAGCATCAGCACCCTCAACTGTGCCCTGCAAAGCATCAAAAAGGGCAATATTGATTTCATAGGGCTTGCGGTCACCGTTATCCAGAGTTCGCCAGGAAACCCGGCCACCAAAGCTCTGCATACTGGTAATCAGCGTATTGATTTCCTGGTCACTGAGCAGGCCCTCTGCTGGCCGTAACCCAATGCCATCATGGGAAGCGATAAAATTAAAATAAGCCGTGCCATTGCGCGCTGGTGGCATGCTCATCATCCACTGCTTGAGATGGGCGCAATTGCCGGTCAGCAGGCTGTTAACCAGCAATGGCGGCAGCGAAAAGTTATAAATGCTGTGTGCTTCGTTGGCATTGCCAAAATAGGCGAGATTTTCGCGGTTAGGGATATTGGTTTCGGTAATAATAATGGCATCGTGTTGAGCCTGTTCGATCAATGTGCGGAACAGTCGCACTATCTCATGGGTCTGCTCAAGGTTGATGCAGCTCGTGCCAATTTCTTTCCATAGAAAAGCTACGGCATCCAGACGGAAGATGCTGATGCCATTGTCGAGATACTGTTTAACGATGCTGACAAATTGCTTGAGAACCTCGGGGTTGCGAAAATTCAAATCTACCTGATCATGGCCAAAGGTACACCACACATATTGTAGGCCCTCAGAGGTCTCGACTGGCCGCAGCAGGTCATTGGTGCGTGGCCTGACCACATCCGTGAGATCATCCTCAGGGTCGGCGGTAACAAAAAAGCCACGCCCTGGGTCGCGGCCATTAATAAAGTTTTCAAACCAGGGGCTGCGCGCCGAGCAGTGGTTAATCACCAGATCAGCCATCAGCCCATAATCATTGGCCAGGCTATTGATATGCTGCCAGTCGCCGAGAGATTCATTGACGCTGGAATAGTCTAATACCGAAAAACCATCGTCGGAAGTGAAGGGGTAGAAGGGGAGTATGTGCACGCCACTTATAGAGCTGCGCAAATATTTGTCGAGAAATTTTTTCAGGGTAGACAGGGGTTTTTCATTGTCCCGCAACACTGAATCCCCATAGGTAATTACCAGACAGTCAGACTGGTCCCAGAGGTTAATATTGCGGTTCTCGATAAACTCTTTATCGCCCAGGCCCATCAGTTTGATCAAATCCTGACTTAACGAGCGGATATCAGCGACCTCAGACTGCTGATATATAGCCTCCAGATGCAGCTCTATTTGGCTCTGTAATCTATTCTGCATGGCTGGAAAATTCGTTGTTGTCGGCCTCTACAGCCTCAAGCAGCTGTTCAAATACATCGGGCACTGCGCTGACCACGCGATTCCAGCTGGGTATAAAAGGTCGTTCCATGGGCATATTAAAAAATGCGTCTCCAGCCTTGATAATATTCTCGGCAAACATCTCGACCGCCTGTTCCTCCTCATGAATATCCAGTGTCAGGCCGTTCATAATGGCGTCGTTATGGCAGTTTTCCACTGTATCCAATGCCAGGCGGTAGTAGGTGGCCTTGAGAGAGCGAAAGGCTTCGGTGCTAAATACTTCGCCCTGAGTCGCCAGTTTGCGGAACAGTGCTTTGGCGATATCAATCGACATCTTTGACAGACCATTGTTTTCGTTTTCCAGCGATAGCTTCTGATGCTTATGGTCGTAGTTGTCGGCAATATCTACCTGACACAGACGGTTGCTGGCATAGTTGCGATACATCTCCGAAAGCACACCAATTTCCAGCCCCCAGTCGCTGGGTATACGAATATCATTGAGCACATCGCGGCGAAACGAAAACTCGCCCGCCAATGGATAGCGATAGCTGTCCATATAATTTAGGTAGTCAGTATGTCCGACAGTTTTCTTTAGGGCTCGCAGTAATGGCGACACCAAAAGTCTGGATACTCGGCCATTGATTTTGCCATTGGCCACTCGGGCGTAGTAGCCCTTGCAGAACTCATAGTTAAATCTGGGGTTGGCTACAGGATAGATTAGGCGCGCCAGTAACTCGCGGTTGTAAGTGGTGATATCACAGTCATGCAGAGCGACAGACTCGGCCTTGTTGGAAGCCAGAATATAGCCCATGCAGTACCAGACATTGCGACCCTTGCCCATTTCTTTGGGTGCCAGATCCAGGTCCTGGAGCTTTTTATCCAGTGCCTTGAGCCTTGGCCCATCGTTCCATAGCACCTGATGGTCCTGGGGTAGCTTGGCAAAAAATGACAGGGCCTTTTTATATTGGCCAGCATCGGCACGGTCCAGGCCAATAACAATTTGGTTGAGATAGGGCACCTGCTGCAGTTCTTGGATAATCTTTGGCATGGCCTCACCCTCTAACTCCGAGAATAGCGAGGGCAGGATTAAACCCAGAGGCCTGGTCTTGGAAAACTTGACCAGCTCTTGCTCCATGCAGGCCAGTGGCCGCTGCGAGAGATTGTGCAGGGTGGTAATAATACCGTTTTGATGAAAGTCGCCCATAGGTCGCCTTGCCTCTGTGGTGGTTAGGGGTTGTTGGTCAGCCAGGCAGTTACGCCCTCAGCCCAGCCCTGAGGGCCAGTCGCTGTACTCATATAGAGGTTATCTGTGCGCTGTAGCCTGGGCGCGGGATGGTTCTGGGGTTTGATAATAAGCGCCGAGTCCGCGATCTCGAGCATGCTGACATCATTGCCACTGTCACCAATTGCCAGAGACTGACAGACACCTAGCTGCTGGTGGTAGAGCGCCTTGAGTTGCAATAGTGCGCGGCCCTTGTCGGTGTTTCCCCCGAGGGTTAAAAAGCGCCCACCCTGCAGTAATGTGGCTCCAGCCTCCGTAAGCTGGGCGATAAACTGGTTTTTGCGCTCCTGGGTCCCCAGCCATTGGATCGGCTCGCTAAATTCCCGCTGCTGGGCAAGCGTCGCCTGGTGGATGCTGAGTCCGGTCAGTGCAGCCAGGCCCTCGAGACCCTGATTGGCACAGATCGAGTCAAAGGTTTGGTATTCGTCTGCAAAGGGTCCGCCCTCCTTAGCTAACAAGGCTTGCCAATGGCTGCGTGGCTGGCTGTTGCGGATACACCAGTAGTTACCTATTTTGGTGCAATCCTGTGGGGCAAGCGGAAAATATTCTTTGCGCAGATAGATAGCTGCACCATTTTCGACGATAAACGGATGGGTATTGGCCAGGGTGTCGCGCAGTGAGAGTACCTCGGCGCAGGTTTTGCTGGTAACAGGAATCACGGGTATATGCTGGCGCTCAAGCTCTTTCAACAGTGCGGCGGCAGGGGAAAAGCTGTAGCTGTGATGATCCAGTAGGCTGCCATCCAGGTCGGTAAAAATTAGTTTCATCTGGATGCCCGCACCAAATAGGTGCGAGCAGGCACCCGTATGGAGATCTCCGCTGTGGAATCTATGGCCATTATTCGTCTTAACTCCCGGTAATTAGCATCTAAGACTGTTTTCAGCGCCTAGTACCTATTGGGGTTTGCAGAAAACGTGCCAAGTCTAGATTGAAGTAATGGATATTTTTTCACGCAACTTTTATGATTAAGAAAAACACAACAACAGGCTATGCCGCAGCCAATTGAGCATACCGTTATCACAATACATCTAAGGGGAAATTAACATGTCAAACACGCAGACTGCAGATATTGGTTTGGGCCAAACTATTCTTCGCCGCGCAGCCATTACACCCAGTGCCAGAGCACTGACCTTTGAGGGTCAGACCTGGACCTGTGCTGAGCTTGGCGAGCGGGTTAGACGTCTGGCATCGGTACTGCGCGCCGGTGGTATTAAGGCAGGTGATCGTGTTGGCTATATAGGCCTCAACCATCCGGTCTTTTTGGAGACTCTCTATGCCTGCGGCTGTTTGGGCGCCATATTTGTGCCCCTTAACTTTCGTCTCACTGGCCCAGAGGTTCGGTTTATCGCCAATGATGCTGGTATCAGTACTCTGTTGGCAGACGACATGCTGCGTCCGCTGATTGATGAAGAGAAGGATAATTTGCATTGCTCACGCTTTATTAGTGTTGAAGCTGATGCTGATCATTGGGAGCCTCTAGCCCCCCTAATGGCCGCAGCTGAGCCGATTACTGGTAGCGAAAAAGTCGAAGCTGACGATGTGGCCTTTATTATGTATACCTCAGGCACCACAGGTCTGCCCAAGGGCGCCATGCTCACCCATGGCAATATTTTCTGGAACAGTATTAATGTCTGTTTTAGTGAGGATGCTGTCAATGGCACCACATTGACCTGTGCGCCGCTATTTCATATCGGCGGTCTCAATGTGACTACGCTGCTATCGTTGGCCAAGGGCATAGAGGTGGTGTTGTTGCGCGCCTTTGATGCAGGTCAGGTTTTGGCACTAATCGAAGAACATAGCATCAGTACCATGTTTGGCGCGCCCACTATGTTCCTGATGATGGCGCAGCATGAAAATTTTGCCAGCACTGATCTCTCGAGCATCAGCACATTGACCTGTGGCGGTGCGCCGGTGCCTGTGCCTCTGATTAAGACCTATGGTGAGCGTGGGGTGAACTTTTGTCAGGGCTATGGCCTGACGGAGACAGCGCCCTTTGCCAGTCTGTTAGCCAGTGATCTGGCCATGGTGAAGGTGGGTTCTGCAGGTAAAGCGCCTATGTTTACTGAGGTGCGTATTGTCGATGGTGAGAATAATCCTGTAGCTGCAGGCGTTCACGGTGAGGTCTGCATCAAGGGCCCCAATGTTATGAAGGGCTATTGGAACCGAGAAGATGCTACCGCCGAAGCCATAGATGCTCAGGGCTGGTTCCATAGTGGTGATATTGGCTACCTGGACGATGAAGACTTTCTGTTTCTCTGTGACCGCGTGAAAGACATGGTGATTACCGGTGGTGAGAATGTCTATCCTGCAGAGGTGGAGAGTATTCTCTATGGCCATAAGGCTATTCTTGAAGTGGCGGTGATTGGTCTCCCTGATGATAAATGGGGTGAGGCAGTGACTGCGGTGGTGGTGCTGGAAGAGGGTGCCGAACTCAGTCTCGAAGAACTGCGTGATTTTGCCGGGGAGTCACTGGCCCGTTACAAGTTGCCTAGCCGTTTGCACTTTATGGATCTGCTGCCGAGAAACCCGGCAGGCAAGGTGCAGAAATTTAAGATCAACGAGCAGCTTGGGCTCTAAATAGGTTAAGCAAATACGCCATGGATAAACCAGCGTTTATCCATGGCTTCTCTAAATAGCCAGTAGCGCGCGCCCTTGCTGTCGCACGCCAGATAGTAATCGCGCTGCTGCTCGCCCTGCCACCAATTGCCACAGAGTCGCTGTGGCCCACTTATCAGTTTTAATGGTCCTTGCCAGTACAGTTGTCGATTGCGTATCTGTACAGCTGCTGGTTCGCTCAGTAGCCACAGGGGCTGTGGAGCCCGGGAGTCATGACTGAAGTCTGATTGGGTTTTAGTGCTGGAATGCTGATTGGGCAGGCCCAGTATCCCGGCCTGTTCTGGCAAGCTCTCCTGTCTTAGTACTGGCTGGAATAGGGCCTCTGTACCCAGTCGCGCATTGAGACTGTCGATTAATTCAGAGGACTGCTGGCTCTCTGTCTGATCACCGAATAAATCCAGATTAAACATCCCTGTAGGGGCATCTACAAACTGGTCTGCATAGAGAATGATCTGTTCGATGCTCCGCGGTAGCTCCTGGCGCTCCAGTTGTAGGCGGCTCAGATTGAGCAGCATCGACCAGCTGTTTTGTTTTCCGGAAAGCTGCATACGCATTTGCTGTGACTCTCCTATTAAAGGCTCAAAGCGCCAGTAAATTTCCAGGCAGTGACATTGCCGGGCAATCATGTACTGACAGAGATGCTGGAGTAGAGTCTTCATGGGAAACAGCAGGCTCTCCTTATTGAAAATACCCTGGGGATTATGAATTAGATCGCGAAAACTACTGGCTGGCTTGAATCGCGGTGCAGTGAAGGGCTTTTCATTGCTGAGTTGTTGAATGGTTGTTATGAGCCCAGCATCAAAGCGCTCACTTAGGGCACTGCGCGGCAGGGCTAGCAGGTCAGCCAGACGGGTTAAGCCCAGCTGCTTAAAGTTCTGCTGCTGTTTGCGGCTGGTCTCCAGCTTGCCGAGCTCTGTGGCTAGCAACTTCCGCTGTATCTGTTGGCTGCTGGGCAAATGAGTTTGGAAGCTGGATGTGCAGAGCAGGCGAGCGGCAAGCGGGTTCGGGGCGATTCCATTAACGGCACTGACCCCCTGTTGTTGGAGCTGTGTTTGCAATCTGTGCAATAGAGCATCGTAGCCTTTAAATAGCTGATCGCAGCCAGAGATTTCCAGCCATAGCCCCATATCTGCATGCACAATGACCTCGGGACTAAAACTGTAGGCCAGCAGTGCTAGCTGCTGTAGCCGCTCCTGTTCCTGTTCTGCGCGCCGGCTTAACGTCAGTAGCTCAGGGCACAGAGCTAGAGCGGTAGATAGGGATAATTGCTTTTCTATACCCCAGGCCGCAGCCTGACTGTTGCAGCAGAGTACCTGCTGAGCGCTTTTGTGTCGGCAAATCACCGCTATAGGTTTACTCTGCTGTTCCGGAGTTAACTGCGGTAATAGGGTTTCAAGACTCAGCAGAGGAAACTGTAGATAGACCCAGATTTCCTGGTGTTTGGGCAGCCGGGCCATTTAGTTGCCAGATCTAGGTATAGATATAGACCCATAGGCATGGTGTTGACCTGTGGGTAACTGATTGAGAGCTGTTCGCTGTGCAGAATAGGGTTCCAGGCTGAGTTGCAGCTTATCTCCCGGGGCTCTGCCGCGAAATTTGCGCACAGTGAGTTGCAGCTGGTTGACAGACTGACTGTCCAGCTCCAGACGCAGTGCCGCCGGTGAGGGGCCTGTCAGTGCTTTGATTGGGCTAAATAAAAATGCCGCTCTGCTACTGTCTGCCGCGGCCAACTGCAGTTTGCGCAAATCTGTATAGCGAGTGATCTGTTTTCCGGTCCAGGCCAATAAAAGGGCACCATTGCGGATAGACTGTTCGGCAATCCACAGCCATTCTTTGGGGTTTTTACTGCGCACTACGAATAGTCTATCTAAGGCAATACCTGCTGCTGCCAGTCTCGGGGCATAGGGCTGGTAAGGCGGATCCAGCCACAGGCAGAGCTGGTTGTTGGCGCTCTGTTCTTTAAGCATGGGCAATAGCAGGCTTAGTTCACCTATACCAAGTCGCTGAGGCAGTAGCTCAGTCAGTGCAGCAGTGGGCCAGCCGCCCTGTAATAGCAGGTCCAGGCTGTTGTGACCTGTTGACAGAGTACGGCGTGGTAAACGCTGGTTGCAGCCGCGCCAGGTATCCTGACGAGTCAGTAGGCTGGATATTATTTCTGTATTCGCCATGTAGAGAGATATGCTGAGTTAAATGGTGGATTGCTTTATACTGTTAATATATACAGTAGCTTGTTAAATGTCACCTGTAAATAGAGGTTTATTGCAAGTATTCTAAGGTGGTAAAGTACTGTGCATATCTCAACAAAAATTACATTTCCTATGGCCACAAATTCTGTCTCTGAACAGTTAGTAGATCCCAACTGGAGCATTTATGCGGCGCCAATTCATACTCTGTTGCAGGTTGCCGAGCAGCTGGGCGTTGACAGAAATGCTCTGCTATTAGGCTGTGGCCTGAATGAGACTGAATTAAATATTCCTGATCGCCGTTTTCCGGTGAACCATTATTTTCGGCTTTTTCAGCTGGCGGCAGACGCCTCTAATGACCCAGATTTTGGCCTGAAGGTGGGGCGGGTCACCTATCTAAAAGGGCTAAATTTGCAGCTCTATCTCTCCACGGTCTGTGAATGTTTTCGTGACTATCTAAATCTAATTCCCAGCAGTCTGAGGCTGCGAGGCGATATAGGTCAGATGGCGGCATATCGTGCTGAGGACCAGGTAGAACTGCGCTGGGAGCCGCTGCTGTCGGAGATCGGTCGCAAGCGCTTTATCAGCGATGAAATACTGGCTGCCTCGGTGGGCATTTTTAATTCCCTCTGTGTGATGCCTGTGGCTGTCACCAGGGTCAGTTTTAGTTATTCCAGACCCCAGGATATTTCTAAGCTGGAGGAGATTTTTGGCCGCAATCTGGCCTTTGATCAGCCCTACAGCAGTCTGTTCTTCGATCGACAGGCCTTGGATTTCCCCATTCTTAAGCAGGATTATCAGGACGGCCCGGATCAAAGGCATAGATTTCACGACCTATTTGAAGACTATGATCCCTCCGATCAACTGCTGGCCAATCTTAAACAGTCGCTTGTGCAGTACCTGCCGGAAGGTGGCGTAACCATAGATAAGCTTGCCAGCAAGCTTAATATCTCCAGGCGTACTCTCCAGCGCCGGCTCGCTGACCGGGATACTAATTTTTTAAACATTCTCCAGGAAGTGCGCTCTAAGGTGGCGCTGCGTTATCTCTCGGACGATCGTCTGGGTATTACAGAAATTGCCTTTCTGCTTGGCTATGCCGATCAGGGCTCCTTTTCCAGCGCTTTCAAAAGTTGGCATGGGGTTTCGCCCCGCGACTATAGGCGCAAATAACCCCCTGTTGTTTGGCATTGTTTCCTAATTAAATGGCGCTTATTCGCTTGCTGGTTTTTGGCGCTATGCCTACCATCTTGGCTAGATAACAGTCACCTGTAGGATTTTGCTATGTCATTAGATTTTGATAGCGCCAGATTGCCCAATAGCAGTTTAACCCCCGAGCACCATGAATGGCGTGCCCAGCTGCGGCGGTTTATTGATCGCGAGATTGCTCCCTATGCAGAAGACTGGGATGAAAATGGCTCGATTCCCGCTGATCTGTGGCCCAAGGCTGCGGAAGTGGGTCTGTTAGGTCTGGGTTATCCGGAGGAGTTTGGCGGAGTCACTGAGGGCATAGATCTTTGGCACAGTATTATCGTCAATGAAGAGATGGCTCGCGTTGCGGTTGGCGGTGTGGCAGCCACGTTGCTGGTCCATGGTATTGGTCTGCCGCCGGTAATCAATTTTGGCAGTGATGCAATTAAGCAGATGGTCGCACCGCCCGTACTGGCAGGCACCAAACGTATCTCACTGGCCATCACCGAGCCCGGCGGTGGCTCTGATGTGGCTCAGCTGCAGACCACGGCGCGCCTGAATGGCGATCACTATGTGGTCAATGGCTCGAAAACCTATATTACCGGCGGCATGAATGCAGACTGGTTTACTACGGCGGTGCGCACTGGTGGTGAGGGTTCTGGTGGTGTGTCCACTCTGCTGATTCCCGCGGATGCGGAGGGACTGTCACGCACGGCGCTGGATAAGAAGCAGGGCTGGTGGTGTTCGGATACGGCGACTATCTATTTCGATAATGTGTCTGTGCCTGTGGGCCATTTGCTGGGTCAGGAGAACAAAGGCTTTGCCGTGATTATGAATAATTTTAATTCTGAGCGTCTGGCAATGGCGGCGGCGATGGAGGCTTTGTCGCGAGTCTGTCTGGAAGATGCGGTGGCCTGGGCACGTGAGCGCAAGACCTTTGGTCAGCGGCTAGCGGATCATCAGGTTATTCGTCATAAGATTGCTGAGATGAAACAGCGGATTAATGCGACTCAGGCTTATTTGCTGATGATCTGTCAGCAGATCCAGGCGGGGACTGAGAATGCCGGGGATATAGCGCTGCTAAAGGTACAGTCTAGCCAGACTATGGAATTTTGTGCGCGGGAGGCGATGCAGATTTTGGGGGGTCTTGGGTATATGCGTGGCAGCCGAGTGGAGCGTATTTACCGTGAGGTACGGGTGAATGCTATTGGTGGTGGTTCGGAAGAAATTATGAGGGATCTGGCGGCTCGGCAGTTTGGGTTGTAATCCGGGGTTTTAGGCTGTTTGTGTTGGTGTGGGATGCTGTTTGCGGACGGCCTTGAGATGGGTCCCATAAACGGGCCCTGATTGATCTCAAGGCCATCTGCGAACAGGCTGAAGGGCAGGCCTTAAGACAGCAGGGGCCCAAGCTTCATGGCTACACCCATATCGCCCTGAATTTTCAACTTTCCAGACATAAACGCCGAGGTTCCATCCAGCTTGCCATCAGCCATGCCGATAAAATTCTCCAGACTGATTACCATGGTACAGTTGGCCTCAGCATCATCATTGCCAATCTGATTAGGCACCTGAGTCGCATCCAGAACCAAAATTCCATCATCACCAAAATCGAATTTCAAGACCGAACCCAGTCCGCAATCTTCCCCAATCTTCTCTTTTAAACCAGCTGTAACTGCTTCCAATGACATAGAGATATCCCCTGTTTTTATTAGTTGCTAACGTCAGTATTTGGCTCAACCTGACCCAGTCAGGACAATTTATTGTTATTAACTCCTGGATGCAAGTTAAACAGGTTGCCCAAAAACAACCGTCAAATAACGCTAGTAGCCTGTCACCCAAGTGACAGCTTGCATACTACTGTGACCCTGATAATCTAAAGGGCAAATAAGAATGGCCTGGCCAAATAAAATAATAATAAGGGTAACCATGCATCAGCCTCTCGCAGGACCGCAAGCATCTTCAAAAGCCAAAGGCATTCTATTCTTTCTGCTGGTTCTCAATATCCTCAACATGGTGGATCGCACCCTAATCACCAGTTTTGGCACAGCGATCATTGCCGATCTCGATTTAAGTGACTCCCAATTTGGTCTGCTGACCGGGCCTATCTTTGTATTCTTTTACTCGATTATGGGTCTCTTTATGGGGGCCCTGGCTGACCGAGTGCATCGACCCCGTCTGATAGCCGCTGGCCTTGTGCTCTGGAGTGCACTGACTGCAGTTTCAGGCCTGGCGAAAAACTTTGCCCAGATTGGTATAGCCCGTCTCTTTATCGGTGTTGGCGAGTCGGCAATGGCGCCTTCTGCCATCTCCATGATCTCTGACCTGTTCCCCAAAGCTAAGCGAGGCACTGCTACGGGAATCTATTATCTGGGTGTACCCCTGGGTGCCGGTGCCAGTTTTATTGTCGCCGGGATACTTGGCCCCATGATTGGCTGGCGCAACTGCTTTCTGCTTTTGGGTGGGCTCGGGCTGCTGTTGGCTATTGTGCTGTTCTTTATAAAAGATCCCGAGCGCGGCGCGATGGAAGACAAAAGTGAATCGGGCGCAGAGGAACAGCAAGAGGCGTTAATTGGCGGCAACTGGCGTCGAATTGTGTCTGATGTGTTTGCCGTGGTTAAGTCAACGCCAGCACTAGCCTGGACCATGCTGGGTGCTGTGTTTTTGCATATACCATTGGGGGCAGGGCAGTTTGCCATAGTCTGGCTGGAGCGCGAGAGAGGCTTTGGCGTCGGCGAAATCAGCGCGACCTACGGGCTGATCTATATTGTGTTTGGCACGGCTGGCACTTTTCTGGGTGGCATACTTAGCGACTGGTATCAGGCCAGATATAAAGGCGGTCGGGTTAGATTTTTAGCGTTGTTAATGCTGGCTGTTACACCGTTATTAATCTCCTTCCGCTTTGTGGACCCCTCATCCTCGCTGTTCTATATAGGGATGGCCGCGGGCATGTTTAGTGTTAGCTCTTTCTATGGACCGGCATTTTCAACAGTCCAGGATTTAACCCCGGTGCGCTTGCGCGGGGTAATGACAGGGCTATTGCTGGTGGCCGCTAATCTTCTTGGGCTGGGTATAGGTGCGCTTATGACCGGTGTGCTCAGTGATCTGTTTGCTGCCAATGAGGTTTTTGAGCCACTGACCAAAGCCTTGCTCAGTGCTGATGTTTTATCAGCCGCCGCGCCAGTTAGCTTTATTGTGGCCTCTATTTATCTTGAAAAGATGAAAGTCAAAACCTAATTGATTTTTTAGCCCGCTGTCGATTGGGCAACAATTGGCATGGGCTCTTATATTGCTGGCATAGAATCCAAAGAGTGATAGCGCCCAAATCAGTAGTATCTGGTCTCACAGGTGCTGTTTTTGGAGAATATTGTCGATGGCTGAGAAAACCCTACGTATAGCGGGCGCTAGTGGGTTCTGGGGCGATGCCGCTCGAGCCACGCCCCAGTTGCTTAAACAGGGCAATGTCGACGTTATTGCCTACGACTATCTTGCCGAAATTACCATGTCGATTATGGCTCGGGCCCGGGCTAAAAATCCCCACTATGGCTATGCCCTGGACTTCGTTACCGCGGCCATGAAGCCCAATCTCAAAGAAATCGCTCGTCAGGGTGTGAAAATTGTATCCAATGCCGGTGGTGTAAACCCCCAGGCCTGTGCCAACGCACTGCGCGCACTTATTGCCGAGATGGGGCTGGAGCTTAAGGTGGCCTGTGTGCTGGGGGACGATATGATTGCCCAGCGAGATCAGCTTGCAGAGCAGGGTTATACAGAGATGTTTAGCGGCGCGGCCTTTCCTGCGGCCGATAAAATTGCCAGCATTAATGCCTATCTGGGTGCCTTTCCAGTGGCCAAAGCATTAGATGAGGGAGCCGATATAGTGGTCACTGGCCGCTGTGTTGACAGTGCGGTGACTCTGGGCGCCTGTGTCCATGCCTTTGGCTGGGGGCGGGATGAGTTCGACCTGCTGGCCATGGGCTCATTG
The DNA here is from genome assembly GCA_965656965.1 of uncultured Porticoccaceae bacterium. Taxonomy (GTDB): domain Bacteria; phylum Pseudomonadota; class Gammaproteobacteria; order Pseudomonadales; family Porticoccaceae; genus HTCC2207. The sequence goes on from CBFHMK010000005.1 coordinate 74,143, forward strand.
GCGGGGCATATTATTGAATGTGGCCCTCAGGCAACCGGTGGTAACTTTACCGACTGGGAACAGGTTGAGAGCCTGGAAACCATTGGCTATCCCATTGCCGAAGTGCATGCCGATGGCAGTTTTGTCTGCTCCAAGCCCGAGGGCACTGGGGGTCTGGTTAGCCGGGCCACCATAGCCGAGCAGATGGTCTACGAAATCGGTGATCCCCAGGCCTATATGCTGCCCGATGTGGTCTGTGATTTCTCTCAGGTGCAGCTGGAGCAGTTGGACGATAATCTGGTGCGAGTGACAGGTGCCACTGGTTTACCTGCACCAGATACCTATAAAGTCTGCACCACCTATGCCGATGAATTTCGCGGTGGCACCAATATGACCTTTTATGGGGTCGATGCCGACCGCAAGGCGCAAAAGCTTGCTGATGCTATTTTTGCCGCCTCTCGCCGTACACTCAAGCAGCTGGGACTGTCTGACTACAGTGAAACCAGTGTGGAGCTAATTGGTGCGGAGAGCCAGTTTGGTGCCAATGCCCAGATCAGTCACTGTCGTGAGTTGGTTATGAAAATTGCCGCTAAGCACCCGGACGCCGCTGGTATCGGCATTATGTTAAAAGAAGCCGTGGGTCTGGGCTTGGCGACACCGCCGGGTCTATCTGGCTTTGCCGGTGCCAGACCCAGCCCATCTCCAGTGGTGCGGTTATTTTCCTTTGCGCTTCCTAAGGGCACAGCGCAGATTGAGGTTGAGATTGATGGCGCGCGCTATCAGGTACCCGATAGTCTAGGCCAGTCCTTTAGCCCGCAACAGCTGCAGCGACCCTCTGCACCTGCAGTGCCCTCGGATGCAACCGTCTCTGTACCACTAATCAAGCTGGCCTGGGGTCGCAGCGGCGATAAGGGAGATAAGGCCAATATCGGCATTATTGCCCGCCGCCCGGAATACCTGCCCTATATCCATGCCGCGCTGACAGAACAGGCCGTGGCCGAGTGCTTTGCCCACTTTTTACCTGCGCAAGGGGTTGGCCAGACAGCCAGCTATGTGGACCGTTACCTAATGCCGGGCAGCCATGGCATTAACTTTCTGATCCATGATGTGCTGGGGGGAGGGGGTATGGCCAGTATTCGCAATGATGCCCAGGGCAAAGGCTATGGGCAGATTCTTTTAGCTCTGTCGATACCGGTCAGCGCCGAGATTGCCGGGCAACTTACATAATAAAATCAGTAACAGGGAGATAGCCCCATGGCAGTATTTGCCTCAAAAATAAATACCAGCTCCGAGACCTATCTAAAACAGCGGGCCGAGATGCTCGAGCTGGTGGATAAGCTCAATGAGCTGAATAGCCGCGGCCGCGCTATCTCGGAAAAGCGCAAGCCGCGCTTTGATAAGCGGGGTCAGCTGACGCCCAGAGAGCGACTGGCGCGATTGCTGGATCCCGGGATGCCATTTTTGGAGATCAGTAATCTGGCGGGCTATAAGCTGGATACCAAGGATGAGGCCAAATCAATTCCAGGGTCAACGGTGATAGCAGGTATAGGCTTTATTTCCGGTGTGCGCTGCTCTGTGGTGGTGGACGACAGCGGTATTCTGGCGGGCTCCATGACCACCGCTGGTGGCTACAGAATTCGCCGGGCACAGCAGGTTTCCCTGGAACAAAAGCTACCCTTTGTGCACCTGGTGGAGAGCGCTGGTGGCGACCTGATGAACTATACGGTTGAGGGCTTTAGCGCCGGTGGTGATCTATTTGGCAGCCTCGCCAAGCTGAGTAAGGCGGGCATACCGGTAATCTCTATACTGCATGGTTCATCCACCGCTGGTGGCGCCTATATGCCGGGCCTGAGTGACTATGTGATTGCGGTTAAGGGCACAGGTCGTGCCTTTTTAGCTGGCCCGCCACTGCTTAAGGCGGCCACCGGCGAGATCGCGACAGAAGAGGAGTTGGGGGGCTCAGAGATGCATGCCACTACCTCTGGTCTGGCGGAATATCTGGCAGAAAATGATGGCCATGGTATTCAGATCTGCCGCGAAGTCGTGGCCCGTCTGCAGTGGAATGATAACTGCCAGTTACCCGAGTCCCGGGAGTTTGCCGAACCCATCTATGATGCCGATGAGCTGGCCGGGGTAATTCCAGTGGATTACCGCACCCCTTACGATATGCGTGAGCTGGTGGCTCGAGTAGTGGATGGCTCTGACTTTCTTGATTTTAAACCGCGCTTTGGTGTCTCCACTGTCTGTATCCAGGCGGAAATCTATGGTCAGGCGGTGGGCATTATTGGCAATAATGGCCCCATTGACCCCCAGGGTGCCAACAAGGCCACGCAGTTTTTACAGCTATTGGACCAGGCCAATATTCCCGTGCTGTTTTTCCAAAATACCACCGGCTATATAGTCGGCACCAAGTCTGAACAGGCGGGCATGATCAAGCATGGCTCGAAGATGATTCAGGCGGTGCGCAATATTGAAGTGCCACGGATTACCTTTATGACCGGTGCCAGCTTTGGTGCTGGCAACTACGGTATGTGCGGTCGCGGCTATGATCCGGATTTTCTGTATACCTTCCCCAATGCCAAGATGGGCGTGATGGGCGGCGAGCAGGCGGCCAAAACCATGTCCATGGTGGCCCGGGGCAAGGCGGCAGCCATGGGTGTCGAGCCCGACGAAGAGGCGCTGGCGGCTCAGGAGAAGGGCCTGGCCCATATATTTGACTCCCAGTCCGATGCCTTCTACTGCTCAGGCCATCTGATGGACGATGGCATGATTGATCCTCGCAATATGCGCAAAACACTGGGGCTGCTGCTGGAGACGGTGCGCGAGGCGCGCCATAGAACAGTGCGCCCCAATAGTTTTGGCATTGCCCGTCTGTAACTCTTAAGACCGAGAAAAATTATGAGCGATTTATCAAAAAGCGTACTGCCAACCACCCAGCATCTGATCTTGGAGCGGGATGAGTCGGTATTAAAAATCTGGTTTAACCGCCCAGAGGCCAAAAATGCCCTGTCGGCGCAAATGACTGATGAATTAGGTCTGGTGCTGGATAGGGTGCGTGATGATCGCAGCATCCGCACTATTGTATTGCGCGGTGCAGGCGGGGTGTTTTGTGCCGGTGGCGATATCAAAGGCTTTAAATTGGGCATGCAGGTCACAGATGCAGATGAGGTGGCAGCAAGTAATCGCAGCTTCGGCGACCTGATGATCAAGCTCAACGAACAGCCCCAGGTGGTGATTATCCTGGTTGAGGGGGCTGCTATAGGCGGCGGTCTGGGCCTGGCCTGTGTCGGTGATGTGACTCTGGTCACCGCCGATGCGCGGTTCCGGTTAAGCGAGACTAGTCTGGGCATACCCCCGGCACAGATAGCGCCCTTTGTTACCGAGCGGGTGGGGCTAACCCAGGCGCGGCGGCTAATGTTGACCGGTGCGCGGTTTAAGGGAGAGGAGGCAGTAGCCCTGGGTATTGCCCATGCAGTGGCCGCGGATACCGCGGATTTGAATGCCCAGTGCGAGACCATACTGGGGCATATAAAGGCCTGTGCGCCGGGCGCCAATGCGGTAACCAAAGGTATTTTGTTTGAGTCACTGCGCCGTCCCCGCGCCGAGGCGCTGGACTTTGCCTCGCGAGGATTCGCCCATTGTATGTTGAGCCCTGAGGGCCTGGAAGGGGTGGCAGCTTTTGTTGAAAAGCGGCCTGCCTCCTGGAACAAATAACAGGAATCGTATTGATGAAACCCTTTAATAGTATTTTGATTGCCAACCGCGGCGAGATTGCCTGCCGGATTATTCGCACCGCCAAACAGCTGGGTTACCGCACCATAGCGGTGTACTCCGATGCCGATGCTGGCGCTCCCCATGTACAGCTGGCCGATACCTCGGTGTGTATTGGCCCTGGACCAGTGGGCGAGTCCTATCTGCTGGCGGAGAATATTCTGGCTGCCGCTGCATCCAGTGGTGCCGAGGCTATTCACCCAGGCTATGGTTTTCTGAGTGAAAATGCCGATTTTGCCGAGATGGTTGAGTCTGCCGGGCTAGTGTTTATAGGGCCGACTAAAGAAGCCATTAATGTTATGGGCAATAAAGCTGAGTCCAAGCGCCGCATGATTGAAGCAGGGGTGCCCTCTGTGCCTGGCTATGAGGGGCTGGATCAATCCGACAAAACTCTGCTGGCCGAGGGTAAAAAGATTGACCTGCCCCTAATGGTCAAGGCCGCTGCCGGTGGCGGTGGTCGCGGGATGCGTCTGGTCCATGATTACAAGGAGCTGGCTAATGCCATTAAGCTGGCCCGGGCTGAGGCCGAAAGTGCCTTTGGTTCCGGCGAGCTGATTCTGGAAAAAGCCATTATCCGGCCTCGCCATGTCGAGATTCAGGTATTTGCCGATGCCCAGGGCAATACGATTCATCTGGGGGAGCGGGACTGCTCGGTGCAGCGCCGTCATCAGAAGGTGGTGGAAGAGGCTCCATGCCCGATTATGACGCCGCAACTGCGGGACCAGATGGGCCTGTCGGCTATTGATGCGGCCAAAAGTGTTAACTATCGCGGTGCGGGCACGGTGGAATTTCTGCTCGATGCCAGCGGTGCTTTCTATTTTTTAGAGATGAATACCAGACTGCAGGTTGAACATCCGGTGACCGAGCTGATTACCGGTCTGGATCTAGTTGAGTTGCAGATTAATGTGGCCCAGGGTCGCCCCCTGGGTCTCACTCAAGAGGATGTAAAACTACAGGGCGCTGCTATAGAAGTGCGCCTGTATACAGAGGACCCCAGTCAGGACTTTTTGCCCGCCTCGGGGCCGGTGGATCTATGGCAGCCCGCCACTGGAGTGGGTGTGCGTATTGATGCTGGAATCTGCACTGGCCAGGCAATATCAGCATTTTATGATCCTATGGTAGCCAAGGTTATTGCCTATGGTGATAATCGTGAAACGGCGCGAACACGACTGATTGCTGCCCTAAAAGAAACTGTGCTATTTGGCACGGCCAACAATAAAGATTTTCTGATTCAGTGCCTTGAAAAACAGAGCTTTATCGATGGCGCCGCGACTACGGCATTTATTGCTGAGGAATTTGCCGATGGGGATCTGGCAGTGGCCGAACCCAGTGTTGAAGATGCTGCGGCCGCAGCGGTGATTGATTTAAACCTTGAATACCAGCGTCATTTTAACAGCAGCACATTGACCAGCCATAAACTTAAGAACTGGACCATGGCCAGCGGGCTGGTATCTCGCAAGCAGTACCAGTTTGGCGAGAGCCTCTTCGACCTGTCTATCTCACCTGTAGCCAATAGCACAGACAGCTATCTGGTGACCTGTGCCGAGTCACAACAGCAGATCGGCATTCAGTTATTAACAATGGACAGTAATAATGCCAATCTGTCGGTTAATGGCTCAGCGCAGTTGGTGACTTTTAAGTTACGTCAGCAGGGCCAGCTGTATTGCTCAATTGCCGGCCGTGGAGCCCTATTTAAAGACCAGATTATTCTCGATGGTGCTGTGGATGAAGCTGCTGGCGGTGGCCGTGTAATAGCGCCAATGCATGGTTTGCTGCTTGAGGTGCTGGTTAAGCCGGGCGATCAGGTGGTCAAAGGGCAAAATCTGGCTGTTTTGGAAGCCATGAAAATGCACTATGAAATTATTGCCGAGGTGGATGGTACCGTGGAAGAAGTGACTGCGCTGGCAGGCAACCAGGTGGCGGCCGATGACGTATTAATTGAAATAAACCAACCACAAGAGGCCAACTAATGGCACTAAAGCTTTGGCACTGCGCCGGTTCAAGATCGATTCGCCCATTGTGGACATTAGAGGAAATGGGGATCGATTATGATATTGAAGTGATGAAGTTCCCGCCGCGTTTTGTGCAGCCTGGTTACACAGATATAAACCCCATTGGCACTGTGCCCTTTTTTACTGATGGGGATGTAGAGATGACCGAGTCAGCGGGAATTAGCCAGTATCTGGTGGACAAGCATGGCCCCACAGATCTTGCCGTGGGGGTTGATGAGCCCGACTATGGTCTCTACCTAAACTGGCTGCACCGCAGTGATGCCACCCTGACATTTCCCCAGACATTGGTGCTGAGATATACCATTCTGGAGCCCGAAGAAAAGCGCCTACCCAGCGTGGCAGCAGACTATGCCAAATGGTTTCACGCCAGGCTGCGTTCGGTAGAAGAGGCCACAGCAGATCGGGAGTTTCTCTGCGCTGACCGCTTTACCATTGCGGATATCGCCGTGGGCTACGCCCTTTATCTGGCCGAGACCCTGAGGCTGGGCGAGGGCTTTAAGCCTAACACCAGGGCCTATTATGAACATCTCAAGGCGCGACCTGCCTTCCAGCGCGCCACGCGCTTTGACTCCTCAGCCATGGTTTAATCACAAAATTTAAAGCAGGATTTACCATGACCGCCCAGTCGTAGCTGATGGGGCGCTGTGGCGGGCTAATAGCTTATTATTGCGCTCCTGAACCGGAGTTTTGGTCGATAGATTAAATAACATCCGCAGCACAGGCGGATATAGGTCTGGATGGGCATTCTAGATCGTAAAAACAACAGTACCTGGATTATATTGACATAATAAATGCCACATCTTATGGTGTGGCGCTAAATTTTTGAGGAGTGAACGTCCGTGGATATTAAATTTTCAGCAGAGGATCTGGCATTTCGTGATGAGGTGCGGGAATTTTTTACAACTGAATTCGATGCTTCAATCGCCGCCGAATTAAACGGCAGTCAGGGGTCTGATTATAAGGGCGCCATTGTTGCCTGGCAGAAGAAGCTTCATGCCAAGGGATGGATAGCGCCAGGTTGGCCTGTCGAGTACGGCGGCACTGATTGGACAGCGACTCAGAAGTTTATCTATGAGACTGAGCGCGGACTTGCTGGTATCCCGGATGTGGTTCCCTTCGGTCTTAAAATGGTCGCGCCGGTAATCTATACCTTCGGCAATGAAGAGCAAAAAGCTCGTTTTCTGCCGCGTATTCTCGAAAGTGAGGACTGGTGGTGTCAGGGGTATTCAGAGCCGGGTGCAGGGTCGGATTTGGCTGCGCTAAACACTACTGCCGATTATGCAGGCGATAACTATATAGTTAATGGCCGCAAAATCTGGACCACCTTTGCCCAGTATGCGGACTGGATTTTCTGTCTGGTGCGCACCAGCAAAGGGATGCGCAAGCAGCAGGGGATTAGCTTTCTGCTAATCGATATGAAAACACCGGGCATTACCGTTAAACCTATTGTGACTATTGACGGTAAGCACAGCCTTAATGAGGTGCTGTTCGAAGATGTTAAGGTCCCCACTGAAAACCTTATCGGTGAGCAGGATAAAGGCTGGACCTATGCCAAGGCCCTGTTGGCCCATGAGCGGACTGGCATGGCCGAAGTGGCCGACTCTACTCGTATGCTGGAGTCCTTGAAGCAGCGCGCCAGTGTTGAGGTCAATGGCGGCAAAGCCATGATCGAAGATCCTATCTTCCAGATGCGTCTCTCGGATATCGAGATGGAGCTGATGGCTCTGGAGTACACCGAGTTGCGCGTGTTTGCCTCTATGGCTGCTGGCGGTATGCCGGGGCCAGAGTCTTCGCTGTTAAAAATTAAGGGTACCGAAATCAGTCAGTCGATTCACGAGCTGCAGCTGCAGCTGGCGTCTTTCTATGGTGGCGCATTGCCCGATGACCTAAATGCCGAGGAGCTGGGTCATGACTTTGCTTTTGAGGCCCGCGGTAAATATATGTACGGTCGCGCTGCCACAATTTATGGCGGATCCAACGAAGTGCAGCGCAATGTGATCGCTAAAGCGGTACTGGGACTGTAGAACTAGAATCCAATTAAACGTCAGCTCCCCTAGGGTTGAGCCGACAAAAGTTTTCAGGAGTGATAACCGATGAATTTTGATTTTTCCGAAGAACAGATAATGATCAAAGACAGTGTCTCGCGCTTTGTTCGAGATGAGTACGACTTTGACACCAGGCGTAAAATTATTGAATCAGATGAGGGCATCAGCCGCGAATTCTGGTCTATGTTTGCGGAGTTAGGCTGGCTGTCAGTGCCCTTTGCTGAAGAGTATGGTGGCTTTGGTGGCACCGTTGAAGATATTGCAGTTGTTATGGAAGAGCTGGGTAAAGGCATTGTTGTCGAGCCCTATGCCTCGACGGTTGTGGTCTTTGGTGGTCTGCTTTCAGCCTCAGATAACAGCGACCTCAAGGCCGATGTAATCCCCAGCATTATTGATGGTAGCTGCATGGGTTCATTGGCGTCTACCGAGGCTCAGTCACGTTACGAAATCAGTGATGTGGCAACCACTGCAACTGTCAGCGATGGGGGTTACAGAATCAATGGCGAAAAGACTGTGGTTGCCAACGGCGGCACAGCAGACAAGTTTATTGTTACAGCTCGTCAGGCCGGTGAGCAGTTTGATCGCGCAGGCATCAGCCTGTTTTTGGTTGATGCTTCGGCCCCCGGGGTTGAGATTAAAAGCTACAGGATGATGGATGGTCAGAGTGCGGCCACAGTGACCTTTAAAGATGTCATGGTGCCTGCGAATCAGCTATTGAATACAGCCTGCGAAGGTATGGACCTGATCGATCAGGTAATGCCACAGATTCTTATGGGCCTCAGTGCCGAGGCGCTGGGCATTATGGCTTCACTGAATACCACCACGGTTGAATACACCAAGGTGCGTCAGCAGTTTGATACGCCAATCAGCTCTTTCCAGGTGCTGCAGCATCGTATGGTGGATACCTTTATGGCCTGCGAGCAGACAAAATCCATGCTCTATCGCGGTCTCTGTCAGGCAGGTGAAAATGACGCTGCCGCGCTACTGAAAACCGTACATGCGCTTAAAGCCACTGTGGCTCGCTATGGTAAGTTGATTGGTGAGGAAGCTATTCAGATTCATGGTGGTATCGGCATGACTGATGAACTCAATATCGGCCATTATGTTAAGCGTCTGATGATGATTAATGTGAGCTTCGGCGACGGTGATTTCCATCAGAAGAAGTTTAACCAGCTGAGTTATTCTGCTTAGCGATAAACAGGAGATAGCAATGCAGCTCTGGTTGATATTAACGATTTTAGCCACTGTCGGCGTTGCCTATCTGGTACTGCGCAGGGATCCCCTTGCGCAGTTTGATCTGCCTCTGGGGAAGTTGATTCACAGCGATGACCCTGCTGTCCAGGAGCGCTCGCAGCAAGCGCTTAAGGACATTGTTCAACGTCTGAAAAGCAGTCCTGCCCGATCCAGTAAACTCTCTCTCAAACAGCGTGTGCCTGTGATGCGTGAGACCATGGAGCAGTTTTTTGCTGAGGCTGAGAAGCGCTGTGTCAGCAAGTTTACAGCGGTTGATGCCGGTGGTGTGCCGGCGGAATGGGTTCTGGCCCCGGGCGCAGATTCTGCAAATAATCGCCGCCTGCTGTATATCCATGGCGGTGCGTTTTTTGCCGGCAGCCCTAAGAGTCACCGGGTGATGACCAGCAAGTTATCTGAGATTACCAACTGTTCTGTGCTGGCGATTGATTACCGATTGATTCCTGAGCACAGTCGTCGTGATTCTGCTGATGACTGTCGAAGCAGTTATGAATGGATGATTGAGAATGGCTCCCAGGGTTCTGGACAGGCGAGTACATTGCTGGTGGCCGGAGACTCTGCAGGCGGCAATCTAACCCTGATGCTTTTGGCCTGGCTGCGAGATACCGACCGCAGAGCGCCCAATGCAGCCGTCGCTTTTTCACCGGTGACTGACTGCCGATTGAGCAGCCCCAGCATTACCGGCAACCTCAACTCTGATGTAATGCTTAAGCCTCTGGCCAGTCGACTGGCTAGGTTACCTAAATTCCTGATTCCTCTCGGCGCTCGCGTTATGGCCAAAGATAACACCAGCGACCCTGTTATCTCGCCCCTACTAGGTGAGCTTGGCAAGTTGCCGCCCACCCTGGTGCTAGCCAGTGATACTGAGATTCTGCGCGACGATGGCAGGCGCTATGCCAACAAGGCGGCCGCCTCAGGGTCGACCGCCGAGTTTCTATACTGGCAGAATATGCCCCATGTCTGGCCGATATTTTATCCGCAATTGCCAGAGGCTGAGCAGGCGTTTGAGCAGGTGCAGCGCTTTATTGAGCGCTACTGCTAGCTCTTGGGTCTACGCAGCATCAGAGCTGGGGTCGAGTCTGTGTAGGCCCTAAATTCTGGATCATTGCCCCATTTCTTCTCCGCCAACCTCTCCAACAGTGGAATACCACTGATTCGGGTTAACAGCACATAGACAAAAACAGGTGAGATCATGGTCGCCAGTTGCCATCCAGATAGCACAGGCAGGGCGACTAGCGCGAGACCTAGCCACAGCGTAATCTCGCCAAAATAGTTGGGATGCCTTGACCAGGCCCAGATACCTGAGGTGATAAAGCGGTCGCGGTTGGCAGGGTCCTTTCTGAACTGAGTCTTCTGATTGTCGGCAGCCACCTCAATCAGCATCCCGGCAATCCATAGTGCGACGCCAAGATAACCGAGTATACCCAGAGGGACACTGGTGTCTGAGGTCAGTGCCGCCAGGCCTGCGGCCATGGTAACCAGTACCCAGAGACCGCCCAGTGTCCAGGTCAATAAAAACCACAAAAATTTGGTTTTCATGATGATAAAGCGCTTGTCCTGACCGTCTTTCTTGATACGCCAAAACAGGAATGAGCCCAGGCGCAGTGCCCAGATAGCGATCATAGCGGCAATAATTAGGTCGCGAATATCCAGCGACGGGTTGAGCAGCAATGCGGCAGCCACCGTGCTGAGATAGGAAATAGAGCCTGTTAAATCAAAGTAGTGCTCGGTCTGAAATCCGAAGGAGGGCATAAAAATCGCCCAGTGCAGTATAAAACCGATCGAACCACAGATAACAAACAGTGGAAGCCCCTGAAGCTGAATGCTTCCCTGGCTGCCAGCTAAGAGAATCAGTAAGCCAACAATTAATGCGGCGATGATCCCCTTAATGCTATTAGCGTTTGTCATTATAAACCTCGTTTTTTTTGTTATGTTTGGTGCAGAGTATACGTTATCAATCTCAGGTCTAGATTGCTTTAACTCAGAGGTTTGATGCACCCTTAGGGTAGGGGGCAGACTGTCAGGCCGGACCTAATCTAACAGCAGGCTTGCGAGGTGCAGGCGATGATGCTGGGCATCACCATATTGGTGCTGAGCCCACTGGCCGCGACGGATGTAAAGTTGCGCATCGCAGTCGTAAGTGAAGCCCATACCGCCGTGGAACTGCACTGCGCGATCACCGGCATAAAGCAGTGCTTCTGTGGCCTGTGTCTTGGCCATGCGGCAGGCAATTTCTGCGTCACTGTCCAGCGTCTCAGAGTCGATAATCGTTGCAGCCTGATAGATCAGAGACCGCGAGGCTTCCATCTGCAGCAAGATATCTACGGTTGGGTGCTTGAGGGCCTGATAGGAACCAATAAGACGGCCAAACTGTATTCTGGTGGTCAGATAGTCAACGACGCAATCCAGGGTAGAGGCACAGCTGCCGGTGGCTTCAGCTGCAAAGAGCAGCGCCCCGAGCAGTCTGATATCGCGCAGGGCGCTCTCGCTATTGGGAAGCAGGGCTTCTGGGCTCAGCGCTACGCCGCTAAAATCTATATCACAGGCGCGCTTGGTCTCATCAATCAGGGTCTTGCTGCTGAGGGCATCTGAGCCCAGCTGTGAAGCTTCTACAATCACTAGACAGGCGTTGCCCTGATGGTTGGCAGACACGACAAAGAAGTCGGCCACAGCGGCGTCGTTAACCAGTAGCTTGCTGCCAGATAGTTGCAGTCTCTGGCCCGCCGGCTCGAGGTTGCAGCCAGTCAAAGAGGCTCCCCAGTCCCCATTGTCCAATAGCGCCAGTGCACCTATCGCGCCCTCGGCAATTTTCGGTAACCAGTTGGCTTTTTGTTGTTCCGAGCCACCCCGCAGAATGGCCTGAGCCGCCAGAGTAGTTGAGATTAGGGGTGTGCAGAGCATATGGCGCCCCAGGCTCTCAACCAGCGGAACGGTAGAGCCTATGCCAAGATCGGAGCCGCCATATTGCTCAGGTATGGCAATACCTGTCCAGCCCAGCGCCACCATCTCATCCCAGACCTCGGGGAGATAGCCTGTATCCGAGTTGAGCAGGCTGCGCACTGTTGTCATAGGTGATTTGTCGCTACAAAAGGCCTTGGCGCTTTCTAAAATCATGGCCTGTTCATCGCTAAAAGCGAGACTCATATTTGCTGTTCTTGTCATGGTTTACTCTACTCCCTAATCTTTTGGCAGGCCGAGCACATGCTCGCCGACAATATTTGCCTGTACCTGGCTAGTACCACCACCAATGGTTGTGGAGAAGTTATTAAGATAGGCGCGCTGCCAGAACCCGCCATCAATAGCCTGGTCGTCGCCAACATAGAGAGAACCCTGAGCACCCTGCAAATTGAGGGCGTATTGACGCATACGGCGGAAGAACTCGGTACTGCGCAATTTGCCCGATAGCTGCAATGAATTGGGGTAATCGGCACAGAGAGCCGGTATTTCAGCACGCTGCTGGGCAAGATAGACGGTTTTCTCTTCGATTAGGAATTTAACCAGATTGTCGCGTGTAACCGGGTCTTTAAGCAGGGGTTGCCCGTCGCGCTCCATGTTCTGGGCCATCCTCAGGAGGTCATCCATCACTATGGAGAGGATTTGGATGCCACCGGCTGCGCCGGTCTCGGCACCGCGCTCGTATTGTAGGGTTTTCATGGCGATGCGCCAGCCCTGACCCTCTTCACCCATTATGCAGTCGGCAGGGATACGTGCATCAGTAAAGAAGGTCTCGGTAAATCCATATTCCCCAGTGAGCTTTTTGATCGGCTGGGTGCTGATACCCTGAGCCTGCATTGGCGCCAGGAAAAATGACAGGCCATTGTAGCGGCGCTCAGCCTGAGCATCTGTGCGGGCTAACAGGATCATATATTTCGCATAGTTACCCATGGTGGTCCAGATCTTGCTGCCGTTGACCAGATAGGCATCACCGTCACGCTCTGCGCGGGTCTGTATGGCGCCCAGGTCAGAGCCATGATTGGGCTCAGAAAACCCCTGACACCAGATATCCTCTGCATTGAGTATGCCCTTGAGGTATTTTTCTTTCTCGTAGTCAGAGCCAATGTCGAGAATTAGCGGGCCAGCCCAGCCAAGTCCAATCACATTAAAGCAGATAGGCACTCGCAGGCGCTTCATCTCCTCATCGGCAATCTGTTGGTAGGCAGGGGAGAGGCCGCGGCCGCCATATTTTTCTGGCCAAGCCATGCCGAGATAGCCGGCAGACCAGACTTTGTGCTGCCATTCGCGCAGAAAATCAAGGATTCGTTCGGAGCCCACTTCCATAAAGGTTTGCGGCAGCAGGAATCCAGGGTCTGCGGGGTTGTTGTCCTGTAACCAGGCTGAAACCTCGGCACGGAATTCTTTTAGTTCTGCGGTCATGATTAATATTCCTCGGGTTCGCGAATGCGGGAATTACCATAGCTTGGAGTCTAGGTAAGGTCTTATGAATCGGCGCCAATGACTCTGTATTTGGCGCCAATTAAAAGATCATGTTAGGTTTGTGCAGGATTGGCCCAATAGGCTGGCTTGCCAGGGTCGGAGAGCTTAAGGCATTAGTTAATCTATTATGTTAATAAAAATCTTTAACCTACTGATATTAATACAATAAAATATATAAAAATCTATGGCTATTAGCCCTATTTAGAGAGCTGCAGGCTATATGGGCAAGCTGGCTAATCTGTCATTATTGTTGCGATTTAATATTCTGCTCTGACCCAGGGGCATCTCTGGCTTACCAGCGGAAGATGTCTGTGATAATGTTCCCCCTGAGGAACGCCGCACCCCTTAGTGAGGCCGTCCAAAATAATAATTAATGCTATCAATTCAAGGAAATTTTCTATGAATGAGCCAGTTTCCCGGGCCCCGTCTGGCGGTCAGTCTGATCAACGCACTATTTTTGGCCATCCCCGTGGTCTGGTGATCTTATTCTTGACCGAAATGTGGGAGCGCTTTTCTTTCTACGGCATGCGTGGCTTGCTGATAATTTATCTGACTCAGCACTTTCTGATGTCCGATGAGGCCTCTAGTATGCTCTATGGCGCCTATGGTGCGCTGGTCTACGTGATGACGATTATTGGTGGTTCGCTGGCCGATCGCTATCTGGGGACAAGAAAGGCAGTCACTTTCGGCGCGATTCTGCTCACTCTGGGCCATTTTGGTATGAGTTTCGAGGGCGACGGATCAAGGCAGTTGCTGCTGCATGGCGATAAGCAGTACGAGATTCAGCTGGATGCCCGCGGTGGTGATGCGAGACAGCGCATTTTGACTGACCAGGGTATGTCCTACGTGACGTTTACTGAAACGACCATGGACATTGCTGAGCCTGAGGCTGTGGGGTTGGCGGCCAGCATAGATCGCGATGAATTTACCATGCGGGTGGAGACCCAGGAGACCTATCTCAATATTCTCTACCTATCTCTGGCGCTGATTATTGCTGGGGTAGGCTTCCTTAAAGCTAATATCAGCACCATTGTGGGTTCTCTATATGGGTTCGGTGATTCCCGCAGAGACTCCGGGTTTACGATTTTTTATATGGGCATCAATTTGGGTGCATTTCTGGCCTCTATTTTCTGTGGTTATCTGGGCATAGTCCATGGCTGGAAATATGGTTTTGGCCTGGCTGGCATAGGCATGCTTTTGGGGCTGATTATATTCCTTTCCTGCCAGAGCTGGCTGGACGGCAAGGCCGAGCCGCCAAACCCTGAAAAGCTAAAAGAAAATGTCTTCATGGGTATCAATGTCGAGTGGTGCTGCTATCTGGTGGGGCTGGGCATTATTGTGGCCTCCATGGTGCTGGTAATGAACGCCGAACTGATGGGCGGTATTTTGGCGCCTCTTGGGATTTTGATGTTTATCTGGCTGGTGAGCTTTGCGGTAATGAAGCTGGAGGGTGATGAGCGCTCAAGAATGCTGGCGGCGATCTATTTTGTAATGGCGCAGATTCCTTTCTGGGCGCTGTTCGAGCAGGCTGGCTCGTCTCTCAATCTGTTTACTGCTCGTTTGGTGGATCGCGAAATGATGGGATGGTCTGTTCCCGGGCCGGTCTTTCAATCGCTGAATGCGGGCTTTATCTTTATGTTTGCGCCGCTGATGGCCTGGCTGTGGATCTGGCTTGCACGTCGCAAGCTCAATCCGTCCACGCCGGTTAAGTTTGCCTTGGGTGTGGCAATGGCTGGGCTGGGCTTCCTGGCGCTGGTGGCGGGCATGAAAAGCTCCGGTGCAGTTGGCTATACGCCGGTGATCTTTATCTTCCTGATCTACTGGATTCACACCATGGGTGAACTGATGGTTTCCCCTGTCGGCCTGTCTGCGGTGACTAAGCTGGCGCCGGCGCGAATCGTCGGCATGACTATGGGCGCCTGGTTCCTGTATTCCGGTCTGTCCAACTACCTGGCCGGTGTGATTGCCCGTACCACTGGTGCTGAAACCATCGGGGGCCAGATGACCAATGTCGCCGCTGCGAAAGCCGGCTATGTTGAGGTCTACTCTCAGGTGGGCTACATGGCACTGGGTATAGCGCTGCTGATGCTGTTGGTATCACCGGTAATTAACAAAATGATGCGCGGTGCTGACTAGTTTTGGCCCCGACTTTACTTAAATAATGTTGGAAATATTTATGAAATTGAATTTTTTAATCATGATGACTGCTGTGCTGGTCTTATCTGGCTGCGGCCAATCTGCACCATCGGAGTCTGCGGCAGATTTTGTCGCTCGTATGGAGCGCGAGGGCGCTGAGCTATCTAAAGAAGCTGGTGCGGCCTACTGGGTGCGGAGTACCTATATAACCCCTGACACAGCCATCTTGGCGGCCAAGGCTGGTGAGCGTGGTCTAGCGTTTGAGAGCGCAATGGTTAAACAGGCCAAGCAATATCTGGGTACCGATATGGATCCCGATACCGCCAGAGCCATAGAGCTCATGCTGCGCGGTTCGCCGGCGCCGGCGCCAGACGATGAAACCCTGCGCGCTGAGCTGTCTCAGATTCTCACTGATATGGAGGGCCAGTATGGTTCTGGTGAGTTCTGTAATGATGCTGGGCAATGTCGCCAGCTCCAGGAGCTTGAAGCGGTGCTTGCCGAGTCGCGCGACTATGATGAGCTGCTTGAGGTTTGGCAGGGCTGGCGTCAGGTGTCGCCTCCGTACCGCAGTCAGTACCAGCGCTTTGTTGAGATCGCCAATCTGGGTGCCGCCGAGATGGGCTACAAGAACCTTGCTGAGTTGTGGCAGGGTGGTTACGACATGGATAGCAATACATTCACCATAGAATCCAGGCGTCTCTGGGACCAGGTGAAGCCGTTCTACGACCAGTTGCACTGTCATGTCCGAGCTAAGTTGAGTGAGACCTATGGCGCAGACAAAGTCGCGCTGGATAAGCCAATTCCTGCCCACCTACTGGGCAATATGTGGTCGCAAACCTGGGACAATATCTACGATATTATGGAGCCGTATCCAGGTGTGGCCTCGGTGGATATTACTGCCGCATTGCAAGAGCAGGGCTATGACGAGTTACAGATGACTCAGGCCGCTGAGGGTTTCTTTACATCGCTGGGCCTGCCGGAATTGCCTGATAGCTTCTATCGAAATTCGCTGCTTAAGAAACCGCGAGACCGTAATGTGGTCTGCCATGCCAGCGCCTGGGATCTCGACAATGGCAATGATCCACGTATTAAGCAATGTGTAGAGATCAATGCTGAGCAGTTCGGCACCCTGCATCATGAGCTTGGGCATATTTACTACTATCTTATGTACAGGGATCAGCCTTCGATCTTTAAAGGCGGCGCCCATGATGGCTTCCATGAGGCTGTGGGGGACACTGTCCAGCTGTCGATGACGCCGAGTTACTTGCAGACTAAGGGGCTGATGGGCGCGGCGGAGGAAAGCTATGAGGCGACCATTAATCAGCAGATGAAGATGGCGCTGGAAAAGATTGCTTTCTTACCCTTTGGCAAGATGATTGACGAATGGCGCTGGCAGGTATTCTCCGGCGAGATTGCGCCAGAGGATTACAATGCAGGCTGGTGGAAGCTGCGCGAGCAGTACCAGGGTATTGCTGCTCCGGTGGCCAGATCTGAGGCTGATTTTGATGCCGGTGCCAAATATCATGTACCGGGTAACACGCCATACACCAGATATTTCCTGTCATTTATTATTCAGTTCCAGTTCCATAAGTCACTCTGTGAAGCTGCTGGGCATGAAGGGCCCCTTAACGAATGCTCTATTTACAACAATAAGGTTGCCGGAGAGAAACTGGGCAATATGCTAGCGATGGGGCAGAGCCAGCCATGGCCTGAGGCTATGGAGGCTATTACCGGTCAGCCTGATATGGATGCCAGTGCGATTATTGATTACTTTGCGCCGCTTAACAGCTGGCTAAAAGAGCAGAATCAGGATCGCTCCTGCGGCTGGTAACTGACTCTAGGGTCATAAAAACAAAAAAGGCAGCCCTGTGGCTGCCTTTTTTATATTGGGCGTCAATGCTATTTATGGCATTATCCCTGCCAATACAAAGCGCGCCAAACGGACGCTGGCCCTGAGGGTTCATGTTTGACATTAGTTTCAGTGATGGCGGATGAATGCTCCAGGATCTATTATAAGGCGTGTTTTCAGGATCCAGGAGCAACCTCTCAGGGCTGGGTTTTACATAAGGCGCTGAAGAGGGACTATGGGTCTCAAGTCAGACTAACCGAGGAATAAGTTTATGCCACAGGTAATTAAGAAATCTGAAATCGAGCAGTATATAGGCCATGTCTGCGCTCCAACTGATTGGTTTGAGGTCACTCAGGAGCAGGTTAATGAATTTGCTGAATGCACCTTGGACCGTCAGTTTATTCATATCAATCCGGAGGCTGCGGCTAAAACCCCGTTCGGTGGCACTATTGCTCACGGCTTTTTAACCCTGTCCATGCTGTCTTACTTCTCTGAAAGCTATAACCTGCTGATCGAAGGCATCTATATGGGTGTCAATAAAGGGTTTGATAAGGTGCGCTTTGTGGCACCGGTGCCAGTGGGTAGCAGGATTCGCTGTCACGCGACTGTGGTTGATATTAGTGAGAAGCGCCCAGGCCAGTATGACTTTAAAGTTGAGGTCTCGGTTGAAATTGAAGGCGGCGATAAGCCTGCGCTGGTTGCTGAGTGGCTCAGTGTACAGATGGCCAAATAATAGTAGAGGTTAAGGAAACGGATTATGAGTATTAATTTTGCGGGAAAGGTGGCCATTGTCACTGGTGCAGGCAATGGTCTGGGCCGTTCTCATGCCCTGGCCTTAGCGGAGCGCGGAGCCAAGGTTGTGGTTAACGATCTGGGTGGCGCTAGAGATGGCACAGGTGCCTCCTCTGATGCGGCGATGGAAGTAGTTGCTCTCATAGAAGCGGCAGGTGGTGAAGCCTTTGCCCATGGTGCCAATGTGGCTGTATTCGATGAAGTTCAGGATATGGTTGCCCAGACCATGGATAAATGGGGTCGCGTAGATATTCTGATTAACAATGCTGGGATTCTGCGTGATAAGTCATTTGCCAAAATGGATCTGGCTGATTTTCAGCTGGTGATGGATGTGCATCTTATGGGCTCGGTAAATTGCACCAAAGCGGTGTGGGATATTATGCGCGAGCAGAACTATGGCCGCATTGTAATGACCACGTCTTCAAGCGGCATGTACGGCAATTTTGGCCAGACCAACTATGGTGCTGCCAAGATGGCTGTTCTTGGATTTATGAATACGCTGGTGCTTGAGGGTGGCAAGAACAACATCCATGTCAATGCATTGGCGCCGACTGCTGGAACGCGTATGACGGAAGATCTTATGCCTCCAGAAGTCTTGGGTATGTTGACCGCGGAATCTGTCACCGCAGGGGCTTTGATTCTCTGTGATGAGAAAGCGCCTACCAGAACTATTTTATGTGCCGGTGCTGGCGGTTATGCTAAGTCCAGTATGTTCGAGACAGATGGTATTTTTATGTCCAAAGATCAGCAAACTCCGGAGGCTATTTTGGCCCGTTGGGATGAGCTGGCTGATGAGTCAAATCAGCAGGCGCTGGAGTCGGGCGGTAAGCAGACCGAGAAGTTTTTAATGAAGGCTATGGCGGCACTCAAGGCTTAGCTGTCAGGCCGATAAATATAAAGAATAATTAACCAAGGATATTATTATGAAAGAAGCAGTAATCGTTTCAGCAGCTCGTACTCCGATTGGAAGAGCTTTCCGCGGTGCATTCAATAATCTTGAATCACCCTCTATGAGTTCTCATGCTATTACCGCAGCTGTGGCTCGCGCTGGTGTTGATCCCGCCGAGATCGATGATTGCATTATGGGTGCTGCGATGCAGCAGGGTACTCAGACTATGAATCTGGGCCGTCAGGCGGCTATGGCTTCTGGTCTACCTGTCTCTGTTTCGGGCATGACCGTTGACCGTCAGTGTTCCTCTGGCCTGATGGCTATTTCTATCGGTGCCAACAATATTACTAACGATGGCTCTCAGGTTATTATTGCTGGCGGTTGTGAGAGCATCAGCTTGATTCAAAACGACAAATTTAATGCGCACCGTGTTGCTGACCCCTTGGCTATGAAACATGCTCCGTTGATTCATATGCCTATGCTGGACACGGCTGAGACTGTAGCCAAGCGCTACGACATCTCTCGTCAAGCACAGGATGAGTACTCGGTGATTTCTCAGGCGCGCACGGCAGCGGCTCAGGAAGCTGGTCTTTTTGCGGATGAGATTGTTCCTGTTACGGCGACTAAGCTGGTCACTGATCGTGAAACTGGTGAGGTCTCTAAAGAGGAAGTGACTCTGACTAAGGATGAAGGCAATCGTCCCGGTACTAATATAGAGGGTCTGTCTGGCCTGAAGGCTGTGCGTGATGGCGGCACTATCACTGGTGGCAATGCATCGCAGCTATCTGATGGTGCTGCTGCAGTGGTGTTGATGGACGGCACCCTGGCTTCCCAGCGCAATCTTGAGCCTCTGGGTGTATACCGCGGTATGGCTGTGGCTGGTTGTGAGCCCGATGAGATGGGTATTGGTCCGGTTTTCGCCATTCCTAAATTGCTTCAGCGCAATGGCTTGAAGATGGACGATATTGGCCTTTGGGAATTGAACGAGGCCTTTGCAGTGCAGGTTCTGTACTGTCGCGATAAGCTGGGCATTCCTATGGAGCGCTTGAATGTGAATGGCGGGTCTATTTCTATTGGTCACCCCTTTGGTATGAGTGGCGCGCGTATGGTGATGCATGCGTTGATGGAAGGTAAGCGTCGCGGTGAGAAGTATGTTGTTATCACTATGTGTGTTGGCGGTGGTATGGGTGCTGCTGGGTTGTTTGAGGTCCTGTAAAACTCAAGAGTAGTATTCTGTGCTTTGGCGCCATCGGGTTCTTTTTGAGGTCGGTGGCGTTTAAGTATGGAGCGTCTCAATCAACAGATTAAATAGCCGATGCTGCTGGTCCCTTAAAACCAGGTTCATGGCCATAGATTTAGAAATCTCTCAGGCATAGGCACAGGATAATGGATGCCAGCACCCAACAATCTGCTGTTCTCAGAATTATTCAAGAATCTCCCTGGTTTTTGGATCTGCCTGAGAGCGCCCTCCAAAGGCTGTCTGATGCCGCGCAGGTGAAAACCTATTCTGCAGGGGACTGTCTCTACCGCCTGGGCGAAACAACCTCATCCATCTACTGCCTGATGTCTGGACGCATGCGAATTTCTATGCACAGTCCTATGGGTCAAGAATTTACGCTCACAGATCTCGACCCAGAATACTGGTTGGGGGAAGCCTCACTCGTTGGTGATGAAGGCCGGCTGCAGGAAGCCCAGATATTAACTGAGGCTAACATTCTAGTGATTCCCAGAAGCCTGGTGCTGCAGGTAGGTCAGGATCACCCAATACTGTATCGCAACCTGTTTTCCCATAGCTTGCAGCGATCCAGGCAAATCTATGAACTGATGGCTGGGATGGTGTTTTATCCCCTAAGAGTGCGACTGGCAGGGCGTCTGCTGAGTTTGATTGAGGACTATGGGGTGATATCAGAGGTCGGTACTTATCTTGATGTGCAGCTGAGTCAAAATGATTTTGCACGGCTCTGCCTGGGTTCTCGACAGCGGATAAATAAAATCTTTCGCGAGTGGACCGAGCAGGGTATCTTAGCAAAGCAGGCTGACCGCTATATGATATTTGATGTCGATGCCCTGCAGCATGAAATTAGCCTTGAAGAACTATAAATAATAGGGGTTTTATGAAATATTCAGACTACAGCCTGTCAGGTCGGGCGACTTCTAGATTTATCTGCATTTCACTGATTGCGCTAGCCCTGGTTGGCTGCGACAAGCCTGGGCCTAATACTGAGTTAAGCCAAGATAGCGCTGCTGCCAGCGCCTTTACCATTGCCCGCAATCAAGCCTTTGTTAAAGATCTTGACCTGGATGACCAGCAAGATTTTATAGATGCGATGCGCGGTATGGTGGCAGAGGCGCCAAATGACGCCGTGATCAGCGATTCCGGTATTCAGGTATGGGATGCCGGCGCTTATGACTTTATTCAGGGAGACGCGCCGGATACCGTTAACCCCAGTCTGTGGCGTCAGGCCAAACTGAATAATATTCGCGGGCTATTTAAAGTGTCCGATGGAATCTATCAGCTGCGCGGCTTTGATCTGGCGAACACCACGTTAATTAAGGGCGAGACTGGTTGGATCCTGATCGATCCACTCACCACCCTGGAAACCACCAGCTCGGCTATGGCATTTGCTGAGCAGCACCTGGGGGAAATCACTCTCAGTGGAGTGATCTTTACCCATAGCCATATCGATCATTTTGGTGGTGTGCTGGCGCTAATAGACCCTGAGCAGGCCGCCACTGGTAATCTGCCTATTATTGCCCCTGCGGGGTTTATGGCCGAGTCAACCAGTGAAAATATTATTGCCGGTCCGGCCATGGCCAGGCGCGGCAGCTATATGTTTGGCAATGGATTAGAGCGTTCAGCTACAGGCCATGTAGACTCTGGTCTTGGCAAGCAGGTGGTCTATGGGAGTACATCAATTCTGCCGCCTACGGTGGTGATAGATAAGCCTCAGGTGTCAATGAGGGTAGATGGCGTAGACTTTGATTTTTTTAATATGCCCGGTTCCGAGGCGCCTGCGGAGTTAACCTTTTACCTTCCCCAGCATCGCGCTTTTTGCGGTGCAGAGGTTCTGTCTCATGTGATGCACAATGTGTTGACGCTGAGAGGCGCCAAGGTGCGCGATGCGTTGCTGTGGAGCGACTATATAGGCCAGTCAATTGATCGCCTCGACGAGGTGGAGATTTTCTTTAACAGCCATCATTGGCCGACCTGGGGGCATCAGCGCATCATCACTCAGATGCAACAGCAGCAGGATATGTACAAGTTTATCCACGATCAGACCTTGCGGCTGGCCAATCTTGGCTTTACCCCCAGAGAGATCGCTGAAAAGCTAGAGTTACCCAAGAGTCTTGCTGGTAATTTTCACCTCAGAGGCTACTACGGTACGCTCAGCCACAATAGCAAGGCGGTTTATCAGCATTATTTCGGTTGGTATGAGGGTAATCCGGCCCAACTCAATCCGCTGCCGCCCGCTGAGTCTGCGCTGCGCTATGTGGAGTTTATGGGTGGTTCTCAGACCATACTCGAGAGGGCAACAGAGTCTCTTAGCCTCGGTGAGTATCGCTGGGTTGTTGAGCTTCTCAATCATCTGGTATTTGCGGAGCCAGATAATAGTGCCGCAAAATCACTGCTGGCCGAAGCCTATCTTCAGCTAGGGTATCAGGCTGAGTCCGGTCCCTGGCGAGATATTTATCTGTCTGCGGCAAGGGAGCTAACGGAAATGAGGTCCGAGGGCTATTATGACCCGGCCTTTGCCAAAGCCTTTTTGGAGCAGGTGCCACTGGATCAATTTATGAAAGCCCTGACAGTGCGCCTGGATGCTGACAAGGCTGAGTCTGAGCGTCTGGTACTCAATGTGTTTTTTACCGAGCAGCAAACCAACTACGTGCTGACGGTGCGCAATTCGGTCATGCACTATCAGCAAAAACCGCCAGCGGCGGATGCTGATGCTAGCATAGCGCTGAGCAAGCAGCTGTTTGTCAATATTCTCATTGGCCAGGTGGCAGTGCCGGAGTTGCTGACCAGTGACGAATTGAAGGTAGAAGGCAGCGTCTTGAGGCTGCTGAAATTCTTCTCACTGCTGGGTGGTTCCAATGATAACTTTAATATAGTGACGCCTTAGCAGTCCATGGGTATAGCAGGGCTGGCGCAAGTGGCTCTGTAGCGCCTGGGACATAGCAGTCCTGACTGAGAAGATATTGATAACAAGAATAATCATGGGGCTGTTATGGCCCCTAAAGCGAGACCTACAGTGAATAAAAACAGCGATCTATTTGGCCAGCAAGAGAGTAAATTTCTGCAGTCTAATGGCCTTAAAATAGCCTATGAAACCTTTGGTGAGAACAGCAATCCGACCATCCTCTTGGTGGCGGGGCTCTACAATCAGCTGGTTAGATGGCCTGTGGAATTTTGTGAATTGCTAGCCGGTAGAGGCTTCTATGTGATTCGCTTTGATAACCGTGATATTGGCTTAACCGACAAAATGGATGGCGCCAAGGCGCCGAGTTTTGTGCGGCTGTTGCTGCATCATTATTTTAAGATTCCGGTGGAGACACCCTATAGTCTGGACGATATGGCGGCGGATACTCTCGGCATTCTGGATGCTCTGAACATTCAGCAGGCCCATATAGTTGGGATGTCCATGGGTGGAATGATCAGTCAGTTGGTTGCTGGTACCTACCCAGATAGAATTCTCAGCCTGACCTCAATCATGTCCACCAGTGGTGAGCGCGGCAAAGGTATTCCCTCCCTCAAGGTCTCTAGCGCCATGTTAAGGCCGGTGACTCCAGAGCGCAGCGCTCTGGATAATGCGGTAGATATCTGGCAAATGATTGGCAGTCCAGCCTACCCAATGGCCGATGATGAGGTGCGTGCTCTAGTAAAAGCAGAGCATGGGCGCTCTAGTAACCCGGCGGGCTATTTGCGGCAAATCGCCGCAATTCGGACCGCGCCTGGGCGCAAGGCATTATTAAAAAGCATAAGAGTGCCGACCCTGATTATCCATGGTAAGCAGGACCTGCTGGTTCCGGTTAATGGCGGCCTTGATACCGCTCTGCACGTACCTCAGGCCCAGCTAGCGCTTTTCGAAGGTATGGGGCATACATTGCCTCGGGCACTGCTGGGTAAATTTGTTGACCTGATTGTGGAAAATTCTGCTAGAACTCTGGACGATCCTGGGGAATGACGGCGTCGAAAAGGGTAGAGACATTGGCCTAAGAAGCTTTGTATGATTAGGTCCAAAATAAGAGCAAATGACTGAGGCTATTCTGTTGGATACTTTTGGCGCGTTAAGCTTAATACCCACCGCTGTGGTAATTGCCATCGCAGTACTGACCCACCGTCCTATTCTGGCGCTGCTGGCCGGTGTTGTGGCCGGGTTGCTTTTAATTGAGCCTGCGGAAGTGATTACGGCTGTGGCTGATCTCAGTCTGGAAATTATGATGGATGAGACCATTGGTTGGGTGATTATGGTCTGTGGCCTTATGGGTAGCTTGATTATGCTGCTGATTAAAACCGGTGCTGCCACTGCCTTCGCCAATAGTCTCGCAGCAAAAGCCAATTCCCGCAATAAATCACTGCTAGTGACCTGGCTACTGGGGATGGCTATTTTTATAGATGATTACCTGAATGCAATAGCCATTGGTTCATCCATGAAGAAGGTCACGGATCGGTTTAAGGTCTCGCGCTCAATGCTGTCCTATGTGGTGGATTCAACCGCAGCCCCGACCTGCGTTATCGTGCCAATATCTACCTGGGCAGTGTATTTTGCCGCGGTGCTTGAGGATACAGGGGCTGCAGGGTCAGGCGAGGGTCTACAGCTGTATATATCCGGTATCCCCTATATGTTTTATGCCTGGATAGCGATCGTACTGGTACCTCTGGTAGCCACTGGGCGTTTCCCACTGTTGGGTCCCATGAAGCATGCTGAGGCCATGGCAGGCAGGGGTGTTCTGGCTCTGGAGAAGGTGGTTGAGTTTGATACAGGACCAGACCAGGCTCAAAGTGGCGCTAGCCTATGGACTTTTTTGTTGCCGCTGCTTTCGTTAATTGGTTTCTCCTGGTATTTCGATGTGGATCTCTTAAAAGGCGTCATGGTAACGCTGGCGATTGCGGTGCCTCTTATGGTGCTGCAGGGTCTATTGCCCTTTAAAGCTGCTCTGGATGCGGTAATGGATGGCTTTAAAATAATGCTGCCGCCACTGGCGGTGGTGGTATCAGCATTTATGTTTAAGGCCGTTAACGATCAGCTGGGCTTGCCTCAGTACGTGATAGATTCAGTAACCCCCCTGATGTCGCCGCTGATGCTGCCCCTGATAACCTTTATCACCATGGCGCTGGTGGCCTTTGCTACAGGTTCGTCCTGGGGTGTCTTTGCCATAGCTATTCCCATTGTTATGCCGTTGGCAGCGAGTATGGATGTGTCGGCGCCGCTCATGATTGGCGCGCTATTATCAGCCAGTGCGTTTGGTAGCCACGCCTGTTTTTACAGTGATTCTACGGTGTTGGTGGCGCAGAGTACGGGTGCCGGGGTTATGGAGCATGCCCTGAGTCAGCTGCCCTATGCTCTGATAGCCGCTAGTCTCGCGAGTGTCCTATTTGTTGCAGTTGGTTGGTAACTGGCAGGCAATAAAAAAGGGGTCCTACTTGTACAAACGTAAGACCCCTAGGGGGAGAGAACCGGTTAGTTGCTGTAACTATCTTTCGATAATGGCGGTAACACCTTGTCCGCCAGCAGCACAGATAGAAATAAGACCACGGCCACTCCCTTTTTGTTCCAGTAATTTTGCCAATGTTGCAATTATTCTCGGTCCGGTCGCCGCAAATGGGTGACCGGTGGCGACGCTTGAGCCATTCACATTGAGTTTCGATCGATCAATGCTGCCGAGGGGCGCATCGAGCCCCAGTTTGTTTTTACAGAAGTCTTCATCTTCCCATGATTTCATGGTGCACAGTGCCTGTGCTGCGAAGGCCTCGTGAATTTCATAGAAGTCAAAATCCTGCAGTGTTAAGCCAGCGCGCGCCAGCAGGCGGGGTACCGCATAGGCAGGAGCCATCAGTAGCCCCTCGCTCTGTTCGCCCTGCGTATAAAAGTCGACCGCAGCTACTTCACTATGGGTCAGATAGGCCTGTATGGGCAGATTGCGCTGAGTCGCCCATTCTTCACTCGCGAGTAAGACGGCTGCTGCGCCATCTGTCAGGGTAGTCGAGTTGGCCGCGGTGAGGGTGCCATTTTCAGGATCATAGGCCGGCTTAAGTTTGGCGAGCTTCTCCAATGGTGTATTGCGCATAATGCCGTCCTGCTTGACGCCACTAAATGGCGTGATCAGGTCATCAAAAAAACCATTATCGTAAGCGGCTATCAAATTCTGGTGGCTGTTAAAGGTCAGCTGGTCTTGGTCTTCACGACTGATACCCCATTGCTTAACCATCAGCTCGCAGTGCTGCCCCATTGATAGTCCGGTGCGTGGCTCTGCGTTGGCGGGAAGTGCCGGAGCCATAAAGCTGGGTCTGATACTGGCCAGGGCGCTGAGGCGTTGGCCCATGGTTTTGGCGCGATTTAGCTGCAGTATCATTTTGCGATAGCCTTCGTTAAGCGCGATAGGCGCGTCACTGGCTGTATCTGTACCGCCAGCAATACCTGAATCAATCTGCCCGAGAGCGATCTTATTAGCTACCAATATCGCCGCCTCCAGCCCAGTGCCGCAGGCTTGCTGGACATCATAGGCTGGTGTTTGCAGGGACAGACCTGAGTCCAAAGTCGCTTCACGTGCCAGATTGAAATCTCTGGAGTGCTTCATTACCGCACCAGCGGCAACTTCGCCAAGGCGCTCACCTTCAAGGTCAAAGCGCTGCACCAGGCCCTGAAGGGCAGCTGTTAGCATCTCCATGTTGCTGGCTTCGGAATAGAAGGTGTTGCTGCGTACAAAGGGTATTCGATTGCCACCGACCACGGCTACTTTGCGAATAGAGTCCATAACTATGTTCCACTTGGTTTTAATGAGTTGATTAAATTTGAAGAGGCCTTTTACTCAGCCCTTTGAATGGCATGGTAACCAATGCATCAAAGGAAGAATAGGGGGTCGCCAAGGATAAACCAATGGCGTGAACTAAAGCCTGATTGTCATTTAGGTCAATCCCATTTTCTCGCCTGGGGGTAGAATGCAGGTTTACTTTTTAAGCGCAGGGCTAAAAACATGTCAGATACCTATCTAGAGATCGCTAATTCATCGTTGGGCAAAAAGATTTTTTCTGCCATGGGGCTGCCAGAGCCCGTTGCTCTGGTCCGTGAAGATCCAGAAAATCCTCATCAGTTATCTGGCCAGGCGCTATTGGGTAGTAGTCAGGGAGCCAGCTATATAGAGCCTATAAGAGCTGCCCTTCAGACCAGTGAGCTAGAGCTTTTTGAGCACTCCGAGGAGGCTAGGGGACATTTGATTTTCGATGCCTCTGGTATGGCTTCAGCTGAGGAGAGCAGCCAACTCTATCAGTTTTTTCATAATAACCTCGGTTCTCTCGGCCGATGCAGTCGGGTTATTGTTGTAGGTCGCAAGCCCAGTGCCGCTGAGTCTTCGGACCAGGCGACTGTGCAGCGCGGACTCAATGGATTTGTGAAATCTCTGGCCAAAGAAATTGGCCGCAAAGGTGCGACGGCAAACCTATTGTTGGTTGATGATGGTGGGGAGGCTTCCATGGAGGCGCCTCTGCGTTTCCTGTTGTCTGCCGGCTCGGCTTTTATGAATGCGCAGGTTTTGATTGCCAGTGCGCCTGTTGCGTCTATGCAGGCTGATTGGCAGCGGCCGTTAGCCGGCAAGACAGTCCTAGTCACTGGTGCTGCCCGAGGGATTGGTTTGGCGATCAGCCAGGTTTTTGCCAGAGATGGTGCGCGAGTCATAGGTGTAGATGTGCCCCAGGCCGAGAGCGAGTTGCGGGCTGAAATGGAGGCCATAGGTGGGCTGGCCTTGCCCCTGGATATTACCTCTGATGGTGCAGCGCAGGTGCTGCGCGATTTTTGCCTACAGCAGGGGCCTAGCCTGCACGGCATTATTCATAATGCCGGGGTCACCAGAGATAAGATGTTGTCGCGTATGAATGATCACCAGTGGAATATGCTGATGCAGGTCAATCTGGGCAGTGTTCAGCGGATTAATCAGGCGCTGCTGGATACTGAGCTGCTAGATAACGGCGGAAAAATTATCGGCGTTGCCTCCATCAGCGGGATCGCCGGCAATATAGGCCAGACTAATTACGGATTTTCAAAATCGGCCATTATCGGCATGGTTGAGAGTCTGGCCGGACCCTGTGCCGCCAGAGGTATTACAGTCAATGCGGTGGCACCAGGATTTATTGAAACTCAGATGACGGCGGCAATTCCCTTTGTCACTCGACAGATGGGGCGTCGACTATCCTCTCTGGGGCAGGGTGGTTTGCCCATCGATGTGGCTGAAGTGATCGGATTCTTTGTCAGCCCTCAGGCGGCCGGCATTAACGGTAATGTGGTTCGAGTCTGTGGCCAGAGTCTCCTGGGGGCCTAATAAGGGGGGTTGGGTAGAGCGTTAATATACGGGGACGCCTGGTCCCCGTATACTCAGTGTGTCCTAGTTAGAGGCGTGTAGGCTCTCGTTCAGCTCAACGGCGCTCTTGTTGGTGAGGCATTCTACCGCGCCAGTCATCGAGTTGCGGCGAAACAGCAGGTCTGATTTTCCGGCCAATTCTCGGGCTTTGGCTTTTCCGGTGGCCTGTTTCTGGTCGTCTAACATACTGACCACCGTGCCCGCTGTAACATAGAGTCCTGCTTCGAGAGTGCAGCGATCACCCAGTGGAATTCCGAGGCCAGCATTGGCCCCAAGCAAACATTTCTCACCGATGGAAATCACCATACTGCCGCCGCCGGACAATGTGCCCATAATTGAGGCGCCACCACCAATATCGGTTCCCGCGCCACAGAATACACCAGCGGAAACCCGTCCTTCGATCATGTTAGGGCCCTCAGTGCCGGCATTAAAGTTTATAAAGCCTTCATGCATAACCGTGGTTCCCTCGCCAACATAGGCGCCCAGGCGCACTCTTGATGTGTCGGCAATACGCACACCGGCTGGGACCACGTAGTCCACCATTTTGGGGAACTTATCGACACAGTCGACGCTCAGCGGTTGGCCAGCCATGCGCGCCTGTAATAGGCGTTCCGGCAGTTCATCTATATCTATGGGGCCTGCACTGGTCCAGGCCACATTTTTCAACACCCCAAATATACCAGTGAGATCTGTGCCATGGGGTTTAACCAGGCGGTGACTCAGCAGATGGAGCTTCAGATAGCCCTGTGGCACAGAGGCTGGTGCACTGTCACTGGCTAGCATCACAGCAACTACAGGGCGCCCAGAGGCCGTTAGGCTGGCCACTGTGGTCGCCATGTCGGACTGACCATTGGTCTCCAGAGCCGACTGCAGGGCTGATAGCTGCTCCGCGTTCGGTTCGACTTCGGTGCCCGGACCCAGGAGCTTGGTCAGAATGTCTACGAGGATTGCAGGTGGGTTGAGTACAGGTGCTGGATAAAAAACTTCGAGCCACTCACCGCGACTATTTTTTGTACCAACGCCTAGGGCGAAACTGTATAAATTGCTCATGCTTTTGCTCTTATCTAAGGGTTAAAAATACTCTGGTACAGGTCGGGCTTAAAGCCGAGGGTAATGACAGCACTGTGGTCTAAGACTGGTCGCTTAATCATGGCGGGGTGCTCTAGCAATAGCGCCGTTACGCTGTCTCGGTCAATGCTCTCCTGCGTCTCTTTGTCTAGCTTACGCCAGGTGGTCCCGCGTCGATTTAACAGGGCTTCCCAGCCGACCTGCTCGATCCATTGGTCGATGCGCTCGGCGTCCAGGCCATCATTGCGCAGATCGTGAAATTCATAGCTAATGCCATTATCGGTTAGCCAATTACGGGCTTTTTTGACGCTATCGCAATTCTTGATACCAAATAATTTGATCACTGGTTTAGAGCTTCCTTGTTTCAGGGCTGCTAAGCATAGCAAATGCCTTAGGGCTTGTGAGCTTTAAAAGGGTTCTTGCGATTGGGGTAGCAGGTGGTGCAAATATCGCAGACTCGGCCATCACAGCCACGTGCAGAGCAGAACTCTCGGCCATAGAAAATAATCTGCAGGTGCAGCTTGTTCCATTTGTCGCGGGGGAACAGTTTTTTCAGATCGCGCTCAGTGTGGCTTACATTTTTACCCTTGGTGAGCCCCCAGCGCTGCGCCAGGCGATGAATATGAGTATCGACAGGGAAGGCCGGGTGACCAAAGCCCTGGGACATCACTACACTGGCAGTTTTGTGTCCCACACCAGGTAATTTTTCCAGAGCTTCGAGGCTGTCAGGAACCTCGCCACTGTGCTGTTCTACCAATATCTTGGAAAGATTAGAGATTGCGCTGGATTTCTGTGGCGCCAGGCCGCAGGGGCGGACAATTTTATAGATTGTATCCAAGGGCACCTGCTGCATATCAAAGGGGTTGTCCGCCTCAGCAAAAAGCGCCGGGGTCACCTTGTTTACTCGCTCATCGGTGCACTGGGCACTGAGTAATACCGCGACCAATAGTTCGAAGTTATTGCGGTGATCTAGAGGTACAGGCGTCTCAGGGTATAACTCCTCAAGCCTCTGCCAGATAAATTCAGCTCGTTGCTTTTTTAGCATTTCTAGGCCTATTCCTGGTTATCCAGACTTTGCACATAGCGGACAATCCGTTTCGCGGCTTCAATGCATTGCTGTTTGTCGGCTACCAGTGCCATGCGGACACGATTTTTACCGGGATTGCCGGCGGCTGTGGTGCGGGATAAAAACTGTCCTGGCAGCACGCTAACATGCTGTTCGGCAAACAGGCCGCGGGCAAATTCTGTATCATCTATGGGTGTTTTTGGCCAGAGATAGAAGCTTGCACTGGGCGGGGTAAACTCTAGAAATTCCTGCAATATTTCGGTGACAGCGGCAAATTTCTCCCGATAGATTGCCCGGTTTTCAATCACATGAGTCTCGTCGCCCCAGGCAGCAGTAGAAGCCTCTTGAACAGGCAGTGATAGGGCACAGCCGTGGTAGGTGCGGTAATTCAAAAACTGGCTTATCAGCTGCTTGTCGCCGGCTATAAACCCGGAGCGGAGACCTGGCAGGTTAGAGCGTTTCGAGAGGCTGTGAAAAACCACACAGCGGCTGAAATCGTTTCGCCCTAGCTGCTGACAGGCATCGAGTAGCCCCAGTGGTGGGTTGTCCTCATCGAGATAGACTTCCGAATAGCATTCATCACTGGACAGTATAAAGTCATAGCGATCCGCCAGCTCAATGGCCTGCTGATACTGTGCTAGTGACATCACTGCGCCCGTGGGGTTGCCGGGTGAGCAAATTTGCAGCAGCTGACAACGCTGCCAGACCGACTCGGGCACAGCATTTAAATCTGGTATATATCCCTTTTCTTCGTCGCAGTTCAGGTAATGGAGCTCGGCACCGGCCAATAGTGCTGCCCCCTCATAGATCTGATAAAACGGGTTGGGCGACACGACTAGAGGCTCTGTCGTGTCAGGATCGATTACCGCCTGGGTGAAAGCAAATAAGGCCTCTCTGGTGCCTGCTACTGGCAGTACATGCTGTTCGGGATCCAAACTTGCGGCGAGCAGAGAGAAGCGCTGCTCAAGCCAGCTACAGATAGTTTCTCGCAGTTCTAGGCTACCCTTGGTGGTTGGGTAGAGGGTTACACTATCTATTGAGTCACGCAGCCGCTGCTTAACAAATTCCGGCGCCGGGTGCTTTGGTTCTCCTATGGACAGAGCTATGGGTTCAAGCTCTGTCGGAGGCTGAATTCCGGCTTTGAGTTGCCTCAGCTTTTCGAAGGGGTAGGGATGCAGCTTATCTAGGTTAGGATTCATGATTAACTCTTAGTCTTACAGCCATATCTCGCTCTTTTCACCATCTGTACTCTGCTGGTCATCTGTATTGCGGCTATCCAGTTCGGTGCAAATAACCTCCTGTAACTGCTTGCTGAACTCTATATCAGTCAGGGGGTTATGGTTGTGGTCAGTCACATAGAAGGTGTCTTCGACGCGCTCGCCAAGTGTGGTGATCTTTGCATTGTATAGGTTGAGATCGTATCGCAAAAAAATGCTCGCCAGATGAGCCAATAAGCCGGGTCGGTCTGGGGTGATAACTTCGAGCACCGTGGTGTTGGTTTCAATATCATTGCGCAGCGAGGCTACGGTTTTCAGGGTAAAGTTTTTTAACTGTCTAGGCGTGCGTCGCGAAATATCAGTGCTGACCGAGTCGGGGTTTAAAATGCCTTCGCGCAGAGTTTTGGTGACCTGTTTACAGAGTCGCTGGTTGGCGCCAATAGGACGATCCTTATCATCCAGCACATAGAATACATCAAAGGCTGTGCCATCACTGGTAGTGTGGAGGCGAGCGTCCTGGATATTGAGCTGCAGTTTGTCCAAAACGGCTGAGATGATCGAGAAGATATTTTGCCGATCTGTGGTGTGTACAAATATTTGTGTGGCCACTGGGATTTCAATACCCACATCGCGCACGCTGATGACTGGTTTGTCTGAGTCGAGGTTGGCGATAATAGCCTTGGTGAAACTGGCAATATCTTCAACCCGTTCGCGCAGGAAGAACTCTTGATCTACGTCGCTCCATACGCCAAGCGCCTGTTCTTCAGCAATATTTTCTTCCAGCAACAGCCGCAGGGCGGCAGTCTTGGCATAGTTGACCCAGGTTGCCTTGTCCACAGGTAGACCCAGTCCCTGTTGCAGGGCTCGCTTTGTTTCAAAATACAGATTGCGCATTAGCGAGCCTTTCCAGTCCGTCCAGAGTCGCGGGTTGGTGGCATTGATATCGGCTACGGTTAGCACATAGAGCATATCCAGGTGCATCTGATCGCCGCAGTGCTTGGCAAATTTGTAAATAACATCTGGATCAGAGGTATCTTCGCGCTGAGAAATTGTCGACATCAAGAGATGATTTTCCACCAGCCATTGCAGCAGTTTAATTTCCTGAGCCTGCAGACCATGGCGCTCTGCAAAATCAGCTATGTCTGCAGAGCCGAGAATTGAATGATCGCCGCCGCGACCCTTGGCAATATCATGGTAGAGTGCGGCTATAACCAGTAGCTCTGGTTTTGGCTGGTTCTTGAAGATATGGGCCGACACCGGGAACTGTTCTGCCACCTCTGGGCGGGCTAGCAAGCGTATATTACGCACCACCTGCAGCGTGTGCACATCGACAGGATAGATATGAAACAGGTCATGTTGAGTCTGACCGACAATTTTTCCGAACTCTGGTAGATAGCCTCCCAAAATACCGTAGCGATTCATGCGTTGTAGCTGAATTGACAGCTGGTAGGGGGCTCTGAGTAAACGCATAAACAGATCGCGGTTTACCTGGCTCTGCCTAAATTCGTCGTTGATCAGATTGCGGTGCAGGCGAATCTGGCGAATAGTCGAGGCTCGAATATCTTTGATATTCTCGCTTTCACCCATAATTGCAAACAGCTCCAGCAGAGCTGAAGGCTCTTCCATAAAAACAGTTTCGCTGGTGGTGTCCAGGTATTCATCGCGAATCACGAAGCGTGAGTTGATCCTGGTCACTACTTTGGTTTTATCTTTGCGATAAATTGCCTCGTCGAGATATTGCAGCAATACATCGGTAAGTTCTCGAATTGACAGAACCGCTCTGTAGTAGCGCTGCATAAATTTCTCAACACCCAGGCGTCCGTCGCTGTCTCTGTAGCTAAACATGGTGGCTAGCTTGCGCTGGTAGTCAAATAGCAGTCGCTCCTCTGGCCGGCCAGCGATCAGGTGAAGGCCATAGCGGACCTTCCACAGAAATTCTTCCTCTCGACGCAGAGTGAGATATTCTTCTTCGGACAGGAAGCCTTTATGAACCAGCTGCGAACGCCGATCGACCCTGAAGTGTCGCTTGGCTGTCCAGTTAATCAGCTGAATATCCCGCAGCCCTCCTGGAGCCTCTTTTACATTGGGCTCAAGATTGTATTCCGTATCATCATGCTTGCGATGGCGGGCGCGCTGTTCGTCAATTTTGCCGCGGTAAAAATCACTGGATGCCCAGATCTTATTAGGCCCGGTTTTCTTTAGCATACTGTCGCGCAGAGATCGGTCTCCACGCAACAGGCGGGTTTCCATAAGGTTGGTGGCCACGGTTATATCGGCTTTGGCCTCGTCCACGCACTGCGATAATGAGCGCACACTGTGACCAATCTTGAGCTGTATATCCCATAAGAAAGTCAAAAACTGTTCGATGCTGTGGCGATACTTTTGCGGGCGATTGCGGCGCATCAATATCAACAGATCGATATCAGAATGAGGGTGGAGCTCACCCCGACCATAGCCGCCCACGGCAATTAATGAAATGTTGTCATCCCATTCAAACTGATTCCAGGCATAGCAGAGCATAATGTCGGCAAACTGGGAGGATTCATTAACCAGAGTATGGGCCTCTTCACCCTCATGAAAACGATTGTTAAAGTGACTCTGAGACGCACTGAGCGCGTTGCGGAAGACCGCTACTGGGTCGCCATTGCTGAGGTCCCTGGCAAAGCGTTTTTCGTCAAAAAACAGCGGCACTGTAATTCCTGGCGGCAAATCGAGAGGCTGGTATTCAGGGGGCATCAAGTTTAGGTCTCTGGGTAATAAATACTTTATCTGGGCGCTATGCTCTGGGGTTTAAAATGATTCCTCGCCCCGGGCAGTAAAGACTTCAACGCCGTCAGCGGTAACCAGCATAGTGTGCTCCCACTGCGAAGATAATCTGCCATCGCGAGTTTCAACTGTCCATCCGTCACGCTTAAGTTTGGTGCCGTGCTTGCCGGCATTGATCATGGGCTCGATGGTAAATGTCATGCCCTCGAGTAGCTCCAGCCCGGTTCCAGGGGTGCCATAGTGGAGAACCTGTGGTTCCTGATGGAACTCGTCCCCTATGCCGTGGCCGCAGTAGTCGCGGACAACCGAATAGTAGCTAGCCTCTGCGTGAGTCTGAATAGCATGGCCAATATCTCCAAGACGGACCCCAGGTCGAACCAGTTCTATACCCTTATAGAGGCATTCCTGTGAAATTTGAATTAGCCGATCGGCATGGCTGGCAACTTTGCCGACCCTATACATTTTACTGGTATCGCCATACCAACCATCTTTAATCACTGTGACATCAATATTGATAATATCGCCGCTTTTTAAGACTTTCTTCTCTGAGGGGATGCCGTGGCAGACAACCTGATTGACTGAGGTACAGACAGATTTGGGGAAACCGCGGTAGCCCAGACAGGCCGGAATCGCTTTTTGCATCTTGACGATATGTTCGTGGCAAATTCTATCCAGTTCTTCGGTGGTGACGCCAGGGACTACATGTTCACCAATAAGCTCTAATACTTCTGCGGCCATGCGGCCGGCTATGCGCATCTTGGCAATCTGGTCTGGGGTGCGAAGCTCTATGGTCATTGCGATTCTCAAACAGTTGTTTATAACCGCTATTGTACGCATCTAAGGAGCAATGAGGGAGTGTCTGATCAATATTTCCTTGGCGTGCCAGCAAATAAGTCCAGCTCTAGCCTGCAGGACTTGAAAGGGCAGGGCCATAGCCGGTGAATTT
Organism: uncultured Porticoccaceae bacterium; assembly: GCA_965656965.1. Classification (GTDB taxonomy): domain Bacteria; phylum Pseudomonadota; class Gammaproteobacteria; order Pseudomonadales; family Porticoccaceae; genus HTCC2207. The sequence continues at coordinate 109,934 of CBFHMK010000005.1, forward strand.
CTCTGTAGTTTTGCTTTATATGGTTCTGTGCTTATGGTATAAAGCGCGCCGTTGTGAGGATGTCCTTGCAGCTTAATTTGAAACTAAACGACACACACATTCCGACACGATAGTCTGGGTGCCTTTTAAGTAGCAGTTAAATGACTTTTTAGGTTGATTATTGGGGGATGTGGAGGCTTAACCCCGAGAGGAAAACTTATGTCTACTGTCAGTATGCGCGATATGTTGCAGGCTGGTGTGCATTTCGGCCACCAAACCCGCTTCTGGAACCCCAAAATGAGCCAGTACATCTTTGGCTCACGCAATAAAGTCCATGTTATTAACCTTGAGCACACTGTGCCAGCCTTTAATGAAGCGCTAGAGATTCTGCGTGTTGAAGCTGCCAAGGGTAATCAAATTCTTTTTGTTGGCACCAAGCGTGCTGCACAAAACATAGTTAAAGAGCAAGCAGAGCGCTGCGGTATGCCCTATGTCAGCCATCGCTGGTTGGGTGGCATGCTCACTAACTATAAAACTATTCGCGCTTCGATCCGTCGTTTCCGTGAACTGGAAACTCAGGAAGCCGATGGCACCTTTGAAAAGCTCACCAAGAAAGAAGTTCTGATGCGCACGCGCATGAAGGACAAGCTGGAGAGCAGCATCGGTGGTATCAAGGACATGAACGGCCTGCCTGATATTCTGTTTGTGGTTGACGTGGACCATGAGCGTATCGCTATTAACGAAGCTAACAAGCTGGGCATTCCAGTGGTGGGCATCGTCGATACCAACAGTGATCCCGATGGTGTTGATTACGTTATTCCAGGTAATGACGACTCGATCCGTGCGATCAAGCTGTACGCTGCTTCGGTTGCTGATTCTGTTCTTGAAGGCAAGGCGCAGTCTGCAACTGTAACTAGCAAAGATGAGTTCGTTGAAGAAGTTGCCGCCAAGGCAGCGCCAGCTGCTGAAGCTGCAGCACCAGCGGAAGCTGAGCCCAAGGAAGCCGCAGCGGAATAATTTCCACTGGGGCCTGAAAGGGTAGAGCACAGGTAACAAGATAAAGGGGGCCGTTGCCCCCTTTTCTCCAACTGATTAAATGTTTTAGAGAGGAATACAATGTCACAGGTAACAGCATCTTTGGTGAAAGAGCTACGAGATCGCACTGGTTTAGGCATGATGGAATGCAAGAAAGCACTGGTTGAAGCCGGTGCTGATATTGATAAGGCTATTGAAGAACTGCGCAAGTCCAGCGGCATGAAGGCGGCTAAAAAAGCAGGCCGAACTGCGGCTGACGGAATTGTTATGTTCAAAACAGATGGTTCTTATGGTCTGGTTCTTGAGGTAAATAGCGAGACTGACTTCGCCGCTCGCGACGAAGGTTTCCAGGCGTTCGCTAATGCTGTAATGGATGCTGGCTTTACTGCCAAGCAGACTGATATAGCTGCACTTATGGCCGATGGTCTCGAGTCTTCTCGTGAAGCTCTGGTGCAGAAAATTGGTGAGAATATCTCTGCGCGTCGCGCTGACAGCCTTGATGCACCAGTGGTTGGCGGCTATGTGCACAGCAATAATCGTATTGCGGTTATCGTTGGGCTTTCAGCGGGCACTGAAGAGTTGGCGAGAGATGTTGCTATGCATGTTGCAGCGGTCAACCCTGCAGTAGTAAGCTCTGAGCAGATGCCGGCAGAAGTGGTTGCTGCAGAAAAAGAGATTTTTGCAGCCCAGGCTCGCGAGAGTGGCAAGCCAGAAGAAATTATAGAAAAAATGATCGGCGGCCGAATCAGCAAGTTCTTAAAAGAGAGCAGCCTGGTTGATCAGCCTTTTGTTAAGGACCCAGACACTACAGTTGGCAAATTGGTTGCCGCTCAGGGTGCTGAGGTTGTTTCCTTTGTCCGCTATGAAGTGGGCGAGGGGATTGAAGTTGAAGATGTTGATTTTGCTGCAGAAGTGGCCGCTCAGGTTGCAGGCGCCAGTGAATAAATAATAGGAGCAAATATGCCGACCACCGGTAAGGAGAAAAAGTACAAACGTATCCTTCTCAAGCTCAGTGGTGAAGAACTGATGGGTGAAGAGGGCTTCGGGATTGATCCCAAGGTTCTGGATCGTATGGCACTTGAGATTGGCCAACTTGTAGGCATTGGCGTACAGGTTGGGCTGGTTATAGGTGGCGGCAATTTGTTTCGCGGAGCAGCGCTAAACGCAGCGGGTATGGACCGGGTTACCGGTGACCATATGGGTATGCTGGCAACCGTTATGAATGCTCTCGCCATGCGTGATGCGCTGGAACGCACCAATATTTCCTCCCATGTAATGTCAGCAATCCCAATGAGCGGTGTTGTTGAGCATTATGATCGACGCCGAGCTATTCGCTATATTAAAGATGGCGATGTGGTTATCTTCTCTGCGGGCACTGGCAATCCATTTTTTACCACAGACTCTGCAGCCTGTCTGCGAGGCATCGAGATTGATGCTGATGTGGTGCTTAAAGCCACTAAGGTCGATGGTGTCTATACTGCAGATCCTATGCTTGACCCCAGCGCTAAGCTGTATGAGCATCTCACCTATGATGAGGTGCTGGACAAAAAGCTTGGCGTCATGGATTTAACCGCTATCTGCCTGTGCCGAGAGCACAATATGCCACTGCGTGTATTCCGGATGTCAAAACAGGGAGCTTTACTCAATCTAGTGGTTGGTGGTGCCGAGGGCACACTGATCGAAGAGGGATAGGGAGTTTTAAATGATTAATGAGCTAAAACAAGATGCCGAACAGCGCATGGCTAAGGCCCTGGATGCACTGGGTAGCGCGTTTAACAAGATCCGCACAGGCCGTGCTCATCCGAGTATCCTCGATGGCTTATCGGTTGACTATTATGGTGTGGATACACCGCTGAGCCAGGCGGCATCGATCGCCATAGAAGATGCACGAACGCTGTCTGTGACTCCCTGGGAAAAGTCTCTGGTGCCTGAGATAGAAAAAGCCATTATGAAGTCTGATCTGGGCTTAAACCCATCTTCCGCTGGCGCTGTTATTCGTGTCCCGCTGCCTGCTCTGACCGAGGAGACGCGCAGACATTATGGAAAACAGGCAAAGGCTGAAGCTGAGGGCGCAAGGATTTCTATCCGTAATATTCGTCGCGATGTGATCTCTGACATTAAGGATCTACAGAAAGCTAAAGACATCAGCGAAGACGAAGAGCGCAGGGCGCAGGATGATGTTCAGAAAATTACTGATCGCTTTATTGCCAAAGTAGAAGAAGCTCTGGCTGCTAAAGAAAAGGATTTGATGGAGATCTAATCTCCAGGTGAATAACAGCATGGCTGATCTCTCTCTAGTGTCTCCGCACCCACTCAAGCATGTTGCCATCATCATGGATGGCAATAATCGCTGGGCCAAGCAGCGCGGGTTGGGCGGTATTGCCGGTCATGAGGCAGGTGTTGAGCGGATTCGCGATACGTTAAAAGCGGCGAAGAAAAGCGGCATAGATACCATCACGCTGTTTGCTTTTAGCAGTGAAAACTGGAAGCGCCCAGACCTTGAGGTTCGCGGCTTGATGTCATTGTTCTCATCCTATCTAAAAAAGGAAGCCAAGGGCCTGCGGGACGATGATGTCTGCCTCAGGGTCATTGGCAATCGCAGCAACCTCAGTGATCGCCTGAAGCGCTTGATCAACGATGCTGAGCAGATGACTGCCAAGGGTCAATTTACCCTGAATCTCTGCGTAGACTATGGTGGTCGCTGGGATATTGCCCGTACTGCCCAAAAACTTGCCTCAGAGGTGCAGACAGGGCGGCTGCGCCCCTCAGATATAGACGAAACCAGGTTTGGTCTGGCCATGGCAGAAGGCGGTATTTCTGAGCCAGATCTTTGCATCCGTACAGCAGGAGAGCAGCGGATTAGTAACTTCCTCCTCTGGCAGATGGCTTATACCGAGCTTTATTTTGCCGACTGCTACTGGCCCGACTTTGATGCTAACGCTCTAGATATGGCCGTTACTGAATATTATTCTCGTCAGCGTCGCTTTGGGCTCCGTGGTGATGATCTGCTACCCAAGCAGGACTCAGGCGAATCTCTCCATGCTTAAACAGCGAATTTTTACCGCTCTGGTGATGGTGGCCGTTCTATTGACGTCGCTTTCCATGCTTTCACCACTGTGGTTCAGTCTAGTCATTATGGCGATTGTGGTAGTGGCTGGTTGGGAATGGACGAATCTAACAAGAATCGATAGCCGATTGGCTAAGACCTGTTATCTACTGGTGCTCAGTGCTCTGTTGTTGGTGTCTAGCTACTGGCTGGGGCTGTTTACTGAGTTTAATTTCCAACTTGCTCAAACCATCAGCTACTGGGCAGTGGGACTCTGGGGGGTTATCTTTCTTTGGATCCAAGGCTATCCCAGCAGTGCGATCCTCTGGTCGCCAAAGCCCATCTTAGCGGCTCTTGGCTTGCTGCTGTTATTATTTACCTGGGTTGCTGTGGCGGCCATTCTCCATGGGGAACATGGCAAATGGCTGCTATTGTTGGCCATTATTGTCGTGGCCCTGGCCGATGTTGGTGGCTATCTAGCCGGCAAGCTATTTGGCAAGCACAGGCTGGCACCAGTCATCAGTCCTGGAAAAACATGGGAGGGCTTTGCCGGCGGTGTGGCTCTGGAACTGGTGCTTATTGCCGTTCTACTTTGGTTGATGCCCGAGCAGTCCGCCTCAGCCCTGATTATTCTTATTATTCCCGTTGCCCTCTACTCGGTGATGGGCGACCTGTTCGAGAGTATGATCAAGCGCCACAGTGGCGTTAAAGATAGCAGTCAGTTATTGCCTGGCCATGGTGGCGTTCTCGACCGTATTGACGGATTTATGGCGGCGCTACCATTGTTTAGTCTGCTGCTGATCCAGACAAGCCCCTTCTGACCTATGCAATCTATTACTCTGCTAGGTGCAACTGGTTCGATTGGTGAAAGCACTCTAGATATTATTGCCCGACATCCAGATAGATACACAGTGTTCGCTCTGACTGGTAACCAGCAGATTGATAAGCTGGCTGGGCAGTGTCAGCGACACAAAGCAGAGTATGCTGTGGTCAATGATGCTGAGTCCGCGGCGAAACTAGAGATTCTTCTGGCAGACCTTGGCTGCAGTACTGAGGTGCTATTTGGGGTAGAGGCGCTCTGTAAGGTTGCCAGCGCTGAGTCCGTTGACACGGTGATGGCGGCAATTGTGGGGGCCGCAGGCTTAGTGCCCACGCTAGCGGCGGTTGAGGCGGGCAAAAAGATCCTGCTGGCCAACAAAGAGTCGCTGGTGATGGCTGGAGGCTTATTTATGGATGCTGTAAAAGCCTCTGGGTCACTGCTTCTTCCTATCGATAGCGAACACAATGCAATCTTCCAATGTCTACCAGCTAACTATCAGCAAGCTGAGGCGGCCGGTGTCAGTAAACTGCTGCTGTCTGCCTCTGGCGGGCCGTTCCGCGGCTGGACTCAGGAGCAGATGATAGCGGTGCAGCCAGACCAGGCCTGTGCCCATCCAAATTGGAGTATGGGGCGCAAAATATCGGTGGATTCGGCCTCCTTGATGAACAAGGGCCTTGAGCTTATTGAAGCCTGCTGGCTGTTTGATGTAGCCCCTAGCCAAATAGAGGTGGTGGTTCATCCTCAGAGCGTTATTCACAGCCTGGTCCAGTACACCGATGGCTCGGTTCTGGCGCAACTGGGTAATCCTGATATGCGCACGCCTATCGCCCACGCATTAGCCTGGCCTGATCGCATTGCGTCTGGTGTGGCTAATCTGAATCTTTTTGATGTGGCGCGGCTAGACTTTGAACAGCCAGATATGGAGAGTTTTCCCTGTCTGCAACTGGCATTTAATGCCGCAGCAGCAGGTGGCGATGCGCCTGCTATCCTTAACGCAGCAAATGAGATTGCAGTGCAGGCATTTCTCGATCGACGAATTGGCTTTACCCAGATTGCGCAGGTTGTAGACAATAGTCTTCAGAGTCTTGTTTTTAGTGAACCAGATACACTTGGTGCAGTCCAAGAGTCCGATCAAAAAGCTCGCCTGCATAGCATGGCTTACATAACCCAGATTGAGTCCTAGTTTATGGATTTATTACAGACAATTTTTTTCACCTTTATAGCCTTGGGAGTGCTGGTTACTTTCCATGAATTCGGACACTTTTGGGTGGCTCGTCGCTGTGGGGTTAAAGTTGAGCGATTCTCCATTGGGTTTGGCACTCCGCTGTTGAGATGGCGTGACAAGCAGGATACTGAGTTTGTGTTGGCACTGTTGCCTCTGGGCGGCTACGTAAAGATGCTAGATGAGCGAGAGGGCCAGGTGTCTGACGAAGATTTAGCCTTTTCATTTAACCGCAAGACAGTATGGCAGCGGATGGCTATTGTGAGTGCAGGCCCCATAGCTAACTTTCTTCTGGCGATTGCGGCCTTTTGGTTGGTGTTTCTCTCTGGCGAGCAGGGCCTGGCACCAGTGGTGGGCGATGTCAAAGAGGATTCCCTGGCAAGCCGCTCAGGTTTTGAGCCCGGCATGGAAATTATCGCTGTCAATGGGGTTCAAACAGGAACCTGGAGTGCTGTCTCGCGGCAGTTATTTCCTTTTATAGGGACCAGTGGCGAGATACCGCTGACTGTGAGCTATGCTGATTCAGAACTAAAGTATGATCTTTCGGTCTTTGTGGAAAGCTGGCTGCGTGAGGCGGAAGATCCATCACCGTTGCGTGAGCTGGGTATTAGTCCGCCCTTTATCATGGATAGCCTTAGTCTGGCTGTGGTCGATGAGGACGGTGCTGCCTATGCAGCAGGTCTTCGTGCAGGGGATCAGCTTGTTTCTCTAAACGGGACAGATATTAGCGATATTAACCAATTTGTCGATCGTATTGCCGCCAGTGCCGATGCTGAAGTCGAGCTCAGTGTTGAGCGCGAAGAGCAGGTTTTTAATATTCTTGTAACGCCCAGATCTGCGGAGCGTGAGGGGCAGCTGGTAGGGCAGCTAGGTGTGCAGCTGGCTTCAAGTGGCAAGTTTCCAGACGAGCTTGTCCGCAAGGTTGAATACAGCGTCCTGGGTGCGGCTGTGCGGGGTGTTACTGAGACTCTAGACACAGGGGTTTTTGTGGTTAAGTCCATCGGTAAGCTAATCGTTGGCGACCTGTCGCCCAAAAACCTTAGTGGGCCAATCACTATTGCCAAGGTGGCGGGAGATAGCGCCAAGTCTGGATTAGACAATTTTATTCGCTTTGTCGCTATTCTCAGTATAATGCTCGGCGTTATGAATCTATTGCCTGTCCCTGTATTGGATGGCGGTCACCTGATGTATTACCTAATTGAGGTGGTAAAGGGTTCCCCAGTCTCTGATCAAATTCAGATGATGGGGTATAAAGTAGGATTTGCCATGTTGATGGGGCTAATGATTTTTGCCACCTACAACGATGTTACGCGGACATTTTAAACCGCAAAATATAACTTATAACTGGGTTTAAGTATTTCATGAAGCGACTTTTATCAGGCCTGTTTTTAGTCCTATTTGCTCTTTCATCCTCCGTCTATGCCGCGGTTTTTCAAGTTGAAGATATCCGTATTGAAGGATTGCAGCGGGTGTCCGCAGGTACCGTATTTGCCTCTCTGCCCGTCAGTGTAGGCGATCTAGTCGATGAGGCTGGTATCCAGGATGCTACCCGATCTCTTTTCCGTACTGGCTACTTTGCCGATGTGGTGATGGCCAGAGAAAACGGGATTCTGGTGATTGGTTTAGTAGAGCGCCCGGCGGTGACTGAGATTAATCTCGAGGGCAATAAAGCGATTGAAACTGATCAGTTGCTCGACGCTCTGCGCGACAATGGCCTGGCTGAAGGGCAGATTTTCCGTCAGGTGATTCTCGAGGGTATGACCCAGGAGCTGCAACGTCAGTATGTTTCTCAGGGGCGCTACGGGGCACTGGTCCAAACCGAGGTTAAACAGCTACCGCGCAATAGAGTGGCAGTAAATATTGATATTGACGAGGGCGATGTCGCCAAAATTCGCCATATCAATATTGTTGGCAACAATGCCTTCAGCGAAGAGCAGCTTTTAGATACATTTGAGCAAAACACCACTGGCTGGCTGTCTTGGATTTCCAGTGATGACAAATATGCCCGTGAGAAGCTCTCTGGAGACCTTGAGAGTCTAGAGACTTTTTATTTGGATCGCGGCTATCTGCAGTTTGCGGTTGAGAGTACCCAGGTGTCTATCAGCCCAGATAAAGAATCCGTTTTTATCACCATCAATATCAATGAAGGTGATGTCTACAAAGTCGGTAGCATTGAGCTTTCTGGTGAGCTAAAAATTAGCGAAGAACAGGCAAGGGCGATGATCTTGATGCGCGAAGGCATGATTTTCTCGCAGACCCTGATGACGACCTCCAGTGAATATATCACTCGCCTCCTTGGCAATGAGGGTTACACCTTTGCTGAGGTACAGGGCTATCCTGAGGTTGACGATGAAACCAAAACCGCGACCATAACCTTTGTCGTCACGCCTGGTATGCGTGCCTATGTGCGTCGTGTTGAGTTTCGTGGCAATACCAAAACAGCGGATGAGGTATTGCGTCGTGAAATGCGCCAGATGGAAGGTGCATCCGCAAATAATGCCTTGATTGAGTTATCAAAGGTGCGTCTGGAGCGTCTTGGCTATTTCAAAGAAGTCAATGTTGAGAACCTGCCGGTGGCTGGTAGCAATGACCAGATAGACGTGGTTTATAGCGTAGAAGAGCAGCCCTCTGGGCAGGTTGGTGCCACTGTGGGTTATGCACAGGGCACAGGCCTGATTCTTGGCGGGAACCTCAACGAAAATAATTTCCTAGGCACGGGTAAGCAGGTGGGTGTGGGTATAAACCGCAGCACCTATCAGAGTTCCCTGAACTTCAGTTACACCGAGCCCTATTTTACGGTTGATGGTGTCGGTGTTGGTTACAGTATCTATGCCCGTGAAACTGACTATGACCGGATTAATGTCGCGAGCTTTTCGACAAACACCTATGGTGCCACTGTTAATTGGAGTTATCCGATTTCTGAAATTCAGCGAATTGGTCTGGGCCTGGGTTATGAAAATCTAGATCTTAGAACTGGCCTTTACGCCTCTCGAGAGATCGCTGACTTTGTCGATGCTAATGGTAATAACTTTGACGTATTTAGCTTCAATATTAACTGGATGAAGTCCACGCTGAACCGAGGCATTTTTGCAACCAGAGGTTCCTCTCAGCGCCTCAATCTGGATCTGACAGTGCCGGGCTCTGGACTTGAGTATTACAAGTTTGTCTACAGTGCTGAGCATTTGCGTGGTCTGACCAAATCTCTAACCCTGAAAGTCAGAGCTGATCTTGGTTATGGCGAGAGTTATGGTGATACCAGTCAGCTGCCATTCTTTAAGAATTTCTATGGTGGTGGCTTTGGTTCAGTGCGTGGCTTTAAGCGCAACACTCTAGGCCCACAGGATACCCCCTGTAACTTTAGGGATCCTCCCTGTAATACCTCGTTTATCGATGATCCCGATCCCATCGGTGGTAATGTTAAGGTAGAGCTGGGTGCTGAGGTAATCTTTCCTCTGCCATTCTTGAAGGATCAGCGTTCGGTTCAGTCGTCGCTGTTTGTTGATGTTGGTAATATCTTCAACACTAAATGTGGAGAGAGCCAGATCAGCTGCTTTAAACCAGATCTTGGTGAAATGCGCTATTCTGTAGGTTTAGGGGCCACCTGGTTAAGCGGGTTTGGGCCTATTACATTCAGTCTTGCTAAACCGCTGAATGCCAATGACTTTGATGAAACTGAAGTGTTTCAGTTTTCCTTAGGTAATCAATTTTAAAAATAGTTAGGAGAAGTATTGTGGGTAATGTAAAAGCTTTTGTTTTGGTGGTATTAGGGACTCTGTCTACACTGACATCGATGGGCGCCATCGCTGAGGGTAAAGTTGCTGTAATTGATGTTAATACAGCTATTTTTGCCTCTGCAGCGGCTCAGGCTCGTATTAAGGAGTCCGTAGAGAGCGCAGACTTTGTTGCTCTCAAAGCAAAGCTTGATGGCGCGAGTGCAGACTTTCAGGCCCTGGCCAAAGAGGCGGAGAGCAAGCGTCTGACCTGGTCTCAGGACGAGGCAGCCGCCCACCAGAAGAAAATGGAATATGTCAAAGCCGATGCCGAGCTGGCCAGTCGCAAGATTCAGGCGGAGCAGCAGCAATTGCAGCAGAGAGTGCAGCAGGAGTTTATGCCGCAGCTACAGGTCGCAATTCAGGAAGTGGTAGCTGAAGAAGGGATTACCATTTTGGTGCGACAGGAAGCGGTCATCATGGCTGCTCCGGCAAATAATTTGACGCCTAAAGTGATTGATCGTCTGAACAACCCAAGCCAACCAGAATAGGCCTGGCCGCTAGGCTTTAAAGACACAATGAGTCTTGACTACTCCCTAGGTGAAATTGCTGCGTATCTCTCTGCTGAGCTGCGTGGCGACCCTGAGGTTCGTATTAAGGGACTCAATACTCTGCAGGGTGCCGGCCCCGAGGAGTTGGCTTTTCTTGCCAACGCTAAGTACGAAAACCAGTTGCAGCAGTGTCGAGCCCGGGCGGTGCTTCTAAATGCCGCTCAGGCTGCCGACTATTCGGGCGACTGTTTAGTCCTTGAAAATCCCTACCTCGGCTACGCCATGCTATCTGCCTGGTTTGCTACAGAACCGAAAGTTCAGGCCGGCATTCATCCCAGCGCAGTTATCCATCCCTCCGCGACACTCGGCCGTGACGTCAATGTGGGACCCAATGTAGTGGTTGAGGCTGATGCGACGATTGGCGATGGCTGTAGCCTAGAGGCTAACAGCTTTGTTGGCAGCAGATCCCTGTTGGGTGAGGGCTGCCAGATAGCTTCAAATGTCTCTGTTTACCATGATGTGGTTATGGGTAATCGGGTGCGTGTGCATAGTGGCTCTGTCATTGGAGCGGACGGTTTTGGCTTTGCACCCAATGGCCAGGGCGGCTGGCAGAAGATTCATCAATTAGGTGGCGTTATCATAGGCAATGATGTTGAGATTGGTGCCTGTAGCACGGTGGATCGTGGCGCCCTCGATAGTACGCGGATTGGAAATGGAGTCATTATTGACAATCATGTGCAAATTGCCCACAACGCGGTGATTGGCGATAATACTGCCATGGCAGCCTACTCTGGTGTAGCTGGCAGCGCGGTGTTGGGGCGCAACTGTATTCTCGGTGGAGACGCCTGCGTGGTTGGTCATGTGCGGGTCTGTGACAATGTGATGCTTACAGCTCGAACATTGGTTACCAAGAACATTACTGAGCCCGGATCTTATTCCTCTGGCAGTACGCCAATGATGAAGACGGGGGCATGGCGCAAAAACTCAGTGCGCATCGGTCAGCTCGACGATATGGCCAGACGATTAAAAAAAATAGAAAACAAAGATAATAATTAAAACCGCCGGCAGGTTGGGGATCCGATCAATTAACTAGAGATAATTTGGATTGTTTTAATGAATGTAAATGAAATCATGGAGTTGCTCCCTCACCGTTATCCCTTTCTATTGGTGGATAGAGTCACCGATGTGGTGCCTGGAGAGAGCATTGTCGCCTATAAAAATATTACCATAAATGAAGACGTGTTTAACGGGCATTTTCCCGGCGCGCCGATTTTTCCTGGCGTGATGATAGTTGAGGCAATGGCTCAGGTTTCTGGGTTGCTAGGCTTCGCTACTACTGGCCAAAAAGCCGATGATGGCAAGCTGTATCTTTTTGCTGGCGTTGATAAGGTGCGCTTTAAGCGGCCAGTGGTGCCAGGAGATCGGCTGGTGTTAACCTCAGAAATTGACATGGTTAAGCGCAATATCTGGCGTTTCCGCACCACGGCGTCTGTGGATGGCAAGACCGCCTGCGAGGCAATGTTGCTGTGCGCATATCAGGATAGAGAAACCTTAGTATGATTGATCCCCGAGCTATTGTTGATCCCTCGGCAGTGATTGGTGAAAACGTCAGTATTGGCCCCTGGACGATTATAGGTGCTGATGTCGAGATTGGGGATGGCTGTCAGATCGCGTCCCATGTGGTGGTCAAAGGGCCCACTGTAATGGGTAGCAATAACAAGATTTACCAGTTCTCGACGGTTGGTGATGATACGCCCGACCTAAAGTACAGGGGCGAGGCTACCAGGCTGGTGATCGGCGATAATAATGTTATTCGCGAGGGTGTGACAATTCACCGTGGCACAGTGCAGGATAATAGTGAGACGCGCATCGGCAACGACAATTTATTGATGGCCTATGTGCATGTGGGCCATGACTGCATTGTCGGAAATCATGTCATTATGGTTAACAATGCCAGTATCTCAGGTCATGTGACAGTCGGGGACTGGACCATTCTTTCCGGATATGCCCTGGTGCACCAGTTTGTGCATATTGGGCCCCATTGCTTTATCGGTCCAGCTGCCTTCACCTACCATGATGTTCCTGCGTTTGTAACGGCCTTTGGCAGCCCCGCTGAGCCGCGCACAATTAATCGCGAAGGTTTAAAGCGCCGGGGCTTTAGCAGCGATCAGATTGCGTTGGCTAACAAAGCCTACAAGCTGCTCTATCGCCGTGGACTGCAACTGGATGAGGCCTTAAAGGCGATTGGTGATCTAGGCGATGACGAGATAATAAGAATGCTACTCAGTTCGCTTGAGAATTCTAGCCGCGGCATTATTCGCTAAATGATGAATAGTCAGCCCCTGGTTTTCGCCATGGTTGCTGGGGAAGCCTCTGGTGATATTCTGGGTGCAGATTTAATCCGCGCACTCAAAAAGCAGTTTCCCAATGCCACATTCGAAGGAATTGGTGGTCCAAAAATGCAGGCAGAGGGCTTTCAGTCACTGTTTCAGATGGACCGCCTGTCTGTGATGGGATTTGTTGAGCCCCTTAAACGACTTCCTGAGCTTTTATCGATTAGACGCAGTATTGTGAAGCGTTACAGCGCCGAACAGCCGGCGGCCTTCATTGGTATTGATAGCCCAGATTTTAATTCCGGTATTGAGCAGAAACTGCATCTTGTCGGCGTAAAAACTATTCATTATGTCAGTCCCTCGGTCTGGGCCTGGCGCCAGGGTAGAATTAAAAAAATTAAGCAGTCTGTAGACCTGATGCTCTGTCTGCTGCCTTTCGAGGCCGGCTTTTACAAGCAGCATGAGGTACCAGCGCGCTTCGTGGGGCACCCTCTGGCGGGCCAACTATCTGAGATGCCTGATACGCGGGCGGCGCGCATCAAGCTGGGTCTGGATGCCGATTGCCCAGTGCTCTGCATAATGCCCGGTAGTCGCTCAGGTGAAGTCGAACTGCTTGCTGAGCTCTTTGTAGATACGGCTCAGGCGGTGCAGGTCAAGTTGGGGAAGGATCTGCAGCTGGTAATTCCCGCCGCTAACGAGGCCCGCTATCAGCAGTTAAGTGACATGCTGGCCAAAAAGCCTGACCTCAGTGTTGTGTTGATGCTGCAGCATTCCCATCTCGCGATGGAAGCGGCTGATGTGGTTTTGCTTGCTTCTGGCACTACGGCTCTTGAGGCTATGCTGCTTAAAAAGCCCATGGTGGTCAGCTATAAGCTGGGGGCTCTGACCTACGCGCTGGTCTCGCCATTTATAAAAACTCCCTATGCCTCAATTCCCAATCTTTTGGCGGACAAGATGCTGGTGCCAGAATTCATCCAGTCTGAGGCTAATATTGAAAAACTCTCTGCCGCTGTTGTGCAAGCCCTTGATCCCAGTGCGAGGGATGAGTTGATTGCGGAATTCACTGAGCTTCATCAGCAGCTAAGGCTGGAGTCCGGGGCTATTGCTGCTGAGGCTATTGCTGAGGTTCTCGGGCTATGAAGGTAGGTAAAAACGCTAAGTCAGCAGGGCTAAAGCCCTGGCGGCAGCCCTTGGGCGTTAAGCTGCTGGCCGGTGTTGATGAGGTAGGGCGTGGGCCTCTGGCTGGCGATGTGGTGACTGCCGCGGTGATTCTACCGACTGAGCATGTCATTGAGGGGCTGGCGGACTCCAAGGCTCTGTCTGCCGTTCAGCGAGAAAATCTCTACAAGGATATTATCAGTCATGCTAGTTGCTGGAGTATTGGCCGAGCCTCTGTCGATGAAATCGATCGCTTTAATATTCTCCAGGCCACTCTTATGGCTATGCGCAGGGCCGTTATGGGTCTAAAGATTCAACCAGATTACGTAGCTGTTGATGGCAATCGTGTGCCGCAGTGGGAATATGCATCTGAGGCCGTGGTTAAAGGTGATGGTCGTGTTGAGGTGATTAGCGCAGCCTCCATACTGGCCAAGGTGGTTCGAGATAGGGAAATGCTTGAGATGGACGCTAAGTACCCAGGCTATGGCTTTGATACCAATAAGGGCTATGGCACGGCTCAACATCTAGAGGCTCTGCAGCGCAAGGGTCCTACGCCAATACATCGACGCTCCTTTGCCCCAGTCAGAGATGAGTTGCAGCTCGAGCAGTCGCCACTTTTTTGATCGGCAATCTATTATTGAGTTAATTTGTTGCTCTAGTGGGAAAAAGCCAGTTAAGGCTTGAGTTCACAGGCATCAGGCATTACATTCAAATGTATAAAAACAACCGACTATTGTGGGGCTTAAAGCAGTGAAATACGCACAGATTACTGGCTGGGGGAAATACGCGCCCCCCCTGTTAATGACAAATGACGACATGGCAAAAATTGTTGATACCAGCGATGAGTGGATATTCTCCCGCTCTGGTATCCGTCAGCGCCATTACAGTCATGTTTCCACTGGAGAGATGTCCTGGTTAGCTGCCGAGCGAGCGCTGGCGGCGGCTGGTACTGAGGCGACAGAGATTGATCTGGTATTGCTGGGCTCGACCACTCCCGAAGAAATATGTCCCAATACTGCAAGCTTTATCAAAAATAGGTTGGGCGCTACCAAGGCGGCGGCATTTGACCTCAACTCTGCCTGCACCAGCTGGTTGTATGCGTTGAATGTGGCCTCGGACATGGTCAAGTCAGGTTCTATCCAAAAGGCGCTGGTCATTGGCGCGGAGCGTATTTCTCTAGCAATGGATTGGAGCAAGCGTGAATCCTGTTTCCTTTTCGGCGACGGTGCTGGTGCTGTCGTTATTGAGGCAACAGAGCAAAAGTCTGGTTTGCTTTCGGCACACATGAGCTGTGTGCCCGACAGCAGGGAATGTCTGCATCTGCCCAGCTGGGGTATGTCTCCGATGCATCTTACTGGTGATATTCATGTGTCGTTGAATTTTGAAGGCCAGGAAATCTTTAAGAGTGCCGTTAAGGGTATGGCAGATTCCATTGCCGAGGTATTAGAGAGGGAGGGGCTGACGCCTGAGGACATTGATCTATTTGTGCCTCATCAGGCCAATGTGCGTATTATCCAGTCGCTGGCCAAGCGTCTTAATTTCCCCATGGAAAAAGTGGTGGTCTGTATTGAAGAATACGCCAATACCAGTGCAGCAGCGATTCCCCTGGCACTCTGCGATGCCCTCTCTGATGGCAGAGTTAAGCCTGGTATGACTATCCTAACCGCCTCCTTTGGTGCTGGCTTGACCTGCGGGGCGGGGGTTATTCGCTGGGGTGACAGGGTTGAACCCGTCAGTCAGTCAGATGCCGAAATCCCGCCTTATGAGGGTACAGTTTTTGATTTAATGAAAGAAAGCTTTGCCTATTACGGGGTCGATGCTGAGCACCTATTATCTAAATGACGACACAGTTTGTTCACCTCAGGCTACATTCTGAATACTCCCTAGTCGATGGGTTAGTCCGCATTAAGCCGCTGGCCAAAAAGGTAGCGGAAGAATCTATGCCGGCGGTCGCACTGACTGACTTTAATAATTTCTTTGGGCTGGTTAAGTTTTATAAAGCCGCTCAGGGTGCTGGTGTTAAGCCAATTATTGGTGCCGATCTATTGGTACTGGATGAAAGTGGCGAGGGTAATCCGACTCAGCTGGTGCTTCTGGTAGCCGATCAGCAGGGCTATCAAAATCTTACTAAACTGGTCTCTAAGGCCTACCAGGATGGTCAGCGCCAGGGGGTTCCCTATATTCGTAAATCCTGGCTGGCTGAGCGTTCTGATGGTCTGATTGCCCTGTCTGGTGGTCGCCTCGGCGAAGTTGGTGTGGCGCTGATCTCTGGTCGACGCTCAGACGCTGAGCAGCTAGTGCGGGAATTTATGCAATTGTTTCCCGATCGGTTTTATCTTGAATTGCAGCGCACCGGGCGAGCAGGAGAAGAAGACTATCTGCATGCCGCTGTCGATCTTGCTAGCCAATATAGCTGTCCTGTTGTAGCCACCAATGATGTGCGCTTTTTGGCCGCTGATGAATTTGAAGCCCATGAAGCACGTGTCTGTATTCACGAGGGCCGCGCCCTAGATGATCCACGTCGTGAGAGGCGCTACTCCGAGAATCAATATCTGCGTACCGCCGATGAGATGGCTGAGCTATTTTCGGATATACCTGAGGCTCTCCAGAACACGGTAGAAATTGCCAGGCGTTGTAACCTTGATTTGCGCCTGGGCGAATACTTTTTGCCCGATTACCCAATCCCCGATGGCCTCACTATTAATGAGTTTTTTATTAAAATCTCAGAAGAGGGTCTCGAGGCGCGTCTGGCTAAACTGTTTGATACAGAGGCTCCGGGTTTTGCTGAGACCAGGGCTATCTATGCCGACCGACTGAAGTTCGAACTGGATATTATTATTCAGATGGGTTTCCCGGGTTACTTCCTAATTGTGATGGATTTTATTGGCTGGGCGAAAGATAACCAGATTCCGGTTGGCCCTGGCCGCGGTTCTGGTGCTGGTTCGCTGGTGGCCTATGCGTTAAAGATTACCGATCTGGATCCCATCGAATACGACTTACTGTTTGAGCGCTTTCTAAATCCTGAGCGGGTTTCTATGCCGGATTTTGATATCGACTTTTGTATGGAAGGTCGCGATCGGGTGATAGCCTATGTGGCTGAGCAGTATGGTCGCGATGCCGTATCTCAGATCGTCACCTTTGGCACTATGGCGGCCAAGGCGGTAGTACGGGATGTGGCGCGGGTACAGGGCAAGTCATATGGCCTGGCGGATAAGCTGTCAAAGCTAATTCCCTTTGAAGTTGGCATGACCCTGGAGAAGGCGGTTGAGCAGGAAGACGAGCTGGCGGAGTTTTTGGCTCAGGATGAAGAGGCCGGTGAAATCTGGAGTATGGCGCTCCAGCTAGAGGGCGTGTCGCGTAACTGCGGAAAACACGCCGGCGGTGTGGTAATTGCCCCTACGGTAATCACTGATTTCTCACCAATCTACTGCGATGACAGTGGCGGCGGTGTGGTTACTCAGTTTGATAAAAATGACGTAGAAGAGGCTGGGTTGGTCAAGTTTGACTTTCTGGGCCTGCGGACACTCACTATTATTGACTGGGCGGTCCGGATGATTAACCGAACCCGCGAAGCCCATGGTGAAGAACTGTTAGATATTGAAAAGATTCCCCTCGATGACAGCAGCACCTATGAGTTGATGCAGCGCGCAGAGACTACGGCGGTCTTCCAGCTGGAATCCCGCGGTATGAAAGAGCTGATTAAAAAACTTGGGCCGGATCGCTTTGAGGATATCGTTGCTCTAGTAGCGCTATTTCGTCCTGGGCCACTGCAGTCCGGTATGGTCGATGACTTTATCAACCGTAAAAAGGGCCGGGCTGAGGTTAGCTACCCCCATATCCAGTATCAGCATGAATGCCTGAAGCCTGCGCTAGAGCCCACTTACGGAATCATTCTGTATCAGGAACAGGTGATGCAGATCGCTCAGGAAATGGGTGGCTACACCCTGGGTGGTGCTGACCTATTAAGGCGCGCCATGGGTAAAAAGAATGCCGCAGAAATGGCCAAGCAGCGGGAGCTATTTACTCAGGGTGCAGTAAATAAAGGGTTTGCCGAAGATCTGGCCTCGAATATTTTTGATTTAATGGAGAAATTTGCCGGTTACGGATTTAACAAATCCCACAGTGCTGCCTATGCCTTGGTGGCCTACCAGACCGGCTGGCTCAAAGCTCATTACCCTGCGGAGTTTATGGCTGCGACTATTTCCTCGGATATGGATAAAACCGATAAGGTGGTTACCTTTATCGATGAGTGTCGAGCCATGAATCTGGAGCTGCTGCCGCCAGATGTCAATAAGGGCCAGTTTCATTTTAGTGTCGATCCTCAGGGTAGAGTGATCTATGGCCTGGGTGCGATAAAGGGGCTAGGCGAAGGCCCTGTAGAGAATATTATTGCCGCCAGAACCAGTGGCGGGGCGTTTAAAGATCTGTTCGACTTCTGCGCCCGAGTGGATGGTCGAAAAGTTAATAAACGCGCACTTGAGGCAATGGTTCGCAGCGGCGCATTAGACGAGATAGGCCCAGAGGGCGAGATAGGTTACCGCCGGGCTGTGATGCTGGCGGCTCTGGATGAAGCGGTAAAATTGGCAGAGCAGCAGGCCCGGAATGCCAGTAGTGGCATGGGTGATCTGTTCGGTGAGTCAATTGCCGATAGTGCTTCGGAGATTAACTATAATAGCTACAACGGTGCCCGGGCGCTCTCAGTGCGAGATCGGCTTAATGGCGAGAAAGAGACCCTTGGGCTCTATCTAACCGGCCATCCGATTGATGAATATGAAGAAGAGCTGCGCACTATGGTGCCAGGTCGTATTGCCGACCTGCGGCCTGGTAAGGAGAGTTCAACCGTTGCCGGTATGGTA
The DNA here is from genome assembly GCA_965656965.1 of uncultured Porticoccaceae bacterium. Classification (GTDB taxonomy): domain Bacteria; phylum Pseudomonadota; class Gammaproteobacteria; order Pseudomonadales; family Porticoccaceae; genus HTCC2207. The sequence goes on from CBFHMK010000005.1 coordinate 128,644, forward strand.
ATTGGTATGCGCATCATGAAAAACAAGCGCGGCGACAGTTTTGCCTTTTTGACTCTTGATGATAAGAGTGGTCGCATTGAGCTGTCGGTATGGGCTGATAAATTCAATGCCTATCGTGATATTCTCAGCAAAGATGCTCTATTGGTCATACAGGGCGCGGTGTCTGAGGATTCATTCACTGGCGGCCTTAAATTGGTGGCGGAGTCGATTCAGTCCATATATGAGGCGCGCTGTAGCAAACTTAGACGCCTACAGCTATCGGTTCCTAAGTCTGATGAGGCGGCAGACTGGGTGGATAGATTCCACCATATACTGAGTGATTTCAAAGAGGGTAGCTGTCCGGTTACCGTGGAATACAATATGCCCAGTGCTGTTGGCGAGTTGAGCCTGGGACGTCAGTGGCTGGTGCAGCCCAGAGACGAGTTGATCGCCCGTCTACGAGAAGATTTCGGTAAAAATAGCGTCACTTTGCACTATCATTAAAAACAATGTTATCTGACTCTGGTAGTGTGTTGCATAGATGTTAAAATGCGTTCCTGCCACCTTCACGGACTTTCTTAAAATGAATTTGAATTATCTTTCCTTTGAACAGCCAATAGCCGAGCTGGAAGCGAAGATCGAAGAGCTGCATTTAGTGGGTAATGACAATGAGCTCAATATAGCGGAAGAAGTGGCCAAGCTACGTGATAAATCTCAGAAGTTAACTCAGAGTATCTACGCCAAGCTCAGTCCCTGGCAGGTGGTTCAGGTAGCTCGCCATCCGCAACGCCCCTACAGCATGGACTATATTCAGCGCATCTTTAGCGATTGGGAAGAGATGCATGGCGACCGTCATTTTGGTGACGACAGTGCTATTGTTGGAGGCGTGGCTCGTTTAAATGGCAAGCCGGTCATGGTGATCGGCGAAGAGAAAGGTCGCGGTGTCAATGAGAAGGTGATGCGTAACTTTGGTATGCCAAAGGCTGAGGGTTACCGCAAAGCTCTGCGGTTAATGGAAACGGCCGAACGCTTTAAAATGCCTGTGCTGACTTTAATTGACACTCCGGGAGCCTATCCTGGTATTGATTCTGAAGAGCGCAATATCTCTGAGGCGATTGCTCGTAATCTCGCTGTTATGTCGCGCTTAAAAACGCCAATTATTTGTACAGTGATAGGTGAGGGTAGTTCAGGTGGCGCTTTAGCTATTGGCGTAGGTGATAAGCTCAATATGTTGCAGTACAGCACCTACTTTGTGATTTCCCCAGAGGGCTGTGCCAATATTATATGGAAGACCAGCGAAAAGGCCCCTCAGGCTGCAGAAGCCATGGGTGTAACCTCAGATAATCTTGAGAAGCTGGGCATTGTTGACGAGACTATTCCTGAGCCAATGGGCGGCGCTCACCGCGATATTGAAGCCATGAGCCAAACACTTAAATTGCGCTTGAGCGAGCAGTTAGACGAGCTGCAATCAGTCTCTATCACGGAGCTTTTGGAGCGCAGGTATCAGCGCCTTATGTCCTACGGTAAGCCAGATTAGAGTTTCTTTAGGGCCCCTTCGGGCCCTATGCTTGAATTAAATTTCTTTGAGAAGAGATATGGCTGCAAGCGCCTCAGGATCTTTAGACTTTAGCTTGTTGGCAATATGATGCTGGAAAAAGTAGCAAAAATCGCCATTCTTATCTGCCGCATAAAGGCATTCATCACCGGGGAGCACCGGGGTGCTGACCATTGTTTCTTCATTGATTAGCATGGCTTCCATGGTGCCGTCATGGAGCAGTCGCCAACTGATGACCTCTTTGAGCGTGATGCTTTGGAAGCCATCTGCCGACAGAACCGCATGGGTGCCAATACTGTCAGGTACCTCTTGGATAATTTCTAGGCCGTTATCACAATGATATTCATAGTAGTCAGCGGCAGTCTCTAGCTCGACGACCTTGTGCAATGGTGCGGCAAAAAACAGTTCGTCGACGCCCTGATCATAATAACCTTGCCATTGGCCATTCAACGGGTCATTTATTTCGTCACAGGCGACCAGCTGATCTAGCCAGGGAACCAGCCCCACCACCTCGCCATTGACTCGCAAGCCCCAGGCCAAGACTTTCACAGAAAAAAGTTTTTCGGGGTTTTCGGCATTGCTGTAGAGCATCTCGAGACCGTCGAGTTCAGGTGCTATACGGATAAGTTTGTTGTTGGAAAGTTCAGAGAGAGGCTTGCGTGTGAAGATATCAATCACATTGTCCGTCGGGTGATCAAGCGCCGTGCTGGGCATAAATACATCTCCTAAAGGCAGTTGATAGCAAAAGACACTAACACTAGATAAGGTACTCCAGAAATTGCTCAAGCACAACAATTTGTGTTTTTTACTATAAAACAGATTACATCATCGCTGTGTAATTCAACCGACCCTGCGTATTTTGCTGTAAAATCTGTGTGGCAATAAACCTTTAACAACTTTACAGGGCATTTTTCTTGGACAGCAAATCAGCGGCTCAGTTTTATTTTGCCTACGGATCTAATATGAATCCGCTGCGCATGCAGGGACGCGAATTGTTGGTGGTCAGTGCGACTGCAGGTTGGCTGGATGGGTTTGGTCTGCGCTTTAACAAGCGCTCGAGACGAGATGACTCCCTGGCCTGTGCCAATATGGTATATGCCCCGGGCGAGCAGATTCAGGGGGTTTTGTATGGGTTGGAGTCCGTGGCTGAAATTACTAAGTTAGATCCTCATGAGGGCGCGCCCTGGCGCTATAGCCGTGAGGTATTTAATGTGCAAACCGAGATGGGATCTCAGCCCGCTTGGATTTATGTGGCTAACCCGGCGGTTTTGGATAATCAGATATTACCGGCCCGCTGGTACTTGGAGCATCTGCTGGCAGGTAGTGAATATCTTACCCATAGCTATTGGCAGGCTATCGACCAGACAGCTTGCCAAGACGGCTCGGTGGAATGGTCCTAATGTCCAGCCTTCCTCTAAGCAATGATCTCAGGCTGGTGATTGATGTTTTTGAGGCGCTGTTTTTAGTGCCTCACAACACTCAGCTGATTGCTGGAGCGGACGAGCCAGTCTATTTACCTGCTAGTGATGAGAGCGGTGCGATTAATCGATTATTTTTTCGTGAGGACTTTCTGCCTAGTGCGCTACATGAAACCGCTCACTGGTGTATAGCGGGTACAGAGAGGCTTAAGCGGGAGGACTTTGGCTATTGGTATAACCCTGATGGCCGCACTGCAGCACAACAGAGGGTATTTGAGGCAGCTGAAGTTAAACCTCAGGCCCTTGAGTGGATGTTCTCTAGAGCCTGCGGGCAAAAGTTTCGACTGAGCATCGATAATCTAAGCACAGGTCAGGTTTCTGCCAGCCAGAGTTTTGCACAGGCAGTTTGCCAGCAGGCCGTCGACTGGTGCGTAGAAGGCGCTTTGCCGCGGAGGGCAGAGCTATTCCTGCGTGGACTCATGGAGGCTTTCCAGACCAGCGACATTTACAATCCACGGCATTACCAACTTAACAGACTTATTTAGACACAAAGATATGCAAGCTTTTTTGATCGACTCTTCTATTTATATCTTTCGGAGTTACTTTTCTCTGCCGGAAAACTGGCACGCCCAGGACCCCAAATACCCCACTCAGGCAGTCTATGGGTTCACCGGGTTTTTGCTGGATATATTGCGTCAAAAGCAGCCAGGTTTTGTGTTTTGCGCGTTCGACGAAAGCCTGGGCTCAGGTTTTCGTCATCGACTTTGCGCAGATTATAAAGCCAATCGCGAGCTCCCCGATGAGGCGCTGGCTTTTCAATTAAATGCCTGTCGTCAGCTGTGCCGTGTGCTTGGCGTTACAGAAATGGCGTCCAATACCTATGAAGCTGATGATCTTATTGGTGGTGTGGCACATAAGGTACGGCAGGTCGGCGCTCAGCCAGTGATTGTGAGTCGTGACAAAGACTTGGCGCAGATTATCCAGCGCGATGATCTGTATTGGGATTTCGGAAAGGCTCAGCCTCAATCCCGGGCTGAGTTAGAGGCAAAGTTAGAACTGGGCTGCAATCAGATGGCAGATTATTTGGCCCTAATGGGGGATAGCAGTGATAATATTGCCGGGGTTCCGGGTGTGGGTGCCAAAACTGCGCGCCAGCTACTGTCGCATTTTCCCAATGTGGAGGCGATCATGGAGCATCTGGATCAACTTCAGGATCTACCAATTCGTGGCGCTAAGAAGCTAGCAGACAAGCTCGATTTACATAAACAGCAGCTATTTCTGTCTCGTCAGCTTGCCCAGATTGTTACCGATATTGAAGAGGCCCCAAACTTAGCTGGTATTAGCTGGCAGGGAATTTATCAGGACGCCTTCGATATCTTTTGTGACGATATGGGGTTTGGTAGCGTCTTTGCGCAACGCGCAGCTGGTTTAAAACAGAGGCAGCTCAACCCATCGGGCTTTTAACTAGCAACCTGTTGAAGAGTATCTATTGTGAAAATTATTGCTGATCAAAATATGCCTCTGGTGGAGGAGCTATTCGCCGAATTTGGGGACATAGAGCTGCTGCCCGGCCGAGAAATCTGTGCGGCTGACCTGCTGGGCGCGGATCTCCTACTGGTGCGATCAGTCACTCAGGTTAACCAGCAGTTACTGGCCGACAGTAACGTCAAATTTGTCGGGTCGGCCACCATAGGCACAGACCATGTTGATAGAGACTATTTGCATGCTGCTGGCATTGAGTTTGCCCATGCGCCAGGTTGTAATGCTGAAGCGGTAGTGCAGTATGACCTGTCCGCAATCTGCCGGCTGATGCCAGATTGGCAGGCTAAAACCATAGGGATTGTCGGCTGTGGTAATGTCGGCAGCCGCCTTTACAAGAGGCTATTGGCGTTGGGCGTAAACTGTGTTGTTTACGATCCGTTCTTAGACGTAGATAGCGTACCTGATCTGGTTGACTTCGATACACTTATCGGCAGCGATATCATCTGCCTACATACCCCACTGACCAGCGATGGTGAATACCCAACCTATCACTTATTCGATGCTGAGGTTTTGGCTAGGCTAAAACCAGACTGCCTGCTAATTAATGCTGGCCGGGGCGCGGTAATTGATAATAAAGCGCTATATGCAGCGTTTAAGGAGGGTTTGTCTGCTCAGGTCGTGTTAGACGTCTGGGAGCCAGAACCGCTGGTAGATGTGAATCTAATGCCTTTTGTTGCTATTGGTACGCCTCATATCGCTGGTTATAGCCTTGAGGGCAAAATAAAGGGTACCCACATGGTCTTTGAAGCATTTAAGCAGTGGGCCGGAATGACATCCGGTACTGATTATACTGCCGCCCCGGAAGAGGGCCGGCATCTGCTTGCAGCGGACGACCTCAATCAGGGCATTGTAGCCTGCTATGATGTGTCGCAGGATAGTCGGCGCATGGCAGATGCTATGCAGAACCTGGAACCGGGTTCTAGCGCTATCGCAAAGGCGTTTGATCAGCTGCGCCGAGACTATCCGGTTAGGAGAGAGTTCAGCCACTACCAGTTATCGGCAAATACCAACCACAGCGCTGGGTTTAAATGTCTGGGTTTTGTCGTAGACAGGGCTGATTAAATCTAGCTTGCTCGCTTAGGTGGCTGCGAATCCCCGGTTTCCAGTTGCTCTAAAACAGTCTTAATCATGTCTTCAGTGATGGGAACCTCGGCGCCGTTCTCATCGATAATCGCGGCGCCATTTAGGTCTGTTTCGGATGTCTTTTGGCGTGGTTTTTCCTTAGTCATAACACTCCCTCTCAAAGTCTGGCTTTATGGTCGCAAAAAAATATTACTCGCGCAAGCGAGCGAGGAAGTCTGCCAATCTGGAAATCGACTCCCTAAGTTGATCTTGATCCGGCAAAAATACAATGCGGAAATGCTGACTGTCTGTAAGGTTAAAGGCTGAGCCCTGAACCATTAAAATTCGTTCTTCTTTTAACAGGTTGAGTATTAAGTCCTCGTCATCTGCAATCGGATAGATCTCGGGATCCAGCTTGGGAAATAAATACATGGCAGATTTTGGTTTAACGCAGCTTACGCCAGGTATATCAGTAATCAGCTTATGAGCAAGATCTCTTTGCGCTAAAAGACGGCCCCCGGGAAGGATTAAATCCTCAATGCTCTGACGACCTCCAAGCGCGGTCTGTACCGCAAGCATGGCCGGCGCATTAGCGCAGAGCCGCATAGAGGCGAGCATCTCTAAACCTTCGATATAGCTTGCCGCTCGGTCTCTAGCGCCAGTTATTAGCATCCAGCCAGAACGAAACCCAGCTAGACGATAGGTTTTTGAAAGGCCATTAAAGGTTAGGCACAGAACATCATTTACCAGACTGGCCAGAGGTATATGCACGGCGTCGTCATAGACAATTCGGTCGTAGATTTCATCCGCAAAAACAACCAGATTGTGGCGCTCGGCGAGGGCAACCAACTGCTTAAGCATGTTTTCAGAATAGACAGCCCCGGTGGGATTATTCGGATTAATAATAACTATGCCGCGGGTATGAGCGGTTATTTTACTTTCTATATTGAGTATATTTGGCTGCCAGTCGTTAGCTTCGTCGCACTCATAATGGGTAGGGGTGCCGCCGCTCATAGATACGGCAGCGGTCCATAGCGGGTAGTCAGGCGAGGGGATCAATATCTCATCACCCGGGTTGAGCAAGGCCTGCATGGCCATAACAATGAGCTCACTAACACCATTGCCCATAATCACATCTTCGACATCTATATCCTCGATGCCCTCAGCCTGATAGCGTTGCATAACCGCTTTGCGTGCTGAGAATAGGCCTTTACTGTGGCAGTACCCCTGAGCTTCACGAAGGTTGTGAATCACATCGTGGATAATTTCATCTGGCGCGTCAAAGCCAAAGGCGCCAGGGTTGCCAATATTCAGCTTAATTATTTTCTGGCCTTGATCTTCTAGCCAGTTTGCGTGGTCGAGCACAGGTCCGCGGATGTCGTAGCAGACATCGGAGAGCTTGTGGGATTTGGCGAAATCAGTCATTATTCAAATTCGTATAAAAAGTGGAGTCTAGCGTTGCCCATTATAGCCAGAAGTTCTGTTGTTTTGGATCACCTGGAAAAAATAATCATTAGCTCAGCCTGGGTCGGTAGTATTGTCTTACCCATAACCGTGCTAGGTTTTCGGGGGAATTTATTAAGTTGGGAGATAGCTCTTTCTGGGCTGGTTATTGTGCACGGTCTCTGTGCTGTTGCAATTTTTTGTGGGCTGTTAAGTTTTGTCCCTGCCATTAAGGGCGACAGATCACCGACTGGTGAATCTAGGGTGCTAATGGTTCTCTGTTCTGCGCCTATTGCCGCAAGTTTGTATCTTGTAGGCCTCAATGGTCTGGGCGCAGCTTTGATTAATGACATCAGTACAGATACTACTAATCCACCCAGCTATAAGTCGGCCAGCCTGATGCGAGCTAATAATCAAAACAGCACCAGTTATCCCGGAGGCGGGTATGGAGCGCGTCAGCTACAACATTATCCTGACATTACCAGTAGCTACCTAGATGTCTCTGCCCAGGTTGCGTACAGAGCCGCTCGTTACACCGTATCTCTACAGGGTTGGCAGGTTATGATAGCCGATCGGTCTCAGGGGCGAATTGAAGCTGTATCCAAGACCCTGATGATGGGATTTGAGGACGATATCGTAATCCGTATCAGACCGCTAGGTTCACAGCGCAGTGTTCTTGATATGCGCTCATCATCAAGAGAGGGCACTGGCGACCTGGGGGCCAACGCTAAGCGTATCCGTGAATATTTGAGCAAATTCCAGTCTGTTTTAATAAAACAACAAAACGACTTAAAATATCGAGCGGTAAGGGTTGACACTGTTCCTGCTGCTACTTAGAATGCGCGCCTCCTAGCCAGTCACGTCCCGTTCGTCTAGAGGCCTAGGACACCGCCCTTTCACGGCGGTAACAGGGGTTCGACTCCCCTACGGGACGCCATTTTAAAGATGCCATTTTTGGCATTTGCGGGAATAGCTCAGTTGGTAGAGCGGTACCTTGCCAAGGTACAGGTCGCCGGTTCAAACCCGGTTTCCCGCTCCATATTAAAAAACGCAAAACTTCTGTTTTGCGTTTTTTTTTGCGGAAAAGAAAAAAATTAATGAGGGGTTTTGCATTTGCCTCGTTACAACATTAGTTCACAGAATTCCTCTTGTTATTGTTGCTGCTGTGAATCGGGTTTCAATCAGATTCAGATCAGGACCCAATAAGAAGACAAGGGGGGGAGAGCAGGCGGGCCCGCAAGGGTCCGCTTTTTTTTGCCTTAATAAAACCCATTTAAGATTGAAAGAAGTCCTGGATCGCCGTCTGTTTAGCCAGAGCATCCCGATAGCCAAGGTCAATTAATTTTCGGCAGAAACCAGGTTCAAATAGCAGATAACTGGCCGCGCTGGTGCCGCCCCCCTGCGCTGTGGCACCAGTGATCTTGAGAAACAGTTTTAGAGAGCTGGGCAGCTCATGAATGTGCTCTTGGGCTATGGAGTCGATTGACTTGCTGGGTGAGATCGAAAGTACGTCGACTGGATTTAGGTCGGTAATTCCATTGTTAGCTCGCAGGGACTCAGGCAGAGCATTGGCCAGCCGATTAATAGACTCAAGGGTTTCTAGGTCGCTTTCCACGGAATCAATAAAGGCGGAATTAAACATATGGCCAACAATTTGTGCAATTGAGGGTGAATGGTGCTCGGTGGGCTGTACTTCGCTGGCCGTCGCATTGTCACTAACCCCGATAATCAATAATTGCTTGGCACCCATATGCAGTGCCGGACTAATAGGTTTTAGCTGGCGCACTGCGCCATCGCCATAATAGCCGTCGCTCAATTTTACCGCCGGAAAAAGGCTTGGAATGGCAGTACTTGCCATAAGGTGGTCAATGCTAAGACGGGTTCGCTCGCCACGCCGTCTCGCACGTTTCCACTGGTCTATCTCTGTCTGACCCTGGAAGAAGGTCACCGATTGCCCTGAGGCATAGCTCATGGCGCTAATGGCTATGGCTTCAAGTTCACCATTGCTGACGGCAGTATCCAGATAATCAAATTTTACATAGCTGTCTAGCAGCTGGCGCAGTGGCGTATTGTCGAGAAGAGAAATTGGGCGACCTATGCCGTAGCCGCTGTGAAGAAATGATGCCATCACGTGAAACGCATTAGCAGAGACCCCCAAAAAGTCTGTGCGATAGACGTCCGAGGCCCGCAATTCCTGCCAGATTGCTTCAAGCTTGCGTATTCTCAAACGGAATGGTCCAGCGCGACCAGCAATAGACAACGCATTAATGGCCCCCGCTGAAGTGCCGCAAATAATCGGGAAGGGATTGTAGACGGAGCGCGGCAAAATCGAGGCTATGCCTTTTAGCACTCCTACCTGATAGGCTGCTCGAGCGCCTCCACCGGTTAAAACTAGACCTCTACTCATCAGTCGACCAATCCTCTGATTATTGATAGTTTTAGAAAATACCTAGAGCCAGGCCTGCCGCCATAGCTAACCCAAATTCTTCAGCCTGAGTCAGGTGGCTGGGCGTAATCGTACCTACAGCAATTAATGGCTTGTTTATCTTGCGCAGAGGGTAGCCTTTGGCTATGCGCTCTATATCTCGCACAGCGCCACTGCCGTCATTTTCTGCGCTGATAAAAATAGCGTAGGGAAGGTTAAGCTTAAAGGGCTCTGCTGGGTAGTAGGTGCGATCGAAAAAATCCTTGAGCGCGCCGCTCATGGTGCCAAAGTTTTCCGGGGTGCCAAAAAGCAATCCATCGGCCCACTGCAGATCCTCAAGGCAAGCGTCAAAGGCTCTAATCAATCTGCAATTTACATCAGTTTGCTGCTGGCTGCCGCAGAGTACAGCATTGGCCATTTGCTGAGTATTGCCAGACTGGCTGTGGTAGAGGATCAGCAGATTTTTCATAAAATTGTGCAGGCCATTGTTAAAGATGCAACTCCATTGGCTAGACTCGCAGTTGAGTCATTGATATAGACTTTAACAGTCTGAGGACTATCTGCAAGCAGGGAGCTGGCATGGGATCTATTCTGGTAGTCAGTGTGGGGATTTATTCCGTGGCCTGGTGGCCAATGCTACCTAGCTTAACGCTATATGTCGCCGTCTGCATCGCTGTCTCATTGGCCTGTGGTGGCTACCTCGCTGCCGTTTATGGGTCCAAACCCTGGGTTTCTGCGCCTACCAAGATACTGTTGCTGCTAATCTGGGGCAGTTGCTGGGGACTCATGTCGGCTCATCAGGTACTTGGACAGCAGTTGCCGGTCAGCATGGACAGAGAGACGTTTTGGGTTTCTGGGCATATAGTGGGTTTAGTGGATACTAATGCACAGCGCAGTCGATTTAGATTCGTCGTCGAGTCCATTGATGGGGTCGAGCAAAGTCAGTCTGGATCAGGGCTGAAATTACTAGCGCTGAGTTGGTATCAGCGAGCCCCACAGAAACTCAGTCCAGGAGAATATTGGCAGCTAAGGGTTCGTTTGCGGCGCCCGAGAGGGTTGCTGAATTCCGGCACCTTTGATTATAAAAGTTGGCTAATTCAGCAGGGCGTCTCTGCTACTGGCTATGTGATTGCCAATGATGCGAACCGACTTATCATTAATCCGGACCCCAGGGCCCTGTCTCGATTTCGCAGTTGGGTGGATCTGTGGCGTTCCCAGCTTGGTGAAAAGATCAGCAAGGCGCCTTTGTCGGATATGGGCCGCGGTATCATTTTGGCCCTCAGCGTCGGGGATAAACGATTAATCACTCAGCACTGGGACCGGCTGGCGCAGCTTGGCATTGTGCATCTGATGGTAATCTCGGGGTTGCATATTGGTTTGGTGGCTGGCTTTGGCTTTGTTTTAGGCTCCGGTCTTAGCCGGCTACTGGCAGTTCTGCTGGTTTCTAGATTAGTGTCAATTGGTCGCTGGTTACCACCATTAACCGGTCTTCTGGCGGCGGTATTTTACAGTCAGCTCGCTGGATTTTCCCTGTCGACCCAGAGAGCGCTTATTGCCGTTAGTCTGGTGATGCTTGGCAAGCTGGCATACCGTCGCATTAGACCGCTTGCTTGCATTGCCTGGGCACTGCTGTTGATAGCTATGAGCCAGCCCCTAGCGGTCCTCAATACGGGCTTTTGGCTATCTTTTGTGGCGGTTATCCTGTTGGTATTTTGGTTTTTCCCCTGGCAGTCAAAGCGCGAATTCGGGCTAATCAGACGCACAGTACTTGTCCAGGTAGCGCTGATGCTGGGGCTGTTGGTGCCTAGTTTATTCTTTATGGGACGGGCATCATGGTTGGCCCCTCTGGTGAACCTTGTCGCCGTGCCCTGGGTGTCTATGGTGACGGTGCCACTTAGCCTTATTGCAAGCCTGCTGGTGAATAGTTGGCCGCAGATAGGCACCTGGCTGTGGCAGCTTGCCGATTATTCAGTTTTAGTCCTCTGGCATTTCTTGGAGTTATTGCCTTTAGAGCTGGGCCTTATCACCAGTCCATTTCCCCTGAACCTCTGGTTATTTGCAGCGGCCATAATAGCTATCTGCGGCACGCTAACGCCGGCTGGCCTCGGGGTCAGGCTGGTCTGTTGGGTGCCAATTATTTCGTTAATCACAGCCTCTGTACCTGAATCACCCCTGAGGGTCACCGTGCTCGATGTTGGGCAGGGCTTGGCGGTAGTCGTTGAAGCCCCCCATCATGTGCTGGTATATGACACAGGTCCTAAATACAGTGAAAGACTCAATGCTGGGTCGGACATCGTGGCGCCTTTTCTGCGCGCCAGGGGCCGTTCCCATATTGACAGGCTGGTTATCAGCCATCGAGACAATGATCATGCTGGTGGCTTTAAGCCACTTTTGAATGAGACCAAAGTCAGGCGGCTACTTATAGGTCCCAGTGTTGGCCATCCGGCCAGTAGAATGTCCGCCCCTGATTCTGTTTGCAGGGCAGGGCAGGTCTGGTCTTGGCCGATTAACGCAGCGGTTAATGAGGAATCTATTGAGTTTAGAATATTGGCTCCCCAGCCAGAATTATTGATTGATCCGGATCAGTCCGCCAATAACAGCTCCTGTGTTTTATTGATTCGCTGGCGAGATCAGGTGATTTTATTGCCGGGAGATATAGAAAAACCTCAGGAGATTGCTCTTGTGGCTCAGGGCCTGCTACCAGAGGTTACCCTATTGGTGGCCCCCCATCATGGCAGTAAGACCTCGTCTATAGATCCCTTTGTCGAACAGCTCAGACCCAATATGGTGGTCTTTTCTTCAGGCTATAGGCATCATTTTGGTCATCCCCACGGGGCTGTGGTTAATAGATATCAGAGGGTTGGTAGCAGTTTATGGTATACCGCGCATCAGGGTGGTCTATCGTTTATATGGGATAGAGACGGCACTTTGAGGGTTGTTAGCGCTCGGCAGAGCATGGGTAATTTTTGGTGGCGCTGATCTATGGATCGACTGGCGAATATGTTAAGGTCCGCCATGATTTTTAAGCATTAAACGGGGCTTGCTGTGTATCAAATTTTTCTCTCCGGTGGTTGGCTGATGTGGCCGATCCTGCTCTGTTCAATTGTGGTGGTAGGCATAGCCATTGAGCGCTTTGTGACCCTGAGAGAAGAGCGCATAGTGCCTGCGGGCCAGCTGGCAGAGGTCTGGACATTACTGCGCAAAAAACAACTGACCACTGAGCGGCTTAAGATCCTCAGGGATGCTTCGCCACTGGGCTATATTCTCGCTGCCGGGATTAGTAATTCAGGGCATGGCCGAGATGTTATGAAAGACAGTATCGAAGAGGCCGCGGGTCAGGTGGTGCACTCCCTGGAACGCTTTCTAACGCTGCTGGGTACCATCGCTAATACGGCACCGCTACTGGGCCTGTTGGGCACTGTGCTGGGTATGATCCAGGTGTTTTCGGATATTATGCTGTATGGCACAGGCAACGCCTCTGAGCTTGCTGGAGGTATCTCTCAGGCCCTTATTACCACGGCCGCTGGTCTAACGGTCGCGATCCCGGCTATGCTACTGCACCGTTATTTTGAACGGCATGTAGACAGCCTGGTGGTGCAGTTAGAAGGGCAGTCCATTAAGCTGGTAGATGCTATGCACAGCGACCTGTTTAAGCAATCCTGACGTGAAATTTCGCCGCAACCCCAAACTTGATAACGGAATCAATCTGACGCCTCTCATTGATGTGGTGTTCCTGCTGCTGATCTTTTTTATGGTGACCACGACATTTACCAAGCAAACTCGCCTGGTTCTAAAACTCCCCGATGCCACTGGGGAGCCTATTGCGGGCCAGATAGAACAGCTTGATCTGTTGATTAGCCGAGAGGGCAGTTACAGTCTTAATGGGCGAAATTTGATAAACGCCGAGATCAAGACCATTATGGCTGCTTTAAAAGATGCATCTGGTGGAGACCTTGCCATTCCTCTGAGTATTACGGCGGACGCAAACGCTACTCACCAGTCGGTGATTACCGCAATGGATGCGGCTAGCCAGTTAGGCTTCGAAAAACTTAACATCAATACCCAGCAACCTCGAGAGCAATAATAATATGGTGCAAAATTCCACGGCCACTGCAGCCAAGACATATACCCGACTACTGGGCTATGTGCGTCGTTACTGGCTGGCATTTGTGATCAGTATTAGTGGTTTGGTGCTGCACTCTCTCGCAGAGGTAGCCTTTGTCGATCTGTTGGGTTATATCACGGATACCGTAGGAACCATGACGGGTGCAGGGAGCTCAGAGACCAGTCTGCCATCGGCGGGACTGACAGCGTCCTTTGCCAATGCAATATTTGGAGACACATTGGTGGAGAACCGCTGGATGGTGATCCCAGTATTTTTGGTGGCGGTTAGCCTACTGCGTGGTCTGGGCTATCTGATTGGCAGCTATGGGCTTGCCTATGTCGCGAACTATTTAGTGCATGCCCTGAGAGTGGATATCTTGAATAAATACCTCAAGCTTCCTTTCGGTTTCTTTGATCGCTCTATGGCTGGTCATCTGGTCTCAGTGGTGACCTTCAATGTTCAGCAGGTAACTGAGGCGGGCACCAAGGCACTGAAAACTCTGCTCCAGCAGGGCAGCCTTGTGCTTGGTCTGATGGGCTATCTATTTTACGTAAACTGGAAACTGACATTGTTTTTCATAGCGATTATGCCTTTTATCGCTATTTTGGTCAGTCTGGTCAGTAAGCGTTTTCGCCATATCAGTACCAGAATTCAATCTGCAATGGGCGACGTTACCCATGTAACTCAGGAGGTGGTCAACGGCTATCAGGAAGTGCGCATGTTTGGTGCCGAGAGTGCAGAGCAGCTGCGTATGGAAATGGCCAGCCATAGCAACCGCAGGCAGAATATGAAAATGGCTTTAACGGAAGGCCTAAGTAACCCACTGGTTATGCTAATTGTCTCACTAGCCTTTGGTGCTATTACCGGGTTTATGCTCAACCCCAGTATCCTTTCAACTATGACCACTGGCAGCTTTATAACCTTTTTAGTGGCCTCGGGTATGTTGATTAAGCCAATTCGTCAGCTGACTGAGGTCAATAGCTCTATCCAAAAGGGTATAGCGGCAGCGGGCTCTATTTTTGAGATTATCGACTCTCCGGCTGAGGTGGATAGCGGAACCCTGGTTCAGGATTCAGTTCAGGGCAAATTTGAGTTCCGCAATATCAACTTCAGCTACGGAAACACAGAGCGACCCGTGCTCAAGAACATTAATTTCACCGTTGAGCCGGGCGAGACTGTCGCCCTGGTAGGCTCCTCCGGCAGTGGCAAAACGTCTTTGGTAAGTCTAATTCCGCGATTTTATAATCATGGCGAGGGCAATATTTTGCTGGATGGCACTGATGTTAATGATTTTGCCTTAACCAACCTGCGCACGCATATCGCAATTGTTAGCCAGAATGTCACCCTGTTTAATGACAGTATCTATAACAACATAGCCTATGGCGAACTTGCTGATCGCAGTCAGGAAGCAGTGCAGGCTGCTGCTAAAGTGGCTCATGCACATGATTTTATTGAACAGCTGTCAGAGGGCTACGATACGCATATTGGCGACGATGGTGTCATGCTTTCCGGTGGCCAGCGCCAGCGTATTGCGATTGCTCGAGCCCTATTAAAAAATGCTCCGGTTTTGATTCTCGACGAGGCTACCTCGGCACTGGATACAGATTCGGAGAGGCATATTCAGGCGGCCTTAGAAGATCTTATGCAGGATCGCACCACCTTTGTGATTGCCCATCGTCTGAGTACCGTGGAGAAGGCGGATCGTATCCTGGTAATGGAGGCTGGTGAGATTATCGAGCAGGGCAGTCACGCGGAATTACTAGCCCAGGCAGGTCGCTACGCTCAACTGTATCAAAATCAGTTTGATGAACCAGGGGTGGGTTAGGGTTGGCTAATCAGGACCGCAAGTCTCTCGAGCAGGTTTTGGTTGAAGCCTGGTATAAGGACAGCTGGTGGCTGAAGCTGCTGATTCCTTTTAGCTGGTTGTTTAATGGTCTGGCTCGCCGCCGTCGAGCTAGACTGCAGGCCCAGTTTCAGGGCAAGGTATTTTCCGCACCATTGGTAGTGATAGGCAATATCTCGGTTGGGGGCAGTGGTAAAACGCCACTCATGATGGCTCTGGTTAAGGCGCTGGCTGATAGGGGGTTAAGGGCTGGTATCGTGAGCCGCGGCTACGGTGGCCATTCCGATCATTACCCGCTAGAGGTAAAAACTAATACTAGAGTTGAGTGCTCAGGTGATGAGCCTCTGCTAATGGCTCGGAAGCTCGCTGAGCTTAATTGCCCCGTTTTTGTTGATCCTGATCGCGCGTCTGCGGTTACTCAGTTGCTGGCTGAGCACCCTGTGGATCTGGTGCTGGCCGATGACGGCTTACAGCATTATAAAATGCATCGTGATATAGAAATCGCCCTAATCGATGGCAGCCGACAGCTGGGCAATCGCCGAACACTGCCTGCAGGTCCATTGCGCGAGATGCCAAGTAGGTTAGCAGAAGTGGATTTTGTGCTGGTCAATGGAGTCTCGGTGGCTCCGGACGAGATAAAAGCAGATGGTTTCGTAAGGTTACAGCCCCGCGCTTTCCGAAATCTGGCTAGCAATAGAACTATTTTAGCGGATGACTGGGCGGAAGCTGTGGCTGTGCATGCTGTGGCTGGCCTGGGTAATCCACAGCGTTTTGCTGCAACGCTCCAGTCTTTGGGGCTTGAGGTGAGCCTTCACCCAGTCGATGATCATCAAGCGCTTGGGCTGTCAGATCTCAGTTTCGGTGACGACAGGCCGGTGATTATCACTGCTAAGGATGAGGTCAAGTTAATTGCACCGGTGCCTGACAATCTGTGGGTACTGGATGTTGAAATGACGTTGGATAACCAGTTTGTCGACCGTCTCATTAGCGCTATCAATCTCAATAGAACCATAAAACCCTAGGGCCAGCCTATGTCATTTGTCGTTGTTATTCCTGCTCGATACGCCTCTACAAGGCTACCTGGCAAGCCTCTGCGCGATATTGCCGGTCTGTCGATGATTCAGCGTGTCTGGCAGCAAGCCTCTGAGAGCGCAGCGGAGAGGGTAGTGATTGCAACAGATGACAGTCGCATAGAAATTGCCGCGCAGGCGTTTGGTGCTGAGGTTGTGATGACCAGTGCGAAACATGTTTCCGGCACAGATCGGCTGCAAGAAGTCGCTGAGAAATTGGCGCTCAGTCAGGAGCAGATAGTGGTCAATGTCCAGGGTGATGAGCCCCTTATTCCAGCTACGGTAATCAATCAGGTGGCGGATAACCTGGCACAGAATACCGAGGCTGGTGTGGCTACTCTCTGTGAACCCATTACATCAGTTGCAGATTTTCTGAATCCCAATGTCGTCAAAGTGGTCTCTGATGAACAAGGGTTTGCCAGGCTTTTTAGCCGAGCGCCGATTCCATGGCCTAGAGAGCATTTTGCTGATCGCCGGGATAGCTTGCCTAAGGCTGATCTGGCGCGACGCCATATTGGTATCTATGCCTATAGGGTAGCGGAGTTGACAGCCTTTGTAGGCTGGCCTATAGCTGCGCTGGAGCAGCTTGAGTCCCTGGAGCAGCTGCGGTTTATCTGTCATGGAGTCGGCATTCATGTGGCGGACGCTGTCGAGGCGGTCCCTCCTGGTATTGATACAGAAGAAGATTTACAGGCAGCGGTGGCTTTAATAGGGTCGCAATAAAGTTGTTGCCCTAGGGCAGAATTATTTTTTTGGTGAGTTATGCATAAAATTTCGGTGTTATTTGTCTGTCTTGGCAATATTTGTCGATCGCCCACAGCCCACGCGGTATTCGAGGCGATGGTGGAGGCCGAGGGGCTAGGGGCTCACATTAGTGTAGATTCAGCCGGTACCGGCGACTGGCACATCGGGCATGCACCAGATAAGCGAACTAGTGCAGCAGCTGCGGAGCGGGGTTATCAGATGGATAAACTGCGTGCCCGACTCGTTGAACCCCAGGACTTTGAGCGGTTTGATTATATCGTCGCCATGGACCACGAAAATCTTAGCAATCTAAAAGCCATGAGCCCAGGTCACTATCAGGGCAGTTTAGGGCTGTTTTTGGATTATAGTTGTGACCCTCAGTACCAGCACCAGCAGGTGGTTCCTGATCCGTACTATGGTGGGGATCAGGGTTTTGCGCTGGTTTTGGATCTGGTTGAAGATGCGGCAGCTGGCCTACTCAGGCAAATTAAGGCTCAGCTATGACAGAGTCACCGATGCTAGAAATTGCCCCAGCAGTCTGTCTGCAAGCAATGAATAGCCTTGGGATTGCTGTGCGAGCTGAGTATTTCTGTCGGCCCAGCTCCGTGGATCAGATTTATCAGGCGCTAGACTTTGCCCATACCAAAGGGCTGGCAGTGACGGCTTTAGGTGGTGGTAGTAATCTGGTGCTAGCCGGGGATATTCTAGGCTTGGTTATTGTTGTAGATATTAAAGGGGTCAGTTGTCAGGAGGCAGAAGGTCAGAGACTTGCGGTCAGGTTTGGGGCTGGAGAAGACTGGCACGAAATGGTGCAGCACTGCCTTAATAAGGGTTGGTATGGCTTGGAAAACCTCTCGCTAATTCCGGGTAGTATGGGGGCAGCTCCGATTCAGAATATAGGTGCCTATGGGGTAGAGCTCAGCGACCTGTTTGTATCACTTGAGACGATTGAGATTGCTACTGGCAAGCCGCGGCGTTTTGATCGTCAAGACTGTCAGTTTGGCTATCGAGACAGTATCTTTAAGCAGAGTTTAAAAAGTCAGCATTTGATTACTGCCGTGACACTGAATTTGACAAGGCAGGCTCAGGTTAATATTGACTATCCCGCACTTCGCGACAGCCTCCCCGAGACGGCACCTACGCCCCTGGAGGTTAGCGCGGCGGTCTGTAAAATTCGCCGGCAAAAGCTGCCGGATCCTGCTGTAATTCCCAATGTAGGCAGCTTCTTTACTAATCCAGTGGTCAGTTCAGAACAGGCGCGGCAGCTCAGGTCGGAGCATCCCAACATGCCCTGGTATGCACAGTCTGACGGCCGGTTTAAAATCCCAGCGGCATGGTTGATCGATCAATGTGGCTTTCGGGGCAAGCGGTACGGGAATGTGGCCGTTCACAAGCATCAGGCGTTGGTGCTGGTTAATCATGGCGGTACCGGTATTGAAATACTAGCCTTGGCAGAGAGGATTAAGCAGGCAGTGCAGGCCGCGTTTGCCATTGAGCTGGTGATTGAGCCTAGTATTTACGGGCTGACGTAGGCGGGCTATCGATGGACCTTTTTGATCAACAGATAATTCCAGTTGCACTGAGTCCAGAGGCCGGCAGTAGCGAAATTTATTTCTGGCCCAACTGGCTGTCGCCCCATCAAGCCGATGAGCTTTTGAAAACAGCCATTGAGAAGACAGTCTGGCGCCAGGACCATATTAGTATTGCCGGTAAGACAATACCTATACCGCGATTACAGAACTGGTTCGGCGATCCAAATACCAGCTACACTTACAGTCGAATCCGACTTCAGGCCGTTGCTTTTCCGGCTTGGATGGAATCACTAAGATTAGATGTTGAAGAGCGTACGCAGCAAAAATTTAATCGGGCTCTGGTCAATTATTATCGCGATGGGCAGGACAGCGTCGACTGGCATGCGGATGATGAGGCTGCGTTGGGCCCAGCTCCCATAATCGCCTCCCTGAGCCTGGGGGTCGAGAGGCAGTTTCAGCTGCGGCATAACAGGACTAAAGAGCGCCTGACAATCAACTTGCCCCATGGCTCGTTGCTCTTGATGGGGGCTGGTATCCAGGCTCACTGGCAGCATAGGATAGCTAAGGTTAAGAATTTGCAGGCGCCGAGGGTCAATTTCACCTTTAGGCATATGGCATAAGCGCAATATATGGAGTGAGTTTTGAAATTATCGCAGTTTGGTAAAAAGTTTGCCGGCAGCACAGGTATTGTGGAACTCATGGACGATTTGGGTACCGCGCTTAATGAAAATCCCGATATGATTTTTATGGGTGGTGGCAACCCAGGGCGGATACCGGAAGCCGAGGAGCTGTTTAAGCGGCGGTTAGAATCTGTGATTGCCGATCCGCAGCAGCTACATAGTCTTATGGGTATTTATCAGTCGCCCCAGGGGGACAGGGTCTTTCGCGGTCAGATAGCCGAGCTTCTGCGCAAGGAGTTTGGCTGGCAACTGTCAGAGTGCAATATTGCTATCTCCAATGGTAGTCAGTCTGCCTTCTTTATACTCTACAATATGCTTGCAGGTGCTATGCCGGATGGCAGTCATAACAGCATACATTTGCCTCTCGCGCCTGAGTATATTGGCTATACGGATATTGGGCTGGGGGATAACTTCTTTACTGCCACCAAACCCGAGATTGAGCTATTAGATAATAAATTATTTAAGTATCACGTCGACTTTTCACAGCTCAGGGTCACTCAGCAGACTTCGGCTCTCTGTGTTTCACGGCCAACTAACCCTACTGGCAATGTGCTTACGGATAATGAGGTGGCGCATCTTGATGAGATCGCTCAGGGGGCGGGGATCCCATTAATTATTGATGGTGCCTACGGGCTGCCATTTCCAGGGATTTTATTTAATGATGCGCGCCCCCATTGGAATAACAATACGGTATTGGTGCTAAGTCTCTCCAAGCTGGGGCTTCCCGGTGTCCGCACGGGTATTATTGTGGCCAGTGAGGAGCTTGTTGAGGCCTATTCAAATGCCAATACTGTGATCAACCTTGCCTGTGGCAATCTGGGACCTACTATTGCCCGAGAACTGTTTACCTCAGGTGAGATACTTAGTCTGAGTCGAGGTGTGATAGGGCCGTTTTACAAAAAGAGGGCGCTAGAGGCTGCAGAGCTATTTAGAGCTGAGCTTAAAGATTTACCCTATCGTATTCATCGCCCTGAGGGAGCTATATTCCTGTGGCTCTGGTTTGATGGTCTGCCAATTACCAGTCAGGAGCTCTATGAGCGTCTCAAGCGCCGCGGAGTGCTGGTGGTACCTGGGCATAATTTTTTCCCTGGTATGGGCTCAGATTGGCGCCACAAGCAGGAATGTATTCGGGTTTCATACGCCCAGGATGGCGAAACAGTCGCTCAGGGCATTAGAATTATTGCCGAGGAAGTGGCGGTAGCCTATCAGCAAGCATAGCCGTAGCTATAGCTTTTGGCGTCGCTAAGGTATCGGGAGACAACATGACAGCGCAGCGGTTTGCACGTGCTATTGAGGTGCTGGGTTTCAGGCAGCCTGACCTGACCGTAGTAACAGATTCTGTGCACAAGGGTCAGAATCTGTCGGCCATTGTGCGCACCTGCGATGCGGTGGGTGTTATGGAAGTTCATTCTGCCTTGGATGAGAAAACATTTCGCGCCCATACAGGCACCACAATGGGTACTCATAAATGGGTTGAGAGCCATGTTTATTCTGATATATCGGTTCCATTAAAAAACCTTAAAGCCCTTGATTATCAGATAGTTGCAGCAGATACCTCAGGCAACACTGTAGATTATAGGCAGGTGGATTATACTCGCCCTACAGCTTTGGTTTTGGGTGCTGAAAAATATGGCATTAGCGAGCAGGCGTCGACCTATATAGATACCAGTATTACAGTGCCCATGCTGGGTATGGTCGAGTCGTTTAATGTCAGTGTGGCTTGCGCGATTATTTTGGCAGAGGCACGCCGTCAGCGAGAGGAGGCAGGCCTCTACAAACAGCGCCGGCTAAGTGACCAGCTGTATGAGAGCATGCTGTTTGAGTGGACACAGCCCCTGTTAGCAGCCTACTGCCAAAAGCATCAGTTAGCCTATCCGGCACTGGATGATAAGGGCGATATTATCGACGCTGACTGGCGTCAGACCAACAGCCTCTTGCCTTGATACTGTCAAAGGCTTGAGAGACCTGCCCCTACCTAAGGCTTTATAGCGCCTGTAAGGCCTCTAGCAGCACTCTGATCTTATTCAATGACTCTTCGTACTCAGCGGCGGCTTCTGAGTCAGCGACAATACCACCACCACCCCAGCAATGCAGCTTTGAGCCATCCGCCACCAGCGTGCGAATGGCTATGTTGGTGTCCATACGATTGGACGCGCTAATATAGCCCAGGCTGCCACAATAGACTGAACGCCTAACCGGCTCAAGCTCCTCAATAATCTCCATGGCGCGCTTTTTTGGCGCTCCAGTTATCGAGCCTCCTGGAAAACAATCACGCAATAGATCCAGAGCGCCGCTTTCTTCTTTTAAAACACCGGTCACCGTACTCACGAGATGATGTACATTGGGAAAACTTTCTAGGTTAAATAGTTTTGGGACCCTAATACTGCCTGGCTCGCAGCACTTACCTAGATCATTGCGCAGCAGATCAACAATCATCAGGTTCTCCGCTCGATCTTTGCTGCTATTGAGCAGCTGAATAGCATTCTCCTGATCCTCTTCCACTGTAGCACCGCGCAACAGGGTGCCTTTGATAGGCTTGGTCTCCACGCGCACTCTGCGATCGTCAGCCTCAATATCAGTTTTTAAAAAGCGCTCAGGTGAAATAGAGAGCACCGCACGATCTTGCCATTGCCAGAATACGGAGTAGGGGGATGGCGCGGCATCCCGCAATGTTAGGTAGGCTTCCCAGAGATCGCCTGTATAGGGTGCAGAGAGATGCTGGGTAAAGTTAGTCTGATAGCAGTCCCCACTGGCAATGTAGTCCTTTACGCGGGCTATAGACTGGTTGTACCCCTGCTGACTCAGGGTGGGGCTAAAGTTGGCCCCTAGCTTAAAGCGCATAGGCTCGGCATTCTGGCATATGGGCTCAGAAGGGTCTTCCAGTCTAGAACATATCTCTTCCTGAAGAGTCCGCGGGCAGAGAGGATGAAAGTGCAGTTGGGTTTGACGGAGCTCATGATTGACTATCAGACTCCATAGATAGCGACCAAGACGCATATCGGGCATATCTACGGCACTGAGGGCAATGCTATCTATATCAATCAGCTGTCGGCCCAGATCATAGCCAAAATAGCCCAAAAGACCACCTACAAAGGGCGCATCCGTAGTTTCTGTCACCGGTAGCATGGGCGCCAGGATCTGCTTGGCAAGCTCAAAGGGGTCTTCCTGAGAGGTGCGAATGCCTGAGGGTTCGGTGATGCTTGATTGGGCACCCCGGGTTTCAATCAGTATATCTGGGCTGGCCGATATAATATCAAAACAGCCCTGCAGGCTCCTTGGCTTGCCACTGTCCAGCCAGATGGCTTCAGGCAAATCACGCAGGCGGTTAAACAGTGCAGCGCTGTCCGCCTGATAGGGGATATCCTGTACTCTGATACTTTGCATGAGACTGCTGATCGGCATTGTTTGGACGGATACTCTATGCGCTCTATAGCGATTTCGCAATGGCCTAATGCTGTGATGAGTGGTTTAATTCTTGGTTTAGCAACACAACATTTTGAGGAGCACGAAAAATGCTAAGAGTGCGCACTGCGGGACCCGAAGACACCGAACTGCTAGCCAGTCACAACTGTGCAATGGCGCTGGAAACTGAGGGTAAGACGCTTGATCCCAAGAAGGCTACCGCTGGTGTTGAGGGACTCTTTCAGCACGCTCAATTTGGATTCTATCTGGTCGCTGAGGTAGATTCTGTTGCCGCAGCTACGCTTATGGTGACCTATGAATGGTCCGATTGGCGCAATGGCCTGTTTTGGTGGATTCAGTCGGTCTATGTAAAGCCGCAGTTTCGACGTCAGGGTGTTTACTCTGCGATGTATCAACAGTTGCAGGAAATGGCCAAGGCATCGCCAGTTGAGGTCTGTGGTTTTAGGCTCTATGCGGAAACTGAAAATTCTAGCGCCCATGCTACCTACAGGAACTCTGGCATGCATGTTTGTGAATATATTATGTTTGAGCAGGGCTTAGGTTAACAGCTCAACCAGATGGAAGGCGGCTAGAGCTGCCAGATAGCCAAAGATGCTATAACTCACGAAAAGCTGTATCGGCAGCCGCCAGGATCTGGTCTCCCTCTGCAATACTGCAAGGGTTGAGACACATTGCAGAGCGATGGCGAAGAATACCAAAAGCGCAACCCCAGAGCCTAGCGGGAGACCGCTATCCTGTATCTGTTGAGCCAGCGAAGCAAAGTCCTCGGTGCCATCAATGCCGAACATAGTGCCCAGGGTACCGACAAAGACCTCGCGGGCTAGGAATGAGGTCAAAATGGCCACGCCATAGCGCCAATCCAGGCCGATGGGTGCGAAGACTGGCTCAATCCACTGACCCATGCTGCCAAGCCAAGATTCTCCCAAAGCAGCGCCCTGGTTAGGGAAGTAGCCGAGCACCCAGATCACTACTGTAACTAAGAAAATTACCTTGCCTGCTTTGGTTACAAAGTGCTTGCTGCGATTCCATGCGTTGCGCACGAGAGGCCGCCAAGAGGGCAGCCTATAGGGCGGCATCTCGAGAACAAAGGGGAGATCAGTACGCAATTCCGCATTGCTACGTGATACTAGGGCAGTAACCAGTAGTGCACAGAGAATGCCAAATACGTAGATGGAGAACATTGCGAGACCCTGCCAGCCGATCAGTCCTCCCATCGCCTTTTGGGCGGGGATAAATGCGGCGATAATAAGGCTGTAAACAGGTAAGCGTGCGGAGCAGGGCATTAGGGGTATGGCTAGATAGGTAAGCCAGCGCTTGCGGGGTGAGTCCACCGTACGCGCAGCATAGATCCCTGGGATAGCACAGGCTACGCCTGAGAGCATTGGGATAAAGCTCTTGCCGGTTAGCCCAAAGACTCGCAATGGCTTATGGCAGATGACTGCGGCTCTGGCGAGATAGCCGCTATCCTCAAGTATGCCTACGACGAGGGTTAATACGAAAATCTGTGGAACAAACACCAGAAACGCGCCTATACCACCGAACAGCGCATCGGAGGTAAAGTCGCTCGCCATACCGTCCGGAATCAAGGGCAGCACGGCGGAGGCCAGCCATTGAATGCTGGCTTCCACGGCATCCATGGC
Organism: uncultured Porticoccaceae bacterium; assembly: GCA_965656965.1. Classification (GTDB taxonomy): domain Bacteria; phylum Pseudomonadota; class Gammaproteobacteria; order Pseudomonadales; family Porticoccaceae; genus HTCC2207. Next base: position 153,105 of record CBFHMK010000005.1, read on the forward strand.
CGGCGCAGCCCAGGTAAATATTGACTGAAACAGCAGGTACATAATGAAAAAGAAGCTTAGGCCGCCATACCAGGAGTGAAGAAAGAAGCTATCCAGCCGGGTTTGGGTATCAATTAGCACGTCACCCTTGGGGCCAAATCTTTCTGCGAGCTGCTGTGCATGAAGATGATTTATGGATTCATCACTGGCGATAATGTCGCTCTCAAATTTTTTAGATGGCACCCGCGCTTGATCTAGGGCCTCACCCAGGTCCTGCAGTCCGGTACCAGACTTGGCCGAGATGGGTACGACTGCTACATCAAGAGCCTCTGACAGCCCCTGAGCATCAAACTGCATGTTGTTTTGGTCAAGAACATCGACCATATTGGCGGCAAGTAGCATCGGCTTGTTATAACGCAGGCAGGTTTCTAAAACCTGTAAAGCAAAAATAAGCCCTTTTTCAAGTCTGGTCGTGTCCACAACACAGATAACTGTATCCAGAAGGTCGTCTTCCAAAGCCCCGATAAAAGCCTGGATAGCTATTTGTTCTTCTCCAGAGATGGCCTTAAGTGAATAAACACCTGGGAAATCCAGATACTCTATATCATTCTGGTCAAGACTTTGACCTGAGGTGATGTCAACGGTGATGCCGGGGAAATTGGCGACTTTCTGATTGAGACCTGTCAAACGGTTGAACAGTAGGCTTTTCCCTGAGTTAGGGCTGCCAATCAGTGCGACTTTAGCTTTAGTTACAGGAGCAGAGGGCATTGGGGCTGGCTGGTGCCTAGGCCACTTCAATTAATGAAGCTATGCTGTCATCTAGAGAGTAGACCGTGTTATTGACTCTGTAGAGCTTGGGAGCTCCCATGCTGGGCGACAGTACACAGGCGATGAGCTCGCCAGGGTGGAAGCCAAGCTCACTGAGACGGGTGCGATAATTGCCCTGGGTACTGGATTTAAAGCGGCTAACTCTGGCGCTGGCGCCCTGTGTAAGATCCCAAAGTGTCATTAGCTGTCCTGAATATCTGTCTGTTGAAATCATTGTACGCCTTTAATTGCTAAATGTTAATAATATTGATTCTCATTCGCAAAATTAGTTTTAGTTGTCCAGAGTTCAGTTTTTGGGTTTGTGTACGCCAAATCGGCTACAATGGCGCCCCGAAAAGCCCCAACCCTTGGAATAAAGCGTAACTAAGTTATGGCCATATCTAATCAGAACCCGAAAGCTCTCTACGACTACCCAAAGTATTGGGCTGAATGTTTTGGGCCGGCCCCATTCTTACCCATGTCTCGTACCGAAATGGATCAGCTGGGCTGGGATAGCTGTGATGTAATACTGGTGACTGGTGATGCCTATGTCGACCATCCGAGTTTCGGTATGGCGGTCATAGGCCGAGTACTAGAGTCTCAGGGCTACAGGGTTGGGATTCTGTCGCAGCCGGATTGGCGTGACAAGGCAGTCTTTCAAGAGCTGGGTAAGCCAAATCTCTATTTCGGTGTGACTGCCGGCAACATGGATTCGATGATTAATCGCTATACCGCCGACCGCAGATTGCGTCACGATGATGCCTATACTGCCGGCGATGAGGGCGGTAAGCGCCCAGATAGGGCTGTTACCGTTTATAGTCAAAAATGTCGCGAGGCCTATTCCGATGTGCCCGTGGTTGCCGGTGGGATTGAGGCCAGTTTGCGGCGTCTGGCCCATTACGACTACTGGTCAGAGTCAGTTAAGCGTTCTGTGCTAATGGATTCGACCGCGGATATCCTGCTCTATGGTAATGCTGAGCGGGCGATGGTCGAGCTAACCCACCGTATGGCTGCGGGTGAATCCATTCGCGAGATCACCGATTTACGCGGCAGTGCATTTTTGTGCCGTGAGATCCCCAAGGGCTGGCGCGAGATTGATTCAACCTCAGTGGATCAGCCTGGCAGGGTTGAGAAATCTAAGAATCCCTATGAGGGAGCTCATCCTACGCAATGCGATGACGCCAAGGATATTCGTATAAAGGCGGATAAAGCTTTAGCTGAAGCAACGCCAGAAACTGAGCCAAAGCCTTTATCAATTATCCCTGACACAGAGGCCATTAAGACTGACCCAAGCAGCACTTATATTCGCATGCCGTCCTTTGAGCAAATTTCAGCAGACCCAGTACTCTATGCTCATGCTGACCGAATTTTTCATCGTGAAACCAACCCAGGCAACGCCCGCCCTCTAGTGCAAAGTCAGGGGCGCAATGATATCTGGGTCAATCCACCGCCGATTCCTCTAGAGACTGAGGAGCTTGACTGGGTGTTTGAGCAGCCCTACAAGCGTGTACCTCACCCAGTGTATGGCGATAGCAAGATTCCTGCCTACGAAATGATTCGCTTCTCGGTCAATATAATGCGCGGTTGTTTTGGTGGCTGTACTTTTTGCTCAATTACTGAACATGAGGGGCGAATTATTCAAAGTCGCTCCGAGCAGTCTATTCTTGATGAAGTAGAAAAGATTCGCGACTTAACACCCGGATTCACGGGCGTTATTTCTGATCTGGGTGGGCCAACCGCCAATATGTATAGGCTTAACTGCAAGGATAAGAAGATCGAAGAGACCTGCAGGCGTCCGTCCTGTGTCTACCCAACGATCTGTGTCAATCTTGAGACTGATCATCGGCATACCACCCAACTCTATCGCAAAACCCGCGAACTCGAGGGTGTTAAGAAAGTTGTGGTGGCTTCAGGTTTGCGCTATGACCTTGCCGTAAAAGACCCAGAATACGTTAAAGAGTTGGTCACTCACCATGTCGGTGGTTACCTTAAGATTGCCCCTGAGCACTCTGAAGACGGCCCATTGAGCAAAATGATGAAGCCGGGTATGGGTAGTTACTACGAATTTAAAGAAATGTTCGAGCGGTTTTCGAAAGAGGCGGGTAAGAAGCAATATTTGATCCCGTACTTTATCTCTGCCCATCCGGGCTCTACCAACGAAGACATGATGAGCCTCTCGCTATGGTTAAAGAGCAATGGCTTCCGTGTCGATCAGGTACAGAACTTTTATCCCTCACCTATGGCCTCGGCGACGACAATGTACTACACCGAGAAAAATCCATTAAAGCCATTGGGACGCAATAACAGCGAAAAGATATTTAGTGCTAAAAGCAAAGAGCAGCGCACTTTGCACAAAGCGTTTCTGCGCTATCACGATCCGGAAAACTGGCCTATGCTTCGCAAGGCTTTGCGGCGCATGGGGCGAGCAGATCTGATTGGCTCTGGAGATGGATTTTTAGTTCCCGGAGAATCTCGCCGCGAAAAAGAAGTAAAGCGGCGCGAGTCTAAAAAGCAGCGGCCTCAGGCGAGATTTTCTCGCGCCACACCGAGGCGACGCTAGCTCTGGTATCAGGAGTATTAGCCCGGATATAGCCTCGAGATCAAAGCTGGTACGGCGTTTTCTACACGCAGAATTCTTGGGCCTAGATGAACAGATTCAAAACCCACCTGATTGAGTTTTTCCACCTCGTAGGGGATAAACCCACCTTCAGGGCCTATGGCTAGAGTAATGGGCTCTTGACTGTTGATGGGGCAGGGCCTGTCTGCATTGGGTTGGGCCACCAGGGAGCGGCTACCGAGGACAATGTCGCCGAGCTCATCCTCGACAAAAGGTTTAAATAGCTTGCGTATATGGATCTCGGGTAGCCGGGTATCCTGAGCCTGCTCTAAACCCAAAATTAGCTGCTCTTGCAAGGCCTCTGGTTCCAGAAATGCGGTTTGCCAAAAACTTTTTTCAACGCGACTCGAATTGATTAAATATAGTTTTTTTACGCCCATGGCAGAGATGGTCTGTAAACTCCTGCGAAGCATTTTGGGTCTGGGCATGGCCATCAAAAGAGTTATAGGCAAGGGCTCGGGAGGTGCATCACAGAGACTGAGCTCCAGCTCCGCACTCTGGCTGTCTAGATGGGTAATTAGCCCCTGGCCCATAAGGCCGTTGATTAGACCCGTACGCACAGAGTCACCCAAAGTCAGCCGCTGAACCCTGAGTAAATGTTCCAGCTGGCGGCCAGTCACGGTGGCCCTGTTGCCAGATATTTGATTGTTGCTGAGCAGAAGTAAATTCATGGGCACAATTGTAATGGATATTGATCCAGTTGGCTGCGGTAAGCACTGGCGGTTTAGCCTATTTAACCTATAATGCCCGCATGTCCCGTTCGATTAACTGGATAAATCCGTCGCCTCCTAAGCGACTGCTGGGGGTTCAAGTCCCTCACGGGACACATTTTTTTCATAGGCATAGGTCTGCCCAGGCCTCCGGCCTTAATCAAAGCCAATATTATTGAATTTACGCAATCCGGCACTGCTGCTGTTAAATTGTCGGGATGCCTTATGATCGCCAGTCAGGCTATGGTGACCTGGTATTTTTATAAGCCCAATAAAAAAGCCTCCTAATAAGGAGGCTTTTTTGTAAATGGCGGTGGGATAGGGATTCGAACCCTAGATACGCTATTAACGTATGCCAGTTTTCAAGACTGGTGCATTCAACCGCTCTGCCATCCCACCTAATTCTCTCAGTGAAGGAGCGGTTTATTTATGCCCCTACACTTTGAAGGCGCTGATTATACAGCCCCTTTTTTCACTGACAAGTAACAATTACTCCTTTGCGTCTTTTTGTCCATCTTGCGCTACAGAAGAGGCCTCAGAAGCGGCAGCGGCGCCAGTAATTTCTGAATTTCTCTTTTTGCGTGGATCATTTGACGCTCTCTGAGCTGCCGGCTTGGGCTTGGGGGCTGGTGCTGCTGCACTTTCCTCCACCGCTTTTGCCGGGACGGCTTCGCGACGTTCCGTGCTAACTTTTACCCTGTCTACCGGGTTGGGGTTATAGCGCGGATCATTACTGGCTCGCGGTGGCTCTTCTGTATTTGCAGTATTGTTAGCGGGCTTGGATTTGGCCTTTTCTACAGCTGGTTTTTTAGCAGCTGCCTTGGGCTTAGCCTTTGCTTTTGCCTTGGGCTTTGCTTTTGGCTCTACCGCTTCCGCTGCCGCTGCCTTGTTTTCTGGGGCAGGAGCTTCGGCTGTTTCGCTGGCAGCTTTTTTGGCAGCGGCCTTGGGTTTGGCAGCCGCCTTACGCTTAGGCTTGGCTGCAGGTTTTTCAGGCGCTGTAGTCTCGGTAGCAACCGCTGCCTCTGGGGCAGCTACAGCCTCAGCTGGCTTGCTGCTTTCCGGGGTAGGGGCCTTGTCCGCAACTGCGGGGGCCTCAGCTATTACTGTTTCTGAGGTTGTAGACTCAGTGGTATTTTGTAGCATTTCTTGTGGCACGTCACGACGCTGACGACGGCGACGAGGACCGCGACGCTTGTCATTAGGGCGGCGCTGTAATTGATCGCCCTGAGGTGCTGCTATACCTGAATCCGGAGCCTCAGTCGGCTTGGTTTCTTTGCTATCAGTCTGTGTTTCAGTGGCGTTGACCTTGGGCTGATTGCGGCGGTTATTTTTATTGCGGCGATTATCGTTGTTTTGAGGCTCATTGGTTTTGGGGCGCGCATTACTCTTGCGTCCGTCGCGCTTTGAGTCGCCATCGTTACGGCCACCTTCATTGCGACTATCATTACCGCGAGCATTTCGGTTGCGATTATTGTTGCGGTTGCGATTATTTTGGCCACCGCGACCTCTGTTGTTGCGATCATTATTTCGTGGCTTAGGCTTTTCTTCTTCCTCGGCCTCTGTGCCACCAAACATGCTATCCCATAGTCGCTTGACCAGGCTCGGCGCTTTAACCTCTGCAGGCTTAACCTGAGCCACTGTTGGAGCGGGTGATGAAGGCACAATAGTTTTGACCGCTGGTTGAGCCAGTGTCTTGGAGTTATCAGCAGAATCACTAACCACTTCCATGTCCGGTTTGCTTAGTTCATCAGCGAGCTTGTAGCTGAAGTCCGAGGTGTCCTCGTCTTGGTTGCGGATACGCACTACTTCGAAGTGCGGCGTTTCCATCTCGGTATTTGGAAGAACGGTAACCTGAATCTTGTTACGTGACTCTATATCAGAGATTTCTTTGCGCTTTTCGTTGAGTAAGAAAGTGGCTACGGGAACGGGCACAATGGCGCGGATTTCGCGGCTAAACTCCTTCTGCGCTTCTTCTTCGACCAAACGTAGAATGGACAGCGCCAGTGATCTGGTGCCACGAATAGTACCCTGTCCTTTACAGCGTGGGCAGACTTTTGACATAGTCTCTTCCAGAGACGGACGCAGGCGCTGGCGAGACATCTCTAATAGGCCAAAGCGAGAGATACGACCTACCTGAACTCTGGCGCGATCTACTACCAGAGCGTCGCGCATTTTGTTTTCTACTTCTTTCTGATGCCGGCTGTTAAGCATGTCGATAAAGTCGATAACAATAAGTCCACCGACATCTCGCAGTCGCAACTGGCGTGCGATTTCTTCGGCAGCTTCTTTGTTAGTATTAAATGCGGTTTCTTCGATGTCACCACCTTTTGTTGCGCGGGCGGAGTTGATATCAATAGAAACCATAGCCTCTGTTACATCAATCACGATAGAGCCGCCTGAGGGCAAGCCGACTTCACGACAGAATGCGGTTTCGATCTGGTTTTCGATTTGGTATCGATTAAACAGGGGGATTTCTTCCTGATAGAATTTCACCTTACTGGTGAAGTCAGGCATTACTGTCCCGATAAACGCAGCAGCCAAGGCATGGGCTTCCTCGCTATCAACAATAACTTCGCCTACATCCTGGCGGAGATAGTCGCGAATGGCGCGCACTATGACGTTGCTTTCCTGGAATAAAAAATGAGGCGCTTTGGATCCTTCGGCTTCTTCGGTGATGGTGTTCCAAAGCTGCAATAGATAATCCAGATCCCACTGCAACTCTTCGGTGGCGCGACCAATGCCGGCTGTGCGCACGATGGCTCCCATTCCGTCCGGGATATTTAGACCACGCATTGCTTCACGTAGGTCAGCTCGCTCATCACCTTCGATGCGCCTTGAGATACCACCGGCGCGAGGGTTGTTGGGCATCAATACCAGGTAGCGGCCAGCAAGGCTCATAAAGGTGGTAAGGGCGGCGCCTTTGGAGCCTCGTTCTTCCTTCTCTACCTGAACTAGAACTTCCTGACCCTCTTTAACTGAGTCCTGAATACGAACTCTGCCGCCGTCTGAGGACTTCTTCTTAAAGTACTCGCGAGAGATTTCTTTCAGGGGAAGGAAGCCGTGGCGGTCTGCGCCATAGTCCACAAATGCAGCTTCTAGGCTGGGTTCTACTCGGGTTATTTTGCCCTTGTAGATATTTGATTTCTTTTGTTCTCTGGTTCTGTTTTCTATATCTAGATCGTAAAGTCTCTGGCCATCGACCATTGCTACTCGCATTTCTTCAGTGTGCGAGGCGTTAATTAACATGCGTTTCATATTTCACCTTTT